>NZ_JAQQEK010000011.1:0-261069 GCF_046027355.1 Paraburkholderia sediminicola | reverse complement strand
TTCATCGTCTTCATCGTCTTCATCGTCTTCATCCTCAGAGTACGCCTGTTCCCCGTACGGATTTGCAATCTCGATGCTGCGCAAAAAATCCAGTTTTTCAAGCTGATACTGATTTTGGAGTTCTTCGTGCATGAACTCGGCCGTAGTCTTAACAGCGGTCTTTTCACCAACGACGTTTAGGCGATGCGCATCGTGCAGATAAATGACAAGGCTCTCAAGGCAGCGTTCCAAGTCGGCTTTTGAGTCCGAGAAGATGCGGATGTCATCGACATAGCGAACATGGTCGAAGCCCTGATGGGCGAGATGCTGGTCGACATCCATCATCACAGCCTCAGCGAGGACAACCGACGGCGCTGGACCGACCGGAATGCCCTGAGACGCCTTGTTGTTCAATCTGGTGATGAACCGTTCTATTTCCGTGCCGGCGCTCTTGGTCTCACTGACCAGCTCGATTGCATTGCAGACTCGGTGAAGGTAAATCTGATTGTAAAAATCCGAGATGTCGGTGGTGAGCACATACTTATATTCTGCAGATAGCTTCTCGCATTGCTGTCTGTAGCGTGAGAACCCGGAGCCTCCAACAAAAAAGCTGGAGCGGTCGACGTTAATTCTGTAGGAACAGGCGACGTTCGGTCCCATTCTCGACTCAGAAATTTCCGGAGCAACAGCGTGGACAAGAGCGACGTAGACAATAGAGTCCAAGGGCTCCAACTGATGGACCACGCGATACCCTCCTCGAGCCTTCGGCCAGGCAATAGCTCTCGGTGGCCCACTAAAGCTCTGAGCGAGCGGCGTTGACAGCAAGTAACGCTTTACGTCTTCCCAGTAAAACCACAGTGCGCGGTATTCGAACGGTTTGGGATAAAAATCAGTGTCATAGAACGCAGTGATGTGTTCCCGAGCAAAGTCCAGTGATGCTTCGGTCAGTATCGTTTTCATAGTTTTGAGGGCAGCGACCTGCGTCTCGCCCAGTTAGTCCACCCGGGCTGGATTTAAGAATGGCGTTGGATTGCACACGACCAGCTTCAGCGACCCTCGGGTCATCGCGACGTAAAGGTTCCTTGCGTCAAGATTTGGCGTATCGGTCACAACGCCGACGTCTGCCTCGAGGCCCTTGAAAAGCAACGTGCTGCCAATAGCTTTACGCGGTAGGGGTCGTCCGACCAGTCGACCCTCTTCACGAACGCGCGAGAATGCCTCAAGCAGCGATACGCCCCCATGAGCGGCCGAACGCAACGCCGCGAGCGCCGCGAAGAAAATATACGGACGAAACAATCTGCCCCCTGCGGCGTCCCGCACCGCGTACAAGAGGTCCATGGCAGAGCCATAACTTGCGTTACTCACAAACGTCAAGGCCGCAGCCTCGATTGGACTTGCAGGAGTTCTTGCTGTACCGCGTGTCAGCGTATCGAGGCGACGGTTCAGTTCTGCGATTCCGCAATTCGTCATGACAGACTGGGCGAATCCTAGCAATTGTTGAAGCGCAACTGCGGGCGTGCCTAAAGAGAAATCCCGCGCGAATTTCAGAAGGTCGGCCATGTCGACTGCCTCGGCGGTTACCGCGCCGGGTGTTTGACTGGCAAGGTCCTGCTGTCCCGACTTGTTCATGCTGTCGCAGATGACAAGAACACGGCCATCGTTGGTCGGTGCGTTCGTTTGCGCGGCCTTTAATTTGGCCAGATGTGGATTATTTGCATCGACAGGTAGCCATGTCACATTTTCAGGGGCGTTTCGCAGGTCTACGGCAATCCCCGTCCGCAACAATTCGCGAACGCCTAGCAGCCATTGTCCGAAGGGCTCTGTACCCGCGTTCCGCCAGCGCCATGGCGTGCTCAATGTACCTGCTTCAGTGAAGTGCGTCTGCACTACTTTCCATTCGATGAGCGGATTTCCCTTGAAGCCGAAGATTGCCTGCATCGGGTCTCCGAGAACGCAAGTCGATAGCACGAACGACAAGTAATAAATCAGCGAGTGTTGTCGCACCGAGCAATCTTGGTACTCATCCACTATCAGATGCGCGTAGGTCGCCCTCAGTGACTCATCGAGCGCGCCAGATGCCAGGAGGCGGACTGCAGTCTCGCGGATGGCAGGGTAGTCACGGCTGGGGGTCTCGACTTTTAGAACTGAAGGGTCGAGCCCGCTTCTTGCCGGAAACGTTGACACAGCCTTCATGGACCACCCGTCGATGGTCGCTAAGCGATATGCTTTCGCGGCAATCCCCATCACTTCGAACTTGGCTCGAAGCGCTGCAACGCCAGCGTTCGTATGCGTGAGAACAAGTATCGGTCGAGCGCCGGCATATTTGGCCAGCGACTGCGCAATGAGGTGTGTCTTGCCGCATCCTGCGGGTGCCGTGACGCTACCTCTGGCGACGCTCAGCAAGTCGATTTCGGGATTAGGCATTAGCCCAGCTATTCACAGTCAGTATCTGATTCCAGAACGCTGCGTCTAGAGACTCCCAGCTTGGGAACACAATGTCTCGTGCGACTACCTCCATCCACGATATCGACTTGAACCACGCGGCCTTTTTCGTGCGAGAAGCTTTTCCGAGAATTGCTCGGGACTCTGACGTCAGGCCGTCGGTCGCGGTCTGGAATGTTACTGTCGCGTACGACAATGAATTTGATGAGGCTGCAGTCAGATGAGCTTCAATCCGCGCTTGGCCGTGCAACTCGATAGCATAAGCAAGCATTTTGGCCACACATGATGCGGACGCGCTGGCAAAGAGCTCATCTTCGAGCGCGCGACCGCTTCGCCAAGCAACGAACGTACCGTTACGCTGCAAAAACGCCTTCTCAATAGTTGGCGTAGGCGCGACGTCGTCATCGCGAAGTACAAGCACGCGGTATCCCAGATTCTGGAATACTTCAGCGCGCCCATAAGCCTTGTCCGGAGTGCCGCCGCCGCTGTCGACCAGCGCGACTCCGCGTGACGCGAGCGTCGGCCAGCCCTTCAAGGCGAAAAACTGGTCGAGTCCCCGGAGCAATCCCACCTCGCTGGCTCCCTCGCAGACGATAACGCGCGGTGCAAGGAAGGCTTCCGGATAGAGACGAATCGTACTCTGTGCTTCGCTCCCCGCGCCTACCGACTGGATTGTGTGGAGCAATGGAAATCGCCTCATAACAAATAGCTGCGTTCCGCTTAGCTCCCGTAAAACGACGGGGGAATGGCTAGTTACGAACGCTTGCAACGGAGGGATTGTTTCCTTGCATCCAAGCGAAAGCAAGAAATGGCCGATTCGATGAGGCTCCAGCCCATACTCAAGCTCGTCAGCGAGCACAGCAGAAGTGGAAGCTGCTGCTTTACGCTGAAGGCCGGCGACAAGCAGACGGGTTGACCCGACTCCGAGCGCTCGCAAAGGGATACCGCCGTGGTCGTGCAACGCGATTGTGCCGCCATTGAACGAGACGGAATGGGCATCTAGCATTGCGTGTGGTGCGGCTCCAACCGGAATCCCTAGTTCGTTCGCGGTGGTTTTGACAGTCTCAAGCGCACCGCTTAGATGTTGGTCTGCTTCCGTTCCGAAGACGCGTCTGGCATCCCGGCCTGTCTTGACCAAGGCTGTCGACGCGTCGGCGCGTTCGTCCGAGATACGGTGAAGTACGCTGCCGCGTTGCCAGGCGAGATTTTGCTCCGCGAGAGCGCCGATGCGTGTGGGAGCGAGTTTTTGACGGTCCTTCCAAGAAAGACCGCGCTCAAGACCCTGCTTTGTTGCACGGTCTGATTGCAGAGTCCACACTGGCTCGAGGTCACTGCGCACGGTTAGGTTCAGCGACAAAACCGATTCGAGCCCCCGTTTTGGCTCGTCTTCGACAGTTCCGTTTGTTGGGTCCATGCCGCGGAGAAAAATACCGTATGCATCGATATTGAGCAGCTCGCTTTCGAGGCTTCCGAGCGTAAGCGTGATGCTAATAGCTCTTTCGACATCCAGACTATAAAAGTCCGAATCTGCAATCGAGATGTTTCGACGAGCGCCTAGGCAGAAATCAATGGCGTCAAGCACGGTCGATTTACCCGTGTCCCCCGGCCCAATTAGACAGTTGATGCCGGGCGACGGAAACCAGTCAAGCGTTCGAATGCCCCGGAAGTTCCTGATTTCAATTTTTCGAATTTTCGCCATAGCCCCTCGTTGTCTCTCAGATTTTTGCGAAGTGCGGCATGACCGCTTGGGATTTGCTCCGCAGTCCAAAAAGCATCTTCGTCAAATTCTCAGTCTCTCGACGCAAGTCGCCTCGTGTCGCATTAACAAAAATCTTCGTGAACGAGCCAAAAGGCAAGAAGCCCTCAAGTGCAAAAGAGGCGACTCTGTCGTCTGTTAGATGTTGCTCAAGTGCGGCACCCAGCCATCTATCGGGCAGTGGATGTGACGCATACGGGTTATGCATCAAAACGGTTCCCTCTCCCCAAGTTTCCAAATTGAAGGTAGGGTCGCCGACTTCATACACGAACGGGCACGGCGTAGTGGCGTTGGGATTGTGGTCATAGCAGGTGCCCCATCGAAGCATCCTCACGCCCTTCGTCTTGTGTTTTTCCTGGTGGCCCATTCTATTGAATTTTGGGATGGTTCCCGTGTTGCAGAACAGTACGCCAGAGATGTTCTCAGCACCTTCCAAGCGGAAAAATCCCGAGGGGATTTCCTTGTCTCCGACTTTGTGTGAAGTGAGCTCGTAATTTTCAACTATGAGGTTACCTTTCGCGTCATGCCACCAGCGTTGGCCGATGCCATACAAATAACGCATTAGAGGCGTATTTGATGAGGACAAGGCTCCGCCAATATGGAAGTCCTGTATTGCAAGAACCAGTGGACGGCCCTTCACGTGCGGTAGCTCCCAGTACTTCTTCTGGAGCTTGGTGAACAGAGGGCTCCCCAATCTAATTGGCAGCGTGTGCTCGAAGTCCTGCCGCGCCTCCTCGAGACCCTTGGGTTCGGCGAAAATCGTATAAGGCTGAATGTATTTCTGCGAAGGTGGATTTGCGGTAACCGCCTCGATTGCTGCGATGACACCGTCCTTCTCGATGAGGAAGTCTGGGCGGTCGGCGCTTCGGTCCATTTCATGTCCCGCAGCCAACAACATCGTCGAGAGAAAAAATTCGAACGTTCTCGCGTCGAAGCCGAAGGTCTGAAACTGCTCGACGAAATTGCCGTCGGGGTCGACAAAACTTTCCTGCAGTTCTCGAAGTATTCCGCGAGCGGGAGCATAGCCCGGAGCATCCCGAAGACTTCTGAACTGTAGGTGCAACTCTGGGTCCTGCTTGCCCGTGTTGGCGAAAAGGTCAATGGCCATCGATGTCGTTGGACGCTTCAATCAAACGGAGCGCAGGCTCCACGACCTGCGCTCCTATTCTAGGTACGGTGTCACAAATTGTCGGCTGGATAATCCGCCGCGAGCGGCCGGGCTTGCCCGATGGCTCACGCGCTTCCGACGCTCAGCGTCTCGCGCCACAGCCGTTGGGTTCGACGTGCAAGCTCCAGCGCATCGATGGTTTGCGCGCCCATATCTGTCTATTCCCACTTCGTCACGGTTATGAGCAGAGGAGCTCCGCAAGAACATCCTCAACGCAGCCAGATTCCACATAGCCAGCCATTTCGACTCCCCGTCATTGACAGTTGCTTTCAAGGCAAGCATCTCTACTCACCGAAGACCCGTACGAATCCTGCTTCGAGACTTTCATACCATTTTTCTGACAGAAGTTGGGACTCGTCAAGCACGGTAACGCAAGAATCTTTTTCTAACGATTGCATCGCAGGATGGCGTGTCGCGCAGACGAATATTTGAGTGTCTTGCGTAGCACGACGTTTGAGTTCTTCGGACACGAGGCTGTAGTTAAGGGCACCTTGGTCTTGCTGGTTTGGTGTGTCGAGAATCAGTGGAGCAAGAACCTCGGTTTTAAAGTGCCGAATGAGACGATGCATGGCCAGATGATAGGCCAACTGCATGCGCGAACTATCCGCGCCCCCGCCGGAAACGGCAAGCTCCCTGTACTGAGTAGGCAATGCAGTGGCCACGTCGAATGCTGGAGAGAGCCGCAAACTGGTGCAAAGCCCACCTACTTCGCCTTGGTAATATGCATTGATGCTCTCGGCCTTACCATCCTCAATCAGCTCATTTTGAGCAGAGCGTTGTTCGGCGATAGTTTTCCTGTTTGCGCGCAGCCTCAATCGGGCGTTCGTTGTTATCTCGTCTGCGCGCCGTCGTACTGAGTCAGTGCCCATGGTTTCGAGGATGCTCTTGACACTTACATCTTTGTCCAGTCTTCTGAATCGACGGTTGAGTTTGGATAAATCTTCGCGTACGGTATCGAGGCGCTTAAGCGTCGCTTCAATTGTGGCCTCGATTTTAGTCTGTGCTGCGGCGAGCGTGGCCACCTGGTGTTCGGCCTGCGCCCGGTCCTGCAGCAGCGATGCTCGTTCGAGAAGAGTATTGTCGTGGAGTGTCCCGCATAGAGGACACACAAGAACGTCGTCGCGAAGTTGAGTAGCAGCGAAATCGTAGTCTTTCTCAAGGTCGTCCACGGCAGCCCGTGCAATGCCGTGCTGAACCTTTGTTATTTCGAGTTCTTCCTGCTTCCCGCGCAGGAGTGACAAAGCGCGCTGCTCACGCCGCTTGACTGCCACCATCGAGTTTTGAATGTCTGCAATTGCAGAAATTAACTCGGCGTCAGTGGTCGGGAGTTCATCCTGCGGGGCGAGCAGCGCTAAGACCTCCACGGCCCGGCCATATTTCTCGATGAGTTCTTCGTCATTGTCGATGCCTTGGAGCCGCTTCGCGATTTCCGCGCCGACTTCAAACCAGTCCATCGAATGATAGCCAACATGAAAGTTGATGACCGGACGACGCCAGTCCTCATATTTATGAACTACGAAACTGTTCCATGGCTCTGTCCATCCCTTCCGCTGGTCGACATAGAAGGCAGAGAAATAAGTCTCAGGCGGCGGCACTTCATGAACCCACTTTTCCTTTCGACGCGGTAACAGGACGCCAAATTGCACAATGCTGGCGAATGCCTGCTCATAAACATCGCTCCCTCTGTGGTACTCATTCCAGGAGCCGTCACCGTCTTTGAGGCGTATCTCGTTTCGATGACGCGCGGCCAGGAATTTACGTCCGTCTACCTCAAATTCCAGAATCGTTCTGGTATCGAATGGGGTCCATCGCAAGTCGAAAGTAAAGTCGCAGCCTAAGGTCCACAGCGGCAGTCTCACCAGCGTCGACTTTCCGATGGAGTTGTCATCCCCTGTTATCAGGTTTAAGCCGGGTTCGAATCGGAACCGCCCGGCGAGCTTTTGGGTAGTTGATTGAACGAACAGTCTCTTGAATATCAATGCGCTCATAGGCTTTTGTACGGAGCTTTCTGACGAGCAGTTTGTAGTTAGGCAGCGCCATTTCAGGCTCTCAGGTATTCGATGATGTACGCGGCGGCTAACGAAGACTCATCAACCAAATGTTCTCTGGCGACGGCAGGACACGCCGCTACGAGTTCCGTCAGCAACTCAGAAGTTAGTCGCAGGGGAAAACCAGCAGACAGATGCTTGGAAATTGATGCGCGCACCTGCAAATGTGAAAGGGAGCCGCCATCAAGGGTGTTCAGGACGTAGGTCCGAGCAGATTGCCGGATTTTTCGTCTTTCCCTCGATTCGTATTGAAGCTGGGCGGTTGCATAATCGAAATCGGACAAAAGTTCGTCGACTGTGGCGGAAGACGCGAATTGCTCAAATAGCGCTTCCACGCGCTGCCCAGTCAGCCCCTTGTCACGGACCAAGCTTTCCCAGTCGGAATAGTCCCAGGTGACAACACCTTTCCGCCGTAGCTCATCCTGCAAAACAAGATAAAGGGCTTGGCAGTTGCCGCCTTCATCGGGCACGCGCTCACTAATCAGGTCAGCTATCAAACCGATGACGGTCCTACGGTGTTGCAACTCGCCGAGTTGCGGTTTGTGAAAATGAAGCTTTTCCAACGCGCAGTCAGCGCCGAGTTCCGCGGCTAGGGCTTCTCCAATTTCGCTCGCGGTTTCAGGAGTAAGCGCATCCCAAGGGATTTCTTCCAGTGAGAAGCCCTTCTCCGCTAACTCAAGTTTGAACCCACCAGTTGCGACGAGACGGACCTTATCAACTCGGGCGTCGATTTCCTTGCTGCCAATGCTGGTGAACATCTTCCCGAGCACCGACGGCTTTTGCTTTATCCGTTTGACGAGCGACTTTTTGTTGAAGTTGGCGCTCGCCCCAGTCTTAACCTGGCAGAAAACGAATCTCGCCTCATCCGCATCCAGTGAAGAGCTGAAAACTACGTCTTCGTGAAATTCGACGAAAACGATGCTCGCCTGATTGTGCTTGTGCCGCTCGAGAAACTCGTAGAGCGCCCAGTCATACTGGAAATTGAATCGGTCAAAGGTGGCTGCGCCTGCCTTCTCCCGCTGCGGCGCATAGAGTGGATTGCTGGCTGTCGTACGACTCGGTGCCGCTGCCGTCCCGGACCGTCGCGGTTTGGGCTCTCTCACGATATTGTTTGGTCGATGTTTTGGCCGATTATAGCGACACCATCGGGCATGAGAATGTATTTCTTTTCGTCCCACCGGCCCCCTTATCCGTCCAGTGACCGGGCAAAGCCAGCAGGCGGTGCGAGCGCCGACGCCGGCGCCGGCGCCGGAGCGCAGGGCAAAGCTGAAACGCGGCAAGAACGCTCAGTCACCGTGTGACGTGAGCATTTAAACGTATCACTTCACTGGAAAAAATCCGTCACCTAGTCCATTGGTGGGCACGCCAAAGCAAGTGTGCGCTCACTAATATTGAGCGTAATTCGGTTGAGCTGCTATCAATTGTGGTGACAGACGTCGCAACCAATGCAGAGGTAGCGGCATGAGAGCAGGGATTTTGACGCCAGTTTCGTGCGACTGCGCCGAGCGATGGACGGGATTGCTTGCGCCCAATCGGTTTTGGAAACAACGGGGACGATGAGGTGGGCGGCGCTAGAGCGAAAGGCGAAAAGACGGGATGCGACAGATGGCGATGCGGGATACAGTGGAATTGATGATAAAAGGGGACACACAAAGACTATCTGGCCGGGCCAGCGGGAGGGAGTGTGCGCTCACTATCAATAGGCTTATGGGTGACTACTTGCAGACGGCCCCATAACTCAAAGACGGGTGGTCTCGACCGAAGGCGTAGCGCCTTCCCTTGCTGCCACCATCTCGCAAGCCCATCGAGAATGGACATCAGCGAGCTGTTCTGGTGGCAGGTGGGGGCCATGAGCAGGACTCGCGTTAGCCGACGCCGCGTACCATGCCCGGTAAATCGGGCTCTGAGTTAAGGCGCAAATTCCGACGTTCGACTCACAGCGTCGAGCATCTGCCTCATCCAAGGCTTCCGCGATAACCGAGTTCCACCTTGCGTAGGCAAAGCCGGTCGACGGATGGTGCACCTTTGCGATGGGCACGCCGCCACATAGCGGCTTTAGGAGCGGACCAAGGCGCTTACTGAAAGCAATGACAATATCTGGCCGCAGAGTCGCGAGCACATCAAGGAAGGCCGCTTTGCCAGCGCTCCATGATTCAGCCGGTGGAGCGACCCGCGCAGCAGGCACGAATTCCTGAAGGAAGTTGTAATAGCAAACGCGCTCCCAAAAGTCCGCCCGCTCCTGCGTCGTGAATACCGATGCACTCGCTGCACCGCTCACCGCGGTGACGATTCGCGCAAAGTGCGGATGCTTCCGTAGTCGCGCAGTTGCGTCCGGATGTTTGAGCCGTTGACCCAGTGCCTTCACGAGCTCGGGCGTTGCTGTTGGCCGCTCGCTTCGTTTGCTTCCATAGTGAGACTCTGCAACGACAAGCACCCGCATTCCACGAAACCCCTCTGCTTCGTACCTGGAGCCAATCCACGGCATGAAAATCACGTTGCTCATTAGATAGAAGATGCTCGTCGACAGCCGCAAAGGTCGGCGTTCCCTCTCACTAGGCAAAGTCGGTCCGCATTAACGACACGCGGTGGCGCATTTCGTTGCTCGCAACAACACTGTCCTTGCGAAGACTATCGAACGCGTCAACAGCACGCCCGCATACAGACAAGCATTCGCGCCTAGACCCGACGGTTACGGTTTACTCCCAACGCCAGTCGCGATAGCGAACAAAAATCTGGTGGATTTCGGTCGGCGCGTCCGGTGCGATGATGTTCTCGGCATAGCCATAATCCTGCGAGGTAGGCTCGGCCACAAGTTGCGTCCCTGTAAATGGCTTCAATTGAAGGGGCGCGTTGATGCGGGTGTACGGGGCGCTTATTGTCTTCAACCAAGAGAACAGCCGCGCGTGCCCGCCCGCCGCTTCGATATACATCCGGGCCGCCTCATTACTCTTGCCCGACGTGCAGAAGTCATCGACCACTAGGATGATTTTGCGACGAAGGTCTATTGCCGTCTTTATCGGCTCGGCAGTCAGATACTTGTGCGGGTGTTTTGTAAGGCGAATCGTGTTCAGCTGATTTAAGAATTTTCGCTCGGTCGCCCGAATGGGCTGACTCTTCATCGCCTCGGCGTGACGCGCGATAAGGTCATTGTAAAAGGTCATCCGAAAGCACTTGCCCAACCGCGATAGCACGTCAGCCATCCCATATCTATTCGGCGCGGAATTTGGACTGTGTCCAGGATATGTGCAGATGTAGTTCACGCCTTCGAGCAGCCCGGAAAAATACAGGGAGGAGACTGCAAAATTGAACCAGAAATCGGGGCGCCCATTGCCAAACTTAGCGAACGCGCGGGCGTCCTCCCCGAACATTTGGTATGCCGCACGCATAGTGGAAAACGGCCCTGCCGCGCTAAAGTCAAGCGTGCCGTCTTGTACGCGCCAGAAAATCGGGTACTTCCGGAGCGCAAAAACGAGGCAGAACCTAGCCAGCTCACTGATATTCGCGACAGGAAACCCGTACTCGGTTTGCTGGCCGTACCAGTCTGGGCGCAGCATCAAGAGCTTGTTTTGAACGCCCGCCCGCATGTCGTCGTCAACGCCACCGACCAAAACGGTTTCGTATCGCTGCACTCCGTAACGGGCCATTATCGGTTGCGCAGAGTTCCCCAACTGCCGTGCTGGACTCCCGTCTACTTGTGCCCCGTGATGGGCTATGGGAATTCCGGCTATTTCGGAAAACCATTCAGACATTGGCCGCTGGCGCACCGTCCAAGGCCGATTCGACCAAAGCGCCGTAGTTACTCCGAGTGGTGCCAACTCACGAGCCAGCCGTCCGACGTCTCTCGCAATATCCATGTTCACTTTGTTGTCGCGACAAATCGTGCCATCAACGCTGAGGAGGAGCAGCTTTAGGGACATAGTCGCTTAGAACAAGGATTGCTGTTGCAGGGCCGAAATGCGCGCTTCCGTATGAGGGTCGACCTTTCGTAGGGCGGCCATCAGAGCCGAGTGCTCTCTTGGGACTTCGAAGAGTTCATCGGCGGTCCCATGCTCTGGCGACGGGAAGACCCCGTTGATACGAAGGTTGATTGTGGGCCGCGACATTCGCTTGGCGAATTTGATGGTGTGAGCCGTGCCGGAGGAACGCTTCCATTCAGGTGCGATTACGCATTTCGCCAATGCCGCCTGCAGGCGGTTACGCCAAACAAACGTCTCTGCCGACGGTGCAGCGTCGGGCATATATTCCGAAATTAGCAGACCGTCATCAGCCACGATTCTTCTTGCGAGTTCAGCATTTTTCGCGGGATAAGCTTTAAGAAGGCCGGTGCCCAAGACCGAAATATTCGGCACACCACTCGACAGCGCCCATTCGTGAGCGAGTTCGTCAACTCCTTTCGCAAGGCCGCTTACGACGGTAGCTCCGGCCTCCTGCGCCGCAGACACAGCATATCGAGTAAGGAACTCACCAATATTCGAGGGCGACCGCGTGCCGACGACGGCGATTGCCTCGGTCGCCAATAACTCGTGATTTCCCTCGTAAAAAAACCATAGGGGCCGCAAGTTGGGGTCAAGCTCGGCGAACTGCACGGGGAAACGCGGCTGAGTTATCGTAACGAGTTCAATACCGTTCTTCTTCAGCACCTCAGCGGCTTCTTCGCCGAGTTGCAGTACCCGCTGCGCGGCGTTGGCTTCCGAGTTCCGAGTCACGGATTGAACAAAGTCGGAGCCACCACTCGCGAACTTCTGACCGATAGCATCAACTCCTCCAAGCTCCCGCAAGCTCTTGAAGCCGACGCCTTTCAAGCGGGCGAGGCCGAGGAACACAATCGCTGGTTCGTCAAATTCCGGCATCCGGCTTCCAGTTGAGTTGTAACTTTGCACAAATTATAACTAACCGAATTACCGGGGAATGAATCATTGACGTTTGCGATTACACACGGGGACGCGCAGGTTCGCGCAAAGTGCCGACGCTTGGGCTGCGGCCCAAACGCCTTTGCGAGCTGCGATGTTGCCGCGGGTCATTCGCTTCGTAGGTGCCATACCGGGCCTTGGCAACGCTACGGATGCAAAAGCTGCTGCCGAACCCCTCGGCCTCGTATTTGATGTCAATTCGCCCCGGCGAATTCGGCCGAGCATGAACGCAAAAGCGACCGGCCATAACGCTCGCAGCAACTGTCACGAGGGGGCGGCGCCACACTGCTCAAATATTGATTACATCAACCCTCCGCCTCGGAGCCGACATGCTGGAAGAATTCATCACGTTTGAAGAGGCGGCCAGTTGCCCTTCGTTGCCCGTCCTCATATCGCAGAACTCATCGAGGAAGGGTCGCTGACAGCGACGGAGGGGAGGCGTGCAAAGTCCGATGTCCTTGAACACAAGTCCAAGCAGCAAGCCGCGGCCAAGGGGTTTCTTTCCGGCCAGACCGAAGAGTTCTGGTCGACTGATGGCTTGCCGACGGACGGGAGGGAAGCCCAAAGGCGGATAGCCGCCCCATTTCTTTGGCTCCGCCGTATAAAGCGTTCGGCTACACAACGGATGGACTCGCTACCTCACGACGATAACGCCCGGCGCCCGCCCGGCTCGGCCCGGGCGCTTCGCCAGCGGCAATTACTAGACCTTTTGCTATCAGACGCCGTGAGCGACATCGAGGTCGTCTCGCGAGAGCTTGGCCTGCGAGACGAGATGCACGAGCGGCTGCGGCGTGCGCTCGACAGGATGGCCTGCGCGCAGAGCGACTTGGAATCAATGAGGACAGATGGTGCAGCGGCAGGAATCGACGGCTCAGCGGTCGAGTTGCGGATGAGGAAAGCGGTGGGATTGCTGGCGATGGAGTGGCCGGAGGACTATCCGGCCGGGGCGGTCGAGTGGCTTTTACTGTAGTCGTCAGCGCGCCCGGGAGCGCTTAAGCTTTTCGACCAGTCACGCAGCAGCGAACGCAAGTTCGCCGATTGCTGACGAAAATGCAAGGGGCGCAGATAGTTGCAGCCGAAACGGACGGCAGCCCCCATATGCGCATCATTCCGAGTGGCTTTTCGAGAAATTTGCCTACCAAAGCCGCCTAATTTCGTCCTTGCAATAAGAAGCGTTTTCGCTTTACGAACAAGGGCTTGTCTGCAAAAACCTTGGCGAGAATAGCTAGAAGCGTTTACCTATAAACGCTTCTATTTCGGCTTTGCAAAATTCGCATCCACATCGAATACGCATACTCCACCGTCACGGACTTCGCTAGATTCCGCGTCTTGGCAATATCGACGAATTAAAAGGCGTCGCGGCCACCCGTTCCTGAAGCCGGCAACACCCTGGTTCTCGTACCTGTAGTCAAGACATGAGTTCATCGAGTGCGAGACTGACTTGCGGAACTCGGTTTTCTGACCGGAATGTTGACGGGCGGGCGCCAGAAAACTATCCCTCGCTGCAAGGCATTTGCTCGCGCCAACACCTTCCCAGATGTTTGCTGTTATTCCTGTCTACGCCCCGATGAACAAGGGGATGCGCGGGCAAGGATGGCTTGTAGACACGAAAAACCGGCGAAACGTAGACAGGACTAACCTATGTCGGCACAACGCGGCGTTCTCGAGCATCGTCAGGACGACGATGGGAAGGTTAGGGAAATTGCGGCGCAGATAGCCGATCAGCGGCAAACCGTCGCCGTATTGACCGCCTGGCATTGCCAGATCCGTGACGAGCACGTCGCAGGCAATGGTTTGCAGCACCTTGATCAATTCGGTTGACTGTCGCGCGCGCGCGACGACCTGTAGACCGGGAAACTTGAGCAAAGCCTGTTCGGCGCCGAACAGAATAACCGGATGGTCGTCAGCGACCACGACCCTGACTGGATCTTGCATTGCCCTCCCCTCGACAGATAAACCACTCTGCAAAACTTCCGACATGTCTTATGTATTCTAGCGACTGAAACGGTGAGGACGCGGACTAGCTGCGCGTGGACAATTCCTCTGACTATAGCCGATTCCGGTCCGCAAATTCCAGCGGACCACAACAATGATGCGTCGTAGAGCTAATGTTAGACTTGAATCGACCTTGAGGCACAAAATAGGGACAATAACCATCGCGAGGACAACCGCCTCGCGCCCTCACAGGAGAACCGGCACATGCGCTCGCGTTGCCTGGTTGTTTCGATTGCTTCGCCGTTCCGCCGTCTGCCGTCGTTCCCCTGCGCCATGCTGGGCCTTGCCTTATTGGCCGCTCACGGACCACACGCCCTCGCCGAAGGCGCGTTTGCGCTGACCAGCGCCAGCTTCCGTGCGGGCGGCACCGTGGCGGACGCTCAGGTTTTCAATCAGGACGACTGCAAAGGCGGCAACCGCTCACCGCAACTTTCGTGGCACGACGCGCCGCCCGGCACGCGCAGCTTCGCGGTCACCATGTTCGATCAGGATGCGCCGGGCCGCGGCTGGTGGCACTGGTCGGTGGCGGGCATTCCGGCCACGGTCAGCAGCTTGCCGGAGAACGCCAGTTCTTCCGGCTTCCTCAGCAAACTCGGCGCGGTCGAAGCGCGCAACGACTTCGATACCGACGGCTATGGCGGTCCGTGTCCGCCGCCGGGCAAACCGCATCGCTACATCATCACCGTGTATGCGCTCAGCACCGCCGACCTGCGCCTCGCGCAAGGCCGTCCCGCGCTGATGTTCGATCACGAGATCGGCACCGCCACCCTCGGCTTTGCGCGGATGGTGGTCAATTACGGGCGCTAGCCTCGCGCAACACATCGCAGCGCGTCGCGTGCAAACCGGACCGCATGGCCGCCGGCACGAGCCGGGGCTGGCGTATGGCTTGCGTCGCATTGCCGCCCGCGCGGAGATTCTGTCATCCGCGCACGCTAATGTGCAGCCTGGTGCTTTGCGCCATGCTTGCCGCTGTCGCGCCGCTGCAGGAGCGCACCATTAGCGTGCCCACCCCATCGTCTGTTCACTTTGCCGGAGAGTTTCATGTCGAAGATCGTCATCGTTTATCACAGCGGCTACGGCCACACGAAGAAAGCCGCCGAGTCCGTGCTGGCGGGCGCCCTCGAAGCCGGCGCGGACGCGAAACTGATGCCGGTCGGCGAGGTCGACGATGCAGCCTGGGCCGAACTGGCCGCCGCCGACGCCATTATCTTCGGCGCGCCGACCTACATGGGCGGCCCCTCCGCCGACTTCAAGAAATTCGCCGACGCGAGTTCGAAGCCGTGGTTCGGGCAGGCGTGGAAAGACAAGATCGCGGCCGGCTTCACCAACTCCGCGACCATGAACGGCGACAAGTTCTCGACGATCCAGTACTTCGTCACCCTGGCCATGCAGCACAGCATGATCTGGGCGGGCACGGGCATGATGCCGTCGAACACCAAGGCGGCCACTCGCAACGACCTGAACTATGTGGGCGGCTTTACCGGCCTGCTCACGCAGTCGCCGGCCGACGCCTCGCCGGAAGAAGCACCGCCCCCCGGCGATCTGGAAACGGCCCGGCTGTTCGGCGCACGCGTAGCCGCGGTCACCGCGCGCTGGATCGCCGCGGCCCGCTGACGCGCGGATTGCCGCGATCCGGCCGGCATCGGCGTGCATCTGCCGTATAACGGGTCACGCCGATGTCATGTTCAGCGCGCATCGTCGTTTTTTCACCCCTTTTGCACGTCCGGCGCCGTCAGGTCTTAAAATGACGTTCCGGCGCGGTGTCGCGCCCCGTTTCCAGCAAGCCAGTGAGAGCGAGATGAGCACGAAAGTTTTTGTCGACGGACAGGAAGGCACGACCGGCCTGAAGATTTTTGAATACCTGTCGCAACGCGCTGACGTTGAGATCCTGCGTATCGAAGAAGCGAAGCGCAAAGACCTCGAAGAGCGCCGTCGTCTCATCAACGCGTCGGACGTCACGTTCCTGTGTCTGCCCGATGTCGCCTCGCGCGAATCCGCTTCGCTGGTCGAAAACGATCACACCGTGCTGATCGATGCCAGCACCGCGTTCCGCACGTCCGCCGACTGGGCGTACGGCCTGCCCGAACTGGCCCGCTCACAACGCGAACGTCTGCGCACGGCGAAACGCATTGCCGTGCCGGGCTGCCATGCGTCGGCCTTCGTGCTCGCCATGCGTCCGCTGGTCGAAGCAGGCGTCGTGGCGCCCGAGTTCGCCGCGCACGCATATTCGATCACCGGCTACAGCGGCGGCGGCAAGAAAATGATTGCCGACTACGAAGCCGGCGGCAACGACAAGCTCAAGAGCCCGCGTCCGTACGCGCTCGGTCTCACGCACAAGCATCTGCCGGAAATGGCCGCGCATACAGGCCTGAAGTCGGCACCGATCTTTACGCCGATCGTTGGCGACTTCTACAAGGGTCTCGCGGTCACCACCTTCTTCTCGCCGAACCAGCTGGCGAAAAAGGCCACGCCGCAAGACGTGCAGGCGCTGTTCGCCGAGTACTACGCCGGCGAGGCGTTCGTGCATGTCGCGCCGTTCGACGCGGAAGCGAACCTCGACAGCGGCTTCTTCGACGTGCAGGCGAACAACGACACGAATCGTGTCGACCTGTTCGTGTTCGGCAACGAAGAACGCTTCGTGACCGTCGCGCGGCTGGACAACCTGGGTAAGGGCGCATCGGGCGCGGCGATCCAGTGCATGAACCTCGCGATCGGCGCCGCTGAAGAAAGCGGCTTGAAACGCTAATCAAGTTCGACATTACGGACGGTAATTGGCCGTCAATATATTGAAAGGCCGGTCTGCAAAGACCGGCCTTTCTGCTTTTAAATCCCACCATTCAAAATTCACTTTCCGCGGTTAATCAGTAGTAGCCCGCATTACCTAAAAAATAAAAATCGGACTGCTCAAAAATCACCGGTAATTCATTCCTGATATCGACGCACTGCGCATAGTTTTCCGCATAGGGAAACTCCGGATTTTTTCGCGAACGGTCGTTCGCAGATGATAGAGCCATTTTGCTCAAAGCCTTACCTGGAAAGGGAGTGTGGCGAAGCAACAATGCCGTCTTCCGGGCAAAAAATCCTTTTTTGTTTAAAAGACCCGCAGATGTCCACACGGTGCGAGTTCGGCATAAATCGCGCTGTTTGAATCGGTCTTTTTAGACGGCTCATTCAATTGACAGTCATTATCCGGACAGCGAAATTAGCTCGCACAATTACATGAAGGGAGACAGCTGCATGTCGCACGCCATTACTCGAGGCCTCGCGATGGCCATTGCCACGGCCCCATTCCTGATTGCTTGCGGCGGTGGCAAGGCCGACAATCCAGGCGCGATCAACTCACCGCAATGCTCGGGCGCAAGCTGCGGCGTGCAAGGTCCGCCCGCCTCGGGCGCCGGCGCGGCGGCGTTGTGCCCGGCGACGGCCGACATCGTCAAGAGCACCTTCCTCGGTGGCGCGGGCAGCGGCGAAGTCGTGCAGTTGAATATCGACGCGACGGCGATGACCTACACGCTGAAGTGGCTCAAGTCGCCGATCCCGCTGACCAGCGCCGACGTCACGATCACGCGCGAAGGCACGCAGATCACCGGTGCGGTCATTCATCCGCCGACCGGCACGCTGCCGACCGCCGAGCAAACCCGTTGCGCGTTCATTCTCGGCAAAGGCACCGGCACCGCGCCTGCCAACGGCACGACCTACACGACACCCGACTTCGTCAACAACCCGAACCCGCCGATGATCCTGGTCGGCCAGGGCGTGGCCGGCGGCGGTATTCCGGGCGCGACCGTCGAGTACGACGGCCTGACCATCATTCCTGGCGTCATCGATCACGTCGGCGCGGTGCCGAACCGGCACTTCGATTTCTATCCGTTCCTCGGCTTTGCCAGCACGACGAGCGACGTCACCAAGCTGGCCGGCACCTACAATGGTCTGCTGTACCACCTGGTGCCGTCCGGCTCGTACGCGGCGACCGCGACCAACACGGTCGAAACCTTCGACGCGGCCGGCAACTGCACGGGCTCCAATCCGGCGAACGCGGCCTTTACGCCAAGCTCGAGCGGCTGTCTGACGACGGGCACGGCGTGGACCGCCAATAGCAGCGGTTACTTCGACAGCCAGAACGCACCGCAGATCGGTACGCAGCTCAAGCTGCCGCCGCTGAATCAGCCGAGCGGCGTGTCGGCGCAAGCGCACATGATCCTCGGCCAGATCAACGGCGCGACAGTGCCGCTCGTGATCCGCACGGGCTCCGTGAATCTGGGCACACCAATTTTGCTTCACTCCGACGCCAAGGTCGACGACGAGTCCGGCATCGCGATGCTCGCCGCGGCCACACCGCTTGCCTCCGGCGGCTTCGACGGCGGCTACGTGGGCGCCGACTCCAACTTCAAGTACACCGCGGCGTTGATCCAGGGCGGCGTCGGCACCTTCATCAACCCGTCGACTTCCGCAGGGGAAGACGGCTTCGGCCTGGGCTACGCATTGCCGAGTCCGGGGCTTGTCGGTGTCCAGCAGGCCAACGGCCAGACCGGCCTCGCGATCGCGTCCGGCGGGCTGTATGCGATCGAGATTCAAGGGACCGTCAACGGCGGCGTCGCGCCGACGTCGCAACTCAGCAGCACGGCTTCGAGCGCGCCGTACTTCGGCATCGGAGCGCAAATCAGCAAGTGAGCCTCGGCGGACCGGCAGTAGGCAGTACGAGAGACAAATAGCAAAAAGGTGGCGGGACTGGGAGCCGGCCACCCACAACGAGAAAATTCTGGAGGCGGTATGAAATGGAGAATCCTGTCGGTGCTCGCTCTTGCTGCACCGTTGCTGGGGGCGTGCGGCGGCGGCGGCGGCGGCGACGGGCCCGTGACGGAAGTCCGGCTGTGTCCGGCATCGCTGGACTACAGCACGGTATTCACGGGCGGCGGCGGTGACGGCGAACTGGTCAAGCTGCAACTCGATACGACCAAGATGACCTGGCAGGTCAATTACATCGAGTCGCCGATCCCGGCAACCACCGGCACCGTCGTCCCGACGCGCGCGGGCCAGACCGCCAGCGGCACGCTGACTCAGGAAACCCTGCTGCCGACCAACAAGCTCAACCAGTGCGCATTCCGCCTGAACGGCGCGAGTCTCGATCCGAATCGTCCGGCGCGGATTTTCGTCGGCGAAGGCGTGGCGGGCGGTACGATCCCCGGCGCGGAAATTTCGTTCGGCGGGATTCTCGGCGTGGGCGCCGTACCGGATACCAAGTTCCCGTACTACCCGTTCATCGGTTTTTCGTCGATTGAAACGAATCTGGCGAACGTAGCCGGCACGTACAACCAGCTTGGCTATCACCAGGTGCCGTCGCAGAACTTCGCGCCGGTCGTGGTCGATTCGAAGATCACCATCAACGCGGACGGCACGTGGATCGAGTGCGACAACTCCGGCGTCAACGCGGGCAAATGTCAGCAGCCGGGCGGCAACTTCGCGCCGGCGGCGGATGGCAGCGGCGCGTTCCAGACCAACAACTTCCTGGGCCAGGCCAAGCCGACACTCGCGACCACGCCGGAAGCGCGCGGCTACATGATCGTCGGCAAGCTGCGTAACCAGCTGGTGCCGATCCTGGTGCGAACCGGCGCGGCGAACTCGTCGGTGACCGTGCCGCAAAACGGCGCACTCGGACCGTACGCCGACGACGAATCCGGCATCTCGATTCTGGCGCCACAAAGCGCGATCACGGTGAACTCGCAAAACGGTGAGTACATCGGCGTGGATAGCCAGTTTGACTACCGCACCACGGCGCTCGAAGGCACCCAGGCGACACTGCTCGATCCGTTCAACGCTTCCCAGGCATCGCTGGCGACGGCGCTGAATCTGGACTTCACGCAAGCCGTGCCGGGCGTGGTGACGACAACACAAGTGGGCGCCTCGACCGGCGCGACGCCGACCGGAAAAATGATCTTCACGGGCGGTGTGTTCGGCTACCTCGATCTGACCAAGGCAGCCTCGCCGTACTTCACGATCGGCGCCTTCGTCCAGTAACGGACGCAGCACGCGCCGCCAATCCGCAACGCGGCGGTCGCGTCCCGGCTGCCGCGCAGCGCAACCGCGCGGCGGCGGGCGCCCAACGAATATGCAGCGCGGCGGCATGGTCGCCAACCCGCCGCCGCTTGCCGCGCGCGATGAGCTTCAGCGCGCCTCAGGAGGAACAAGATGAAAAAAATCTATTTCGCGTTACTGGCCGCCTGCCTGTCGGCCGGCGCGCATGCCCAGCAAGCGGGCGACAACGTCGCCGCGCTCGGCTGGTTCCACGTGATGCCGCAGGATTCGAGCACGCCGCTCACCACCCATGTCGCGCCGACCCCGATCAACACGCCGCTGCGCCTGCCGAGCTCGTTCACCTCGGCCGGCACGAGCTTGTCGACCAATAACGCCGACACCGTCGGCCTGGTGTTCAGCCATTACCTCACCGATCACATCGCCGTGACGACGGTGGCGGGCGTGCCGCCGGTCTTCAAGATCTATGGCCACGGCACCATCAAACCGCCGGGACCGGCCGGCGCGCTCGGTCAGCAGGATCTGGGCGATCCGCAGGCCAACCCGATCGTCAAGAACGTGCGCCAATGGAGCCCGGCGCTGCTGTTCCAGTACTACTTCAATGCACCGACGGCGAAATTCCGGCCGTTTGTCGGCATCGGCGTGTCGTACAACTGGTTCTCCGACATTCAGTTAAGCCAGAACTTCGTGACATCGACGCAAAACAACCTCGGCGCCGTGCTGGCCGCCGGCGCGGGCAAGCCGGGGCAGACGCAGGTGTCGGCGAAAGCGTCGTCGTCATGGGCGCCGGTGTTCAACGCGGGCCTCGCGTACAACATCACCGAGCACTGGGGCCTCCTGGCGTCGGTCACCTACATTCCGCTGAAGACGACCTCGTCGGTCATCATCAAGGCGGCGGACGGCACGGAGCTAGGGGTGTCGAAGGCGGACCTGAAGGCCGATCCGATCATTTCCTTCCTCGCCGTCTCGTACAAGTTCTAAGTCCGATCCTGACGCAACAAAGCCGGCTGCCCTGCGCAAGGGTCAGCCGGCTTTGTCTTTTCTGGGACGCTGGAAATTCAGGGCAAAAAAAAGCCCGCCTAAGTGGGCGGGCTGAATCCATATCAGAGGAGACATGGAGGAGACAAGACAAACTATAGCAAACGTCTTGGTGCGGCGCAACATGCAAATTAGGGTAGACCCTCGGCGTTGTAAATGCGCAACAATCGATCCAATGTCTTGCCGCCTCCGTTGACGCAGCGCTGCGCCTTGCGCTCAGTGGCGCACCAGCGCCATCATCGCGCCGAAGCCGACGAACACGCCACCCGTCAGACGATTGAACATCCGGGCGACGCTGCGGCTCTTCAACTTCGCGCCGATGCGCGTGCCGAAGCCCGCGTACACCAGATACCAACTCACCTCGATCACGGCGAAAGTGGCAACGAGCACGCCGAACTGCGGCAGCTTGGGCTGCGCGGCGTCGATGAATTGCGGCAGCAGCGCCGCGGCGAACAGAATCGCCTTCGGATTGCTGCCCGCGACCAGAAAGCCGTTGCGGAACAGCGCGAAGCGCGAGCGCGCGGGCTTGACGGCCAGTGCGTCGGCATTGCCGGCGGCGACTTCGTCAGCCGGCGCGCGCCACGCCTTGATGCCGAGATACACGAGGTAAGCCGCGCCGATCATCCGCAGGGCGTTGAACATGGCCGGCCACGCCTCGAGAAACACGCCGAGGCCCGCCGCCGACACCGCCAGCATCAGCACCAGCGCCGACAGGCAACCCGCCATGGTCGCGCTGGAGCGGCGCAGGCCGTGCTGGGCGCCGTGCGTCATGACGAGCAGCATGTTCGGACCGGGAATCGCGGAAACGACGAAGACAGTGGCGACGAATAGCCACCAGGTATGCAGACTCATGGGAATCGGGGCGGATAAGGGATCGGGCGGCTATTATGCCCGCCCGCGCCGGTCAGTGCCGTCCTTCAGTGCCGCCTGTCAGTTGCTCCTAGCGCCCGGCTCGCCGCGCGGCGACCTGGCCCAGCACCGCGAAATCCTTCTCGCCGTCGCCGTGAGCCATGGCTTCGAGCAGGCTGTCGCGCACCACGCTGGCAATCGGCAGCGGTGTCGTCACGGCATCGGCCGCGGCCAGCGCGAGACGAATGTCTTTCAGACCGAGACGCGCCTTGAACAGCGCCGGCTCGTAACGCTGTTCGGCGATCAGCTTGCCGTAGCCCGAATAGACCGGTCCCGGAAACAACCCGCTCGTGATGACGTCGAGGAAATCCTGCATGGCGAGACCGTGTCCGGTCACCAGCGTGGCCGCCTCGCCAAGCGTCTCGACCGCCGCGCCGAGCATGAAGTTAGCGGCGAGCTTCATGACGTTCGCCTGCTGCGGCAGCGAACCGATGCGCCAGGTCTTCTGACCGATCGCGTCGAAAATCGGCTGGACGCGGTCGATCGATTCGGCCGGACCGCCCGCGACGATGGTCAGCTTGCCCGCCGCCGCGACATCGGGCCGGCCCATCACCGGCGCGGCGACGTAGTTGACGCCGCGCGATGCGTGCGCCGTCGCCAATTCCTCGGCCAGCGCCACCGAGATCGTCGCCATGTTCACGTGGATCAGCCCGCGCGGAGCGTGTTCCAGCAGCGACGCGGTGATGACCTCGCGCAACGCGCTATCGTCGGCGAGCATCGAGAACACGGCGTCGCCCGCAAACGCTTCGGCCGGCGTGGCGACGACCCGCGCGCCTGCGTCGGCGAGCGGCTGCGCGCGCTCCGGTGAGCGGTTCCACACGCGCACCTGATGCCCGGCTTTCAAAATGTTTGCAACCATCGCGGCGCCCATCTCGCCGAGACCGATAAAACCGATGTCCATCTGTCGCTCCGTCTTCTAAAGAACTGGAAGTAAAGCACACCCATGCGACACGTGCAGGACAGCGCGCAAAGAAACACGGTGCGATACTGCAGTGATGGTGACCGCGACATTCCGCTTCTACGAGGAGCTGAACGATTTTCTCGCCCGGCCGCTGCGCCGGCGCGCGTTCAGTTACGCCTGCGCGCCGGGCGCCTCCGCGAAGCACATGATTGAAGCGCTCGGCGTGCCGCACACCGAAGTCGAACTGATTCTGGTCAACGGCGAGTCGGTCGGTTTCAATCATCCCCTCGCGGACGGCGATCGCATCGCCGTCTATCCGAAGTTTGAAGCGCTGGACATCCAGCCGTTGTTGCGCGTGCGCGAACGTCCGCTGCGCGTGGTGCGCTTCATCGCCGACGCACATCTGGGCGGCCTTGCGCCGCTCCTGCGGCTCGCCGGCTTCGATACGCTCTACGACAACCACTATCCCGATGCCGACATCGAAGCGCTCGCCGCCGCGCAGCAGCGCATCGTCCTGACACGCGACCGCGAGTTGTTGAAACGCCGCAGCATCACGCATGGCTGCTACGTCCGCACGCTCAGACCACGCGAGCAATTGCGCGAAGTGTTTGAACGGCTCGATCTGGCGGGCAGCGCGCAACCGTTCCGCCTGTGTTTGATGTGCAATGTGCCGCTGCGGCGCATCCCCAAGGAGGAAGTCGGCACGCGCGCGCCCGACGGTGTGCTGGAACGGCATGCCCAGTTCGTCACCTGCGACGTGTGCCGTCGCGTGTTCTGGGAAGGCACGCATTGGCAAAGAATGCGCGCGCTGATGGACAGCGTGGCCGCGGCGCCGGGCCGGTCAGAGTGAGCTTCGATCGAGGTCATCCCGGTTCGCATTGCACGTGGTAAACCACGTGCGCGGAAGCAGAACGCCATGCGCTCGCGCGACGCTCGGCGCGGTGCGTACAATGCGGGATTACTTATCTGGCAGAGGCCTTCCGTATGGCGATGAAAAAAACCGACCTTGAAAAGAACAAGGCACTCAAGCTGAACAACGCAATGAAGCTGTCGACCGCCGACCGTTTCGGCAAAGCCGCGGCGGCCGAGCCGAAGCTCGATCGCCGCGAACAGCGCAAGCTCGATCAGGCGCAGGGCCTCGTCGCGTTTGCGTGCAAGCTGAACGGCGATCTGGTGACCGAACTGAAAGAACGCGCCGCGACCCATCCCGAAGGGATGACCGGTCTGCTGAACGAAGTCATCAAGCGCGGCCTGGCCGGCTAATCGCCACAAAAAACCCGCCCCAAATGCAAAAAGGCCAGAGCTCGTGCTCTGGCCTTTTTGCTTGCGACGCATTCATCCGGACTCGCTGCACTTGCCGGCTAGCGGCGCCGTGCGGTGAACCGGCGAAGCTGACCCGAAGGATCGGGCGGCAGCTTAGTTTTGCGTGCCCTTGTCGTTCGTGCCAGCTGCCGAAGCGGCTGCCGAAACCGGAGCGCGCTTGCCGTGCGTCTTCAGCTTCTTGACGTGGTGCTTCTTCGGCGCGCTTGCTGCAGCAGCCGGTGCTGCGTCCGACGCTTGTGCGAAAGCTTGAACGGAAACCAGCGCGATCGAAGCGGCTGCGAGCGAGACGATAACTTTTTTCATGTGTTGTTCCCCAAACCTGGACGACTGAGTCAATGTGAATGAATAGCTGCACGGTGAAGCAGACAGGGCTTGAGGCGCCTTCCCGCTCCCCGCGGGAGAGTATTACCCAGTGTAGGCGGTTTGTCATGCCCAAAACTCGATATGTATTTTCCGGGAGACAGCTTGCTTTCGACCCGCTTTCACTCGTTAAACACCCCATACCAGGGGATTCACCTAGACCGCGTCAAACGAGGTTGCGCAGCAGGCTGGCGTTCTCCAAAAGGGTCGGCAACACCCGGTGCAGCGCGGCATTGGCCGACTCCTGTCCGATCGGCATGCTGACGCTGATCGCCGCCACGACCGAACCATGCCGGTCACGCAGCGGCACCGCGACACCGCGCACGCCCAACTCCAGTTGCTGGTCGGTGACCACGTAGCCATTGCGGCGAATTTCGCCGAGCACATCGCGCAACTGTTCGATCGTCGAGTAGGTGTGGGGCGTGAACACCTTGATCGGATACGACGCCAGCCACTGCTCGATGCCCTCCGGCGCCTGGAACGCCAGCAGGACCAGTCCCGCCGACGACAACGGCGCGGGCGCGCGCGAGCCGAGCACGAAACCGACCGCCATCGCCCGGTTCACGCCGTTGCGCGCCACGTACACCACATCGTGTTCGTCGAGGATCGCAACCAGCGCGGTTTCCTGCACCGTCGCGGTGATGCGCTGGAGAAATGGCTGCACGGTGCGCGGCAAGCGCGCCGAATCCAGATACGACTGGCCGAGCCGCAAGACACGCGGCGCGAGCCAGAACAGCTTGCCATCGGTATCCACGTAGCCGATTTCACGCAGCGTCAGCAGATAACGACGCGCCGCCGTGCGTGACAGACCCGCGCGGCCGGCCACCATGGTCGGCGTCATACGCGCGTGCTCTTCGTCGAATGCTTCGATGATCGCCAGCGCTTTCGCGGCGCCGGCGATCCAGTCTTTCTCGTCCATTGCGTTTGCCTGAAAACCGGCTGGTGGTTGGGTCGGTCGTGTGCCGCGTACCGTGGCTGACTCGCGCGATTATCGCGCGAGTTACCGGAGAAACGAGCGGTCAGGGATCGGCTGAAGGAATATATGCGCGATCGTGCTCAAGTGTTTGCTGCGTCTCTGGCTTCTCGCGCACGCGGATAAAATCGACGCCTGCCTGTCGCAACTCACAACAACCGAATTAGAAAGACCACCTTTGAAAGCCGAAACCCGCCAACACCTGCGTGCCAATCTCCTGATGCTGATCGCCGCGATGATCTGGGGCTCCGCGTTCGTCGCACAACGCCTGAGTCTCGATGCGATCGGACCGTTTCTGTTCACCGGCCTGCGCTTCCTGCTAGGCGCGCTCGTCGTGCTGACGCTGATCATTTGCGTGCGGCGCTCCGCGCTGGCTGAACTGTCGAAGCGCGAACCCGGCGGCGCACGCGAGCTGCTCGGCGCCGGCGCGCTGCTCGGTGTGGTGCTGGCCGCCTCGATTTCATTGCAGCAGATTGGCCTGCAATACACGAAAGTCGCCAACGCGGGTTTCATCAGTTCGCTGTACGTAGTGATCGTGCCGCTGCTGGGCGTGCTATTCAAACATCGCACGGGGATCGGCACGTGGCTCGGTGCGGCGCTCGCGGCTGTGGGCATGTATTTCCTGAGTGTCAACGAGCACTTTTCGATGCTATACGGCGACTGGTATCAGCTCGCGGGCGCGCTCGTGATCTCCATTCAGATGATGCTGGTCGGACGCTTCGCGCTGCGCCACGACACGCTCATGCTCGCGCTCGTGCAGTTCGTGACGTGCGGGCTCGCGTGCCTTGTCGTCGGTCTCGCCGTCGAACCGTTCAGTCTCGCGGTGATTGCGCGCGCCGCCCCAACCATCCTGTATGGCGGGGCGCTGTCAGTCGGCATCGCCTACACGATTCAGGTGGTCGCGCAAAAACACGCGGCGCCGTCGCACGCGGCGGTGATCTTCAGCATGGAAGGGGTGTTCGCCGCGCTTGCCGCGTGGCTCGTGCTCGGCGAGACACTGTCGGCGCGCGCGCTGTTCGGATGCGCGTTGATGCTCGTTGGTTTGATCGTGTGTCAGGTGATGCCGGCGTGGCAACGCGGGCGTGAACGCGTGCCTCACGCGTCGTCTTGAGGATGCAGCCAGTCGCCCGATTCGACGCCGAAGTGTGCGAGGTATTTGCGCAGGCGGCCGGCGTCGTTGGGTTGCTTGCTGCCGTCCGTCAGGCAGCCCGCGGATGCGCAAACAAAGCGGGCGTGTCGGCGGTCGGCGGAAACACGCACCAGCAGCCGTCGTCGTGACGAAAGAAGAACAACCCGCGCGAGCCCGCCCCAAGCGATGTCTCGACGCGTACATAACGCCGCCCTCCCAGGCGAGTACGGCTGAATTCGGTGACATGAATCGGTGCCGAAGGCTCCGGCGCGAGCCATTTCTCCACCAGAAACCGCAGCGACTGTTCGCTTGCCATTCTCATGATCCGCTCCGGGCCGGCTTGTCCTGATGCGCGTCGCGCGTGGCATCGGTGTTGTCGTCGCTGTCGGCGACGTCCGCTTCGTGTTCTGCGGATGCGAGCGCGATGGCCCGGTTGGTGGCTGCCGCCCGCAGCGTGCTGCAATGGGTGGCATGTCGAATATCCGAGAGAAGATGGACAAGCTGTCGTGCTGTTCTGCGTTTCATTACACACCCCCGCACTGCACCAATAACTTCAGAAAACACTTTAACTCTATGCCTGGATCGGGCGTTGCCGAAATGGTTTTGACTAAATAGCAACAGTTGCGCTTGCAAAAAGAGAGACGCAATCTTTGTACCGTCCGTCTTCAATGTGCGCGTCTGGGAGGTGGCGGTCTGTACGGTGGCGAGCGCTTGGACAAGTTGAAAAACTTGCCCGGCAGTCGTTGGAGAAACGACGTCGAACACGAGTTATCCACAATTCCCTATGAATAACTTCGGGATAGCGCATGGAACAGCCTGTGTGCGGAATCTTGATAAGACGGCGCGTCAGGCAAGCCCCGTCAAAGTTATCCCGCTTTGGTAGTTTTTCTACAGACGTGTTCCGCAGGGTTATGGAGTTTGCATGACGTTGATGTGACGGAACATTTGGGAGTTATCCACAGAAGGGGTTAACCCTTGTTAACTATTACTACATATGTATACGTCTGAAGTAAAAGACATAGGATAAGTGATGCTTCGCGATGAGATTGAAGGCTGATCGGGTCTTGACCAGCCTCGAGCCCGCAGACTCCCGCGGATGGATCAGGGCGCTACGCCGACTCCGCTCGCCGGCTGCACGGACGCCGCCTTGCCGATTGCGTCGGGCATCTCCGGAACAGGCATTGGAGCGGTCGCTTCGACTGGCACCGGCAGCAGGCGCGTCTCGATGCGGTTATTGGCGACCGGCTGCGTGCGCACCACCGTTTGCAGATAGTGATCGACGAGCCCGAAGAAACGGTCGTAGAACTTGCCCGACGGGATGGTCTCGCTCGAAATCTTGACCATCGCATCGCTGTTCGAGCGGATCGGCAGTGACAGCGAACCCAGCACGCTCAGTCCGACGCTTGCCGACGTGTCGCTTTTCTTCAGCGCAAAGCCGTTCTGCACAGCATTGACGTAGACGATGCTGGTATCGCTCGCTTCTTCTCCCGGCGTACAGACCACGTGAAATTCGACGACCACATGGGTATCGCCCGTCGGTTGAAAGTTCTTGGTGCCGTCGACGGTGTCGTTGCGCGTCATCGTCGTCAGATAGCCTTGGCTCAACAAGGCACGGCGCGCGGCCTCGCAGCTATCCGTGGTGCTCGAATTGAAATTGCGCGCATACGGGCTCGCGCCGGTTTCGAACAATTCCTGCTGGAATTTCGGCTGCGGCGTGCTGCTACAGGCGGCAAGAGTCAGCAGGCCGGCAAACGCGGCGGCTGTGGATCTGGAAAACGAGGTCAACATGGTCGATCGGAAGAGGCGCTGCGTCAGCGCGAATGGGAATGCATTGTAGAGCGGTTGCCAACTGTGCGTAAAAAACGCGCAACGCGGCGTCTTACAGGACGTGACAATGCATTATCGCCGCTGCAATGCGACGACAGCGGACAACTGAGAAAGCAGAATGTCGCTTAGTGCGATGTAGCAGAAAGTCCCGTCGCCGACGTAGCCGGACCGTTCAATCCGGCGGCATTCACGGCGGGGACGGTGAACGCGTTGGCCCAGTTGCCCGGCGCCGCGCAGCGGTCAGACGTAGGCCGTGCCGCGCACATGCCGGCCTGCGCGTCAGATAGCTGGGCACCGTCTTGCGACGGCGCGACCGCCGCAAAGTCTTCGACGCGCAAACTCACTTTCTGCGCGTAGGCCTGCGATCCGCCGTAGCTCTTGAGCGCGGCATTCATGTCGCCGTTGGCCGAGCGCATATAGCCGTAAAGAATCGCCGAGCCCACTTCGATGTTCGCGGTCGGCTCGGTGAGGTCCTTGACGTTCCTCAGCAGTCCGCGATGCGCGCCGGGCACGACCTGCATCAGCCCGGTCGCGCCATTGGCGCCCTTGGCCTTTTCCTTGAAGCGGGATTCGATCGAGATGATCGCCAGCAGGAGCGCCGGCGGGAGGGAATATTTCGAGGCGGCGGATTGCACCGCGTCGGAAATCTTTTGAGCCTTTTCCTTTGCCAGACCGAATTTTTGCGTCAGGTACGCGGACATTCGATCGGTGTTTTCGTCGGCCGTCGCGGTCTGCATCAGGCCGAGCGAAAGCACGATCAGGCAAAGTAACCGGCTCATAACGGAGGACGGGAAAGAAAAGGGGATCCGGCCATTATAGCTCTGCCCCCAAATTAACCCCAGAAAGCGCCGAAATTTGTCTTAGGAATTAAAGCTCGCGGGGTCTTCTTTCGCGTTTCAGTGCGATGGCTTTGGCTTTAGCACGTAGTCGTCGTTTAGCGTGGCGAGGAATGCGGCAACGTCGTCGATATCGCGCTCCGACCAGACCGGGCGCTCGCCGGCTTTGCGTGTGAGCGGCTCGTCGGTCGTATCGACGTTGGCTCGCAGCGCGACCGGCAAATCGTTGAATTTGTCGACCTTACCGTGCGCGTCTTTTGGATACCACTTCGCCGGATTGGTGTCGCGCTACACGTAGAAGCGCAGTGCGTCCTTCAGCGCATGGAACCGGCCGTTGTGGAAGAACACGTGACGTGTCGCCGTATTGCGCAGCGACACCGATTTGAAGAGCCCACAATTGCTTTTGTCGCTCGACTGATCGGTTCGCAGCGGACCGCCCGCCGGATTGTCGAACAGTTTTTTGCCTCTTAACTCTTGTGCTGTTAGTTGCAATTTACCGTCCAGGAATAGTCGAACTCGATGAGCCGCACGCCGCGATGATCAAGGCCGCGCAAACGACCATGAGAAATGCACGCAACCCGCTGCGTTGTGACATGTTTTTGCCCTTGGGGATTGGAGTTTTATTCGCGGGCAAACTGTATGCAGCGTGTATGACGTCGCCGTGAATCGGGTCGCGTTGTTGCCGTATGCCGGTCATCTCGCGTGCCGTATGAGCACGCCTGCGACGGGTGTCGTCAAGCCGTCATTCCGCGTAACGGCGATGCAGCGCCGCCGCGACCTTCGACATATGTGCGCGCAACTCGGGTGGCGCCAGCACTTCGGCCTCGGTGCCGAAGCGCAGCAACTCCGCGCACGCCTGCCTCACCGAACCGACGGGCAGCGTCACGGTGCGCCAGCCATCGGTGGGATCCGGTTCGCCGATGATCGCCGCCGAGCGCGCGAACGGCGACGTGAAGATTTCGAGCATCCGCATGCCCCAAGGCGACAGACGCAGCGTCGCTTCGCTCGCGTGCATTTCTTCGGAGAGACGCTGCGTGCTGTCCTGCCAGTAGGCGGCGAGATCGAATGCGGGCGGCCGCTCGAACGTCTCGTCGAGCAAGCTCAGTTCGAGAATGCGCGAAATGCGGTAGATGCGCACGTCCGGCCCGACGCGCCCGACCACATACCACGCGCCGCTTTTCAGCACGATGCCGAGCGGTTCGATGCGGCGAAACTTCTCGGCTTTCCAACTCTGATAGCGAATCTCCAGCGGATGCTGCTCCCACACCGCACGCGCGATCGACGGCAGATGAGCGGGCTCGTCGGCGTCCGAAAACCAGGCCGGCGCGTCGAGATGAAAACGCGAGCGCATGCGCTCCGCGGTCGAGCGCAATTCGACCGGCAGCGCGGCCAGCAACTTGGTCTGCGCGCCGGCCATCACCGCGCCCAAGCCAAGCGCCTGCATCGGTCCAGGCAAGCCGGCGAGAAACAGCGACTCCGCTTCTTGCGAGGACAAGCCGTTCAGCCGCGTGCGGTAGCCGTCGAGCAAACGATAGCCGCCTTCCGCCCCGCGCTCGCTATGAACCGGGACGCCTGCCGCGCTCAGGGCGTCGATATCGCGATAGATGGTGCGCAAGGACACCGCGCATTCGTCGGCGAGCGACTGCGCGGTGACGCGGCCACGCGCCTGCAGCGTCATCAGGATGGAAAGAAGGCGGCTCGCTCTCATGCGGATAAGTGTAGACATACCTGACACAAACTGACAGGTATGGACGCTTAGGATGAACGCATCCCCCGGCGCTTCGTCGTTGCCTCAAGCCCGGTTTTTCGTCCACCACGCACATTCGGGAAGGTTCGAGCCATGACCACAGACCGCACGATCACGCTGTTCCACTCGCCGCAATGCCGCTCCGTCAGCGCGCTCACACTGCTGGAGGAACTTGGCGCGCCGTACCAGTTGAAGGTGCTGAACATGAAAGCCGGCGAGCAGCGCAAAGCGCCCTATCTCGCCGTCAATCCGCTCGGTAAAGTACCGGCGATTCTCCACGGCGACGCGCTAGTCACCGAACAGGTCGCCATCTTCATCTATCTGGCCGACCTGTTTCCTGAAGCCGGTCTCGCGCCGGCGCTCGACGATCCGTCGCGCGGGCCGTATCTGCGGTGGCTGGTGTACTACGCGGCGTGCTACGAACCAGCGCTGGTCGACAAAGCAATGAAGCGCGAACCCGCGCCGCCCGCCACCTCACCCTACGGCGATTTCGATTCGATGATCGGAACGGTGACGAGCCAGTTGCAGGCCGCGCCCTACTTGCTTGGTGACACGATGTCGGCGGCGGATATCTTGTGGGGCATCGCCTTGCATTGGGGAATGATGTTCAAACTGGTGCCCGAAACACCGGTCTTGCTCGAGTATGTCGAACGCATTTGCTCGCGGCCGAGTTTCGTAGGCGTGAGCGAGCGAGACGTCGCGCTGGCGGCCGAGCACGCGGCGGCAGTCAAAGACGCCTGAAGATGGCGGCCGCCGCTCGGCTCGCGTGTGGCTCGCCGGTTGAATCCGCCCGGATTTGAGACAATGAAGGCCGCCGGCGAATATCTTCCCGGGACAACCGGGTGTAGGCTTGGCCTTTCGTGCCGGTGCCGGCCCATCGAACAAGAGATGTTTTCAGGTATGAGCAAGACCGCATTTATTCCCAGCGTCCCTGCGACGTCGGAGGACGATTTTGAAATTGCAGCCACGTCGAAACTGGCCGGCTATCGGCGTTTCTTCGGCGTGTTGAAAGTGGTTCGAACCACCGACGGGCGCGTGCTGTTTCCCTTCGACGGCGCGCCCGAGCTCGGGCCGTACGCGACCAAGCTGGAAGCCGTCGCGGCGGCGCAGGTGTATGGCGAACATATTGTCACCAGCGATCTGGCGCGGCCGGAGTTGTAGGCGCGAGTGCGTGGCCGGTGTCGCATTGATCGCGTGCGTTGATCGTTGGTGGTCGTCACTTCGGGAGCAGCGAATGACCTGTACGCGCAAAGTCGGTTCATCGGCCGCCGTCATGTGGCGTGCGGCCTCTCTCGTGAGCGTGCTCGCTGCGACGCTCTGTCAATCCAGCTTCGCGCAGGACGCCAGCGCACCCGCCGGACAACAGGCGCTCGGACGCGCTGAGGTGATTCACGCGCAAGTTCGCGTGGTCGCAATCAATACCGTCACAAATAGCGTCACGCTGCGTGGTCCGCGCGGCAATCTCGCTGACGTGGACGTCAATCCTGCCCTCGCCGATGTCAGCCGGCTCAAGATCGGCGACAAGCTCAACGTTGCATATCAGCAGGCGCTGCTGGTCAACATTGACAAGCTTGCGACCAAGGGCGTGCGCGAACGCGTGGAGACAACCGCGGCGATACCGGCTTCGGCGGGCTACGCGTCGTCCGCGCATAGCGTGAAAGTGGTCGCGACGGTGATGAAGATCGATCGCAAAAGCCGCATGGTGACGTTGCGTGGTCCGAAGCATCAGCAGGTGCTCAGGGCCGCGAACGGGATTTCGCTCGATCGGTTGAAGGTCGGCGATAGCGTGCGCGCGGAGTTTGTTTCGGCGGCGGCGGTGGAGTTGGTGAGGGAGTGATGGGTAGGTTTGTGGGTCGCCGACCGTTGGAGGTAAAAAAAAGCCACCTGCGAACGACAGGTGGCTTCTTCCAGCAGCATAAAGCAAGCAACAGCTAACTCACTCCACTGTCACCGACTTCGCCAAATTGCGCGGCTTATCCACGTCCGTCCCGCGCGCACATGCCGTGTGATACGCCAGCAACTGCAGCGGCACCACATGCAAGATCGGCGACAACAGCCCGTAGTGTTCCGGCATCCGGATCACATGCAGACCTTCGTCGTTAACGATCTTCGTATCCGCGTCGGCGAACACATACAGCTCACCGCCGCGCGCCCGCACCTCCTGAATATTCGACTTCAGCTTTTCCAGCAGCGCGTCGTTCGGCGCCACCGTCACCACCGGCATCGCTTCCGTCACGAGTGCGAGCGGCCCGTGCTTCAACTCGCCGGCCGGATACGCTTCGGCATGAATATACGAGATCTCCTTGAGCTTCAGCGCGCCTTCGAGTGCGATCGGGTAGTGCAGGCCGCGTCCAAGGAACAGCGCATGTTCCTTGCGCGAAAACTCTTCCGACCACGCGATGATCTGCGGCTCCAGCGCCAGCACGCTATTCAATGCGGCAGGCAAGTGGCGCAGTTGCTTCAGGTATTCGGCTTCCTGCTGCTCGCTCACACGACCGCGCATCTTGCCCAGCGTCGCCGCCAGCACAAATAGCGCAACCAGTTGCGTCGTGAATGCCTTGGTCGACGCCACGCCGATCTCGCGACCCGCGTGCGTCAGGAACGAGAACTCGGTCTGCCGCACCATCGCGCTCGTACCGACATTGCAGACCGCCAGCGTATGTTTGTGGCCGAGCTCCTGCGCATGCTTGAGCGCCGCGAGCGTGTCCGCCGTTTCGCCCGACTGCGAGATCACCACCACCAGCGACTTCGGATTCGGCACCGACTCGCGATAGCGATACTCGCTGGCAATTTCCACCTGCGTCGGAATCTTCGCGATCGATTCGAGCCAATACTTCGCCGTCAGTCCCGAGTAGTAGCTCGTGCCGCACGCCAGAATCAGCAGGCTGTCGATATCCGCGAACACCTTCTCCGCGCCTTCGCCGAACAACGATGCGTCGAACGAATCCGCTTGCGGGATCGTGTCGGTGATCGCGCGCGGCTGCTCGAAAATTTCCTTCTGCATGAAATGGCGATACGGGCCGAGTTCGACCGCGCCGCCATACGCCGCTACCTGACGCACTTCGCGCTGCGCTTCATTGCCGTCGCGATCAGCGATACGCACGCCATCGAGCGCCAGTTCGCAGACGTCGCCTTCTTCGAGGAAGATGAACCGTTCGGTGCTGCCCGCAAGCGCCAGCGCGTCCGAGGCGAGGAAGTTCTCACCCTGGCCAAGCCCGACCACCAGCGGCGAACCCTGGCGCGCGCCGACCACCGTATGCGGCTGGTCCTTATGCAACACGGCGATCGCATACGCGCCGTGCAATTGCCCGACGGCTTCACGCACCGCCGCGAACAGATCGCCGCGATACAGGCTGTGGATCAAATGCGCGATAACCTCTGTGTCAGTCTGCGAGACAAACGTGTAACCCTTGCCACGCAGCATTTCACGCAGCGTTTCGTAGTTCTCGATGATGCCGTTGTGTACCAACGCCAGCGCATCTTTCGAGAAGATGGGGTGCGCGTTGTCCGTGACCGGCGCGCCGTGCGTCGCCCAACGCGTATGGGCGATACCCGTGATGCCTTCGAGGCGGCTCTCGCGCACCTGCTCGTCGAGATCAGCCACCCGCGCCACGCTGCGCGCGCGGCGCGGACCGTCGTCGCCGAGCACGGCCACGCCGCACGAATCGTAGCCGCGATATTCGAGGCGACGTAGTCCTTCGATCAGGACGGGAACGATATTACGTTGCGCTACCGCGCCGACAATGCCACACATGGCTCATTCCTTTTTCAGTGCTGGTGCTGCGTTTCAGGGAGCGCGCGTCGTGCGCGCGTCATGCCCATCAGCTCTTTTTCTTGGTCGGGCGCACGTAGCCCGTTTTGCTCGTTTGCGTCTTGTCGTTCAGGACCAGCGCGTCGGCTTCGACGTCCTTCCAGACCGTCGTGCCCGCCGCGATCGTTACGCCGCGCTTCACGCGCACCGGCGCAACCAGTTGCGTATCCGAACCGACGAACACGTCGTCTTCGATGATCGTGCGGAATTTGTTCGCACCGTCGTAGTTGCAGGTGATGGTGCCTGCGCCGATATTCACGCGCGCGCCGATATCCGCGTCGCCGATATACGTGAGGTGATTCGCTTTCGAGCCGTGGCCGAGCACCGCGTTCTTCACCTCGACGAAGTTGCCGACATGCGACTCGTCGTGCAGTGACGCGCCGGGGCGCAACCGCGCATACGGTCCGAGCACCACATTCGCGCCGACTTCGGCGCCTTCGATATGCGTGAACGCGTCGACGCGCGTACCGGCGCCGATGTTCGCATCGCGGATGACGCAGTTCGGCCCGATGGTGACGTTGTCAGCCAGCGACACGCGGCCTTCGAACACGCAATTCACGTCGATCGAGACATCGCGGCCGCATTCGAGCGTGCCGCGCACATCCAGCCGCGCCGGATCGGCGAGCGTCACGCCCGCGACCAGCAACGCATCCGCCACGTTGTGCTGATGAATCCGCTCGAGTTCCGCAAGCTGCTGCTTGCTGTTCACGCCGAGCGTTTCCCATTCGTCGTCCGGCTGCGTGGTGACGACTTCGAGCCCGGCTTCGATCGCCATCTCGACCGCGTCGGTCAGATAGAACTCGCCTTGCGCATTGTCGTTCTTCAGCGCGGCAAGCCAGCCGCCCAGACGCTCGGTCGGCGCGACGATGATGCCGGTGTTGATCTCGGCGATCTCGAGCTGCTCGGGCGTCGCGTCTTTCTGCTCGACGATGCGCGCCACCTTGCCTTGCGCATCACGCACGATGCGGCCATAGCCGCTCGGGTCCGCGAGCGTGACGGTGAGCACGCCGTAGCCGCCCTGCCCCGCGCGATCGGTCAGCGCCTGCAGCGTGCCGGCGCGCGTGAGCGGCACGTCGCCGTAAAGCACCAGCGTGGGCGCGGACGGATCGAGCAGCGGCAGCGCCTGCTGCACCGCGTGCCCCGTGCCGAGTTGCTGTTCCTGCACGGCGAACTGCACGTCCGGCGCGGCGACGGCCTTGCGCACGGCTTCGGCGCCGTGGCCGATCACCACCACGAGATGCGTGGGATTGAGCGTGCGAGCCGTGTCGATGACGTGAGCGAGGAGCGGCCGGCCAGCCAGGGGATGAAGCACCTTGGGAAGCGCGGACCGCATGCGCTTGCCGGTGCCTGCCGCCAAAATCACAATGTTCATGGCACGGCAAATAGACAAGTTTGGAGGCGTCGATTCTAACACGCGCCCTCTAGCGAAAAAGGCCGCTGGGGCGGCCTTGATGCGTACTGCAATGTGCGGAAACGCCCATACGGCGAGCGTTTTCGTCAAAGATCGTCGAACTGGACGATGGAAATCGATTTTGTCGCACTGGGCATCGCGCCATCGCCGGCATCGGTCGAACACGGCTCCTCGTCGAAGGCGATATCGCCTTGCGGATCGGCCTCGCCGGTCGCACGCAGACCCGCGAACGGGAACAGCTTGTGATCCATCAAATGCGAGGGCACGACGTTCGACAGTGCGTTGAACATATTCTCGATGCGGCCCGGGAAGCGCTTCTCCCAATCGCGAACCAGCGCTTTCATTTCCGCGCGCTTCAGATTCGGCTGGCTGCCGCACAGGTTGCACGGAATGATCGGGAATTCGCGCAGCTCGGCGTACTTCTCCAGATCGGTTTCCTTCACGTAGGCGAGCGGGCGGATCACGATATTCTTGCCGTCGTCCGATTGCAGCTTAGGCGGCATGCCCTTCAGCTTGCCGCCGTAGAACATGTTCAGCAGCAGCGTTTGCAGAATGTCGTCGCGATGATGGCCGAGCGCGATCTTGGTCGCGCCGAGCTCGCCGGCGACGCGGTAAAGAATGCCGCGCCGCAGCCGCGAGCACAGCGAGCAGGTGGTCTTGCCTTCCGGCACCAGCCGCTTGACGATGCTGTACGTATCCTGATTCTCGATGTGAAACGGAATGTCGAGTTGCTTCAGATATTCGGGCAGCACGTGCTCGGGAAAGCCCGGCTGCTTCTGGTCGAGATTCACCGCGACGATGTCGAAGTTGATCGGCGCGCGCTCGCGCAACCGCATCAGAATTTCGAGCATCGCGTAGCTGTCTTTGCCGCCCGACAGACAGACCATGACCCTGTCGCCGTCTTCAATCATGTTGAAGTCGCCGATCGCCTGGCCGACCTGGCGCGCGAGCCGCTTGAACAGCTTGTTGTTCTCGTACGCTTCCTTCTGTTCGCGGCGCGTGAGCGGCGACTTGGCGCGCGAGGCGGCTTGCGTGGCCTCGGTTGCGTCAGCGACCTCGGCGGCCGCGGCGCCGTTCAGGATTTCCGGAGCATTCATGGCTCAATCCTCTTTGATACGGAAGACTTCGACGCCCACCGCGTCGCAGTCAGGATAAACGTCCGGCTTTTCCGTCGACACGCGCGCGGCCCGCACTTGCGGATGCTCGAGCATGGTCTTGACGAGGTCGTCGCAGAGCGTTTCCTGCAAGTGGATGTGGCCTTGCTCGACGCGACGCGAAATGGTCGACCGCATGAAGTCGTAGTCGACGACTTCGTTCAGCTTGTCCTGAACCGGCGTGGACAACGCGAGCGGCACGAACAGTTCGACGTTGATCACGACGCGCTGTTCGCCGCGCTTTTCGAAGTCGTGCACGCCGATGTTGATGTGCACTTCGTAATTGCGCAGAAAGAGCCGGCGGCAATCGGCGAGCCGGGGATGCGAAAGAGCGGCAAACATGTTCGTTCCAGTCGAAAAAAGCGTGCGGAGCACGCAAAGGGGCGCTTCACAGCGTGGCGGCCGCCGCAATGGCTGGCCGCGCGCGCTTCAGGCGCCCGTCAAAAACATAACGTCGCGCGGCAGCGGCACGAGGTGCTGCCCGCCGTCGACCACCAGCGTCGTTCCGGTGACGCCCGCTGCATCCGCGAGATACAGCGCGGCGGCGACAATATCCTCGGCCCGCGACGCGCGGCCCAAAGGCGTAGTACGGTGAGCGGCGGCGAAACCGTCCGGCGTTTGATCGCCGGATTGCATCGTCAGACCGGGCGCGAGCCCGACCACGCGCACTTTCGGCGCCAACGCCTGCGCCAGCGCGACCGTGGCTGTCTGCAACGCCGCCTTGGTCAGCGTGTACGACAGATAGTCCGGGTTCATGTTGTACAGCTTCTGATCCAGCACGTTGATGACGACGCTGCGCAGGCTTTCGTCGGTGCGCGCGGCTTCCGGCGTCGCCTCGAACAGCCTGCGCGCCAGCACCAGCGGCGCGCCGACGTTCATCGCGGTCAGCTTCAGCAGCAAGTCGTAACCGACGGTCTGCGCCGTGTCCTCCTCGAAGCGCGACGCATTGTTGACGATACACGACGGCCGACCCAAGGCGTCGATACAAGCCGGCAAAAGCCGCTCGACCTGCGCCTCGTCGCCCAATTCGGCCTGCAAAGCGACGGCCCGGCGCCCCAAGGCGGCGATTTCCGCGACCAGTTCGTCGGCCTCTGCCCGCGAGGAGCCGTAGTGGACGGCCACGTCCCAGCCACGCGCGGCAAAGCCGAGCGCGAGCGCCCGTCCGATACGGCGGGCGGCGCCGGTAATCAGCACGACGCGCGGTGTTTCGGGCGCGCGGGGGGCGGCGGTGTCCAGAGAGGCGGTCATTTACAATGCGGGGATGAATCCGAAAGCTCACCAACCCGACAGTTTACCTGCTCCCGGCCCGAGCGCGCTTGCGCAGTCGGAAGCGCTGGTCGCGCAGATCCGTAGGGAGCTCGACGCCGCCGGCGGCTGGCTGCCGTTCGACCGCTACATGGAACGTGCGCTGTACGCGCCGGGACTCGGCTATTACAGCGGCGGCGCCCGCAAATTCGGGCTGCGCGGCGACGACGGCAGCGACTTCGTCACCGCTCCGGAACTATCGCCGCTGTTCGCCGCGACGCTGGCGCGGCCGGTTGCGGAAGCCCTGCAAGCGAGCGGCACGCGCGACGTGATGGAATTCGGCGCCGGCACGGGCAAACTCGCCGCCGGCTTGCTGAACGCGCTCGACGCTTTGGGTGCGGAATTCGACAGTTACTCGATCGTGGATCTGTCGGGCGAGCTCCGCGAGCGTCAACGCGAGACGATCGAGGCCGCTGCGCCCGCGCTCGCGGCCAAAGTGCGCTGGCTGGATGCGTTGCCGGAGCGCTTTGAAGGTGTGGTGATCGGCAACGAGGTGCTGGACGCGATGCCGGTGCGGTTGTTCGCCTTCACCGGCGGGGCGTGGCTCGAGCGCGGCGTGGTGTGGCGCGACGACGCGTTCGCCTTCGACGACCGGCCCGTGTCCGCCGCTGCGGACCTCGCGCTGCTGTCGGAAATCGAAATCGCCGGCGAAGACTACGTGACCGAAACGCACGAAGCGGCGAGCGCATTCACGCGCACGATCTGCACGATGCTCGCGCGTGGCGCGGCTTTCTTCATCGACTATGGTTTTCCGCGTCACGAGTATTACCATGGGCAGCGTGCACAAGGCACGTTGATGTGCCATTACCGGCACCGTGCGCATGGCGATCCTTTCCTTTACCCGGGCTTGCAGGACATCACGGCGCACGTGGAATTCACCGGTATCGCCGAAGCCGGCGTCGAGACGGGCGCGGACTTGCTGGGCTTTACGTCGCAAGCGCGGTTTCTGCTGAATGCCGGGATTACCGAGGCGTTATCCGGGATCGATCCTGCGGATACGTCGAGATATTTGCCTGCGGCGAATGCGGTGCAGAAGTTGTTGTCGGAGGCGGAGATGGGTGAACTCTTTAAGGTGATCGCGTTTTCGCGCGGGCTGGATGACACGCTTCAAGCGTTTTCCAGCGGCGACCGGTCGCATACGCTGTGAATTTTTGCTTCAGGAATTGGCCATGATCCGCTGGCTGTTGACTACGTTTATCGCCGTGGCGGTGTTGTCGTCTTGCTGGCCGTGGCTTAGGAAGATTGGCATTGGGCGCCTGCCGGGTGATGTGACCTTGCGGGTCTTTGGGCGGGAGTACCCGTTTCCGTTTATGTCGACGTTGGTGCTTTCTATGGTGTTGTCGATTATTGCCAGGCTCTTGTAGGGGAGGTTTTTTGCCTTTGGCGGCGGGCGTTGCTTCTTTGTCTGGTTGCCTGGGGTGTTGGCCTTTCCTTGAATTTTTAGTGGTCTATTAGCGTTGCCCCTGTGCGGGGCGGCACCTACTTCTCTTTGCCGCCGCAAAGAGAAGTAGGCAAGAGAAAGCGGCTCAAACCGCTAATTCTTAAGTGGGTCTCCCGCGCAGCCACGGTAGTGGCGCATCTGGAATCAGTGTCCTCGCACACTTCGCTCCAGTGACCAAGGACTCATCAGCTCCCACTCCGCACTGCGTGCGTCGCGGATGGGTATGCCTGGGAAACCGAAGGTTTCGATGAGCGCAGCGAGGCAGAGTGCTTGGGCAAAAGCGTAGCGGGCACTTTTGACGGATTAGAACGTCGTGAGCGGTGTTGAGAATCACGCTTCGGCGCGCGTAGCGCCGCCGGAAATATGACTGCTTTGTCACTCACGCCGAATGTGCGAGATCACTGATTCCAGATGCGCCACTACCGTGGCTGCGCGGGGGATCCGCTTAAGAGTTAGCGGTTTGAGCCGCTTTCTCTTGCCTACTTCTCTTTGCGGCGGCAAAGAGAAGTAGGTGCCGCCCCGCACAGGGGCAACGCTAATAGACCACTAACAAAGCAAGGAAAGGCCAACACCCCAAGAACAAAAAAACCACCGAGAGCAGGCCCAACCCTCATGCAATAGCCCCTTCCACAGCCCGAACTCTCTCCTGATGCACAGCATCCTTAATCCCAGCAGGCGCATCGGCAAGCCGCTTAGCCACAGCACCGGCATCGACGGCGCGCGCAGCGACAAGGGCGACTCTCAACCGCTCAGCCTGCGGATACTCCCGCATCTCAAACCCGAGCCGCCCACGAGCATCCGCCTCACACGCCTGCAAGGCTTCAGCAAACCGCGCAGGTTTCCGGATCGCATCACAACGCTCCAACAACCTCACCAGCGCGGCAGCCCCCATTTCCATCACACGATGAATATTGCCGTGCTCACGCGCAACCAGCACCGCCAGATCACGGCAATCGTTCGGCACCCGCAGCCGCTCGCATAACGGCTTCAGCAGATCCACGCTGCGTCCCTCGTGGCCGATATGCCGCGGCAGCACGTCCTCGGGCGTAGTCGCCTTGCCGAGGTCATGCGCCAGCGCAGCAAATCGAACCGGCAACGCATAACCCTGCTGCGCGGCATGATCGACCACCATCATCACATGCACACCCGTGTCCACTTCCGGGTGATAGTCGGCGCGCTGCGGCACGCCAAACAGCGCGTCGATTTCCGGCAGAATCCGCGCCAACGCTCCGCACTCGCGCAGCACCTCGAACATGCGCGACGGCTTCTTCTCCATCAAGCCGCGCGACACTTCCTGCCACACGCGTTCGGCCACCAGCGCGTCCACTTCGCCGTCGGCGACCATCTTGCGCATGAGCGTCAACGTCTCCGGCGCGACGGTGAAATCGACAAAGCGCGCCGCGAACCGCGCGGTCCGCAAAATCCGCACGGGGTCTTCGAGAAACGCATCGCTGACGTGGCGAAACAGGCGCGCCTGCAAATCACCCTGGCCGTTGAACGGGTCGATCACCGGGCCGGTCAACTCGCCGTCCGGACGCACCTCGCGCGCCATGGCGTTGATGGTCAGGTCGCGACGCGCCAGGTCTTCCTCGAGCGTCACGTCCGGCGCATAGAAGAACTGGAAGCCGTGATAACCGGCCGCCGTCTTGCGCTCTGTGCGGGCGAGCGCGTACTCCTCGTGCGTCTGCGGATGCAGGAACACCGGAAAATCCTTGCCCACCGGACGGTAGCCCTGCGCCACCATCTGCTCCGGCGTCGCGCCAACCACCACGTAATCACGGTCCTGCACCGGAACGCCCAGCAACTCGTCGCGGATCGCGCCGCCTACTGCGTAGATGTTCATGGGCAGTCGTCTTGATACGGAACCGCGTGCGTTTCACTCAGCGCGTCGTCGATCCACGCTTTCACCGCCGGCAGTTCCGTCACGCGCTGCACATAAGCTCTGGACACTTCCGACAGCGCCGGTTGCCACGTCCTGAAGCGCATCACGACCGGCGCGTACATTGCGTCGGCAATGCCGAATTCGCCGAATAGAAACGGGCCGCCATAGGTCTCGAGACAGTCGCGCCAGATCGCCTCGATACGCGCGATGTCGGCCAGCGCACCTGGCGTCGCGTTCTTGCCCGGAAACGACGCGCGAATGTTCATCCACATGTTCGAACGCAATTCGCCGAAGCCCGAATGCATTTCCGCGCTCACGCTGCGCGCGTGGCTGCGCGCCGCCGCGTCGCGCGGCCAGAGCGCATGTTGAGGAAATCGCTCAGCCAGCGTCTCGGCGATCGCCAGCGAATCCCACGTGGCCGAACCGTCGTCGTTGACGAGGCATGGGATCTTGCCCGGACCCGACGGCGCAAGCGCGAGCACTTTCGCGTTGGTGTCCGGCTGATTCAGGTGGATCAGCACTTCCTCGAACGGAATACCGAAGTGTTTGAATAGCAGCCACGGCCGCATCGACCATGAAGAGTAATTCTTGTCACCAATAAGCAGCTTCATGCTTTGTATAAGGAATGAGAGAAAATTTACCGTCCCGCGCTGGCGCGGAACGTGTCGAAGCGCGAACGCGTGGACGTGCCGGTCAGATAGATCGGCGCGATCGTTTCGAGGCTGGCCGGCTCGATGCCGAGTTCAGGCGCAAGCGGTCCGCTCAACACGTTGTCGACTTTCATCGAGTCGAGATTGTCGCGCGAGATCACCGGTTCGCCGGGCGCCATTTCGAAAGTCAGCGCCTGCAGCCGCGCGAACGCTTCCGGCAAGCGGATGATGCGTGCATGCTTGCCGATCACATCGCCGCAATATTTGACGAGATCTTCGAGCGAGTAAACAGTCGGGCCGCCCAGTTCATAGGTGCGTCCGCTGGCGGCATCGAGGTCAAGCACGTTGACGATCGCCTTCGCGACGTCGCCGACGTACACCGGCTGAAACTTCGCATCCGGCATGGCGAGCGGAAGCACCGGAAACATCCTTTGCAGGAAGGCGAACTTGTTGAGGAATTGATCTTCCGGTCCGAACACCACGGACGGGCGGAAAATCGTCCACGCCAGATTCGCCGCGTGCACAGCCTTCTCGCCGTCTGCCTTCGAGCGCGTGTACATGCTCGGGCCATTCGGGTCGGCGCCTAGCGCGCTGATATGAAGCAGCCGGTGCACGCCCTTGCCTTCGCAAGCCGCGACGATTTTGGTTGGCAGTTCCACGTGCATCCGCGCGAACTCCGGACCGTACGGCGTGCCGCGTTTGCCGTGCAGCGTGGCCACGAGGTTGATCACGCAATCGGCGCCTTCGACGAAGCGCGCGAGCTGGACCGGATCGAACACGTCCGCTTCGATCACGTCGATGGGCAACAGGGTGAGATGACGGGCGTTGTAGCGCCGCCGGGTGGCGATGCGCACGTCCTTGCCCATTTCGACGAGGGCGTTGACGAGATGGCTGCCGATAAAACCGGAGCCGCCGATGATCGCAATGGCTTTATGTCGCATTTTCGACTCCCTGGTGGAAGCCGCGGCAACGGCTGGCGTGGCGCGCCGCCGCCTCGGAACGAGGTGGCGGCGGCACGGCGCTTACGGCGCGATATAACCCAGACGCGCCTTCAGCGATTGCGGACGGCCTTCGAACAATGCCGCGTAGTAGACCGTGTTGGACAACACATTCTTAACGTAGTCGCGCGTTTCCTGGAACGGAATCGCCTCGGCGAAGATCGCACCTTCCACCGGATGCTGCAAGGACTGCCGCCAGTTGCGCGGACGGCCAGGACCTGCGTTATAGCCCGCGGTGGCCAGCACGGCCGACCCATCGAACTGATTGTAGATCATCGACAGGTAGTTCGTGCCGAGCAGGATGTTGGTGTTGATGTCGTTCATCTGCTCGCGCGAGATCGGACCCAAGCCGATCTTCTTTGCGACCAGTTGCGCGGTGCCCGGCATCAGTTGCATCAACCCGCTTGCGCCGACTTCCGAGCGCGCGTTCATGATGAAGCGCGACTCCTGGCGAATCAGGCCATAGGCCCATTCCACGTCCAGTCCGTTCGATTGCGAATCGCGCTCGACGATATCCTTGAACGGCGACAGATAACGCAGCGAGAAATCGTGCTCGCTCTTCGTGCGGTCCGCCGTGTTGACGGTGCGGTCATACAGCTCGATACGGCGCGCGTATTCGGCGGCCGCGAGCAGTTGCCGGTCGCTCATGGTGCGCAGCGGCCAGTTCCATTCGCGATTGCCTTCGAGCCGCAGATTCAGCGCATAGAAACGCTGCGCCAGATCGAAACCGGGTGTGTTGCCGGCCTGTTGCACCTCGGCGTCGCTGACCGTGGTTTTCGGCGGAACCGTGATCTTCTGGCCCAGTTCTTCCGCGGCCAACTGGCCGTAGAAGTTGTAGCCCTGCGAAATCGACTCGAATTCCTGGTTGGCCGTGGTCGTGTCGCCGGCCTGCTTGAGCGCACGGGCATGCCAATACACCCACGACGGCTGATTGCGCAGCGCAGCGGGCATCTGTTCGATCGACCAGCGCACCATCGTCCAGTCGCCCGCGAGCAAGGCGGTGCGGGTGCGCCATTCATACGCGGGGTTCGACAGCGGCGCATTCACCGACAGGCGATACCAGTCCACCGCGCTCGGCATCTGCTTCGCGGCGGCCTGATAGGCAATCGTGCCCCAGCCGATGGCGCGCTCGGGCGAACTCAGCGACGGCGCCACCGACGCGAACGTGGCCGCGGCCATGGCCGGGTCGTTGCGCGCCATGCGCGTGATGGCCAGCAACGCCAGCTGATGCGACTGCGTATCCGGACCGACGCCGCGCGCCAGCAGCAACGGCGGCGTGGTGGTGGCCTGATTGAACAGCACCGGATCGGGCGGCTCGTTGCTGAGCGCGTCGACGAGCCTCGCGCCCGTGTTGGTGTTGTTCTGTTCGTAGGCGAGACGGATCTGTTGCCACACGTCGGCGGAACTGAACTGCTGGTTGATGGCCAGCGAGGTGATCAGATCGACGCAGCCGTCGCCGTACCACTTCGGATCGACCAGCAGCGCACGCGCCGCGTCGGCGACGTTTTCGCCGCGCGAAGCCCGCGATTCGAGCGCGTAGCACTTGACCTGCGTGTCGTCGTTCAGCACGAAGCGGGCGTATTGCTGATCGAAGTTGCGCCAGTCGTGCCGCGCGCCGAGTACCGTGAGGTAGTCGTTGCGCATGCGGTCGGCGATCGCCTGGCCGTCGTACTTCTGCAGGAACGCCAGCACCGGCGCGTCCGGCGCGTCGATCCGCGCGTGGCCGCTCGAATCGAACAACTGCGGCTTGATCTGGAAGTACTCCAGATACGCAGGCGCCGGATAGCTCGGGATCATGGCGGCCAGCTGCGCTGCGCGCGCCGCGTCGTTATTGCGGGCGGCCTCGCGCAGTTGGACGAAGGTCTGGTCGTCGTTCGTGAGTTGCGAAAGGGGAAGGGGCTTGACGGCGGAGGCCGTGCTGCACGCGACGAGTGCCGCAGCGGCAAGCGCCAGACCGGCCGCGCGATATACTCGGTAAAGGCGTTTTGACATCGTTGTTTCTGGAGCGCGAATTGAACCCAAGCATAGCATGCAACCCTGTCGCGGAATCGAAAAAGGCGCTGCGTAAAATGCTATTGGAAGCGAGGCTGCAAGCCGCTTCTGAGCCAGCGCACAATACCGCGCTCACCCGGCACCTGCTCGATGCGTTAAAGCAGTACGGCGTGAATAGCGTGGGATTCTACTGGCCGCTCACCGGCGAGTTCGACGCGCGTGCCGCCATCTCGGTCTGGCTCGCGGCAGGCGCACAACGCGAGGCGAGCCTGCCGGTGGTCAAGGAGCGCGGCGCACCCCTCGAATTTCATGCGTGGACGCCCGCGATGCCGATGAAGATCGGCCATCACAAGATCGCCGAGCCGACTTCCGGGCGCGTTGTGATTCCCCAACTGCTGTTCGTGCCGTGCGTGGGTTTCGACGCTCACGGCTACCGGCTCGGCTACGGCGGCGGCTATTACGATCGCACGCTGGCCGCGTGGCCGGCTGCGACCAAGCCAATCACCGTCGGCATCGCCTATGAAGCGTGCCGCGCACCGGCATTGCTGCGCGAAGCCCACGACATTCCGCTCGACCTGATCGTCACCGAGGCGGCGCTCTACCCGCGCCCGGCGGATTGAGCGTTCGGCGCGCGTCGAGCTTTTAGCCGCGCCGCGCCGCCGCAAAGCAAATAACGCTGCGTTATAACGACGCTGCCGCCCGCGCGGCCGTGTCGTAAAGACCTGACGCGTTGCGCATCAACTGCGCCGCTTCGCCGATCTGCTCGTTGGTCAGGCCGCTTTCCTTCAGCGTCGAAATCAGACAGCTCTCGCGCACCTCGCGATATTTCAGACAGAGTTCGCGGCCCACATCGGTCGCCGAGAAGAACACTTCCTTGCCGGTCTTTTCGCTTTTTACATACCCTCTAGCTACGAGCTTCTTCAACGCGTAGGTGGCGACGTGCGTGTCTTCGATGTTCAGCACGAAGCAGATGTCCGCCAGCTTCTTGCGTCGCTCGCGATGGCTGACGTGGTGCAGCAGCGAGACCTCGATGGCGGTCATGTCCTTTTCGCCTGCCGCCGACATGCAGCGCACCATCCATCGGTTGAATGCATTGCCCGCCATGATGAGCGCGTACTCGAGTTCGGACAGTTCCGCGCTGGTCTCGGACACGAGATGTTCCGAGGAGACGATCTTGGTGGGATGGCGCGACATGGTGACGATTCTCGAGAGACGGGTTGGAAAGGTGTCGGGAGTGTACGACGCGCGTCCGCTCCCAGGGAGCCTGGCAAAAACGCTTATTGAGAAATTGTTGATATTTTATTGATAATGTACGCTTCAACCGTCGCCCGCTCGGTGCCGTTAACCGTTCAAAGGGCGTGCCGTGCCCGAATCCTCCGACTCGACCTAGGCCGTTAATCCATGAGCCAACCAAGAATCTTTCCGCTCGGCGATACCGCGCTAGTCTGCGAAGCGCCGCCGCCCGCGACGCTGGAATGCCAGCGGCGCGTGTGGGCGGCCGCCGAGGCCGCGCGCGACTGGCCGCATGTGCTGGAGGTGGTGCCGGGCATGAACAACCTGACGCTCGTCTTCGATCCGCTCGAGGCCGACCGCGACGCGCTGGTGGGCCACCTGCAGGCGGCCTGGAATGCGGTGAGCGACGCGCCCGCGCCCGGCCGCGAAGTCGAGATTCCGGTGCAGTACGGCGGCGAGTTCGGCCCCGATCTGCAGGCGGTCGCCAATCACACCGGCTTGAGCGTGCGCGAGGTGGTCGAGCGTCATTCGCAGGGCGAGTACGTCGTGTTCTTCCTCGGCTTCCAGCCGGGCTTCGCCTATATGGGCGGCCTCGAAGCCGCGCTGCACACGCCGCGCCGCGCGTCGCCGCGGCTGGAAGTGCCGGCGGGGTCGGTCGGCATCGGCGGCGAACAGACCGGCATCTATCCGGCCACCTCCCCCGGCGGCTGGCAGTTGATCGGCCGCACCGAACTGCCGCTGTTCGACCCGGCGCGCCGGCCGCCCACGCTGCTGCAGCCGGGCGACCGGGTGCGCTTCACCGTCGCGGAGATACACGCATGATCGATGTGATTCGCGCGGGTCTCCTGACCACGATTCAGGATCTCGGCCGGCACGGCTACCGGCATCTCGGCGTCGCGATGGGTGGCGCGCTCGATCGTCTGTCGCTCGAAGTCGGCAACCGGCTGGTCGGCAACCGGCCCGATGCGGCGGGGCTGGAAATCACCTTCGGCCCGACCGTGCTGCGCTTTCTGCGCGCCACGCGGGTCGCCATCACCGGCACCGAATTCGGCGCGACGCTCGACGGCCGGCCGGTCTATTCGTGGTGGAGCCTGCCGGTGCAGGCCGGCCAGGAACTGGTGCTCAATGCGGCCAAGCGCGGCATGCGCGGCTACGTGTGCGTGGCGGGCGGCGTCGACGTCTTACCGATGCTCGGCTCGCGCAGCACCGATCTCGCCGGTCATTTCGGCGGACTCGGCGGCCGCGCGCTGCGCGACGGCGACCGCCTGCCGGTCGGCGCGCCGCCGCAACGCGGCCATCTCGGCTTTACGCCGGAGGCGCCGGAGTTCGGCGTGAAGGCGCCCGCCTGGTGCAAGTTCGTGCTGGTTCACGAGCCGCTGCGGCGTGGCCGTCATCCGTCGGGCGTGCCGTGGGCCGTGCCGATCCGCGTGCTGCGCGGACCGGAATACGACGGTTTCACCGATGAGGCCCACGAGTCGTTCTGGTCCGATGAATGGCTCGTCACGCCGAACAGCAACCGCATGGGTTACCGCCTGGCGGGCACCGAGCTCAAGCGCACCCGGAAAACCGATCTGCTTTCGCACGCCGTGTTGCCGGGCACGATCCAGGTGCCGCCGAACGGCCAGCCGATCGTGCTGATGAGCGACGCGCAAACCACCGGCGGCTATCCGAAGATCGGCGCGGTGATCCAGGCCGATCTCTGGAAGCTCGCGCAGGTGCGCCTGAACGCCGCCGTCCGTTTCATCCCGACGACGCCTTACGAGGCGCGTCAGGCTCTATTGGAAGAACGCACGTATTTGCGGCAGATCGACGCCGCGATCGCGATGCATGAAGAACGCTGCGCGCGGCAAGCGGCCGTCGCGGCGCTGTAGCACTGAGACACTGAGCAGAGGAACACCATGGAAATCGATTTGAACGCCGATCTCGGCGAAGGCTGCGGGTCCGACGAGGCACTGCTCGACCTGGTCAGCTCGGCGAATATCGCGTGCGGCTGGCACGCGGGCGGCGCCAACGCGATGCGCGACTGCGTGCGCTGGGCGGTGCAGAAAGGCGTGTCGATCGGCGCGCATCCGAGCTTCAACGATCCGGAGAACTTCGGCCGCAAGGAAATGGATCTGCCGGCCAACGACATCTATGCGGGCGTGCTGTATCAACTTGGCGCGCTGTCGGCGATCGCGCAGGCCGAGGGTGGGCGCATCGCGCACGTCAAGCCGCACGGCGCGCTGTACAACCAGGCCGCGCGCGACAACAAGATCGCCGACGCGATCGTCTCGGCGGTGCACGATTTCGATCCGTCGGTGGCGGTGTTCGCGCTGGCCAACAGCGGTCTCGTGACGGCCGCGCGCAACGCGGGTCTGGTCGCCGTCGAAGAAGTCTTCGCCGATCGCGGCTATCGCGCGGACGGCTCGCTGGTGCCGCGCAAAGAACCCGGCGCGCTGCTCGACGACGAAGACGAAGTGCTGACGCGCACGCTCGCGATGGTTCGCGAGCAACGCGTGCAGGCCGTGGACGGTCAATGGGTGTCGCTGAACGCGCAGACCATCTGCCTGCATGGCGACGGTCCGCATGCGCTGGCGTTCGCGCGGCGCATCCGTGGCGCGCTGCAGGACGCGGGCATCGAGGTCCACGCGGCCGGCGCCGCGCGCGCCTGACGCGCCGGCCGAACCGCGAGCCGGACAGCGCGATTCAAATCTTGTGCACCTTGCAACGCCCCGCTCCACGCGGGGCGTTTGCCAGGTACAGGACGCATCGCAGTACCCGCAGTCGATCAGCAGGTGCAGATGCAGGTGTAGCGAAGCAAACGCGGCCATCAAGAGCCGTGGCAACAAGACGGCGTCTGGACCACCCGGCGCCGGCCCACGTGAGCCGTCACAAGCGGCGAGGTTGAAACCCTGTTTGGAGATCCAGATGCAGTCAACAGTCAGTCTATGGCCACTCATTGGCGTGGCCGTCATCATCGTCGGCTTTTTATTACGGTTCAATCCGATGCTGATCGTGGCGGTCGCCGCGATCATCACTGGTTTGGCCGCGCACTTCCCGCCTGAAAAGATTCTTGCGGAGATCGGCACCGGTTTCATCAAGACCCGCAATATCCCGTTGATCATTCTCCTGCCGCTTGCCGTGATCGGTTTGCTCGAACGGCATGGCCTGCGTGAGCGCGCGCAAACGTGGATCGGCGGCATCAAGGCCGCCACCGCCGGGCGTCTTCTGATCGTCTATCTGCTGGTGCGCGAGCTGACCGCCGCAGTCGGCCTGACCGGACTCGGCGGCCATCCGCAAATGGTGCGTCCGCTGATCGCGCCGATGGCCGAAGGCGCGACCGAAACCCGCTTCGGCAAGATCAGCGACGCGGTGCGTTTCAAATTGCGCGCGTTCTCCGCGGCGACCGACAACGTGGGCCTCTTCTTCGGCGAGGACATCTTCGTCGCGTTCGGTGCGATCGTGCTGATGACCACCTTCCTGAAGGAAGCAGGGATCATCGTCGAGCCGATTCACGTGGCCGTGTGGGGCATTCCGACCGCCATCTGCGCGTTCATCATCCACGGCTTCCGTCTGTATCTGCTCGACCGCAAGCTCGAGCGCGAACTGCGCGGCAATGCCGCGGCGAACAACGCCGCCGGTTCGTCGACGCAATCCGCCGCAGGAGACAAAGCATGACGCTCACGATTACCTATCTCTTCTGGCTGCTGGGCGTGGTGCTGCTGGTTGTCGGCGGCATGATCGTCACGGACAAGGATCACCCGCGCCGTTTCACCGCCGGCGGTTTCTGGATTCTCTACGCGCTGATCTTCCTGATCGGCGACAAGCTGCCGCCCGCCGTGGTCGGCGTACTCGTGATCGTGATGGCGCTGATCGCCGGCTTCGGCGGTGTGACCGCGGGCAAGCCGAAAGTGCTGTCGCTCGAAGCGCGCAAGGCGAGCGCCGCGCGTCTGCGTAACAAGCTGTTCGTGCCCGCGCTGACGATTCCGGTCGTCACCGTGATCATCACACTGTCGGCGAGCCATCTGGTGTTCGGCGGCATGCCGCTGATCGAGAAGGCCAACGTCACGCTGATCGGCTTCGGCATCGGCTGCGTGATCGCTTTGGCGATTGCCTGCGTGATGACGCGCGACACCGTCGGCCAGTCGATGAAGGAGACGCGCCGGCTGGTCGACGCGTTATCGTGGGCCGCGGTGCTGCCGCAGATGCTCGGCATGCTCGGCCTCGTGTTCTCGGACGCGGGCGTCGGCAAGGCCGTCGCGCACGTGACCACGGCGTACATCAGCCTCGACTACCGTTTCATCGCAGTGGCCGTGTACTGCATCGGCATGGCGCTCTTCACCATGGTGATGGGTAACGGCTTTGCAGCGTTCCCAGTGATGACAGGCGGCGTCGGCGTGCCGATTCTGGTGGGCGTGTTTCACGGCAACCCGGCGGTGATGGTCGCGATCGGCATGTTCTCCGGCTACTGCGGCACGCTGATGACGCCGATGGCCGCGAACTTCAACATGGTGCCAGTCGCGCTGCTGGAACTGCCGGACAAGAACGCGGTGATCAAGGTGCAGATACCGACTGCGCTGACCTTGCTGATCGTGAATATCTTGCTGCTGAATTTCCTGATGTTCCTGTAGGACTCTTACCGTTGATGTTGGGAAACACCGACGTATCGCGGGACCTCTCTGCGATACGTCGATGAAATGGATTCACTGCAAGACGCGGATGCGACCGAATTAGGATGCGTCCGATCGTCGGGAAATGGGGGCGACCATACGATGCTGGACGGTCTCCCATCCACATGCGCCGGTACGCGCAGCGCGCGCCGCCGACGCTCTCCCGCAGGTTTCCATGGAACATCAATCCCCGCCTGATCGCGCGCGCAACGAGCCGCCGCACGCCGCTTACCTCGCCTCATTGATCGACGCGGCGCTCGAAGCGCATCAGGCCGCCCGGCTCGACGCCGCCGAATCCTTCTATCGCGAAGCCCTCGTGCTCGACCCCGCCCATACGGGAGCGCTGCACTACTTCGGCGTGCTGCAATACCAGCGCGGCGATCACGACGCCGCCGCCAGCCTGATGAGCCGCGCGCTCAAACTCGACCGTCACGATGCCGCCTGCTGGAGCAACCGAGGACTGGTGGCCGCCGCGCTCGGCCATCTCGACGAAGCGATGATTTGCTACGACCAGGCGCTGCAACTCCAGCCTGATTTCGCCGACGCGCACAACAACTTCGGCGTCGCGCTGCAAGCGCAAGGCGATCTCGATGAAGCGATCGAACAGTACCGGTTGGCGCTGGCCTCGAACCCCACGCTGCTCGACGCGCAGTTGAATCTCGGCACGGCGCTTAGCAAACTCGCGCGTTTCGACGAAGCCTTGGCGTGCTATCGCGAAGTCTTGTCGCTCGATCCGACATCGGCGGAAGCGCACTTCAACGCGGGCAACGCGCACAAAGCGCGAGGCGACCACGGCGCGGCGATCGCCGGCTTCGAGCGTGCCCTGGCGCTGCGCGCGAATTATGCGGAGGCGCACGTCAATCTGGGCAGCCTGATCGGCAAGCTCGGCGACTATGCGGGCGCCGAAGCGCATTTCCGACATGCGGTTGCAATCAAGCCGATTCCGACTCACCTCGTGTGCCTGGGCGGATCGCTCGGTGCGCAAGGCCGGTTGGACGAAGAGGAAGGTTTTTACCGCCGCGCGCTCGCGCTTGATCCGCACTACGCGGACGCGCATCAGAATCTCGCGTGGCTGTTGCTCAAGCGCGGCGACTATCGACAGGGCTGGGCTGAATTCGCGCTGCGCTGGCGTAAGAGCGACTATGACGCGATCGCGGTGCCGGGCTTGGCCGAATGGCATGGCGAGCCGCTCGAGGGACGTCGTCTGCTGCTGGTCGGCGAGCAGGGTTTCGGCGACCATTTCCAGTTCTTGCGCTTTGCAAGCGTGCTCGCCCAACGCGGTGCGACGGTCGACCTGTGCGTGCGCGAACCGCTGCTGCCTTTGGTCGAACGGATCGCGGGCGTGCATCGCGCATTCAGCGGCAAGCCCGACTGCGAGTACGATTTCTGGGTGCCGATGATGAGCGTGCCGTCGTGCATCGACATGGATCTCTCCGACATTCCTGCGGACGTGCCCTACCTGTTCGCCGATAAAGCGAAAATCAAGGCATGGCGCAAACGGCACGGGGCGGCCGAGAAATCGAAGCGCAAGGTGGGCCTCGTCTGGGCCGGCAGTCCTACATTCGGCAACGACCGCTATCGGTCGATGACGCTAACCGACCTGAGCGCACTCGGCGGGTTGGAAAACGTCGCCTGGCACGCGTTGCAGAAAGGTCCGGCGCATGCGCAATTGGCCGACGCGCCGCCGGCTTTCCGTGCGAACGATTTCACCGCCGATCTGAACAGTTTCGAAGACACGGCCGCGTTGATCATGGATCTCGACCTGGTGATCGCCGTGGACACCGGCGTCGCGCATCTGGCAGGAGCGTTGGGCAAGCCGGTGTGGTTGATGTTGCCCGCCAACTCTGACTGGCGCTGGCTCGAAGCACGCGGCGACTCGCCGTGGTATCCGGGGATGAGGTTGTTCCGGCAGGCGGTGCTGGGGGATTGGGCGCCGGTGGTCAAGGACGTGACCGAAGCACTACGCCACGGCGGCTTTTAACGCCCACGCTGCGCCAAGGCCTGACGCTTGGGCGCAGCATCGCTCATACCGGATGTAGACAAAATCCGGTTGTCGCGCGACTTAAGGACGCCGCCGCTGATGCGCCAGCATGTAGGCGCGCAACAATTTGTTGATGCGCGTCTGATAACCCTGCCCCTGCTCCTTGAACCAGCTCAACACGTCCGCATCCAGACGCATTGTCACTGCCTGCTTCGGCGGAACGTGCAATTCGGCGCGTTGAAAAAAGTCGTCGCCCAACTCGGGCAGGTCGCTCGTGTCGATCTGCGCGTCGTCCGTTTTGGCGAGTCGCTTCCAGTCTGTTCCCGATGCTTTAGCCATCATTTCACCTCTGCTCATGCCTCGATTGCCACAATGCCAGTCAATTCCAGACGCGCTGCTTGTAGTGTTTGACCTCGTGCCGCGTTGCCTTGCGTGCCGAAATGATCCGGACCACATCCACGCTGCGCTCGACATACACCACCACGCCCACGATGGCTGCGATCCAGCCTAGCGCCACCCAGCGGTCTTCGCCGTAGTCTTCCCGCAGGTCTAGCGCCGTGAGTACCGGGTGGTTGAACACGTCGATGGCATCCTGAAAACCGATGCCGTGTTTATGGATGTTGATCTGATTTTTGACTTCGTCCCATTCAAACAGCACGCGCCACCTGTATTGACGTTTGTACATACATCATAGCATGCAAAGGGCCGCTATGGCTGCGTGTGCCACGAGCATTTTGCGGCACACGTGAGCGTCGGACTGGGCGCTTCAGATACCGGTTCCGATGATGGCCGAACGGCCGATCCCGCTTAGGACGCTTGCCATGCTGCGTGTGCGCCGTCTCAGGGCCTGGCGAACCTCAGCCCGCCTCCACCACAAACCCGTGCTGCCGCAAAATCTGCAGCACGCCTTTGCGGCCACCCAGATGCAACGCGCCGATCGCCACGAAAACCGGCTTGTTCGGCGCGGCGATCAGCAGCATCCGCGAAACGAAGCGGCGGTTGCGGTCATAGACGATCTTGTTGTCGATCGAATCAGAGATGCGTTTGTCGCGGGCCAGTTTTTCGGATTTCGCCGCCTGCCAGGCGGCGATCGCATCCGCATCACCCACGCGCCACAGACGATGCAAGGTCCGCACATCCGCGACGTTTTCCGCCTGCGTCTGCACCAGATCCTGCGCCAGCATCTCGCGCTGCTGCGCGAGCGACAGTCCCGTGAACGCGCGCATTTGCTGCGACAAGGTCTCCAGACCGACGATCTTCCCGCGCGTGCGCAGATACACGTTTTGCAGTTGCGCTTCCGACCCGTACTCGGTCTGCAGGCCGGCGCTCAACGAATCGTAGGTTTCCACCAGCAACGAAGCGAGCCACGGCCGCATCTTCTTGATGGCGTCGAGCGCCGCCGGGTTGCCGCGCAGCCGGAGGGCGAGCTTGTGCCACAACGGTTCGGGCAGCAATCCCGGCAGACAGTCGCGCCGGCAGACGCCGTACTTCGAGACGTCGTCTTGCGAAACCAGCAGTTCGTCGGGTGAGAGTTCGAGCGCCAGCGTTGGCGAGGCGGCGAGCGCGCCGAGGATCGGTGCGCGGAAAGGCTGATTGGCAGGGTAGTCGGCAGGATCGCCGACATGCAGCGTGCCCAGCACGTAGATGGTGGTCGTGCCGCGTGTCGCGACATAGAACGGCATGCGCGCCGGCTGCGCGCGCACCGGGCCGCTCGCCGTGGTGCCCGGCAAGGCAGGCGGCGCAACGGGCGGCGGATTGAGGCCTGGCATGGTGCGCGGCGGCGCCGGCATGTTGGGCACCGGGAGCGCCGGACGCCCCGCCTGCGCGGGCGCATTGGCGGCCGCCCCGGCGGCATGCGCGACGCCGGTCGGCCCCATGCCCGGAAGAAATACGGAACAAACGCCGAAGAGCGCGGCACCGGTGAGTGCACGCGCCCTCCTGCGCCACGTGAAAGCAGCACTGAGGCCGCCATCACGCAAGCGGCGCGCAAGACGACGCGCCGCCAACCCATCAGGCATCCACGTCCCCCACCTCCTCGGCGCGGTGACACGAGACCTGGCGGCCATCCACCTCGCGCAGCTTCGGTTCTTCGCTGCGGCAGCGGTCGATCACGTACGGGCAGCGCTGATGAAACGTGCAACCCGACGGCGGATTCAGCGGCGAGGGCATTTCACCTTGCAGCTTGATCTTGATCGTGCGATCCGCCTCGAAGATCGAAGGCGTGGCCGACATCAGCGCGCGCGTGTACGGATGACGCGGGTTCGAGAAAATCCGCTTCTTGTCGCCGAGCTCCGCCACGCCGCCGAAGTACATCACCATCACGTCGTCGGCGATATGCTCCACCACCGAGAGGTTGTGCGAGATGAACACGTAGCTGGTCTTGAACTGTTCCTGCAGATCCATGAACAGATTCAGAATCTGCGCCTGGATCGACACGTCGAGCGCCGACACGGGTTCGTCGGCGACCACGATCTGCGGGTCGAGAATCATCGCGCGCGCAATCGCCACGCGCTGCCGCTGACCGCCGGAGAACATATGCGGATAACGCTTCGCATGTTCCGGACGCAGGCCGACGGTGCGCATCATCTGCGCGATCCGTTCGGCGCGCTCGGTCGCGCTCAGTTGCGTGTTGATCGCGAGCGGCTCGCCGAGCGTCTGCTCGACGGTCTTGCGCGGATTCAGCGAGGCAAACGGGTTCTGGAACACCATCTGCACGCGCCGCCGCAGCGCCGCGATCTTCGCGTGATCGGCGCCGGCCACGTCTTCACCGTCGATCAGCAGACGGCCCGCGGTGGGCGCTTCGATCATGGTGAGTTGACGAGCAAGCGTCGATTTGCCGCAGCCGGATTCGCCGACCACCGCCAAGGTCTTGCCGCGGTCGAGCGCGAACGAGACCCCGTTGAGCGCCTTCACCGTGCCCGACGCGAACATGCCGCGCTTGACCGTGTAGTAGCGCGCCAATTGCTCCGCGACCAGCACGTGATCGCCCGCATGGTCCGACTGGCGCCGCGTTTCGAGTACTGCGTTCATCGTGCGCCTCCATGGGTGTGAACGTTGGCGTCGCCGCTCAGGTTTAAAGGTTTGATGCAGCGCACGCGCGCCACTTCAGCGTGACCTTGCATCGGCGCGAGCGCGGGCCGCGCTTTCATGCAGTCGTCCACCACATACTTGCAGCGCGGCGCGAACAGACATCCCTTGGGCCGGTCGTCGCGACCCGGCACCATGCCCGGCAATGCAGCGAGCCGCACGGCGCCGACATTGTGCTCGGGAATCGCGGCCAGCAACGCTTCCGTGTACGGATGATGCGGCGCGGCGAAGATGTCGGGCACGCGGTTGGTCTCGATCACTTCGCCAGCGTACATGACCGCGACGCGTTGCGCGACCTCGGACACCACCGCCAGATCGTGCGAGATCAGCACGAGCGCCATGCCGCGTTCCTTCTGCAGCTTGATCAGCAACTCCATGATCTGCGCCTGGATAGTCACGTCGAGCGCGGTGGTCGGTTCGTCGGCGATCAGCAGCTTCGGGTTGCAGGCAATCGCCATTGCAATCATCACGCGCTGGTTCATGCCGCCCGACATCTGATGCGGAAATGAGCCGATGCGGCCTTTCGGGTCGGGAATGCCGACCTGATCGAGCAACTCCAACGCGCGCTTGTCCAGCGCACTGCCGCGCAAGCCTTCATGCAGCTTCAGCACTTCCTTGATCTGATAGCCGACGGTGTAGCTCGGATTCAGACTGGTGAGCGCGTCCTGGAACACCATCGCGATGTCTTTGCCGATGATCTTGCGGCGTTCCTTCGCCGATGCCTTCAGCAGGTTCTTGCCGTTGAAGGTGATTTCGTCGGCGGTCACGATGCCCGGTGCGTCGATCAGGCCCATCAGCGCCATCATCGTCACGCTCTTGCCCGAACCCGATTCGCCGACCACGCCGACCACTTCGCCCGGCGCGACATCGAGGTTGATCCGGTCGACAGCGGGCAGCCCGTTGAAGTTCACCGCCAGATTGCGGATGGTCAATAAGGTACTCATGTCAGGCCATCCTTTTCAGTTTGGGATCGAGTGCGTCGCGCAGCCCGTCGCCGAGCAGATTGACCGCGAGCACCGAGATCAGGATGGACAGACCCGGCATGGTGACGATCCACCAGGCGCTGTCGATGTAATCGCGCGCCGAGGCCAGCATCGCGCCCCACTCCGCCGACGGCGGTTGCACGCCGAGGCCGAGAAAGCCGAGTGCCGCGGCGTCGAGAATCGCCGACGAGAAGCCCAACGTGGCCTGCACGATCAGCGGCGCGGTGCAGTTCGGCAGCACTTGCGAGAACATCAGACGCAAGGTGCCGGCACCCGCCACGCGCGAAGCCGTCACATACTCTTTCTGCAACTCGCCCTGCGCCGACGCGCGCGTCAAACGCACGTAGCCCGGCAAGGCGACGATCGCGATCGCCAGCATCGTATTGACGAGACCCGGACCGATGATCGCCACGACCGCGACGGCGAGCAGCAGCGACGGCAACGCGAGCAGCACGTCCATGATGCGCATGATCGGCGTGTCGGCCCACTTCTCGAAGAAAGCCGCGATCAGACCGAGCACGACGCCCGGAATCAACGCGAGCACCACCGAGACGAAGCCGATCCAGAACGACAGCCGCGCGCCGTACATCAGACGCGAGAGGATGTCGCGGCCCGCTTCGTCGGTGCCGAGAATGAACTTCCAGTTGCCGCCCTCGAGCCAGGCGGGCGGAATCTTCACGAAGTCGCGGTACTGCTCGATCGGACTGTGCGGCGCGATCAACGGTGCGAAGATCGCGATGAAGATCAGCACGAGCACGATGACGCCGGCGCTGACCGCGCCACGGTTACGCGAGAAATTCGCCCAGAACTCACGGGCGGCGATAGCGCGGCCACTCGGAGGAGTGACCGACTGGGGGACTGTATTTTGTATGTCTGCCATGATCAGCTTACCTCGTATGGCGGATGCGCGGATTCAGCACGCCGTACAACAAATCGACGACGAGGTTCACGACGATCACCAGCGTGGCGATCATCAGGATACCGCCCTGCACCACCGGATAGTCGCGCCGGCCGATCGCGTCGATCAGCCACTTGCCGATACCCGGCCACGAAAACAGCGTCTCGGTCAGCACCGCGCCTGCGAGCAGCGTGCCGACCTGCAGACCGATCACCGTCACCACCGGAATCAGCGCATTGCGCAACGCATGCACGACGATCACGCGCCCCGGCGACAAGCCCTTCGCGCGCGCGGTGCGGATGTAGTCCTCGCGCAGCACTTCGAGCATCGACGAACGCGTCATGCGCGCGACGACCGCCAGCGGAATCGTGCCGAGCACGATAGCCGGCAGGATCAGATGGCTCAGCGCGGATTTGAACGCGCCTTCGTCGGTGGACATCATCGCGTCGATCAGCATGAAGCCGGTCACGTGCGGAATGTCGTATTCGACCGCGATGCGGCCGGACACCGGCGTCCAGCCGAGCTTCACGGAGAACACCATGATGAGGATCAAGCCCCACCAGAAGATCGGCATCGAGTAGCCGGTGAGCGCCGTGCCCATCACGCCGTGATCGACCACCGTGCCGCGCCTCAAAGCCGCGAACACGCCCGCCGGCAAGCCGACGATCAGCGCGAACAGCATCGCGCAGATCGACAGTTCGACGGTGGCAGGGAAGCGTGCGAGGAATTCGCCCATCACGCTGGTGTTGGTGATGATCGAGGTGCCGAGGTCGCCGTGCAGCGCGCGTCCGATGTAGTGGACGTACTGCATCGGCAGGGATTCGTCGAGCCCGAGCCGGTGCATCGCCGCGGCGTGCATGGCGGGATCGACGCCGCGCTCGCCCATCATCACTTCGATGGGGTCGCCCGGTATCAGGTGAATCAGCGCGAACGCGAGGATCGTGATGCCGATGAAGGTCGGAATCACCATGCCGATGCGGCGCAAAACAAAGCGGAACATGGTTCGTCCCTATGGTCTTGGTGAAGAAAAAACGCAACCGGCGACGAGGGCTCGTGACCCCGGTCGCCGGACCATTTCGACCAGTTTTCTAACCGTGCGAAAAGCGTACTGCGCGAATTTTACGACTAGCTTGACGAATTACTTGATACTGACACCGTCGAAACGCGCATAGCCGAGCGGTTCGATGCGCATGTCCACCACCTTCTTGCTGACAGGCTGGTACACCGTGGAGTGAGCGATCGGCGAGAACGGCAGTTGCTGCGCGAAGATCTGCTGCGCCTGCATGTAAGCCGTCGTGCGCGCGCCCTGATCGGATGTGACGCGGCCCTTCTGGATCAGGTCGTCGAACGGCTTATAGCACCACTTCGAGAAGTTGTTGCCGTTCACCGCTTCGCAGCCGAGCAGCGTGCCGAGCCAGTTGTCCGGATCGCCGTTGTCGCCGGTCCAGCCAATCAGCATCGTGTCGTCCTCACCTGCGTGCGCGCGCTTGATGTACTCGCCCCACTCATACGTGACGATCTTCGCCTTCACGCCGATCTTGGCCCAGTCGGCCTGGATCATTTCCGCCATCAGACGGGCGTTCGGGTTGTACGCGCGTTGCACCGGCATCGCCCACAGCGTGATGTCGAAGCCGTTCGGATAGCCAGCCTTCGCCAACAAGGCCTTGGCCTTCTCCGAATCGTAGGATGCGCTCTTCAGGTTCTTGTCGTACGACCATTGGGTCGGCGGCATCGGGTTCGTGGCAGCCTGGCCCGCGCCCTGGTACACCGAGTCGATGATCGCCTTCTTGTTGATCGCCATGTCGAGCGCCTGACGCACTTCGACCTTGTCGACCGGCTTGTGCGTCACGTTGTACGCGAGGTAGCCGAGGTTGAAGCCCGGCTGCGACGGCATCGCGATGTTCGCCTCAGCCTTCAGCGGCGCGATGTCGGCCGGACGCGGATAGCTCATCACCTGGCATTCGTCGCGCTTGATCTTCTGCACGCGCACGCCGGCGTCCGGCGTGATCGAGAAGATCAGCTTCGAGATCTTCACCGTGTTCGGCTTCCAGTAGTCCGGATTGCCGTCGAAGCGGATCGTCGCGTCTTTCGTGTAGCTGCGGAAGATGAACGGGCCCGTGCCGACCGGGAACTGGTTGATGTCGGCGGCCTTGCCGGCTTTCATCAACTGGTCGCCGTATTCACCCGAGAGGATCGACGCGTATTCCATTGCCAGATTCTGGATGAACGGCGCGTTGACTTCCTTCAGCGTGAACTTGACCGTGTACGGATCGACCTTTTCGACGCTCGTGATCAGCTTGTCGAGGCCCATGTCCGTGAAGTACGGGAACTGGACCGGGTAAGCCTTATGAAAGGCCGAGTTCGCATCCAGCATGCGCTGGAACGTGAACACGACGTCGTCCGCATTGAATTCGCGCGTCGGCTTGAAGAACGACGTGGTCTGGAACTTCACGCCATGACGCAGATGGAACGTGTAGGTCTTGCCGTCCGCGGACACATCCCACTTTTCGGCGAGGCCCGGTTCGACCTTGGTGCCGCCGCGTTCGAATTCGACGAGGCGGTTGTAGACGGTGAATGTGTTAGCCGTGAAATCGGTGCCCGTGGTGTATTGGGCAGGATCGAAACCCGCGGGGCTGCCTTCTGAGCAGTAGACCAGGGTTTTATTCGGAATCTCGGCGCGCGCGACACTTGCGCCCACCATCGATGCCGCTGCAGCTGCGACGAGCGTCGTAACACGCGCGGCGCGCAACAGATTGTTTTGCTTCATGTTTCCTCCAGGTTCGTGGCCGGCTCCCGCCGGCGTAGCGCGATATTACTTGAGCTTGGCTCACAGCACCAAGCGGAGGAAATTCCCTGTGTTGACGATCGGAAACCATTCGGGCATAAGAGCAGCCGCACGCCGGCGCTGGCCGGAGCGTGCGGCTCCAGAAGGTCGCTTCGGCAAAAATACGCCCTGCCGGGCCTTATTTCAGGCCCACGTTCATGAATTGCGTCGGGCCGAACGGGTCGATCTTGAAGCCGGTGACGTTCTTGCTGATCGGCTGGTACACCGTGGAGTGGGCGATCGGCGTGAACGGGACCTGATCCTTGAAAATCTCCTGCGCTTGAGTATAGGCACTGGTGCGCTGTGACAGATCAGTCGTACTACGGCCCTTTTTGATCAGATCGTCATAAGGTTTGTAGCACCATTTGGAAAAGTTACTGCCGCTCACCGCGTCGCAACCCAGTAAAACGCCAAGCCAGTTATCCGGATCGCCATAATCGCCGGTCCAGCCGATCAGCATGGCTTCATGCTCGCCGGCATGGCCGCGGCGAATATATTCGCCCCATTCATACGTGGCGATCTTCACCTTGACGCCGATTTTTGCCCAATCGGATTGCAGCATTTCCGCCATCAGCCGCGCGTTCGGGTTATAAGGCCGTTGAACCGGCATGGCCCACAGCGTCAAATCGAAGCCGTCCGGATAACCGGCCTGCTTCAGCAGCGCTTTGGCTTTCTCCGTGTCGTACGGGGCGTCCTTCAGATTCTTGTCGTAGCCCCACTGGGTCGGCGGCATGGGGTTGGTTGCCGTCTGGCCCGCGCCCTGATACACCGATTCGATAATCGCTTTTTTATTGATCGACATATCGAGCGCGCGGCGCACCAGCACGTTGTCGAGCGGCTTCTTGGTGGTGTTGTAGGCGATATAGCCGAGGTTGAAACCCACCTCGTTCGGCATGACGAGCGACGCATCGGTTTTCACCGTCGGAATATCGGCGGGACGCGGATACGACATCACCTGGCACTCGCCGCGTTTCAGTTTCTGCAGGCGCACGGCCGGATCGACGGTAATCGCGAATATCAGCTTGCCGACTTTGACGACGCCCGGCTTCCAGTAATCGGGATTACCGTCGAAGCGAATCGTGTCGTCTTTCGTATAGCTGCGGAAAATGAATGGGCCGGTGCCGACGGGATATTGATTGATATCCGACGCTTTACCCGCTTTCAATAACTGATCGCCGTATTCAGCCGAGAGAATCGAGGCGAACGGCATCGCGATCTGTTGTAAAAACGGTGCGTCGACTTCCTTCAGCGTGAATTTAACCGTGTACGGGTCGACCGCTTCGACCTTCGCGATGTTCTTGGCGAGGCCCAGATCGGTGAAATATGGGAACGGCACCGAGTACGCCTTGCGGAACGGCTGTTCCGGATCGAGCATCCGTTGGTACGTGAAGACGACGTCGTCGGCGTTGAATTCGCGCGTAGGCTTGAAGAACGCCGTGGTCTGGAACTTCACGCCGTGGCGCAAATGAAACGTATAGGTCAGCCCGTCCGGTGAGACGTCCCATTTTTCGGCGAGGCCCGGCTCGATATCCGTGCTGCCGTGCGCGAACTCGATCAGGCGGTTATAGACCGTGTACGATCCCGCGCTGAACTCGACGCTGGTGGTGTATTGCGCACTGTCGAAGCCCGCCGGACTGCCCTCGGAGCAGAACACGAGGGTCTTGTCGGGCAGCTTGGCTGCGTCGGCGGCGGCGGGCGAAAGCCCGGCGCTCAGAACCGCACAGGCGCTCAGCGCCGGAAGACAGGTTTGGCGAACTGCAAACAGCAACTTGGATACCGTCATCACGTTCTCCGCACAGCAGCCACGTCAGCTGCGCTTTGATCATAGACAGCACAAAAATCGGGTTCAATCCGGGCTTACGCGCCGCAAGCTTCACTCGGGCTGGCGTGGTTGTTGCGACGCAGCAGTCGTTGCGGCCGTTGCGCGAGCGTCGGATTCCCAGTCCGGCTTCATTCTCCTTACACTCGCGTGGCATTTGCAGCGCGAAAAAAAACCGCGCGACCGAATGCGCCGCGCGGTTTCGTCTTCGACAACGTGATGCGAGCTTAAACGCCCAACCGTTCGCAGATCGTCTTGGTCGCCGCGGCGCCGTTCAGCGTGTAGAAGTGCAGACCCGGCACTTTGGCGTCGATCAGACGCCCGCACAGGTCCGTCACCACATCCAGCCCGAATGCGCGAATCGACTCGCGGTCGTCGCCGAAGCTTTCCAGCCGGCGCGCGATCCAGCGCGGCACTTCAGCCCCGCACATCTCCGAGAAACGCATCAGTTGCGAGAAGTTGGTGATCGGCATGATGCCCGGCACGATCGGCACATCCACGCCGAGCTTCCTCGCGTCGTCGACGAAACGGAAGTACGCGTCCGCATTGAAGAAGTACTGCGTGATCGCCGAATTGGCGCCGGCCTTCACCTTGCGGGCGAAGTTGTCCAGATCGTGACGCGGCGAGCGCGACTGCGGGTGGTATTCCGGGTAGCCGGCCACCTCGATCCAGAACCAGTCGCCAAACTCGGCGCGGATGAAGCTCACCAGTTCCGACGCATAGCGCAGTTCGCCGACCTCGCCCATGCCGGACGGCAGATCGCCGCGCAGCGCGACGATATGGCGGATGCCATGCGCGCGGTATTCGTTGAGGATCGCGCGCAGGCTCTCTTTCGACGAGCCGATGCACGACACGTGCGGCGCCGCTTCGAGCCCTTCCTTCGCCATATCGACGACGGTATCGAGCGTGCCCTGTTGCGTCGAGCCGCCGGCGCCGAACGTGACGGACACGAACTTGGGCTTGAGCGTGGCGAGCTGGGCGCGCGTGGCGCGCAGCTTGTCGACGCCTTCCTGCGTTTTCGGCGGGAAGAATTCGAATGAAAGTTCGATCGGGTTCATGATTCAGTGGGTCAACCGAGACTGCGGTTGCCAAAAATAAGCGCGGACAGCAGCCATGAAACGATGCTGTACAGGATCGAGCCGAAGAACGCCGACCAGAAACCCGACACTTCGAAGCCCTTCAGGAGCGACGCGCACAGCCAGAAGCACAGCGCATTGACCACCAGAATGAAGAGTCCGAGCGTGAGAATCGTGACGGGCAGCGTCAACAGGATCAGCAGCGGCCGCAGGATCGTGTTGATCAACCCGAGCACCACCGCGACGATCAATGCGGTGCCGAAACTGCGGATATGAATCGACGGAACGAGGTAGGTGATGATCAGGAGCGCAAGCGCGTTGATCAGCCAGGTCAGCAGCACGGTCATGTAGAGCTCCTTCGGCAGGATGTCCGATAGCGGGAAAAAGCGCGGAACACGGAGCGGGAGGCGGGCATGGCGAACAAAGCGGCGCATGATGCGCCGCCCTGTCGTCAAACTGTCATGCTGTCAAACCGCCCGCGGCGCGCTTAATAGCGGTAGTGGTTCGGCTTGAACGGACCGTTCTTGTCGACGCCGATGTAGCCGGCCTGATCGTCCGACAGCACGGTCAGGTTCGCGCCGATACGCGCCAGATGCAGGCGTGCGACCTTCTCGTCCAGATGCTTCGGCAGCACGTACACCTTGTTCTCGTACTTCTTGCCTTGCGTGAACAGTTCGATCTGCGCGAGCGTCTGGTTCGTGAACGAGTTCGACATCACGAACGACGGGTGGCCCGTCGCGCAACCCAGATTCACGAGACGGCCTTCTGCCAGCAGGATCACGCGCTTGCCATCCGGGAAAATGATGTGGTCGACTTGCGGCTTGATGTTGTCCCACTCGTACTGACGGGTCGACGCCACGTCGATTTCCGAGTCGAAGTGACCGATGTTGCAGACGATCGCGTTGTGACGCATCGCCTTCATGTGGTCGTGGCCGATCACGTGATAGTTGCCGGTTGCCGTCACGAAGATGTCGGCCTTGTCCGCCGCATATTCCATCGTCACGACGCGGTAGCCTTCCATCGCCGCCTGCAGCGCGCAGATCGGATCGATTTCGGTGACCCACACGGTCGCGCCCAGACCGCGCAGCGATTGCGCGCAGCCCTTGCCCACGTCGCCGTAACCGGCCACCACGGCGATCTTGCCCGCGATCATCACGTCGGTCGCGCGCTTGATACCGTCGACCAACGACTCACGGCAGCCGTACAGGTTGTCGAACTTCGACTTGGTGACCGAGTCGTTGACGTTGATCGCCGGGAACGGCAGGCGGCTTTCTTTTTCCATCTGATACAGACGGTGCACGCCGGTCGTGGTTTCTTCGGTCACGCCCTGGATATGCGCGAGGCGCGTGGAGTACCACGTCGGGTCGGCGTCCAGATGACGCTCGATCGACTTGTACAGCGCGACTTCTTCCTCGTTGGTCGGCTTCGAGATCACCGAGCGGTCTTTTTCCGCCTTCGAGCCAAGGATCAGCAGCAACGTGGCATCGCCGCCGTCGTCGAGGATCATGTTGGCGAATTCGCCGTTCGGCCATTCGAAAATGCGGTGCGAGAATTCCCAGTACTCGTCGAGCGATTCGCCCTTGAATGCGAACACCGGCGTGCCGGCCTTGGCGATCGCGGCCGCAGCGTGGTCTTGCGTCGAGAAGATATTGCACGATGCCCAGCGCACGTCCGCGCCGAGAGCGGTCAGCGTCTCGATCAGCACGCCGGTCTGAATCGTCATGTGCAGCGAACCTGCGATGCGCGCGCCCTTCAGCGGCTGCTGCGCCTTGTACTCTTCGCGCGTTTGCACGAGACCGGGCATTTCCGTCTCGGCAATGTTGAGTTCCTTGCGGCCCCAGTCGGCAAGCGACATGTCGGCAACAACGAAATCCTGGGAATTTTTGGAATCGATAACTGCGGCGTTCATCACGCCCTCCTTTCTAAGAAATTGACTAGAAATTTGACGTGAGCGCGGTTCGATGCGGTGGATGGGAAAGCGCTAGGCGCATCCGAGCCCTCCGATTGAAGTCTCCGAGCCTGGCGGGCGGCCGGCGAATAAGCTGATTCGCGGTACCCGTCGCAACGCTCCTCGGAGACGAACGGCGATTGTAGCAAATCGAGATGGCTTCGGGGCGCGCGTGTTTTCTCGTGTTTCGTGTGTGCGCAAAGCCGACGCGATGGATGCCGCGCGCCTACGACGCGGCGGCGTCGGCCGTCACGTTGGCCGTACGCAATTGCGCGATGCCGGCGCGCGCGGTGTCGAGGAACTGCCTGGAAACGCGGAATGCTTCGGCGACATCGGCGGGATCCGGAATCTGCAGTCCGAGTGCGATACGAAAGTAGCGTTCGGCGTGAATGCCCGCGTGGTAATGCATCCGCACGCGCTTCACGTCGTTCAGCCGCTTGTTGCCGAAAATCTCGCGCAGCGCCCACGAAAACGCACCGTCCTCGCCGCCGATACGGCGGAACGCATCGTCCATCGGAAAGCCGCCGAGTGCAAGGTACACGGCCCGGCGAATGAACAGGCCGCTCGGCACCGTATTGCTGAGCGTCGCAGCGTGCGCGGCGAAGTCGGGATGGGCCGTGAGGTCGTACGGAAAATCCGCGTACTCGACGTCGAGCCGCACGGACACTTCCTTCGGGTTTTGCGCGAGGAACGCGCTCGCGGCGGTAAGGGCGCCGGGCAGGTATTCGTCATCGGCGTCGAGGAAGGCGATCAGGTCGTGCGACGCATGCAGCGCGCCCCAGTTGCGCGCTCGCGCCGCGCCGCCGTTATAGGGCATTCGCAGCAGACCCACACGCGCGTCGAGGCGGCCGATTTGGGCCACGATGTCCGCGGACGCATCCGTCGAGCCGTCGTCCACCACGATGATCTGCGCGGCCTCAGGCTGAGTCTGGCAACTTTGCAGCGCGCGGGCGAGCGTCGTCGCGCCGTTGTAGCAGGGAATGATGATCGAAATAGGCGTCATGATGAACGGGCGCGATGGGCGGGTCGACGGTGGAAATCCGTCGATGTTAATCCGCTTGCGGCCCGGTCCATCTTGAAATGGATGCGGCGTCGTCGGACCGGCAGTCGACCGACGCGGACACTTCGACCGCGCGGCCCACAGTGACACCGACGGTTCGCGCAGTCCCATAGGCTGCACTCAACATAAACACCATGACTTACAATCGTCCAGATCATTCCAATTTGGAATTCTGGAGTCCGAGATCGTGGAACTACGTGCGCTGCGGTATTTCGTCGAAGTGGTGCGTCAACAAAGTTTCACCGTCGCCGCCGAGCAGATGTTCGTCACGCAGCCGACCATCAGCAAGATGGTCAAGTCGCTGGAGGATGAAATCGGCTCACCGCTGTTGCTGCGCGACGGGCGCCAGATGGTGCTGACGGATGCCGGCCGGATCGTCTACCAACGCGGCCAGGACGTGCTGGCCGCGCACGCGCAATTGCAGGCCGAACTGAACGATCTCGGCACGCTCGGCCACGGCGAGCTCACCATCGGCATTCCGCCCATGGGCGGTTCGCTCTTCACGCCGGCCATCGCCATGTTTCGCCAGCGCTATCCGAAGATCGAACTGAAGCTGTTCGAGCAGGGTTCACGCGCCATTGAGACGGCGCTGATCAACGGCGAGCTGGAATTAGGCGGCGTGTTGCAACCGGTCGACCCGGAAAATATCGACGTGCTGCCCATGACGCGTCAACTGCTGTGGCTGGTCGCGCGCACCGGCTCTAGCTGGGACGATCTTCACGAAGTGCCGCTCGCGCAACTCGCCAACGAGCCGTTCGTGTTCTACGGCGAAAGTCTCGCTCTCAATGATGTCGTGCTGAACGCGTGCCGTACCGCCGGCTTTGCGCCGACCATCGTCGGTCGCAGCGGGCACTGGGATTTCATGGCGGCGCTGGTGCTCGCCGGTGTCGGCATCGCGCTGTTGCCGGCGCCGTATTGCCGGCGGCTCGACCCTGCGCAGTTCACCTGCCGGCCGGTGGTGGAACCGGAGATTCCATGGGAAATGGCAATCGGCTGGCGCCGCAATGGTTATCTGTCGCACGCCGCGCGCGCGTGGCTCGAGGTCGCCCGCGAGGCGCTGCCCGGCCAGGCCGGCGACGATTTCATGCTCGGGCCGGGCATCGGCATGACCGGCATCACGACGCCGTTTCCGGCGCCGCCCGCCAAATGACACGATGCCGCCCGACGTGAACCAGGCGGCATGTCTCGCACGCTTGTTCCTGACCGTGCTTACTGTTGTGCGACGAACTCGATGCGGCGATTGGCGAAGCGGCCGCTCGCCGTGTCGTTGCTTGCGACCGGACGCACCTGGCCGTAGCCTTGTGCGATCAGCGAATCAGCCGGCACGCCCGTCTTGACGAGATAGGCGCGCACCGCCTCGGCACGTTGCTTCGACAATTGCAGATTGGCTTGTTCGCCGCCAACGTTGTCCGAATAGCCCGCCACTTCCAGCCGCGCCGTCTTGCCATTGCCTGCGCAGGCGTTCAGCACGCGCGCCGACTGGTTCAGATCTTCCACCGCCGAGGTCGGCACATGCGCGCTTGCGCTCGCGAAGTTGATCACTTGCAGGTTCAGCACCTTGACCACGTCGGCTACCGCGCATGAACTGTCCGGCGCGAGCAGGCCTTTGATCGCGCTACGGAAGTTCTCGGTGGCATCGGCGACTGCATGCGCGACGTCGAACGAACCGATCTGATACGACGTGCCGAACAGCGATTTCAGTTTGTCGAGCCAGCCAAGCTTCTTGTCCGCTGCGGTGCCGCTGAGTTCGATGTGCGCGCCGTCAACTTTCACTTCCGCGCCCGGCAGCGACATCAGCGGCAGCAGGCCGTCGAGATGGGCCAGCCAGTCGGCCGGCTTGGTGGCCAGATCGACGGTGATGTTCGGGACGAAGTTGTATTGACCGAGGCGCCTCGTCAGTTCGTCGATCAATTGCGTTTTTTCGGCTTCGCTGCCGACCGTGGCCGTGAGCGTCGGCTTACCGGCCGCGTCGACGGTAAAGCTGAGCTGGCTGTCCTTGGTTGGTGCGGGTGCGGCGGCCGGTTGCTGCGCGGCGCTTGCGCCACTCGGGGCACTGGCGGACGCCGCAGCGCTCGCCGCGGACGCTGCCGCATCGCTGGCCGCTGCCACTGCCACTGCTGCAGAAGCCTGGACCGGCGCCGAAGCAGGCGGCGCGGCGACCGCCGCTTCGGAACTGACGTGCCCGGCAGCGCGGTTAGCGCTCTGCTCGCCCAGGCAGCCCTTCAGAAACAGCAAGGCCAGTACCGCGGCGATGGCGACGGCCGCGAGCAGCCACCAGAGCCAGCCGTGCGAGCGGCGCTCTTCGCGCACCACAGCGTCGGCGGGCACATGGATGTTCGACAACGCGTCGGCCACCGGTTTGGCCGCGGGCGTCGGATGATCGATATGCGCCGAAACGGCCTTCAACTGCGCCAGAATGTTGCCGGAAAACGCGCCGAGCCCGCTCAGGCCGAGCGTGGCCATCAGGCGATCGTTCAAGAAAGGCGTAATGAGCGGCAGTTGATGGCCCAGCAGCGTCGGCAACTGACCGGCGTTGCCCTGGCCTTCGAGACAATGCCGCTTCAGCACGCCGAGCAGGGTCGCACCGACGATGCCGGTCATGGCATGCGTGGCATGCGCCGGCACACCGGTCTGCGCGGCGACTTCGTCGCTCAGCGCATCGACGCGGCGGTCCAGTGCTCGTTCGAGCAACTGCCGCCCGGCCGTTTCCAGTTGGCTCACGCCGTTCGTGCTGCCGATCAGGTGCGGCAGTTGTTCAGCGATATGGCCATTCACCTCCGGCGAGAGGATCGTAGCGAATAGCGAACGCGCGCCGTCAAGCGTCGCGCCCTTTTGCATCAGGCCGGCGACGAGCGCCGGAGCCGTGGTGGCCAGGACCTTTTGAGTCGCGTCCGGCGGCAGGCCGAAGCGCCCGGCCAGCTGTCGCACCACACTGTCCGTGATGGCGGACTGAATCAATTGAATTGCATTGATGCTCATCGCTTCGCTTCCTAGAGTTCCCGAACGCGCCACCTGACGCGCTCCTTTTTGCGGCGCGATTATAGGTTTCGGGAAATCTCATAAACGAAGCGACACAATTTATGACGAATTGGCAGACGTTCGCTCAATTTTTCTCATATTTAACAGCAAAATCTCAAATATCGCCGAGAACTCAGGCGGTGTTCGTCGCCACGCCAGCTCTGCTGATTGACGCCATCTTCAATTCCGCTTGCGACTCGCGGCGCGCCGCCGCGATCAGTTCGGCCGCGCGCTCGCCGATCATCACCGTCGGCGAATTGGTGTTGCCGCCGATCAGCGTCGGCATCACCGACGCATCGACGATCCGCAGCCCCGTGACGCCTCGCACGCGCAATTGCGGATCGACCACCGAGCGCGTGTCGCCGCCCATCCGGCAAGTCGCCACCGGGTGATAGATCGTGTCGGCATGCTCGGCGATCGTGCGGCGCAACTCCGCGTCCGACTGGCCGGCATGCGTGTACAACTCGCTGCCGCCATGTAGCGCGAGCGAGGGTGCATCGAGAATGCGCCGCGCCATCCGCGTGCCGTCCACCAACAGATCGAGATCGCGCGAGTCGCTGAAAAAGCGCGGGTCGATCACCGGCGCGGTGCGCGCATCGGCGTTCGCCAGCGTCACCGTACCGCGGCTATGCGGCCGCAATACGCACACATGCAGCGAATAACCGTGGCCCCAATGCATGTGACGGTTGTGATCGTCGACGATGGCCGCACAGAAATGCAGTTGCACATCCGGCCGGTCGAGCGTCGGATTGCTCTTCAGAAAACCGCCCGCCTCGGCGACATTGCTCGACAGCATGCCGCGTCCGTGGCGCATGAAAGTGACGAACTGCGGCAGCATCCGCGCGATGCCTCGAATCGAAAACCCGGTCGGTTCGATCGACGAAACCCGTTTGTTGATCGTGAAATCGATGTGGTCGATCAGGTTCTGGCCGACCTCCGGCGCGTCGTGCAGCACCGAAATACCGACCGACTGCAGATGCGCCGCCGGTCCGATGCCCGAGCACATCAGCAGTTGCGGCGAATTGAACGCGCCCACGGCGAGCACCACCTCCGCGCGTGCTTCAAGCGTTTCGGCGCGGCCGCCGCGCACGATCTCCACGCCGCTCGCGCACTTGCCGTTGAAGGCGACACGCAGCACCGTCGCGTCGGCGATCGTGTGCAGGTTGGGACGCTCGCGATCGTAGATATAGGCGCGCGCCACGCTGCAACGGCGGCCGTCGCGCTGCGTCACCTGATAGAAGCCGATTCCTTCCTGGTCCGCGCCGTTGAAGTCGCTGTTCGGCTTGTAGCCGGCTTCCATTGCCGCCTGCACGAAGCGCCGCGAAAACGGATTCTGGTAGCGCAGATCGGAGACGGTGAGCGGGCCGCTGTCGCCATGCCATGCATCGGCGCCGCGCTGGTTGCCTTCGGCGCGGCGGAAATACGGCAGCACTTCCGCCCACGACCAGCCTTCGCACCCCAGTTGCGCCCATTCGTCGTAATCGAGCGGATGGCCGCGCGTATAAATCATCGCGTTGATCGCGCTCGATCCGCCGAAGCCACGCCCGCGCGGCTGATACCCTTGCCGTCCACCGAGCCCCGGCTGCGGCGTGGTCAGATAACCGTAATTGGTTTTGAGCTTGTGCGGCACCACGGCGGCCACGCCAACCGGCATGTTGACGAACAGATTGCGGTTGGTGTGCGGGCCGGCTTCGATCAGGGCGATCGTCGCGTCCGGGCAGCTATCCGCGAGACGGCTCGCCAGCGCACAGCCGCCCGAACCCGCACCGACGATGATGTAGTCGTATTGCATCCGCTCCTCCTGATGGGCCGCGTTGCTCGCACACCCTTGTCTCGTGCACACTTGTCTACGTGTGTTTTACCGGCATTGTAGGGAGCGTTCGGATAGCGCGGCGGGTTCGCGTCAGAGCGATTCCTCTAAACGGAAGTGGCGCCGCGACCCTATGATGAAAGACGCGCTAGCGCCCGCCGGGCGGCCGCGCAAAGCATTCAAACACGGCGCCGTACGCGCCGTCCTCTCAGCGCGCGGCACGACAAGCATCGATGAAACAGCGCAGCGCCGACCGACACCGGCGAGCATGCGTTGAACGGAGACAGCAGATGGAACGGCACAGCTTCGGCCAGACTCACGAGGTGAGCAATCAGGTTCCGCCGCTGGCGGACTACAACCTGTTTTCCAGCGACGCCGCCTTATCCGCCGCCCTCGAACGCGACGGCGCCGGGTGGCATCGCGGCGCGTTGCTGCGGCACGGCGCGGCGCTCACCACGCCGGACACCCTGGCGCTCGCCGAACTGGCCAACCGCCATTCGCCTGAATTATTCACGCATAGTCCGCGCGGCGAGCGCATCGACGCGCTCGAGTTTCACCCTTCGTGGCATACGCTGCTCGCGCTGCTGCGCGGCGAAGGTCTGCACGCGTTACCGTTTTCCGACCCACAACGCGGCGCGATGGTCGCGCGCTGCGCCGGTTACTTCCTGCACGCGCAAATCGAATCCGGTTCGCTCTGCCCGCTGACGATGACCTTCGCGAGCATCCCCGTGCTGCAACGCGAACCCGCGCTATTCGCGACGTTGCGCGACAAGCTCTACGCGCGCGAGCACGATCCGCGCGACGTGCCGCTCAAGCAGAAAACCTCCGCGATGATCGGCATGGGCATGACCGAAAAGCAAGGTGGCTCGGACGTGCGCAGCAATCAGACCCGCGCCTACTCCACCGCCGGCAGCGGCCGCGGCGCCGCCTACCGCCTCGTCGGCCACAAGTGGTTTTTCTCCGCGCCGCAGTGCGACGCGCATCTCGTGCTTGGCCGCACCGACGAACACGAAGGCCTGTCGTGCTTCTTCGTGCCGCGCTTCGCACCGGACGGCCGCAAAAACAACGTGCAGATCCAGCGCCTGAAAGACAAGCTCGGCAATCGCTCGAATGCGAGCAGCGAAGTCGAATTTCTCGACGCGTTCGGCATCATGATCGGCGACGAAGGACGCGGCGTGCCGACCATCATCGAAATGGCGAATTACACGCGGCTCGATTGCGTGATCGGCAGCGCGGCCTTGATGCGCGCGGCGCTCGTGCAGGCCATCCACCATGCGCGCCATCGCAGCGCGTTCGGCCGGCATCTCGCCGATCAGCCGCTGATGCGCAACGTGCTCGCCGATCTGGCCTTGGAATCCGAAGCGGCGACGGTGCTGTTCATGCGTCTCGCGCACGCTTTCGAAGAGTCCACCGACGCCGCCTCCACCTCGCTTGCCGAGCGTGCCTGGCGCCGCATTGTCACGCCCGCGGCGAAGTACTGGGTCTGCAAGCGCGCGCTGGAATTCACCGGCGAGGCGATGGAGGTTTGGGGCGGCAACGGCTACGTCGAAACTGGCCCGATGGCGCGCTTCTATCGTGAGGCGCCGGTGAATTCGATCTGGGAAGGCTCCGGCAACGTGATGTGCCTCGACGTGCTGCGCGCGATGGAGCGCGAACCGGAAGCCGCGCAGGCGTTGTTCGCCGCGTGGCAGGCGGACGCCCACGCGCATCCGGCATTGAGCGCAGCGCTCGGCAAACTCGCCGCCACGCTCAACGGACCGGCTGAACATCGCGAAGCCTCGGCGCGGCGGATCGCGCAGCAGGTCGTACTGATCGCGCAGGCGACCTTGCTGCTCAAGCACGCGCCCACCGAAGTCGCTGAGGCATTCATTGCCACGCGTCTTGCCGACGGCTGCGGCGAGAGCGGCCGTGTGTACGGCACGCTGCCGGCCACGTTCGATCACGCGGCGATCATCGAACGGGCTTTTCCTGTGTGACGTTCAGCACGGACGCGTGCAGGCACGCCGCGAAGCAGAAGCTGCGGAAGCACATCCAATAAAAGCGCGACTCGACGCGCGACGCTATCCATCAGGGAGTGGACACATGAAGAACGATCTGCCGGAGGTCGCCGCGCTCGAAGCGCTGCTGCGCGATCAGCGCCATGCTTATCTGCGCGCGCCGTATCCGTCATGGGACACGCGCGCCGCGCATCTGAAAGCGCTGCGCAAAGTCATGCTCGACAATCGCGACGCGCTCGCCGACGCGATGAACGCCGACTTCGGCAATCGCGCGAAACAGGAAGTGCTGCTCGCCGAATTCCTGCTGGTGAAGGAGGAAATCGACGGCGCGCTTAGACACGGCAAGCGCTGGATGAAACCGCAGCGCCGCAGCACCAACAAATGGCTGCTGCCGGCGCGCGCGAAAGTCGTGCCGCAGCCGCTCGGCGTGGCCGGCATCATCGTGCCGTGGAATTATCCGGTGCTGCTCGCGGTCGGGCCGCTCGTCAGCGCGTTGACCGCCGGCAATCGCGCGATCATCAAAATGTCCGAACTGACGCCGCGCACTTCGGCGCTGTTCGAGCAGTTGATCGGACAAACCTTCGCGCGCGATCACGTCGCGGTGGTGAACGGCGACGCCGCGCTTGCCGCCGCGTTCAGCGCACAGCCCTTTGACCATCTGCTGTTCACCGGCTCGACCAAGGTCGGCCACGAAGTGATGCGCGCCGCCGCCGAGCATCTGACGCCGGTCACGCTCGAACTGGGCGGCAAGTCGCCGGCCATCATCGGCGCGCACGCGCGCTTCGACAACGCGGTGGACAACCTCGTCGCTGGCAAGACGCTCAACGCGGGGCAGACCTGCGTCGCGCCGGACTACGTGCTGGTGCCGCGCGGCAAGGAGCAGGCGTTCGTCGAGCGGGCGCGGGCGCGAATGGCGAAGATGTACCCGAACTTCGGCAACAATCCCGACTACACGTCGATCATTTCCGAGCGCCACTTCGCGCGCCTCGAACGTCTCGCCGACGAAGCCCAGACCGCCGGCGCGCAACTGCACGCGCTCACCGACAGCGCGCCCGATGCGGCGAGCCGCCGCTTCCCGCTGATCGCCGTCACCAACGCGCCGGACGAATGCGCGCTGATGCAGGAGGAAATCTTCGGGCCGCTGCTGCCGGTCGTGCCCTACGACACGCTCGACGACGCGATCGCGTGGATCAACGCCCGGCCGCGTCCGCTCGCGCTGTATCTCTACGCCGACGACGCCACCACCATTGACCGCGTGACGCACGAAACCATTGCCGGCGGCATGGCGATCAATGAAACGCTGATGCATCTGGCGTGTGAGAGCCTGCCGTTCGGCGGAGTCGGGGCAAGCGGAATGGGCGCGTATCACGGCTACGAAGGCTTCGTGACTTTCTCGAAGATGAAGCCGGTGCTGACGCAGGCGCGTCTGAATGCCCGCGGGTGGATTTCGCCGCCGTACGGCAAACGGGTGAACGCGCTGCTGAAACTGATGATGCGGTTCTGACGCTCAGCGCGCCGCCGGGCCGCCTTCGATTTCGGTGGCCACCACATCGATGACGTCCTGCGCGTCGGCATTCGCGGCTTGCGGCGGCTCATTCTCCGCGCCGCTTTCCAGCCGATGCAGCCACGCGAGCATTTCCGCCACCGCCTGATAAAGCTGGGGCGGAATCCGCGCGTCGAGATCCACCTGCATCAGCAGGGAAACCATTTCAGGTGCCTCGTGCACATATAGGCCGGCTTCCTTGGCCCGTTGCACGATCATCTCGGCCAGCATGCCGTAGCCTTTGGCGATCACGCGCGGCGCGGGATCACTGCCTTGGGCGTCGTAGACGAGCGCGGCCGCGCTGCGGCGATGTTTGCGGCTCATCACATGTCCCAATCGAAATCGTCGAGCGGCGTGGGTTCCGTGCGACTGGTGCGTGCCGTGCGACGCACGCCCGTGGTTCGGTTCACTGACGAACCGGCCGCACCGCCCGCCTCCGCCGAACTGCCCGCCGACGCCGACCGCGCATACGCCGACGCCGCCGCCTGAGCGGCCGCGGCGCCCGCGGCATTCGCGGCGGTGGCGGGCGCCCCGCCTCCGATCTCGCGAATCGTCAGCCCGTTCAATTGGATGCCCGCCGCCGCGAGCCGCTGACGAAAGCTCTCGCCCTGCATGGCGAGACGCGCGGCGCCGCCAGGACTCGCCTGCACGCGCGCGACGAGCCGCGTGCCGGTCAGCGTCAATTCCGCGTCGACGGTGCCTAGCGTCGGCAGCGACAGCGTCAGGCGGGTGCGCCACGGCTGGTCGTCCTCGCTCGCCGCGCCGCCGCCGCTGCGGTCCCATTCGTCGCCGTCCTGTTCGATGGTCCAGTCGAGTTTGGCGCCCGGCCACGCTTCGCCAGTCCAGCGAAACTGGCCGGTCGCGAGCAGATCGAGCTGCTGACGCACCAACGGCACGGTCGCGGGATGAACCGCCGCCGCCATCGACTGCGAATTCTGCGAGGCGCCGCCGTCGACGGTTTGCGCCGCAGCGCTATGCAGACTCGCACGCGTGGGCTGGCCGTTGAGGTCGGACAGGGAACTGGCCAGCACCTCGCCGGCCACGAAACGCGCGGCTTGCGCGTTAGGGATCGAGGGCGCTCCGCGAGCGGCGGCGCCGGCGTCCGGCGCGCCGCCGTTCGCTGAACCATTCGGCGCCGCACCCATGCCTTGGCGGGCGGACGGATTGGCGGGAGACGCCTCGCCGCCATCGTTCGCCCAGTCGAGCGGCAGTTGCGCGGCAGCGGCGACGAGTTTGTTTTGCGCCTCGCTGGCGAGCGAAGCGGGCGAACGCTGACCCGCCAGCCATTGCGCGAGATGCGCTTCGTAGAAAAGACCACTGTCGCCGACGGTCTTTTCGAGCGCGGCCGCGAGCGCCGCGACCGGCACCTGGGCCGCCGCGACATTGGCGGTGGCCGCGGTTGCGGCGGCATTCGGATTGGCCGTTGAAGCGTTGGAAGCCGTCGCAGCCGCGGACGTGTCGAACAGCGGAAACGCACCAACTTCGACATCGAGCGCGGGCGCGGCCGGCCAGATCGGCGTCTGGCCGATCACGGCGGGCGTCGCCTCGCCGCCCGAGCGCACGATCGCATTGAGCGTCAGCGCGACAGCGGACAGCGCGGTCTGGGCGGAAGGCTGCGGCGCGGGCGTCTCAATGAGCGCCGGCATGGTCGGCGCGGTTTCGACACCCGCCGTGCCGGCCTGCGAAGCGGCCGCACTGCCTGGCGCGATGTTGAGCAGACTGTCGATCCGGCTCGCGAGCACCGAAGCGACGGCCGTGTCGATTCCGTTCATGCCGATTCCTTGGTCACATTGGCGGCGTCGCGCTCAAATAAAGTCAGTCAGCCGGATGGATAGAGGCGCCCCTCGGCGCACGCGGCAAAACTCAGCGCGCTCCGTACAGCTCCTTGAGCACGCGCGTCGGCCGTCCGGCGAACAGCGCGGACAGATTGGCCATGCGCGGATTCGCCAGATCGCGGATCGCAGCGTCGTCGGCGAGGATCTGGCGGATCAGCGCGTATTTGCGCAGACGCTCCGACTCGTCGAGCTTCACCCCTGTTTCGGCATCCTTCAACCCGTCCACCAGATGGCGGTATTCGTCTTGCAAGTGGACCAGATCGTTCCACAGTGCGCGCCGGGCAGCCATCAGCATGCGGCAGGAAATCGCTGCAATCGCCTCATAACGGGCGAAGTATTCTGCGTTCGATGTCATCTCATGCTTTCCGCGGCGGGCTGGGCTGCCATCCGCGCGATCTCCGGGGCAATCCCGATCCATGCCTCTTCGAGTGTGGCCAGAAGACCATCCACCTCGACCAGCATCGCCTCGCTTTGTTTTATGTTGGCTTCGAGCAGCCGGCGCGACATATAGCTATATAGCGCGTTCAACCGCTCCGCAATCTCACCGCCCGCCTCGAGGTTGAGCGACTGCTGCAGCCCGCTTTCGACGATCTGAATCGCCTTGCCGATCGCCTCTCCGCGCGCCGGCACATTGCCCTGCTGCAGATGCATGCGCGCCTGCGCGATCGCCTGCCGGGCGCCCTGATACAACATCACGATCAGACGATGCGGACTCGCGCCCATCACCCCTGTCTCGACGCCGACGCGTGCGTACGCATTGGCTCCAGAGTGTCCTGGGGAAAACATCGGCGCTCCTCCTCTCTTGCACTGCGGTTGGTCGTGGCACCCCATCCGGGCACGTTGCCGCACCCCGATTTCTGCCTGTACCTGGTTATCGGATAGGCAGCGGGAAAGCTTTAGGCCGGTGTAAGGAGTATTAAGGGGCCGGATGGCGCAGCCCTTGAGGGCCGCACGGCGTGCACGCGTTCGGGCGGGCGGAACAGCCTTGCCGCCCGAGCCGCGTTCACACCGACATCTGCATGATGTCGTTGTAGGCGGACACCAGCTTGTTGCGCACCTGCAGGCCGAACTGGAAGCCCACGTTGGCCTTTTGCATGTCGACCATCACGTCGTTCAGCGACACGTTCGACGAGCCGAGTTCGAACGCCTGCGATTCGCCGACCGCCTTGGTCTGATCGCCGCTGATCTTGTCCAGCGAAGCTTTCAGCGCCGAGGCAAAACCGGTGGGCGTTGCCGCGCCGGACGTATCGGCGACGGCGTTGCTGCCGCCGGCCGCTTGCGCCGCCATCGACTGCATCTGTTGCAGCGCCGACGAAAGCGCGTTCACGGGGAAAGTCATGTTTTCTCCAGGGAAGGACGACCGGCATGCCAAACCGTACCGATCTGGACGAAAGCATAGCAGCGGGCCATACGGGAAAGCCCCGAAACTAGGGGGGAAACCCGGCTCTATTCAAGCAATCGGGTTGAGCCGCGCTGCGGATAATTTCAAGGGTGAAAGTCTCTGTCCGTGCGCCCGCCGACCCTCGGTGCGGTAGCGGGCAGAACGCAAAAGGCATCCCGGAGAAACCCGACGCATGGATTCGTCAGCCAACTCTTTGATCAACCCCGACGCCCGCATGGGCCTCGCCGGCGCGCAGCCAGGCGCCGGTGCGGCCGGTGCCGGCCAGGCCGGCGGCGCAGCAGACCTCGGCGGCCTGGGGAGCAACCTCGGTGGCAACTTCGGCCAGCGCCTGTCAGGCCTCGCGCAAATGCGCGGCAACCCGCGCGCCCCGCTGATTTTCGCGGTGGCGCTGCTGGTCGCCGTGGTGGCGGGGCTGTTCCTGTGGTCGCGGGCGCCGGACTACAAGGTGCTCTACAGCAACCTGTCGGACCGCGACGGCGGCGCCATCATCACGGCGCTTCAGGCGGCCAACATCCCCTATAAGTTCTCCGACGCCGGCGGCGCGATCCTCGTGCCAGCCGAACAGGTGCATGAAATGCGTCTGCGCCTCGCGTCGCAGGGCTTGCCCAAGAGCGGCTCGGTCGGCTTCGAACTGATGGACAACCAGAAGTTCGGCATCAGCCAGTTCGCCGAGCAGATCAACTATCAGCGCGCACTGGAAGGCGAACTGGAGCGCACGGTCGAATCGATTTCGTCGGTGAAGTCGGCGCGCGTGCATCTGGCGATTCCGAAGCCTTCCGTGTTCGTGCGCGACAAGGAAGCGCCGTCCGCCTCCGTGCTGGTCAACCTCTACCCGGGCCGCGCGCTCGACGAAGGCCAGGTGCTGGCGATCACCCATATGGTGTCGTCGGCGGTGCCGGATATGCCGGTGAAGGGCGTGACCATCCTCGACCAGGACGGCAACCTGCTGACGCAGCCGTCCACCGGCAGCGGACTCGACGCCTCGCAACTGAAGTACCGCCAGCAGATCGAGCGCAGCACCCAGCAGCGCATCGACGCGATCCTGGCTCCCCTGTTCGGCTCGGGCAACGCGCATTCGCAGGTCAGCGCCGACATCGACTTCTCGCACAGCGAGCAGACCTCGGAAAACTACGGTCCGAACGGTAGCCCGCAACAGGCGGCGATCCGCAGCCAGCAATCGAGCAGCGCCACCGAAATGTCGCAAGGCGGCGCCTCGGGCGTGCCGGGCGCGCTGTCGAACCAGCCGCCGCAGCCGGCTTCGGCGCCGATCAACGCGCCGAACGGTGCGAGCGGCGTGACGACCACGCCGGTCAGCGACCGCAAGGACTCGACCACCAACTACGAACTCGACAAGACGGTGCGCCATCTCGAGCAGCCGATGGGCGGCATCAAGCGTCTGTCGGTGGCGGTGGTGGTGAACTACCTGCGCGTGGTCGACGGCAAGGGTCACGCCACGATGCAGCCGGTCACCGCCGACAAGCTCGCGCAGGTCAACCAGCTGGTGAAGGACGCGATGGGCTTCGACCAGGCGCGCGGCGACTCGGTCAACGTGGTCAACAGCCCGTTCACCACCGAAGTCGATCCGAACGCCGACCTGCCGTGGTGGCGCACGCCGGACATGATCGCGCTCGCCAAGCAGATCGCCACTTACCTCGGCATCGGCGCGGTCGCCCTGTTCCTGTACTTCGTGATGGTGAAGCCGGCGCTGCGCCGCGCTTTCCCGCCGCCGGAGCCGGCCGCCGCCGCGGCGCTGCCGTCGCCGGACGAGCCGATCCTGCTGGACGGCATCCCCGCCGCCGAGCGCGCGGGTGCGAGCACGGTCGCCGAGCTGGAAACCGACAGCGAACTGCTCGCCCTCGAAAGCTCCAAGCACAAATATGAGCGGAACCTGGAATTCGCGCGCAACATCGCGCGCCAGGATCCGAAGATCGTTGCAACCGTCGTGAAAAATTGGGTGTCCGATGAGCGCTGAAGGCGTAATGAAGAGCGCGCTCCTGCTGATGTCGATCGGCGAGGAAGAAGCCGCGCAGGTGTTCAAGTTCCTCGGGCCGCGTGAAGTCCAGAAGATCGGCGTCGCGATGGCCGCACTGAAGAGCGTGACCCGCGAGCAGGTCGACGAAGTCCTGCAGGAGTTCGTGCGCGAGGCCGAACAGCACACCGGCATGTCGCTGGATTCGAACGAATACATCCGTTCGGTGCTGACCAAGGCGCTCGGCGACGACAAGGCCGGCGCGATCATCGACCGGATTCTGCAGGGCAGCGATACCAGCGGTATCGAAGGCCTGAAGTGGATGGATTCCGCGGCGGTCGCCGAACTCATCAAGAACGAGCATCCGCAGATCATCGCGACCATCCTCGTTCACCTGGACCGCGATCAGGCGTCGGAAATCGTCGCCTGCTTCACGGAACGGCTGCGCAACGACGTGCTGCTGCGGATCGCGACGCTCGACGGCATCCAGCCGGCCGCGCTGCGCGAACTCGACGACGTGCTGACCGGCCTCCTGTCCGGCAGCGACAACCTCAAGCGCAGCCCGATGGGCGGCATCCGCACGGCGGCCGAAATCCTCAACTTCATGTCGAGCAATCATGAAGAAGGCGTTATCGAGAATGTTCGCCAGTACGACGCGGAACTTGCGCAGAAGATCATTGATCAGATGTTTGTGTTCGAGAACCTGCTCGATCTGGAAGACCGCGCGATCCAGCTGTTGCTGAAGGAAGTCGAGTCCGAGGCGTTGATCATCTCGCTGAAGGGCGCGCCGCCCGCGCTGCGCCAGAAGTTCCTGTCGAACATGTCGCAGCGTGCTGCCGAACTGCTCGCCGAAGACCTCGACGCGCGCGGTCCGGTGCGCGTCTCCGAAGTCGAGACGCAGCAGCGCCGCATCCTGCAGATCGTGCGCAACCTGGCCGAAGGTGGCCAGATCGTTCTAGGCGGCAAGGCCGAAGATGCATATGTCTGATCAGAACTCCGCAGCGAAGGAACGCCTCTCGGCCTACCAGCGCTGGGAGATGGCCTCGTTCGATCCGGTGCCCCCGGCACCGCCCGAACCCGAAGTCGACGACGGCGCGTTCGAGGCCGAACTCGAACGTCTGCGCGACGCCGCTCATGCGCAGGGCATTGCGTCCGGCCACGTGGCGGGGCAGGCGCTCGGCTACCAGGCCGGCTACGACCAAGGTCACGCGCAGGGTTTCGAGCAAGGCCAGAGCGAAGCGCGCGAAGAAGCCGCGCGGCTCGCCGCGCTGGCCGAAACCTTCAAGGCCGCGCTCGACGGCGCTCAAGGCGCGATCTCCGAGACGCTGGTCGCGCTCGCGCTCGACATCGCGCAACAAGTGGTGCGCCAGCACGTGCAGCACGACCCGACCGCACTGATCGCCGCCGCGCGTGAGGTGCTGGCCACCGAGCCCACGCTGGTCGGCGCGCCGGCCTTGATCGTGAGTCCCGCCGATCTGCCGGTGGTCGAAGCCTATCTGATGGAAGAGTTGCAAACGCGCGGCTGGACCGTGCGCACCGATCCGGCGGTGGAACGCGGCGGCTGCCGCGCGCAAGCCGGCACCGGCGAAGTGGACGCCGGCATCGACACGCGCTGGGAGCGCGTGGCTGCCGCACTCGGCAAGGTGAGCACATGGTGAAGCCGACGCTCGAAGAGATCCGCGCCAGCGATCTGACGCCGCTCGAACGCGAACTGGCGCTGGCGTCGTTCGGCGCCGAGGCGCTCGCGGAAGAACCGGCTGCGGTGACACCCGCCGCGGCTGCCGTCGCGGCGATCGAAGCCGCCTTGCGCGATCCGGCGCATGCCCATCCGGCGACGGGCGCCGCCGCGAGCCGCGTGGCCGTCGCCGCGAGCCCCGCTTCCGCCGCTGTCGCCCACGCGCCGTACGATCCCGCGCTCGACAGCAATCCGCACATGCAAGCCTGGCGCGGCCGCCTCGACGCACTGCGCGCACGCAATGCGATCGCCAAGCCGATGCGCGCCTGTGGACGTCTCACGCGCGCGGCCGGCCTGGTGCTCGAAGCCGTGGGCCTGCGTCTCTCGGTGGGCGCCGAAGTGATGATCGAACTGCCGCAAGGCAGTTCGCTGCCGATGGCCGAAGCCGAAGTAGTCGGCTTCTCCGGCGACAAACTGTTTCTGATGCCGACCACCGAAGTGATCGGCTTGCTGCCCGGCGCGCGCGTGTTTCCGCTCGAAAGCGCGCCGATCGCCGATCCGATGGCGGGCGCGAAGCGTCTGCCGGTCGGCTGGGAATTGCTTGGCCGCGTGCTGGACGCCTCCGGCCGTCCGCTCGACGGACTCGGTCCGCTCGGCGCGCATGCCGACGCGCCGCTGTCCGCGCCGGTCATCAATCCGCTGAACCGCGAACCGATTCACAAGGTGCTCGACGTCGGCGTGCGCGCGATCAACGCGCTCTTGACCGTCGGCCGTGGTCAGCGCATGGGCTTGTTCGCCGGTTCGGGCGTCGGTAAATCGGTGCTGCTCGGCACGATGGCGCGCTACACCAGCGCCGAGGTGATCGTGATCGGCCTGATCGGCGAACGCGGCCGCGAAGTGAAGGAATTCATCGAGCAGATTCTCGGCGAGGAAGGGTTGGCGCGCTCCGTGGTGATCGCCGCGCCGGCCGACGTCTCGCCGCTGCTGCGCATGCAGGCCGCATCGTATTCGACCTCGCTCGCTGAATATTTCCGCGACCAGGGCAAGCACGTGCTGCTGCTGATGGACTCGCTGACCCGTTACGCGATGGCGCAGCGCGAGATCGCGCTGGCCGTGGGCGAGCCGCCCGCCACCAAGGGCTATCCGCCTTCGGTGTTCGCCAAGCTGCCGGCGCTCGTCGAGCGGACCGGCAACGGCCCGGCGGGCGGTGGCTCGATCACCGCGTTCTATACCGTGCTGACCGAAGGTGACGACCAGCAGGATCCGATCGCCGACTCCGCGCGGGCGATTCTGGACGGCCACATCGTGCTGTCGCGCTCGCTGGCTGAAGCCGGCCACTATCCGGCCATCGACATCGAAGCGTCGATTAGCCGGGCAATGACCGCGCTGATCGACGATAACCATCTGGACAAGACGCGTATGTTCAAGCAGATGCTGTCGCGCTATCAGCGCAACCGCGATCTGATCAACGTCGGCGCGTATTCGAGCGGGCGCGACGCGCTGCTCGACCGCGCCATTGCGCTGTATCCGCGGATGGAAGCATTTTTGCAGCAAGGTTTTCGCGAGTGCGCGAACTTTGAACCGAGTCTCGAGATGCTGGACGCGCTGTTTGCCCAAGGAGGCTGACGATGACGAAACACTTTCCGATCAAGACCCTCATCGGCCTCGCCCAGGACGATGTGGACGCCGCCGCACAACGTTTGGGCCGAGCGCAGCGCGAGCGCAACGACGTGCAGTCGCAACTCGACGCCCTCGTGCAGTACCGCGACGAATACCACGCGCGCTTCACCGCAACGGCCCAGACGGGCATGCCCGCAGGGAACATGCGCAATTTCCAGGCATTCATCGACACGCTCGACGCCGCCATTGAACAGCAACGCAACCTGTTGGTGACGGCCAACGCGCGCGTCGAGGCCGCCAAGCCTGACTGGCAGCGTCAGAAGCAGAAGCTCGGCTCGTACGAAGTGCTGCAGGCGCGCGGCGAAGCAGCCGAAGCCAAGACCACGGCGCGGCGGGACCAGCGCGACGCCGACGAACACGCCGCCCGGATTCTGAGGATGCGCGCCGAAGGCGCGTGACGTAGGTAAGGCGCATGAGCGCCGCCTCGACTGACTGAACACCGTTTGACCGATTGACAGGATTCCCTATGTCGCTTCTTTCACAGATCGGCTCGCTGCTCGGCTCCGCCGGCAGCACGTCAACCAGCGCGGCCATGGCCGCTGCGGCGAACGCCAAACCGTTCTCGCAAACCCTGCAGCAGAGCATCGACCAGCAGAACAGCGCGGCTGCGCAGAGCGCGAGCCAGCAGCAGGCTTCGGCTGCGGCGTCTTCGTCTGGGTCCTCGGCGTCTTCGTCGAGCGTGCACGACGCGCCGCCGCCGGCTGATCCCGCGACGAAGAGCGCTGATGACGCGAGCAGCAGCAAGGACACCAGCAAGCCGACGAGCTCGGCTTCGTCCTCGGCCTCGTCGGGTAATACGCAACAGGCTTCGACCGACAAGACGAACTCCACGCCGGCGAAAACCGGCAACACGGCGAACCAGACCGACGCGGGCACTGCTGCGGCGGCTGCTGCCGCTCAGGCCCAGGCACAAGCACAGGCCGACGCCAACAGCGCCAATACGCCGACAACCACAGACCCGGCCACGGCTTTGACCGATGCCGCGACCGCGTTACCCGGCACGACCACGGACGCCACGACCGGCGGTACGGCGGGCAAGAAGACTGCCGCCACTGATCCGAAGTCATTGCAAGACGCGCTGCAGGCAGCGTTGGCCGCGTTGGCGAACGGCCAGGGCGTGCCCGCGCAAGCGCTGGCGAGCGGCGCGGCTGCGAACGCCGCAACCTCGGCAAACGGCTTGGCTGGCACGAACGGAGGGCTGAACGGAACCTCGGACGGCAAGACCTTGGCGTCCGGCCTGTTCGGCGACGGCAAAGGATCGACCGCATCGAAAGCCGCGATCACGACGGCGGCGACGACCGTGGCCGACCCATCCGCGGCCGCGAAAGCGGCGTCCGACGCATTGACGGCAACGGCAGCCGGGGGCACGCAAGCCGACGATCTCGCTTCCTTCAAGAGCGCGACGGATGCAGCAACAGCGGCGCTAGCCGCATCGCAAGCCGCGGCGAGCGCAGCGAGCACAACGGCGGCTGTCCAGACCACTGGCAACGCCGGCGCGGCGGAAGCAGCGAACGCGCTGTCACCGCAGGTCGGCACGACTGACTGGGAAGACGCGTTGAGCCAGAAGGTGGTGTTTTTATCGAACGCACATTCACAGAGTGCCGAGTTGACGTTGAACCCGAAGGATCTTGGGCCGCTACAGGTTGTCTTGCAGGTTGCCGATAACCATGCACATGCGTTGTTCGTATCGCAGCACCAGTCCGTGCGCGAAGCCGTCGAAGCCGCGCTGCCGAAGCTACGCGAGGCGATGGAATCGAACGGCATCGGATTGGGAAGCGCGAGCGTGAGCGACGGCTTTGCGCGCCAGAGCAGCCAACAGCAGAGCGCCGACTCCGGCCGTTCTGGCGGCCGCTCGAGTGGCGGGAGCGGATCGTATGGCGGCGGCAGCGGCACGGACTCGATCGACACGGTGGCGAACGTCCCGGTGCGCCGCACGGTCGGCTTGGTCGACACATTCGCGTGACGTTGATGCCTAAGGCGTGGTGCGCCAAAGGCACAAACCGTCGGACAGTAATCGGCGCCCCCAGAAGGGCGCCGATTTGCGTCTAACGGTTGAGGAATTACCGCGACGGCGCGCGGAGCGCCGCCGGAGGAATGAGCGCCTTGTCACTCACGCGGAATGCGCGAGAACACCGATTCCAGATGCTCCACTACCGCGACTGCGCGAGGGACCCACTTAAGAATTAGCGGTGTAAAGCGGCTTTCTTTGCCTACTTTCTTTGCCGTGGCAAAGAAAGTAGGTGCCGCCCCGCACAGGGGCAACGCCAATAGACCACTGCGAATTCAAGGAAAGGCCAAAAAAGCAAAAACAAGAGATAACCCTCAATCCCCCTTCTTTTCGACCCATCGCACCGCGAGCAAATCAACAACAATCACCCTCACCAGCACTAAAGGCAAGCAAAGCAAACCTCATGGCAACCACGACCGCAACCCAGCAAGCCGCGCCCGCATCACCGGGCCCGATGAAGCGCATCATCCTGATCGTCCTGATTGCGATCATTGCCGCGGGCGCAGCCGGCGCGGGCGTGTGGTTCTTCATGTCGAAGCGCGCCCCCGCCGCCGCATCGGCTGAAACCGCCAGCGCGCCAGCGCCCCTCGCCGCCCCACTGTTCTTCCCGCTCGAATCAATGACCGTGAATCTGCAATCAGACGACGGCCAACAGCATTTCCTGCGCATCGGCCTGACGTTAAAACTCACCGACGCAAAAACCCAGCAAGAGCTAACCGACCACATGCCCGAAGTGCGCAGCCGCATCCTGCTCGCACTCTCGAACAAGCACCCTGACGAACTCGCGCCGCTCGAAGGCAAGCGCGCGCTCGCCACGGAACTGCGCACGCTGATCGAGCAGCCGACCGACAAGGGCGCCGCGCCGATCCATGTCCAGGACGTGCTGTTCACCGAATTCGTCGTGCAGTGACGCCGGTCGTGACGTTAATCAGCGCTGCCATCATCAACCGCCACGGGACGCACGAGGAATAAGGAATGGGCCACGAAGAGTTCATGTCCCAGGAGGAGGTCGATGCCCTCCTCAAGGGCGTAACCGGCGAAACCGACTCGGAAGCCGAGCAAAGCGACCGTGTGGGCGTACGGCCCTACAACATCGCGACGCAGGAACGCATCGTCCGCGGCCGGATGCCCGGCCTCGAAATCATCAACGACCGGTTCGCGCGTCTGTTGCGCGTCGGTATTTTCAACTTCATGCGGCGCTCGGCGGAAATCTCCGTCGGTCCGGTGAAGGTGCAGAAGTACAGCGAATTCACCCGCAACCTGCCGATCCCGACCAATCTGAACCTGGTCCACGTCAAGCCGTTGCGCGGCACGTCGCTGTTCGTGTTCGATCCGAACCTGGTGTTCTTCGTGGTCGACAACCTGTTCGGCGGCGACGGGCGTTTCCATACCCGCGTCGAAGGCCGCGATTTCACGCAGACCGAGCAGCGCATCATCAACAAGTTGCTGAACCTGGTGTTCGACAACTACACGGCTTCGTGGAAAAGCGTGCGTCCGCTGCAGTTCGAATACGTGCGCTCGGAAATGCACACGCAATTCGCCAACGTGGCGACGCCGAACGAAATCGTCATCGTCACGCAGTTCTCGATCGAGTTCGGCACGACGGGCGGCACGCTGCACATCTGCATGCCGTACTCGATGATCGAACCGATCCGCGACATCCTCTCGTCGCCGATCCAGGGCGAGGCGCTCGAAGTCGACCGCCGCTGGGTCCGCGTGCTGTCGCAGCAGGTGCAGGCAGCGGAAGTGGAACTGACCGCCGACTTGGCTCAAGTGCCGGTCACGTTCGAACAGATCCTGAACATGCGCAAGGGCGATGTTCTGCCGATCAACATCCCCGAACACATCACGGCGAAAGTCGATGGCGTGCCGGTGATGGAATGCGGCTACGGAATTTTCAATGGTCAGTATGCGTTGCGGGTCCAGAAGATGATCAGCGCAGCCGAAACGATGAAGGAAGGTGGATATGAGTGACCTGAACGCAAAGACTGAGGCCGAACTGGCCGCTGGCGAGCCGCAATTCGCCGCCGACGCAGCCGCCGCCGAAGACGAAGCGGCCATGGCGGACTGGGCCAGCGCGCTGGCCGAGCAGAACGACAATACGGAAGTCAGCGCGACGACGGCGGGCGTGTTCCAGCCGCTGTCGAAAGTCGAACCGACTTCGACGCGCAACGACATCGACATGATCCTGGACATCCCTGTTCAGATGACCGTCGAACTCGGCCGCACCAAGATCGCGATCCGCAATCTGCTGCAACTTGCGCAAGGTTCGGTGGTGGAGCTGGACGGCATGGCGGGCGAACCGATGGACGTGCTGGTCAACGGCTGCCTGATCGCGCAGGGCGAGGTGGTGGTGGTGAACGACAAGTTCGGTATCCGTCTGACCGACATCATCACGCCGTCCGAACGTATCCGGAAGTTGAATCGATGAAACGCGTTGCCGGTCGCGCCGTGACGCGCACTGTTCTCACTCGCGCTGCACGGGCGGCAAACGTCGTGGCGGCGCTATGCGCCACGGCGTCGATCTTCGCGCTGCTCGCACCGTCGGCCGCTCATGCGGCGGATATGAACGCGGTCAACAACGCCGCGAAAATCGCCTCGGGCGTCGGCGCGGGCACGGCGGTTCCGGCGCTCGGCGTCGGCGCGGTATTGCAGACCGTTGTCGGCCTGCTGGTCGTGATCGGTCTGGTGTTCGGTTGCGCATGGCTCGCTCGCCGCTTCGGCTTGCAGCCGGCCAACCGCGGCGGCCTCGTGAAGACGGTCGGCGGCGCCTCGCTCGGCGGCAAGGAGCGGGTCGCGGTGGTCGAGATCGGCGATACGTGGCTCGTGCTCGGCACGGCACCCGGCAATGTCCGCCTTCTTCACACGATGCCGGCAGGTTCGGCCGCCATCGATCCGCTCGGCGCCACGCAACCCGGTTCGGCAAGCGCGCCAGCGACGGGCACGGCACTGCCGGGCACCTTCGGCCAACGCTTTCGCGACGCTTTGAAAGGCGAAGTGGGCAAACGTTTCAACGGGCAAGGCGGCGGGGTTCGGTAATGCAGTTCAGTCTTCCTTCGGCGCGTCACGCGCAATCCGCTCGCATGTCCAGCACCACCTCGAAAGTGATTTCCGCCGCGCGCCGCGTGGCACCCGTCGCGTTGCCGGCGCTGATGCTCGCACTGCCGACACTGTCGTTCGCGCAGGCCGCCGGCTTGCCGGCCTTCAACACGAGCCCCGGCCCGAACGGCGGCACGACCTACTCGCTGAGCGTGCAGACAATGCTGCTGCTCACGATGCTGTCGTTCCTGCCGGCGATGGTGTTGATGATGACCAGCTTCACGCGCATCATCATCGTGCTCTCGCTGCTGCGCCAGGCGCTCGGCACGACCACGACGCCGCCTAACCAGGTGCTCGTCGGCCTCGCGCTGTTCCTCACGTTGTTCGTGATGTCGCCGGTGCTCGACAAGGCCTACACCGACGGCTACAAGCCGTTCTCCGACGGCACGATTCCGATGGAAACCGCCGTCAACCGCGGCCTCGCCCCGTTCAAGACGTTCATGCTGCGCCAGACCCGCGAAAGCGATCTCGCCCTCTTCGCCCGCATCTCGCACGCCGCGCCGATGCAAGGTCCGGAAGACGTGCCGCTGTCGCTGCTGGTGCCCTCGTTCGTGACGAGCGAACTGAAAACCGGCTTCCAGATCGGCTTCACGATTTTCATTCCATTCCTCATCATCGATATGGTGGTGGCGAGCGTGCTGATGTCGATGGGTATGATGATGGTGTCGCCCGCGACCATTTCGCTGCCGTTCAAGCTGATGCTGTTCGTGCTGGTGGACGGCTGGCAGTTGCTGCTCGGCTCGCTCGCGCAGAGCTTCGTTTAACCGCGCTTTTTAACCGCGCCCCGCGCCCTTCACGCTTCCGGTCCCATCGCCATGAATCAAGAATCCGTCATGACGCTCGCGCACCAGGCCATGTATGTCGGCCTGCTGCTCGCCGCGCCGTTGCTGCTGGTCGCGCTGGTGGTCGGTCTGGTGGTGAGCCTGTTCCAGGCCGCCACGCAGATCAACGAAAGCACGCTGTCGTTCATCCCCAAGCTGCTCGCGATTGCCGTCACGATGGTGATCGCCGGCCCGTGGATGCTCACGACCATGCTCGACTATCTGCGCCAGACGCTCACCAACATTCCGACGCTCGTCAACTGAGCGGCGCGGGTTTTCACCTTCCTCTCACCTTCCCTTCCGACCCGCGATGTTCTCCGTCACCTACGCGCAACTGAACGCCTGGCTTACCGCGTTCCTGTGGCCGTTCGTGCGCATCCTCGCGCTGGTCGCCACCGCGCCGGTGCTCGGCAACCGCTCGCTGCCGATCCGCGTGAAGATCGGCCTCGCGGCCTTCGTCACGATCATCGTCGCGCCCACGCTCGGCGCGCTGCCGCAAGTCACGGTGTTTTCCGCCGAAGGCGTGTGGATCATCGTCAACCAATTCCTGATCGGCATTGCGCTCGGCGTCACCATGCAGATCGTGTTTCAGGCGATCAGCGCGACGGGCGACTTCGTCGGTCTCGGCATGGGTCTCGGCTTTGCGACCTTCTTCGACGCGCAGGCCGCCAGCTCGAGCCAGGTGCTGTCGAGCTACATGAACACTATCGCCATGCTGGTGTTTCTCGTGATCGACGGCCATTTGCAAATGATCAGCGCGCTGCTCGCCACGTTTCAGTCGGTGCCGGTGTCGGCGAACATTCTCGGCGCGCCCGGCTGGCGCACGCTCGCGAATTTCGGCGGCACGGTATTTTCGGCGGGGCTGCTGCTGTCGCTGCCGGTGGTCGCCGCGCTCCTTATCACCAATCTCTCGCTCGGCATTCTGAATCGCGCCGCGCCGCAGATCGGCGTGTTCCAGATCGGCTTCCCGCTGACCATGCTGATCGGCATGCTGCTTCTGCAGCTGATGACCCCGAACATGATTCCGTTCTTCATACGGCTCTTCGACGTCGGTCTCGATCAGATGGGGCGCGTGGCGGCCGGGTTCAAATAGCACGCTTCGCTCACCGCGCGGTGCAATGAAAAAAGAAGAAGGGCGGAACCGGCTCACACCGGATTCCGCCCTTCGCCGTTTCAGACTGCTCGTGCTATCAGCTCAGGTACTGGAACAGCGAGATGTTCTGAATCTTCGCGAACGCCTGTTGCGCCGCTTGCAGTGCGGCCTGCGTCATCGTGTACTTGCCGATCGTCTTGACCATATCGGTCTGCGTCAGATCCGCGAGGTTGCTCGAGGTCTGCAGCGTGTTGGTCTGCGTGACGGTCTGCAATGCCTGCACTTCCTGCTCGCGGCCGCCCACTGCCGCTTGCGCCGTGACGACGTTATTCATCGTGTTTTCGAGCTGGGTCATGCTGGTGGTCAGCGCGCTCTGGAAGCTGGCCGTCGAAGCGCCGCCCGACACCGGCGTTTGCAGCGTGGTGATCAACTGGCTCAGATTCGCGAACACGTCCATGCTGCCTTGCGTGGCCGGCGTCACCGTGAAGCTGTCGCCCGCGTTCGGCGCGCCGGTGATCGACACCGACTGGCCGCCGAGCGTGATCGCCGAACCGGCCGTGAACGCTTGCGGCGCGCTCGTGGTCACCGCGCCGGTAGCCGGATCGGTCTGGCTCACGGTGTAGGTGGTCGCCGACGAAAAGTCGATCGAATACTTGTCCGCGTTGGTCGGATCGGTCGGGTTGTTCAGGCTCACCGTGCTGATCACGCCCGTGCCGGTGTTGCCGGTTTTCGCGGCGGGCACGGAGCTGGTGCCGATCGGCGCGACACTGCCGAAGATCGCAATGCCGTTGTCGCCGGTCTGCACGACGTGCGAATCGGTGATCTGCACGCCGGGCGTGCCGGTGTCGCCGGAATAAGTCACGACGCCGGCCGAATTCGTGGTGTACGGCTGCGCGCTGCTTTGGTAGCCGGCGAACAGGTAGTTGCCTTGCGGGTCGGTCGAATTGGCGAGCGTCATCAACTGGCTGCGCAAGCTTTGCAGTTGCGTCGCGATCGAGCCGCGGTCGCCGTCGTTCAGCGAACCGTCGCCGGCGCGCAGCACCAGCGTATGAATGGTTTGCAGCACGGTGTTGACGCTGCCGAGCGTGGTGTCTTCCTGCTGCAGCGAGGCGAGCGCGCTGCCCTGATTGGTCGTGTATTGCGACAGGGTCGTCGCCGTCGAGCTCAACTGCACGGCCTGCGCCGCGCCGAGCGGATTGTCCGACGGCGTGGAGAGGCTCACGCCGCTCGAAATCTCGGCATACAACTGCGACAACTGAGCTTGCTGATCGCTCATCGTCGCGACGTTCATGTTGAAGTACTGCGTGCTGGAGATGCGCATTGTCAACGCCTCACTGGAAGATGCCGAGTATCGTCTGGAACAGGGTCTGCGCGGTCTGGATGACCTTGCTGTTCGCCTGATACAGCTGCTGATACTGAAGCAGGTTGGCTGCTTCTTCGTTGATGTTCACGCCCGAAACCGACTGCTGCGCGGTGGTGATCTGCGTCACCAGCGAGCTTTGCGCGGTGCTCGACGTCTGAATCTGATTGGTCTGGTTGCCGATATTGTTGACGTAGTTCGCATACGCGCCCGTCAGCGTGACCGTGCCGCCCGACAGCGATTTGGCGGTGGACAGATTCGACAGCGCCAGTGCGTTGCGGCCGTCGTTGTTCGCGCCGGTGTTCGGGCCGATGGTGAACTTGTCGCCGGCCGCCGGTGCGCCGCTGATCGTCACCGAGACGTTGTTCATCTGGCCGGCGGTCGCGTTGTTGATCGTCAGCGACGCGCCGGTGGCCGACGAATACGGCACCACGGTCGCCGCGCTGATGATCGAATACGTGGTGGCGGGGGAACCTGCCACCGTCACCGTCGAACCGACCGGGAAACCGGACAGGCCCGTGCCGTCGTAAGACAGCGTGGTGGTCGAATTCGGCATGGTGTAGCCGGCCGTCACCGTGCCCTGCGTGATCGTGCCGGTGCCGGTGTTGCTCGCGGCGGCCGCGCCCAGCACCGGCGCTGCGGCGGCAATCGCCGATGCGTCGGTGGTGGCGGTCGCGAAGCTGTTCAGCGCGCCGCGGGTCGGCTCGACCGTGAACGAGTCGCCAGGGTTCATCGTCCCGGTGGTCGAGAAATTCAAGCCGTTGATCGGCTGGCTCAGGTTGGTCGCCGAACCCACCACGCTGCCTGTCGAATTGTCGGTCAGCGTGTAGGTGGTGCCGTTGTAGGCCAGCGTGTAGTCGCCGGTGGTCGGTTGCGTGGGATCCGCGAACGACACGTTCAGCGACGCATTGCCGGTGTTTTGCGTGTTCGCATAGACCGTCGGGCCGCCCACCGAGAACAGCGCGCCACCCTTGGCGCCGGCGAGCGTAATGCCCAGTCCGTTTTGCGCGTTGACCTGCGCGGAGAAGCTCACGGCGATCGCGCCGAGTTGCGCCTCGCCCGGATCGAGCGTCTGGCTGCGGAACGCGAGCAGGCCGCCGAGCGTGCCGCCGTCGATCTTGCTGTCGGGCAGGTTCTGCGGCGCGGCTGCCGGGTTCGCACCCGCCTGGCCGAGATACTGCACGGACAATTCGCTGGTGTCGCCGGTCGAAGGCGCCGTACCCAGGTTGTAGCTGTTGGTGGAGGACACCAGCGGCTGGCCGTTGCTCATGAAGACGCTGTAGCTGCCGTTGCTGTTCACGACGTTCACGCCGATCAGTTGCGACAGGTTGGACACGGCGAGATCGCGCTGATCCATCAGCTGGTTCGGCGGCTGGCCTTGCGTGCTGGCCTGGGCGATCTGTCCGTTCAGCTGCGCGATCTGCTGCGTGTAGCTGTTGATCTGCGAAACGGTGTTGGTGAGCTGCGTGTTGACGCTCTGGCGCAGCGCGTCGTATTGCTGACCTGCGGCGTTGATCTGGTTCACCAGCGTCTGCGCGCCGCTCATCGCGGTCTGACGCGTGGCCAGGCTCGACGCGTTGTTCGAGACGTTCTGCAAGCCGGTGAAGTAGCTGGTGATCGCGCTCGCAATCCCGGCGGTCGGGCTGCCGATCAGATTGTTCAGTTGCGAGATCAGCGTGTTGTACGTCGACAGCGCGCTGCCCGACGACTGCGCATTGTTCAGCTCAGTGGTCAGATACTGGCTGTACTGGCGCGTCACGGTCGTGGTCGAGACGCCTTGCGGCAGATAGCCCGAGCCCGTGTACTGGCCACCGCTTTCCGCATACACCGGTGTTTCGATGGTGTAGCCGGGCGTCGACGCGTTGCTGATATTCTGGCCGGTCGTCGTGAGTCCCCACTGGGCTGCGTTCAGTCCACTGAGGCCGAGATTGATGAGATTGGACATGCGTCATCCTGAAGGGCGACACCGTACACATGCCGCCGCGTTACTTGAACATCTTGTTTAACGGCCTCAACAAGGAAAAATTGAGGTCATTCCGATGCGTGTTCGACGTTTGTTTCAACGTTTGCGAGGCTTGCCTGCCGGGCTTGTCACTCATCGCGCAGGGACGCGCGCCGGTGCGGAAAACAGGTGGCAAGGAAGTGACGATGAACCGGCAAGCGAACACGGTGCGCGAGCAACCCCTCTCACGCACCGCGGATCCAACATTTCAATCAGCGCACCAGCGAACGGCGCTTCATCTCGAGCTGCGTGATCAGACGTTGCAGCGTGTTTTCCGCGCTGCCCGGCAGCGTCAGAAAACGGAAGCCGAGTTGAAAACGCTGCGTGCCGTTCGGCAGCGCGGTGGAGCGATGCGACACGAGTTGCAGATCGAGCGAGAGCCGGCCGAGCGCGCCGAGCGCCAATTCGCAATCGAGCAGGCGCGTGCCCATCGGCAATTCGGCCACGCGTTCGTCGGAGGTGCGCATGCCGACGCCGCCGAGCGACAGGTCGTGCACCTCGAAGCGGAACGTATCGCCTTCGGGCAAACGGCCGGAGCACACGTACGGATCGAGAATCGGCGCATCGACGCGGAAGTACTCGCGGCGCTGCACGTAGAACAGCACCTCGGGAAAGTCGGCCTCGAATGCAGGCAGTCCTTCGAAACGGGTCTCGCGCGGCGTGCCGGTGGCGAATTCGACGCGCACGCCGTCCGGCTGCGCGTGGAACTGGCAGCGCGGCGCGCCCAGCAAGCCCTTGTTCTGATCGGACAACGCGCCCCAATCGAACGTGAAGGTGCGGCCGCGCACGTCGACGTCGAGTAGACGCGTGACGAGCTGTCCGCCTGAGTATTGAACGGTGAGGAAATCGCCGCGATTGACGAGATTGCGCAACTGGACGCCGATCTCCAGCGGATTGCGACGGCCAAAATCGTTGCCGCCTTCGTCGGTCTGAGCGTGCAACTGGCCGTGTGTGTCGGTCTGGCCGTTCGACTGGGTAGTATCCATGGGCTTGCCGGTATGCATGTTCTTGCGGGCGCGTGCCAGGGCTCCTGCCGGGGCTTTCGCGCGGTCTTCATCGAAGCCGCAGCACGCGCATCCCAACCAGACATTACAACGCTTTCCGGTATTGGGTCTAACTGATTAGCGGCAGTATCCGGCCAAAATTTAGGGGCCTGTCATGAATTATTTGCCGCAAACGTTAAACGCGCCATGCCTCTCGCGGGTGGACCGGCCGCCCATGGGCGGCCGGCCTCGTCCGTCTTGTTATGCACCTGGCCCCGTCGCGTGCATGGTTTTGATCCGGTTGAATGATCGGGTGATTCGGACTGCGTTCACGCCAGCTCAGCCCATCTTCTGCATGATGGACATCAGTTTTTTCGCGTAGTGCGGATCGGTCGCGTAACCGGCGCGCTGCATGCCATTGGCAAAGCCGTTCACGTCATGCGCCGAATTGATCACCTGCGCGTAACGCGGATTGCCCTTGAGCAGGCTCGCGTAGTCGGTCATGGCTTCCTGATACGAGTCGTACGCGCGGAATTTTTCGACAACGCGCTGCGGCTTGCCGTTCACGTATTCGGTCGTGACCGTCGACACGGTCTTGCCGGTCCAGTCCTTGGTCGCCTTGATGCCGAACACGTTGTGGCTGGTCGAACCGTCCGCCTTCTTGATCTCGCTCTTGCCCCAGCCCGATTCGAGCGCGGCCTGGCCGATGATGAAACGAGCCGGAATGCCAGTCGCCGCGCTGGCGGCCTGCGCCGGTTCGGCGAGCTTGTCGACGAAAGCGTCGACCTTCGGCGAGCTGCCGTCGCCCTTGAGCGGCGGAGTCAACGCGCTGTTGGCCGAGTAGCCCTTGCCCATCGCCAACTGGCCGTTGGCCTGCGCGTTGCCGTACGCCTTGGCGAGCGCGTTCAGCGCCGCGGTCTGGCCTTCATCGCCGCCGCTGCTGCTGCCGCCCAATGCGTTGGCCATGCCGGCCAAACCGCCTGCACCACTCGCACCGCCGCCCACCTGCATGCCCTGATTGCGCATCAGTTGCTTGAGCATTGCGTCAGCCACGCCAATGCCCTTTTGCGACATCTGTTGCGACAACTGCTGGTCCATCATCGACGTGAAGGTGGCGCTGTCGTGCGAGTCGAACGGACCGTCTTGCGGCGTCGCATCGCGCATGCTCTTCAACATCATCTGCGTGAACACCGCGTCGAACTGCTGCGCGGCCATCTTCATGCCGGCTTGCGGCGATGCCTTGGCCTGCGCGCTCAGCTTCGCGAAACCCTGCACGTCGAGCGCGAAGCGCTGGGTCAGGTCGTTTGCCGAAGCGGCGGAATTGGTCGTATCCGAATTCATCCTGTGTCTTCCTTAGATGATTTCCAGGTCGGCGCGCAGAGCGCCCGCCGCTTTCATCGCCTGCAGGATCGACATCAGATCCGCGGGCGTCGCACCCAATGCGTTGAGCGCCTTCACCACTTCGGCGAGATTGGCGCCGGCGGTCACCAGCTTCAGTGCACCGTTGTCCTGCTTCATCTGAATCTGCGACTGCTTGGCCACCACCGTCTGGCCGTTCGAGAACGCGCCCGGCTGGCTCACCACCGGCTGCGTATTGATCACGACCGAGAGGTTGCCGTGCGCCACCGCGCAGTTCTGCAGCGTGACCATCTGATTCATCACGATCGAGCCGGTGCGCGCGTTCAGGATCACCTTCGCGGCGGCTTGCGCCGGCTTGACGTCGAGGTTCTGCAATTGCGCCATGAAGGCGACCTGCTGCTCCGGATCGCTCGGCGCGCGCAGTTGAATCGTGCGGCCGTCGAGCGCGGTGGCCGTGCCGCCGCCGAATGCGTTGTTCACCGCGGCCACCACACGCTGCGTGGTGTCGTAGTCCATTTCGTTCAGGTCGAGCTGCATCGTGCCCGCTTGCGATACCGAAGTCGGCACCGCGCGTTCGACGATCGCGCCGCCGGCAATGCGGCCCGCGGCCAGCGTGTTCACCTGCACCTTGCTGCCGTTGGCGCTCGCGCCGGCGCCGCCGACCGCGAGATTGCCCTGGCCGAGCGCGTACACCTGGCCGTCGGCGCCCTTCAGCGGCGTGAGCAGCAGCGTGCCGCCGCGCAGGCTCTTTGCATTGCCGAGCGACGACACGGTCACGTCGATCGCTTCGCCCGGACGTGCGAACGGCGGCAGCACCGCCGTCACCATCACCGCGGCGACGTTCTTCAGCTGGATGTTCGAGAGCGACGACTGCGAGTTGCTCGAGCCCGCCGCCTGGTTGTTGATCGAGATGCCGAGGTTCGCCAGCATGTTGGCGAGCGTCTGCGTGGTGAACGGCGTTTGCGTGGTCTGGTCGCCCGTACCGTCGAGGCCGACGACGAGGCCATAGCCGATCAGCGGATTGTCGCGCACGCCCTGGATCTGCACGAGGTCCTTCAGACGTTCGGCATAAGCAGGCGTGGCCGCCGGCAGCGCCGCGCAGGCAAGCGCGACGAAGGCGAGCGCACGACCGAAACCGGCGAATCGCGCGAGGCGGGTGCGGATGCGTGTGCTGGAGAAAACGGTACGCATGATCACCACGGCGACACGTTGAGGAAGAAGCGCTGCAGGAAGCCCATATTCTCGGATTCGTCGATATAGCCCTTCGCGGAATATTCGATCTTCGCGTCGGCCACCTGGGTCGAGTACACGGCGTTCAGGTTGGAGATCGTGTTGGGATTCACCACGCCTGAAAAGCGCACGAATTCATTACCCTGATTGATCAGCATCTGCTTCTCGCCGCTGACCATCAGGTTGCCGTTCGGCAGCACGCCCGTCACCGTGACGGTGATCACGCCGCTAAACGTGTTCGACGCATTCGCACCGCCCGTCGCGGCAAACTTGTTGGCGCCGTTCGCGCTCAGGTTGGTCCTGCCGAACAGGCCATTGAGAAAGCCGGCGCTCGCCACGTCGAAGGCAGTGTTGCCACTGCGGTTCACACCCGCGCCCGACGATTTCGTCGCGTTGACGTTTTCCTGAATCACGATCGTCAGGATGTCGCCGACATTGCGCGGCCGCTGGTCTTCGAACAACGGCCGGCCCGCGTAACCCGGGTTGTAGATCGAGCCCGGCGACTGCGCCGACGGCGGCATCGGCGGCATGGCCGTCATCGGCTGCTGCGTGATCGGCTGCTTCGGCACGAGGCCGCAGCCACCCAGGGCCGCGAGCAGCGTGAGCTGCACGAGCGCCTGAGCGGTGCGCGAATGAACCGGATTGCGAGTGAAGTGCGACATCATCATTACCGCCTGTTTTGCTGCCTGTTTGTTCCCAGTCCCTTGAGCTTTAAACCTGCATCTGGCTCAGGGTCTGCAGCATCTGGTCAGAGGTCGTCACGGCCTTGCTGTTGATTTCGTAAGCGCGTTGCGTCTGGATCATGTTCACCAGTTCTTGCACCACGTTCACGTTCGATGCTTCCACGTATCCCTGATTCAGCGTGCCGGCGCCGTTCAGGCCCGGTTGCGCGACATTCGGCGCGCCCGACGAAGCGGTTTCCGCGAACAGGTTTTCACCCTTCGCGTCCAGACCGGCCGGGTTGATGAAAGTCGCGATCTGCATCGAGCCGAGTTGCTGGCTGTTGGTCGAGCCGGCCACGGTGATCGACACCACGCCGTCGCTGCCGATGGTGAGCGAGGTCGCGTTGTTCGGGATCGTGATCGCCGGGATCACCTGGTAGCCGCTCGACGTCACGAGCTGGCCTTGCGCGTTGGTCTGGAACGAACCGTCACGGGTGTAAGCGGTCGTGCCGTCGGGCATCTGCACCTGGAAAAAGCCCTGGCCGTTGATGGCGATGTCCTTCGAGTTGCCGGTCTGTTGCAGGTTGCCCTGCGTGTACAGACGCTCGGTGGCGACCTGCTGCACGCCGGTGCCCAACTGGATGCCGGACGGCAGTTCGGTGTTCTGCGTCGAGTTCGCGCCCGGCTGGCGGACGGTCTGATACAGCAGATCCTCGAACACCGCGCGCGAGCCCTTGAAGCCGTTGGTGCTGACGTTCGCGAGGTTGTTCGAAATCACGTCCATCTGCGCCTGTTGCGCATTCATGCCGGTCGCGGCGATGTAGAGTGAGCGATTCATGGTTCTTCTCCGAGGCGCCTACGCGCCCGTTAGCTAAAGCTGAGCAGCTGGTTGGCGGACTGGTCGTTCTTGTCGGCGCTTTCCAGCAGCTTCGTCTGCATCTGGAACTGGCGCGCGTTGGTGATCATCGAGACCATCGCGCTGACCGGATTCACGTTGCTGCCTTCGAGCGAGGCCGGCGCCAGCGTGACGGCCGGATCCGCGTCGGCGGCATTGCCGTCGGCGGTGCGAAACAGGCCATCGTCGCCACGCGTCATGGTTTGCGGATCCGGATTCACCAGCTTCAACTGATCGACCGTCACCACTGCGGTGGGCGGATCGCCCGGCGTCAGCGCGGACACCGTGCCGTCCTTGCCGATGGTGATTTCCGCGCCCGGCGGCACCGACACCGGACCGCCGTTGCCGAGCACCACCTGATTGGTGGCGTTCACCAGTTGGCCGTTTTCGTCGACATGCAGATTGCCGGCGCGCGTGTAGGCCTCGCCGCCGTCGGCGGTTTGCACCGCCAGCCAGCCCGGCCCCTGAATCGCCACGTCGAGCGGGTTGCCCGTCTGCTGGATCGGCCCGGGTGTGTAGTCCGCGCCCGGCGTCGACGACAGCACGAAGGTGCGCGTGGTGTTGTCGTTGATCGAACTGCCGTCGCCGAACGACATCGGCACGGCGCGGAAAGTCGCCAGTTGCGCGCGAAAACCGGTGGTCGATGCGTTGGCCAGGTTGTTCGCGACGATTGCCTGCTGTTCGAGCGCCTGCGTACTGCCCGACATCGCGGTGTAGATCAGCCGATCCATGATGGGTTAGTCCCGGTCGCTTACAGGTTGATCAGGGTCTGGTCGACGGTCTGCTGGGTCTTGATCGTCTGCGCGTTCGCTTGATAGTTGCGTTGCGCGGTGATCAGGTTCACCAGTTCGCTCGTCAGATCGACGTTCGAGTTTTCCACCGCGCCGCCTTGCAGCACGCCGTGGTTGGTCGAGCCCGGCGCGGAAATCTGCGCGACGCCCGAAGCCGAGGTCTGCTGGAACTCGTTGTTGCCGAGGTTCACGAGACCGTTCTGGTTCGAGAAGTTCGCCAGCACGATCTGGCCGAGGGCCGCCGTTTGCTGGTTCGAATAGTTGCCGGTCAGCGTGCCGTCGGCGCCGATCGTGAAGCTCGTCAGCGTGCCGGCGGCGTAGCCGTCGGGCTGCAGCGAGTTCACACCGTCCTTGCCGCCGTACTGCGTCGTGCCGGCGATGTTCAGCGTCAGCTTCTGCGGCGTCGACGAACCGTCGGTGGTCGGAATCGAGAAGTTGTAGGCGAACGGCGTGGTGGTGGCCACACCGGCTGCGTCCGTCGTGCCGAGCAGCGTGCCCGACGAGTTGAAGTTCGCGTGACCGATCAGCTGCGCCGTGCCCGTCGAAGTGCCGGCATACACGTTCCACGTACCGGCCGAGGTCTTGGCGAAGTACATGTTGACCGTCTGCGAGCCGCCGAGCGAGTCGTAGACCGTCGTGCTGGTCGAGTAGTTGTACGTCGACGAGCTGTTCTGGTTGAACGCCACCGGGGTCGGCGCGATCGCGACGCTGTCGCCGGTCGCCGGCACGCCGTTGAACGTGATGGTCTGGCCGTTGCCGAGCGAGATCGCCGAGCCCGCCGTGTAGGTCGCGGCGGCGGAGGTCGTGCCGAGCGTGGTGTCGGTGACCGTGTAGGTCGTCGGGCTCGTGAAGTTGACGGTGTAGTTGTCGTTGTTCGTGCCCGAAGCGGTGTTCGTGATGGTCGCGCCGGGCGTCGTCAGCGTGCTGCCCGCGACGAGCGTCGGCGTGACGGCCGGCGTGCCGAGCATCAGCGGATCCTGCGCGTTCAGGTTCAGGCCGGCGGTGATCTTGGTAGTCGCTTGCGGCGCGATGTTCGCGGTCGGCACGGTAAGCGGCACGGTCTGCGCGGTGTTGATGATGCCCGAACTGTTCGCGGCATAGCCCATCAGCTGCAGGCCTTGCGAGTTGGTGATGAAGCCGTTCTTGTCGAGCTGGAACACGCCGTTGCGCGAGTACACCAGCGAACCGTTATTCGACAACTGGAAGAAGCCGTTGCCGTTGATGGCGACGTCGAGCGCCTGGTTGGTGCTGGTGATCGTGCCTTGCGAGAACTGCTGTTGCACTTCGGCGAGCTTGGTGCCGATGCCGACCTGGTTGCCCACCGCGGTCGCCACGGAATTGGCGTACATGTCGGCGAATTGCGCGGCGCCGCTCTTGAAGCCAACCGTATTCGCGTTGGCAATGTTGTTGCCGATCACGTCGAGATCGCTCGACGATGCCGACAGACCACTCAAACCTTGTTGGTAACCCATGACGGTCTCCGTATCTGGAAAGTCGTAACTGACAGAATCTGAATCAGAGGATGGCGGCGACGCTGGTCAAGCCGACCGTCGAGCCGTTCGAGAGCACGAGGCCCGGCGTACCGTTGGGCTGCATGACGACGCTTTGCACCGTGGCGCCCGTGAGCGTGGTGGCCGTGGCCTGTTGACCGTTGATCGTGCCGACCGCGCTGATCGTGTAGGTGCCGTCCGGCAGCGCATTGCCCGCCGTGTCGGTCGGCGTCCAGCCCACCGGAATCGTGCCGGCCGACTGCTTGCCGAGGTCGATCGTGTTGACGATCTGGCCCGCCGAGTTCTTCACGACGACCTGCAGATCGCCCACCGAGTTGGCGAGCTGCACGCCGAACGCGCCGGCCTTGCCGCTCGCGACCGCCACCGAGCTGCCAGGAGCAAGCACGGTCGAGCCGATCAGCAGCGCGGCTTGCGACTGCTGGCCCGCCGACATCTGCGTGGCGAGCGAGCTGAGCGTCGTGTTCAACTGGCTGATGCCCGAGACCGTGTTGATCTGCGCCAGCTGCGAGGTCATCTGCGAGCTGTCCATCGGATTGGTCGGGTCCTGGTTCTTCAACTGCGCGACGAGCAGTTGCAGGAAGGTGTTCTGCAGATCGGTCGCCGAGGTGCCGGACGTGCTGCCCGTGGAACTCGTGGCACTGTTCGTGCCGTTCATCGTATCGAGCAGCGTTTGCGACACAGTCGTGCCGCTGCCGCCGATGGTGGTGTTGGTGGTCAAGGAGCTCTCCTCAGGTTCCGATCGTGAGCGTTTTCAGCATCAGTGTCTTGGCGGTGTTCAGGGTCTCGACGTTGGCCTGGTACGAGCGCGAGGCCGAGATCATGTTGACCATCTCCTGCACCGGATCGACGTTCGGCAACGTGACGTAGCCGTCCGAGTTCGCGGCCGGATTGCCGGGGTCGTAGGCGGTCTTCATCGGCGTCGGGTCGTCGACCACGCCGGTGACCTGCACGCCGCCGACCTGCTGGCCGGAAGCCGTGCGCGCGCCGCCGAGCGGGCTGACCGCGAACACGACCTGCTTGGCCTTGTACGGCTGGCCGTCCGGGCCGGTCGTGCTGTCCGCGTTGGCGAGATTCGACGCCGTCACGTTGAGCCGCTGCGACTGCGCCGACATCGCGGAGCCTGCGACACCGAAAATGTTCATTAAAGATGGCATGTTTCCTGACTTCTCCTGTGTCGGCCGGTGTTAGTGCTTCAGCACTTACTCCGGCCCCATGCAACGCAGTTGCACGGTTCGAACCGGCTCAAGTGTTAATCCCGTAGCGATTGTTCTTGCGTACTGCTGAGTCTGTCGGCGTGGCTTCTTACGAGCCCGACTGGATCGCCGACAGCATCGTTTTGATCTGGCCGGACAGCACCGTCATGCCCGATTCGAAATGCAATGTGTTGTCCGCGAACTGCACCCGCTCGGTATCGATGTCGACCGTGTTGCCGTCGAGCGCGGGTTGGGTCGGCACGCGGTACTGCAGGTTGCCGTAGTCGTCGGACGTGCCGCCGGTCGGCGTCAGCGTCGACTTGCCGGCCATGTGGCCCGGCGCGGTCGACACCATCGACATGCCGCTCGTCACACCCGCGGGCTGCGTCATCGCCAGCGTCGCGTTGTTCGACGCCGCGGTTCCGGTGGCGCCGCCGCTCTTCTTCAGCGCGCCGGCGAGCGACGAGGCGAAGTCGACGTCGCGCGCCTTGTACCCGGGGGTATCGGCGTTGGCGATATTCGACGACAACAGCTCCTGCCGGTAAGCGCGTACATCGAGCGCTTCACGGCCAAAGGCGAATTCGGCATCGAGTTTGTCCAGCATAAGAATCTCCGGAGAACGTTCCCGAGGCTTCCCGTGCGTGCCTCGCGTGAGGACTGCACCAGGCGGGAAGACCTTTTTGCATGAGGTGCATCTTATGGGCCGAACGCAAGCGGCAATCGGACGAATAACCGGGAAAGGGGGCTTCTATTCAACGTTTGCGCAAAGGGGGCGCTCACTAGAATGCAAGGCGTACCGATGCATTCGATGGAGAAACACGATGGACCAGCCCGCCTTCGATCCGACGCACCGCGCGAATTGCGCGGCGGCGCATCGCGTGGGTGCGGGCGCTGGCATCGCACGGCGTGCCGCGCGCACGGCCTCGCGCCTCCTGATTCGCCTCGTCGTGAGCCTGACGGTGTGGGTCGCCGGCGGCATCGTGCTGCTGCCGGTCAGCTCGCAGGCTCAGGAAGCCGGCGGCCCGATCGTGATTCCCGGTCCGGGAGAAAAGAATCCGGCCGCGCTCGCCGATCTGGCCGAACACATGCAAGCCGCGCCGGCGAAGCGCACTGGCTCCGCTGCGACGTTGGCCGCAGCCACGGCGCAGTCGCTGACGCCGAATCCCGCGACTCGCGACGCCGATTCATTCACGCGCGCCGCCAATGCGAGCGGCTCGATCGTCATTCCGGGCGCCGGCGAACCGCCCGCCGCGCCGCAAATGATCCGCACCAACTTCAAGCCCGACGCCAACGGTGTCGTGACGATTCCCGCGCCGGGCAGCGGCAATGCCAATGCCATGGACGGCGTCGCGAAAGTCAATGTCGTGCCCGGTTCGCGTCAGGTGGTTCCGGTCGTGGTGACGCCCGCGCCGCAGGTCAATGGCGCACGGCAAGCTGCGGGCGTTCAGCCGGTGGCCGCCAATGCGCCGCTCAACGCAGCCGCTGGCGCCTCCGCAGCGGCAGGCTTCGACAGCCTGGCTTCACGCGGTGAGCCGCCGCAGTTGGGCGCGAACGGCAAGCCGGTCGTGACGAAGGCCGCCGTCGCTCCTGCGCTTGCTCCGACAGTTGCGCCAGCGCCGGCCGCCATCGCCCGCACGCCGGCCGTGCGGCAACTCGCCCCCGCCGTCGCGCAGCAGAATCTGCGCCCCGCGACACTCGCGCCAGCCGCGCCACTGCCTGGCCAGCAAGACCCGGAAGCGATCCGCAGCGCCGCACTCGCGTTCCTGCAGCAACAATCCGCCGGCTTGCCCGGCAAGGTCGACATCACCGTGGCGCCGGCGTTTCCGCGCGGGCTCGCGGCTTGCACGATGCTCGAACCGTTCATGCCGAGCGGCGCGCGTCTGTGGGGCCGCATGACCGTCGGCGTACGCTGCGCGGGTGAGCGTCCGTGGACCATTTATCTGCAGGCGCGCATCTCGCTGCACGCCACCTACTATCTGGCCGCCCGCGCGATGGCGCCGGGCGAGGTGCTCACCGCCGCCGACCTCGTCGCGCGCGACGGCGACCTGACCGGCTTGCCGCAGGCCATCGTCACGGATCCGTCGCAGGCGGTCGGCTCGGTCACGCTCACGCGCGTCGCCGGCGGCATGCCACTGCGCCGCGACATGCTGAAAAGCGCGTCGGCGGTATCGATTGGGCAGACGGTGCGGGTCGTGGCCGCCGGCGAAGGTTTCGCGATTTCGGCCGAAGGCAGCGCGATGAACAATGCGTCGCCGGGGCAGCAGGTGCGGGTCAAGACGGCCAACGGCCAGATCATCTCCGGCATCGTGAAAGACGGCTCGACCGTGGAGATTCAGCTGTGAACCGGCGGGATGTTCATCCGGTGCCTGTTCATCGTTCAACGCCCGTCCCGCCTTGCGCCAACGGCACGATGGACAGCACCGAAATCAGGCGGGCCAACGGCTTGACCGGAGATGTAAGGAAAGGTAACGCCTTGATCGATTGCGCTAAAGTTTTGATCAGCGGTAGCCGTTATAAGGATCAAATCGTTCAGGAAGCCAATCGTGAAAGTCGATTCCACAACCAATTCGAATCTGCCGACGTTGAAAGACGCCCTGTCCCGTTCGCAACAAAGCGACGCGACGACCGCGAACGGCAATGCGCAGAATGCGGGCACGGCCTCGCAGACCACCACCAGCGGTTCGGGCGACGCCAGCGTCAGCCTGTCGGGTCTGTCGCAGCATCTGCGCAGCCTCGCGGCATCCGGCTCGGCCGATATCGACACGGCGCACGTCGAGTCGATCAAGCAGGCCATCAAGGACGGCTCGCTGAAGATCGATTCCGGCAAGATCGCCGACGGCGTGCTGAACACCGCACGCGAACTGTTGCAAAGCAAAACCTCGTCGACCGGCAACTGATCGACGCATCGAAGTACGGTGAAGTGCCGGGCGGCGTTCGACAAACCCGGCTCGCGGATCACGCGCGAGCCGTCGTGTTCAGCGAGTTGTTGAGATGAAAGACGCCCTGCTTGCCACCCTCATCGAAGAATATTCGGCCGTCGAGGCATTTGCCTCGATTCTGACGCTCGAGACCAAGGCGTTGACTGCCTTGTCCCCGCTGGAATTGCTGCCGCCGATCGTCGAGAAGAAAACCGAACTGATCGGCGAGCTCGCCAAGCTCGAAGCCACGCGCGACGGGCTGCTCGCCGAGCTAGGCTTTCCGGCCGGCTGGCCCGGCATGGAGCTCGCGGCCAGCACCGACGCACGCGTCGCCGAGCAGTGGTCGCTGCTGCAGAAAGCCGCCGAACGCGCGCGGCGCTGCAATACCAGCAACGGTGAACTGATCCGCGTGCGGATGGACTACAACCAGCGAGCGCTCACGGCGCTGCAGGTAGCCGTGCCGCAGAAGGTCGGTTTTTATGGTCCGGATGGCCGGATTCCGGCGCGTCCCGCCGTGTAAAGATTTTCACTGGAGCTACGCGGCCTGACGCGCGGGTCTGCTTTACATTAATGAATTGAAAAGGGTTCGTCTTTTGACGAGCCCTTTTTGCTTTTCAGGCCTGCCACTCCGAAGTGGAGCTCACTCCTTCTCCCACACACGTTAGCCATCCGGCCAGGTGGCGCGGATTCGTCTGCCGCGTTGAAATCACGACTTCCTCTTACTGAGTCGCTCCGCCGTCCCGAGCTTTTTCAAGACTCTCCGGACGAGCATCAACGGAGTGCTATCCACTAGCGAGGTTGTGTAATCGTGTGTATGATTCGAGGGGTGCAATATGAAAAGTGCCGAGGTCGTCAAACTCATTCGAGCGGCTGGTTGGGAACTGATCCGCATATCGGGCAGCCACCATCATTTCCGTCACGCGGCAAGAGCCGGTCTCGTGACCATCCCGCATCCGAAGAAAGACCTTCCGCCCGGCACATTGAACAGCATCTTGAAACAGGCGGGACTGAAATGAAAAACCTGACTTTTCCGATCGCGATTGAACCGGGCAATGCGGATCAAGCGTTCGGCGTGATCGTGCCCGACATCCCGGGTTGTTATGCAGCAGGCGATACGCTGGAAGAAGCCTACGCGAACGCGAAGGCAGCCATCGAGGCGCATCTGGATCTGCTGCTCGACGAAGGCTTGCCGATTCCCGCGCGACTCACGCTGGAAGAGCATCGGCGGAATCCCGACTACGCGGGTTTCACGTGGGGACTTGTCGCCACCCGGAATATTCCCGCCTTGAAGAAGGCGGTGCGTATCAATATCTCGTTGCCCGAGGCGCTGGTCCAGGAAATCGACACGTACGCCCAGGCGCGCGGCATGTCGCGCTCGGCCTTTCTGGCGCTGGCCGCGGAACATGAAATGGCCGATGCGTGAAGCGGGCGGAGGTTCAGCGCCGCCGCTAAAACGGCGGTTCGCTCGCGCGTTGAAACCCTGAACCCGCGCTTCAGGTCGCCTCGGCGTTCGCCCAGGCCATCTCACGCAAGCGCGTGCGCAAACGGGCCACGGCCTGGCTGTGCAACTGGCACACTCGCGATTCGCTGACTTCCATCACCGCGCCGATTTCGCGCAGGTTCATGCCACGTTCGTAGTACAGCGACATCAGCAGCTTCTCGCGATCCGGCAGGCGGTCGATCGCCTCTACCAGCGCCGAGCGCAGGCTGTCGTCGAGCAGCGCCGACAGCGGGTCCGAGTGATCGACGCAATAGCGGTCGAGGAACGGCTCGTCGTCCGCCGAACGGTCGAAGTCTTCGTAATAGATCAACTGGCTGCCGTGCAGATCCTGCAGCATCGACTGATACTCGTCGAGCGGCATTTGCAGGTGCTCGGCAATCTCCGTTTCGCTCGCCGAGCGGCCCAGATTCTGCTCCACCTTGTGCACCGCCGTTTCCACTTCACGCGAGGTGCGCCGCAAGCTGCGCGGCAACCAGTCGTTGCTGCGCAACTCGTCGAGCATCGCGCCGCGAATCCGCTGGCTGGCGTAGGTCTCGAACTGCGCGCCCTGGTCTTCCTTGTAGCGGCCTGCCGCGTCCAGCAGTCCGATCATGCCGGCCTGGATCAGATCGTCGAGATCGACGCTCGCCGGCATCTTGGCGACGAGCTGCAAGCCGAGGCGACGCACAAGCGGTGCGTACTTCGTCAGAACTTCGGCTTGGGAAATCTTTCCCTGAGCGTTGTACATCGTGCTCCCCTTGTCCTTGTGCCGCCTCTAGGCGTGCTGCGCAGACGGTTGGTCGGCGTGTTGCGCCGCTGTAACTGTCGCAGGCGCCATCCATGGCGTTTGCGACGACATCGCTGGCCGCATCGGCCAGTACTGCAATTCGGCGGCGAGATGCCGGAAGTCGCGCGCAGCCGGTGTCGATGGAAACGCATCGACGACACAACGCGACAACTCCAGGGCTCGCGCCATCCGCGCATCGGCGGCAATACAACCGGCGTCTTCCAGCGCCACCGTCAGGTAGCGCCCGGCCACGCCGGCCAGGTTTGCAAACGCGGTATGCGCGTCGTTCACGCTCTGCACGTGGTTCACCAGCACGCGGAACTGCGCGATGGCGTGCCCGTAGTGCAGGCGCTTCATGCACGCGTACGCGTCGGTGATCGCCTGCGCGGCCATGCGCGTGACGATCATCACGTCGTGCGCCTGCATCGCGAGCGGTGACAGGTGGCCTTGCGGATCGAGTTGCGCGTCGATCAGCACGACGTCGGCGGAACCGCGCAACACCACGCCGAACTCCGCGGCCGTATGGCCTTCCCGGTTCGGACGCGAGGCGGCCAGCACCGAGAAGCCGAGCGCGTGCCGCGCGGCGGCGTCGTCGAGCGTCATCTCGCCGCGCATCACGGCGGCGAAATTGCCGGCGCCGCGCACGCCGCCGAGCATCGCGCTCACCGACTTCTCGCCGAGGCATTCGTCGATCACCAGCACGTCTTTACCCTGCTGCGTCAGCGCCGCGGCAAGATTCACCACCGTCGTCGTCGAGCCGACGCCGGCCGAGCCGCTCGTCACCGCAATCACGCGCGAGCCGCTGCGAGCCAACATCCGCCGCAGTCCTTCTGCCTGATCGGAGATGAGCTTATCCAAAGCGGACCTCGTGCAATTCGGCCGTGGAACGCGCGGACAAAGCGGATAGCAAAGCCGGAATGTCGTCGTCGTGCGGCACGAATGGCGAGTTGTCGCGCGGTATGCAGAAGGCGCTCTTGATCAGGAATTTCCTCGTCGCGACGTACAGGTTCTCCGGCACCTTCTGGCCGGTCGATACGTAGTGCACCGGCAGCTTGTAGCGGATCACGGTATCGAGCACGCCGCCCAGATTGGTGGCTTCGTCGAGTTTGGTCAGAATGCAGCCGGCGAGCGGCTGTTGATCCGGCGCACGTTGATAGGCCTGCACGACTTCGTTGAGTGTGTCGCCGTGGCTGGTTGCGTTGAGCAGCAACAGGCGCTGCACCGGCTGACCGGCGTGGCACAGCATCGCGATCTGGTCGGAGACGAGGCGGTCGCGCTGGCTCATGCCGATCGTGTCGATCAGCACGATGTGCTTGTTGCGCAGTTCGGAGAGTGCGAGTTGCAGGTCGGCGCCGTCCTTCACCGCGTGCACCGACACGCCGAGAATCTTGCCGAAGATGCGCAGTTGTTCGTGGCCGCCGATCCGGTAGCTGTCGGTGGTGAGCAACGCGACCTTGCTGGCGCCGAAGCGCATCACGCAGCGAGCGGCGAGCTTGGCGGTGGTCGTCGTCTTGCCGACGCCCGTCGGACCCATCAGCGCGAACACGCCGCCGCGCTCCATCAGCGCGTCTTCGTCTTCCATCACCGGCAGGTTCGAATCGAGCACCGAGCGGACCCAATCCATGCCGCCTTCCATGTTCTCGACGTCGTCCGGCAGGTTGTCGACCATCATCTGCACGAGCTGCGCGGAGAAACCGGCCGCGAACAGATGCTTGGTGAGCGAGGCGCGCACCGGGTTGCGGCGCTGGCGCTCGCCCCACAGCAGGCCGGCGAAGTGTTCTTCCATCATCCCGCGCATCGACGACAGTTCGCTCATCACGGTGTCGTTGACGACCTGCTCCATGCGCGCCTTGATCGCTTCGGCGACCGAAGCGGGCGTGCGGGCGTCGTCGTTCGAGGACGGCGGCGGTGCGTTTTTCTGCGCGGCGCGGCGCGCGGCGGCTTGCGCGCCTTCGCGCGCCCAGTCGGGCGTGTCGACAGCTTGCGGCGCGGGGGTCTTGCCCGGTTCGACGGCGGCGCCGAGGCCCTTGGCCATCGCGGCGGCCGGTGTCATCGCGGCGGGGCGCGCGCTATAAGCGCCTGCCTGCTGCTGTTCGGCGGCGATGCGGCGCGCGTGGTCGATCAACCACGGATTCGATTCGGCCATCGTGCGCGGCGTTTGCGCGTCGGCGCTCGGCGCGGCAGGCACGCCGGCCGCCTTGAGCAGATCGGCGCGGATGTCTTCGGTGAGGCGCGAGGCTGCGGCACGAGCGCTCGGTTGCTCGAGGGTGATCGGTTGCGACGGCAACGCAGCGGCTGTCTTGACCGGTGCCGCTGCCTTCACCGGCGCGGCGGGCAGCGCTTTGGGCGTGCCTGGCAATGCGGCCTTCGGCGCGTTCGCGGCCGGCTTCATGATGGCGGCCGGTGCGTCGCTCGCGTCATCGTCGGCGTGATTCAGATTGGCGTTGGAAGCGTTGTTGCCCGAATTCTCCGCGCCCGCTTCCGGGCTTGCGCCGAACACCGACGAGAACACATCGGGCATGCCGCTCGCATACGGATTCGCCTGCATCGGCGCTGCAGCCGGCATGGCGCGGGGTGCGGCCAACGCGGCTTGTCCAGTCATGGCATTCATCGATCCAGCCTGCGATGCGCCGGCGCCCGCGCGCGGAACCTTCGGCGTGATGGCGGCGAGGTCGCTGTCGGCCAGCGCGACGATCTCGACGCTACCGTCGTCCATCGTGCGATTGGACAGTACGACGGCGTCCGCGCCCAACGCTTCGCGCACGAGACGCAGCGCATCACGACTGGTAGCACCGACAAATTTACGAATGTTCAAGCTGGACCCCCGATGAGGTAAACGGACTAACGGACCGGCAACATACCGCTTCCCATTGAGATCATTATTGCGAAACCCGTCGAGTCACGATCGATGGATAAAGACCGTTAAACGTGGGCAATTCGGGCGATGGAAACGCGCTTCGATTCACACGCACGCGGGTTTGAAACACGCTCTGCGGCGGCGTCCAATGAAGCTTTCGCGGACGCAGCATGTACTCCGCCGTCCGCTTGCGACATGAAAAGTCAGGCGCCGAAATGAAAACCGGCGCTCGATGAGCGCCGGCAAGAGACATCGGCCGGAAGCGGGCCGCGGTGAGCTGGACGCGTCAGGCGTGCGCGCCGATCAGATTCACCACCTTGATATTGCGCGTGTCGGGCACTTCCGCATACGACAGCACCTTCAGCTGCGGCAAGCTGCGGCGCAGGAAACGCGCGAGCATCGGCCGCAACGCATGCTGCACCAGCAGCACAGGCGCGAGCCCGAGGTTCTGCTGACGCGTCATCGCCTTCTGGGTTTCGTTCAGCAGCGTGTGCGCGAGGCCCGGCTCGAGACCCGGATTGGAGCCGGTCGAGAGCGCCTGCGAGAGCACCCGCTCGAGATTCGAATCGAGGCCCATCACCTGCATGTCGCCGATGCCCGGGAACCACTGCTGCGTGATCGCGCGACCCAGCGCGAGGCGCACGGCGGCGGTGAGATCGTGCGCATCGGTGATCTTCGGCGTGTGTTCCGAGAGCGCTTCGAGAATCGTGCGCATGTCGCGGATCGGCACGCCTTCTTCCAGCAGGTTTTGCAGCACCTTTTGCAGCGTGGTGAGCGGCAACGACTTCGGCACCAGATCGTCGACCAGCGACGGCGTATCCTTCTGCATCCGCTCGAGCAGCGCCTGCACTTCGCGACGGCCGAGCAGTTCCGACGCGTGCGTGACCACGAGGTGATTCAGGTGCGTCGCCACCACGGTGCTCGAATCGACCACCGTGTAGCCATACACCTGCGCCTGTTCGCGCAGGTTCGTATCGATCCAGATGGCCGGCAAGCCGAAGGCGGGATCCTGCGTCGGCGTGCCCGGCAACGCGGCGGAAACCTGACCTGGATTGATCGCCAGCCACTGGCCCGGATACGCTTCGCCGACGCCCACTTCGACGCCCTTGAGCGCGATGCGATAACCGTTCGGCCGCAATTCCAGGTTGTCGCGGATGTGAATGACCGGCGGCAGAAAGCCGATTTCCTGCGCGAACTTCTTGCGGATGCTCTTGATCCGCTTGAGCAGTTCACCGTCCGAGTTTTTGTCGACGAGCGGAATCAGCCGGTAGCCGACTTCGAGGCCGAGCGTGTCGATCATCGTCACGTCGTCCCAGCTCGCTTCGGTGTTTTCGACCGGCGCCATCGCGGCCGGCGCGACATCGACGAGCGCCGTGGTGTTCTTGCGGTCCTCGGCGCGCTTTTTCATCGTACGGCCGAGCTGGATCAGGCCGCCGCCGAGAATCAGAAACGCGAAGTGCGGCATGCCCGGGATCAGGCCCATCAATACGAGAATGCAACCGGTGATCACCAGCACGCGCGGATTCGTGAACAACTGACCGGTAAGCTGCGTGCCGATGTCCTCGTTGGTCGCGACGCGCGAGACGATCACACCGGCCGCCGTCGAAATCACCAGCGACGGAATCTGCGCGACGAGGCCGTCACCGATCGTCAGCAGCGTGTAGTTCTTGCCCGCGGACGCGAAGTCCATGCCGTGCTGGACCATCCCGACGATCAAGCCGCCGACGATGTTGATCACCATGATCAGCAAACCGGCGATCGCATCGCCGCGCACGAACTTGCTTGCGCCGTCCATGGAGCCGTAGAACTCGGCTTCCTGCGAAACTTCGGAGCGACGCTTGCGGGCCTGTTCTTCGTTGATGAGGCCGGCGTTCAGGTCGGCGTCGATCGCCATCTGCTTGCCGGGCATCGCATCGAGCGTGAAGCGCGCGGACACTTCCGCGATCCGCCCCGCGCCCTTGGTGATCACCATGAAGTTGATCACCATCAAAATGATGAAGACGACGATACCGACCGCGAAGTTGCCGCCCACGAGGAAGTGGCCGAACGACTCGATCACCTGGCCGGCCGCGTCGGGACCGGTGTGGCCTTCGAGCAGCACAACCCGCGTGGACGCCACGTTCAGCGAGAGGCGCAGCAAGGTCGAGAACAGCAGCACGCTCGGGAACGCGGCGAAATCGAGCGGCTTCATCGTGTACATGCTGACGAGCAGCACCATCACGGACAGCGCGATGTTGAAGGTGAACAGCAGATCCAGCAGGAACGGCGGCAACGGCAAAATCATCATGCCGAGGATCATGCAGATCAGCACCGGCCCGGCGAGGGCGCGCAAATTGGTGCTGCTCAAGGCATCCGGCCGTCGAGCGAGGAAACCGGCGCGAGCGTTCATGCGGAGGCTCCTGAAGCGTCGTCGTTATCTGGGTTAGTAGCGGGGTTGAGCGTGTCGGCGGCTTCCTGCTCGGCTTCATCGTCCGATACGCCGCCCTTGTCGAGTTCCGCGGGCACGTCGAGTTCGGTCGGTGCGAGCGGCACGTCGCCGCCTTCGGTCTTGAAGCGCCGCAACTGATACACCCACGCGAGCACTTCGGCGACCGCGCCATACAGCGGGCCCGGAATCTCGCGGTTCAGTTCGACGTTGTGATACAGCGCCCGCGCGAGCGGCGGCGCTTCCAGCAACGGCACGTTGTTTTCGGCAGCGATTTCGCGAATCCGCGCCGCCACGAGGTTCACGCCCTTGGCGACCACCTTCGGCGCGCGCATCTCGCCGTCGGTGTATTGCAGTGCCACGGCGAAGTGCGTCGGGTTGGTCACCACCACGTCGGCCTTCGGCACGTTGGTCATCATGCGGCGGCGGGCAATCGCGCGCTGCTGCTGGCGAATCCGGCCTTTGACGTGCGGATCGCCTTCGCTTTCGCGGTGTTCGCGCTTCACTTCTTCCTTCGTCATGCGCAGCTTCTTGTGGAATTGCCACAGTTGATACGGCACATCCATCGCGGCGACGACGAACATGCCCGCCACCGTCATGCCGCAGCACACGGCGATCAGATGCACGGTGTTGGCGAGCGCGAGATGCAGCGGCTGGGTCGCCAGCGCGAGAATCTCCTCGCGGCGATTCCAGATCGCCGTGCCGCCGATCACGCCCACCACCAGCGTCTTCGCGAGCGACATGCCGAGCTGGATCGGTCCGTTGATCGAGAACATCTTGCCGAGGCCGGCGATCGGATTGAGGCGGTTGAACTTCGGATCGAGGCCTTTCGCCGACAACTGCCAGCCGCCCAGCGCCATGGGCGCGAACAAGGCAGCCGCGCCGGTGAAACCGAGAATGGGCAGCAGCGCGTAGAACCCTTCGCGGCTCGCCACGCCCGCGCCGATCATCATGCGGCGGGTTTCGAACGCGCCGGCGTGATCGAACGTGAAGGCCGCGCGCAGCATGCTCTGCAAATGTTCGCCGATGCTGCCTGACATCCCCCACACGCCAAAGAACCCCGCCGCCAGCAGGGCAAACGTGGACAGCTCCCGCGAACGCACGATCTGCCCTTCCTCGCGCGCCTTCTGCAGGCGCCGGGGAGTGGCTGATTCGGTTTTTTCGAGGTCGCTATCCTCTGCCACAAAAGCTCTCCAGTCGGCTGAGGCACGGCGCCTCTTTCCAGTGAGAGCGATTATTCCCGCTCGACGCAAGCACCGATCGGCGGATAAAGGCGGAGAAAGGGGGGTATTTCGAGGGATGGAACAGCCGGGAAGCCGGCCGGTCGGGCTTGCTGGCGCCGCTGCGGTTCACGTGCTCGGCGCGTGAGGTGGGCGCGGACGCCGCGCAGCGTGCCCGCCGCGAGAGGCAAGCAGGTTCGGCACAGCGTGCCGGGCGCGGAAGCGCGAGGCGCGCAACGTGAGGCGGCGCCGGCCAAGGACGGACCGCACCCCGCGGCCACTATCGTCCAAGCCGGGCGCGCGCGCGTCTCGCGCGAGCGCCCGTCCAGCTTAAGGCTTCAATACGCCATTTCGATCAGAACGCCACGAAGGGCGCTTGACCGCCGCTCGCGGTCTGATCGATGCCGTAATACACGTGACGGCCGTAGAAGAACGGCAGCCCGAGATCGAAGCTGCTGTTGCCGCCGATCTGCCCTGCCAGGTCGTTGAACGCGTAGTTGCCACCGCTGTTGAACAACGTCGCCGCACTCAGGATGCCGATGCTGGCGCTCGCCTGGGTGTTGTTCAGCCCGACCAGCGTCAGCGTCCGCGTTTGCGCCGACGACGGGCAGTAAAAGCCCGCGAAGTTGCTGCCGCACTGCGCGAGGGAGCTGTCGCCGAAGAAGTAGGCGTTCGAGCCCGAATCGAGGAACGCCTGCACCGTCGAGCCGTTGAACACGCTGTTGTCCAGGTCGCCGAAGGCGTCGGTGGTAAAGCGCTGGACCCCCGTGAGCGCATTGTTCGACTGCGTGCCGACACCGAACACCAGTGTGCCGGTGGCCGACGACGCGCCGGTATTCGACACCGGCGGCATCTGCACGATCACGCCGTTGTTATCGACCGGGAAGAACGGGACCGGATTGGCCACCTGCTGCGCGAGCTGCACCGCCGTGCGGGCGCACGACACGCCGCCCGGACAGACGAAGTAATTGCTGAAGTTGGCCGCCGTCCCGGCATCCACGCAGGTCGCACCGCAATCGGTGGGCGACGTGCCAATGCCGAGAATGCCGTTGGCGCCGAGATCGCTGGCGGTGTTTTCGTCCGAGCCGTTGCCGCAGCTGTTCGTGGGCACCGTGCTCGAATCCTTGTCGCCGATGATCTGCATCGGAATCGCCGCCGTCGTTCTCTCGCCGCCGATCGCGATGGTCGCGGTGCGCACCGTGCCCCACGTGAAGCCATCCGCGAACGTCGCGCACTCGGCAAGCTGCGCGCCGCCGACGGTGCTGACCGGCAACGCATTGAGCAACGAGGCGTTGAAGGCCGAACTGACCACGCGCAGCCCGTACGAACCCGTATCGACCTGGATATTGTCAATAGTCTGACAATTCGAGGTCGAGCCGGGCGCGCACACCGTCACGCTGACCGTCGGGATATTGACGACGCCGTTCACGCCCCGGCCGACCGTGATGGGCACGGTGTTCGCCGCGTTCGCCGCGATCGGCTGCTGGGTCGGGCTGGGCGGCAGCGAACCGCCGTTCAGCGCGTTCGACGAATCGTTATTGGAACCGCCCCCGCCGCCGCATGCGACGATCGCCGACACCAACGCCAGGGCCGCGACGGCCTGCATCCAGCCCTTGAGCTTCACAGCAATATGCTTGGTTCGCATGTCTCGTCCTCGCTATTACTGGATGTCTGAACCGCTGACGCCGGCGGGCAGCGCCGGGGGCAGCCACGCCTGGCCATTGAACGCGCCCATGTGGCCGCCGGAGCGCACCACGAGGCCGCTCTGGTCGACCGAGACGGGGCCGTGGCCGCCGCCGCGCGCCGCGCGCACTGTCTTCACACCGGCCACGTACTGCGGGAAATAGCTGCCGAGCAGATCGTTCAGATCCGGCATTTGCGGGCCGCGCCATGCAATGCCGAAGACGGAGCCGTTCGCGGCGAGATATTCGCGGACCACGGTGCCGTTGCCCAGCGCCGTCTCACGCACGGTGTAGGACGTGGAAGTGGACGACGCGGCGTTGGACGCTGAGCGCATCACGCCCTGCGCCGCATTGGCGGCGCTGCTGCCGGGCTGGATGGTACGAGTTGAGACTGACGAGCCCGTGGGCGGCGTCATGGGGGCGCCGCCCAGTCCCGCGTGAGCGGACTGCACGGCGATGAGCGAACATGGCAAGGCAAGCGCCGTAACGATCCCGGCGCGGCGTACACGACTCCACATGACGAGGCTCCTCCCGAGCTGCTGCTCGATTCGCACGTTGTGCAAACCGGCTGCATGTATGCAGATCATACGGCACTGCTGCGGTTGCACTGCGGAGGGTTTTTCCCCATCGTGCCACCGACCGGCGTGTGTCTTCACCGGAGCGCCGTGCCGCTGCTTGAGCTCGTAGTATGCCTGTGGTTTGTGTCGGTAGACAGCAAGCCGGCGCGGGCGCGCGGCTTGCTATGCATACTGGTTCGGTCTGGCGCGGCCTTGGCGGGCCGCCGCGGGGTGCTATGACCCCGGCGGGTCAGAAGCCGAGGCTTGCCAGCAGATCGTCGACTTGCGACTGGTCCTGCACCACGTCCGTTTTGCCTTCCGGATTGATCTGCGGACCGTTCAGCAGATGTTCGGGGCTGCCGGTCGGCGAGACCTCGGCCGCCAGCGCCGCCGCGTTCGCCGCGAACTGCTCGCGCCGTTCGAGCGCGATGTTCTCGACCAGCACGCCGAGCAACTGCTGCTCGATCAGGTACACGACATCCGTGATCTTCTTGATGACCTGGCCGGTCAGATCCTGGAAGTCCTGCGCCAACATGATCTCCATCAGCTGCGAGTTGGTCGCGCTGGTCGCGTCGGGCACACCGCGCAGGAACGTCCGCGTGTCGTTCATCAACGCGCGCACTTCCTCGCGCTCGATCGGCGCCGCATACCACTGCTCCCAACGCGCGTCGAGTTCGCCCGCGTCTTTCTGCAGCTGCTCCTGGATCGGTTTGGCGACGTCGATCGCGGACAGGACGCGCTCGGCGGCCTGCTCCGTCATATTCGCGATGTACTTCAGGCGGTCGCGGGCATCGGGCACGGCTTCGGCCGCACGCTCGACATGCTTGTCGAGCCCGAGCTCGCGCATCGAGTCGCGCAGCGTGCGCGTCAGTTGTCCAATGCGGGCGAGGATGCGGTCGGACGCGAAGTCGCCGCTCTCGTTGACCGCGTCGGCGCCTTGCGCGTTGGTCGGCAGATTCACATCAGCTCCCGGCTTTGGCCATCTTCTCGAGAATCTTGTTGAGCTTCTCGTCGAGCGTCGCGGCCGTGAACGGCTTGACGACATAACCGCTCGCGCCGGCCTGCGCCGCCGCGATGATGTTTTCCTTCTTCGATTCAGCCGTCACCATCAGCACCGGCAGGTGCGTGAGGTTGGCGTCGGCGCGAATTTCCTTGAGCATGGCCAGACCGTCGAGGTTCGGCATGTTCCAGTCGGAGATCACGAAGTCGTACGTACCGCCACGCAAACGCGCGAGACCGGCCTGGCCGTCTTCCGCCTCGTCGACGTTCGAGTAGCCGAGCTCTTTGAGAAGGTTGCGAACGATCCGGCGCATCGTCGGAAAGTCGTCAACAACCAGAATCTTCATTCCCTTATCCATTTCATTCCCTTTGCTTGATCCATGGTGCGGCGCCTGACCGCTCAACTCGCGCCTCAAACTAGCGCCTCAAAACCTACCGGCCCGCATCATACCCGCTGAACGCGGTCGCCCATTGCCGAGAGACGCGCCATCACGCGTCGGCTCATTTCCGGCAACGCCGCAATCTCGTCCGCCGCGCCGAGCGCAATCGCTTCACGCGGCATGCCGAACACGATACAGCTCGCTTCGTCCTGCGCAAGGGTGTACGCCCCTGCCTTTTTCATGTCCAGCAATCCGGCGGCGCCGTCGCGCCCCATCCCGGTCAGGATCACCCCGACCGCGTTCTTGCCCGCATGCTGCGCGGCCGAACGGAACAGCACGTCCACCGACGGGCGATGCCGGTTCACCGGCGGCTCGTCCGACAGGTGAGCAATATAGTTCGCGCCACTACGGGCAAGCAACAGGTGAGCGTGGCCGGGCGCGATATACGCATGTCCCGGCAGCACGCGTTCGCCGTGCTCTGCCTCTTTAACGGTAATCCGGCACAAACCATTGAGGCGTTGTGCAAAAGATTTTGTGAAACCCGGCGGCATATGCTGCGCGATCAGCACCGCGGGCGCATCCGGCGGCAGCGGCACCAGCACTTCGCGGATCGCTTCGGTGCCGCCCGTCGACGCGCCGACGATGATCAGCTTCTCGGTACTGAGCAGCGGATTGTTGAAGAGCGGTGCGGCGCCGACCGGCGCCTGCGCGGCATGTGCAGCCGCGTGCTGCGCCGGCGCCGCCTGGCGCACGCGTGCGCGAGCGGCGGCGCGAATCTTGTCGGCGAGCTTTTCCGAGTAGTCGAGCATGCCGTCGCGAATACCGACCTTCGGCTTGGTGACGAAGTCGACCGCGCCGAGTTCCAGCGCGCGCAGCGTGATTTCATTGCCGCGCTCGGTCAGCGACGACACCATCACGACCGGCATCGGCCGCAGGCGCATCAGCTTCTCGAGGAAGTCGAGGCCATCCATGCGCGGCATTTCGACGTCGAGCGTCAGGACGTCGGGATTGTGCTGCTTGATGAGTTCGCGCGCGACCAGCGGGTCGGGTGCGGTCGCCACCACCGTCATGTCCGGCTGGCCGTTGATGATTTCCGTCATCAGGCTGCGGATCAGCGCCGAATCGTCGACGCACAGTACTTTGATCTTTTGCACAGCGCTCACGCCTCCTCTGTAGTTCTGGCGTTGTTTGAATTAATCGGGCGCGGGCCTGCGCCGAACAGTTCGATGCGCGGCTTCGCCGCACCCGGACTGCCCGCTGCTGTAGCCGCTGTTCCCGCAGCTCCGCCCGCAGACGAGCCGAACAGCTCGATCTTCGGGCGGGCGGCGGCGGGCGTCGAAAACAGTTCGACCTTGGCTCTCGACGCGGCCGGCGTCGAGAACAGTTCCACCCGCTTGCGCGCCGCGGCAAGCCGCTCGGCGCGCGCTTCGGCGCTTTGCCGCATCAGCGCCTGTTCGCGCTCGGCCACACCCGCTTCCTGCTGCAGGCGCAGCTTCTTCACCATCACCTGGCCCGTGCGCGGCATGAACGCCACCTTGCGCGGATGCGAGCCCTGCAAGTCCTCGGCGACGATGCGAATCTTTTCCACCGCCAGATAGCGGCGCACGAACTCCGAATTGCGGTCGCCGATGTTCATCGTCGTCATGCCGGCGAGCACCGCGCCGCCGCCGAACACCTTCGCTTCGAAGCGCTCGCGCCGGCCGCCGGCCTTGATCAGTTCGTTGATCAGCACTTCCATCGCGTAGGCGCCGTAGCGCATCGAATCCGATGCGGCCTGCGCCACGTCCGCACCGTCGTCGGGCAACATGAAGTGATTCATGCCGCCGATACCGGCCGTGCGATCCTGGATGCAGGCCGCGACGCAGGAACCCAGCACGGTGACCAGCACCATGTCTTCGTGCGTGGTGTAAAACTCGTTCGGCAACAGCTTCACGCCGGGGCGCTGGAAGTGGTTGTCGAAATACAGATTGGTGGCGATCGGCAGGGCGCTGCTCATACCGTCACCCCGTTCGTCGTGTGATGCGCCGCCGTTGTCGTCGCGCGCGTCGGCGTGCGCACGCCAGTCGCGTCACGCGTCAGCTCGTAGACGGTCTGGCCGCGCAGCTTGAACGCCTGCGTGACATACGTGAAGTTCTCCGAGTGACCGGCGAACAGCAGGCCGCCCGACTTCATCAGCGGCTCGAAGCGCGCGAGCACTTGCGCTTGCGTCGGCTTGTCGAAATAGATCATCACGTTGCGGCAGAAGATCGCATCGAACTGCGAGCGCAACTGGTAATCGCGGTCGGTGAGGTTCAGTTGCTCGAAGCGCACCAGCGCGCGCACTTCCGGGCGCACCTTGACCATGCCGGCATGCGCGCCGGTGCCCTTCAGGAAAAAGCGCTTGAGCCGCTCGGGCGAGAGGTGCTTCACCTGATCGAACTGGTACATGCCTGCTTCGGCCTTGGCCAGCACCTGGGTGTCAATGTCGGTGGCGAGCACCGAGGCCTGACGCGCGCCGCTGTCGCCGAGCGCTTCGATCAGCGTCATCGCGATCGAGTACGGCTCTTCACCAGTCGATGCCGCCGAGCACCATACCGAAACCGGCTGCGAGCGGCGCGGCACGAATTCGGCGAGGATCGGAAAGTGATGCGCCTCACGGAAGAACGCCGTCAGATTGGTGGTCAGCGCATTGGTGAAGGCTTCCCACTCGGCCGGATCGTTTTCCGCTTCGAGCAGATCGAGATACTGCTTGAAGGTGTCGAGCCCGCGGGCACGCAGACGGCGCGCCAGACGGCTGTACGCCATGTCGCGCTTGTGATCCGACAGCGAAATGCCCGCGCTGCGGTGAATCAGTTCGCGAATGCGAGCGAAGTCCGCCGACGTGAATTCGAAGTCCCGTGCCTGTTCGCCGGATCTAACCGGGTCCGCCCGGTCCGGACGTTGCTGAGCGCGCGTTGCCATCATGAGTGTTCCTGCCTGCGATACGAGCCACCCCGCTTTCCGCCCAGGGAATTGTCCTGAGAAGAAGGGATTGTGTTCGCGGGGTCGCGCCCGCCCGCGAGTTCTGCCAACACGCAGTCGGCCCGCGACACGCTGATAAAGCGTGCTTCGATGATTCGCCCCTCATGGAGCGAGATGCCGAATGACTGCATGTCTTTGTGCCACTTCCTAGAATGTTTCCCAGTCCGCGTCCGAGCCTGCCGAGGCCGCGCTTGTCGCGGCCGGACGTGCTGCGGATTCGGATGCCACACGGGCGGGCTTCGGCTTGAGCGCCGGTTCGACACGTGCTGCGCCTGCGTCGTGACTCGCCGAAGACGATGCTGTGTTCGTTGTCGCCACACCTGCCGCCGGATGCGCTGCGCCGCCGTTCACGGATGCATGCGGCACGGCTTTGGCCGCCGGCTTGCTCTTGCTGCTCGTCACGCGGGGCGCCGCCGATTGCGAACGCGTTGCCGCCACGCTGCTGTACGCCGCGCCGCCGGCCACTTTCCATCCGTTCACCACGGCCTGCAACTGACGCGTCTGATCTTCGAGCGAGGCCGCCGCGGCCGCCGCCTGTTCGACCAGCGCGGCGTTCTGCTGCGTGACTTCGTCCATTTGCACGACCGCGCGATTCACCTGTTCGATGCCGCCCGACTGCTCTTCGGACGCCGCGCTGATTTCGCCCATGATGTCGGTCACGCGGCGCACGGCCTGCACGATCTCGTCCATCGTCGTACCGGCGCGACCGACCAGCGCCGAGCCGCTTTGGACCTTGTCGACGGAGTCGCCGATCAGTTCCTTGATTTCCTTCGCGGCACTGGCGCTGCGCTGCGCGAGGCTGCGCACTTCGCCCGCCACCACCGCGAAGCCGCGGCCCTGTTCGCCGGCGCGCGCGGCTTCGACCGCCGCGTTCAGCGCAAGAATATTGGTCTGGAAGGCAATGCCTTCGATCACGCCGATGATGTCGACGACCTTGTTCGAACTGCTCGCGATGTCCTGCATGGTCGTGACGACCTGGCTCACCACGTCGCCGCCGCGCGTGGCGATGTCGGATGCGTTGACGGCCAGTTGGCTCGCCTGACGCGCGTTCTCGGCGTTCTGCCGAACCGTGCCGGTCAACTGTTCCATGCTCGACGCGGTTTCCTGCAACGAGGCGGCCTGCTGTTCGGTGCGCTGCGACAGGTCGGTGTTGCCCATCGCAATTTCGCGCGCGCCGGTGTCGATCGATTCCGTGCTGCTGTGGACCGCCCTCACCATCGTCGACATGCTGTCCTGCATGCGCTTGATGCCGGCGAACAGTCGCCCGATTTCATTGCGGCTGAAGACGTTGATCGATTCGGACAGATCGCCCGCGGCGATGCGCTCGAAGCACGCCGTCGCGTCGGCGAGCGGCTGCACGATCAGGCCGCGCAGCGCGAAGCGGATGCCCACCACGAGAAGCAGTGCGAGCGCGGTGACGGCGATGATCAGCGTCGTCATCAGCGAGATGTTCGATTGCGCGCTCGCTTGCTGATCCACGGCCTGCTGCTGCAAGCTCTTGATGACCGCCGAGGCCGCGTTGTCGTAAGACACGAACATCGGGCTGATCTTCGTATCCGCAATCGCGTGGTAGGCGGCCAGATCGTTCGCACGCAGCGCGGCGAACTCCGGCTCCAGGCCTTCACGCATCACCGCCGTACGGCGCGCCAGCAGTTCGTCGAGCTGCGCCTGCTCCACGCCGTTCTTGGGCGCGTCGAGATACGTCTGCCAGCTCTGATTGCCCTTGCCGTACAACTCCTCCGCACGATCGAGCACCTTCTTCGCCTGCTCCGTGTCGCCCGACGCGCTCAACGCATTGAAGCGGTCCAGCGACACGCGCGAGCGCAGCAGGTACGCCGAGGCATCGTCGAGCGCGTGAATGGCGACCAGATCGCCGCGCGCAATGCGGTCGAGCGACTGGCTCGCGCGATTCAGCGCGCTCAGCCCAAGTACGCCGACCACCACGGTCAGCGCGACCAGAATGATCCCCACCATCGTCAACGACGTGCGAATCGACCACCTGCTCAGCATTTCGATGCTCCCTGTCCCAATCGTTTCGTGAAGACTGCCGTTAGGCGCCGAGTGTTTCGATCAGCGCCATTTCGCGGCTGGTCATGAGCTTCTCGATGTCCATCAGGATCAGCATGCGGCCGTCGACGGTGCCCAGACCCGTGAGGTACTCGGTCGTCAGCGTGGCGCCGAATTCCGGCGCCGGCATGATCTGGTCGGTGGCGAGCGTCAGCACGTCCGACACGCCGTCCACCACCATCCCGACCACGCGATGCGCGACGTTCAGGATGATCACGACGGTCTGGTGGTCGTACTCGACACGACCCAGATGGAACTTGATGCGCATGTCGACGATCGGCACGATGATGCCGCGCAGATTGATCACGCCCTTGATGAACTCGGGCGCATTGGCGATACGCGTCACGTTGTCGTAGCCGCGGATTTCCTGCACCTTGAGAATGTCGATGCCGTACTCTTCGGCGCCGAGCGTGAAGACGAGGAATTCCTGACCGCCGGCGTCTGCCTGCTGCGCGTCGCGGCGGCCATTCGTACCGCTCGCGTTCGCGACGCTCGAATTGATGGATTGGACTTCTGCCACGTTAGCCCCCAAACGGTTGGGATGAATTGAGTTGAGTAAGTGTTACGACGAGTGTGACGGACATCATGCGAGGCTCATCGCGCCATGCGCGTGGCGCGTCTCGCGGTTCAGCGCCGCCACGTCGACGATCAGCGCGACACTGCCGTCGCCGAGAATGGTCGCGGCGGAAATGCCGTGCACCTTGCGGTAGTTCGTTTCCAGGTTCTTCACGACCACTTGCTGCTGACCCACCAGCTCGTCGATCAGCATCGCAAAGCGGCGCCCCTCGGTTTGCATGATGGTGACGATGCCTTGCGTCGGTTCCTGCTTCGCCCCTTCGACGTTGAATACTTCGTGCAACGCCACGAGCGGCAGATATTCACCGCGCACGCGCACCACGCGCTCGCCGTTGGCCACCGTGTAGATGTCCTCGGCTCGCGGCTGCAGCGACTCCATCACGAAGTTCAGCGGCAGAATGAAGATCTCGTTGCCGACCTTGACCGACATGCCGTCGAGAATCGCCAGCGTGAGCGGCAGCACGATGCGCGTGGTGCTGCCCTTGCCGGCGTGCGAGGTGATTTCCACGTGACCACCCATCGACTGGATGTTTCGCTTGACCACGTCCATGCCGACGCCGCGGCCCGACACGTCGGTGACCTGTTCCGCCGTCGAGAAGCCCGGCAGGAAGATCAGGTTCCAGACTTCTTCGTCGGTCATGGTTTCGCTGACCTGCATGCCCTGCTTGGCCGCTTTCGCCAGAATCTTGTCGCGGCGCAGGCCCGCGCCGTCGTCGCTTACCTCAATGACGATGTTGCCGCCATGGTGAGCCGCCGACAGCACCAGCTGGCCGGTCGAATCCTTGCCCGCCGCGCGCCGCGCTTCCACGGTTTCGATGCCGTGGTCGAGACTGTTGCGCACGAGGTGCGTCAACGGATCAATGATCCGTTCGATGAGGCTCTTGTCGAGTTCGGTCGCCTGACCGAAGGTGACGAGTTCCACTTCCTTGCCGAGTTTCGCCGCCAGATCGCGCACCAGACGCGGGAAGCGGCTGAACACGTAATCCATCGGCATCATGCGGATCGACATCACCGCTTCCTGCAGATCGCGCGCATTGCGCTCGAGCTGCGCCATGCCGTTGAAGAGGCGATCATGCAGCGCCGGGTCGAACGTGCTGGTGGTTTCCGCGAGCATGGCTTGCGTGATCACCAGTTCGCCGACCAGATTGATCAGCTGATCGACCTTTTCGACGCCGACGCGAATCGAGCTGCCTTCCGCGCCGCCTGCCGCCGCAGCCGGACGTGCCGCCTTGCGGTCCTGCTCGGCGGGTGTGGCTGCGCTGGCCTGAGCCGGCGCCGGTGTGCTCGTCGCCGCCGCGGGTTGAGCCGCGGCATGCGCCGGCGCGGCCGGTGCGTCGAACAGGCCGTGCGTGGAAGTTGATGCGGTTGATGCGGGTGCAGCGGTGTCGGCCGCCGGTGCCGACGATGCTGCCTGGCCCGCGTGAGTTGCCTGTACTGCTTGCGCCGGGGATGAATCGGCAGCGTCGGGCGTTCCAGGTTCGCCTTGCTGCGTGTCGTCCGCCGGTGCGGTGCCGCGGCCGATCACGATCTGACTTTCGTCGATCACGAAACAGCACACGGCGATGATGTCGTCGGAAGTGACATCGGTCTGGAGCCACAGCGTCAGATCGCCGCCGCTCTTGACCTGCCCGACGATGTTGCCCAGGTTGCCGAGCTCTTCGGCCAGCAGTTCCTGGTCCTTCTCACCAACGCCCCGTAGCGTAATTTTCAGATGGGGACCGGCTTCTTCGCCGGCTCCCGCGGCTTGCCCGGTCTGTGCCGGTTCGCCGTCAATCCATTCACCCGCCGCCTGCACCGCCTGTTCGACGACGTGCTCCGGCGGGGTACCGCCTTGTACTGCCTGTGTTGCAACGGATGCCACGCTCGCGGCAACAGCCGGCGCAGCCGGTGCCGGCGCCACGCCGTCGCGGCTCTCCGCGTTCAAACGTTCGAGCTTCGCGCAGATCGCCTTCGCGGTGGCCGCGTCCGGCTCGGCGCTCGCGCGGTAATCGGCGAGCTGGCCGGACAACACGTCCTTGGTTTCGAGGAACGTGTCGATCATGTCCTTGCGCAGCACGAGTTCGTTATTGCGCGCGCGGTCGAGCAGCGATTCGAGAATGTGGGTCGTTTCCGTCAGCGCGGTAAAGCCGAACGTTGCCGCGCCGCCCTTGATCGAGTGAGCCGCGCGGAAAATTGCCGCGAGGTCCTCGGGGTCCGGGTGGGCGATATCCAGATTGAGCAGCAATTGCTCCATCTGCGCGAGCAGTTCGTCCGCTTCGTCGAAGAACGTCTGATAGAACTGAGTGATGTCGAGTGTCATGCCTGGGTCACCGCGAGAGTTCCTGTCTTGGCTTGGGCTGCCGTGCCGCCGCGTCGAGAGCTTCTATAACTTTGTCTATGGAGGGTGCTTACGCGTGATCTGGCTCGGCTAGTGCCGCCACCAGTTCCGTCAGCATGTCCGGGTCGAGCGGCTTTTCGATCCAGCCGGTCGCGCCCGCAGCCCGCGCCGCTTCCTTGAACGGCTCGCCCGATTCCGTCGTGAGGACGAGGATGGGCGTGGCCTGGTAAGCCGGGTTGTTGCGCAGCGCGGCGATCAGATCGAGGCCGGTCTTGCCCGGCATGTACTGGTCGGTCAGCACGAGGTCGAACGACATGGCGAGCGCGTTTTCGAGCCCTTCGTTGCCGTCCGCCGCGAGCGTCACCTCATAGCCGGCCGTCGTCAACGTGGCGGCGAGAATCTGCCGCATCGATGCCGAATCGTCGATTGCCAGGATGTGCCTGATCATGAAAACCTCGCTGCACGTACGCTATGGATCGCCCTGCCGTCCGCGCCGGCAGGACGCGTGAATCAGCGGAACGATCGCTGTCTGTTACTGGGCCGCCGGCGCTGCCGCCGGCAACTTCGGTGCAACCGTTACCGGCTGCGCAAGCTTTTGCAGCAACGGCTTGGAGCCTGCTGCGTCGTCCGACAAGGTGGTCGTGGTGGAGTCGTCATGGTTCAGCGCCTCCTCCGACTTCTTGTTCAGCACGATGATGCTGATGCGGCGGTTCTCCGGATCCATCGGGTCCGCCTTGTTCAGGTTCTGCGTCGACGCGAGGCCGAGCACGCGCATCACCTTCGCTTCGTCCATGCCGCCGCCGATCAGCTCGCGGCGCGACGCATTGGCGCGGTCCGCGGACAGTTCCCAGTTGCTGTAACCCTTCTCGCCGCCGGCGTACTGCGCGGCGTCGGTATGGCCTTGCACGATGATGCGGTTCGGCACGTCGTTCAGCGTGTGGCCGATTTCGCGCAGGATGTCGCGCATATACGGCTCGACCTGGTCTTTCGCGGTCGCGAACATGGGCCGTTTTTGCGAATCGACGATTTCGATGCGCAAGCCGGTCAGCGTCGAGTCGATGCGGATCTGCTGCTTGAACTGGCGCAGCACCGGATTCGCTTCGATCGCGGCCATCAGCTTGACCTGCAGATCGTGCAGGCGGACCTGCTCGCGACGTTCCAGCTCGCCCTGCAACTGCTTCATCGAATCTTCGTTGTTGTGCGAAACACTGCGCTCGGAGCGGTTGTTCGAACCGTCGGTGGAGCGCGTCACGCCTTGCGCGTCGGTCGAGATATCGCGGCCGCCGCCCTTCAGAATGCTCGAGTCCTCGGCGCTGCGGTCACCGCCCCACAGCGTGATCTTCAACGGCTGGTTAAAGTAATCGGCAATGCCCTTCAACTGCACCGTGGAGGCCGAACTCAGCAGCCACATCAGCAGGAAGAACGCCATCATCGCGGTCATGAAGTCCGCATACGCGAGCTTCCAGGCGCCACCGTGGTGGCCTTTCTTGGCCGGCGCGGAGCGCTTGACGACAATGGCGCGGTCTTTGTCCTTGCTCATCGGTTCGGTTCCCGGTGCCCTTTACCTGGCCTTTACTTGGCCTTGACGCGGCGCACGTGCTCTTCCAGCTCGGCGAACGACGGGCGTTCGGTCGAGAAGAGCACCTTGCGGCCGAACTCGACGGCAATCGCCGGCGCGTAACCGTTCAGGCTGGCCAGAATTGTCACCTTGATGCACTGGAACATCTTGGTCGACTCGGTCACACGCTGTTCGGCGACGCTCGCGAGCGGCCCGATCAGCCCGTACGAAAGCAGAATCCCGAGGAAGGTGCCGACCAGCGCCTGGGCGATCATCTCGCCGAGCACCGCGGGCGGCTTGTCGGCGGAGGCCATGGTGTGCACCACGCCCATCACCGCGGCCACGATACCGAACGCAGGCATCGCGTCGCCGACCTTGTTCAGCGCATGCGCGGGCGCCTCGCCTTCCTGGTGATGCGTCTCGATCTCCTCGTCCATCAGGCTTTCGATCTCAAACGCATTCATGTTGCCGCCCACCATCAGACGCAGGTAGTCGGTCAGGAATTCGATGATGTGATGGTCCGCGAGAATCTTCGGATACTGGGTGAAGATCGGACTCTTCGACGGATCGTCGATGTCCGCTTCCAGCGTCAGCGTGCCTTCCTTGCGCGCCTTGGCCAGCAGGACGTAGAGGAGCGCCATCAGCTCCATATAGACGTCCTTGTTGTACTTCGCGCCCTTGAACAGGGTTGGAATGACGCGCAGCGTGGCCTTGATCGTCTTCATTCCGTTACCCAGAATGAATGCGCCGACGCCGGCGCCGACGATCATCAGCACTTCAACGGGCTGCAGCAGCGCGCCGAGATGGCCGCCTTCCAGCGCGTAACCGCCGAAAACGGACAAAAGCGTCACGAGTGTTCCCACGAAAATCAGCACTGCCGAGCCCTCACAAAGAAGCGACGGTGACCGTCGTTAATCTGGTTTACGGCAACGAAGCGGAAAACTTTGGCGGAAAAGCGGCTCGTCGCTCCGGTGCACACCAGAGGCGGATGCGGCCGGTCCGGCTGGACCGGGCGTCGCGCGGGCGGGCTGGAAGGCCCGCCGCATGGGAGATGGAAGGCGCACCGCACACCGGCGGCCGCCTTCCCGGTCAAGCTTCGAGAGCGGCGAGGCTCTCGCGGGCCCGGGCGTCGGCGAATTTCTTTGTCTTACCGGCGCGCGAGGGCGGCTGGCACAGGCCGCAGACGAACGCGTGCTGCGGATCGTGCGCATGCGCGACAAAATGTCCGCCGCAGCGGCAGCAGGCGGTCATTTGCAGCATCCCGGAGTCGAAAAAGCGCACCAGCGTCCAGGCGCGCGTGAGACTGAGCACGGGCTCGTCGTCGTGCAACTGGACGTGTTCCAGGTACAGCCGGTAGCTCTTCACGATCGACTGGATCGTCAGGCAGCCGCCATGGCCGGCCATGAACCGGTAGATGTTGTAGAACAGCGAGGAGTGAAAGTTTGGCTGCCAGGTCATGAACCAGTCGGTCGAAAACGGCAACATGCCCTTGGGCGGCGAGACCCCTTTCAGTTCTTTATATAGCTTGATGAGCCGGTCGCGCGACAGGCTGGTTTCCGCTTCCAGCAATTGCAAACGCGCGCCAAGCTCGATCAGTTCGATCGCCAGGGTAATTTCCCTGACTTCGAGCACAACACTTTTATAGGCCATCCGTTTGCGTTTTCCCCGTCCTGATCGCTTTATTTGAATTACAACGTGCCATCAGCCGAGTTGCTCGACTGGCTGGCTTGCCATCAGGATCGCGGAATGCGCCTGGGCCACGGCGCTGGATTTGCCTTTGTCCGCCAGAGCGGACAGCACGGCATGGTCGTCGAAACGGAAACGGCACAACACCTGATTGGACGCCGCCAGCTTGACGGTCTGCGCCAACGACAGATTGGCGAGCACATCGGCTAACTGGTCCGAAATCCCCATGCGAAACATGCCCATCGGCTTGTCTTCGCGCAGCAGTCGCTGGGCGAGCAGGAGATAAGACAGGTTAACTTCTCTGATCTCATTGAGCATATCGCTTGTCGCGCTCATGATTCCCCCGGGGTGTATCTGGCTGGTCAGGCCGTTACGGAAACGTTTGCTCGAACGCGCGCACTGAAACCGCACGAATCGGCTCGTTTCTGGTCTTGCGAGCATTGTGGCGAAAGGGGGAGCGGACGAAAATCGGACAGACACCCAGCCTCGTTGACGGATTAATCCGTCATTCGTGTAGGAATTTTTCCTACAAGGGCGGGTCTGAGAGGGGCTTGATGGAACCCCATAGGCGCAATTTAGAATTTTCCATGCGCCATGCTGAGGTTGCTGCCAGTGATGTGAACTAAATGGTGAGTCTGATTGACTCGCGTTCCGCACCGTGCAGCGGTGAGGAAGAATTATAAGACGTTTTCACTTCTGTGCAACACGCCGCGTGTAGGGGCCTATCTCCACAGCCCGGGCCCGCACCTTGCTGATGGCTTTGCAGCGTCCGAATATACGACCGGCGTTTTCTCCCGATTATCGGGATTGCCGTTCCGATGACCTGTAACGGGCCATGTTTCGCCCTGTAACAACATTAAGCGTTTGAAAAATAACTCGAATTAGCTCGGCCGATCCCGATAATGAAGCTAAGGGATTACCCGATGCAGGTTCGGAGCACCCCCGGGCGGCGGCTTACCGCGCCCAACCGTCCGTCAGGCATTCGCTCCTCGCTCTACTCGAGCGCCGCTGTGCGATGCCGTTCTGATTAGGAGAAAACGCATGCGAATCGCACAAATTGCGCCGTTGTATGAAGCTGTCCCGCCGAAACTCTATGGTGGCACCGAACGCGTCGTGTCGTATCTGACCGAGGCACTGGTCGACCTCGGCCATGACGTCACGCTGTTTGCCAGCGGCGACTCGGTCACCTCGGCGAACCTCGACGCCTGCTGGCCTCGTGCGCTGCGTCTCGATCCGACGATCCGCGACGCGTTGGCTCCGCACGTCCTGATGATGGAAAAGGTGCGCAAGGTCGCGCATGAGTTCGACGTGCTGCACTTCCACCTCGACTACATGCCGTTCCCGCTCTTCACCACGATGGACACGCCGTTCGTGACGACCCTGCACGGCCGCCTCGACTTGCCGGAACTGCAACCGGTGTTCGATGCGTTCTCCAACGTGCCGGTGGTGTCGATTTCCGATTCGCAGCGTGCGCCGCTGCCGCAAGCGAACTGGCTCAACACGGTTTACCACGGTTTGCCGGAGCAGCTGCTCACGCCGCAAACCCACAAGAAGCCGGAATACCTGGCGTTCCTCGGCCGTATTTGTCCCGAGAAGCGCGTCGATACAGCTATCAAGATCGCTGCACAAAGCGGTTTGCCGCTGAAGATCGCCGCCAAGGTGGACAAGGTCGACCAGGAATACTTCAAGCGCGAAATCGAGCCGCTGCTGTCGCAGGCGCACGTGGAATTCGTCGGCGAGATCAATGAAGCGCAGAAGCCCGAGTTTCTTTCCGGCGCCAAGGCGCTGCTGTTTCCGATCGACTGGTCGGAGCCGTTCGGCCTCGTGATGATCGAGTCGATGGCTTGCGGTACGCCGGTGATCGCGTTCAACCGCGGTTCGGTGCCGGAGGTGATCGACCACGGTGTGACGGGTTACATCGTCGAAGACGTGCAAGGCGCGGTCGCGGCGCTGCAACGCCTGGATGAACTATCGCGCACCGAAATCCGCGCCCAGTTCGAACGCCGCTTCAGCTCGAAGACAATGGCCCAGAATTACGTGGATGGCTATTCGGCACTAATCGAAGCCACGCGCCGCCCGGTCTTGCGTCAAGTCGCGGTGGGCTGAACGCCGCGTTTAAGCGGCTGGGCAGTTTTCGCACAGCCGCTTGAGTACTGGAATCCGCCGGGTACGGCGTTTCCGATTTGCAGGTCAATAGCGAGTCAATTCGTCGTGTGAATCGTTTGCGCGAGCGGTAATTTCAGGTTATCCCGCTTCTTTGTCCAGAAAAGCCGCCCCTCGAGGGCGGCTTTTTTAATACGGGTATGGATGCGCTTCCATCGCGGATTAGCGCTCAGCGAATAAAGACCGAGTGCCAATAAACCTTCAGTTGGCTTTCGCCTCGACCGGCAATCGGCTCAAGCGGCGCCAATCAGAAAGCGCTCGCGATTCTTACCGACGATCCACTTGGGCGGTTTGCCGCGCCCGCTCCACGTATTGCCCGACTTCGGATCCTGGTATTTCGCCGGCAGCGGCGCCTTCTTGGGCGGGCGGCCGCGCTTGGCGGCGACCGCAAAACCAAGGTCTTGAGCCGTCAGACCGTATTCAGCGATCTTTTGGCGGATGTCGGCGACCACATTGTCGATTTCCGTGCGCCGCGCTTCTTCTGCTTGTGCCTGCAATTTGGCGATCTGCGCCTTGAGGTCTGCATATTGAGACATTCCGGTTCTCCCCTTTTCTAGAACTCATTGGCTCGCAGACTAACTGCAATTATAAAAATTCGCAATGGACAAGAATACCGATTTAGCAAGATATCCTCAGATAATTATTAAGACCCGCGAATTGTAAAACGGTATCTTTATCTCGCAATAAAAAGGTAAAGGCGACGCCACATTGACAATTCTTGACACCTGATTTGGCGGCCTTTCCCTAGAATTGCGCGTTCAAGGCATGCAGACGGACTTAGCCGCGCGTGCTAGCGGAAGCCCAATCTTATTAGGATTACCAATCATGCAGTTGTCAAAGCGCCTCGCTGCCGAGTTGTTCGGCACCTTCTGGCTCGTGCTCGGGGGCTGCGGCAGCGCTGTCCTCGCCGCTAACTTCGCCGGCCCGGTTCATGGTCTGGGCATCGGCTTCGTGGGCGTGTCGCTCGCATTCGGCCTGACCGTGCTGACCATGGCTTTTGCGATCGGCCACATTTCCGGCTGTCATCTGAATCCGGCGGTGAGCGTCGGCCTGACCGTCGCCGGGCGCTTTCCGGCGCGCGATCTGCTGCCGTACATCGTCGCGCAAGTGATCGGCGCAGTGCTGGGTGCGCTGGTGCTGTCGCTCATCGCGTCGGGCAAACCCGGCTTCGATCTCGTCGCCAGCGGTTTCGCCAGCAACGGCTATGGCGAGCGCTCGCCGGGCCACTACTCGCTCGCCGCGGCGTTCATTTGCGAAGTGGTGATGACCGGCTTCTTCCTCTTCGTCATTCTCGGCGCGACCGACAAGCGCGCGCCGGCCGGCTTCGCACCGATCGCCATCGGCCTGTGCCTGACGCTGATTCACCTGATCTCGATCCCGGTGACCAACACGTCGGTGAACCCGGCTCGTTCCACCGGCCCGGCGCTCTTCGTCGGCGGTGCGGCGATGGATCAGTTGTGGCTGTTCTGGGTTGCGCCGATCCTCGGCGCAGTGATCGCGGCCGTGTTGTACCCGGTCATCGCTGAAAGCCGCACCGGCAATTCGCAGAAGCTGGCGCTCGACTGATCTTCGCGCGCGCTGTCACTCGGGCAAACAAAGCGGGCGCTACGGCGCCCGCTTTGTTTTGTGACGGACAGCGTGGGCACCTCGATATCGCGCCGATGGCTTATTCGTGCCCGCTGCTAGAATCGGGCGACTTCCCAAGCTCGCACAGGTGCACCTATGAAGCGTTTCCGCGGATTCCTGCATGGCGTCGCACTTTCCATCGGCGGCTTGTGCGCGGGTGTGCTTGCGCTACCCACCGCGCATGCGGCCGACGGCCAGACGGAAACGCTCGTGTTCGTGCGGCACGGTGAGAAACCCGCCCAGGGCTATGGGCAACTCAACTGCCAGGGACTCAACCGCGCGCTGGCCTTGCCGGCAGTGATCGCGGCCAAATTCGGCAAACCGGATGCGATCTACGCACCCGATCCCGGCCAGCAAAAAGACGACAGCGGCAAGCCCTACTACTACATCCGGCCGCTGGCGACGATCGAGCCGACCGCCATCCAGTTCCAGATGCCAGTGCAAACGCCCTATGGTTTCGCCCAAATCGACCAGCTCGGCACCGCGCTCGTCAATCCGGCCAATCGCAACAAGCTCATCGTCGTGGCGTGGGAACACAAGCTGATTGTGAAGCTATTGCGCCAGATGCTGAGCGCACATGGCGGCAATGCCGCCGATGTCCCGAACTGGAAGAGCGACGACTTCGACAGTATTTATATTGTTCGCCTCGACTGGCAAAACGGCACCGCGCGCGCCAGCTTCAAACATGATCGTCAGGGGCTGGATGGACGCGCGGCCGACTGCCCTTGCGCAGCGCTGCCGGGCGCGTCGGCGGCGGCTGGATCGACGGCTTCCTCGAGTGCGGCAGATTAATTGGGTAATACAGATGTAAGCCGCAATTACGCAGGCGGCCATCTGATTTGGGTAAAGGGCGGCGCCGGGCGCGTTTCGGCACAGAGCAAAGGGCCGCGAATCCTTATACACCGGGGCTTTAACTGACTGGCGTGTGGCGCACGGCGTGCTCATGCACACCTTTCAAACCCTGCGACGATGCTTGCAGTCCGTAACATCTCGTCGCAGTACCCATCGACGGGAATGCGTAGATTGGTCCTGTGCGACAAACATACGTCGCCTCACAGGAGAACAAACATGAAACGCATCGTCACTCACTTGCTGGTTGCTGCAGGACTCGCGGCGGGCGCATGCGGTGTCGCGCAAGCGCATACGGATCTGAACATCGGCCTGTCGCTTGGCGCACCGGTTTATGCCCGCCCGGCTCCGGTCTACGCGGCGCCGCAGCCGGTCTACTACGGCAACGGCGGCTGGGACCACCGCTACGATCGCGGCGACTACTATCGTGGCGACCATCGATATGATCGCAACTGGAACCACAATGACCGCGGCTGGGGCCACGATAACCGGGGCGACCATGGCGACCGCCGTGGCGGATGGCACGGCTAATCTTCTTGGTCAGCGATTCGGCGGCTATTAAGGCGGCTTGTTGGCCTCGGGCCAGCCGCCGGCGCACAACGCCTCCCATAGCCACCGAACCACAAGAAGCCTCGCACGAAGAAACGGCCCGCGTCCATGAGGATGGACGCGGGCCGTTTCCATTTCCACTCAGGACATCAGTTCGTCGTCGAGCGAGAAGAGCTTGCGCAGATGGTGCGCGACGCCCGCTTCGAAGTTGTTGCCGATGCGCGGCACGTTCGGCAGACGCGTCATGAGGTCGGGATTGGCGTTATTCATCATGAACGGATGGCCGGCCGTTTCCAGCAGATCGATGTCGTTCATGTTGTCGCCGAAAGCGACGCATTGCGAGGCATCGACGCCGAGGCGCTCGAGCACGATCTGCAACGCGCGGCCTTTCGATACGTTTGCCGTCATCACTTCCAGACAGTCCGGCAGCGAATAGGTCACGTACAGGGCGTCGCCGAATTCGCGCGCGAGATTCGCCGCGACCTGCGCGAGATGGGCGGGGTCGCCGATATAGAGGGCCTTCGCAATGTCGACGCCGTCGTGCTTCGGCAGATCGGTCACCTCATAGGTGAAGCCCGAGTCCTGGTGAAACTTCAGCAGATCCGGCGCGTCGCGGTCGATCAGCCACGCCTGATCGGCGAACAGGTTGACGATCACGCGGCCGTGCGTGCCGGCGATTTCCGGCTGCACCAGTCGTTGCACGATGGCCGGAGGCAGGTCGTCCGCGTGGATCACCGTGTTGTCCGGCGCGTGGATGCGCGCGCCATTCGACGTAATCAGATACGGATTGATGCCCAGCACGTCGCGAATACCGGCGACATCGCAATAATGGCGGCCCGTTGCAATCACGAACCGCAGCCCGTCGCTTTCAAGTTTGCGCACGGTGGCGACCGTGAACGGGTCCACCTGGTGATCCGCGTTGAGCAGCGTGCCGTCGAGATCCGTGGCGATGACTTTGTACATAGTGTGAGCAGGCAGGCAGCGTCGAAGCTGCGTATTTTACCGTTGCCCGCCGGATTCGCCGGAACGCGCCGGCCATATCCACGATTCTCAGCCGCAATCGCACGATTCGCACACGCCGCGACTCGCCGTTTTCAGCCGCCGACGCGGAGCGCTTCACGCTGCGCCAATTGCAAGCCGCCATGCGCGGAGTCTGCCAGCGGTTCGCGTAAGCGCGCCTGATAGATCGGCGGCACGTACTCGCGCAGCGGCGCGCCGAGGCCGCCGCACAACGCGACCGGCAGGCTCGCCGACGGGTCCAGCGCGGCGATCATCTTGCCCACTTCGACGCCGGCATCGCCGAGCAAACGCGCCGCGAACGGATGCGTGCGGTGGGCGATGACGATCGGCGCGAGCCTCGCATAAGCCGTCTGATTGGCTTCGCAGAGCCAGACGACGAGACTGTCGCGGTCGTGCGCGCCGGTATGGGCGACCAGCGCCTGGGCGAGATCGTCGAGGGTGCCGCGACCGTCGAGCGCCTGCTGTGCATGCACGATGGCCCGCAATCCGAGCCACGCGCCGCTCGCTTCGTCGCCCGATGGGAAGCCATAGCCGCTCACGAGGCGGCATTCGTCCTCGCCATCCAGCACGGCCGCGACGCTGCCGGTGCCGAGCGCGACGATCACGCCATGCGCGCCGCCGTGCGCGCCCAGCAAGGTGGTGTAGGCGTCGCTTTCCACGGCGAGTCCCGCCAGCGCGGGCGCTTGCGCGCGAAACGCGGCCAGCCAGTCGCGATTGTTGACGCCCGCCAATCCGCAGCCGAGCACGCAGCGCGACCAGTCCAGCGCCATGCCGGCACTTGCAAATGCTTCGCCGCAGCCGGCCGCGATGGCCTGCCACGCACGTTCGACGCCGAGCCCCAAACCCGACGGCCCGCTTGCCGCCTGCGCCAGCTCGCGGCCTTGCGCGTCGCCGAGCACGACCCGCGTGCCGCTGCCGCCGCCGTCAATGCCGATCAGAAAGAAGTCTTTGTTCATGGAATCGAGTGAGTTCCGTGGATGAATAACGCATAGCGTGGCAGGTCAGTTTCAATCCGGCAATTAGCCGAATGGCCAGCTTGCAGTGCGCACGGCTTCGGCTATGCTGGCGGGCGACATCACAACACAGGAGCGCGACAGTGACACAGCGATGCAACTGGGTATCGAGCGAAGCGCTCGCACAGTATCACGACGCCGAATGGGGCGTGCCCTCGCGCGACGACCAGCATCTGTTCGAGATGCTGGTGCTGGAAGGCGCTCAGGCAGGCTTGTCGTGGTCGACGATTCTCAACAAACGGGCCGGGTATCGTCGCGCTTTCGCGGACTTCGACATCGCGAAGGTTGCGCGCTTTACGCCGAAACACGTCGAGGCGCTGGTGAAGGACGAAAGTATCGTGCGCCATCGCGGCAAGATCGAAGCGGCCATTACCAACGCCCGCGCCGTCCAGCAGATTCAGGCCGAGCATGGTTCGCTCGCCAACTTCGTGTGGTCGTTCGTCGATCAGACGCCGATTCAGAACGACTGGGCTTCGTACAAACAGGCGCCTGCGTCGACCGATATTTCGGACGCGTTGAGCAAGGGGTTGAAGCGCTACGGCTGCAAGTTCGTCGGCTCGACGATCTGTTACGCGTTCATGCAGGCGGTCGGCATGGTGAACGACCACGAGGCGGATTGCATGTGCCGCGCGCGATGCGCGGCGCTTGGCAAGAAAGGACGTAATCGCAAAGCGAGCTGAGGCAACCAGGATTCACCAGCGCTTAGTGCCGCTGTTCTAACAAAGGACGGCGGCTCAGGGAAAGTCCCAAGCATTGCGACGCGTGTCCGGTCATTACCTCGCCGCGCAAGGCCTGGAGGACGAGAACACGACGCGCCACGACGTTGGACTCGTCGTGATACGCCCATTCGGTAAAGCCCTGCTGCGCTTCCGGGGCATCTCGGTCGTTATACGGTTATGAGTTGCGGCTGCGACTGCGGCAGTTGGCGAACCCTGCGGGGCATGGGGAGCATCGCGGAAAACGAGCCAAACGCGGGAATTGGCGGCTTTTCGCCGTGCTGGTCCGGGCTTCGCCGAATGGAGCACGCCCGATACTGCCAGTCATGCGCTCAAACAACGAATAACCGCTGCGTAACGCGTGGGAGACCAACCATGAAAACGCTTAACTTCCTGACGCATCAGGAGATTTTCGACCGAGCCGCGGGGCACTTGCTGGGTCAGAAGCGCGCCGCGCTACTGCCGCGCGGCGGCGGGGCTTATCGCGGCTACTGCGGCGGCTGCCCGGTCGGCAGCTTCATCAAGCCGCGCGACTACATGAGCGCGATGGAAGGCATTCCGGTGCGCTTCATCGGGAAAACGCCTGCTGAGATGCCCGCATATATGGACGTCGGCGTGTTCGCGCTGAAGAAGGCGCTGCTGCGCTCGCGCATCAATGTGTACGACCCGGCCACCGTCGACCTGCTCAGTTGCCTGCAAAACGTGCACGACGTATTCGGCACCTGGGAATGGCTCGAGCGTTTGGGCTCGATCGCCCGCCAGTTCGGCCTGTCCGCTGACCGGCTGAAGAGCGCGGCGTAAGTAGGACACAACTCGCCAGGATATCGCTACGGCGTCACACCCCGGCGTCGCAGCGCACCGTCAATCTTCCACACACCGCGCTTCAAGGCGCACAGCCCGCATCGGCCTGAGCGCTCCGCCTGACGCCCAAAAAGCAAAACGGCGATGTGGCTTCTTTCGAAGCTCACACCGCCGTTCGGCCGTGCGGAAAAGCGTGCTTAGTGCAGCTTTTTCGGCAGCATCTGGCTGCGCAGGCGCTTGTGTAGGCGCTTCACAGCAGCAGCCTTCTTGCGCTTACGTGCCGTGGTCGGCTTTTCGTACGATTGGCGCTCACGCAGTTCAGCGATCAGGCCATTCTTTTCGATTGCGCGACGAAAGCGGCGAATCGCCACTTCGAACGGCTCGTTTTCTTTCAGAAGAATCGTCGTCATTTAATTCCTAACTCAATCACTTGATAGGGGTAAATTGCGTGGCGGCATACCGCTCACGCGCCGGCCCTCCGGTCGTTCCGATTCATGGCCAGTAACAGGCAAACGCGGGCAGAACCCGGCCAAACCACGAATGAAACGAGAGGCAAAGCGGCCACGGAGGCCGGAAAAGAGAGGTGGGGAGTTCACCGCGGAACGCGGACAGACATCATGCTAAAACCGCGTCTGCTGCTGTTTCGCCAACCTTTCATCAACGAAAAAGCATTGACGAAACAGGCAAAGATCTCAATTCACTCCCGATGATATCAGGAAACTCTCCATCCTACCAGGGGTTTAGGGATTGCGCCAAGTCACCTGCCGCGCGTTCAGGCGCTCGCTTCGTCCAGTTCGCGGACATCGGCGCCCGTCAGCATCAGATGGACGGCCGCCGCGAGGCTTTTGAGCTGCTCGACCGATGTCGCGCTGGCAATAGGGGCCGTAACACTGGGCCGTGCGATCAACCATGCCAGAGCGACGGTGGCCGGCGTGCTGCCATGCGCGTCGGCAACCCGATCTAGCGCGGCGAGAATTCGCAAACCGCGATCATTCAGATACTTTTCGACCCGGCTGCCGCGCGCCTTATTGGCCAGATCCGCCTGCGAGCGGTACTTGCCGGACAGAAAGCCGCTCGCCAGACTGTAGTACACCACCACGCCGAGCTGATTGGCGAGCGCCACCGGTTCGATATCGCGCTCATATTCCGCGCGGTCATACAGGTTGTACTCCGGCTGCAGCAGTTGATATTCGGGCAAGCCCTGCTGGCGGGATACGGCGAGCGCCTCCTCGACCCGCGCGCCGCTGTAGTTCGACGCGCCGATCACCCGCACCTTACCCGCCTCGATCAGCTTCTGATATGCGCCGAGTGTTTCGGCGAGCGGCGTTTCGGTGTCGTCGTCGTGAGAAAAATAGACGTCGATGTAATCGGTTTGCAAGCGCCGCAGCGAATCCTCTACCGCCGCCTGAATGTTGGCCGCCGACAGCCCCTTGCGTTGCGGATGTTTCGAGACCTTGGTGGCGAGCACGATCTTGTCGCGCTTGCCGCTCTGCCGGAACCACTTGCCGATGATGGTTTCCGATTCGCCGCCCTGGTTGCCGGGCACCCACGCGGAATAGACATCGGCGGTATCGATAAAGTCGAGACCGGCATCGACAAACGCATCCAGAATCGAAAACGAGGTGGCTTCATCGGCGGTCCAGCCGAAAACATTGCCGCCGAACATAAGCGGAGCGACCTGTAATTCCGAATGCCCAATCCTGCGCTTTTGCATGATTTCTCCAGGGTTTGTCACAAGAGAAAAGGAGAATACGCCGTCTTGCCAATACCTGCAGCGCGTCTGCCGAGCAAGGCTGCAAGGGGCTTTCAGCGACATTGCAATAAACCCGCATGGAAAACGTTTGGCTTGCCATTGCACAAAGTTCCTCAAGTTTTTTTTAGTGGGGCCGTCAACCTTCACTGAGGCGGCCAGCAATGAACGAGTGCTTCCGCCGATGCCAACGTGGCGTATTGGGCTCAAGGCTTATTTAGGAGATTTTCCATGCTCGGAATCAATAGCAACATCAACTCGCTGGTTGCACAGCAAAACCTTAATGGCTCGCAAAGCGCCCTTTCGCAAGCCATCACCCGTCTGTCGTCGGGCAAGCGCATCAACAGCGCGGCTGACGATGCAGCAGGTCTGGCAATCTCGACCCGTATGCAAACGCAGATCAACGGCCTGAACCAGGGCGTGTCGAATGCGAATGACGGCGTGTCGATGATTCAAACCGCATCGAGCGCACTGTCCTCGCTGACCTCCAGCCTGCAACGTATCCGCCAGCTGGCCGTGCAAGCATCGACCGGTTCGCTGTCGTCGAGCGACCAGGCAGCTCTGCAGAAGGAAGTCTCGGCGCAGATCGCTGAAGTGAACCGTATCGCGTCGCAAACGACGTACAACGGCACGAACATTCTGGACGGCTCGGCAGGCAGCGTGACGTTCCAGGTCGGCGCGAACGTCGGTCAGACGATCAGCCTGGATCTGAGCCAATCGATGTCGGCAGCGAAGATCGGCGGCGGTCTGGTGCAAACGGGTCAAACGGTCGGCACGATCGCGGTCAGCCTGAGCGCGACGGGCGCATACACGAGCACGGGCGCGACGATCACGTCGGTCAACGTTCTGTCGGACGGCAAGGGCGGCTATACCTTCACGGACCAGAACAACACCGCCATCACGTCGGGCGTTGCAAACGCAATCTTCAGCGCAGGCACGGGCGCGGGCTCCGGCACGGCCATCACCAGCCTCGCCATCAGCACGGCAGCTCTGCCGACGACCGGCGCAGCTTCCGGGGCCGCCATCGCCGCCGTCAATCAGATCAACGCGATCAACGCGCCGCCGACGGTTTCGGGCCTCGACATCAGCACGGTCACGGGCGCGAACCAAGCGATGGTCTCGATCGACAATGCACTGCAGACCGTGAATACGCTGCAAGCTGCACTGGGCGCCGCGCAAAACCGCTTCACCGCAATCTCGACGTCGCAGCAAGCTGAATCGACCGACCTGTCGTCGGCACAATCGCAAATCACGGACGCCAACTTCGCGCAAGAAACGGCGAACCTGAGCAAGGCGCAAGTGCTGCAGCAAGCTGGTATCTCGGTGTTGGCGCAAGCTAACTCGAACCCGCAGCAAGTTCTGAAGCTCCTGCAGTAAGAGCTGACGCAGTAACGGCGATGCGCCGCGCGCAAGCGGGGCGCATCGCCGGGTTTCAAGCAACGGGAGGCATGCCTCCCGCTGTGCATTTCCATCACCCAGTGATGTAGCATCGCGCAGCACCTGATACAGATACAGATTCCTAGACGCCCGGAGCCTCTGCATGTCCTCGATCTCAACCTCGTCTTCTACAGCTAGCGCCAACGCCGCGCTGCAGTCGGCTGCTCAATCGATCATCAGCGGCTCGACGGGCAATTCGTCGATGGACGTGTCGACGCTCGTCACGGCACTCGTGAACGCAAAGGTCGCCGGGCAAGCCTCAGCTCTGGCGGCACAACAAACCACCGACAACACCACGCTGTCGGCGTACGGCGCATTGAGCTCAGCGCTCAGCGCACTGCAGTCCGGCATCACGAATCTTGCCAACGGCAACACGCTGGCGACGTTCGCGGCAACCGCAAGCGGCACCGGGCTGACCGCGACAGCCGGCGTCGGCGCCGTGGCCGGCAGCTATTCGATCGCCGTGACCCAGATCGCCAGCTCGCAAGCCCTGTCGTCGGCAGCCTTCGGCGCCACGACGCAACTGGGCACCGGCACGCTGTCGATTTCGATGAACGGCAAGTCGATGGATATCAACGTCGACAGCACCAACAACACGCTCTCGGGCATTGCCTCGGCGATCAACGCAAGCAGCAGCAACCCCGGCGTCACGGCAACGATCGTGACCGGCACGGACGGCGCCCACCTCGTGCTGCGCGCGGCGAACACCGGGGCGGCCAACGTCATCAACGTCTCGACCAGCAACATCACGAGCGACACCGGCCTGTCCAGCCTCGGCGTGACGTCGACCGCCAGCACCACGGGCGGCCAGTCGACCATTGTGTCGGCCAATTCGGGCAGCGCCTGGACGCAGAGCGGTTTCGCACAGGACGCGGAGTACACGATCGGCGGAATCGCGGGCAGCAGCGCCAGCAACGCGGTGACCGGCGCCATTTCAGGCGTGACGATCAACCTGACGGCGGCGGCCGTGGGCACGCCCGCGGGCACCCCGCAGACGCTGACCATTGCGCAGGACACCACCGCGCAGAACACCGCGATCAACAATTTCGTGAGCCTGTACAACACCGTCGTCACGACGATGTCCACGCTCACGTCGTTCAGCTCCGGCTCGACGTCGCAAGGGCCGCTCCTGGGCGACTCCACGCTGCAGACGATCAAGAACACGCTGGCCAATATCATCGGCGGCTCGGTCGGCTCGGGCAGCACCGGCACCACGCTGGCGGCGATCGGCATCACGCTGAAGGACGATCCGGCTGACGGCACGATGGTGGTCGACAACAACGCGCTGAACACCGCGCTGACGAGCAGCCCGGCCACGGTCGCCTCGCTCTTCAACTCGACCAACGGCATTGCCGAGCAGTTGAACGCCAGCATCACCACATTCACGCAGACCGGCGGCATCATCGACACGCGCAACACCGCGCTGAACGCCGACCTGAAGAGCATCACCACGCAACAAACCGCGCTCGCCGACTACACGACACAATTGACGAATCAGTATCAGGCGCAATTCACCGCCCTGAACACGTTGATGGCGACCATGAATAACAATTCGCAATACCTGACCGCGCTGTTCGGCGGCACCAACAGCGCGGGCGCGCTGGCCACGAACAAGAGCTAAGCCATGAACGCGCACAACATGAACCAGACGGAATTGGTCGAACGGGTGCTTTCCATCACGCGGGAAATCGAACAGGCGGCCTCGCTGGCGGACTGGCCGGAAGCCGCCCGCCTGACCGAAACGCGCTCGCCGCTGCTGATGTCGCTCACCGCGGATCAGGAACCGGCCGCGCTGGACATGATCCGCCAGATCCAGGCGATCGACGCGGCGCTGCTCGCGGACGCGGCAGTCACCCAGAACGAACTGCATATCGAGTTCGAAGCGGCGATCGGGCGCACCAAGGCCGCCGGCGAATACCAGCGGATGGCCCGTCTGTAAAAATCACCCGGAGCGGAGGCGCGCAAGACGACATCCGCTCCCAAACAGCCGGTTCAGCCGGCCGACCCAATAATAAGAACTACGTGCCGAAGTGAGGCGCGCTCGTTCCCTCAGCCCGCCTCGTGCGGGCTTTTTTCTTGCCTTCCGGCTTTCCGCCCCCTTCCTCCATACGCTAAACAGGCGGCCTTTTTACCGTCATCTCCGCGCATCGGAAAGACCGGCCTCGTCGCACAATTTCTCCATAGAATATTTTGCGCCGAGACCATGACTCTCCTGTACGAGCAGCCGCCTGCTGAACCCCTGACGCCCGAACAACAACTCGAGCAGGACATTGCGCTCGTGTTGCAGACGGCACTCGACCATCACCACAAGGGCGAATTCGACGACGCCGAAGCACTTTACCGGGCGATCCTCGACGCAAAACCGCAGCACGCGGATGCCCTGTATGACCTGGGTGTGTTGCTCGGTCAAACGGGCCGCCCCAAAAACGCCGTGCCTGTGTTCGAGTTAGCGCTGGGCCAACAGCCGCATAACGGCCAGTATTGGGCGGCATATATCAGTGCGTTGATCGACGCCGGTGAAAGCGCCGCTGCATGGCTTGCACTGGAAATGGGCCAGAAGCAGGGTCTGAAGGGTCCGGCGGTAGACGGCCTGATCGTACGAATGGCCAATCCCGGCAAGGTCATCGCGACGCTGCCTGTGGCAGTGCAGAACTCGCAGGCCGGCGGCAGCGCCGCCGTCGAGACAGATACCGGCGCGGCAAATACAGCGGCGGAAACCGGCAAATCCACGATCTCGGCCGGACGGCGCGTGAGCCAACAGGAAACGACGCGATTCACGTCGCTGTACAACAAAGGCCAAATCGCCGACGCCGTCAAACTGGCACAAACGTTCACCCAGCGGTTTCCCGCCGACGGTAACGCGTGGCGCTGGTTCGGCATTGCACTGCATCGTCTAGGCCGGTACGACGACGCGCTCATTCCCTTGCGCAAAGCTGCCGAACTGCTGCCGGAGGAACTGGAAAGCCGCACTGTGCTCGCGGATACGCTGCGCCTGAAAGGCCTGCACAAGGATGCCGAAGAAGTCTGCCGCGCGATCATCGCGATCAATCCGGCGTACGCCGAAGCGCAACGGATCTACGGCATGTCGCTGGTTCACCAGGGACGCGTGGCCGAGGGTCTGGCAGCCGCGCGGCGCGCGATCGAACTGGCGCCGGACAGGTCCGGCATGCACAACACGCTGGGCGTACTGCTGCTCGATCTGGGCATGGTGGGCGAGGCTGAAGAAAGCTTTCGCGTCGCACTGGAGAAGGACCCGAAAGATGCGATCGCGGCGGACAACTATCTGTTTTCGCTCACTCACAATCCCGCGGTCAAGCAGGACACGCTGTTCGCCGAACACGTCAAGTTCGCTCAACAGCACGAAGCGCCGGTGCGCGCGCAATGGCCGCGTCATGTGAACAAGCGCACGCCGAACCGCAAGCTGAAAATCGGCCTCGTTTCCGGCGACTTGTTCCGTCACGCGGTTGCCTCCTATCTGCTGCCGATCATGGAGCGCCTCGCCACCGATCCCGATGTCTCGCTGCATGTGTACAACAACCACATCGCGGTAGACGACTACACCCATCTGCTGCGCAAATGTGCCCATGAGTGGAATCAGGTCACCGGCATGCCGGACGCGCAGTTGGCGAACCGGATCCGCGACGACAGAATCGACATTCTGTTCGATCTGTCCGGCCATACGGGCCGCAATCGCCTTCTCACGTTCGTGCGCAAGCCCGCGCCGATCCAGGTCAGTTGGCTCGGCTATCCTGCCACGACCGGGCTAAGTGCGATGGACTATTACCTCGTGGACCGGTTCGGCGTGCCGTTCGGCCCGGCGGAGCAAATGTTCTCCGAAAAGATCGTGCATTTGCCGGCGAACGCGCCCTTCCTGCCGGAAGAAAGCGCGCCGCCGGTCAACATCCTGCCGGCCATGCACAACGGCTATGTGACGTTCGGCAGCTTCAACCGCCTCAACAAGTTGCGTCCCGACGTGATCGCTCTCTGGGCGGAATTGCTGCACGCACAACCGTCGTCGCGAATGTTGCTGGGCGCGATTGCAACCGACGAGGATGAACAGCTTCTGATCGACTGGTTTGCCAACGCAGGCATCTCGCGCGAGCGCCTGATGTTCCGCCGCCGTTCGAGTATTCCGGTCTACCTGCAACAGCATTTTCACGTCGACATCTGCCTCGATACGTTCCCGTACACGGGCTCGACCACCGTGCTGAACTCATTGTGGATGGGCGTGCCGACCTTGACGATTGCAGGCGACACGTTGCCCAGCCGCGCCGGCACCACCTGGATGTCGCATGTCGGGCTGGAACAGTTTCTCGCCACAGACAAGGCGGATTTCGTCGCCAAGGGCGTCGCGCTGTCCTCCGATATCGCCACGCTCGCCGCGCTGCGCACGGGCTTGCGCGAACGCTGCATGGCGTCGGCGGCATTCCGGCCTGAAGTGGTCGCTGCAGGTTTGTCGCGCGCGTTGAGAATCATGTGGCAACGCTGGTGCGACGATCAGCCGCCCGTCGCATTCGAAGTCACGGCGGAAGAAGCCATTGCCGCCACGGACGACACCACCGCGCCGTCCAAATCAGGGGAAAACAAATGAACGCTGCCTTACCGCTTGGGGCCATCGCGCCGCAGATCGACGAGCGCATTTACGTTACCCAGCCGCACCTCCCGCCGCTCGAAGAATTCATTCCCTATCTTCAACAGATCTGGGACAGCAAGATCCTGACCAATGCCGGTCCGTTCCACCAACAGTTCGAAGCGGCGCTGTGCAAGTACCTCGGCGTCAAGCATCTTGCGCTGTTCACCAACGGCACGCTGGCGCTGCTCACCGCGCTGCAGGCGCTGCGCGTGACCGGCGAAGTGATCACGACGCCCTATTCGTTCGTTGCAACCGCGCACTCGCTGGTCTGGAACGGCATCAAGCCGGTATTCGCCGACGTCGATCCGCACACGCTGAATCTCGACCCTGCCAAGATCGAGGCAGCGATCACGCCGCAGACCACCGCGATCATGCCGGTGCATTGCTACGGCAAGCCGTGCGACGTCGAAGCGATCCAGAAGATCGCCGACAACTACAATCTGAAGGTGATCTACGACGCGGCCCATGCTTTCGGCGTGCAGACCGAAACGGGCAGCGTGCTCGAGCACGGCGACCTCGCCGTGCTGAGCTTCCACGCGACCAAGGTCTTCAACACGTTCGAAGGCGGCGCGATCATCTGTCAGGACGCCAAGACAAAGCAGCGCATTGACCATCTGAAGAACTTCGGTTTCGTCGATGAAGTGACCGTGGTTGCGTCCGGCATCAACGGCAAGATGAGCGAGATCAACGCGGCATTCGGGTTGCTTCAGTTGCAGCACATCGATGAAGCGCTGGCACGGCGCGCGCGGATCGACGCGATCTATCGCGAACGGCTGCGCGACGTGCGCGGTATCAGCTGCGTGCCGAAAGCGGGTGAGAAAGTGGCGAACCACTCGTACTTTCCGATTCTCGTCGGCCCGGACTACCCGATCAGCCGCGACGCGTTGTATCAGAAGTTCCGCGACGAGAACATTTACGCGCGCCGCTATTTCTATCCGCTGATCTCGGACTTCCCGATCTATCGCGGCCTGCCTTCCGCGCGCCCCGAAAACCTGGCGGTCGCCCACGCCGCTTCGCAACAGATACTGTGCCTGCCGATTTTCCCGGCACTGACGGACGATATGCTCGATCGCATCGTCGGGATCATCGCGGGTAGCTGAACGTCATGAAGCTCGCGATCATGCAGCCCTACCTGTTTCCGTACATCGGATATTTCCAACTGGCGGCGGCAGTCGACAAGTTCGTCTTTTACGACGACGTGAACTTCATCAAGAATGGCTGGATCAACCGTAACCGGATGTTGCTGGGCGATCAGGTGCGTTATCTCACCGTGCCGCTCAGCGGCGCGAGTCCATCGTTGAAAATCAACGAGGTACTGGTCGAACCGCGCGAGCGCTGGCTACGCAAGCTGCTCGAATCGATTCGACACGCGTATGCCAAAGCGCCTCACTACCCGCAGGTCAGCGCACTGATCGGGCGGATTCTGGCCGAGCCTCTCGCATCTGTTTCGCTGCTCGCGTCGCACACTGTCATGGAAATTTGCAGGTACCTCGAGATCGATACCGAGTTCGTCCCGTCTTCGACGAAGTACGGCAATGCGCAACTCAAGGGCACCGAGCGGGTCATCGACATCTGCGCGAGAGAGCAGGCGAGCACCTATGTGAATCTGCCGGGTGGCCGCACGCTTTACGATAGCGCGGCATTCTCGGCGCGCGGCGTGGAGCTCGCCTTCATCGAACCGAACCTGTGTCCCTATGCGCAGTTCGACGACGCTTTTCACCCCGCCTTATCGATTCTCGACGTCCTGATGTTCAATAGTAAAAACAGCGTCAGAGATATGCTGTCCGTCGAGGTGAACGCATGATCCCGCGCGAGCCGCGCGCAATCGGCGGATATTTCGAACTCGAACTGCCGCCGGCCGGAGCGGCGCTTCACGACGACGCGCTGCGTTTTCAGTCGTCGCGCGCGGCGTTTCTTGCGCTGCTTCGGGCGATGCGACCGACTGCCGTCTGGGTGCCCTGGTACATTTGCGACGCGATGATCGAGCCTCTGCGCATGACCGGCACGCCGGTCAAACGCTATCGGCTCGACGCCGAATTGCGCGTGCAGTCTGTCGATATCGCGCACGGTGAGTGGCTCGTTTACGTCAACTATTTCGGCTTGTGCGCTCAACAGGTCGACGACGTGCTCAGCCGGTTCCCACGCGAGCGCGTCGTGATCGACAATGCGCAGGCGTTGTTCGCGCAGTCCGCCGATTGCCTCGCCACGCTGTACTCGCCGCGCAAATTCCTTGGCGTGCCGGATGGCGGGTACCTCGTCACACAGCAGCCGATCCCGATGCCGGAAGCGACCGACGATGCCTCGTTGCTGCGCTGCGGGCATCTGCTGACCCGGCTCGCGAAAGACGCGGAAGCAGGTTACGCCGACTACGCCGCGGCCGAAGAAAGCCTGAAACACCAGGAGCCGTTGCGCATGTCGGCACTGACTGAACGGCTGCTCGCCGGCGTCGACTATGAAAGCGTCCGCGCACGGCGAGCCGAGAATTTCGCTTTCCTGCACGAGAAATTGCAGCGCTATAACCGCTTCACGTTTCGTTGCGACGAAGACGCGGTGCCGCTCTGCTACCCGTTTCTCGGCGCGCCGCCTGGCGTGCGCGAGGCCCTTCGAGCGCAACGCATCTATACGCCCACTTACTGGCCGGATGTTGCAGCCGCTGAAGGCGCGCCGGACTTCGAACGCAGTCTTCCCGACTCGACTTTGTGTCTTCCGTGCGATCAGCGGCTGACGCGCAGCGATCTGACGCCGATGGTGCAACACTTACTGGACCGACTCGCATGAGCGACAACACGATATTCCTGCGCGAGATCGAACGAAGCGACCTGCCGACCATCAACACATGGCGCGCCGACAAGGCGCTGGTCGGCCTGCTGGGTGGCGCCTTCCGGTATGTGGGCGCCGAGATCGACAGTAAATGGTTCGATAGCTATCTCGGCTCCCGGGCAAATAACGTGCGTCTCGCCGTGTGTCTCGCGTCTACCCAGGAAGTGGTCGGCGTGACGTATCTGCTGGGCATCGACTGGGTGAACCGCTGTGCGGAGTTTTCGATTCAGATCGGCGCCGAGACGGCTCGCGGCCGGGGCATCGGCGAGGCCGCCACGCGCCAGACGCTCGAACACGCATTCGGCGACCTCAACCTCAACCGTATTTCGCTGACCGTGCTCGCGTCCAATGCGCGCGCTATCGCACTCTACGAGAAGGTGGGCTTTCGCGCCGAAGGTCTTTTACGCCAGGCCGCCTTCAAAGGCGGCCGCTATCTCGACGTCATGCCAATGGCCATCCTGGCTGCCGATCGACACTGAGCCTTTTACTTTTGCCGTTGCCTCGCTCCACTCATGAACATGATTGACACTCAACACCACAGCGCGCTCGCCACGGCGGGCTGGACGGTGCTTCCCGGACTGATTCGCAGCGAATTGCTCGATTCGCTGGTGAAGGCGCTCGGTCCTTCGCTCGCGTTGCGCGACCAGATCAGGCGACGCAACGGCGTGCTGGAAAACAGCGCCGGCACCTTGCATCATCTGCTGATGGATGACCCGAGCTACGTCGAATTGCTGGCGGAACTCTCAGCGCTGGAGCCGCTTTTCAAAGGATACTTTGAAGGCAACTTCGTTCTGAATTCATACGGCGGCGTGATCAACGAGCGCGACTCGCGCTCTTACGTGCAGAACGTGCATCGCGATATCCGCTTCGGCTCCGACTCGCGGCGCTTCATGGTGAACGCATTGGTGATGCTCGACGATTTCACGCTGGCCAATGGCGCGACGCATATTCTTTCGCACTCGCAAAACCTCCAGCAGCAGCCCACCGACGAACATTTCTACGCGCAGGCGGCGCGCGCGACCGGCGTGCGCGGTTCGGTTCTGCTGTTCGATTCACGCATGTGGCACGCCACCGGCCGCAACACCACCGATGCGCCGCGCCGCGCGCTGACACTGACGTTCACCAGCCCCTTCTTCAAGCCGCAGCTCGACTACGCGCGGCTGTTCGGATACCGCAATCTCGACCGCTGCAACGCATGGATGCGCCAGGTGCTCGGCTTCAACGCCCGGGTGCCGGAGTCGCTCGATGAGTTTTACGTGCCGGTGGAGCAGCGGTTCTATCAACGCGGACAGGATTGACGACCATGAACAGAGACTACGACGCGGAAGCAAAAGATCATCCCGAACATCGCTACGCTTATGACTTCGATTATCTGATGCATGAATACATGCTTCGGACATTCGCACCGTTCGTCGTCGGCGGCAATGCGCTCGAACTGGGATGCTTCGAAGGTAACTTCACGCGACTCCTGACGCAGCGTTTCGATTCACTGGAAGTGGTCGAGGCATCGGCGGAATGCATTTCCATTGCGTCGGACAAGACGAAAGGCGCCGTCAAATTCCATCACTCGACGTTCGAGACTTTCGAACCCGCGCGACGCTACGACAACATCTTCCTGATCCATACGCTCGAACACCTCGATCGTCCGGTCGAAGTGCTGAGCCGGATCCGTGGCTGGCTATCGGAAGGTGGCCGCCTGTTCGTGGCTGCGCCGAATGCGCGCGCCGGATCCCGGCAAATCGCGGTGAATATGGGACTGATCGACCATCACGCGGCGGTAACGGCGGCGGAAGCCGCGCACGGTCATCGCGTGACGTATTCGATCGATACGCTGCGAGCCGATCTGCGTGCGGCAAAGCTTCGCCCGGTCACCGAAGGCGGGGTCTTTTTCAAGGGTCTCGCCAACTTCCAGATCGATGCGGCATTGCAGGCCGGCATCATTTCCAGCGAGTATCTGGATGGCTGTTTTGAGCTGGGGCGTGTCTATCCCGACTTGTGCTCCAGCGTGTACGTGATCTGCGAGCGCGGCACAGGCGGCTGATGGATTTCGGTTTGGCTGCGAAGGGTATCCCATGGATATCCTTCGCATCCCACGTTGCCGTTGTTCCACGCGACGGCGCGCCCGATGTCCCTGTTGCCCGCAATGCCGCGCGAGCCCGCCTCATGCTCGCCTGGAAGTGAGCGCCTCACGCCTCGCAAGCGGCAGCGCTACTGAAAGGTCGCGTTGACCGACAATTGCACCGCGTTACCCTTCGGCCGGTTGCTGGTGTTGAATTCGTTGACCCAGCGCAGCGCAGCCGAAATGGGCGTTTTCTGCACCTTGCCCGACCACGTGATCATCGGCCCGAGGCCCACGGAATGGCCCTGACTGCCGCCGACGATGTCCGCAATGCCGCCGCTGTCATGACCGATCTGCTGGATGTAGCCGCCCACCACGCCGACGCCCCAGCCGTTGCTGAAGCGCTTGAGCGCGAGCAGATCGAGCACGCTGACCGGCGCGTTGTGATAGTGGGTGTCGTTATTGGGCGTGTAGAACTCGAGGCCGTAATTCAACGACAGTTCGATGTTCTCCTTCGGCAGCAATTTTGTGTAGGCGACAGTCGGCGTGAAGGTCCACGTGTTCTGTCCGGCATTGGCTAGCCGATTTGAGTTGTACGCGCCAGTCGGTGCATAGATCTGCACGCTCAACGCTACATGGTCGGTCTTGGTCAGGTGATAGCCGGCAATGACCGGCGTAAAAAAGAAATCGGCGAACTGGGTACCGTGATCGTCCGGCAAGCGACCATGAAACGACGAGATGTTGGTGTACTGAACCGGCACCCCGAACGACGACGCAAAGTTCCAGCCGCCCACCGTGATGCCCCACGTCTTGACCGCGGCGAGGATGGTGTATTCGGCCGTCGCATTGACGCCGGCCGTGACCTGTCCGGCGATCGGAATCGACTTGCTCGCGCCCAGCGAACCTTCGTAATAGATCGTGGCGGCTGACACGATCCAGTCGCTGGTAGGCGGCACGATGCCGCCGTACGGCGTCACCTGCTGGCCGGTGATCGGACGGCCTATGCCGCCTTCCGTCGCCCACGCCGTTTGGGAGAAACTCACGCCGACGGTGGTCAGAAGCGCCCCCTTGCACAATCTGGCAACGAGCCGCCTGGCTGCGAAGAAACAGTTAGGTTGACTCATAATCGTCCTCATCGAATGGAAGTTCGGCATTCTCACTCCTCCAGAACCGCATCTGGGCGGGCTGCGTCGGCAAGCCGCACTGCACGCGTGCGCGCAGGCGTCAGGCTTCGCGCACGATCGGCGGCGGCGTCCAGTTGCCATCCAGCAGCGCTTGCTGCGGCCAGTAGGCGCGTAAGTAAAGGGAGAACACCTCGTTGGCCGGCGCCGGCAGCCAATTGGCGAACTTGTCGTCGCTGGGTCTCGCGTGTTGCACGTGGAGCGTGAGCGAGCCGTCTGCGTCGAACTTCAGGTCTTTGTTCCTGGTGCCAAGTGTGTAGCGGTTTTGCGGGTTGGGTGAAAGAAAGTGGTGCGAGTCATATAACGTCAGCGACCAGAAGCCTTTGACAGGCGGCAACCGGTCTTTATGAAAGGTCACAGTGTAGCGCCCGCTGCCATCAAGACATTGGCCAGATGCATCGGCATCCGAATAAAAACACTTTATCTCGTTGGCCTTGTTGACAAAGATATGCGACGCCGCTATTGCCGTTCGCGAGTAGTAGTCCGTACCGAAGGCTGCACCGTTGCTGAAGGTGTTCCAGTTTTCCGGAAGCCGCTTGCCGAACAGATTGAAATTGGAGAGCGGTGCGATCAGATCCGCTTCGGCCCTCGCCGCTTCGTCGATGACGGCGCTCCTGAGTGCCTCGTCGCGGCGCGCGGCGGCGATCAGCGCGCGCGCCTGCGCATAGAACGCCTCTTCGCCATGATGCGGCGGCGCTTCGTCGAGCACGGCGGGCAGTATGTCCCAGAAGCGGTTCGGATCGACCCATTTGATCGCTTCCGCGCTTGCGTGCGTCGCACTGCGGGCCGCGCCGAATCCGGGCAATGCCGACCAGTCCGTTTCCTTGAACTCGCCGTCGTAGTCCGCGAGCGGATACACGCCGATTTTGCTAATCAGCGACTGCACCACCAAGCGATCTTCCGGCGTGTCGTCCATGAACACGCGCGGAATCAGCATGCCTATCGCGGTGGGCGAGCGGAACATCTGGCGGATGCCCTTCGGCGCCGGGCCGTGCCAGTCCGGCCCGGCCAACAAATAAAACCCCGGCCGCGTGCCGTACATCCTGCCGAGGCTCGCGAAGCTGTCGGTGCGCAGATCGACGGCCTGATAGACCCAGAAGCGTCTGCCGAAATCCGGTACCTGAACGATCGCCGGCGTGGTGCGCAGATCGAGCATCGCGTAACCGTCGATCACATCGCGATTCGGGCAGGCAACGCGCCGCGTTTGCGGTTGAACATAATCGCGCAGCATCGCGAGGCGGTTGGGCGGAGCGACCGGTACGACGCCGCCGTTCAGCCCCGGCCGCGGCACCTGCTGCATCGCCAGCAAACGACGGTAGACATTCACCAGCGGCCACGCCCAGAAATAGGTCTGGCGCGCCACCAGGCGCGCGTATTCCTCGGACATCGTATCGGCCGCCACCGGACCGGGTACAGACGCCGCGCCGGCCGTCGCGGCAGACCACGGACGCGGCTGCGTCTTCGCAAGGATCGGCGCGGCGACCGACGCCAGCACGGCCGCCGTCACCCAAGTCGCCGCCTTCCTGTGCATGTCGATGTCCGGGTCGTCCATGCGTGCCTCAGCGCTTCCGCGGTGTCGGAAACGTCCAGCTGCCGTCGAGCACGGTCTGGTCCGGCCCGTAGATTCGCGTAATCAGATCGTACGCGCCGGTCGGAGCAGGCAGCCAGTTCGGCATCTGCGCGGCGCCCGGCGGCGTGTTCTGCACGTAGATATCCAGCGAGCCGTCCGCACCGTATTTCAAACCCTGGGTGCGATCGCCGATCGAATAACGGTGAATCGGATTCGCCACCAGGTGACGCGCCGGCAAGTCGTAAAGCGTCATCGACCAGAAGAACTTTGCCGGCGGCAGGTCCTTTTTGTCGAAGTGCAGGACGTAGGGCTGCGAACCGACCAACTGCTGATGCTCGGCATTCACGTGTGTACCGACGTATACGGCTTCCTCCTTCGTATTGCCGTAGATGCCCATCGCCGCGGCGACGGCGCGCGTCGTGTAGTCGTCTTTCAGGTCGGCGCGGCTGCCGAACAGGTTGAAGGAACTGGTGGTGCGCTTTTCCGCGTCGGCCAATGCGGTTTTGCCGTCGGCGACGCCCGCTTCGAGCGCCGCGCGAGTCTCGGCTGGTAAAGCGGCTGGGTCGAACGGTGCGCCCGGCGCAATGCCGATCTTCGCAAAACGCGCCATCAATTCACGCTCAGACGGCGCGGGCGGCTGCGTGAACTGCAGAAGGAAGTTCAGGTAGCCAATGAAGTCGACCGAGGTCGCTTTGGCTTCGTCCCATTTCGGGAAGGTCAGTTTCGGAGCAGGCGGCGGCGCGCCCGTGTGTTCGAAGGCGGACAACGGCGTGAGCCTGTACTGCTTCTGAATCGCCTGCACGTTCTTGACGTCGCTCGCGCCGTTAAGCGCCGTGCGGCCGAGCGTCAGAATCAGATCGGTCTCCGAGCGGAACACCTTGTCGATGCCTTTTGGCGTGTCGCCGTGCCAGTTTGGCCCGGCGAACAGATAGTGGCCCGCGTCATTGCCCGTAGTGCGCGAACCGACGTACGCGAAGTTATAGGTGAACAGGTCGATCCACTGAAACACGTAGTAGCGCTCTTTCGGCACTGCCGGCACCGTCAGCACCCACGGTTCACGGCGCAGATCGAGCCATGCCCACGAATATGGCGTGTCGTTGTTCGGCGTGACGATTTCCTTGTTCTCGGGGCCGTACGGCCGCGAGTAGTTGCGGAATTTGCCGAAGCCGCCCACGTACGACTTCGACGTGGGATCGATCGCCTGCTGATAGAGCGTCTTGTAGTTGAACAGCATGGGATAGGCGTACAGGAAGGCATCGCGTGCGATGCCGCGCGCTTCGTCCGGCGAGGCGGTCACGGCGGCGGCCGGCGCGCTCGTCTGCGCCATCGCAGGCACGTACGGCAGCACAGCCAGCGTCAATCCGACGACGCATGCCTGGATTCCCAGGCGCTTTGAAAACGTCATTTCGAGGCTCCCTCGAGTTCTCGTCTATTTGCCGAAGGTCATGTTCAAGCCAGCGAAAATCGTGAATTGCGGCACGCCCGCGCCGGAATGCGCGACCGAGTATTGCGGCTCGATGAATGCGTTATAGATCGTCGAACCGCCCTTCCATGCCTTGCCCGCGCCGAGGCCGACGGGGATGTAGTAGCTGCCGTGCTGCAGATCGAACGTCCACGTGCCGGTCGAGCGGATGTACCAGCCGCCGGGCAGGTTGAAGATGCCGAAGGGCTGCGCGGTCAGCGATTGCGTCGTGGGCCGGCTGCTCTGTCCGGCGAACGAGTGCTGCCACTGCACGAGGCCGCCGATCAGCCGCGCCCGGGTGGCGCTCACGGCGACAGCGGCAAGACCCGCCTGCCACTTGCCGGTGCCGAGGCTAGGGTCGGTCGCGGTCGGCATGGTGACGAGCGGCCCCACGCCGAGCTGCACACTGCCTTCCGAAAGCAGAAAGATGTCGAACAGATTGAGGTCGCCGAGACCGGTGTTGTAGCCGCCGCTCGGATCGGGCCGCGTGCTGAGCGGCACGGTGCCGCGGAAGATCTGCGGCACGCCGATCAGGCTGTTCGGGCCGACCGGCACGGTGGGGCGAAGCAGCAGGTCGTTGGTGTGCGCACTCGCGCCGAACACGCTCGGCGTGTAGTAATTCTGGATGTTGAATGAAGCGGCGAGATTGAGCGGGTTATTGCTTTTATTGGCGTCGTCGGCGGATGCCTGAGCAAAGACCGGCGACGACACGAACGCGGCGGCGCATAACGCTCCCGCCCCAAACGCGCAGCTGTAACCCATTATCGAGCCTCGTTTTATGGGCATTTCTTATCAGCGAGCGCCTCCCTTTGCCTGACGCAAAATCATTTCACAGGAATGGCGTTCGGGTGACCGATTTAAGTCCAATTCATTTCGCGCGTGTTTGCGCATCCGGGCAGCCACGCGCAGCCGGTCGCTAAGTCGCGCAAATGAAGCGCGTTATGTCACTTGAACAATCTGGAAAGGCGGCGCAGCTGGATACAGGACTTGCATGAGCGCTCCTTGAAACGAGAAACGCCGCATCAATCGAAGCATGCGGAAAGGAGAAGATTCACCACGCTGGCATCGTTAGGAATACTAGCAACGATTCTAAGAATTACAGAGATAATTTTGTAACACGGCCGAAAGCCAGTCCTATCTCGTCCGACTTCCCCGCTTATTCAATTGGCATTTTGTTGTGCCGGGGCAGGTTCACCCGTCATGTCGAAAAAACCCCACAAGGGCTGCAATAACCGCCTTCGCCCATTAGACTGGCGCTCGCTTGAAGTTCGACCCACCGCTTTCGATGAGGATTTCATGATTCGCACGTTGCACCGGTACTGCATTGCCTTCACCGTTGTCTTTCTTTCCGCTTGCTCCGTGACGCCGCGCCAGGATGGGGTGTCGCAGGCCGGCGCATCGACGGCCGCCGCGCTGGCGTCATGGAACGACACGAAGACTAAACGCTCGATCGTCGACTTCGTCACGCTGGTGACGACGCCCGAATCCAAGGACTTCATCCCGCGTGCCGACCGGATCGCCGTGTTCGACAACGACGGCACTCTGTGGCCGGAGCAACCCGCCTCGGTGCAACTGGTGTTCGCGCTGCAACGTGTGAAGACGGTGGCCGGCCGGCATCCGGAATGGAAGCGCCAGGAGCCGTTCCGCTCGATCCTCAAAGGCAACCTCAGGAATGTGGCGGCAAGCGGCGACGCCGGATCGATGCGGGTGTTGGCGGCGGCCCACGCCGGCATGACGGGCGATCAGTTCGCCGCACTCGTGCACGAATGGTTCGATTCCGCGAGCGACCCGCGCTTCAACCGGCCTTACGCCGATCTCGCGTATCAGCCCATGCTCGAGTTGCTCGCCTATCTGCGCGCGAACGGCTTCAAGACCTATATGGTGACGGGCGGCGACGTCGAGTTCGTCCGCGACGTGGCTCAGCGGATGTACGGCATTCCGCCTGAGCAGGTGATCGGGAGCACCGTCAAGTATCGGTACGGCCAGAGCAACGGCGCGGTTTCGCTGACGCGTCTCGCGCAGATCGACACGTTGCTCGACGGCTCGGCCAAGCCGCTTGCCATTGATCGCGTGATCGGCCGGCGTCCGGTGATCGCGTTTGGTAACGCGGACGGCGACGCGCCAATGCTCGAATGGACCTCGGCAGGCGACGGCCCGCGCCTCGCCGCGCTCGTGCATCACACGGACGCGGAACGCGAATACGCGTACGACCGAGCGGCGAAGAGCGGCAGGCTCGATAAAGGTCTGGACGAGGCGGGCGCGAAAGGCTGGCTTGTCGTCGATATGAAAGAGGATTGGAAGACCGTGTTCAAAGCGGAAGGCGCGACGACGGCGGCGGCGGCGACACCTGCGAGGAACTGAGCCTGAACCGCAGAAGGCCGCTGGCGAGCGGCCTTCTGCGGTTGTCGGAGTTTTCGCGCGATAACTGGCTTTAGCGCCTCGTCTAGCGACTCAGCGTAATCGCCAGATACGCGGCATACAGCACGCCGCAAACCAGCAACGCCCACACCGGCACGCCGCGCTCACGCACGTTGACCCGCAGCCACGCCGCGGCGGCGAGCGTGATCACGATGCCGGTCACCACTTCAATACGCGGCACCCACGGTGTCAGCAAAATACCGATCGCGGGCAGCAAGGTGCCCTGGAACACCATCGCGCCGGTGATGTTGCCGAACGCCAACGTGTCCTTGCCGCGGCGAATCCACAGAATGCTGTTGACCTTCTCGGGCAACTCGGTGGCGATCGGAATGATCAGCAGCGAGAGCAGCAGCGGCGACACGCCGAGCGCCTGCGACACCCCGCGCACACCATGGATGAAGCCTTCCGCGCCCCACACCAGCAACGCGACGGCGAGCGCCAGTTGCACCACGATGGTCGCGAGGTTGGTCGGCACGCCGAGGCGCGAGATCAGCATCTTGCCCGGCGCTTCGGTGCCGTGGCCGGCATCGACCAGGTCATTCGATGCGCGGAAGGTCATCACCACATAGGTGGCGTACACGCCGACCAGCGCCACGCTGAAGAGCGCGCGCACGATCATCTGCTCATGCGGCACGTACATCGCGGCGGCGGCCAGCACGAACGCGCAGAGGAAATAGTTGAGGTCGCGCGTGAAACCCGTCCGTTCCGGCGCGACCCAGCCGCGCGCGCCGCGCGAACCGAGAATCGCGAGCGTCATGAGGAAAGTGGAAAGGGTGGAGAGCATCAGCGGCGCGCCGAGAATCGCGCCGACGCCGATCTCCTGATTGACCGCGCTATCCGTCGTGCCACCGGCGATCGCGAGCAGCGGCACGAGTGTCTCGGGCAACGCGGTGCCGACGGCGGCGAAGAGCGAACCCGTCACGCCTTCGGAAATCTTGAGGCGTTCGCCCAGATGCTCGAGCGCATTGGTGAAGAGCTCGGCCGCCACCAGAATGACGACCAGCATGATGGCAAGTTCGAACAGGAGACCGGTCATGCGCGGCGCTCCGCATACACACAGACGCGGTGCGGCGGACGGACAACAGGGGAGACTGGCTGGGTACGACGATGTTTCACAGGGCAACTCCGCGGTCGGACGTAGATGACAAACCAATGACGCACCGCCGCCCGTCCGACCAGAACGAGGCAGTGCGTCAATGGTCTCGCCAAACCGACCCGGTCGAACGCGCCATGACCCGCAGGCCAAGTATGTTGACGCGCTCTCCTTCAATGGATGAAGGAAGGCTACTCCCCAGTGACCGGGGGATTCTAACGGCAGGGGGCGCTTTCAACAACCTTGTTGCGGGGACGGCGGTTGTTCAAGCTCAATAGGTTAGCTACGCAGTCGCGAAGCCAGCGCGTTAGTTGAAGTGATATTGCACGCCGATTGTGAAACTGTTGTTTGTCCTTCGGGTGCCATCGTGATTGCTGGTGTCGGTTGTCCATTCGCCCACCGCGCTCACGTGTTTGGCGAATTTATATTCGACGCCTAGACCCCAGTGGAAACGTACATCCGGCCAGTCCGTCGTCAATCCAACACGTGCATATGGCATGAATTGATTGAACGGCATACCGAATTTCGCATCGATTCCGCCGTCTTTATATGTTGTCGAACCGTGGTGCAGATCGGCGAAAGCCTCGGCGCCCAGTACGAAGCGGTCGACGTCGAAGTTATATCCCGCCGTGAAACCCGGGAAAACCGTGGTGTGCGATGCTTTATTGACGACGCCTGAGGCATCGGAGGTATTCACACCCACCTTGAAACCCATATAGGGACCGGCAAACTCGCTTGCACTTGTTTGAGGAGTCACTGACTGCGCGTGGACAATATTGGATAGCATCATGATCGATGCAGTTAAAACCAGCCGGGTTATTCTGTACATGACCTGCAAAGCAAAATCAATTGGCACGCGAATACTTTCGCAGCACTTTTATTAATCAGGGGAAGCGAATGTCGAAATGCCGCTCCGGGGATATTCACGCGTAATGCAATGCGCATGACCGTCGCATGCTAATTAAGCGGATAGGATGGGGCAATGCGAAATTTCCGCAGACAGATGCTTAAACGTCGGCTTCTTAACCCACAGGTCAAAACATGACGGTAGTTTTAGGACGATTCTGCAAAGACGCGCGAGATCGTACATAGAACGTCGCTGGCGAACTCTATGCGGGTATGTTGGAGTTTAGGCAGCACTCGTCCGAACACGACAAGACCGCAAAAAACAAAAGGGCTTAGCGCATTCCGCGTAAGCCCTTGAACGAGATCGACTCTTTATGGTGCGCCCGGCTGGGATCGAACCAGCAACCCCTGCCTTCGGAGGGCAGTACTCTATCCATTGAGCTACGGGCGCTTCAACACGAAAGCGCGGCACCAGAACGGATGCGACGCCAAAGCGAGACCGAAAGGATACCCGGTTTCGGTCACACCGTCCACCGGACGGCCGCAATGGCGGCATCCGACGCCTTTCGGACGACCCACGCGATGCGGGTAAACGCCTGCTGAACACCTCGCCGCGCCCCTCGCCGCCGTCGAAATGTTCCGTCTATAATCGTCCGTGGCTGATTAACGAACAAGAAGTTGCCGTCACGCTGTACCGCTCACATACCCACGGAGACGAGACAAGCATGAGCGAAGCACCACACGGAGCCCCGATCAAAACCCCCGGGCAGCTTCTCGCCGCGATCATTGCCAGTTTTGCGGTACCGATCGTCATCATCGTTCTGCTAGTGATCTACGTCGACAATTCGACGCGCACCGGCGCCGGCACCGACTCTCTCTCCGAAGCCGAGGTCACCGCCCGCATCAAGCCATTCGCCCAGGTCGACATTCGCGACGCCAACGCGCCGCGCGTCTACAAGAGCGGCGAGGAAGTCTACAAGGCCGTGTGCTCCGCGTGTCACGCGTCGGGTGCGGCAGGCGCACCGAAATTCACCAATACCGCCGACTGGGCGCCGCGCATCGCGCAAGGCTTCGATACGCTGCTGCACACGGCGCTCATCGGTAAAGGTGCGATGCCGCCGCGCGGCGGCACCAGTCCGGACGACTACAGCGATTTCGAAATCGCCCGCGCGGTCGCTTACATGGCGAACAATTCCGGCGGAAGTTTCCCTGAACCGGCTCAGCCAGCGGTGGGCGCAGCGGCGGCGGCTTCAGGTGCAGCGTCCGCAGCACCGGCCGGCGCTTCGGACGCGGGTGCGGCCCAAGCCGCCGCAGCGATGGCCGCCATGGCGAGCGTGCCGCAAGCAGCCGCGCCGGCAGCGGGCGGCACGCAAAGCGCGGACGCGTCGCAAGCCGGCAAGGCGCTGTATCAGCAGGTTTGCCAGGCCTGTCACGCGGCCGGCGTGCTGAACGCACCGAAGTTGGGCGACAAGGAAGCGTGGGCACCGCGTCTGAAAGAGCCGATGGACACGGTCTATAACTACGCGCTGCACGGCAAGGGCGCGATGCCTCCGAAGGGCGGCTCGACTGCCTCCGACGCTGACGTGAAAGCCGCCGTCGACTACATGGTCAGCGCGGCCAAGTAAAACGCCCGCAGCGTTTGCCGCACTACAAAAAAATCCCTGCACCGCGGCAACGCGGTGCAGGGATTTTTCTATGTCTCAGCTGGCAGACAGGCCTGCGCGATTCGCGTTATGCGCCAGGTTAGGCGCTATCCCGGGCCACCGCGGACTCAGCGTTCATAGCGCCGCTCAAGGCTTCTGCAACAGCGCCTTCAAACTCGCGAGCCGGTCTTTCGGCGACATCGGCGCTTCTTCGGGTGTCGGCGGCGGGGCGTCGTCGAGCAGCATTTCGGGAATGAAGCGCGACGGCTCGCACACCACCGTCTCTCTCGCGCGCTTGCGCTTCTTGCACCAGTTCAGATGCAGGCTGCGTTGCGCACGCGTGATCGCCACGTACATCAGGCGGCGTTCTTCCTCGATGCGCGCGTCGTCGATCGGCTCGTCGTCCGGACCGCCGCGATGCGGCATGATGCCTTCCTCGACGCCCACCAGAAACACGTGCGGATACTCCAGTCCCTTCGACGCATGCACCGTCGAAAGCCGCACCGCGTCGGGATCTTCCTCGCGGCCTTCGAGCATCGACATCAGCGCCACCGTCTGGATCAGGCCGAGCAGACTCTTGCCGGTGTCGCCAAGACCGTCGGCGGTGTCGTAGCCGGTGGCTTCGTCGGCCGCCGCGCCCGTGGGCTCAGCCTTGGTGCCTTTGCGCTTGAGCCACTCCATGAACTCCAGCACGTTTTGCCACTTGGACTGCGCCTGACGTTCGTCGAACGCATCGTACAGATAGGCCTCGTAGTGGATCGCGTCCATCAGCTCGTCGAGCAGCGTGCCGGCGGCGTCCTTCTCGGCGCGATCGGTGAGGCGTTGCATGAAGTCGCAGAACACGCGCATGGGTTCGATCTGCCGCGGCGACAGACGCGCCTCGATGCCGCCCATGTACACCGCCTCGAACAGCGACACCTTGGCCTGGCCCGCGAACGAGCCGAGCGCCTCGAGCGTCGTATTGCCGACGCCGCGCCGCGGCGTGGTGATCGCGCGGATGAACGCGGGGTCGTCGTTCGCGTTGGCGATCAGACGCAGATACGCGCAGATGTCCTTGATCTCGGCTTTGTCGAAGAACGACTGGCCGCCTGACAGCACATACGGAATCCGCTCACGCCGCAACACCTGTTCGAAGATCCGCGCCTGGAAATTGCCGCGATACAGGATCGCGTAGTCACGGAAATTCGCGCGCCGCTCGAACTTGTGCGCCGACAGACGAAACACCACGGACTCGGCCTCGTGCTCTTCGTCGTTGCACGGCGTGACGGTGATCGTGTCGCCCATGCCGTGCTCGGACCACAACTTCTTTTCGAACAGCTTCGGATTGTTCGCGATCACGTTGTTCGCGGCGGTCAGAATGCGCACCGTCGAGCGGTAGTTCTGCTCCAGCTTGATCAGATGCAGCTTCGGAAAATCCTTGCTGAGCTGCCCGAGATTTTCGAGCGTCGCGCCGCGCCAGCCGTAGATCGCCTGATCGTCGTCGCCAACCGCCGTGAACGCCGCCCGCTTGCCGGCCAGCAGCTTCACCAGTTCGTACTGGCAGGCGTTGGTGTCCTGATACTCGTCGATCAGCAGATAGCGCAGCTTGTTCTGCCAGCGGTCGCGCACCTGCTCGTTCTTTTCGAAGAGTTCGGCGGGCAGACGGATCAGGTCGTCGAAATCGACCGCCTGATACGCATGCAGCGTCGCCACGTAATTGCGGTAGACGATCGCGGCCTGATGTTCGTCCTCGTTCGCGGCGATCGCGATCGCCTGCTCGGGCATGATCATGCCGTTCTTCCACAGCGAGATGATCGACTGGATCTTGCGGATAAACCCCTTGTCCGTCGAGCCGACCTGCTCCTGGATCATGCCGAAGCAGTCGTCGGAATCCATGATCGAGAACTGCGGCTTCAGGCCGACGTGCTCCGCTTCCTGCCGCAGAATCTGCACGCCGAGCGAGTGGAAAGTGCAGACCGTCAACTGATTGACGGGCACTTTGCGGCCTTCCTTGCCGGGCGTGGTGAGCGTCTTGCCTTCGAGCAGCTTGCCCACGCGCTCGCGCATTTCCAACGCGGCCTTGTTCGTGAACGTGACGGCGGCGATGTGGCGCGGCTCGAAGCCCTTGGCCTCGATCAGGTGCGCGATCTTCTGCGTGATCACGCGCGTCTTGCCGCTGCCGGCGCCGGCGAGCACGAGACACGGACCGTCAAGATAACGGACCGCTTCATTTTGAGCGGGGTTCAGGCCTGCGGACATCGTCTGTGGATGGGTAAAGCGGTTGAAAGCGGCGGTTGAGGGCGTAGCGGCGCGGCGATTGCCGGCCGAAGGCCCGGGGGCATGCTGCGCGGCCCCGGCGGCTGGAACGGGCGCCCCGCGCGGTGCGAGGTTGTTCCGGCCCGCCGCGGTTCGCGCGAGAGGAGCGATGTTAACACGATTGTGCTGACAGATAGCTGCGACCGACGCCCACCACGACGCCGACGATCCACCTTCAGGACATGCCACAATTGCGGTGTTGCGCGCCGTCGCCGCGGTGGCAAAGCGGCGCGCCGTTTTTGCAGGAAGACACGCATGTCCGCATCGCTGAAGATTGGATTGATGGGTTACGGTTTCGCTGGCGCGACCTTCCACGCGCCGGTGATCGAGCACTGCGGCCGCGCAAGCGTCGCGGCCATTGCCACGAGCCAGCCGGAGCGCGCGCTCGCCGACTATCCGCACACGAAGGTGGTGGCCGACCTCGACGCGCTGCTGGCGCTCGAGGAAATCGACTGCATCGTGATCGCCACACCGAACGACACGCACTTCGACCTGGCGCGCCGCACGCTGGAAGCGGGCAAGCACGTGGTGGTCGACAAACCGGTCACGCTGAACGCGGCCGACGCCCACACGCTGGCCAACATCGCGCTCGCCCGCAGCAAACTCTTCATACCGTTTCACAACCGTCGCTGGGACGGCGATTTTCTGACCGTGCGCGATCTGCTCGCGAGCGGTGAATTGGGACGGATCACGCAATACGAATCGCACTTCGACCGCTTCCGGCCGGAGGTGCGGCAGCGTTGGCGCGAGGAAGCGTCGCGCGGCGGCGGCTTGCTGCTGGACCTCGGGCCGCATCTGATCGACCAGACGCTGGCGCTGTTCGGCGCGCCGCAAACCGTGTCGGCAACAGTGCGCACACATCGCGACGACGCCGGCGCGCCCGACTACGTGCATATCCAGCTCGGCTACGGTGAGTTCGAAGTGGTGCTGCACGCCAGCGCGTTGACGGCGCTGGTCGCGCCGCGTTTCACCATCCACGGCACGCGCGGCAGCTATATGAAATACGGCCTCGACACGCAAGAAGATCAGTTGAAGGCGGCCCTGCGGCCGGGCGACGACGGTTTCGGCGCCGGCAATGCCGCAGGTGTGCTGCGCGTGCAGGAAGGCGATCAGGAAGTCGAGCGCGAGTTGCCGACGCGCAATGGCGACTACGCCGGGTTCTATATCGCGGTGGCCGACGCGATCCAGAACGGCGTGAAATTCCCGGTCAGCGCGCAGGACGCCGTCGACGTCATGACGGTTATCGAGCTTGCCGCGCGAAGTTCGGAAGAAGGCGCCCGGCTGCCGTTCGAGCGAATTCGCTGAGCGCTTTGCCTGCGTGGCGAAACGGTTTGTGTACCTAAAACGGCACTCGCCGCCTGCGTCGCGCAGGCCAAGACCCTGACAAGCCCGAAAGGAACATAACGTTACAAATAAGGCCGCGCTGCCGGTCAGCGCGGCCCGGCAGTCATCCGTTGCTACCGGGGTAGCACCACAAAACGACAATGACTTCCGGAGAGTCCATGCCTCGTCCTATCCGCGCGCTCGCCGCGTGCGCCTTGCTCAGTTCTCTCGCCGCCTGCGTGGTGTCGCCTCAACCCGCGCCGGCGCCTCGTCCCAACCCGCAACAGATCGCGGATCAGCGCCTGCGCCAGGTCGACGGCCGCATCGACAATCTCAGCCGCCGGATCGACAACCGCGTGAATCAGGGCTATTACCCGCCGCCCCAAGGCGGCGCGCTGCACCATCGCCTCGACGTGATCCGTCAGGAAGCGCACGACATGGCCGCGCAACACGGCGGCGGCCTGTCCGGCGACGAACAACGCGTGCTGAATCAGGAACTGGACAACGCGGCACACGCCATCGGCGAATAATCGCGCCAGTATCAATTCCAACTCCAGCACCGAAGCAGCACGAGCGCGGGGATCACGTCCCGCGCTTTTTTTGACAGGTGCGAAGGCGGTGCGTCAACCGCCGCGCCGCTCGCGGGCCTTTATTTGACAAGCCCCCGGCCCTCGCGTACATTCGCCGCACGCGTCGGGAGAGCGTGCTGGCCGCAGAAAACCGCAGGCCGCGCCGCCGAAGGGGCACACCCGCAAACTCTCAGGCAAAAGGACCGACCGCGTCGAAAAACCCGCGTCCAGGCAACATCGAGGCACCGGTTTTTCGCACTCTGGAGAGCGGCAGTAGCCGTCTGCATCGTTTAATCGAGCGGATTCTGGCAGGCTGCCCACCGAAGGGGCGCGCGTTTCACCGTGACGGACTCACGTTCTCATGGCAACGCAATCTCTCAGGTATCGAGGACAGAGGGGCCATGCAACGCATCGCTCGCAGCCAGAAGGCCGCGAGGCGTAGCGCCGCATGGCCTTTTTTGTTTCGCGAGATGCCCGAGGCCCCATGACCGAACTCAAACACACCCCGCTCAACGCCACCCATCGTGCGCTCAATGCCCGCATGGTCGATTTCGGCGGCTGGGACATGCCCGTCAACTACGGCTCGCAGATCGACGAACACCGCGCCGTGCGCACCGACGCCGGCATGTTCGACGTCTCGCACATGTGCGTCGTCGATTTCACCGGCGAGCGCGTGCGCGCCTTCTTCGAATATGCGCTGGCGAACAGCGTCGCCAAGCTGCAAACGCCCGGCCGCGCGCTGTACTCCTGCCTGCTGAACCCGAATGGCGGCGTGATCGACGACCTGATCGTCTATTACTTCGGCGAAGATCACTTCCGCGTGGTCGTCAACGCCGGCACCGCTGATAAAGACATCGCCTGGTTCGGCCAGCTCAACGCCGAAGGCGGCTTCGGCCTGACCATCACGCCGCGCCGCGATTACGCGATCGTCGCGGTGCAAGGCCCGAACGCCCGCGAAAAAGTCTGGCAAACGGTACCGGCCGCGCGCGCCGCCACGGAAGCTTTGAAGCCCTTCAACGCCGCCCGTATCGAAGACACGCCCTTTGGCGAATTGACCGTCGCGCGCACGGGCTACACCGGCGAAGACGGCTTCGAAATCATCGTGCCGGCGGATCACGTCGAAGCGCTGTGGAACGCATTGCAAGCCCAAGGCGTGCGCCCGGCCGGTCTCGGCGCGCGCGACACGCTGCGCCTCGAAGCCGGCATGAACCTGTACGGCCAGGATATGGACGACAACGTCTCGCCGCTCGACGCCGGCCTCGCCTGGACGGTCGACCTCACGTCGCCGCGCGACTTCGTCGGCAAGGGCAAGCTGGAAGCGGACGGTTCGCAAGCCGCGTTCGTCGGCCTGATCCTGCTGAAGGAAAACGGCAAGGCGGCAGGCGTGCTGCGTGCTCATCAGAAAGTCGTCACGCCGCAGGGCGAAGGCGAAATCACCAGCGGCACGTTTTCGCCGACCATGCAGGAATCGATCGCTTTCGCACGCGTGCCCAAGGGCGTGCAGCCGGGCGACACCGTGCACGTTCAGATTCGCGACAAAAACGTTCCTGCAAGCGTGGTAAAACTGCCGTTCGTGCGCAACGGCAAAGTGCTCGCGGTTTAAGCAACCGGCGCGTGCGTCCACTTTTTTCAAGTCACTACCGAATCACACCGCATAGGAGCATCCGATGAGCATCCCGGCCGATCTGAAATACACCGAATCGCACGAGTGGGTCCGCACCGAAGCGGACGGCACGCTGACGGTCGGCATCACCGACCACGCGCAGGAAGCGCTCGGCGATATCGTCTTCTTCGAAGTCCAGGAACTGGGCAAGACCGTCACGGCAGGCGACACCGTCGCTGTCATCGAATCGGTGAAAGCCGCTTCGGATATTTACGCGCCGGTCTCGGGCGAAATCATCGAAGCCAACACCGCCGTGGCCGACACGCCTGATTCGGTCAACAGCACGCCGTACGAAAGCTGGCTCTTCAAGATCAAGCCGGCTGCGGACGCCACGCAGGATCGTCTGATCGACGCCGACGCGTACACCAAGTCAATCGGCGCCTGATTAACCTTTACGTTTAACCCGACAGGTGCGGCGCGTCCTTTTCAGGGGGACAGCCGCACCGCCAGGAACACCCATGAAGCTCGAACACCCGGATCGTCTGATGAACCGCACTCCTCTCTCGCTCGCCGCGCTCGAAGTGCATGACGCCTTCGCCGAACGGCACATCGGCCCGGATGCGGCCGACCAGCACGCGATGCTTGAAGCCCTCGGCTTCGCGTCGCGCGCCGCGCTGATCGACGCCGTCATTCCGAAGACGATCCGCCGCACCGAAACGCTGCCGCTCGGCCCCTTCACGCAACCGAAGAGCGAAGCGGAAGCGCTCGCCGCGCTGCGCGAACTCGCGGATAAGAACCAGGTGTTCCGCTCGTACATCGGGCAGGGCTATTACAACGCGCACACGCCGACGGTGATCCTGCGTAACGTGCTGGAAAATCCGGCGTGGTACACCGCGTACACGCCGTATCAGCCGGAAATTTCGCAGGGCCGTCTGGAAGCGCTGCTGAATTTCCAGCAGATGATCGTCGACCTGACGGGTCTGGCGATTTCGAATGCATCGCTGCTCGATGAAGCGACGGCCGCGGCTGAAGCGATGACGCTGCTGCAACGCATCGGCAAGCCGAAGTCGAATGTGTTTTACGTGGCCGACGACGTGCTGCCGCAAACCATCGAAGTGGTGAAGACGCGCGCCACGCCGGTGGGCATCGAAGTGAAAGTGGGCCCGGCTGCGGAAGCGGCGAGCGCGAATGCGTTCGGCGTGCTGCTGCAATACCCGGGCGTGAACGGCGACGTGCGCGACTACCGCGCGCTCACCGAAGCAATTCATGCAGCGGGCGGCCACGTGGTGGTCGCCGCCGACCTGCTCGCGCTGACCGTCCTCACGCCGCCGGGCGAATGGGGCGCGGACGTGGCCGTCGGCAATACGCAGCGCTTTGGCGTGCCGGTCGGCTTCGGCGGCCCGCATGCGGCTTACCTCGCGGTGCGCGACGAATTCAAGCGTCAGATGCCGGGCCGCCTCGTCGGCGTGACCGTCGACGCGCAAGGCAACCCCGCGCTGCGTCTCGCGCTGCAAACGCGCGAACAGCATATCCGCCGCGAGAAGGCCACCTCGAACGTGTGTACCGCGCAAGCGCTGCTCGCGATCATGGCCAGCATGTACGCCGTCTATCACGGCCCGCACGGTCTGAAGACGATCGCGCTGCGTGTGAACCGCATCGCCGCGTTGCTGGCGGAAGGCGCGAAGCAACTCGGCTACACGCTCGCCAACGAAACCTTCTTCGACACGCTCACGTTCGAATCCGGCGCGCGCACGCAAGCGCTGCACGACGCCGCGCAAGCGAAGCGCATCAACCTGCGCCGCGTGAGCGACACGCAAGTCGGCCTGTCGATCGACGAAACCACCACGCGCCGCGATCTGGCCGATCTTCTTGAAGTGTTCGCGCAAGCCGCGGGCGCGAAGGACGTGCCGCAAGTCGACACGCTCGACGAAAAGCTCGCCGCGTCGAACAGCGCATCGGTGCCGGTCGCGCTCGAACGCACCAGCGCGTACCTCACGCACCATGTGTTCAACCGTCATCATTCGGAAACGGAAATGCTGCGGTATGTGCGCAGCCTGTCGGACAAGGATCTCGCGCTCGACCGCTCGATGATTCCGCTCGGCTCGTGCACGATGAAGCTGAACGCGACCTCGGAAATGCTGCCGGTCACGTGGCCTGAATTCGGCCAGATCCATCCGTTCGCACCGGCTGAGCAAACCGTCGGCTACCGCGAGATGATCGATCAGCTCGAAGAGATGCTGGTCGCGGCTACCGGCTACGCTGCCGTGTCGCTGCAACCGAACGCCGGCTCGCAAGGCGAATACGCCGGTCTGTTGATCATCCACGCGTATCACGCGTCGCGCGGCGAGGCGCATCGTAACGTCTGCCTGATTCCCGCTTCGGCACATGGCACGAACCCGGCGTCGGCACAGATGGCCGGCATGCAGGTGGTCGTGGTGGCATGTGACGCGCAAGGCAACGTCGATATCGAAGACCTGCAGAAGAAGGCCGATCAGCACGCCGACAAACTCGCGGCGATCATGATCACCTATCCGTCCACGCATGGCGTGTTCGAGCAGAACGTCCGCGAAATCTGCGAGATCGTGCACGCGCACGGCGGCCAGGTGTATGTGGACGGTGCGAACATGAACGCGATGGTCGGCCTGACCGCGCCGGGCCAGTTTGGCGGCGACGTCTCGCACCTGAACCTGCACAAGACCTTCTGCATTCCGCACGGCGGCGGCGGACCGGGCGTCGGTCCGGTTGCGGTCGGCGCGCATCTCGCGCAATTCCTGCCGAACCAGATCTCGTCGGGCTATGAACGCGCGCCGAACGGCATCGGCGCGGTGTCGGGCGCACCGTACGGCTCGGCATCGATCCTGCCGATCTCGTGGATGTATATCGCGATGATGGGCGCGAAGAACCTTACCGCCGCGACCGAAACCGCGATCCTCAACGCGAACTACGTCGCCAAGAAACTGGCGCCGCACTATCCGGTGCTGTATTCGGGCCCGGGCGGACTGGTCGCGCACGAATGCATTCTCGATCTGCGTCCGATCAAGGAAACCAGCGGCATCACCGTCGACGACGTCGCCAAGCGTCTCGCCGACTACGGCTTCCACGCGCCGACGATGAGCTTCCCGGTGCCGGGCACGCTGATGGTCGAGCCGACCGAATCGGAATCGAAGGAAGAACTCGACCGTTTCGTCGAAGCGATGATCGCGATCCGCGAGGAAATCCGCGCCGTCGAAGAAGGCCGCTCGGATCGCGAAGACAATCCGCTCAAGCACGCGCCGCACACGGCGGCGGTGGTGATCGCGAATGACTGGAAGCACGCGTATGCGCGCGAAACCGCAGCGTATCCGCTGCCCACGCTGATCGCGAAGAAGTACTGGCCGCCGGTCGGCCGCGCGGACAACGTGTACGGCGACCGCAACCTGTTCTGCTCCTGCGTGCCGATCGCCGACTACGAGTAAGCTGGATCGTTGCCGCGTATCGCCCGTTGCCTCGAAAAGAGGCGGCCGGGCGGTGCGTGGTTCGGTCCTCGGTTCTCTGTCGCTCCTGGCCGCAAACGGCTAACATCACACACCGAATCAGCCTAACGAGGAGTTTCGCATGGCGCGAAAGGTGCGATTGATGCAAAGCCGGACCGAACCAAGGCGAGCCCGGACGTGGCGGCAAGCCTGCACGCTGCTGTTGGCTGGCGCAGCCGTGCTGCTGCCGCTGGGGCAAGCGCAGGCCGCGATGAATTTTTGTGCGGCGCCCGCCCTGCAAACCAGCGAACGCACGAACGCCGATCCCGGCGTGAAAGCGCTGGTGAGCAATGTGCAGGCCCATCTGAACGACCAGCCGCATGCGCTGGCGAAACTGCATACCGAAGGCACGCTGCCGCACGAAGGCATTTACGACCAGAGCGTCGAAGCGGAGAAAGATCTCGATCTGTTGCGCGACGCCGCGCTCGCCTGGCGCGCCACCAGCGACGATCGTTATCTCAAGCTGGTCGACCGCTTGCTGTTCGCCTGGGTCACGACCTATCAACCGAGCTTCAATCCGATCGACGAAACCCGTTTCGAAGGACTGATTCTCGCGTACGACATGACAGCAAGCGCTTTGCCGGTGAAAACGCGCAATGCGTCGATGGCGTTCCTGACGAAACTCGCTAACGGCTACATCGGGCAAATCGATGCGCAGCCGCGGCCGCTCAAGGGCACGTTCAGGAACAACTGGCAGAGCCATCGGATCAAACTGATTGCGATGGCCGCGTTCACGCTCGACAACCGCAAGATGATCAACGCGGCGCAGCGTCTGTTCGTCGAGCATATCGGCGACAACATCGAGCCGGATGGTTCGACGATCGATTTCAGCGAACGCGACGCGTTGCATTACGTCACGTACGATTTGCAGCCGCTCGTGACAGCCGCGCTCGCCGCGCGCCGCCATAACCGTAACTGGCTGCCGGAAAAGGGCGCGGACGGCGCCTCGCTGCAAGCCGCGCTCAACTGGCTGGAGCCGTATGCGGCCGGCGGCAAGACGCATGAGGAATTCGTGCATTCGAGCGTTCCGTTCGATGCAAGACGTCGCGAGGCTGGCTTGCCCGGCTATTCGGGTCAGTGGGACCCGAAGAACGCGACGGAACTGTTTCACCTGGCGGCGCGCCTAGACGGGCGCTATACGCCGATCGCGCTACAGCTCGCACCGACGCCGCCCGCGTGGCTCGCCGTGTGTTTGCCGCTGTCGGCGCGGTAAACCAACTCATCATCAGCAGGGAGCAGTAAATGGCAGTCAGCGTGTTCGACCTCTTCAAAATCGGCATTGGCCCGTCCAGTTCGCATACGGTCGGGCCGATGCGCGCGGCGCTGATGTTCGCACAGGGGCTCGAACGCGATGGGCTGCTCGCTGCGACCGCATCGGTGAAAGTGGATCTGTACGGCTCGCTCGGCGCGACGGGCAAGGGGCACGGCACTGATCGCGGCGTCATGCTCGGTCTGATGGGCGACGCGCCCGACACCGTGGACCCGGACACGATCGCGCAGCGGCTTGAGGTAGTACGCGTGTCCCGCAAGCTGGCACTGCTCGGCACGCACGAGGTGCCGTTCGTGCAGAAGGATCACATTTCGTTTTATCGTCAGGCGCTGCCCGAACATCCGAACGGCCTGAAGTTGCGCGCGTTCGACGCGCAGGGCGAGACGTTGCGCGAGTCGACCTATCTGTCGGTGGGCGGCGGGTTCGTGGTGACGGCCGGCGCGCCGAACACGAAGGTGCTGAGCGCCGTCGATCAACTGCCGCACTCGTTTCGCAGCGGCAACGAATTGCTCGCGCTGTGTGAATCGACCGGCAAGAGCATCGCCCAACTGATGTGGGAAAACGAGCGCGTCTGGCATACGGAAGAAGAGACGCGCGCGGGCTTGCTGAAGATCTGGGACGTGATGCAATCGTGCGTATCGCGGGGTTGCGGCATCAACAATCCGGATGCCGACGGTAACTTGCCCGGTCCGTTCCAGGTGAAGCGCCGCGCGCCGCAGTTGTATCGCGCGCTGTCGGGCAATCCGGAGCTGGCGTTGCGCGATCCGCTGTCGATGATCGACTGGATCAATCTGTACGCGATCGCCGTCAACGAAGAAAACGCCGCCGGTGGACGCGTGGTAACGGCGCCGACCAATGGCGCGGCCGGCATCATCCCGGCCGTGCTGCATTACTACACGCGCTTCATGCCGGGCTCGAATCAGCAAGGCGTGATCGACTTCCTGATGACCGCCGCGGCGATCGGCATTCTGTACAAGCTGAACGCGTCGATTTCCGGTGCCGAAGTGGGTTGTCAGGGCGAAGTGGGCGTCGCGTGTTCGATGGCGGCGGGCGCGCTCGCCGCAGTCATGGGTGGCACGCCGCGGCAGGTCGAAAACGCTGCGGAAATCGGCATGGAGCATAACCTCGGGCTGACGTGCGATCCGGTCGGCGGCATGGTGCAGATTCCGTGCATCGAACGCAATGCGATGGCATCGGTGAAGGCGGTCAATGCGGCGCGCATGGCCTTGCGCGGCGATGGCAGCCATTACGTGTCGCTCGACTCGGTGATCAAGACAATGCGTGAAACCGGCGCGGATATGAAGACCAAGTACAAGGAAACGTCGCGCGGCGGGTTGGCGGTGAATATCGTCGAGTGTTGAGTTGCGCGCTTTACGGCAAATGACCACAACGACGCGGGCTATAAGGCCCGCGTTTTTTATTTGCATGGCGCGTCATGCGCGAGCACCAAGGTTGCGCTGCGCCGTGACAGCGCTGCCGCGCTCGGCGTAAGCTGTTGAAGCGCCGCATCGGCAAGCGTCCTGCCGATGGCGGCATTCTCACACCGCACTCATGCACTGCCTGGAGGCTTCATCGCAATGTCGCAGCCGAATGCTCCTGTTTCCGGTTCCGCCGCCGCTCAAACCACTGGCGCGCGTCTCGTCGTCGATGCTTTGCTTACGCACGGCGTCGAACGTGTTTTCTGTGTGCCTGGCGAGAGTTTTCTCGCTGTGCTCGATTCGCTGCACGACGAAACCGAACGTATCCAGACCATTGTTTGCCGTCACGAAGCGGCTGCGGCGAATATGGCGGAGGCCGTCGGCAAATTGACCGGCCGGCCAGGCGTCGCACTCGTCACACGCGGGCCGGGCGCCACGCATGCATCGATCGGCGTGCACACGGCGTTTCAGGATTCCACGCCGATGATTCTGCTGATCGGCCAATGCGCGCGTGAGCATCTCGACCGCGAGGCATTCCAGGAAATCGACTATCGGCGCATGTTCGGCCAGATGGCGAAGTGGGTCGCGCAAATCGACGATCCGAAGCGCATTCCCGAATACCTGAGCCATGCGTTTCACACGGCGACTTCCGGGCGTCCCGGGCCCGTGGTGTTGTCGTTGCCGGAAGATGTGTTGAGCGATGCATGCGAAGCCGTGGCCGGCGCGCCGGCTTATCAGCGCGTCGCGGCGTCACCGTCGGCGGCGCAGATCGAGAAGTTGCGCGTATTGCTCGAAGGCGCGCAACGGCCGATGGTGATTGCGGGCGGCAGCGGCTGGACGCCTGCTGCGTGCGCGGACTTTCGACGCTTCGTCGAAAACTGGCAATTGCCGGTCGGCCTCGCGTTCCGCTTTCAGGATACGCTCGACAACGAGCATCCGAATTACGCGGGCGACGTCGGCCTCGGCATCAACCCGGCGCTGGCGCAACGTATCCGCGACGCCGATGTGCTGCTCGCAATCGGACCGCGTTTGGGCGAAGCGACGACCAATGGCTACACGTTGCTCGACATTCCGAAGACCAAACAAACGCTCGTGCATGTGCATCAAGGTGCGGAGGAATTGGGCCGCGTGTATGCGGCGGATCTGCCGATCGTTTCCGGCATGCCGGAGTTGGCAGCGATGCTCGCAGAGTTGGAGCCGTCGTCCGAGCAACTCGCCTGGTCGGGCGCGGCGAGCGAGGCGCATCAGGCGTATCTCGACTGGCGCAAACCACGTCAGATCCCCGGCGACGTGCAGATGGGTGAAGTGATCCAGCAGTTGCGCGCGCATCTACCCGACGACGCGATTCTCACCAACGGTGCGGGCAATTACGCGACGTGGTTGCATCGGCACTTCTCGTATCGCCATTACCGTTCGCAGCTTGCGCCGACGAGTGGCGCGATGGGCTACGGCGTGCCGGCGGCGATCGCGGCGAAGTCGATGTATCCGCAACGCGCTGTGGTCGCGCTGGCCGGCGACGGCTGCTTCATGATGGCCGCGCAAGAACTCGCGACGGCGATGCAGTACGACCTGCACGTGCTTTTCATCGTGGTGAATAACAGTCACTTCGGGACGATTCGCATGCATCAGGAGCGGCATTATCCGAACCGTGTGCATGGCACCGGACTCACGAATCCGGATTTCGCAGCGTTTGCGCGTTCGTTCGGCGCGCACGGTGAAACGGTGGAACGGACTGAGGATTTTCTGCCTGCGCTAAAGCGTTCGCTTGAAGCGAAGCGCGCGGCGGTGATCGAGATTCGTATGCCGCAGGAAGCGAGCACGCCGGGTGCGACGTTGGAGCAGATCAGGGAGCAGGGGAGGAAGATGCGAGGGGAGTAATTGCGTTGTCGTGCCATCTGCATGCGACGTCGCGAAGTACCAAATAAAAAGCCCTGTGGTTTTTGAACCGCAGGGCTTTTTTTGCACCGGTTGCCACGTCAAACCATCACGCGGCAGCCGGGTGCTCTAGCAGAAAAGCTGCTTACTTCCCACCCACGCTCTGCAGCGTCGTCCACTTGCCGTCGACAACCTTGTACAGCGTGATGCCGCCGTTCTTCAGATCACCCTTGCTGTCATACGCAAGATTCGCGGACGTCACCGCCGGCATCGAGGTCTTCGCGAGCACCGGCAGGTACTTGGCCGGATCGGTCGAGTTCGCCTTCTTCATTGCGTCGAACATGGCCATTGCGCCGTCGTAAGCGTACGGCGAGTACGTTTGCACGTCTTCGTTGAAACGCTTCTTGTACTTCGCGACGTAGTCCTTGCCGCCCGGCATTTCTTCCAGCGGCAGGCCGGCGAGCGATGCCACCGTGCCGTTCGCCGCGTCACCCGCGATCTGGATGAACGTCGGCGTGTGGACCATTTCGCCGCCCATCAGCGGCGCCTTGATGCCCAGTGCCTTCATCTGCTTGACCATCGGTGCCGCTTGCGAATCCGCGCCGCCGTAGTAGATCAGATCCGGTTGGACCGACTTCAGCTTGGTCAGGATCGACTTGAAGTCGACGGCCTTGTCGTTCGTGTATTCACGATCGACGATCTGGCCGCCCGCGGCCTTCGCTGCCTTTTCGAACTGATCCGCGAGACCTTGGCCGTAGGCCGTGCGGTCGTCGACGATCACGATCTTCTTCATGCCCAGCGTCTTGACCGCGAACGTACCGGCGACCGAACCTTGCTGCGTGTCGGACGTCATCATGCGGAACGTGGTCTTGAAGCCTTGTTGCGTGTATTCAGGCGCCGTCGCCATGGCGATTTCGGGGATGCCCGCGTTCGCGTAAATGCGCGAAGCCGGAATCGTGGTACCCGAGTTGAAGTGGCCGAGCATGCCCTTGATGCCGTCATCCACCAGCTTCTGTGCAACCGTCGTGCCGGTGCGCGGGTCAGCCTGGTCGTCGGCCGAATCCAGCACGAAGCGGACTTGCTTGCCGCCGATCACCGGCTTGGTCGCGTTCATGTCTTCCACTGCCAGCGTGATGCCGTTCTGGAAGTCCTTGCCGTAGTGCGCCTGAGCGCCCGTCATCGGGCCGGCAAAGCCGACCTTCACATCTTCCGTCGATTGAGCATTGGCCGTCCCCGCCAGCGACATCGCTGCAACCAGTGCAGCGCCTGCCAGCTGTTTCATCTTGTGTTGCATAGCTTCTCCTTGGTACCAGGTGTGGATGGAGCGGTTTCGGGGTCGCCGTACCGCTTCCGTTTTTTTGAAAAGATCAATGAGGTTCGCTCAACCGATCGTCATCAAATTCGCATTACCGCCTGCTGCTGCCGTATTCACGCTGACCGAGCGTTCCGTCAACAGACGCTCGAGCGCGTAATCCTCGTCGCCGCTTTCCAGCGCGCGTGCCGCAACGCCCTGCACCGACACGATCGGGCCCGGACGCTTCGCGACTTCCTTGACCAGCGCAAGCAGCTCGTCGCTATCGCCTTCGAACAGTACGGCGTCGAACGTTGCATCGGCGCTCTTCTTCACGCTCGCATGTGACTTCAGCGACGCGGGCAACTGCGCCACCAATTGTTCACCAGCCGCGCCTTCGAACAACGCGCGATTTCCCGTAGCCAGCGCCGCGGCAAACTGCACGCGCGCGCCGCTCGCCGTAGACGCAATGCACAGCACCGTGCCGCGCGCGCCGAGCGTGTACGTATTGCGCTCGCCGGTCGGTCCCGACAGTACCGCGGTCGCGCCCGCGGGCACATGCGACAGATAGCCGTCGCAGCGCGCAGCCAGCACCGGTTGTTGTTCGGCGATCAGCCAGTCGCGATACGCCGTCAATGCAGCGGACGGATTGTCGCTGTTTTCGGCAGCGTGCGGTACATCCGCGACCAATGCCTGTGCGAGCGACTTCGGCAAACCGGCCGGACGCGTCGCCAGCAAGCGCTGCAAGTACAACGCGCCGCCCGCTTTCGGACCCGTGCCCGACAAGCCTTCGCCGCCGAACGGCTGCACACCCACTACCGCGCCGATCACATTGCGGTTCACATAAATGTTGCCGACGTGCGCGCGGCTGATCACGTGAGCGATGGTTTCATCGATCCGCGTATGGATGCCGAGCGTCAGGCCATAGCCGGTCGTGCGGATCTGTTCGAGCAGCTTGTCCAACTGGCTGCGGCGGTAACGCACCACGTGCAGCACCGGGCCGAACACTTCGCGCTTCAGTTCGTCGATGCTGTCGAGCTCGATCAGCGTCGGCGGAACGAAGGTGCCTTGCGCGCAACCGTCGGGCATCGGCAGTTGCTCGACCTTGCGGCCTTTGTCGCGCATCGCCGCGACGTGTGCGTCGATGCCGCGCTTCGCGTCGAGGTCGATCACCGGGCCGACGTCGATCGACAGACGGTCCGGATTGCCCACGGCGAGTTCGCGCATCGCGCCAGTCAGCATCTCCAGCGTGCGGTCCGCGACATCGTCCTGCAGACAAAGAACGCGCAGCGCGGAACACCGTTGACCGGCAGAGTCGAAAGACGATTGCAGCACGTCCGCCACCACCTGTTCAGCCAACGCCGACGAATCGACGATCATCGCGTTCTGCCCGCCGGTTTCGGCGATTAGCGGAATCGGCTTGCCGTCCGGATCGAGGCGGCTCGACAGCGTCTTGTTGATCAGGCGCGCCACTTCCGTCGAACCGGTGAACATCACAGCGCGCGTGCGCGGATCGGCCACCAACGCAGCGCCGACCGTTTCGCCATTGCCCGGCAGCAGTTGCACCGCGCCCGCCGGCACGCCGGCTTCGCGCAGAATGCGCACGGCTTGCGCGGCGATCAGCGGCGTCTGTTCGGCCGGCTTCGCGAGCACGGTATTGCCGGCGGCAAGCGCCGCGGCCACCTGGCCCATGAAAATTGCCAGCGGGAAATTCCACGGACTGATACAAACCACCGGACCGAGCGGACGATGCGTGTCGTTGGAGAACTCGTCGCGAATCTGCGTGGAGTAGTAACGCAGGAAGTCGATCGCTTCGCGGATTTCCGCGACCGCGTTGGCCAGCGACTTGCCGGCCTCACGCACCACCAGACCCATCAGCGTATGCATCTGCGCTTCGAGCAGATCGGCGGCACGTGCGAGGCAATCGGCGCGCGCTTCGACCGGCGTGGCTTGCCAGATCGGCGCGGCGGCGACGGCATGCGCCAATGCGGCGCTCACATGCTCCGGCGTCGCTTCGACGACCGTGCCGACGAGGTCGCGATGATCCGCCGGATTGCGCACGTCGCGCGCGACACCCACGGCGATCTCGTTGTCCTCGAGCATCGGCGCGGCGCGCCACGGATGATGCGCGCTCGCCAGCAACGCCGACGACAGCGATGCCAGACGATGCTCGTTCGACAGATCGAGGCCCATCGAATTGAGACGCTCGGCGCCGTATAGATTGCGCGGCAGCGGAATCTTCGCGTGCGGCGCGCCGAGCGGCACGATCTTCGAGGCTTCGTCGACCGGGTCGGCAATCAGGTCCTTGATTGCGACGCTTTCATCGGCAATGCGATTCACGAACGACGTGTTCGCGCCGTTTTCCAGCAGGCGGCGCACGAGGTACGCGAGCAGCGTTTCATGCGTGCCGACCGGCGCGTACACGCGGCACGGACGGTTCAGCTTGTCGCGGCCGGTGACTTCCTCGTACAGCGGCTCGCCCATGCCGTGCAGGCACTGGAACTCGTACTGGCCGGGGTAGTAGTTGTTGCCCGCGAGGTGATAGATCGCCGACAGCGTGTGCGCGTTGTGTGTGGCGAACTGCGGATAGACCGCGTCGGGCGCGCTCAGCAGCTTTTTCGCGCAAGCGAGATACGACACGTCCGTATAGATCTTGCGCGTGTAGACCGGATAGCCTTCGAGGCCGTCCACTTGCGCGCGCTTGATTTCGGTATCCCAGTACGCGCCCTTCACGAGGCGCACCATGATGCGGTGACGGCTGCGGCGTGCGAGATCGATGATGTAGTCGATCACGAACGGGCAGCGCTTCTGATACGCCTGCACCACGAAGCCGATGCCGTTCCAGCCGGCCAGCTCCGGATCGAAGCACAACGCTTCGAGCAGATCGAGCGAGATTTCAAGGCGGTCGGCTTCTTCGGCGTCGATGTTCAGGCCGATGTCGTAGCGGCGCGCGAGAATCGCGAGCGAGCGTACGCGCGGCAGCAGTTCGCTCATCGTGCGTTCCTGCTGCGAACGCGAGTAGCGTGCGTGCAAAGCGGAGAGCTTGATCGAGATGCCCGGACCTTCATAGATGCCACGGCCGCCGGCAGCCTTGCCGATCGCGTGGATCGCCTGCTCGTACGACGCGTAGTAGCGCTGCGCGTCGGCTTCGGTGGTGGCCGCTTCGCCGAGCATGTCGTACGAGTAGCGGAAGCCGCGCGCTTCGTACTTACGGCTGTTGGCCAGCGCTTCGGAGATGTTCTCGCCGGTGACGAACTGCTCGCCCATCAGGCGCATCGCCATATCCACACCCTTGCGGATCAGCGGCTCGCCGCCCTTGCCGATCAAACGCGTAAGCGCCGACGAGAGACTCGTTTCGCTATTGGTCGTCACCAGCTTGCCGGTGATCATCAAGCCCCAGGTCGCGGCGTTGACGAACAGCGACGGAGCCTGGCCGACGTGCGATTTCCAGTCACCCTTGCTGATCTTGTCGCGGATCAGCGCGTCGCGCGTGGCGCGGTCGGGAATGCGCAGCAGCGCTTCGGCGAGGCACATCAGCGCCACGCCTTCCTGGCTCGACAGCGAGAACTCGTGGATCAGCCCTTCGACGCCACCGCCCTTGCTCTTCGTGCGCAGCGTTTCGACGAGCTTGCCGGCCATCGTCTGCACGTCGCCCGCGAGATTCGCCGGCAAGCGCGCCTGACCGACCAGGAACGGCAAGCATTCCGGCTCGGGACGACGGTAAGCGGCCGTGATCGCCGCGCGCAGCACCGACTGCGGTTGCACGTTTTGCGCGAACTCGAGGAACGGGTGCGACGCGCCGTCTTCTTCCTGCTCGACCGTGGCGCCGTCGGCGAGATCCGCCGAGCCCGTCACGCCCGACAGCTCGGGTGGCAACTGACCGTGCTCGATCTTTTCGAGGTACGCGAAGATGGCCTGCTTGATGAGCCAGTGCGGAGTGCGTTCGAGACGGGTGGCGGCATCTTTCAGCCGGGAACGCAGGAGGTCGTCGACCTTGACGCCAAGGGTGGTGCTAGCCATGTTTCCTTCTTCGGATACCAGACGAATGCGCTGGCGAAAGACTAAAAGTTGGGCGAATCGTACGCCTCCCAATAAAAAGGTGCAACCATGTTCATTGCATGGTTGCACCCTGCCGGGAGCCTTGTACGACGGGGGTTTGCGTTAGATGGCGCTGCGCGCGGGCACGGCGGTTGCGCTTAGTACTTTCCCTGGCGTGATTCTTTTTGCTTTTACCCTTATCAGAACAGGTCGGCGCGCCGTTATACGGAACATAGCGGCACGCGGCCTCCGGGCACGCACAAAAAACGGTACGGGGTTTTAGAGGACAGGCGAAATGGAAAAGTGGCTGGTGATATTGGGTATCTGGGCGCTGTGTGCGACTTGTGCGGTGCTATTCATCCGCGGCGCGACGCGGGGGCCGGGCAGGCGCGAGCCCGCCGAGGGACACGCGCCCGCGGCATCGCGCGCATCGGCGGGCGACGCGCGGACCGCGTTAAACGAGTGAATTAAGAGAGTGAATGGTCGTGTCCGGCGTTCCGTGCCGGACAGAGCGATGCCGATCTCCAGCTGACTCAGCGGCAGGACGCTTGCACCGCCCGGCTCGACGCCGTGGCGTGGCGTGGCTTAGGCACGCGTCAATATTGCTGCACCGGTTCGAACTGCGCGCAGCTGTCGCGGGGCGAGACGAGTTGGTCGTGCAACCGGCAGAGCCGGCTATCGGCCACGCTTGCGCCGAATGCGGAACCGAACACTGCGAGACCCGGAATGCCCTGTTCCAACGAATCTCGATTCTCAGCGCGATACCGGCAGCCGGCGCAACACGGCGCGCGCGTTTCTTCGCGCGCCTGCGCCGTGCTGTCGATGCGGACCGCGCCACGTATCACGAGCCCTGCCCCAGGCTATTCCAGTACGGTGCGAACACGTGCGCGGACAGCGCGTAGCCGATGGCGATATTGACCACCACGCCGACCGTAAAGGCGAGGAACGGCTTCAGGCCGGTGGCGGTGAGCGAGCGCAAGCGCGTGGTCAACCCGATACTCAGGAAGCAGAACGTGAACGCCCAAGTGCGCAACGCCGTGATCGGCGCGACGAATTCGGGCGTCACCACCTTGCGGTAATCGGCCAGTGAGTAGTGGCTGGCGATCCACGTCACCAGCGCCGATGCGATCACAAAGCCGATCACGAACTTCGGAAAGCGCGCCCAGATCTCGCCCGCGTTGGCCTTGGCTTTGACGCCGCTGTCTTGCGACTCCCAGCGCGTCGTCGCAACGATCGCCAGCACGAATGCCCAGATGCCGATCCAGATATCGCGGCCGACCACTTTCATCAGCGTGAACGCCTGCAACGACGCCTCCGGCGCGCCCGCAATCGCGCCGCCCGCATGTTTCGCGAAATCGCCATACGCTTGAGCAGCCGCGATGCCTGCGGCGTCGGCGAATTCGGACGTGCCGATCCAGGCGCCGGCGACCGCGGTCGACAGTCCGAGCGAGCGGGACGCGAACGGCAGCACGAAAATCATCACGATCGCCCACAGCACCACCAGCGTGATCGCCACCGAAGCCTGTTCGCGCTTGGCGCGTACCGCGCCGGCAATCGCGATCGCCGCCGAAACGCCGCACACCGCGCCGCCGACGCCGAGCACGGCGGCAAAACGCCGGTCGAGGCCGAACGCCTTCGCGGCGAAGAAGATCACGAAGAACGTGACGAGCGAGACGATGGTCGCCTGCCCGACCGCCACCGGTCCCGCCCACACCAGCAGAGTGAACGGCAACGTCGCGCCGAGCAGCACAATACCCACCTTGATATAAAACTCGACACGCAAGCCGGCCGAAAACCATTCAGGCAGCGTGAACACGTTCGAGATCAGGAGGCCCAGCGCTAGCGCGACGAGCGGCGGCTCGAGGTTGTACTTCGACGCGTTGACCCAAGCGCCCAGCGTGAAAATCAGCGCCGACGCGATGAACAGGATCAGGAACGAGCCTAGGAAAGCGCCAACCCGCTGCTTGAGCGCTGCCAGGCTCACGCCGAATAGCAACGCGAACGCGATAAACAGCGCGGCATAGTTCGGCAAATGTTTGCCCACGTCCTGCGCGGCCTGCGCCACGCTCGACCACTTGGCCGGCGCCACCGCCAGCCACTTGATGCTACTGCCCGACGCGAATAGCGCCCAGGCGACCACGATCACCAGCAGGCCGACCCACACCGCCCACCAGTCTTCAGTCGAAAAAAGTCCACCACCGTGCGTGCTGTGCCGATTCGTCGGCGCCGCGCCGGGTTGCAGAGTCGGATTGGTATCGCTCATCGCCATGCCCCGAGGAAGTTGAGGTGCATCGGCGCGGAAATGTTGGAGTTTTGCCTGAAGGTGCGCCGATCCGGCGAAATATAGGCGAGCGGCGTCGCAAAACGAAACGACCATTCGCTCTAAGAATATGACCGAAAGGAGTAACGGCAGCGTCGGCCCGGCGACGCGCCCTAGATGTCGAGCGGATCGACCTCGAGATTCCAGCGCAACACGCCTTTCAGGCCGCGCAGCAGCGGCTGCCAGGCACGCAAGGTCGCCTGCAACGCGGCCCGCGACGCGCTCTCGATCAGCAACTGCGCGCGGTGCACGTGCATCACCTTGACGATGGTGAGCGGCACGGCGTCGTAGACGGTCACGCGTTCGGCGGCCGCAATGCCGGTCAACTCGGCCGCCGCCTGTTGCAGGAAGGTGAGCGCGGCCTCGAGCGTGCGGCCTTCGGCGCGCAACAAAGCCTGATAGACGAATGGCGGCAGGTGCGCGTCGCGCCGCTCGGCCAATGTGGAGTTGGCGAAGCCGACGTAGTCGTGGCGGCCTAGCGCGTGGTAGAGCGCGTGGCGCGGATAACGTGTCTGCACCAGCACTTCGCCGGGCAAACCCGCGCGGCCTGCCCGGCCGCTCACTTGCATCAGTTGAGCGAAGAGCCGCTCGCTCGCGCGGAAGTCGTGGGAAAACAACGCGGTGTCGGCGTTCAGCACGCCGACCAGCGACACGCGCTGGAAGTCGTGGCCCTTGGCAATCATCTGCGTGCCGACGAGGATGTCGACCTCGCCCGCGTGGACGTCGGAGAACAGCGCCTGCGCGCTGCCTTTACGGCGCGTGCTGTCGGCGTCGATACGCAAGATGCGGGCGCCAGGCACCGCGCTCGCCAGTGTTTCCTCGACGCGCTGCGTGCCGCGGCCCATCGGCGCGATATCGACGTTGCCGCACTCCGGACACGAGCGCGGAATGCGCGCTTCCCAGCCGCAGTGGTGGCAGCGCAGCGCGCGCTCGGGCTTGTGCAACACGACGTAGGCGCTACAACGTGGGCAACCGGCGACCCAACCGCAGGCGTCGCAGGCAAGCTGCGGTGCGTAACCGCGGCGGTTCAGGAACACGAGGCTTTGCTCGCCGCGTTCGAGCCGCGCCTTCAGCGCGGCGATCAGCGGCCCCGACAAACCCTCCACGGATGCCCGCCCGCGCCGCCGCTCCTCTTCCAGATCGATCAGTTTGACGGTGGGCAGCACGGCCTCGGCGACGGCTCGGCGCGATAACGTGAGCCGCTTGTAGCGCCCCTGGTCGGCCTGCCACCAGCTCTCCAGCGACGGCGTGGCGGAACCGAGCACGACCGGCAAGCCGAGTTGCTTGGCGCGATAGATCGCCAGATCGCGCGCCGAATAGCGCAAGCCTTCTTGCTGTTTGTAGGCGGGATCATGCTCCTCGTCGACGACGATGATCGCAAGCTTGGGCAGCGACGCCAGCACCGCCAGCCGCGTGCCGAGCACGATGCGGGCGCGGCCGGTGTGCGCGGCGAACCAGTTGCGGGCGCGCTCGCCTTCCGCGAGACCGCTGTGCAGCGTGACGATCGATGTGCCCTCGAGCGCGGCGAAACGTGCGCGGAAGGCCGCCTCGAACTGCGGCGTCAGATTGATTTCGGGCACGAGGACGAGCGCCTGGGCGTCGGGCTTCGCGGTCAGAATCTCGGCGAGCGCACGCAGATAGACCTCGGTCTTGCCGCTGCCCGTCACACCATGCAGCAGGAACGGCGCAAAACCGTCGGCGTCGCGGATGGCTTCGACTGCGGCCGCCTGCTCGTCGGTGAGCGTGGGCAGCGTGGGCGCGGGCGCGTCAGGCGAAGCAGGGGCGGCGAACACCGCGGCGGCTTCGATGATGTCCAGCGCGATCCAGCCTTCCGCCTGCCATGCGTCGAGCGTTGCGATCGCTTTTGGGTGAAGTGCGCGGGCGTCGGCGGCAAGCAGGAAGTCCGTCTCGGCCAAGGCCTGCGCCAGCTTGCGCAACGCGCTCGCCCGCGCCGGCAGGACATCGGGTAATGCCGCGCGGCCTACGGGCGTGAGGCTGTATCGCTCTTCCGGCGCGAACAGGCGCGACCAGCGCGACGCATCGCGCAGCGCCTGCGGCAACGCGGGCAACGCGACTTCGCCGAGACCACGCTGGTAGTAGTCGGCAGCGAAGGCGGCCAGCTTCAGCCATTCCGACGACACGGGCGGACAAGCGGTGCACACGCTGCTCACCGAGCGAAGACGGTCGGCCGGCACGTCGCTGTGAGCGGTCACTTCGCAGACGAGTCCTACGACATGGCGCTTACCGAACGGCACACCGACCAGCATCCCCGGCACGACGGGTTCAGACGTGTCGCAACGGTAGTCGAACAGAGTCGGCAGCGGATGGTCCAGCGCAACGCGGACGAACACGTCACTCACGCGTCGATGGAGATCAGAAGAATGGGCGCGACACGACGCCGCATCGTGGTGCCCATTGAGCCGACGGCGAACCGGTCGAAGTTAAAGTAAAACTTCAATTTCGGCGCTAAGTTTTGGATTCGGCTGAAGAATTGCAATCGGTCCGCGTGCCTGTGGATAACTTTGTTGAGAACTTTGCCCGGACGGCCCGGGAACCGCGCCGCAGCGGCCTTCTGTGGGATTCCGCACAGTCCGTACTGATGCCGTGAAACCCTTGCCAGACAAGGCTTAGATCAAATGCGCCCGCAATGTGCAAGGGCCAGGACACGACTAAAGCTTCTACCGCGCCGCAGCGTGATGAATGTGCATAAGTCAAGTCTTGACTTTCGCAAGACCGCCATCCGACGGCCTGCAAGCTGCAAATTTTCCCTTAGGCCGAGAGCCCAGTTCGCTGCAATGCAACAAAAAATGGTAACGATTACGGCTTCATGCCGGTGCATGAGCACCGCTGCGAATCGCCCGGCTATGACGATGCACTTCGTCGACGAGCTCGGCGACGTTCTCGGGCGGCGTGAACTGCGAAATGCCGTGGCCGAGATTGAACACATGGCCTGGGTGATTCCCGAAGCTGTCGAGCACCGCGCGCGCTTCCATGCGGATCGAAGCGGGCGGCGCGAACAGCACCGAGGGATCGATATTGCCTTGTAGCGCCACCTTCCCGCCCACGCGCTCGCGCGCCTTGCTCAGGTTCACCGTCCAGTCGAGGCCGACCGCATCCACGCCGATCTCCGCGATCTCGTCGAGCCACAGGCCGCCGCCCTTGGTGAAGGTGATCACCGGCACTTTTTCGCCGTCGTGGTCGCGCTTCAACTGGCTCACCACCTGCTGGATATAGTGCAGCGAAAAGCGTTGATAGACGCCGTCCGCCAGCGCTCCGCCCCACGTGTCGAAAATCATCACGGCTTGCGCGCCGGCTTCGATCTGCGCGTTCAGGTAAGCCGCGACCGAGCGCGCGTTGACGTCGAGAATGCGATGCATCAGATCCGGACGCGCATAGAGCATCGACTTGACCGTGCGGAAATCCGCCGAACCGCCGCCTTCGACCATGTAGCACGCGAGCGTCCACGGACTGCCCGAAAAGCCGATCAGCGGCACGCGCTGACGGCCTTGTGCGTCGGTGAGCGCGGTGCGAATTTCGCGCACGGCGTCGGTCACGTAGCGCAGCGTGGCGTCGATGTCCGGCACCGCGAGGCGCGCGACGTCGTCTTCCGTGCGTACCGGGCGAACAAATTTCGGGCCCTCGCCGGTCACGAACTCGAGGCCGAGACCCATGGCGTCGGGCACGGTCAGGATGTCGGAGAACAGGATCGCGGCGTCGAGCGGATAACGCTCGAGCGGCTGCAGCGTGACTTCCGTCGCGAACGCCGGGCTCTTCGCCAGACCGAGGAAACTGCCCGCGCGGCCACGCGTGGCGTTGTATTCCGGCAGGTAGCGGCCAGCTTGCCGCATCAGCCAGATCGGCGTGTAGTCGGTCGGCTGGCGCAGCAGCGCGCGCAGGAAAGTGTCGTTCAGGAGTTTATGGGCCACGTTGCGTACGACTGAGGGCAAAGGGGCATTTTACCGGACCCGGCTCGCCGCATCGTGCTTGATCCGGCCAATAACTGATGTGCGTCTCGCTCGCGGCCGGTTTTCCGTGAGCCGGCGACGGCGTCACGACCTGGCTGAACGGCCAATGTTCAAGTGCGAATTGCCGGGCTATTATCCAACGGCATTACCAGACAATTACATACAACCAAGGAGACTCGATGAACAAGGCAGCACTCGCACTGCTCGGCGCGCTGGCCGGCATTTTGATGCACGCAGGCGTGGCCGGGGCGCAGACCAGCGCCGCCGCCGCGGCGCCCTCGCGGCTCGACGAAATCCTCGCGCGCGGCACGCTGCGCGCCTGCACGACCGGCGACTACAAACCGTACTCGTTCTATAAGACAGACGGTCAGTTCGAAGGCATCGATATCGACATGACGGAGTCGCTCGCCAAATCGCTCGGCGTCAAGACGGAGTACGTCAAGACGTCGTGGTCGAACCTGATGAACGACTTTGTCGCCAAGTGCGACGTCGGCGTGGGCGGCGTGTCGCCGACCCTCGAACGGCAGAAGCGCGCGTTTTTCACCGAGGCCTACATGGTCGACGGCAAGACGCCGATCGTGCGGTGTGACGACGCCAACAAATATCAGACGGTCGCGCAGATCGACCAACCGGCCACGCGCGTGATCGTCAATCCGGGCGGCACCAACGAACGTTTCGCGAAGCAGTACTTTCCGCATGCGAATCTGACCGTCTATCCGGATAACGTGACGATCTTCAAGCAGATCCTCGCCGGCAAGGCGGACGTGATGGTGACGGACGCGTCGGAAACCCTGTTGCAGCAAAAGCTGAATCCCGGCCTTTGCTCGGTGCATCCGGACAAGCCGTTCCAATATGGAGAAAAGGCCTGGCTGCTGCCGCGCGGCGATGTGGCGCTCCAGCAGTACGTCGACCAGTGGCTGCATCTTGCGCGGGCGACCGGCGAATACCAAGCCATTTCGGACAAATGGCTGAAGTAGCGTGATGCGTTTTTCGGCCGCCTGGTTTTTCGGGTTTTACTGCAGGCGACGGCGGTCGAGAAACGCCAAAAGGGCCTCCTTGCCGCGCCAATCATGTAACGGTGGGCAGCGCTGTTAAGCAAAAACCGAACAATAGTGTCAAATCGATAATTATCGAATCGGCCCTTTGTGCCCCAATTGCGCATAGGACGGATGTTGCGCCGCAACCAGGTGACCTTATTTGGATTGTGGAAATCTGTCGGGGCGGACAAGCACCTGTAACACGGGCGATTCCTCTTCCAAAAGATGAACGTGCAACCATTTCATGCGGAATTGGCTTAACGGATTACGCCGCATTATGCGTCGCGAATAGCATCAATCGTGCGTATGAAATTGCGGGCAAGTCATCGGTAAAAATTACGCTCAAATCGTTTCTGTTTGGCAATATATCCTGCAGCGCCTTATCTGGCGGGCGTTACAACCTGAAACACTTTGTTACCGCGCTCGTAGGTTAATTCGCCCACAATGCCCTCAACGGTTTCAACACGGATGTGGCTGGGTGCGTGGTGTGAGCGGATACGATGCACTTGCCGGTCGGCGTATGCCGAAGCCCTGTGAAGGGGCATCCCTGCTGGGGCCGTAGTCGGCGCAGGGTCGTCGTCTCAGTCGGTTCCTTCTTTGGTCTCCTCGCGCTAACCCCGTAGCGTGTGGTTTTTAGCGGGCTCCAGGCCCGCTTTTTTTTCGTCTGGCCAAACGTTTGCGCGGCGCGGTAACGCGCTGTTTCTGGCTTATTCGCGGTACTTAAGCGAACTTGCCCGGCAAACGGTTCGCCCCTCTGGTTTTGTCCTTTATGCCTCATTGGCTGATCCGCCTCGCGTAATGATTTGCGCGCGCGGACCTCCCACTGAGCGTCACGCCGTCTTGTCTTCTCGCAGCTTCAATTCGCTGATCATCTGCTCTCGCATGATGAACTTCTGCACCTTGCCGGTCACTGTCATCGGCAGTTCATCGACGAAGCGGATGTACTTCGGCACCTTGTAGTGTGCAATCTGCCCTTGGCAGAACTGCTGGATCTCTTCAGCCGTCGCGTGCTCTCCCGAGCGCAATACGACCCACGCGCAGACCTCTTCGCCGTACTTCGCGTCGGGCACGCCGAACACCTGCACGCTCTGGATCTTCGGGTGGCGGAACAGAAACTCTTCGATCTCGCGCGGATAGATGTTTTCGCCGCCGCGAATCAACATGTCCTTCAGACGGCCGACGATGTTGCAGTAGCCTTCGGCATCGAGCGTCGCCAGATCGCCGGTATGCATCCAGCCGTCGACAACGCTTTCGCGCGTCTTCGCCTCGTCGCCCCAATAGCCCTGCATCACCGAATAGCCGCGCGTGCACAGTTCGCCGGTCTCGCCCACCGGCACGATCTGGCCGAGAGGATCGACGATTTTCACTTCCAGATGTGGCTGAATGCGGCCGACCGTCGTCGTGCGCTTGTCGAGCGGATCGGTGGTCGAACTCTGAAACGAGACCGGGCTGGTTTCCGTCATGCCGTAGGCGATGGTGATTTCGCTCAGATGCATTCTGGAGACGACCTTCTTCATGGTCTCGATCGGGCAAGGCGAGCCCGCCATGATGCCGGTGCGCAAGCGCGAGAAGTCGTAGCTGCCGAAGTTCGGATGGTCTAGTTCGGCGATGAACATGGTCGGCACGCCGTGCAAGGCGGTGCACTGCTCTTCCGCCACCGCGGCCAGTGTTGCAGCCGGGTCGAAGCCCTCGCCCGGAAACACCATGTTCGTACCGACCGACACGCACGCCAGCACCGCCAGCACCATGCCGAAGCAGTGATACAGCGGGACCGGGATGCATAAGCCGTCCTGCTCGGTCAGCCGCATTGCCATCGCGATGTAACGCGCGTTGTTCACCACGTTGCTGTGGGTCAGCGTTGCGCCCTTCGGATTGCCTGTGGTGCCGCTGGTGAACTGGATATTGATCGGCTCGTGGCACGAAAGCGTGGCGCCGATGGCGTCGAGCTTCGCCACGTCGAGCGACACGCGCCCTTGCTCGATCACGTCGGAAAAGCTCAACATGCCCGGCGTCTCCGTGTCGCACATGCGAATCACGTAGCGCAATTCGGGCAACTTGGCCGCGTGTAGCTCACCAGGCGCTTGCGTGGCCAGTTCGGGCGCGAGTTCCTGCAGCATCTCCAGGTACATCGACGTCTTGAAACGCTCTGCGGCGATAATCGCCTTGCAGCCAACCTTGTTCAGCGCGTACTCGAGCTCCGCGAGCCGATAGGCCGGATTGATGTTGACCAGCACGGCGCCAATGCGCGCGGTCGCAAACTGGGTCAGTAGCCATTCCACGCGATTCGGCGACCAGATGCCGACGCGGTCCCCCTTTTCGATACCGAGTGCGAGCAACCCCGCCGCCAAAATGTCGACTTCCTCGGCGAACTCCTTCCATGTCCAGCGAATACGCTGCTCGCGAAACACCACAGCCGGACGGTCCGGAAAGCGATCCGCCGTATCGCGCAGAAACTGGCCAACTGTCGCTTCGCTCAACGGGATATCGGTCGACCCACGGACATACGACAGTCCGTCTTTGGGTTCGATAAGTGCACCTTCGCCTGACGCGTGCGTTGCCATGGTGTTGTCTCCGTGGAGCTGAGCGGAAGCTCGCCTATTGAAATGAATTTGAAATCGATTGTGCCACCGGCGTGTGTCTGTCCGGCATCAAGTCTTACCCGCAGCGCATTGCCGGACTGCCAATGCGTGGCGCCAATCGATTGAAAAACACGATTTTGCTGACCTTTCCGTAAACGTCAAGTCGCGGTCAAAAAAAAGCAGCCACGAAGGCTGCTTTCTCTCTGATACGTAATGCCTAGTTCTGACCGCGCAGCTTGCGCAGACGCTGAATCGCAGCGAGCTGAGCCGTCGCGTACGCCAGTTCCGCTTGCGCGGTAGCGTATTCGAGGTTCGAACCCGTGTTCTGCAGCGCTTCTTCCGCGCGCTTGCGTGCATCTTCAGCCTTGGCTTCGTCGAGATCCTTGCCGCGGATAGCCGTGTCGGCGAGAACCGTCACAGCGCCCGGCTGGATTTCGAGGATGCCGCCGGCGACGAAGACAAACTCTTCTTCACCGTTTTCAGCTTCGATGCGCACCGCACCCGGACGAATCCGCGTGATGAGCGGCGTGTGGCCCGGCAGAATGCCGAGTTCACCTGCTTCGCCCGGCAGCGCGACGAACTTCGCCTGGCCCGAGAAGATCTGCTCTTCCGCGCTGACGACGTCTACCTTGATTGTTGCCATAAGTGTCGACTCCTGTGCCGATCAGAGTTAGCGCTTTAGCGCTTACTCTGGTCCCATGCAAAGCTCGACGAGAGCTAGCGCTTTAGCGCTGACTCTCGTCCCATGCAAGGCTGGGTTGAGCGTAGTAAGAGGCGCCGGGTTTGGGATTCAATACCGTGATGGTATCCCTTCCACGCGAGACGCCGGCGCCCGCTTCGTTACACCCGACCTTTACTGGATCTTCTTGGCCTTTTCGAAGGCTTCGTCGATCGTGCCGACCATGTAGAACGCTTGTTCCGGCAGGTGGTCGCACTCGCCGTCGACGATCATCTTGAAGCCACGGATCGTTTCCTTCAGCGGCACGTACTTGCCCGGCGAGCCCGTGAACACTTCAGCGACGTGGAACGGCTGCGACAGGAAACGCTGGATCTTACGAGCACGCGCCACGGCGAGCTTGTCTTCCGGCGCCAGTTCGTCCATGCCCAGAATCGCAATAATGTCGCGCAATTCCTTGTAGCGCTGCAGCGTTTGCTGCACGCCGCGCGTGATCGCGTAGTGTTCTTCGCCGATCACGTTCGGGTCGATCTGACGCGAGGTCGAATCGAGCGGGTCGACTGCCGGGTAGATACCCAGCGAAGCGATATCACGCGACAACACGACCGTTGCGTCCAAGTGGCCGAAAGTCGTAGCCGGCGACGGGTCGGTCAAGTCATCCGCAGGGACGTACACGGCCTGAACCGACGTGATCGAGCCAGTCTTGGTCGACGTAATACGCTCTTGCAGCTTACCCATTTCTTCAGCCAGCGTCGGCTGATAGCCCACTGCCGACGGCATACGGCCGAGCAGTGCCGACACTTCCGTGCCTGCCAGCGTGAAACGGTAGATGTTGTCGACGAAGAACAGCACGTCGAGGCCTTCGTCACGGAAGTGCTCAGCCATCGTCAGACCGGTCAGCGCGACGCGCAGACGGTTGCCCGGCGGCTCGTTCATCTGGCCGTACACCAGCGCAACCTTGTCGAGAACGTTCGAGTCCTTCATTTCGTGATAGAAGTCGTTCCCTTCACGGGTACGCTCGCCAACACCGGCGAACACGGAGTAACCGCCGTGTTCCTTAGCGATGTTGTTGATCAGTTCCATCATGTTCACGGTCTTGCCCACGCCGGCGCCACCGAACAGGCCAACCTTACCGCCCTTCGCGAACGGGCAGATCAGGTCGATAACCTTGATGCCGGTTTCGAGCAGTTCTGTCGACGGAGACAGTTCGTCGAACTTCGGAGCCTTCTGGTGAATACCGCGAACCACGTCCGAGTTGATCGGGCCAGCTTCGTCGATCGGGCGACCCAGCACGTCCATGATCCGGCCGAGGGTCGGCTTGCCGACCGGCACGCTGATCGGCTTGCCGGTGTTCTTCACCGTCGTACCGCGGCGCAGACCGTCCGATGCACCCAGACAGATGGTACGGACGACGCCGTCGCCCAGCTGTTGCTGGACTTCGAGGGTCAATTCCGAACCTTCGAGAATGAGCGCGTCGTAAATCTTCGGCATGTGGTCACGCGGGAATTCCACGTCGATCACCGCGCCGATGCACTGTACGATCTTGCCTTCTACCAAAGCAGTAGTACTCATCGCTTTTCCTTTAGATACTCAATTCTTCACTCGCGCAAAGGCGCAGTTTCGGTGGGTGCGCCGCGAAGGCGCACTCGAAGCAACGTGCCTGACCGTCAAGGTCAGACTGCCGCCGCGCCACCGACGATTTCCGACAGTTCTTTCGTGATCGCGGCCTGACGGCTCTTGTTGTACACGAGCTGCAGTTCGTTGATGACCGTCTTCGCGTTGTCCGAAGCGGCCTTCATCGCGACCATTCGTGCCGACTGTTCCGATGCCATGTTTTCCGCGACGGCCTGATAGACCAGCGCTTCGACATAACGCACCAGCAGTTCGTCCACCACTGCCTGCGCATCCGGCTCGTAGATGTAGTCCCACTGCGTGCTCGGCGTCGTGCCGTCTTCTTCCTTGCGCTCGAACTGGTCTGCCGACAGCGGCAGCAGTTGCTCGATCACCGGCTCCTGCTTCATCGTATTGACGAAGCGCGTGTACGCCAGATACACCGCCGAAACCTTGCCTTCCGAGTACAGGTCGAGCTGCACCTTCACCGCGCCGATCAGCTTTTCCAGATGCGGCGTATCGCCCAGATGCACGACATTCGACACCACCTTGGCGCGCAGACGATTCAGGAAACCCAGACCCTTGGTGCCGATCGCGGTTGCTTCGATCGTCTTGCCCTGGCCTTCCAGTTCCTTGAACTTCTGCAGCGACGCGCGCAGCACGTTGGTGTTCATGCCGCCGCACAGACCTTTATCGGTCGTGACGAGAATGATGCCGGCCGCCTTCGCGCCTTCGTTCGACACCATGAACGGGTGACGATACTCCGGGTTCGCACGGCTCATGTGTGCAGCGATATCGCGGACCTTGTCGGCATACGGGCGAGCAGCGCGCATGCGCTCCTGAGCGCGGCGCATCTTCGATGCGGCCACCATCTCCATCGCTTTCGTGATCTTGCGCGTGTTTTGCACGCTCTTGATCTTGCCGCGAATTTCCTTCATTCCAGCCATTGCTTGCTCCTTGTCGGCCCGAGTTAGCGCTTCAGCGCTTACTCGGGTCCCATGCAAAGCGATCGAAGCAGCGCGGGTTCAGTTGCCTGCGGCCCGCGCCGCTTCAAGGTCCGTTTATGCCTTGCGGGTCACTCGCGGATCAATAAGCGCCGGACTTCTTGAAGTCTTTGAGAGCCGTGTGCAGCAGGGCTTCGTCGTCCTTCGAGAGTTCCTTGGTGTCTTCGACGCGCTTGATCAGGTCAGCGTGCTTCGTCTTCAGGTAGTCGCGCAGGCCCTTTTCGAATGGCAGCACTTGCGCAACTTCCAGATCGTCGAGGTAGCCGTTGTTCGCTGCGAACAGCGCGACAGCCAGTTCCCACACTTGCAGCGGCTGATACTGCGGCTGCTTCAGCAGTTCCGTCACGCGGCGGCCGCGCTCCAGCTGCTTGCGGGTGGCTTCGTCGAGGTCCGAGGCGAACTGCGCGAACGCTGCGAGTTCACGGTACTGTGCCAAGTCGGTACGGATACCGCCCGACAGCTTCTTCACGACCTTCGTCTGAGCCGCACCACCGACGCGCGACACCGACACGCCGGCGTTAATTGCCGGGCGGATACCTGCGTTGAAGAGGTCGGTTTCCAGGAAGATCTGGCCGTCGGTAATCGAGATCACGTTCGTCGGAACGAATGCGGTCACGTCGCCTGCTTGCGTTTCAATGACCGGCAGTGCCGTCAGCGAACCGCTCTTGCCCTTCACTTCACCGTTCGTGAACTTCTCGACGTACTCTTCCGAGACGCGAGCAGCACGTTCCAACAGACGCGAGTGCAGATAGAACACGTCGCCCGGATATGCTTCGCGGCCCGGCGGACGGCGCAGCAGCAGCGAGATCTGACGGTATGCCCAAGCTTGCTTGGTCAAGTCGTCATAAACGATCAGCGCGTCTTGACCGCGGTCGCGGAAGTATTCGCCCATCGTGCAGCCGGCGTACGGCGCCAGATATTGCATGGCAGCCGATTCCGAAGCCGAAGCGGCCACGACGATCGTGTATTCCAGCGCGCCGGTTTCTTCCAGCTTGCGCACCACGTTCATGATCGACGAAGCTTTCTGGCCGATCGCGACGTAGATACAGAAGAGATTCTTGCCCTTCTGGTTGATGATCGCGTCGACTGCGACTGCGGTCTTGCCGCACTGGCGGTCGCCAATGATCAGCTCACGCTGGCCACGGCCAACCGGCACCATCGCGTCGATCGACTTCAGACCGGTTTGGACCGGTTCCGAAACCGACTTACGCCAGATCACGCCCGGAGCAATCTTTTCGATTGCGTCGGTTTTCTTCGCGTTGATCGGGCCCTTGCCGTCGATCGGGTTGCCGAGCGCGTCGACCACGCGGCCGAGCAGTTCCGGACCCACCGGCACTTCCAGAATGCGGCCGGTCGTCTTGACGACGTCGCCTTCCGAAATGTGTTCGTACTCACCCAGAATCACGGCGCCGACCGAGTCGCGCTCGAGGTTCAGTGCGAGACCGAAGGTGTTGCCCGGGAATTCGAGCATTTCGCCCTGCATCACTTCCGACAGGCCGTGAATACGCACGATACCGTCGGTCACGGAGATCACGGTGCCCTGGTTGCGAACGTCTGCGCTCGCTTCAAGGCCCTGGATCCGGCTCTTGATCAGCTCGCTGATCTCAGAGGGATTGAGTTGCATTATTCGCTCCTGATAGTCAATTCTGTTGCGTGCCAGCCGCTTCAGCGCTTTGGGCGCTTCAGGCCGTCAGAGCCGTCTGCATGCTGGCAAGCCGCGCGCGGACCGAGGTATCGAGCACTTCGTCGCCAACCGTCACGCGCACGCCGCCGATCAACGACGAGTCGATCTCGACCGTCGGCTTCAGCTTGCGTTTGAACTTGCGTTCGAGACTTGCGACGAGGTCGTTCAACTGCGCGCCTTCGAGCGGGAATGCGCTGACGATCAGCACATCGGCCGCCCCTTCGCGGGCGTTCTTCAACTCTTCGAACTGCACAGCAATTTCCGGCAGCAATTGCAGACGATGGTTGTCCACGAGCATTTGCACCAGATTCTTCGCTTGCGCGTTGTCCTTGAGCGGCGACTTGACCGCGGTCAGCAGCAGTTCGCTGACCTGAGCGCGGCTTACTTTCGGGCTCGAGGCGATCGACAGCACTTCGGGCAGACGCGCAACCTGTGCCAGCTCCTGCACGAGCGTGGACCAGGCGGCGATGTCACCAGCTTCGGCCACGCCAAACAGCGCTTCTGCGTACGGACGGGCGATGGTTGCAAGTTCGGCCATGATCAGAGCTCGGCTTTCAGTTGATTCAGCAGGTCAGCGTGAGCTGCCTGGTCGACTTCGCGCTTCAGGATCTGTTCAGCGCCCTTCACAGCGAGTGCAGCGACTTCGCCGCGCAGCGTTTCGCGCGCTTTCACGACTTGCTGGTCCGCGTCGGCCTTCGCTTGCGCGATGATGCGAGCGGCTTCAGCCTGTGCTTGAGCCTTGATTTCGTCAGCGACTGCCACAGCGCGCTTTTCTGCGTCAGCAATACGTTGCTGACCGTCGTTGCGTGCCTGAGCGAGTTCCTGGTCGACGCGCTTGTGAGCGGCTTCGAGTTCTGCCTTGCCCTTTTCAGCAGCCGACAAACCGTCAGCGATCTTCTTCGAGCGCTCGTCGAGGGCGTTGATCAGCGGCGGCCACACGAACTTCATCGTGAACCACGCGAGGATCAGGAACACGACCATTTGCGCAAACAGGGTTGCGTTGAGATTCACGGTGTTTCCTTAAACGTTGCTAGTTCGGAAAGTGAAACGGCAAGGCGCTCATCGATTCTGTATTCGATCAGCGCCCGAGTGCCCGTTCCGCCCTGCGCCTTTACCAGTTATAGCTCAGGCGCAAACTTCCGAGGAACCTCAGCCTGCCAGCTTCGACAGCAGCGGGTTCGCGAACGCAAACAGCATTGCCACACCAACGCCAATCAGGAACGCCGCATCGATCAGACCAGCCAGCAGGAACATCTTGGTTTGCAGCGGGTTCATCAGTTCAGGCTGACGTGCACATGCTTCGATGTACTTGCCGCCCATCAGGCCGATACCGATACAGGCGCCGATTGCACCCAGGCCGATGATGATGCCGATACCGATGGCGGTCAGACCCTGGATGTTGGCGATGAAAGCTTGCATGATCACTCCTTTGTGAAAAGTCTTTTAGAACTGGTTGGAACTGGGATTTAAATAAAACAAAACTAAAACGTCGTTCAACAAGCCGCGATTAGTGGCTGTCGTGTGCCTGACCGATGTACACCAGCGTCAGCATCATGAAAATGAATGCTTGCAGCAGAACGATCAGGATGTGGAAGATCGCCCAAACCGTGCCAGCGATGACGTGGCCGATAAAGCCGAGCACTGACGCGTCCGCGCCGAAACCCCACATGCTGCCGAGCAGGGCAATCAGCAGGAACAACAGTTCGCCCGCGTACATGTTGCCGAACAGCCGCATGCCGAGCGAGACCGTCTTTGCGACGAACTCGATGATGTTCAATGCCAGGTTCGGGATCCACAGGAGCGGATGCGCACCGAACGGAGCCGACAGCAGTTCATGTACGAAGCCGCCGGCGCCCTTGATCTTGAAGTTGTAGTAAATCATCAGCGCGAACACGCCGAGTGCGATGCCGAGCGTGCCGTTCAGGTCGGCGGTCGGCACGATGCGGTGATGGGGGATGACTTCCGACAGACCCAGCCATCCGATCACGCGGCCCGGCAGGTCGACGGGGATAAAGTCGAGCGAGTTCATCAGCGCGACCCAGACGAACACGGTCAGGGCCAGCGGTGCGATGAACGTGCGCGTGCCGTGGATCATCGACTTCGATTGATCCTCAACCATTTCAACCAGCATTTCGATCGCGCATTGGAAACGGCCCGGCACGCCGGACGTTGCCTTGCGGGCAGCGAGATGCAGGATCAGGATCGTGGCCAGACCGCAAACGATCGACCAGAAAAGGGTGTCCAGATTCCAGACGTGAATGTCGAAAATCGACGTCTGGTGCGCGGTGGAAAAGTTCTGCAAGTGGTGCGCGATGTACTCGGACGGATCCAGAGCGCGCGTGCCTTCGCTAGCTGCCATATCGTTAATGCCACCCAAATTGTCGAAAATCGTCTTAGGCCGCTCCCGCAGCAATTCTGTATTGCGGGAACACGCCGGGCGCGGATCATGTCATATCCGCACACCTTGTGCCGGCGCCATGCGCCAGCCTGAATTTTTTGCTGCTACTTTTGTTGCTGCTGCCTTAGCGCCAAGCTAAGGCGATCCAGTACGTCTTGAGCGCGATGAGGTAAGTCACGAGCAGCGGAACCCAGCGTACGTCGTGATACCAGAAGGCGATGGCTACAAACATCGCGATCGTTGTCCCCATCTTGAGCGCTTCGCCGATCATCCAGCTCATCGCTGTTTCGGCGCCGCTCAGCGTTCTCAGTCGTGCCGCGAACAACGCGCTCGGCACCCAGCAGATCGCTCCTCCCAGGAACGCGGACAGCGCAGCAGCGCCCGGCGGCTTGTAGAACAGCCACCACACCAGCGTAGCACCCAGGGACAAAACCATTTGCGCTGCCACGACCTTGAAAGGCGTAACGCGCGATGGACGACTCACGTTGGAACCAAATAGCTTTTCAGCTTCGGCCCGCGTGAGCGGAACGATATTGTTATCTTGCTGCTCGACATCCCACGCTTCGTCAGGTGTCGCTTGCTGACCGGTGGACGCAACGGAAGCTTTGCGTTCAGCGCGGTGTTCGTCGTGCCCATTCTTCGGCGCTTGATTCGACGTTTTGACCGCCATCGCAGTGTTCCGAAAGTCTTGTTCCAGCCCGCGAGCTTACGCTGCGCTTACGGGGTTCCCGTGCAATTAAATCCGGGCGATTGTAAGCGATAGTTGCAGGCAATTCAAGACTTTAGGCCGTTCAATAACCAGCGTGAAAAGCCCCCTCGCCATGCGGGAACGGCTGTTTCACCGGGCGAAACACGTCAAATGTAAGGCTGTCGGGCGGTGCCAAAACATGCAGTATGAAGCGGGAGAATTTGCACTCGTTGATGGGTCGTTTAAACGCCGCAGCAGACGTCTCGAAAATGCAACAAACGTCGATTTTTGCCTTCGCGGGTGGACACGGCGGGCGCCGCCGGGTAGACGCGAAGCGGTGCGCTCTTATTCGTGAACCAGCGCCTGCGTGACGATCCACGAGAAAGGCTTTCGCGAAGTATCTCGCTCGCTAGCGCCGAATGCGTGCGCTGGCGTGGTGGCGGCCAGCTTTTCAGCGTGTACGTCGAGCACGCCCTCTTCCGTGGAATTCATCCGCGCGGGGATTGCGGACTAACCGTGTCGCGACTGCGGCATAACCGCTACGCGCGCGACAGCCGCAGTCCTCGCGGCCAGCGAGACCCGTCGGACGGTTCGAAATATGAGCAATCCTGATTATTCAGCGCCACTTTTATTTAGGAATCCATCGAACGTTGATATGGGTCACCGATCTATCGCAAAGTCCGAGCGGCGCTCTATACGTTTGTTTTGCAGACCCGCGGCCCCAAAGCACTCACGGCCAACCCAACAGCGTGCGATCGGCATTCAGGCCCATCGCACGCCTATCAGACGCCCCTCCGATTCGACTCGCCAATCAGGCGGTGGCATTCCCACGCAGCCGGACCAGGATGCCTTCCAGCGCGTCCAGATCACCGAAGTCCACCAGCACCTGCCCGCGCCCGCGTCGGCCGAGCTTGATCTTGACCGTCGCCGCCAGCAAATCCGACAACTCTTCTTCGAGCCGCCGCGTATCGCGACCACCATCGGCATTCGCACGCGCCTTCACCGCCGGCGCAGCCTTTGTGGTCGCCGTCACCAGCTTTTCGGTTTCGCGCACCGACATGCGCTTGTTGACGACCTGGTTGGCCAGCGTGATTTGCGTCGCGGCGTCGACGGCCAGCAACGCACGGGCATGCCCCATATCCAGATCGCCAGCCAGCAGCATCGTCTGTACGGGCGACGCGAGGTTGAGCAAACGCAGCAGATTCGAAACCGCGCTACGCGAGCGGCCCACCGACTCCGCCGCCTGTTCGTGCGTGAAATTGAACTCGTCGAGCAAGCGCTGGATGCCTTGCGCCTCTTCCAGCGGATTCAGATCTTCACGCTGAATATTCTCGATCAGCGCCATCGCGGCGGCGGCCTGGTCCGGCACGTTCTTCACCAGCACCGGCACTTCGTCGAGTCCCGCGAGACGCGCCGCGCGAAACCGCCGCTCGCCGGCAATGATCTCGTACTTGTCCGCCGACACGGGACGCACGAGGATCGGCTGCATCACCCCTTGCGCGCGGATGCTGGCCGCCAGTTCCTGCAATGCGCCCTCGTCCATACGCGTACGCGGCTGATACTTGCCCGCCTGCATCTTGCTGAGCGGCAGCACGTTCGGCGCCCCCTCGATCGTCACCGCCTCGGTAATGTCAGCTGTGCCACCCAGCAATGCTTCCAGGCCGCGGCCCAATCCCTTCTTTCTCGCTACTGCGTTCATCGTGCTTCCTCGATCCGCTTAGGATGCCTGGGGCGCGTCATTCAATGCGCGCACCCGCTCAATCATTTCCGCGCCGAACTGCACATACGCCTGCGCGCCGCGCGATGCCCTGTCGAACACCACGCCCGGCAAACCATAGCTGGGTGCCTCGGCAAGACGCACGTTGCGCGGGATCACCACGTCGAACACCTTGTCGCCGAAATGTTCTTTCAGCTGATCTGAAACCTGCTGTTGCAACGTGATGCGCGGATCGAACATCACGCGCAGCAGGCCGATCACTTTTAGGTCCCGGTTCAGGTTCGCGTGCACCTGTTTGATCGTGTTGACCAGATCGGACAAGCCTTCGAGCGCGAAGTACTCGCACTGCATCGGAATCACGACGCCGTGTGCGGCGCACAGGCCGTTGAGCGTCAGCAGCGACAAAGCCGGCGGGCAGTCGATTAGCACGAAGTCATATTCGTTTTCGACCGTCGCGAGTGCGACCTTCAATTGACGCTCACGGTTCTGCACGCTGACCAACTCGACCTCGGCGCCGGCGAGTTCGCGGTTCGCGGGCAGCACGTCGTAACCGACGGCTTCCGGTCGCACGCGCGCATCGGTCACCGCGACGCCGTCCACCAGCACTTCGTAGACGGTGTTCGCGCACGCAGCCTTATCGATGCCGCTGCCCATCGTGGCGTTGCCCTGCGGGTCCAGGTCGATGAGAAGGACTCGCTGTCCCTGCGCTGCCAAGCTCGCGGCCAGATTGACTGTGGTCGTCGTCTTGCCGACGCCGCCCTTCTGGTTCGCAACGCAGAAGATTTTTGCCATCGTTGGTGTGTCCCTTTTGCAGCTTGGATGAAGTAAAAATCGTGGTTGATGCTGGGCGCGGCCGTCTGGTAAGCGTGAGCCAACCGCTAGTTGTCGGCATCCACCAAAACCTTGATCAGATGCCGCTCGGCGTCGAGCGACGGCACGTTCAGCCGAATAATCTGTTCCACGTGGGCGCCCTCCGGCAAGCGTTCGATCTCGCCATCCGGGCGCACCCCTTTCATGGCCCAGATCGCACCCTGCTCCGCAACCAGATGACGGGCCAGTGTAACGAAATCTGCGAGCTCTGCGAATGCGCGCGAGACAATTACGTCGAACTTTGCCGGTACTTCGGCGCCCGGCTGCAAAGTCTCGACCCGGCCGGTTACCACCGAGAGATTCGCAAGGCCGAGTTCGGCCTTGGCCTGCGCCTGAAAGGCCGTCTTTTTATGAACAATGTCGTTCACGGTGACGGCCCATTCCGGCAAAACGATCGCCAACACGATGCCCGGCAGGCCACCGCCGGAACCAACGTCAAGTACCGAGGACGGCCCGAGCGGTGCCAAATGCGGCACGATCGAAAGCGAATCCAGAATGTGCTGAATCAGCATCTGCCGCGGATCGCGAATCGCTGTGAGGTTGTAGACGGCGTTCCACTTCGACAGCAACGCGACGTAGTCGAGCAGCTTGCCAAGCTGCGCGTCGCTCAAGTCGAGGCCGAGTTCGCGAACACCGTCCTCTAGCAACGGCGCCAACGCTTCCCTACCGCTTCCCTTCTGGCTCACCGTCATTGCGTCACCGGCGTGCTGTCGGTGCCCGGCTCGGCGGGTTTCGTCGGACGACGACCCAAGCCGCGCTTCAGATGGACCATGAGCAAGGAGATCGCCGCCGGCGTAATGCCCGAAATGCGCGACGCCTGGCCGATGGTTTCAGGGCGGAATTGCGTCAACTTCTGGCGCGCTTCGAACGACAGCCCTCGGACTTCCGCGTAGTCCAGTCCCTCGGGCAGACGCGTGCTCTCGTGCGCCTCGTTTCGTTCGATTTCGCCGGCTTGGCGGTCGATATAGCCCTGATATTTGATGCCAATCTCGATCTGTTCCTTGATCTGAGTGAGCAGCACGTCGTCTTCTGCCAAGGTCTCAGGCGCGGCACATGCACCGGCGCGCAACCCGCAAACCCCGTCGTACGAGACACCCGGGCGACGCAGCAGATCCGCCAAGCTGTACTCGTGATCAATCGGCTTGCCGAGCAACGCCGTCGCCTCGTCAGCCGGTAACGTCTTAGGATTGACCCAAGTCGTGCGAAGGCGCTCTGTTTCACGTGAAACAGCGTCGCGCTTGCGGCTGAAAACGTCCCAACGGACGTCGTCAACAACGCCCAACTCACGGCCGATCTCGGTGAGACGCATATCGGCATTGTCTTCACGCAGGCTCAGGCGGTATTCGGCACGGCTCGTGAACATGCGATACGGCTCGGACACGCCGCGCGTCACCAGATCATCGACCAGCACACCGAGGTAAGCCTGATCGCGGCGCGGGGACCATGCTTCCTTGCCTTGCACATACAGACCCGCGTTGATTCCCGCCAGCAGGCCTTGCGCCGCCGCTTCTTCATAGCCGGTCGTGCCGTTGATCTGACCCGCGAAGAACAGCCCATTGATCACCTTAGTTTCCAGCGACGCCTTCAACCCGCGTGGGTCGAAGTAGTCATACTCGATCGCATAGCCCGGTCGCAGGATGTGCGCGTGCTCCAGGCCGCGCATCGAACGCACGAGTTCCAGTTGCACATCGAACGGCAGACTCGTGGAAATTCCGTTGGGGTAGAACTCGTTGGTCGTCAGCCCTTCCGGTTCGAGAAAGATTTGATGCGATTCCTTCGACGCGAATCGGTGAATCTTGTCCTCGATCGACGGGCAATAGCGCGGCCCCACTCCTTCGATCACGCCGGTGTACATCGGCGAACGGTCGAGACCGCCGCGGATGATATCGTGCGTGCGCTCGTTCGTATGCGTTACCCAGCACGGCACTTGCCGCGGATGCTGCTCGACGCGACCGAGAAACGAGAACACCGGTACCGGATCCAGATCGCCCGGCTGCTCTTCGAGCTGCGAGAAATCGATCGTGCGACCGTCGATACGGGGCGGCGTCCCGGTCTTCAGGCGACCCTGCGGCAGCTTCAATTCCTTGAGGCGCGCTGACAGCGACACCGCCGCCGGATCGCCGGCACGGCCGCCCGTGTAATTGTTCAAGCCCACGTGAATCTTGCCGTCGAGGAACGTCCCCGCCGTCAGAACCACCGCGCGCGCGCGGAAACGAATCCCAACTTGCGTGACGGCGCCGACGACGCGGTCGCCTTCCACGATCAAATCGTCGACTGCTTGCTGGAACAGCCACAGGTTCGGCTGATTCTCCAGCCGATGCCGGATAGCCTGTTTGTACAGCAGGCGGTCAGCCTGAGCACGCGTCGCACGAACGGCCGGACCCTTCGACGAATTCAGAATGCGGAACTGGATACCGCCCTCGTCCGTGGCGGCCGCCATCGCACCACCGAGCGCGTCGACTTCCTTGACTAGATGGCCCTTGCCAATGCCGCCAATCGACGGATTGCAGCTCATCTGGCCGAGGGTTTCGATGTTGTGGGTCAGCAGGAGCGTCGTATTACCCATGCGCGCCGAAGCCAAAGCGGCTTCGGTGCCGGCATGACCGCCGCCAACGACGATTACGTCAAATTCTGTGGGAAAGAGCATCGCGGATCTCACGCCAGATCGTCGCGTGAGCCTTTCAAAGGAAAATGTATGGGCGAATTATAACGGGTTCGGTTTAGGCCCGAATTTCGTCCGAATGGCCAACCCATAAAAAAGCGGTGTGTTTCACGTGAAACACACCGCTTTGAACAACGGTAAGCAGCAACCAACCCAAGCGCTAAGCCACTTTCTTGGCTAGCCCAAGGTACGTTTCGATCACGCGCGGATTCTGCGCCAAGTCTGCCGCCGGTCCTTCCAGCGCCAGTTCACCGGTTTCCAACACATAGCCGTAATCGGAGATTTGCAACGCGGCGCGCGCATTCTGCTCGATCAGCAACGTGGCGACGCCGGTCTGCCGCAGCGCGCTAATGATGTGAAAAATCTCTTTCACGATCAATGGCGCAAGACCGAGACTCGGCTCGTCCAGCATTAACAGATCCGGCTTGCCCATCAGCGCCCTACCCACTGCGAGCATCTGCCGCTCGCCACCAGATAAGGTACCGGCAGCCTGCTTGCGTCGTTCCTTCAGCCGCGGAAACAGCGTAAAGACCGGCTCGAGTTGATCAAGGAAGTTACGCTCGCCTGCGCGCTTGCGCCGATAAGCGCCGAGGACGAGGTTGTCTTCCACCGTCATCGAGGCGAACAGCTCGCGCTTTTCCGGCACCAGGCACATTCCGCGCGCGACGCGCTTTTCGACCGGCACCGCGCTGACATCTTCACCTTGATACAGAACAACACCCTTCGCGTGGCCCGTGGTCGGCAACGCGCCCATGATCGCGTTCAGCAGCGTCGACTTGCCCGCGCCGTTAGGGCCGATCACCGAGACGATCTGTCCGGGCCGCACCTTGATCGCCGCGCCGTGCAGCGCCTCGACCTTGCCATAGCGGACCGACAAACCGTCCACGTCGAGAATCGGACCAGCAGCATTCATCGTGTTCTCCATCACTCCACCCCACCGAGATACGCTTCCAGCACAGCCGGGTCTTGTTGTACCTCTTGCGGCAAACCTTCCGCGATCCTGGTTCCGAACTCCATAACCACCAGCCGGTCGGTGAGATTCATCACGAAATCCATATCGTGCTCCACCAGCAACACGCTCATGCCTTCCGCCTTGAGGCGGCGCAGCAAATCGGCCAATTGCAGCTTTTCCTGATAGCGCAGACCGGCGGCCGGTTCATCCAGCAACAGCAGCGTCGGGTCACAACACAACGCGCGAGCGATTTCGAGAATCCGCTGCTGACCCAACGCGAGGCTGCCAGCTTCGTCGTACATGTGCTGTTCGAGGCCGACCCGGCGAATCTGACGTGCCGCCTCGGCCATCAACCGAGCTTCTTCGGCGCTGTTCAGGCGCACGACGCTGCGCCACACACCGGCCTGCCCGCGCAGATGTGCGCCGATCGCGACGTTCTCGAGCACCGTCATCCCCGGCAGCAGTTTGACGTGCTGGAACGTGCGGCCGATTCCGCGTTTGACGATTTCACGTGAACTCAGCGAATCGATGCGCTCGCCGCGGAACGTGATCTCACCGCTGGTCGCTTGGAGCACGCCCGTCACCAGATTGAAGGTGGTCGATTTACCAGCGCCGTTCGGGCCGATCAGACCGATGATCTGCCCTGCTTTCACCTCGAAGCTGACATCGTTCACCGCAACCAGACCGCCGAATTGCTTGCGCGCCTTGTTCACCGTCAGTAGGTCTTCACCGGCCGCTGGTTTGCTGCGCTGCGGCAATGGTTCGGCGTGATCGGCCAAATGGGCGCGCGGACCCTTCGGGAAAAAGCGCGCGACGAATGGCCATACGCCTTGGCGGGCGTACTGCAGCAACAGCACCATCAGGATGCCGAATACGATCACTTCGAAGTTGCCATTCTCGCCGAGCAGCTTGGGCAGCAGCGTCTGCAGATAATCTTGCAGCACGGTCAGAATCGCAGCGCCGAGGACCGCGCCCCAGACGTGAGAAACGCCGCCAACCACGGCCATGAACAGAAACTCGATGCCGTGGTTCAGACCGAACGGCGTCGGGTTCACGGCGCGCTGCAGATGCGCGTAAAGGAACCCCGAGACCGACGCCAGCACCGCCGCGTACACGAAGATCACCACGCGCATCCAGCCAGTGTTCACGCCCATCGCTTCGGCCATCATCCCGCCCCCGCGCAGCGCGCGGATCGCCCGACCCGGGCGGCTATTAAGCAGGTTCTGAACTGAAATCACCGCGCCGAGCACGACCAACCAGATCAGGTAATAGATATGGCGACCGGATTCCAGGTTGATGCCGAACACATTCAGCACCGGAATCCCGTTGATGCCGTCGTACTTGCCGAGCATTTCGAGATTGCCGAACAGATAGAACAGCGCGAGTCCCCATGCAATCGTGCCGAGCGGCAGAAAGTGGCCGGACAGGCGCATCGTCACCAGCCCGAGCATCAGCGCGATCAACGCCGTCACCACCACGCCAGCAATCAGCGCGAGCCACGGCGAGACGCCGAACCGTGTCGTCAGATACGCGGTCGCATAGGCGCCGATACCGACAAACGCAGCTTGGCCGAAGCTCGTCATCCCGCCGATACCGGTCAGCAGTACGAGGCCGATCGCCACGATCGAATACAGGCCGATGTAGTTGAGCAACGTCACCCAGTACTCAGGCACGTGAATCGGTTGCGGCAACACCGGCAGCGCGAACAGCACCACGAGGAACAACCAGAAGAACTTGTTTTGCATGATCCGTTTCATCGCGTCACTCCTCTTCCTCTTCGGCGTGCGGGCTGGCAAGACTCCGCCAGAGCAACACGGGGATGATCAGCGTGAACACGATCACTTCCTTATAGGCGCTCGCCCAGAACGACGAATACGACTCCAGCAGGCCGACCAGGATCGAGCCCGCGGCCGCCAGCGGATAGCTGACGAGGCCGCCGATAATCGCCCCCACGAAGCCCTTCAAACCGATCAGGAACCCCGAGTCGTAGTAGATGGTGGTCAAGGGCGCGACGAGGATGCCGCACAGCGCGCCGAGGCCCGCCGCCAGCGTGAATGCGAGGCGCCCCGCTTGCGTCGTGCCGATGCCGACGAGCCGTGCGCCGAGCCGGTTCACCGACGTCGCGCGCAAGGCCTTGCCCGAGATCGAGCGGTCGAAGTACAGATACAGCGCGCCGATCAACACCACCGCCGTGCCAACGACCCACAAGCTTTGCCCGGAAATTGTCAGCGTGCCGATGTTGAAGGTCGCATCGGAAAACGCCGTGGTGCGCGAACCTTCCGCACCGAACATCACGAGACCCAGACCCACCATCGCGAAGTGCACCGCCACCGCCACGATCAACAGGAGCAGCGTGGTCGCCTCCGCGATCGGCTCATACGCGAGCCGATACACATACGGTCCCATCGGAATCACGATCAGCAGCGTCAACGCGATCTGCGCGATCATCGGCAGCGTATGCATGAAAACGCCTTGCGTGAGCGCGTAGACCGCGATCGGAAACAGCAGGTATTTGCCGACCAGCATGACCAGCGTGCGAGCCGCATGCCGGCGCCGTTCGGGATGCCGCACCAGCCCCGCTATCTCGACGACGAAGCATGCCGCGCCCATCGCCATCAACAACCAGCAGGTGGCCGGAAATTTCTGTGTCTGTAGCGCGGCGAGCGTCAACGCGCCGTACGAAACAAACTCCCCCTGCGGGATGAAGATCACCCGCGTCACGGAGAACACCAACACCAGCGCGAGCGCGAGCAGCGCGTAGATCGCGCCGGTGGTGATGCCGTCCTGCGCGAGGATCGCCGCAATTGATAGATCCATACTTCCTCGTCCTGAAGCGTCGAAATCGAAACTGGGAAACAGTCGTGGCGGCAGAACTCGCGGCCGTCCACCGACCCGCAATGCCTGAAAAGGCGACCGCCGCGCCGGAACACCGCGCGGCGGTCGATGCCATTGTCATCGAACAGAATGGCAATGCGGCGTCACATGCCGCACGTTGCGCGAGAGGCGCGTACCGCTTTTGTCGTTAGTCGTTCTGCAGCTTCCACTTGCCGTCGACGATCTGCACAATCACGCGTGCGCGCTTGTCGAGGCCGTTGTGGTCGGTCGTCGTGGTGTTCATGATGCCGTGCGAGACCGGCAGCTCCTTGATGTTTTCAAGCGCGCCGCGCAGTGCCACGCGAAACGCTTCGGTGCCCGGCTGAGCGGTCTTCAGCGCGACCGGAATCGCCGCTTGCAGCATCTGGCCGGCGTCCCATGCGTGACCGCCAAAGGTCGCCACCGAGCCTGCGCCATATGCTTTCTCGTACGCCGCCTTGTACGCTTCCGACGACTTCTTCACCGGGTTCGATGCCGGCAATTGATCCGCCACGAGGATCGGGCCGGCCGGCAGGAATTCGCCTTCGCAGTCCTTGCCGCACACGCGCAGGAAGTCGTTGTTCGCGACACCGTGCGTCTGGTAGACCTTGCCCTTGTAGCCGCGCTCCTTGAGCGTCTTGGCCGGCAGCGCCGACGGCGTACCCGCGCCCGCGATCAGCACCGCATCGGGATTCGCGCCCATCGTCTTCAGCACCTGGCCCGTGACCGATGCGTCGGTGCGGTTGAAGCGCTCGTTGGAGACGATCTTCAGATTGTGTGCCGCGGCCGCTGCGGTGAAGACGTTGTTCCAGCCGTCGCCGTAGGCATCCGCGAAGCCGATGAAGCCCACCGTCTTCACGCCGTGATGTTCCATGTAGTCGGCGATGGCGTCAGCCATCAGGCTGTCGTTTTGCGGCGGTTTGAAGGCCCATGCGCGCTTCGCGTCCATCGGCGAAATGATCGCCGCCGATGCCGCCAGCGAGATCACCGGCGTCTTGCCTTCGGCAGCGGCGTCGAGCATGGCGAGCGAATTCGGCGTGACGGTCGAACCGATGATCGCGTCGACGTGGTCTTCGTCGATCAGCTTGCGCGTGTTCTGCACGGCTTTGCCGGTATCGGATCCGTCGTCGAGAATGATGTATTGCACGGTCTTGCCGCCGATCTCTTTCGGCAGCAGCGCAATCGTGTTCTTTTCAGGAATCCCCAGCGATGCGGCCGGCCCCGTCGTGGAAAGCGTCACGCCGATCTTCACCTGGGCGAACGCCGCGCTCGCGCCGCACATCAACGCCATGGCGATGCCGGTGCGTACCCATTGCTTTGTCTTTTTCATTGCAAGTCTCCAAACGCTTCGAAGCGCGTATCTGTAATCCGACTCACGGGCCGGGTGTCTGAATCTAGTTATAGGGTTTGGGTGTGCCAAGCATGGTTTTCCCTGCTCAGCGCGAATACCTTTGCCGCTTTGATGCCACTCTCCTGCTACCTACCACGACTGCTGCGATATCCTGTGAACAAAACACTAACATGTTAGTAGTATTGCGTTCTGCATGATTGACGGTCAATAGACCGCAACCCAAATGCGGGTTTGTCCTGAAGCCACGGAGCCACACTTTTTCACGTGATACGGACAATAAAAAAGACGCGTCAACTGCACGCGTCTTTTTTTAATGAAGGTCCATATCGCTTAGCCTTCGCTCAGTCGCCGGACAACTTCCACTTGCCGCCGACAATCTCCACCATCACGCGCGCCCGCTGGTCGAGGCCAGCGTGGTCGTTCGCGCTCATGTTGAAGATGCCGTGCGACGCGGGCATGTCTTTGGTGCTTTCCAGCGCGGCACGCAGTGCTTCACGGAACGCAGGCGTGCCCGGCTGGCCCTTCTTCAATGCCAGCGGAATCGCGCGTTGCAGCAGCAAGCCCGCGTCCCATGCGTGGCCGCCGAAGGTCGACACCGAGCCTGCGCCGTAAGCGGTTTCGTAAGCGCGCTTATAGGCGAGCGAACTCTTCTTCACCGGATTCGAATCGGGCAGTTGTTCAGCGACGAGCAACGGACCCGCCGGCAGATACGTGCCTTCGCAATCCTTCCCGCACACGCGCAGGAAGTCGTTGTTGGCGACGCCGTGCGTCTGATAGTACTTGCCCTTGTAGCCGCGCTCCTTGAGCGTTTTCTGCGGCAGCGCAGCCGGCGTGCCGGCGCCCGCGATCAAGACCGCGTCCGGATTCTGCGACATGATCTTCAGCACCTGGCCGGTCACCGACGCGTCGTTGCGCGCGAAGCGTTCGTTCCCAACGATCTTGATCTTGGCGAGATCCGCAGCCTTGCCGAATTCCTTGAACCAGCTCTCGCCATAAGCGTCGGAGAAACCGATGAACGCGACCGTCTTCACGCCATGATTCGACATGTGCTGCGCGATCGCGGTGGCCATGAGAATGTCGTTCTGCGGTGTCTTGAAGACCCACGCGCGCTTCGCATCCATCGGTTCGACGATGCTCGCCGCGGCGGCCATCGAGATCATGGGAGTCGAGGTTTCGGCGGCGACGTCGATCATGGCCAGCGAGTTCGGCACGACGGTCGAGCCGATCAGTGCATCCACGTGATCTTCGCTCGTGAGCTTGCGCGTGTTCTTGACAGCCTGGGTGGAATCCGTGGCGTCGTCGAGCACGACGTAATCGATCTTCTGGCCTGCCACCTCTTTAGGCAGCAGCGCAATCGTGTTCTTCTCCGGAATACCGAGCGACGCGGCCGGACCCGTTGCCGATACGGTCACGCCGATTTTCACGTCTGCGAATGCATGGCCGCTCCATGCCGCGCTCACTCCGGTGGCGACCAATGCCGCACTGATCCAACGCAATGCCGACTTCATCCCGCTCCTCTATCTACCCCGTCATTCATTCGAATTTAAATCCGTGGATTTAAATCCCGACCAGGCGGTCGGTGAATAGCGAGTTTAGCGGACGAAAGCCACGTGCTGCAAGCGTTTTGCAGGGTTGAGGCGTGTGAAATAGAGACATGTTCGGTGAATGAAAAAGGGTCACCGAATTAGCGGGGAATTTGAATGGTGAATAACGAAAAGTACAAATAAAAAGCGCTGTTGGATATCAATCCAACAGCGCTTTCGTCTGGGCACTGAGTGCCTCATTGTCTCCTCGTTCTCCACCTGCAAAATTCGTGGTGCATCAGAACTGCATGAAGATTAAACGAGCACCCTGCGTACTACAACTAGCAATTACCCTAGTGGTGCACTGCGGCACTGAATTGGGGCACGTTTGCGCGAGCCTTGCCGGATATGCATTCCGACTCGATTACCGCTCCAACCTCGCCGCATCACGACGGCCGGATTATATCGGATGCCGAAGCAATTGCGCGCTTCACTTTACGTCAGGCTCGCAATGGCCGCACTCGCGCGATGATCTCGCCGACGATGCCGCGACGGAACGCCAGCACGCACGCAATGAAAATCACGCCGGTCACAATGGTCACCGATTCGCCCAGCGAACGGAACCACTCGACGCCCGTGGTCGTCGCCAACGCGCCGCCGATATCGCCGAGCCGGTCCTCGAGCGCGACGATCAGCGCCGCGCCGAGCAACGGCCCGAACAAGGTGCCCATGCCGCCGACGAGCGTCATCAGGATCACGAGGCCGGACATGGTCCAGTACGCATCGCTCAACGTCTCGAAGCCCTGCACCAACACCTTGAGCGAACCCGCGAGACCCGCAATCCCCGCCGACAGAATGAACGCGAGCAGCTTGAAGCGATCCGTATCGTAGCCGAGCGACACCGCACGCGGCTCGTTCTCCTTGATGGCGACCAGCACCTGCCCGAACGGCGAATGCACGATCCGCACGATCAGCAGGAACGCCAGCACCATCACGGCGAGCACGACAAAGTACAGCGCCACATCGGACGACAGATCCAGCAGGCCGAACAGCTTGCCGCGCGGCACGCCTTGCAGGCCATCCTCGCCATGTGTGAACGGCGCCTGCAGGAACACGAAGTACACCATCTGCGCGAGCGCCAGCGTGACCATCGCGAAGTAGATGCCCTGGCGGCGAATCGCGAAGAGACCCACGATCAGGCCGAGCAAGGTTGCCGCTGCGGTGCCGGCAAGCACACCGAGCTCCGGCGAGAAGCCGAGCGTCTGGATCGCATAGCCCGTGACATAGCCGGCTGAAGCAAGAAACATCGCGTGGCCGAACGACAGCAAACCGGTATAGCCGATCAGCAGATTGAACGCCGCCGCGAACAGCGCGAAGCACAGCACCTTCATCACGAAGAGCGGATAGATGCCGAGCACGGGCACCGCGAGAAGCACGATCAGCAGCAGACCGTAGAGCACTTTTCTCTGCATCATTTTTCCTTGCCGAAGAGACCCGCCGGGCGCACCAGCAACACCAGCGCCATGATCACGAAGACGACGGTCGCCGACGCTTCCGGGTAATACACGCGCGTCAGTCCTTCGATCACGCCGAGCAGCAAGCCAGTGAGGATCGAGCCCATGATCGAACCCATGCCGCCGATCACGACCACCGCGAACACGGTGATGATCATCGGCTGCCCCATCAGCGGCGAGACCTGAATCACCGGTGCGGCGAGCACGCCGGCAAACGCGGCCAGTGCGACGCCGAAGCCGTAGGTGAGCGTGATCATCAGCGGTACGTTGATGCCGAACGCTTCGACCAGCTTCGGGTTTTCCGTGCCGGCACGCAGATAGGCGCCAAGCCGCGTCTTCTCAATCACGAACCACGTCGCGAAGCACACCGCCAGCGAGGCCACCACGACCCACGCGCGATAGTTCGGCAGGAACATGAAGCCGAGATTGGTTGCGCCGGAAAGCGCCGACGGTACGTCGTACGGCTGGCCGGAGGATCCGTAGATGGAACGGAACACGCCCTCGACCACCAGCGTGAGCCCGAAGGTCAGCAAGAGCCCATATAGATGGTCGAGCTTGTAGAGCCAGCGCAGCATCGAGCGTTCGATCGCCATGCCGAACAGCCCGACGATCAGCGGTGCCAGCACCAGCATCACCCAGTAAGGCAGGCCGAAATACGAAAAGCCCATCCACGCGAGCATCGCGCCCAGCATGAACAACGCGCCGTGCGCGAAATTGATCACGTTGAGCAAGCCGAAGATCACCGCCAGCCCGAGGCTCAGAATTGCGTAGAACGAGCCGTTCACGAGCCCCAGCAGCAGCTGGCTCAGCATCGCCGGTAGCGGAACGCCAAAGATTTCCATTGAAGCCTTAACCCATCGCCAAGGTGAGATCGGTCACGCACGATCCGGCCGGCGCGCGATCAGCGACAACGACGCCGATCGCGCGCGGCATGTGAAACGGTTCGCCGTCAGCCTGTGTACCATCGCGACATCGCGTATCGCCCGACAGGCGTAGCAGACAGACGGCTATCTGGTTACGAACCAGCGTTTATTTCCACAACGCGCAGCGCGTTTCCGCCTTGGTCGTGAATGCCTGCTCGCCGGGGATCGTCGCCGTGATCTTGTAGTAGTCCCACGGCTCTTTGGATTCGGCCGGCGTCTTGACCTGCATCAGGTACATGTCGTGGATCATGCTGCCGTCCTGACGGATGTAGCCCTTCGCATAGAAATCGTCGATCTTGGCCTTCTTCAGTTGCGCCATCACCTTGTCGGAGTCGGTCGAACCCACCGCCTTCACCGCGTTCAGATAGGTCATGGTCGCCGAGTAGTCGGCGGCCTGCAGGCTCGACGGCATCTTCCTCATCTTGTCGAAGTAGCGTTGCGCCCACTTGCGCGTGGTGGCGTCCTTGTTCCAGTACCAGCTGTCCGTCAGCACGAGGCCTTGCGTGGTTTCCAGACCCAGGCTGTGTACGTCGTCGATGAACATCAGCAGCGCGGCGAGTTTCATCGTCTTGGTGATGCCGAATTCCTTGGCCGCCTTGATCGAGTTGATCGTGTCGCCGCCTGCGTTGGCGAGGCCCAGAATCTGCGCCTTCGACGCCTGCGCCTGCAACAGGAACGACGAGAAGTCCGACGCCGACAGCGGATGGCGCACCGCGCCGAGCACCTGGCCGCCGCTCGCTTTCACCACGTCCGACGTATTCTTTTCCAGCGCCTTGCCGAACGCGTAGTCGGCGGTCAGGAAGTACCAGGTCTTGCCGCCCTGCTTCGTCACCGCCGAGCCCGTGCCCTTGGCCAGCGCCGTGGTGTCGTACGCATAGTGGATCGTGTACGGCGTGCATTGCTCATTGGTCAGCGTGTCCGCGCCCGCGCCGATGCTGATGTACACCTTTTTCTTTTCTCCGGCCACGGTGTTCATCGACAGACCGGTTGCCGAGTTCGTACCACCGATCAGCAGATCGACGCCGTCGCGATCGAACCATTCGCGTGCGCGCGACGCCGCGATGTCCGCCTTGTTCTGGTGGTCCGCATACACCACCGTGATCGGCTTGCCGTTGACCTTGCCGCCGAAATCCGCCACCGCCATGCGGATCGCTTCGAGCCCACCCTGCCCGTCGATATCCGCATACAGACCGGACATATCGGTAATGAAGCCGATCTTCACCGCGTCGTCAGCCGCTTGCGCGCTGCCCATCGTCAGAGCGGCGCCAGCGGCGACCGCGAAACAAAGTGTGGCAAGCCGCGCGAGTGGGTTCTTTTTCATTCCTGTCTCCTGGTTTCTTCGCTTGTGGTTATCAGAGGCAATCGGGCGTTTTTATACGCCCAGTAGATCGTGCAGAACAGGCATCTTGCTTTCGAGTTCACTCGCCCCGAAGTGCTCGACAATCGCGCCGTGCTCCATCACGTAGAAGCGATCTGCAAGCGGCGCGGCAAAACGGAAGTTCTGTTCGACCATCACAACGGTATAGCCCCGCGCCTTGAGTGTCATGATCATGCGCGCCAGCGCCTGCACGATAACAGGCGCGAGCCCTTCCGATATCTCATCGAGCAGCAGCAAGCTCGCGCCGGTGCGCAGAATGCGCGCCACCGCCAGCATCTGCTGTTCGCCGCCCGATAGCCGCGTGCCCTGGCTCATGCGGCGCTCTTGCAGATTCGGAAACATCGAATAAATTTCTTCGAGCGACATCATGTGCGCCTTGTCGCCGACGGGCGGCGGCAACAGCAGGTTTTCCTCGCACGAGAGGCTCGAAAAGATACCCCGTTCTTCCGGGCAGTAGCCCACGCCGCAATGCGCGACGCGATGCGTGGGCAGATTGACGGTTTCGCGTCCGCCAATGCGGATTGAACCGGTGCGTCGTCCGGTCAGGCCCATGATGGCGCGCAGCGTGGTGGTCCGGCCGGCGCCATTGCGGCCCAGCAGCGTGACGACTTCGCCGCGGTTCACCGTCAGATCGACGCCGTGCAGAATATGGGATTCCCCGTACCACGCCTGCAAACCCTTGATGTCCAGCGCGGGAGCGGCGTTCTCCGTCCCGCTTACGTCGAGGCTTTCACGCTCGGCAATCGTATTCATGCGTGGGCTCCGGCGAGCGCCGCGTCGGCGCTGCCCATATAGGCTTGCATCACGAGCGGATTCTTCGACACTTCGGCGTAGCTGCCTTCGGCGAGCACTTCGCCACGTTGCAGCACGGTAATCGTGTCGGAGATGCCGGCGATCACATTCATGTTGTGCTCGACCATCAGGATGGTGCGGCCGCTCGATACTTTTTTGATCAACGCCGTCACACGATCGACGTCTTCGTGGCCCATGCCTTGCGTCGGTTCGTCGAGCAGCATGAGCTCGGGTTCCATGGAGAGCGTGGTGGCGATTTCCAGCGCGCGCTTGCGGCCGTAGGAAAGTTCGACCGTCAACACATCGGCGAAATCGGTCAGTCCGACCTGGGTGAGCAGATCCATTGCGCGATCATCGAGTTGGCGCAGCGTACGCTCGCTCTTCCAGAAATGAAATGCCGTGCCGAGCTGGCGCTGCAAACCGATGCGCACATTCTGCAATGCTGTCAGATGCGGAAACACAGCGGAAATCTGGAATGAGCGGATGATGCCGCGCCGCGCGATTTGCGCCGGGCGTTCGCTCGTGATGTCGATGCCGTTAAAAACGATCTGACCCGCGCTGGGTTCCAGAAATTTGGTGAGCAGGTTGAAGCAGGTGGTCTTGCCTGCCCCATTCGGGCCGATCAGCGCATGGATCGAGCCACGGCGCACGCGCAGGTTCACACCGTTCACGGCGATGAAGCCTTTGAACTCACGGGTGAGGCCGCGCGTTTCGAGAATCGTATCGCCGAGAATCATGTTCCCTTCCATACGGAGTGAGGCGAAGCATTACGATCTTACGCGCGAACCGCTGCGCGACTTTTTATGACGGCGGCACCCCGTGCCGCTCGTTGGCGTGCTGCACCAATCCGGACGGTAATCCATGGGGCGGCACGCAGCATGGCTGCCATTGTCGCGCCAATGATGCAGCGCATTCATTGGGATTTGCACTTAGTGGATGATGCCCGCCCGAGCGGGACTCATATGTGCGAGATGCCCGCCACGCATGACGGACGGGCATCTCATGCGGCTCGTGCGCTCGCTGTCACACCGCGGACATGGAAGGCGTCGAACTCGTTTGCGCCGCCAAACTGCCGGCCACGCGCGCACGGCGATCTTCGCGGATCATGTCGCTGGCGCGTTCGGCGATCATCAGCGTGGGCGAATTGGTGTTGCCCGAGGTGATGTTTGGCATGACAGACGCATCAACCACGCGCAGTCCGTCAACACCGATAACCCGTAGCCGGTTGTCGACCACCGCGCCGGGGTCGTCGGTCGTGCCCATGCGGCAGGTGCCGACCGGATGGAAGATGGTCGTACCGACCGCGCCCGCGGCTTGCTGCAACTCTTCCTCGGTCTGATACTGAATGCCCGGCAAAATTTCCTGCGGCCGGTAGCGTGCGAGCGCGGACGCGGCGGCAATGCGGCGCGTGAGACGCAGCGCGTTGGCGGCAACGTGCCGGTCGTAATCGGTGGAGAGATAGTTCGGTGCGATCAACGGCGGCGCTGAAGAGTCGGCGGATTCGATGTGAATGCTGCCGCGCGAAGTGGGCCGCAACTGGCACACCGACGCCGTGAACGCATTGAACCGATGCAACGGTTCGCCGAAGCGATCGAGCGAAAGCGGCTGGACGTGATATTCGAGGTCGGGCCGCGTGAGCGAGCGATCGTCCGGATCGGATTTGGCAAACGCGCCAAGTTGCGACGGCGACATCGACATCGGGCCGCTTTGGAAAAACGCGTACTGCATGCCGATCAGCAACTTGCCCCACCAATGCGCGGACGCCGTATTCAGCGTACGGACGCCGTCGACTTTATAGGCCATGCGCAATTGCAAATGGTCCTGCAGATTTTCGCCTACGCCACGCAGATCGTTGACGACCTCGATGCCGAGATTCTGCAGACGCGCGCCATTGCCGATGCCGGACAGTTCGAGCAATTGCGGTGAGTTGACCGCGCCCGAACTGAGGATCACTTCGCAGCGGGCCTTCGCCAGATAGTCCGTGTTGTTCCCGCGATATTCGACGCCTGTGCAACGGCGTCCTTCGAATATGACGCGCTGCGTGTGCGCACCGGTGATCACGGTAAGATTCGGCCGTTTAAGTGCGGGGCGCAAAAACGCCTTCGATGCATTCCAGCGAATGCCGCGTTTCTGATTGACGTCGAAGTAGCCGACACCGGTGTTGTCGCCGCGGTTGAAGTCGTCGGTGGCGGGAATGCCGGTCTCTTGCGCGGCGCGCGAAAACTCTTCGAGAATTTTCCATTTCAACCGCTGTTTCTCGACGCGCCACGGCCCGCCCGCACCATGCGATTCGGTTGCGCCGGCATGGTGATCTTCGCTGCGTTTGAAGACCGGCAGCACCGAGTTCCAGGACCACGATGCGTCGTTGGTGACGCGCGCCCATTCATCGTAGTCTTCGCGCTGACCACGCATGTAGATCATGCCGTTGATGGAGGAGCTGCCGCCTAACACGCGTCCGCGCGGATACGAGAGTGAGCGGCCATTGAGGCCCGCTTCAGCCTGCGTTTTATAAAGCCAATCGGTGCGAGGATTGCCGATGCAGTAAAGATAGCCGACCGGTACGTGAATCCAGTGGTAATCGTCCTTGCCGCCGGCTTCGAGCAGCAATACCTGCACGTCGGGATCCTGGCTCAGGCGATTGGCTAGCACACAACCCGCTGTCCCCGCGCCCACGATGATGTAGTCGAACTCGCCTTCGAGGCGCCGGGCTGCGGGCGTCGTATCGGTATAGCTCATTGTTCCGTCTCCTAAGCTTTTTTGCCGACTAGTCGCATGGTTGTCATGCGATTGCGGCGTTGGGCTCTATTTGTGTTTTCTGCCTTCGACATGCCACCAGAAGCGCTGCCCGCCGAAGGCAATCGCCTCACACTACTTAGCAACCGGCATCGTAAATTCAGCACCCTTGGCGATACTGTCGGGCCAGCGCTGCATGATGCTCTTGTAGCGCGTGTAGAACCGCACGCCTTCTTCACCGTACGCGTGATGATCGCCGAAGAGCGACTTCTTCCAGCCACCAAACGAATGCCACGCCATCGGCACGGGAATCGGCACGTTGATGCCCACCATGCCGATCTGGATCTGCCGCGAGAAAGCGCGAGCAACGCCGCCATCGGACGTAAACAACGACACGCCGTTAGCAAACTCGTTGGCGTTGATGAGTTCCACCGCGGAAGCAAAATCCGGCACGCGCACCACACAGAGCACAGGTCCGAAAATCTCCTCGCGATAGATCTTCATATCGGTCGAGACATTGTCGAACAAGGTGCCGCCGAGAAAGAAGCCCTTCTCATGACCGCTGACCTGATGGCCTCGTCCATCGACAACCAGCTTCGCGCCCGACGCGACACCGGAGTCGATATAGCCGACCACTTTCTCGCGATGCACCGCCGTCACCAACGGTCCCATCTCGGCATCCGATTCCATGCCGTTGAGAATCTTCAAACTCTTCACGCGCGGTGTGAGCCGCTCGATCAGCTCATCGGCGATATGTCCCACCGCGACGGCCACCGAAATCGCCATGCAACGCTCGCCTGCCGAACCGTACGCCGCGCCGATCAAGGCATCGACGGCCTGGTCGAGATCCGCGTCCGGCATCACCACCAGGTGATTCTTCGCTCCGCCCAAAGCCTGGACGCGCTTGCCGTGCTTCGTGCCTTCCGTGTAGATGTATTCGGCAATCGGCGTCGACCCGACAAACGACAACGCACTGACTTCCGGATGCACGAGTAGCGCATCGACAGCAACCTTGTCGCCGTGCACGACATTGAACACACCATCCGGCAAGCCGGCTTCCTTCAACAATTCCGCGAGGCGGTTCGAACAGGACGGATCGCGCTCCGACGGCTTCAGTACGAACGTGTTGCCGCATGCAATCGCGACGGGGAACATCCAGCACGGCACCATCATCGGGAAATTGAACGGCGTAATGCCGGCGACCACGCCGAGCGGCTGACGCAGATTCCAGTTGTCGATGCCGCCGCCGATCTGATCGGTGAAGTCGCTCTTCAGCAGATTCGGAATGCCGCACGCGAACTCGACGATCTCGATGCCGCGCATCACTTCGCCCTTCGCGTCGGAAAACACCTTGCCGTGTTCGCGCGTGATCAGCTCCGCGAGTTCGTCGTGGTGACGGTCGAGCAATTCCTTGAACTTGAACAGGACACGCGCGCGCTTGATCGGCGCGGTTTCACTCCATGCGGGAAAGGCGGCCCGGGCGGCGGCGACGGCGGCATCCACCTCGGCGACGCTCGCAAGCGGCACACGCGCGCTCACGCTGCCTTGCGCGGGATTGAAGACGTCACCGAACCGGCCGCTCGTGCCTTCGAGCGTCTTGCCGTTGATGAAATGGGTCAGCGCGCGGGCGCTAGTCGCGCTGCGCTGGGTTTCGTCCTGATATGTCTCGCTCATGGTGTCCTCTTTCCTGTGAAGTCTTCCGCCCCGGCGTGCGCGGCGTGATAAAGGCGTGCTGAAGGTGAAGCGTACGGCGCTTCGGGTCGACAAATCCAATGAGTAATGCTCAACTGCGCTATAAGGCGCGCTAATATCAGGATATGGATCTGACTCTGCTCCGGGCGTTCGTCACCGTGGCACGCGAGGGCAACCTCACGCGTGCCGCAGTGCAGCTTCACCTGACCCAACCCGCCGTCAGCCTGCAAATCAAGCATTTGCAGGAGACGCTCGGCGTGACACTGTTCACGCGGACATCGCACGGGCTCTCGCTCACGCGCGACGGCCAGGCGCTGCTGCCGCACGCCGAACGCGCGCTCGGCGCGGCGAACGACGTGCAGCGGGCAGCGCAATCGCTGCGTCACGAAGTGCGCGGACGACTGCGGATCGGCACGATCCTCGACCCGGCGTTTCTGCGCCTCGGCGGCTTTCTCAAGCAGCTCGTGGAGACCTGGCCGCACATCGAGACGGCCTTGCGCCACGGCATGTCGGGCTGGGTACTGGACCAGGTTCGCGCGGGCGAGCTGGATGTCGGCTACTACATCGGCCTGCCGTCCGAAGACGAGCCGCGCGACGGCCCCGCTTTTCATGCGGTCACGTTGACTCATTTCCAATACCGTGTGCTTGCGCCGGCCGGCTGGAAAGACCGCGTCAAGGGCGCGCGCGACTGGCGTTCGCTCGCGGCGCTGCCGTGGATCTGGACGCCGCCAGCGTCGGCGCATAACCGGTTGTTGTCGCGCTGCTTCGACGAGGCCGGTGTGAAACCGGTCAAGGTTGCGGAAGTGGACCAGGAGCCGTCGATGCTCGATCTGGTCAAATCGGGCGTCGGTCTCACGCTCGCACGCGACGCCACCGCGATCGCCGAAGCGCATGCGCACGCGCTGACCATCATCGAAGGTGTTACCGTGCCGACTCAGCTTAGCTTTATCACGCTCGCGCAGCGCAAGGAGGAACCGGCGATTGCCGCGGCGTTGAAGCTGATCGAGCAGCAATGGGCGACTTGAGGCGCAAGTGACCGGTGTTTCGTATAGGGCACGAGAACACGCGAACGCACGGCGAGCGATATGAGCCGCTCTCATGACACGCCCAAACAGTGCGGTCCTCGTGGCGATCTGCTTGCGCAGCCCCTTCGCCAGCGCCGATCGCGGAACACGACCCCGCGCCCCGCTGCTGAAACCACACCGTCACGCAGTTTTTGTTAGATTGAGGGGTCGCGCTCACGCGCCGGCTCCGCATCCTTTTCCGTCCCGCTCGACTTTGTCCTTCCCGGCAGCTTTGCCCCGGCAACACCGGAAGCCGCCGACCACTCCATCCTTCGACAGGAGCCTGACATGGCACGCAACATTGAAATCAAAGCCCGCGCCCAGCATTTCGAGCAACTCCGTGAACGCGCGGCGCAGCTTGCGCCGGACGCGCCGTTGATCTTCCGCCAGCAGGATTTTTTCTACGACGTGCCGCGCGGCCGCCTGAAGCTGCGCCAGTTCGACGACGGCACGCCCGCCGAGCTGATCTTCTATCAGCGCGACGACCGTGACGGCCCGAAGGCGTCGTATTACACGCGCAGCCCGGTGACCAACCCCGAAGCCATGCACGCGCTGCTCGCCACGGCGCTGACCACGCGCGGCATCGTCACCAAGGAACGGCATGTGTATCTGACCGGCCGGACGCGGATCCATCTGGACCGGGTCGACGGTCTGGGCGACTTCGTGGAACTCGAAGTGCTGCTCGCCCAGGACGACGACGAAGAAGGCGGCCATGCCGAAGCGCATGCGATGTTCGCCACACTCGGCGTGCCGGAATCGGATCTGGTGGCGGTGGCCTACGTCGATTTACTGAGCCCGGACAGCGAGCCGAAGCAAGCGGCTTAAGACTGAGGCAATACAGGGCCGCGGGCAGAGTCAGCGCGGCCGGCGCCGCATCCGTGCTGCCGTCGCATCAAGCGGCAGCGGTCCCCGGCGACAGATGGCCGAGCGGCAACGGACCATTGCGCTTGAAGGTGGTGAGCACGATATTCGAACGCACACTATCGACGCCCGGCACACGCATCAGCTTCTTCATCACGAACGTCGACAGATAATTCAGATCGGGCGCGACGATGCGCAACAGATAGTCGGCGTCGCCTACCACGGCATGACATTCCAGCACTTCGGGCAGCACGTCGATCTGTTGCTGAAACTGCTCGATGATCGAATCGCCGTGGTGCTTCAACTTCAGACTGGTAAACGCGGTGACGCCGAGCCCGAGTTTTTCCGGCCGCAGCACGACGCGATAGCCGTCCACCACGCCCATCTGCTCCAGCCGCTGCAAACGCCGTCCGATCTGCGACGGTGACAGCGGCACCTGCTCGGCCAGTTGCTGATGCGTAGCCCGGCCGAAGCGCTGAAGCACGTCTAGCAGCGCAAGATCGAAGTGATCCAGTTCTAACATGTCGAATATCCGCATTAAATGATCATTTGATGCACGATTATTGCATATCGACACCATAAAACGCCATCATTGCGCCCTTTCCGCGCGCACGCCGCTCTACACTTGCATCACCAATGCAATCATCCGTCACCGTAGAGCGCAGCATCATGTCCACCGCCAACACTGCCAAACTGAAAGAGCAATTCGACGCCGGCCTCGAAACCCGCGCCGATTTCACCATCGATCAGCCGACCGAACGCTACGGCGCGGTCGACCACGCGGTATGGCAACAGCTTTACGCGCGCCAGACGGCGCTGCTCAAAGGACGCGTTTGTGACGAGTTTCTGGCGGGCGTCGAAACCATTGGCATGCCGGCCGACCGCGTGCCCTCGTTCGACGAGATCAACGCGAAGCTCACGCCCGCCACCGGCTGGCAGATCGTCGCGGTGCCGGGTCTTGTGCCAGATCAGGTGTTCTTCGAGCATCTGGCGAATCGCCGCTTTCCCGTGACGTGGTGGATGCGCCGGCCGGATCAGCTCGATTATCTGCAGGAACCCGACTGTTTTCACGATCTGTTCGGCCACGTGCCGCTGCTGATCAACCCGGTATTTGCAGACTACATGCACGCATATGGCCGCGCCGCGCTCGCCGCCCATGACGCCGGCGCCCTGCCGCTACTCGCGCGCCTTTATTGGTACACAGTGGAGTTCGGGCTGATCCGCGACGCGGCCAGTCCGAACGGCGTGAAGATCTACGGCGCGGGCATCGTGTCGAGCAAGGGCGAAACCCTCTACAGTCAACAAAGCGCCGCGCCGAACCGGCTTGCCTTTGACCTCGAACGCGTGATGCGCACGCGTTACCGCATCGACACGTTCCAGAAAACCTACTTCGTGATCGACGACTTCGCGCAGCTGTTCAACGTGGCGCAAACGGATTTCGCGCCGCTGCTGGCAAGGCTCGCGACCGAACCGGCGTTCGCGGCCGGCGATGTCCTCGAGCACGATCGCGTCATCACGCGCGGCTCGCAGGAAGGCTGGCTGGCCGACGGCGATATCTGAAAAGCAGCGCCGACAGCGCGCAAACCTCATCCGTGAAAAAATAGGGGATGCGCACGCCCACCGGCGTGGCTGTTCAGATCAAATGAGGTGGCACCATGATTCAAAAACTGACTTCCGAAGAACGCGCCACGCAAATCGCCAGTTTGCATGGCTGGCAAGCCGTGGCAGACCGCGACGCGATTCAGCGCCAGTTCAAATTCGCCGACTTCAACGAAGCATTTGGCTTCATGACGCGCGTGGCGATCAAGGCGCAGGAAATGGATCACCACCCGGAATGGTTCAACGTGTACAACAAGGTGGAGATCACGCTGTCCACGCATGAAGCCGGCGGCTTGACCGAGCGCGACATCAAATTGGCGACGTTTATCGACAGTATTACGGCGTAATACAAACGAACCAGTGCGCCTCACGCGTGTTTATGCGCCGAACATTGAATAATCCGGCGGCAATGAAAGGGCATTGCAGGTAATCCCTTGTCCAAACCTTCAGTTCTACAGGCTATTCTTAAGGTGCACGTAAGAATCCCACGCTTGCCTCGCAATCGCGTCCAAACGATCCGGTGATAGCGTGTGCTGACGCTGTACAATCATCAGCGCATACGGCTTGGAGAGCGCGCTTGCCTCCTTGCACAGAACGAGTTCGTCGCCGCTCGAAGGTGAGCGGGCGCGCCAGAAGTTGATTGCGGCTTCCAGTTCGTGAATGCTTATCTCGGACATGACTTCGTGATCGCTCTCAAGAAAACGACGGGCCGTCCCAAGTTTTCTTGCCCCTGCGGGGGACTGGCGCGATGCGACAGGTCTTGGGGGCGCCAGGTAGGCGCTTCAAGGCCGCTCGATGCCTGCTTCGTGGCCGCTTCGTGCCAGTTCGGTACGGCCACGCCGCACGCTGCCTGTGCAGCAGGCGCCCCGGCGAACCGCTTGCCCAAACGCCTAACCCATTGTACTTGAGCGAAACCCATGCGACTCCTTCTGATCGAAGATGACCGCCCCATCGCACGCGGCATCCAAAGCAGTCTCGAACAAGCCGGCTTCACCGTCGACATGGTCCACGACGGCATTTTCGCCGAACAGGCCCTCACGCAAAATCGCCATGAGCTGGTGATCCTCGATCTGGGTTTGCCCGGCATCGACGGCATGACGCTGCTCTCGCGCTTCCGTCAGAGCAATCGTCATACGCCGGTGATCATCCTCACCGCGCGCGACGAGCTCAACGACCGCGTGCAAGGCCTGAATTCCGGCGCCGACGATTACATGCTGAAGCCGTTCGAACCCACCGAACTCGAAGCGCGCATCCGCGCCGTCATGCGCCGCAGCGGTCCGCACGGCGATATGCCGCGTCCGGAAGTGTCGCTGGGCGGTGTGCGCCTGTCGGGCGTCGATCGCCGCATTTTCAACGACGACAAGCCGCTCGAACTCTCGCCGCGTGAATTCGCGGTGCTCGAAATGCTGCTGTTGCGTCATGGCCGCGTGGTCAGCAAGGCACAGCTGCAAGACCATCTGACGCATTTCGGCGGCGATCTCGGCGACACCGCGATCGAGGTCTACGTACACCGGGTGCGCAAAAAGCTCGAAAACTGCCGTGTCGAGATCGTCACGGTGCGCGGCTTCGGTTATCTGTTGCAGGAAATCCGCCAGGCCGCATAATCGTCGTGAAGGCCGCACGTTGCGTTGCGGCCTGACGGCGCCGGGCCGGCGCCGCGCACTCGGTGCGCGATTCGCCGGCATCCGGCGAAATTTCGCGGTGCTTGCGCCGTTGCTTCTTTCCCGCGCGTTCGATCATGCCCCAGCCGGCCGCCAATAGTCTGCGCCGCACGCTGCTGCGGCGCCTCGCTGCTCCCCTTTCGCTGCTCGCGCTCATGAGCGGCCTGATCGCTTACTGGCTGGCGTGGCAGTACACGCAGCACGTGGTCGACCGCTCGCTCGCCGACCTCGCCACCGCGATCTCCAAACAGATCCAGATTGCCGGCCCGAATGCGCGCATCACGGTGCCGCCGCTCGCGCAGGCCATGTTCTCGGATCCGGTCGAACACCTCGTCTACCGGATCAGCACCGGCGAAACGGAAATCGCCGGCGACCACAATCTTCCGCTGCAAGGCACGAGCGTGCGGCGCATGCATTACGCGTACGTATTCGAGACGCAGCATCAAGGCGTGACGGTGCGGGTTGCGCAGGTGCGCGTCGATCAACCGACGGGTAATCCGATCGTCGTCGAAGTCGGTCAGCCGGTGCATCACCGGTTTCGCATCGCCGCCGAGTTCCTGGTGGCGATCATGATGCCGCTGCTGTTACTGCTGCTGGCGGGCTGGGTGATCGTGTGGCGCGTGGTTAATCAGCAGCTCAATCCGCTCACCGATCTCGCCGATTCGCTGAACCGGCAAACTCACACGTCGCTCGAACCGGTCGACGAAACCTATGTGCCGGTCGAAATCCGGCCGCTCACCGGCGCGCTGAACGCGCTGCTGGGCCGCCTGAAAACGGCACTCGACGGCCAGCGCAAATTCATCGCCGACGCCGCCCATCAACTGCGCACGCCGCTCACCGCCGTCAAGCTGCATGCCGAGCAGGCGGCCATCGCGCGCGACCCGCAGCAAACGCTGGCCGCCGTGCGTGAACTGCGCGCCGCGGCCGATCGCGCGGTGCGGCTGTCGAATCAACTGCTCTCGCTCGCGCGCGCCGAGCCGGGCGAACAGGCGGCTCGCTTCGTCAACGTGGACATGGCCGCGCTCGCATTCGACACGGGCGCGGAATGGGTGCCGCGTGCGTTGACGTTCCACGTCGACCTCGGTTTCCAGCGTCTGGACGACCCCAGCAACGGCCATCCGTTGATGGCGCGCGGCAATCCCGTGCTGCTGCACGAAGTGATCGCCAATCTGCTGGATAACGCGCTCAAATACGTGCCGCCATCGCGCTTCGATGGCGGGCGCATCACGGTGACGGTGTCGCAAACGGTGATCGACGAACTGCGCATGGCGGAGATCATCGTCGAAGACAACGGGCCGGGCGTACCGCGCAACCAGCAGGCCGATCTCTTCAAGCGGTTCTTTCGCGGCGACGGTCAGAGCGACGCCGGCGTGGATGGCGGCGCCGGCCTCGGACTTGCGATCGTCCACGACATCATGGTGCTGCATCACGGCAGCGTGCATTACGAGGACGCGCCGGAAGGCGGCGCACGTTTCATCGTGCGCATTCCGCTCGTGCCGATCACCGTGCAGAGCATCGTCGAACTCGAACCACGGCGACCGGCAAAAAAATCGGCGCACTCGGCGCCGGTGGATAGCTAATGGTCTAGCTACTCGACAGGCTGTCTGCCGCGTTCACAAAACGTGATCGACTCATACAGCCCGCAGGTCATTTCTTCTTCGCTTTCTTCGCCGACGTCTTGGCCTTCTTGGCCGACTTCTCGGCCTTGCCCTCGCCCTTCTCTTTCTCCGGCGGCGCCAGCATCGTGCCGCGGCACTTACGCGCGCCGCAACGGCATTCATATTCCTTCTTGAGCTTCTTGGTCTGACGCGCGTCGATCACGAGGCCGTAGTCGTAAAAGACTTCCTCGCCTTCAGCGATATCGCGCAATGCGTGCACGTACACGTGTCCGTCGATTTCTTCGGCTTCGCAGTTCGGCGCGCAGGAATGGTTGATCCAGCGCGCGCTATTGCCGTTCACTTTGCCGTCGATGACCTTGCCGCTATCGAGTGCGAAATAGAACGTGTGATTCGGTTCGGCCGGATTGTGCGGATGACGGCGCAACGCTTCTTTCCAAGAGATCCGCTCGCCCTTGTATTCGATTAGGCGCTCGCCAGCCGCAATCGGTTCGAGGGCAAACACGCCTTTGCCGTGCACACCCGAACGGCGCACGGCGATCCTGCGTGAACTCATTGAATGAATCCTTGTGAAGAACTGGGGGTGAAGTTCGGCAGCCGTCAGAAATGCCCGCGTCTGACGCGCTGCTTTTTTCTGACGCGGATAGCAAACGCGGCGCCTTGCGAGCGCCGCGTCGACCTGCGACGCTCGCGCGCCACAACCGGCATCCTACACGCTGAAGACGGCTTCGTTCAACCGTCAAAAAGACGCGCGCGCAAGGCAAGCTGCCAACTTCACCGTTGTCCGAACGAAATGTCGCCGAACAGTGCCTTTTGCTCGCGCGGTTGCGAACGCCAGTACTGCGGCGGCGCTTCGACCGTCGCGCCGAGTTGCGCCGCGGCGTGCCACGGCCAACGCGGGTTATACAGCAACGCGCGCGCCAGGGCGATCAGATCGGCGTCGCCGTCTTCGATCAGTTGTTCGGCATGCAACGGGTCGGTGATGAGGCCCACGCCAATGGTCGTGAGGCCGGTGGCTTCCTTGACCGCCTTGGCAAAGGGGATCTGATAACCCGGTTCAAGCGGAATCTTCTGTAACGGCGAGACGCCGCCGGACGATACGTCGATCCAGTCGCAGCCGCGCTTTTTCAGCTCCTGTGCGAACGCGATCGTGTCCTCGAGCGTCCAGCCACCCTCGACCCAGTCGGTTGCGGAGACACGCACGCCGACCGGTTTGTCGGCGGGAAATGCAGCGCGCACGATATCGAAGATTTCAAGCGGAAAGCGCATGCGGTTTTCAAGCGAGCCGCCGTAGTCGTCGTCGCGCTGATTGGCGATCGGCGAGAGGAACTGATGCAGCAGATAGCCGTGCGCCGCGTGTACTTCCAAGCCATCGACGCCGAGCCGCGCGGCGCGGCGAGCCGAGGCCGCGAAGGCTTCGCGGATGCGGTTCAGCGCGAGCGTATCGAGCGCCAGCGGCGGCTCTTCGCCGGCCTTGTGCGGCAACGCGGACGGCGCGTGCGGCAGCCATCCACCTTGCGAGACCGGAATCAGCTGACCGCCTTCCCACGGCGCGTGGCTCGACGCCTTGCGCCCGGCGTGCGACAACTGCATCGTGACCTTGATGTGCGAATGCTTGCGGATCGCGGCTAGCACAGGCACGAGCGCGGCTTCGGTGACGTCGTCCCACAAGCCGAGATCGCCGGGTGTGATGCGGCCGTCCGGCTCAACCGAGGTCGCCTCGATACAGAGCATGCCGGCACCCGATAACGCCATGCTGCCGAGATGGATCATGTGCCACGCCGTTGCCTCGCCACGGTCGGCGGAATACTGGCACATCGGGGACACGACGATACGGTTGGGAAGCGTCACGCTACGCAGCGTGAGCGGAGAAAAAAGCGCGCTCATGGATTACGCCCAGTAGAAACCCGAGAGCGATCGAGCATAGCACCGCAAGTGATTTAATGCTGGCCTCGCAGCCTTTCAGGGTTTCGCCTCGACCTGATCGAGCCACTCGCCGAACATCCGGCACGCGGCGGCTTCGAGCGCCGGTCCGAACTTCGCGGTCTCGGCCCGCAACTGGCGCGCGTCGATGCCGTGGCCGACCAGCTCACCGGCGTTGCCGATCAGCCAGGGCTCGAAGCGATCGGTACGAATCTCCGGATGACACTGCAGACCCAGCACATGATTGCCCCAGGCGAACGCCTGGTTTTCGCAAGCCGGCGTCGACGCGAGACGCGTCGCGTTGTCAGGCAGATCGAAGGTATCGCCATGCCAATGCAGCATGGAGGTCTGCGCGCCATCCAGATGACGGACCGGTGACGCGCGACCGGCGTCGGTCAGCGTCAGCGGTGTCCAGCCGAGTTCGGTACGGCCAGCGGGATAGACGCGGGCGCCAAGGGCTCGCGCGATCAATTGAGCGCCGAGGCAGATGCCGAGCGTCGGCAAACCGGCCGCGACGCGTTTCTCGATCATGGACAGCAGCGGCACGAGCGTGGGGTAAAGCGCGTCGTCGGTTGCGCTGATCGGGCCGCCAAGCACCACCATCAGCGAGGCGGCGACGGGGTTCGGCGCCTCGATGCGGGCAAAGCCGACATCGAGATAACGGACCGGGCGCCCGCGCTCGCCGAGCACCAGCTCGAGACTGCCCAGATCCTCGAAGTGCACGTGGCGAATGGCCAGAACTTCGCGATTCATCGGCCTGTCCCACCTTCAGGTTGACTAAAGACTTGCCGCCACGCGGCACCAGTCGGCTGACAGGCGGCCTATGCCGCCTGCCGAAGCCGGCTTGGCAGTGTAGCGGATTGTCCCGGAAGAAGCCGCCTTATTGGGCGAAGATCTTCCAGGTCTTCTTCTGGGTGGCGACGTCGGCCGTCTCATACACCGAGCAATCGAGGCGCAGATCCGTATCCGACATGTTCAGATCGAGCAACGCGCAATGATGCGGCGTCTTCTTCGGGTTCTTGCTCGGCTCGAAGTGCGTGCAGCTCAGACACATGCGGTGCGGCGGAATCGTGCCTTGCGCTTCCAGCTGATGAACGGTCTTGAGCAGAGTGCGATAAAACACAGCCTGCTCGTCGTCGCGCAGCGTGCCGACCGCCTTGGCCAGGAAGTCCGGCCACTGCGCGGCGCGCTTCGCCGCCGTACGGCCACGCGCCGTCAGGCGGACCGCGAGGGCGCGGCCGTCGTCGAGGGCACGGCGCTTTTCGACCAGCCCTTTGGTTTCGAGCGTGCTGACTGCATCACTGGTCGTCGCGGCGGTGAGCGCCGTTTCACGGGCAATTTCGCCGAGACGCATCGGGCCTTTGCGCTGCATCAGCAAGACCAGAATTTCGCCTTGGGTCGGTGTCAGGCCAGCGCCTTCCGCCCATTCCCAAGCCTGGCTCCGCATTGCCGTGCTCAATCGCAATAGGCTGTGGGTCACCCGCCCGGTCGCCTGTTCTCCGTATACGCCTTCGCTCATAATCTTCGATTGGTTTATTTACAGCTTTCGTACGATGCCGGCGAACTGCTTGCCGACAGCGCCCGTAGCCTGTGTGGGGTAGCCTCGCCCAACTGCGACAAGACGGTTTTCTACTATCTCAAAAATTTACCGCCTTGCAAGGCAAAGCAGCGAAAACGACATTCTATGCGAGAGCGGCAAATCGTACAGCTAACTTATCCAACACAAGCTGTGGATAACCATGGGAAAACTTAGGGATGGCTTGTGCGTCGATTCTTGATAAGCCCCCAGGCCCGGTCTGTCCGTCCCAAAGTTGTCCTCGTATACCGCCGCTGATGCACCCGTGATCAGCTCAGTTATGGTTTACGCAGCGCATTGACTTTGCAGGGAATTATTCAGTTGTCCACAGGCAGATGCAATGCTTGTTAACTACTACTACGTTTGTATACGTTAACTCTATAAAAACCTAAGGCTCGCCGAGCTGGAAAATTAATTTTTTGAAAAAAACCCGCTCGAGGCGGGTTTCCTTACGATTTGACGTAAGCAATCCTGTCGTCGGCTAGGCTCGCCACTGCAAGCACTGCTGCCTGACGGCTTCATGCAGGGACTTTTCCCGTTCGACAACACCCCGTAACCAGGTCGCATCATTGACCTGACCGCGAGCGATCGCGCCGATTTCGGCAAGGGCATTGCCCGAACCCAACGCTTCGGCGTGCGGAGCGATCAGATCCAGCGTTTCGAGGATGTCTTCGGAAATCGTCTTGCGTTCGCCCGTCTGCGGATTGATGCAGGTGCCGGCCAGACCGAAGCGGCATGCTTCGAAACGATTGAAGGTATAGACGAGGTAGTCGTCTTCTTGCGGCGTGATCGGTTTATCGAGCAGTAGATGCCGGGCAAGCGTCTGGATGTAGCAGGCAATCGCCGCGGCGCGATCCACCGACAACGGCGTGTCCATCACACGAACTTCAATCGTGCCGAAACCCGGCTTGGGCCGGATGTCCCAGTAAAAATCTTTCATGCTGTTGACGACGCCGGTGTGAACCATCTTCGAGAAATACTCCTCGAAGCTGTCCCACGTCAGCACGAACGGCGCGCGGCCCGACAGCGGGAACGCGAACACGGAATTCAGTCGTGCCGAATGAAATCCGGTATCGACACCCTGCACGAACGGCGACGATGCGGACAACGCGATGAAATGCGGAATGAAGCGCGACATCGAATGCAGTAGATAGAGCGCGCTGTTCGGATCCGGGCAGCCGATGTGCACGTGCTGACCGAACACGGTGAATTGCTTGGCAAGATAGCCGTACAACTCGGAGATGTACTGAAAGCGCGGTGTATCGACGATCTGCCGCTCGCTCCATTGCTGGAACGCGTGCGTGCCGCCGCCGCACAAGCCGACGTTCAGACGATCGGCTGCGGAAACCAGCGTGTCGCGAATCTTGCGCAAGTCGGCGACGGCCTGCTCATGCGTCGTGCAAATGCCGGTCGACAACTCGATCATGCTTTCGGTGATTTCCGGCGTGATGTTGCCCGGGATCTTTTCGTCCTTGATGAGGCGCAGCAGATCCGAGCCGGCTTTGGTCAGATCATAGTCGTGCGTATTGACGATCTGCATCTCGAGTTCGACACCGAAGGTGAACGGTTTCGAATCGATGAAGGGTTCGAGTGACATGGCGTCCCCTGAGTCAGGTGGGCCGGGTGTGAGTCACATGCCCGGCCGTTTTTGAATCGAATATAAGTTGGATAAAGCGTGTCAAGCATCGAGCTTTGAGCGGCGCAACGCGCTCATGGCTTGCGCCTACTCTTCACGCCGTTCAGCCACCAGCGCCAGGCTGCGATAGACGAGCCACGGCCCGAGAATCTGCAGCACGAAAATGGAGCACATCACGATAGCGCGCAACTGCGGATCGAAGTTCGGATACAGGTTGTAGGTGTCGTCGACCAGCAGATACGCGAGCGCCGACATTGGCGATAACGACAGACCGAGCGCCATCCCCTGCTTCCAGTTCAAACCGCTCGGCTTGGCGAACGCCAGCACGCCGACCAGTTTAGCCACGAGACGCGCAACAATCAGACCCAGCGCCGCGACGCCGCCGAGCGCGATGTCTTTCCATTCGAACGAAGTCAGCGTCAGCACGAACAGAATCACGGTCAACAACCAGCCGGCGGTACCGAAATGTTCCGGCCACAACTGCGGACGCGCTTCATGATTCTTCACGATAATGCCGGCCGCCAGCAACGCAAGAATGGTCGACAGCTTGAACAGATGCGCGACCGCAATAGCCAGCAGCACCAGCCCGAACAGCGCGACGAACGAGTGCTCGTCCTGCATGTTCAAACGTCGATAGAAAAACGTGCAGGTGCGCGCGAGCAGATATGCGAGCACGAGCGATCCGACCAGCAGATAAAGCGGCTGCAGGATGGTCGCGAATACGTTGCCGTACATCTCCTGATGCAGCCAGCTCGACACGAGCTTTTCGATCACCACGGCGTACATGCTGTTCAGCGCGGTCAAGGTCAGCAGACGCTGGGTGACCTGGCCTTCCGCGCGCAATTCCGTTTTCAGCTGAATCACCATAGCCGGCGACGTCGCCATGGCGATCGCGGCGAGCACGGTTGCCACCATCAGCGGCACGTTCAGGAACAGCAAAACCGGCAACACGAGCGCGAATGTCAGTGTGGCTTCCGCCACGCTCGACAGAATCAGCCAGGGATTGCGACGGATCCAGCGCAAATCGAGCCGGCTGCCGAGTTCGAACAACAGCAAACCAAGCGCGACATCGAGCAGTGGCCGCGCGGCGCTCGCGGAATCCGCGTCGATCACGCCCGAACCGGCTGCACCAGCAATCAGACCAATGACCGCGTAGCCGGAAATGCGCGGTAAACGCCACGCGCGATAGCACAGCTCGCCGCACAGACCTGCGGCGAGCAATGCGAGACCAGCCCAAAAAATGGCGTCGGGTGAAAGCGGCCAGGCTGGAAAAAATGAAAACGCCGAATTCATCGTGATGGGTTCTCCTTAGCAGCAACGGCAGGCGACACGAACCGGCGCAAACACCGGCGAGCGGGTGGGCACATGAAGCGCTCACTGTCGCGATCGCTTCGCGTGACCAGCGTTGCGAGTTTTCAACGATCGGATGATCTGAATGCGCGGCGGCAGCAAGGAACCTGGCGCATTCGGGGTGCGGCCGTAGCAAGCGGCACGGTGAAAGAACGCCGTCGACTTTGAATCAGATTCTGATTGAGCGGCACCGTTCCGTTTGCTGCGTGTGCCGCTGTAGAGACAAGGCACGACGCGGAAAAGAACGGCGATTGTGCCATAGCTTTTTCAGCCTTGACCGAAAAGGCGCGAACATGCTGGCAAAACGGTAAAAACGTACGTTATCTCGCCGACATGAGGAAAAACCGACCGTTTTGAGGGCGGATCTGCCCGTGCGAACCGCTAGTTTGAACGCTGTTGATGTGCTTTTCGGGACATCGACGTGGAAGTTTTACACGAGTCTGGGAGCGGTCGAGCTACGCCGATAGGCTCCGCTCCAGCCACGGTCTTTCTGTTTACAGGTTTACCGTATGTATACGTAGTAACAGTTAACAAGGTGCCTCGGTTTCTGTGGATAACTCCTGTTTACCGAAATGAATCATCGGTTTGCCGACGGCATAACCGGATGCACAGCATGTGCGGGAGCGGCGCGTATACAGGGGTAACTTTTTGCGATTTTCGGTGGCGGCAAAGTTACCCCGTTTACGTCCACAACGGTTCCACACCAGTTGCGCCGGTAAACGACATGGTTATCCACAACTCTCGGTGGATAAGTTATCCGGGGAGCATGCTGGGCGGAGTCCGCAGTTAACTCACCGTCCCCTGACGCAATGCGCGCAACAGGAAGCGCGCGGGGTCGATGTCTTCAGCCAGATCCCGTTCGAGAGGCCATGGTTCGCCTTCCAGTTGCGAAGCGATCAGTTCCGCGCCGAGCGCCGCCCATACGAGGCCGCGCGAACCGTATGCAAAGGCGCCGTACAGGCCGTCGGTGTGCGGCAGATCGAGCGGCCATGCGCCACGCAGACGCTGGGCATCGCGCGCTGCCTGCGCTTCGTCGGCGAGTTGGCCGATCATCGGCATGCGATCGCTGGTGACGCAGCGGAACGCGACACGTCCAGTTAACGCCGCTGACTGAAGCCGATCGGCGACGCCAGCGAATGCCGGCAGCATCTGCGCGACGCGCTCCAGGTTTTCCAGATGGCCGTCCGCGCGCAGGGATGTGTCGGGGTCGTCGAGTTCATAGGTGGCGCCGGTGAGCGTGACGCCGTCAGCAAGCGGCACGGCGTAGCCTTCGCCGATCACCGGCATCTGAAGCGATGGCTGCACCGTACCGGCTGGCAGCAAAGTGAGTTGACCGCGAATGCTGCGAGTCGGCGCGTGTTGCAAACCGGCGATGCGCGCGGCATCGTGCGCGCTGGCGACGATCACCACCGGCGCATGGGCGATGGCCTCGCCCGTGGTGTCGAATACGGTCCATTGATCGCCTGACCTCTCGATCCGTGCGACGTCCACACCGAAGCGGCGCTCGAGCAGTTGGCCCGCCGCCGCGCACTGCGCAGCGCACAGCGACGCCGGGTCGATCCAGCCCCCGTGTGGAAAGAACCATCCACCGCGCGCGAGCGGCATGCCAGCGAGCCGCTCAGCTTCTACCGTCGAAACGGGCGTCACGTAGTCGGACGGATAGCCGAACGTGAAGATGGCTTCGCTGATCGAGCGGGCTTCATCGTCGTCCGCGGCGATCTGCAACAAGCCTTGGCCGCCGCGCAATGGCGTGTGACCGAGCCGCTCGAGCGCGGCCCAACGCCTGAGCGCATACAGAAAGCCGGCACGCGTGACGCGCGAGGCGACACTGTCGTCGCGCGAAATCATGGGATGAAACACGCCGGCCGGATTGCCCGATGCGTCCTGCGCCACCGAAGCGTGCCGCTCCAGTGAAGTGACGCGCCAGCCGCGCGCGGCGAGCCGTTCGATCACCGCGCAGCCGGCCAGCCCCGCGCCGATCACCACCGCATGCCGTTCGTCGAGCGCAAGCGGAGTGGGCGGCTCATGACGGCGCACGCGCCAGCGCGGTGCGAAGTGGCCGACCAGCATCGCCCGCTTCCAGCCGAAGCCGTCCACCTTGCGGTATTCGAAGCCGCATTGCGTCAACGCGCGTTTGATGTCGCCGGCGCTGCTGTAGGTGGCGAAGGTGGCGCCCTCGCCCGCCAAACGCGCGAGCGCCTTGAAGATCGTTGGGGTCCAGAGTTCGGGATTCTTGGCCGGCGCGAAGCCGTCGAGGTAAAACGCGTCGGCGCGCAGCCTCAAGGCCGGCAAGCTCTCCTGGGCGTCGCCGAACACCAGCGTGAGCACGACGCGCCCTTCATCGAATTCAAGCCGATGCGTGCCGGGAACGAGCATTGGCCAAGCGTTCGCGAGTGCCTCCGCGAGGCCGGCGATCTCCGGATCGGCGATCGTCGACGCGATCACCTTGCGTAAATCGGCGACGGTAAAAGGATGCTTCTCGGTCGACACGAAATGCAGCCGCTCGCAGCGCGACGAGTCCGCGCGCCACGCGGCCCAGGTCATCAGAAAGTTGATGCCCATGCCGAAGCCGGTTTCCAGCACCGTGAAAATGCGGCGGCCCTGCCACCGGTCGGGCAGCGAATTGCCGCGTAGAAAAACGTATTGAGCCTGTTCGAGACCGCCTACGGCGCTGTGGTAGATGTCGTCGTAAAGCGGCGAAAAAGGCGTGCCGTTGTCGCGAAAAGCGAGGACGGCGGGGATCAGCGGATCGGTCATGCGCGACGGAAAATTGACGCTCGGAAAAATGCCCCCAGACCTGTCGCTTCGCGCCAGGCCCCCCGAGGGGGTGAGAAAAGGTGGGGCGGCCCGGCGTTTTCTCACACGCGGATCGAACGTTACCGCGCGCGCGCAGCTCGCCGGACGGCGAAAAAGACGCGCCGAACGTTGGCAAAAACCAACGCCAAGCCCCGTCCATACTGGGTTTCAGGCCTCGGTCGGAGGTCGCGGAGCGCAAAAATTGCGATTTCCCTGCGATATCGACCCCGGAACCGCGTAATTCTTCGAAACCCTTATCCTGATTGGGTTTGCGCTGCGCTATCATAGCAAGCGCCGCGAAGGGAGCGGCAGCACGGCCGACGGACAGTCATTTGTCCGGCGCCATTGGTCCGGAGGGGATCCGGAGCCGGCGCTGCTCGACGGCGCGGTCCGCGCACGTATAATCGGCGCGTTCGCGCTGTTCGTGTCAACCTAAACTCAGAAAGGAACCTTAATGAACAAACAGGAACTGATCGACGCCGTCGCAGGACAGACGGGCGCCAGCAAGGCTCAAACCGGTGAAACGCTGGACACGTTGCTTGAAGTGATCAAGAAGTCTGTGTCGAAGGGTGATGCGGTCCAGTTGATCGGCTTCGGCAGCTTCGGTTCGGGCAAGCGCGCAGCGCGTACGGGTCGTAACCCCAAGACCGGCGAAACTATCAAGATTCCGGCCGCCAAGACCGTCAAGTTCACGGCTGGTAAGGCGTTCAAGGACGCAGTCAACAAGCGCTAAGCAGATTACTGCCAGGCAGTTGACACCCGCCAACGGCGGGTTTTTTTCGCCTGAGCATTGTGTAGGGAATCGAGCCGCGACAGGCGTCGCGGCTCGATCCCGCCGAGGGGCGAAGGCCGCTCAGTCGTGACGATGCACGATTTCACCATGGCCATGACCGTCGTGATCGTGGTCATGATGATCATGGTCGTCTTCGTCGAAGTCCCACGTCGGGAATGGATCGACGAACTGCTCCCAGGCTTGCGGTCCCTGCGCGTATTCCTCGTCGGTCAATAGACACGCGTCGAACTTCGCTTTCCAGACAGCCGGATCGATGCCGACGCCGATCATCACCAGCTCCTGGCGACGGTCGCCGATGCTGAGGTCGTCCGGATCGCCGTACCAGTCGGCGGCAATTTCGGCGGCCAGCTCGTCGTCGCCGTCGGGCCACTCGCTGCGATCCTGAGCGGCCCACCACATGCCCGCCGGACCGTGCCGGCAAGCACCGCCGGCCTGCGAAAGCGAACCCGCGATATCGTTACGCGTGGCGAGCCAGAAAAAACCCTTGCTGCGCAAAACGCCCTTCCATTCCTGATGCAGCAACGCCCACAGGCGTTCCGGATGAAACGGCCGGCGCGCCCGGTAAATGAAATTGCCGATGCCGAATTCGTCCGCTTCGCCGTGGTGAGCATGGCCGTGCTCGTGGTCATGCTCATGATTGAGCGCCGCCAGCCAGCCCGGCGCGCTTGCCGCTTCGTCGAAATCGAAGCGGCCGGTGTTCAGCACTTGCGCAAGCGGCACCTCGCCGAAACGGGCGACCACCTGCACCGCACGCGGGTTGATCCGGCCAAGAATGCGTTGCAGGCTCGTGAGCTCTTCTGCGCTGACGAGATCGGCCTTGTTCACCACCAGTACATCGCAGAATTCGATCTGCTCGATCAGCAGTTCGACCAGCGTGCGGTCGTCTTCCTCGGTCGCGGCGATGCCGCGCTCGGAGAGCGCGTCGGCCGAACCGTAGTCGCGCAGGAAGTTGAACGCATCGACCACGGTCACCATCGTGTCGAGCCGCGCGACGTCGGCGAGCGAGGCACCTTCGTCATCGACGAACGCAAAGGTCTCGGCGATCGGCATCGGCTCGGCCACGCCGGTCGATTCGATCAGGATCGCGTCGAAGCGCTGTTCGCTGGCCAGCCGCTTGATCTCGATCCGCAGATCGTCGCGCAGCGTGCAGCAGATGCAACCGTTCGACAGCTCGACGAGTTGTTCCTCGACGTGAGAAAGCGCGGCGGCATCGCGCACGAGGGTCGCGTCGATATTGACGGCGGCCAGATCGTTGACGATCACGGCCACGCGCAAGCCGGCGCGATTCGCGAGGATGTGATTCAGGAGCGTGGTCTTGCCGGCGCCCAGAAAACCGGAGAGCACGGTGACGGGCAATAGCGGCTGGTTCATTGCAGTACGGGAAAACTAGAGGATTGGAAGGCGTGCCGGGCTGAGGACGTATAATGCAGACCGCAACCGGGTCGAGCCTCGAAGGCTGCACGAAGCCGCATTGTGCATCAAAACGGACGGAGGCCGCGTGACAGCCCGGATCAGCGCGCGGCCGGCATCAGATTCCACTTACGCAGGATCGCGGCGATCTGCTGCGAGTACTTGTCCCGCAGCGCCGGCGTCTCGGAGTGATAGGCGCCGATTGCCTGCCAGGTGTTGCCGTACTTGTTCATCTGGCGGCGCAGATGCCATGCCGCTATGTAGACGTTCTTGCACGGTTCCATCAGCGTGCCCTGCGAGATGCCATACTGTGCGAGCGTGGGCAAATGGATCGAATTGATCTGCATCACCCCGTAGTCGGTCGAGCCGTTCGCATTTTTATGCGTTGCGTCGGGGCGATTATGCGACTCCTGCCACGCGATTGCGCGCAGAATCAAGGGGTTGACCTTCTGATACTTCGCTGCTTCGTCAAAGCAATCGGCGCGTGCGGACCCTGCTGCCAGCAGCACGGCAAGTCCTACGGCGACGGTGACGAAGTTTCGTTTCATCAGTCAAGACCACTAAGCAAAGCGCAAGAGTAAGGTTCGGTAAGGTATCGCATCGGCCATACTTCAGCCACTGACAGCCGCCGAGCCACGCTGGCCGGGCGGCTGTCGACATCGGGGTAAACTCGCGTCGGCAACTCGCAACCAGGGACTCGAACGGCTCGTATCATACCGGCAGGCTGACCCTCGTCAAGTTGGCTAACCGACATAAGAGAGCAGAAAACGAAGCGTTTTCGAGCTCATTCGTACGACTTTCCATTAGCTTTCAATTGCTTGACAACAGGTGGCGGTCTCTAGAGAAATCGCACGAGGCGGTTCGTTTTGTGACAAATCCGACATGAAAAACTGTTACTGTTCATTTTTTTCGGACATCGGACGGCGGGCAACGAGGACGATGATCGTCCGCGAGGCCGGCCGGCAGATCGACAGGGCGGCGGCCTGCTCCCATGTCCGCACTGCATGACCGTCGGCGGCTACGGCCGTCGGCATCGATACCCTATTCCATGAGAAGAAATCGTATGGCTTTGCGTCGCGTTGCAACGGCGCTGCTGGTGGCTGGCTTGATCACCGCGCAGACAGCACAGGCACAGGTGACACTCAACTTCGTCAACGCGGACATCGATCAGGTGGCCAAGGCGATTGGCGCCGCAACCGGCAAAACGATTATCGTCGACCCGCGCGTGAAAGGTCAGTTGAATCTCGTGTCGGAAAACGCGGTGCCTGAAGATCAGGCGCTGAAAACCTTGCAGTCCGCGTTACGGATGCAGGGCTTCGCACTCGTGCAGGACCACGGCGTACTGAAAGTCGTGCCCGAGGCCGACGCGAAGCTGCAAGGCGTACCGACCTATGTCGGCAATGCGCCTACGGCGCGCGGCGACCAAGTGGTCACGCAGGTGTTTGTGCTGAAGAATGAATCGGCCAACAATCTGTTGCCGGTGCTGCGTCCGCTCATCTCGCCGAACAATACCGTGGCGGCCTACCCCGCTAACAACACCATTGTAGTCACCGACTACGCCGACAACGTGCGGCGTATTGCCCAGATCATCCAGGGTGTGGATTCGGCGGCGGGCCAGTCGGTATCGGTGGTGCAGCTGAAGAACGCGAACGCGATCGACATCGCCACGCAACTGAACAAGATGCTCGACCCCGGCTCGATCGGCAGCACCGACGCGACGCTGAAGGTGTCGGTCACCGCCGACCCGCGCACCAACTCGCTGCTGATCCGCGCGTCGAACGGCGCGCGTCTCGCAGCGGCGAAGCAGCTGGCGAAGGAACTCGATACGCCGACCACCATGCCCGGCAACATCCACGTCGTGCCGCTGCGTAATGCGGACGCGACGAAGCTCGCCAAGACCTTGCGCGGCATGTTCGGCAAAGGCGGCGACAACAGCTCGTCGGGCAACGCGAACGACGCGAATTCGTTCAACCAGAACAGCGGCGGCGGCCTGGGCGGCAACAATTCGACGGGCTCGTCGGGTACGCCACCGCTGCCGTCGGGCGGACTCGGCAGCAGTTCCCTGTCTTCGCCGATGGGCGGTGGCAGCGGAGGCGGGTACGGTGCGGGCGGCAACAACAATTCCAGCGGCCTGCTCGGCAACGACAAGGACAAGAGCGACGACAATCAGCAAGGCGGGATGATCCAGGCGGACTCCGCGACGAACTCGCTGATCATCACGGCGGCCGAGCCGGTGTACCGCAATCTGCGCGCGGTGATTGACCAGCTCGACGCACGGCGCGCTCAGGTTTATCTCGAGGCGTTGATCGTCGAGTTGAACTCGAACACGAGTGGCAACCTCGGCATTCAATGGCAGGTTGCGAACAATTCGATATTTGCCGGCACCAATCTGGCGACCGGCAGCGGCAACAGCATCGTCAATCTGACGGCGGGCGCCGTGGCGGCGGGGGCCACCGGCGGTCTTGCTACCGCGCTCGCCACCCAACAGTTGCAGCAAGGACTGAACATCGGCTGGATTCACAACATTTTCGGGGTGCAGGGCCTTGGCGCGCTGTTGCAGGCACTCTCGCAGACCGCCGATGCGAACGTGCTGTCAACGCCTAACCTCATCACGCTCGACAACGAGGAAGCGAAGATCGTCGTCGGTACCAATGTGCCGATCCAGACGGGTTCGTATTCGAACCTCACGAGCGCCACCGCGACTTCCGCGTTCAATACTTTCGACCGCGTCGACGTCGGCCTGACGCTGCACGTGAAGCCGCAGATTACCGACGGCGGCATTCTCAAGCTGCAGCTCTACACCGAAGACTCGGCGATCGTGAACGGCACGACCAACGCGGCGACCAACCCGGCCGGTCCGGAATTCACCAAGCGTTCGATCCAGTCGACCGTGCTCGCTGATAACGGCGAGATCATCGTGCTAGGCGGCTTGATGCAGGACAACTACCAGGTGAGCAACAGCAAGGTGCCGTTGCTCGGCGATATTCCATGGATCGGGCAGTTGTTCCGCTCGGAACAGAAGACTCGCAACAAGACCAACCTGATGGTGTTCCTGCGTCCCGTGATCATCGGCGATCGCGGTACCGCTCAGGCCGTGACGTCGAATCGCTACGACTACATCCAGGGTGTGCAGGGCGCGTACAAGCAGGACAACAACCTGATGAAGGACAACGACGATCCGGTGGTTCCGCCGATGCCGATCGGTCCGAGCCAGGGCGGTTCGCCCGCGATGAACCTGTTCGATCTCGACAAGATGCGCCGTCAGCAGATGGCGCCGCCGCCGGCCAACGCCGGGCCGGCCGGCGTCGTTCCCGCGCCGGGCACGAATGGCCCCGTGCAGACCAATCCGGTCACCGTGGGGCCGTCCACGACGCAGAGCAATCCGGTCACGGTGACGCCTTCCACCGCGTCGCCTGGAGTGCGGCCGTGAGCACGCCGTCCACGCCGCCGTCAGCGTCCGCTACGCCGGCCGCAACGCGAGCCGGTGCCGCGACACAAGCCGCGGCGATGTCGTCCGCGAGTGTGACGGAGCATGGCGGGCGCGAGGCGCCTTCGGCCATCGCCGCGCGGCTCGTGCCCTACGGCTTTGCCCGTGCCGGCCAGATTCTGGTCGCGCATCAGCATGCGGACAGCCTCGAAGTCTGGATCAGCGAACGCACGAGCGATGCCGCGCTTTCCGAAGTGGCGCGCAACTTCGGCGCAGTGTCGATCGTACGTCTGCCCGCCGACGAGCTCACGCAGGCGATCAACCAGGCATATGCGCGCCAGGACGGCAGCGCTGCGCAGGTGGTCGGCGAAGTGGAAGGCGAAGTCGACCTCTCGCGCCTGATGCAGGACATTCCCGAGGTGGAGGATCTGCTGGAGTCGGAAGACGACGCGCCGATCATCCGCATGATCAACGCGTTGCTCACTCAAGCGGCGCGCGAACAGGCGTCGGATATTCATATCGAGCCGTTCGAAACCTCTTCTGTGGTGCGCTTTCGTGTCGACGGCACGTTGCGCGACGTCGTGCGGCCGAAGAAAGCGCTGCACGGCGCGCTGATCTCGCGGATCAAGATCATGGCGCAGCTCGATATCGCCGAAAAGCGTTTGCCGCAGGACGGCCGTATCACGCTGCGCGTGGGTGGCCGCCCGGTCGACGTGCGCGTCTCGACGCTGCCGACCGGTCACGGCGAACGCGCGGTGCTGCGTCTGCTGGAAAAAGATGCGTCGCGCCTGAACCTCGAAGCGCTCGGCATGGGGCCGGATACGCTCGGCAAGTTCGACAAGCTGATCGGCAGGCCGCACGGCATCGTGCTGGTGACCGGGCCGACCGGCTCCGGTAAAACGACCACGCTGTATGCGGCGATGTCGCGGCTCGAAACCGCGACCACCAACATCATGACGGTCGAAGACCCGATCGAATACGACCTGTCCGGCATCGGCCAGACGCAGGTCAACGAACGGATCGGCATGACCTTCGCGCGGGCGCTGCGCTCGATTCTGCGGCAGGATCCGGACGTCATCATGATCGGTGAAATCCGTGACCTGGAGACCGCGCAGATCGCGGTGCAGGCGTCGCTGACCGGCCACCTCGTATTGGCCACGCTGCACACCAACGACGCCGCATCCGCCGTGACACGTTTGACCGATATGGGCGTGGAGCCGTATCTGCTGGCGTCGTCGCTGCTCGGCGTGCTGGCGCAGCGGCTCGTGCGGCGTCTGTGCCCGGTGTGCCGCGAAGAGCGCGTCGAAGAAGACGGCAGCGTGCGCTGGCATCCGGTCGGTTGCGACCGTTGCGGCCATTCCGGTTATGCGGGACGCCGCGGCGTCTACGAACTGCTGCTGATCGACGACAACATCCGTACGCTGGTTCACCGCAACGCAGCCGATGCGGAAATTCTCGCGGCCGGCCGTGCGCAAGGCATGCGCACGCTGCGTGAGGATGCGGACCGCTGGCTCGCCTCCGGGCTGACATCGCTCGAAGAAGTGATCCGCGTCACGGGCGGAGCATAAGCGCATGCCGGCATTTCGTTTCGAAGCGATCGACGCGGCGGGCAAGGCGCAAAAAGGTGTACTCGACGCGGACAGCGCGCGCGGTGCGCGGACCAATCTGCGTTCGCAAGGACTGACGCCGCTCGTCGTCGAACCGGCGGCCACCCGCACGCGGGGCGAGCGCAATCAACGGCTGTCGCTGGGGCGGCGTTTGTCGCAACGCGAGCAGGCGATCCTGACGCGCCAGCTCGCCAGCCTGCTGATTGCCGGCCTGCCGCTCGACGAAGCGCTTGCCGTGCTCACCGAGCAATCGGAGCGCGACTACATTCGCGAACTGATGGCGTCGATTCGCGCGGAAGTGCTCGGCGGCCATTCGCTGGCCAACGCGTTGACGCAGCATCCGAAAGACTTCCCCGAGATCTATCGCGCGCTGGTCGCGGCCGGTGAACATACCGGCAAGCTCGGCCTCGTGCTGTCGCGGCTCGCCGACTATATCGAGCAACGCAACGCGCTGAAGCAGAAGATCGTGCTCGCGTTCACGTACCCGACCATCGTCACGATCATCGCGTTCGGCATCGTCACGTTTCTGTTGAGCTATGTGGTGCCGCAGGTGGTGAACGTGTTCGCCAGCACCAAGCAGCAACTGCCCTTCCTCACCATCATGATGATGGCGCTCTCGGGCTTCGTGCGGAACTGGTGGTGGGCGATGCTGATCGGCGTGGTCGTGCTGGTTTATCTGGTGCGCTCGATTCTGAAGCAGCCCGGCCCGCGCCTCGCGTTCGACCGTTGGCTGCTCACTGCCCCGCTGCTCGGCAAACTCGTGCGCGGCTATAACACCGTGCGCTTTGCCAGCACGCTCGGCATTCTCACCGCGGCGGGCGTGCCGATTTTGCGCGCGCTGCAAGCCGCCGCCGAAACGCTCAGCAACAACGCGATGCGCGAGAACATCGACGATGCGATCGTGCGCGTGCGCGAAGGCACGTCGCTGTCACGCGCGCTCGGCAATACGAAGACATTCCCGCCCGTGCTGGTTCACCTGATCCGTTCGGGCGAAGCGACCGGCGACGTGACCACGATGCTCGACCGCGCCGCCGATGGCGAAGCACGCGAACTGGAACGCCGCACGATGTTCCTGACGAGTCTGCTGGAGCCGTTGCTGATTCTGGCGATGGGGGGCGTGGTGCTGGTGATCGTGCTGGCGGTGATGCTGCCGATCATCGAGTTGAACAACCTGGTGCAGTAAGGCCGGGAGAGAGACTGGGTTGCGCGGTGACCAGAGCGGTGACCGCGCAATCAGTTGGAACGAAGCGCTTGTGCGTCAGGCTTTAACGCACGTAGATCGTCGGACCTGCGGGGTTGGCCGGCAGGAACACTTCGGAATGCGCGCCATTGCGGTCGATGATGATCGAGCGGGCGCGGACTTCGGAGAGTTTGGTGCCTTGCATCAGCGCGCTGCCGAGCGACACGGCATGCGGCGGTTCGCCGCCCACGCTGACGATGGCCGCGGAGCCTTCCCGCAAAGCGAGGATGCCGAACAGTCGCACGTCCTGGTTGGCGTTGCGCGTGAGCTGCCCGCCGAACAGCGTGGCAGCCTGCTCGGTCGATATCTGCGCGTGTGCGGCTGCTGCGGGCAACGGCGCACCGGACAGCGTGCTGAGCGTGATGACCCAGTAGGTCAGCGTCGCGCAGAACACGGCGAACAGCGCGAGCGACAGAAGGCGGATTTGGATGGCGTTCATGCGCATCATTGTACGGACTATTGTGAAAATTGCGTGGGGTTGAAAGCGCCCTAACCTGGCGCTTCGTGCCAGACCCCCGAGGGGGTGAGCAAACTTGGGGCGACCCGGCGTTTTCTCAGACCCTTCAACTGCATGACATTAAAATGACCGGCCGGGCGTGTTCAATGGCACCCTGATTGCCAAAATGCGAATCCCGCCCAGTCAAAATTTCACCTGAAAAGAGGTAGCAAGCTATGCAACTGTCGACCACTCGCCGTCATGACATCGCGGGTCCGCGCAGCCGTCGTCAACGCGGTTTCACGCTGATCGAAATCATGGTCGTGATCGCGATTCTGGGCATTCTGGCCGCGTTGATCGTGCCGAAGATCATGAGCCGTCCCGACGAAGCGCGCCGTGTCGCCGCCAAGCAGGACATCGGCACGGTCATGCAGGCGCTGAAGCTTTACCGTCTCGACAATGGCCGCTATCCGACCCAGGAGCAGGGCCTGCGCTCGTTGACCGAAAAGCCGAGCACGGACCCCGTGCCGACCAACTGGAAGGACGGCGGCTACCTCGAGCGTCTGCCGAACGATCCGTGGGGCAACGCTTACCAGTATCTGAATCCGGGTGTGCACGGCGAGATCGACGTGTTCAGCTACGGCGCGGACGGCAAGGCGGGCGGCGAAGGCAATGACGCCGACGTCGGCTCGTGGCAGTAGGCGCTTGTGATTTTCGTGCGCGCGGCGGGATTGAACCCCGCGCGTTTCTGTCGATGCATCGTCGTTTGATTTTGAGTTGATCGTTCGTGGCCGGCACTATGCGATTGTCCCCTTGCAAGTCCCGTGTGGACACGCCCTGTACGGCTTCGTTGCCGCGCGCGGCGTGTGTCGGCGCGCGCCCGCATGGCGTGCGTCGCTCGGGTGATGCGGGCACGCGCGGCGGCGGCAAACGCGCGGCGGGCTTCACGCTGCTGGAAATGCTGGTGGTGCTGGTGATTGCGGGCTTGCTGGTGTCCTTGACCGCGTTGACGATGACACGCAATCCGCGCACCGATCTGAACGAGGAAGCGCAGCGTCTCGCGCTGCTGTTCGAATCGGCTGGCGACGAAGCGCAGGTGCGCGCGCGGCCGATCGCCTGGCAACCGCTCGATGGCGGCTTTCGTTTCGACCAGCGCACCGAGGACGGCTGGCGTCCGCTGCGTGACGATCTGCTTGGGCCGCGTCGCTGGGAAGGCGGCGTGACCGGCGTGAGCATCAGCTATCCGGGTTCGGATGCGCAGCCCAGCCGTATCGTATTCGGCACCGAGGCGATCGACGTGCCCGTGCAGATCACGCTGTTTTCGGCAGCCGGGAGCGCGACGATCGTCGGCACCGGCAATGGCCGCTATGAGGTGCACTGACATGCGTCGTTGCAGGAGCATGACGGCTCGCGGGACGGTCCACGGCGCGCAGCGCGGTTTCACGATGATCGAAGTGCTGGTGGCGCTGGCGATCATCGCGGTGGCGTTGGCCGCTTCGTTGCGCGCGGTGGGCAGTCTCGCGAGCGGCGAGGCCGATCTGCACCGCCGTTTGCTGGCGGGCTGGAGCGCGGATAACACGTTGGCGCAATTGCATCTGGCGCACGCCTGGCCGAACGTGGGTTCGACGAGTTTCGATTGTTCGCAGGGCAACTTGCAGTTGATCTGTACGGAGCATGTGACGGCCACGCCGAATCCGGTGTTTCGTCGAGTGGAAGTGATGGTGACGATGCCGGGCGGGTCCGGCAATCTGGCTCAGATGGTGACGGTGGTCGCGAATGAAAACAACCGTTCGCTCTGAGCGCCGCCGCCCTTTGGGCGCGAGGGGCGCGCGTGGTTTCACGCTAATCGAATTGCTGGTGGCGATTGCGATTCTGGCGGTGATTGCCGTGCTGTCGTGGCGCGGGCTCGACCAGATCATTCGCGGTCGGCAGACCATCACGAACGCGATGGAAGACGAGCGCGTCTTTGCGCAGTTGTTCGATCAGATGCGGATCGATGCTCGGCAGGCGGCGTCGGATGATGAGGCTGGGCAGGCGGCTGTGTCGGTGTCGGGCAGCGTGTTGCAGATCGTGCGGCAGATGAATTTGCCGGGCGCGGCGCCGCGGTTGCAGGTGGTGAGGTATCGGGTGTCCGATGGACGGGTCGTTCGCTATGCGTCGCCGCCGTTGGCGAATATGGGCGAGTTGCGGCAGGCGCTGCGCGGTAGTGAAGGTGAGGGATGGAGTGGCCTGCCGTTGATGGGCGGTGTGGGGTCTATTTCTGCGCAGGTTTATGTGCCGAAGGTGGGGTGGACTACGCAGATGAGTGATGTGCAGAGCGCGATTACGGAGGCGGACAATAATCTTAAGGTGCCCCAGCTTGGGAGTGCGCCGCTGCCGCGGTCTGTGACGGGGCTTCAGGTGAGTGTTGGGGCTAAGTCTCTGGCGCGGCCTGTTACTCGCGTTTTTCTCGTCGGAGAGTGAAATGAAGTTCTCTTTTTTGTCTTTCCGACGGGGTGGGGTGGGGGCTTTTGGTTTTGGCCTTTCCTTGAATTCTTGGTGGTCTATTAGCGTTGCCCCTGTGCGGGGCGGCACTTACTTTCTTTGCCGCCGCAAAGAAAGTAAGCAAAGAAAGCGGCTTCACACCGCTAACGTACAAGCGGGTCCCTCGCGCAGCCACAGTAGTGGCGCGATCAACGAACGATCCCCCGCGCAGCAAACCGCAGTGACCAGGCAGTCATCCGTTCCGGCGGCGCTGCGCGCGCCGAGCGGCATGCAACAAAACCACCTGTCCTTGCCGACGTTTGACTGCACATCACAAATTCTTCGGGATACCTCTGCCGATGCGGCAACATCCGCATCCGCATCCGCATCCGCATCCGCATCCGCATCCCCATCGGCGCCTCGCCGAGGTGAAGCCGACGGCTCTCGCCACACCCAAACGACGCCAGCGGTCTTGAGCCCTGCCTTTCCGGCGCGCACGGAGTGCGAGGCGGGAGGTATGACGGCCTTGTCACTGGGGTCGAATGTGCGAGGTGACGGATTCCAGATGGTCCACTACCGAGGCTGTGCGGGGGACCCGCTTAGCATTAGCGGTGTGAAGCGGCTTTCTTTGCCTACTTTCTTTGCCGCGGCAAAGAAAGTAGGTGCCGCCCCGCACAGGGGCGACGCTAATAGACCACAAAGAATTCAAGGAAAGGCCAACAAAAACCAAACCCAAAAGAACCAAACCGGCGTAGCCATCATCAGCGCATTGCTAGTAGTCGCGCTATCAGCGATCTTAGTGTCGGGCATGCTCTGGCGCCAGCAAGTCCAAATCCGAAGGATAGAAAACCAGCGCCTCCTGTCCCAGGCCCAATGGGTATCTCGCGGCGCGCTAGACTGGACGCGCCTGATCCTCCGCTCAGAAGGCGACACCTCAGCGGGCATCACCTACTTAGGTGGCCTATGGGGCGTCCCCATCGCCAAAACCCGCCTATCCGATTTCCTGGGCCAGATCGGCGAAGTCAGAGCGCAACAAGGCGCAGAAACCTTCCTATCGGGTTCAATCGAAGACGCCCAGGCAAAATTCAACCTGCGAAACCTGGTCGAGAGCCCGGCCCCAGGCGTCATGCAACTAGACACGGACCAGATCGGCGCCTACCAGCGCCTCCTGGTATCGCTCGGCGCAAGCAGCCAGCTGGCAAAAGCCACAGCAGTCCAGGTCCGCGCGAGCCTCGCGCAATCGGCAACCCGTTTCCAGACCATCACATCCACGAACGGCACAACCGCGACCCCGCCGCCGATCCAGGGCGGCGCCACCGGCGGCAGTTTCACCGACAAACCCGGCATCGAAGACAGCGACGACAGCTCCGCGAACGCGCCGATCCAGATGACCAGCGTCGACTCACTCCTCGATATCCCCGGCTACACGCCCGAAATGGTCGCCCGCTTGCGACCCTTCGTCACCGTGCTGCCGACCGTCTCGGCAGTCAACGTGAACACGGCTTCCGCCGAAGTGATCGCGGCGGTCGTACCGGGAATGAGCGTGTCGACGGCGCAAGCCTTCGTCGCGCGCCGGCAGACGGTGTTTTTCCGTAACGTCGGCGACGTGCAACTGGCGCTGCAAGCCGCCGGCGTGCAATCGATCTCGATCGATCCGAGCGAACTCGACGTCAACTCGAATTACTTCCTTATCCACGGCCGCGTGCAACATGAACGCGCCGAGGTGGACCGCACGACCCTCGTCTATCGCGACGCATTGACTCACACTACGCGTATCGTGCGAGTAGAAGACCAATTATGAATAACGCCTTTCCCAGAGAGAGTGGCCTTTGAGCACGCTGATCGTTCTACTGCCGCCGCGTGATCCGGCGGTGCCATCGCAGGAATGGCAACTGCCGGAGCTGCCGTTCGTGCTGCTCGACAAATCGGGCCGCACCCAACGCGCCGGCCGGTCGGCGCTCGCGCTGCTGCCGCGCGCCTCCACCACGGTGCTGATGGTCGCCGCGCGCGACCTGCTGATGATGCCCGCCACGCTGCCGCCGCTGCGCGGCCCGCGGCTGCGTCAGGCGTTGCCCAATATCGTCGAGGATCAACTGATCCAGGACCCGCAGACCTGTCACATCGCCGTCGATCCGAAGCCGCTCGCGGGCGGGCGGCAGTTGCTGGCGATCATCGACCGCGGCTGGTTCCGTTTTATCTGCGAATCGTTCTCCAATGCCGGCCACCGCAGCTTGCGCGCGGTGCCGGTCACGCGCTGCCTGCCGCTGGCGGCCGCGCTCGATGCCGATGTGCCCGCCGAAGTCGCGGAAATGGTGAACGCCGGCGAGCCGGCCATGGCGGGCGCGGCCGGCGTGGCGACGTCGTTGCCGGGCGTCGCGCCGGTGGTGGCGCCAGGCGTCGCAGCCGCGGTGCCGATGGTGGCCGCCGTGCTCGGTGCCGTGGTGCAGACCGCGCCCGCCATGCTGCTCGAAGGCGTCGTGGACAGCGCGGGCGACAGAAGCGCGCCGCGCGTCGAACTGGCGATCGCACGCGGCGTGCAAGGCGAAGGCTTGGCAGTGCCGGCCAACGCGGTGAACGCGACGCTCGGCGCGCTCGCCGGGGCGGCGAAAGTCTCGCTGCATATGCTTACCGAAATGCCCGGCAACGAGCCGAGTCTCGCCCCGAATAGCCCGGCGCGGCTGGCTGCGCACATTCACGGCGCCAGTCCGCTGCCGTTTGAGCAGCTCGCGCGGCGCGCGCTGGAGTGCCGCTTCGACCTGTGTCAGTTCGAGTTCGCGTCGCAGCCGTGGCGGCTCGACCGCGCGACGCTGCGGCGTCTGCGTCTGCCGGTTTTGCTCGCGGTCGGCGCGCTGCTGATTGCGATCATCGGCGCGAACGTGCAGTGGCTGATGCTCGCGCGCCAACGCGATGCAATCAACACGCAGATGACGGAACTGCTGCTTAATACCTTCCCCAAAACGACCGTCGTGCTCGATGCGCCCGATCAGATGGCGCGCCAGTTGCAGCAGTTGCGTGTCGCGGCGGGCGAGTTGTCGCCGGATGATTTCCTGCCGCTCGCCGACGGCCTCGCGCGCTCGCTGGCGCCGGTGCCGGTCAACGGCATCGCCGCGCTCGACTATCACGACCGGCGGCTCGACGTGAACTTCAAGCCGGAGGTCAAGCTCGATCCCGATTTCGCGAAGCGCCTCGCCCGCAACGGCCTGAGCGGCGCGATCGACAGCAATACCGGCAAGTGGACCATCAGGAACGGACAATGAAAGCTGAACTCGCTCAAACATGGGCCGGATTCTGGGAGCAGCGCACCGAGCGTGAAAAAGCCCTCCTGACCTGGGGCGGCGGCGTTCTCGCCGTGGTGATCGCGTGGTCGGTGCTGTGGGCGCCGGCGCAGGAAGGCCGCTCGCATCTGCGTGAATCGCTGCCCGCCATGCAGCGTCAGTTGGCGCAGATGACCGCGCAAGCGAACGAAGCCCGCCAGTTGTCGGCGGCGGCTCAAGGCGTCGCGCCGACCGGCGCCGCGCTGAAGGACGCCCTCACCGCTTCGCTCAGCGATCACGGCCTCGCGGCGACGCAGGTTCAGGTGATCGGCAACGCGGTCCAGATCCAGCTGAAGAATGCGTCGTTCCCGGCGTGGACCGCCTGGGTCGACGACGTGCGCAAGCAGTTCAAGGTGCAAGTCTCGGAGGCGCACGCCACGGCGCTCAAGGAAGACGGTCAGGTGGACCTGACGGCGTCGTTGCAGCCGTCCACCGCGAAATGACAATAACCGCGACCGCGCCGTCACAGGATCTCGCATGAATTACTGGATGCGGCGCTTGCGCGTCGCGCTGCCCTGGCTGGTGATTGCGGTGCTGTCCGCCGCGATCGTGATGCTGACGATGCTGCCGGCCGCCTGGATCACGCCGCAGTTCGCCAAACAGACGGGCGGCCACGTCAATCTCGTCAATCCGGCCGGCTCGCTGTGGCACGGCTCGGCCACGCTGATGCTGGCCGCCGGCTCGGACATGAGCGCGGCGACGCTGCTGCCTGGGCGGATCGAATGGCACACGGCGTTCTGGCCGCTGTTTACGGGTCGCGTGCGCATGATCATGCGGCACAGCGAAGCGATGCCGGAGCCGATCACCGTCGACGCCACGCCGCGCACCGCGACCGTCACGCCAGGCGCGATCGCCGTGCCGGCTTCGCTGCTGAGCGGCCTTGGCGCGCCCTTTAACACACTGGATCTGCAAGGCAATGTGCAACTGTCCTGGTCGGACTGGCGCAGCTTCAATCGGGAAGCGTTCGGGCAACTGACCGTCACGCTCACGGACGTCAGCTCGCGGGTTTCGCTGGTCAAGCCGCTCGGCTCGTACCGGGTGCTGTTTCAGGCGCAGGGCGAGTCGTCCACGCTCGATCTGACCACCACCAAGGGCCCGTTGATGCTGACCGGCAACGGCACGGTGTCGGCGGCGTCGACGTCGTTTCATGGGACGGCCAGCGCCGCGCCGGAGGCCCGCGATAACCTCGCGGGATTGCTGAACCTGTTAGGGCGGCCGAGCGGACCGGACACGGTGGCGTTGACGTTCGTGCACTGAGGCGCGCTGTCTGGCGCTACGCGCCGGTCGGTTTAGCCGGGGCATCGACGTCGTTGCATGAGGCGGCCAGCGCTGCGGCGTAGGCGCGCGATGACCTCGCGGGGCTGCTGAATCTGTTGTGGCGCCGAGCGTCGGCGCGATAAAAAAGAGGCATGGCCGTGGAATGCGGCCATGCCTCTTTTGCTTGGCCTCGACGGCCTGCGCTTCTACTCGGTGTGCATCTGCGACGTCGACGTTGACGTCGCCCCGCTTTGCGCGACAGGCGCCGCCGATGGCGCCGGCAATGGCGCCGGCGCCGCCACGTCGCCCGTTTCGCGATTCATCTGCGACGCGTCCCAGCCGCCGCCCAGCGCCTTCACCAGACCGACCGACGACACCATCCGCTGCCCGGCGATGTTCTCCAGCTTCTGCTGGGCCGTGAAAGCGGTGGTCTGCGCCGTCAGCACGTTGACGTAGCCGACCGTGCCCGCCTTGTACTCGTTCGTGACGATGGCGAGCGCCTGAAGCGCCGAATCCACCGCTTGCTGCTGCACGACGATTTCCTGTTCGAGGATGCGCTGCGATGCGAGGTTGTCCTCGACGTCCTGGAACGCGGCCAGCACCGTTTGACGGTAGGTCGCGACATTGCCGTCGTAGGCAGCGCGCGCGGCGTCGGTCTGGGCCTGGCGCAGACCGGCGTCGAATAGCGTCGCGGCGAGTTGCGGGCCGAGCGTCCAGAAGCGCGACGGCGCGGTCAGCAATTGCGAGAACACCGAATTTTCGAAGCCGCCGGAAGCCGACAGCGTCAGCGACGGGAAGAACGCGGCGATGGCGACGCCGATCTGTTCGTTCGCCGCTGCTGCCTTGCGTTCCGCCGACGCGATGTCCGGACGCCGCTCAAGCAACGCGGACGGCATCTGCGCCGGTACGGCGGGCGGCGTGGCGTTGAGTGGCATCGGCGGAATCGAGAAGGTCGAGGCCGGTTCGCCGACGAGCACGGCGATCGCGTGTTCGTCCTGGGCGCGCTGCACGCCGTTGTCGATCGCGGAGGCCTGCGCCGATTGCAATTGCGTTTGCGCCTGGATCACGTCGGAGCGCGCGGCAACGCCGGCTGCGTACTGGTTTTGCGTGAGTTGCAGCGAGCGCTGATAGGCCGCGACGGTGTCGTCGAGCAGTTTCTGGGTCGAATCGAGCGCACGCAGCGCGAAGTAGGTTTGCGCGAGCGTAGCCTGAGCCGACAACCGCGCGTTGGCGAGATCCGCGGCGGCGCTTTGCTGGCCGGCTTTCTGCGCGTTGACCGAGCGCGTGACCGAGCCCCACAGATCCGGCTCCCAGCTTGCGTCGAGCTGCACGTTGAAACTATTGCTGATACCGGAGCGGCTCGTCGCGGTGGTCGAGTTGCCGCCCGACGACGTCCCGTTGCCGGAACGCGTCGCGCCGGCCGACGCGCCAATGGTCGGGAAATACGCCGCACGCGCCTCGCCGACCAGCGCGCGCGCCTGCCGGTAGGCGGCGGCGAATTGGGCGACGGTCTGGTTCGCGGTGTTCAGCCGTTCCTCGAGCGCGTTGAGCTGCGGATCCTCGTAGATGGTCCACCAGTTGCCGCGATCCTGCTGATCGGCCGGTTGAGCGACTTTCCAGCCGGGCGCGGCTTCCTTGTACGACGCCGGGATCTCGGCGGCCGGCCGTTTGTAGTCGGGGCCGACTGCGCAGGCCGCGAGCAGACTGGCGAGAGCCGCGGCTACAGCAATAGTCCGGGCGCGAGGCGCAAGCATCCGCGCGCGCGAGATTCGATCAGACTGCATGCAATGAATTCCTTCTGGACGCCGCGGCGCGGCCGATGGCGGCACCGCCGGCCGGGCGAGATCTTGGTCTGCCGGAATGTTAGCGTATGAGCCCGCTGGGCGCGGGAAACTGAAAGGGTAATGCGAGGAAGGAGGCAGGTGTGTTACTGAGGGTGTCGCGAAGGTTACGCGCTGTTACCGGCCTGGCCGTTAAACCCGTGATTCCGTCGACTTGGCCTGGCGGGCCAGCTTGCCGGCGGCGGCCCGGCACGGCGCATCGCCGCGCGCCTGGCAGGCGCCAGCGGGGCCTACGTGCTTTTCCGCGCCGCCAGGAACAACAGCGCCGTTCACCGTAGGCACCGACGCCGCGACCAATTCCACCTTCGCCGACTTGACGCCGTTTTGTCCCCGCCGATGCTCGAACCACGCCAGCACCGCCACGCCGACCGATCCGCCAGGCAGCACGAACAGCACGGCGAACAACGCGAGTTTCCACCAGCGGTGCGGCCCTTGAAAGGTGCTGAGTGCGGAATCGGTCAGGGAGCGGCTCAGGCCGCCAAGCGTGTTTTTGAGGTACAGCATCGGGGAAATCCTTTTCGCACGTCGCGCTCGCGGCGTGCAGACAATCGGTCAGAACATGGTCTCGGGTGGCGCGGGTCGCGCGTAACTCGTTGCCTATAATAATATTGACTATGCAATTAAATTTCAAGATACTTCCTCCCGCGGGCGTCGGCCGTGTTGTTTTTCTGCCGTTCGCACTACGCGAAATCAAGTTTGACTTGTCTGCTTAGGCAGCTAAAATCCGTTCTGCTTGAGACGTTCCCGGATACACGATGACTGACGGCCCCTACAAGGCGGACGAGATTCACCTTGAATCGAGTCTTGGCTACTACCTGACGAAAGCTCGAAATGTGCTGGTCGAGCGGACGGACCGTGCGGTCAAACCATTGGGACTGACCACGCAGCAGATCGGCGTGATCCTGATGTTGTCCTCGCGGCGCGCGAGCACGCCGTTCGAGTTGTCGCGCGTCATGTCGTATGACAGCGGATCGATGACGCGCCTGCTCGATCGCCTTGAAAAGAAAGGCTTTATCGTGCGTTCACGCAGCGCGACCGATCGCCGGATGGTGCAGCTGGAGTTGACGCCGCAAGGTCACGACGCCGCGCGGCAACTGCCCGGCCTTGGCGCGGCGGTGCTGAACGAGCAGTTGCGCGGGTTTTCGGCCGCCGACCACGCCACGTTGATCGACCTGCTCGGCCGTTTCATCGCGAACGGCATCGATGCGGGAGCAAGCGCGGGATGCGGATTGGGGCCGCAACAGGAATCGCTGGACGAATCACCCGAAGCGTCGCCGCGGGAACACGGCGAGGACTAACGAAGACGCGCTTTTCAAGAGCGTCATTGTTTGAATATATCTGTCTGGGCAGAGAGTGATCCGGCATGTAAGCACGCCATTTGGACCGGGCGATAAAGCTGTCGCGACAAGCTTTCCAGGCTGAGGAGAAGAAAAATGGATGCCACGGCTTCCGCCGCTGCCCTACCCGCCGCCGAACCCGCCCCGCTCAAAGGCGGCGTCTTGGCCCTGCTCACGGTCGGGCTCGCACTCGGCACGTTCATGGAAGTGCTCGACACGTCGATTGCGAACGTCGCCGTGCCGACCATTTCCGGCAGCCTCGGTGTGGCGACCAGCCAGGGCACCTGGGTGATCTCGTCGTATTCGGTCGCTTCGGCGATCGCGGTGCCGCTGACAGGCTGGCTCGCGCGGCGCGTCGGCGAAGTGAAGCTGTTTACGCTGTCCGTGCTGCTTTTCACGATCGCCTCGGCGCTGTGCGGCTTCGCGCACAATTTCGAATCGCTGATCGCGTTCCGGCTGGTGCAGGGCCTCGTTTCCGGGCCGATGGTCCCGCTCTCGCAGACCATTCTGATGCGCTCGTATCCGCCGGAAAAGCGCGGACTCGCGCTGGGTCTCTGGGCGATGACGGTGATTTGCGCGCCCATCTTCGGGCCCGTGATGGGCGGCTACATCACCGACAACTACACGTGGCCGTGGATCTTCTACATCAACGTGCCGATCGGTCTGTTCTCGGCGGTGTGTGCGTTCCTTCTGCTGCGCGGCCGCGAGACGAAGACCACGAAACAGCGCATCGACGCGGTCGGCCTCGCGCTGCTCGTGATTGGCGTGTCGTGCTTGCAGATGGTGCTCGACCTCGGCAAGGATCGCGACTGGTTCAACTCGACGTTTATCGTGACGCTGGCGGTGATCGCGGTGGTGTCGCTCGCCTTCATGCTGGTGTGGGAGATGACCGAGAAAGAGCCAGTGGTCGATCTCTCGCTGTTCAAGGATCGCAACTTCGCGCTCGGCGTGGTGATCGTCTCGTTCGGTTTCATGGCCTTCTTCGGCTCGGTGGTGATCTTCCCGCTCTGGCTGCAAACCGTGATGGGTTACACCGCCGGGCTGGCTGGTCTGGCGACCGCGCCGGTCGGTTTGCTCGCCCTGTTTTTGTCGCCGTTGATCGGCAAGAACATGCACCGGCTGAACCTGCGCGTGGTGGCGAGTTTTGCGTTCATCGTGTTCGCGTTCGTCTCGTTCTGGAACTCCACCTTCACGCTCGACGTGCCCTTCAATCACGTGATCTGGCCGCGGCTCGTGCAAGGCATCGGCGTCGCCTGCTTCTTCGTGCCGATGACCACCATTACGCTCTCCAGCGTGCCGGACGAGCGGCTGGCGAGCGCTTCCGGACTGTCCAATTTCTTTCGGACCTTGTCAGGCGCGATCGGCACGGCGATCAGTACGACGTACTGGGAAAACGACACGATCTACCATCACGCGATGCTGACCGACTCGGTCAACGTCTACGCCGCGAACACCAATGTTTATACGAATGCGCTGGCCGGTATCGGGCTCTCTGGCGACGGCATCACCGCGCAGTTGAATCAGGTGGTGACGGCGCAGGCTTACATGATGGCCACCAACGATTTCTTCCGCATTTCCTGCGCGGCGTTTCTCGTGCTCGCGGTGCTGGTCTGGATCACCAAGCCACGCAAGGGCGTGGGCCCTTCAATGGGACATTGAAGTCTGACGATACCTTTAAGCGGACGCGCGCCGAAACGATATTTTTCCTTCGACTTTTCGCGCGCGTCTTCAGCCTTTATTGCGTGACGGCTTCGCCATTCGTCGCCGGGATCGATTGACCCTGCATGGCATCCGGATGCGGCGTCGTCGGCGCGGCTTGCGGGGGTTTAGCGCCAATCTGCGGCGCGCCGCCCGCAGTGCCTCGCACGTATTGCTTGAAGTCGGCGCCGGCTTCCCATGGGTTCGGCTTGCAGCCCATCGAGCCGTCGCAATGTGCGGCGAAGCCGATCGTTGCCGTGCCGTCCGGGTTGGCGGCGCGCGTGATCTGATACGCCAACGCGCGCTTGCCGCCATCCGGGCCGGCTGTCTGGATCAACGTGTCGGTCGAGGCATCGATCTTGTACGTCGAATGGCTCGTCACCCACGCTTGCGCCCGTTGCCACCAGACATCGCATTCCGCTTTACTTGAACACGTCAACGGCGTTGTCGCGATCTGCATGACGTCCGGATCGACCTGCCCTTGCGTCGAACAACCTGCCGCCGCTACGCACAGCATGGCCAACAGACTTTTTTTCATCACGTTGAATCCTCCCTCTGTGGTGCGCGTCATGTAAGTTTGGACCGCGGCGTCGGTACGGTGTTTCATCTGGATCAGAGAATCGTCAGAACGCGCGGAGAATTTGCCGATGGCGTTTGAAACGCGACGCGCATTGCGTAGACGTTACCGGGGCGGAATAAAAAGAGCGGCCATGTTGGCCGCTCTTTCGTCCCTTACCGGCAAGCGTGATTCAGACGCTGAACCGGTTTAGCGTGTACGCCCGATACGCAGCGACGAACGCGTCGAACGAACCGACTTCTTCCTGTTCGAGCTTGGCCTGCTCGGCGAGCGATTTCGCGGCGAGATCGGTGAATGCCTTGGTCTGCTCCGCATCCAGCGGACGCGCGCGGAAATACGCCGCGTGCGCTTCGCTTTGTTCGAGGCCGAAGGCGAGGAAGCTCTGCTGCTTCTCGCGCATGGTCTGTAGCACGCGCGCTGACGGCGTCAGCGATGCATCCGCCAGCTTCGCGCGCTGAACCTCGACGGCGCGCGCATGCGCGTCGCCGCCATGCAAGGTGTCGAGCGTGGCCGCGGCCGCGTCGATCTTGATGAGCAGTTCGTTCGCCCAGTCCGTCATCGCAACCGGACGGCCGTCGCGTGTCAGTTCGAGGCCTGGCTTGCGCCCTTCCATCGTTACGCGGCCGAAGTTCTGGTTGGCTTCGGCATAAGCGTCCGGCGGCAACAGCGCGCTGTCGTCGAGCGCGCAGACCAGCAGATAGGCGTCGAGAAAGCGCGACGTCTCGAGAGAAATACCGCTTGGCTCGAACGGATCGATGTCCATGCAGCGCACTTCCACGTATTGCACGCCGCGCGCGGCCAGCGCGTGAAGCGGACGCTCGCCGGGATACGTGACGCGCTTCGGACGAATCGTCGAGTAGAACTCGTTTTCGATCTGCAGCACGTTCGTGTTGATCTGCACCCACTCGCCGTCGCGCTGCGTGCCGATTGCCTCGTATGCCGGATACGGCTGGCTGACAGCTTTCGCAAGCGCGTCGAGGTAGCCCGGCAGCGTGTCGTAGTCGGCGTGCAGCGCGGCTTGCGCCGTGGTGTTCGAATAGCCGAGGTCGCTCATGCGCAGACTGGTCGCGTACGGACGATAGAGCGTGTCGGCGTCGAACGTGTCGAGCGTGTGTTTGCGATCGCGGAGGAAACGACGATCGAGTGCCGGCGATGCGCCGAACAGATACATGAGCAGCCAGTTGGTGCGGCGGAAATTGCGGATCAGCGCGAGATAGCGATCGGACTGGAAGTCGACGGCATTCGCAGTGGATTGCTGGTCCGCATGCAGCAGCCGCCACACTTCTTCGTTCAGCGAATAGTTGTAGTGGATGCCCGCAATGCACTGCATCGTGCGGCCGTACCGAAGCGCGAGGCCGATGCGGTACACGTACTTCAGTTTGCCAATGTTCGAGCTGCCATAGTTTGCGATCGGAATGCCGTCGTCGGTATCGGGCAGCAGACCCGGCATGGAGTTGTTCCATAGGATCTCATCGCCGAGTTCCGCGTAGACAAAGCGGTGCAGCGTGTCGAGCTTCTCGAGCGTCACCGCGACGTCGTGCTCAGCCGGCGTGATCAGTTCGAGCAGCGCTTCGGAATAATCCGTGGTGAGCGACGGATGCGTGAGCGCCGAACCGAGCGCGCGCGAATGCGGCGTCAAGGCGAGCTTGCCCTCGTGCGTCACGCGCAGGCTTTCCTTTTCGATGCCGCGCAGGCCGCGTATCAGCGCGTCGCGCTGCGGGCCTGAGGTCAGCACGGACAGGCGGTGCGAGAACGCGTCGGTCGTGCGGGAAGGTGTCGTGTTTGGCATTGATGCGAGTCTGGCGTTGTCGGCCGCCATGTGCCGCAGCACTGCGGTTGACAACGTTCGGCGGAATTTTCAGTAGCGGGCACTTTAACATCTCGCCAGAACGGCTGCTTGAGGCCGCTTCGGCGGGTCATCGGAGCACTCCGGGCCGCTTCTCTTCTGGGCCAATTGCGCTGCTTTTTGCGCCAGTCCGTCGGGTCTGCGCCATATCGCCCTATCCGCCACGCGCCTCGCGCGCGATCCGCATTTCTTCTCCCGAAACCGCGCGATGCTTCGGCCGCCATCGGCGATGCACCGCGTCGACCGCCAGGAGCGATGCACCGCGTCAACCGCCACGCGCGGCGCCAGCGCGGTCCGCTACTTCATTCCACAGATGCATCGCTGCGTACGCGCGCCACGGCCGCCATGTGTCGGTGCGGGTGCGTTGCTGCGTGGGCCGCACGAGCGACGGATCGCGCGCGCAGATCGACTGCATCAGCACGAGGTCCCATGCGGGCCACGCGTCGGCGTCGCGCCACGCGCGCATGGCGACATACTCGACGGTCCACGGACCGATGCCGGGCAGCGCGAGCAGCGCGGCGCGCAGACTGTCGGCGTCGGCCGTGTTGCTGTCGAGCGGTACGTCGCCGGTGGCGACCGCGTGCGCGAAGCCCTGCAACGCCGCTACACGTTTACCCGGCATGCCGATTTGGGCGAGATCCACGGCGGCCAGCGCGGCGGGCGTCGGAAAGCGCCAGGCGGTGTTCTCATGCGGATGTCCCTCGATGCGCTCGCCGGCGCGCTGCACCAGTCTTCCGATGATGGTGGTCGCCGCCTTCACGCTGACCTGCTGGCCGACGATCGCGCGCACCACGAGTTCGAAGCCCGACCACGCGCCCGGCACGCGCAAGCCGGGCACGGCTTCGACCAGCGGCGCAAGCCACGGGTCCGCAGCGAGTTCGGCGCCGATCTTTTTCGGATCGGCGTGCAGGTCGAACATCTTCGCAATCGGCGCGGCGAGCGCGTCGGCGTGGATGCTCACGGGCCCTTCGATGCTGGCGACAAGGCAGCGCTTGCGCGGATGCAGACGCACGCTCAGCGTGCCGCTGTCGCCGGCCCAAGCGATCGCGCGACGATACGCGCCGTCTTCCACCGCTTCGACGCCGGGCGTCGCGCGTCCGCCGAAGAAACGCAGCAGGCGCGGCCAGTCGAAGGGTGGTTTGAACGGCAATTCAAGGGTAGCGACTTCGTCAAGCGTACTCACGCGGCGTGGTCCAGTTTGGTGGTGGTTTCGGTGTCGATCTCAGAGTCTGCATGGGCGCGCTGGTTGCGCTCGGCTTGGCCGCGCGAGAAGTCGCCGGCGTGCTGCGCCTCGTTGTCCAGCAGCGCGGCCTTGCGTGGCAAACCCCAGCGATATCCCGCCAACGCTCCGCCCTTGGCTACCACGCGATGACAAGGAATCGCCAAAGCCACCGGGTTCGTCGCGCACGCGCTGGCTACCGCGCGCACGGCGCGAGGCGCGCCGACCGTTTCGGCGATCTGCGAATAGCTGCGCGTCTCACCGTACGGGATGCGCCGCAACGCGTCCCACACGCGCTGCCGGAATGCGGTCGCGGCGATATCCAGCGGTAGATCGAAGTCCTGGCGGGTGCCGCGCAAATAGGCGTCGATCTGCGCGATGAACGGCGCCAGGTGTTCGGTATCTTCCAACAGGTCGGCGTTGGCGAATTCGCCGCGCAGGTCGTCGGCGAGGATGGCTTTGTTATCGCCGAAACCGATCTTGCAAATGCCCTTCTCCGTCGCCGCGACCAGCACGAAGCCGAGCGACGTCGGTGCGCTGGCATAGCGCACGGTGAGCCCAGCGCCCTTGCGGCGATACGCGGACGGCGCCATGCCCAGTTCGGCCGAGGCGCTGTCGTACATCCGCGACGGCGAGCCGAAGCCGGCGTCGAGCGTGGCGCGGGTGACGTCCGAGCCGCTCTGGAGCGCGTCCCGCAACGCGGCGCCGCGTTGCGCGGCCTGATATTGACGCGGCGACA
>NZ_JAQQEK010000109.1:0-1276 GCF_046027355.1 Paraburkholderia sediminicola | reverse complement strand
CGGGCAGCAGATCAGCCTGACGTGCCTCGAGCCAGCGGCGTGCGGCACTGCCCTGGCACTTTGGGCAATGGCGGTTGCGGCAGGAGTTGTAAGCGATCTCGGTACGCGCGCAGCCGGAACAGCGCAGCACATGCCCACCCAGCGCCGCGCTGCGGCACTGTTCGATGGCCGACATCACCTTCAGCTGCCCGAGGCTCAGGGAGACTGTGCGCCGCCACGTTGGGCCGTGGGCGCGGAAGATGTCCGCGACTTCCAGCATGAGTCACTGCGCCGGGTTACTCGGCGGGCAGGCGCTCCAGCGGACTGGTGACTTCGCGCAGCAGGTCGGTGGCCACCTGTGCGTAAAGCGCGGTGGTCTCGAGCTTCTTGTGGCCGAGCAGCACCTGGATCACGCGGATGTCGACCTTCTGTTCGAGCAGGTGTGTGGCGAAGCTGTGGCGCAGCGTGTGCATCGACACGCGCTTGTCGATCTGGGCCGCCTCGGCGGCGGCATGAATGGCGCGGTTCAGTTGCCGGGTGCTGAGCGGGTCGATGGGATCAAGCCCAGGAAACAGCCACCCGCCGTCGGGCATCCTGCCCTGGGCACGGGCCACGCGCCACCAGACCCGCAGGCGTTCGAGCAGTACCGGGGAAAGCATCGCGTAGCGGTCCTTGCGGCCCTTGCCCTGTTCGATGCGCAGCGTCATGCGTTGGCTGTCGACGTCCGTGACCTTCAGCCCCACCACTTCACTGACACGCAGCCCGGTGCCATAGGCGACCGAGAGGACCGTCTGGTGCTTGAGGTTGCCCGTTGCGGCGATCAGCCGCCGCACTTCATCGGGGCTGAGCACAACGGGTAGTGTGCGGGGCACGCGCACGGGTTGCATGCGGGCCATCAGTTCCGGTTCGTGGAGTGTGGTCTCGAAGAAGAACTTCAGCCCGGTGATTGCGGCGTTCAGCGACACCGGTGACGTGCCGTGATCGACCAGATGCAGCTGGTAGCCGCGCAGGTCCTCGACGGTGGCAGTATCAGGTGAGCGCCCAAGGTACCGGGAGAACTCGCGTACGATGCGCAGATAGTTGGCTTGCGTCCTGGGGGAAAGCTGGCGCATGCGCATGTCGTCAATCATGCGCTGACGCAGCGGGCTGACGTTCGGTTGGGAGGTCATGATTCGGCTCCTGCTGGAGAACGAGGCGGATTGCCTCATTCGCCAACATACGGAACCGCGCAACTGACCCCTCACGAACCACCGCGCTTAGCCGGAGCCCCCTACCGCGCGAGCGGTTTCGTTCTTCG
>NZ_JAQQEK010000108.1:0-1285 GCF_046027355.1 Paraburkholderia sediminicola | reverse complement strand
TGACGGTCGCGTACGGCAGTTCACGATGATCGCCGGCCTTTATCGGCTGACCCGCGTGCAGGACCGCAATGGCAACACGGTGGCGATCAACCGGAACAGCACTACCGGTGCGATCACGGGCATCACCAGTCCCAATGGACGTACGCTGACGTTCGCGTCAATCGTGGGTGCGCGCGGCACGCCACTGATCTCGCGCATCACCGACCCGCTGAACCGCCAGGTGAACTACCAGTACGACAGCCAGGACCGCCTCACGCAGGTGACGGATGCGGGCGGCGGCGTGTGGAAGTACGGCTGGGACATGAAGAGCCGTCTGGTGAGCGTGACCGATCCCGAAGGCAACCAGCAGATCGTCAACACCTACGACGACAGCGACCGCGTGACCGCCCAGAAGCTCGCTGACGGTAGCACGTTTGGTTTCGCCTACACGGTGACGGACGGCAAGATCACGCAGACCGATGTGACGGACAGACGCGGCAGCATCCGGCGCGTGATGTTCGACGCAAACGGACGGGTGGTGAGTAACACATACCCGGTGGGTCAACCGGTCGCACAGGTGCAGACCTTCACGCGCGATGCAAATGGACGCGTGACGAATCTCACCTCGACCGATCGCCAGTACACGTACACCTATGACGCGAATGGCAACCGCATCAGCGAGGCCGATCAATACGGTGCGTTGGTGACGCTTACTTTCGACAGCTATAGCCAGCTGCTGACGCAAGCGCAGGCCGGCGACCCGCAGCGCGGCGTGAACACCGTCTACACATACGACGTAAAGGGCAATCTGCTGACGGTGACCGACCGGCTGGGCAACCGCACCACGCAGACGAACGACAACCAGGGCCGCCCGCTTACGGTGACGGACGCCCTCAAGGGCGTGACGAAGTTCACCTATACCGGCGCGGACCTCACGGCGATCACCGATCCGCTAAATCGCACCACGCAGTTCACGACCGACGCCGCAGGTCGGGTGACGGCGGTGCAGGGCCCGCTGGGCGACAGCACGGCACGAACGCTCGACGCGCTGGACCGTACGACCAGTGTCACCGATGCGCTGGGCGGTGTGACGCGCTTCACGCGGGACCGCAACGGCCATCTGCTTGGTGAGACCGATCCGAAGGGCGTAGCCACGCTTTACACGTACAACGCGATTGGCCGCCCGGTGAGCAAGACCGATCCGCTGGGCCACAGCGAGACGTATACGTGGAACAGCGCCGGACAGATAGCGTCGGTGACCGACCGCAAAGGCCAGGTGACGACTTACACCTACGACGCCGCAGGG
>NZ_JAQQEK010000107.1:0-1285 GCF_046027355.1 Paraburkholderia sediminicola | reverse complement strand
CGACGGTCGCACACGGCAGTTCACGATGATCGCCGGCCTTTATCGCCTGACCCGCGTGCAGGACCGCAATGGCAACACGGTGGCGATCAACCGGAACAGCAGTACCGGCGCGATCACCGGCATCATCGGTCCCAATGGACGTACGCTGACGTTCACGTCAATCGTGGGTGCGCGCGGCACGCCACTGATCTCGCGCGTCACCGACCCGCTGAATCGCCAGGTGAACTACCAGTACGACAGCCAGGACCGCCTCACGCAGGTGACGGATGCGGCTGGCGGCGTATGGAAGTACGGCTGGGACACGAAGAGCCGTCTGGTGAGCGTGACCGATCCTGAAGGCAACCAGCAGATCGTCAACACCTACGACGACAGCGACCGCGTGACCGCCCAGAAGCTCGCTGACGGCAGCACGTTTGGCTTCGCCTACACGGTGACGGGCGGCACGATCACGCAGACCGATGTGACGGACAGACGCGGCAGCATCCGGCGCGTGGTGTTCGACGCAAACGGACGGGTGGTGAGTAACACATACCCGGCGGGTCAACCGGTCGCACAGGTGCAGACCTTCACGCGCGATGCAAATGGACGTGTGACGAATCTCACCTCGACCGATCGCCAGTACACGTACACCTATGACGCGAATGGCAACCGCATTGGCGAGGCCGATCAATACGGTACGTTGGTGACGCGTACTTTCGACAGCTATAGCCAGTTGCTGACGCAAGCGCAGGCGGGCGACCCGCAGCGCGGCGTGAACACCGTCTACACATACGACGTAAAGGGCAATCTGCTGACGGTGACCGACCGGCTGGGCAACCGCACCACGCAGACGAACGACAGCCAGGGGCGCCCGCTTACGGTGACGGACGCCCTCAAGGGCGTGACGAAGTTCACCTATACCGGCGCGGACCTCACGGCGATCACCGATCCGCTAAATCGCACCACGCAGTTCACGACCAACGCCGCAGGTCGGGTGACGGCGGTGCAGGACCCGCTGGGCGACAGCACGGCACGAACGCTCGACGCGCTGGACCGTACGACCAGTGTCACCGATGCGCTGGGCGGTGTGACGCGCTTCACGTGGGACCGCAACGGCCATCTGCTTGGTGAGACGGATCCGAAGGGCGTAGCCACGCTTTACACGTACAACGCGATTGGCCGCCCGGTGAGCAAGACCGATCCGCTGGGCCACAGCGAGACGTACACGTGGAACAGCGCAGGACAGATTGCGTCGGTGACTGACCGAAAGGGCCAGGTGACGACTTACACCTACGATGCCGCAGGA
>NZ_JAQQEK010000106.1:0-1290 GCF_046027355.1 Paraburkholderia sediminicola | reverse complement strand
GTTTGGCCTTATAACTGTCAGGCTTATGATAGAAATTCGCGCTCAGCTTGGTCCCCCCCCCTATTGGCTGCTCCGTGTATAGGGTGGCTTACCGACGCCGCCAGATGGAGCGTTGCTCATTCCGCCGCTCCCTCCCGGCCTGATATCCCGCATGTCCGCCGCGTCCAATCCGCCTCGCGCGGCGGCATTCGCTTCGGCCCTCCGCACGCCAGCGTTGTCTTGCGGCGTAGCTGTGGGTGCGGGAGTTGGGTGTCCGCTCGGGCGCGGCTGCGTTTGAGCCAGCACCGTAATAGACGCCAATGCAAAGACGGTAGAGCAACAAAGTCGTTGCAGCATAATGACCTCCAATGAATGTCGCTACTTTTCGTGCCGCGCGTCAACGGAGCAAGTCCAGCGTCCGCTTTTACCGGAGGAGCAATCGCAACTACTGAGGCTGCGAACCTTACCATAGGCGACTGTATTTACCGTTTGCTGCGATTCCGCCTTTGCTGCCGCGCACGCTGTTGCCTGACTGGCCCCAACCCCCGTGTACGTATGCAAATCCGCCCGCGCGGTCTGTGTCGCTAGTAGAGCGATGAACAAAACTACAAATGTCCGCGGCATTGTGATAACCATCCTATTTAAAGAAGTTTTGTCACCGGGTCGGCGCTATGGAATACGTTTTTGCAGGGTCGCAGACTTTCCAGATACTATCCGGCACCCATCCGTCGAACCCTGTTCGAAACTGCACCGACTCGCCGACAACCTCAATGAAATATCCGGCAACGTCACCGGCACAGTCACCATTAAGGGGGAGATTCACAGTTATCTGGCAAACGCGCTCGGCGGTCTTCTCTCCGTGATTTTCGACAAGACGAAGCGGTCTCAGCGAATATCGGGATTCGTACTGAGTGTCTACGGTCCGCGTACCTTTCAGCGGGCCGGTCTTCGAAAACTGATAAATTTCGCCATTCTCAAAGTTTTTCCACGACTTGCCGGTTAGAAGCTCCTCCGCTTCAGCGCAATCAGGAAAGTAGGCCCATGCGGGCGAGGAGAGGGCACAGACAAAAAGCGCTATCGGCACCTGCACTCCCTTAGCAATCGCAAGTCTGCGCATAGGCTGGTCTCCACTGGTACCGTCTTTCCTTACAGCCTAGGCAAAAGAAATCTGTTTGCATGTAAAGCGTCGGCATTTTGTGCGCTACCCGACATAGCCGAAACGCTCTCCTCCGAGAGACATATCGTGCCCTTGGGGGTGGACCAAGCTGAGCGCGAATTTCTATCATAAGCCTGACAGTTATAAGGCCAAAG
>NZ_JAQQEK010000105.1:0-1368 GCF_046027355.1 Paraburkholderia sediminicola | reverse complement strand
CGGCCGCAAAGAAAGTAAGCAAAGAAAGCGGCTTCACACCGCCAGCCTATAAGCGGGTCCCCCGCGCAGCCACGGTAGTGGTGCATCTGGAATCAGTGTTCTCGCACATTCCGCGTGAGTGACAAGGGCGTCATTCTTCCGGCGGCGCTGCGCGCGCCGTCGCGGATTTGATGGGCTTGTGGTCACACTCCATGCGAATTGCAGCGATTTCTGTGACTGTTTTCCTACTGTACTGACGGCGTCAGCGGGCACGCGTCTTTATACTCCAGCGCTCCATCGACCCTACGGAATTTCTTGATGCGAGTCGCCGTCATTAGCGCCTACTACAAAGAGCCGCTTCACGTTTTGCGGAGATGTCGCGAAAGCGTCCGTGCACAGTCCGGTGATGTGACTCATTTTATGGTCGCCGATGGATTCCCTGTCTCCGACATCGATAGCTGGGAAGGTGTGATCCACATCAAGGTTCCCAATCACGCCGACTATGGGGACACGCCTCGCGGCGTCGGCGCCGCTTGCGCGTCCGCCAGTGGATTTGATGCCATCTGTTTTCTTGATGCCGACAACTGGTACGAGCCAAACCACGTCGAAGCGATGCGCATGATCGTCGAGGAAACGGGGGCGCAGGTGGTCACGGCGACGCGAAGGATATTCACGATCGACGGCCGCATGCTTGGCGTCTGTAAAGAATCCAACGGCGTCGATTTCAATGATACGAACTGTTATTTTCTGACGCGCGCCGCGTTTCCCGCGTGCTCGGCATGGCTTTTCAAGGATGCGCACGAGAGCATCGTCGGCGACAAGGTATTCTGGAACGCCGTGCAGACTGGTGGCTACACGCGCGCCCACGCAATCACGCCGACCCTCTGCTACGTGAGCACGCTCGCATTCCACTTCGAGATGTTCGGAGAAATCCCGCCCGACGATTCAAAGGTCATTGTGAAAATGAAGGGCGACCGGCATTTCCGGATGATCAGTTACGCGCAATGCAAGGCGATGGGCGGCGTGCGCGGCTGCTAGAGGCGACACTGGACGGACAAATTTTCGCCGGCGTACAGGTTGCGTCCAGCGCCAACAACAGCGCATCAAACGCTGACGGCAGCGCAACCGAAAGTCCTCTACGACGTCTCGCCGAGGCGAAGCCGATGGCCCCCCCCAGCGCGCAAACGAAGCCACTGGTTTCCAGCGAACCGTTCCGGCGAGCACGAAGTGCGAGGCGGGAAGGATGACACCCTTGTCACCGAGGCCGAATGCGCGAGAACCCGGATTCCAGATGCACCACTACCGCGACTGCGCGAGAGACCCACTTATAAGCTGGCGGTGTGAAGCCGCTTTCTTTGCTTCCTTTCTTTGCGGCGGCAAAGAAAGGGA
>NZ_JAQQEK010000104.1:0-1392 GCF_046027355.1 Paraburkholderia sediminicola | reverse complement strand
CTTCCATGGCTTCCGGACCGCCTTCCGAACCGTAGCCCGAATCCTTCACGCCGCCGAACGGCATTTCCGGCGACGGCGTGGCCGGCTGGTTGATCCACAGCATGCCGACTTCCAGTTGCTGCGACAGCAGATGCACGTTGGTGAACGACTTCGTGAACGCGTAGCCCGCGAGACCGTACGGCAGACGGTTGGCTTCGGCGATCGCTTCCTCGAGCTTGTCGAAGCCGCGAATCGCGGCGATCGGGCCGAACGGCTCGTTGTTGAACACGTCCGATTCGAGCGACACGTTGGTCAGCACGGTCGGCGCAAAAAAGTTGCCTTCCGAGCCCACGCGTTCGCCGCCGGTTTCGACCTTGGCGCCGGTCTTGCGCGCGTCGTCGAGCACCTTGCTCATTGCCGTGAGACGGCGTGCGTTGGCGAGCGGGCCGAGCGTGGTGCCCTCGGCGAGGCCGTCGCCCAGCTTGAGGCTTTCAGCGTGCTTGACCAGCGCCGCGGCGAATTCCTCGCGGATGCTGTTGTGCACCAGGAAGCGCGTCGGCGAGATGCAGACCTGGCCGGCATTGCGGAACTTCGCGCCGCCCGCGGCCTTCACGGCGAGCGCCACGTCGGCGTCTTCGGCCACGATCACCGGCGCATGACCGCCCAGCTCCATCGTCGCGCGCTTCATGTGCGCGCCGGCCAGTGCCGCCAGTTGCTTGCCGACCGGCGTCGAGCCGGTGAACGTGACCTTGCGGATCACCGGATGCGGAATCAGGTAGCTCGAAATCTCAGCCGGGTCGCCGAACACCAGGCCGACCGTGCCCGCCGGCACGCCGGCTTCGACGAAGGCCTGCAGCAGTGCGGCCGGCGACGCCGGGGTTTCTTCCGGCGCCTTGACGAGGAACGAGCACCCGCATGCGAGCGCGGCGCTCAGCTTACGCACCACCTGGTTGACCGGGAAGTTCCACGGCGTGAATGCCGCGACCGGACCGATCGGTTCCTTCAGCACCAGTTGCTGCGCCGCGAGATTGCGCGACGGCACGATCCGGCCGTAGACACGGCGGCCTTCGTCGGCGAACCATTCGATGATGTCCGCCGCCGCCAGCACTTCGACGCGTGCTTCGGCGAACGGCTTGCCCTGTTCCAGCGTCATCAGGCGGCCGATGTCCGAGGCGCGCTCGCGCACCAGCGCGGCGGCCTTGCGCATGGTCGTGGCGCGCTCGTTGGCCGGCACTTTGCGCCAGGCTTCGAAGCCGCGCTGCGCGGCGGCCAGCGCCCGGTCCAGATCGGCAATGCCGGCGTGCGCCACTTTGCCGATCGCCTTGCCGGTAGCCGGGTTGATGACGTCGAGGGTCTTGCCGCTGGCGGCGTCGCACCACTCGCCGTTGATCAGAAGTCGGGTATCGGTATAGC
>NZ_JAQQEK010000103.1:0-1398 GCF_046027355.1 Paraburkholderia sediminicola | reverse complement strand
TGGACGCCAGAACGATGTGCCCCTTCTCGCTGGATGGAATGCAGACGAAGGTCTCGCATTCTTCAATCGCGCACTGCCGCACCAGACTGTTCAGGCCTACACCGACGCTGCCACGGCCGAGTTTGGCGCAGCAAATCTCGCGAGCTTCCTGCAGGCGTATCCAGCTGCTACTGCGACCCAGGCTGCGCAGTCGGCCCAAAGTCTGATTGGGGATCAGGTAATAAAGTATCAGACTTGGGGCTGGGTCACCCAGCAGCAGAAGACCGGACGTTCGCCCGTGTACGTGTATCACTTTGAGCAAACATCGGCCTACAATCCCTCCGCAACACACGGGACCGAAGTTGCGTATGTCTTTGGCAGCCTCACCCCGACTGGAACAGGAGCCGTAACCTCACAGGATCTCGCCGTGTCGGATACGATGCAGTCGTACTGGACGAATTTTGCGCGGTCGGGCAACCCTAACGGCTCAGCACTGCCACAGTGGCCACAGTACGCGGGCGCAGGCAGTCAAACCATGCGCATCGGTAACGTCATCGAGCCGAGCCAGGAAGAAGGTACCGCACGCTACCAGTTCCTGGATCGGTTCCGGGTGAACGGACTGATTACTGTCAGCCAGCAATAACCCGGGTTCCGCCATCGTGATCTTCCATTCAGCTTGATTCGAATGACTCATACGGTGGCGGTTCGCAGGCGTGCGCCCTCGCGATGTTCGGACGTAACGAGACGGCCGCCGGCATCGCGCAGGAGCGGCCCGCATATGCCGGTGCGGCCGCAAGCTATGGTTGAACGGTCGTAATCAGGCCATTCACCCGGAACCGATCCAGAAACTGGAAACGTGCGGTACCTTCCTCCTGGCCCGGCTGAATAGCGCCTCCAATCCGCATGGCTTGGCTACCTGCGCCCGCATACAGTGACCATTGCGGCAAACCCGCGCCATTGGGATTTCCCGACCGCGCAAAATTTGTCCAATAGGACTGCATCGTATCTGACACAGCGAGATCCTGTGTCGATACGGCTCCCGTTCCGATCGGCGTTAAATTTCCAAAAACATATGCAACCTCTGTCCCATGAGACGCAGTGGGGTTATAAGCCGACGTTTGCTCAAAATGATACGTATACACAGGCGAATGCCCGGTCTTCAACTGCTGGGTGACCCAGCCCCAGGTTTGATACTTGATCGTCTGATCGCCGACTAGATTTTGTGCTGACTGGACTGCCTGAGCGACAGATGATGCGGGATACAACTGAAGGAAGCTTGCAAGGTTCGCCGCGCCGAATTCGATCGTTGCGGCATCCGTATACGCCTGCACTGTCTCGTGTGGCAGCCCAACGGGAAGGAACGTCATGCCTTCGTCTGCATTCCATCCGGCCAGAAGCGGTACATCGTTCTGGCGTCCG
>NZ_JAQQEK010000102.1:0-1425 GCF_046027355.1 Paraburkholderia sediminicola | reverse complement strand
ACGATTCTGGCCGATGACGGCCGCGCACCCGATATCATTGTCACCGACATCCGGCTGCGCGATGGACCGACCGGCATCGAGGTTGCCGAACGGATCCGGCGGCATTTCGCCTGGGCGGGTGTACTTCCCGTCGCGTTCATCACGGGCGAGCTGATCTCGCCTCGAGCGCTTCGCGATTTTGCCCAGCCGTTCGTGTTGCTGAGGAAGTCTTCCGCACCGGAAAGCACGCTAGCTGACGTCAGTCGGTTCGTTGCCACCCAACATCCGACAGGCGGCGGTCATGAGAGGGATCTGTGACTGGAAGGACGCCGAGTCTGATGCCTCGATCGGCCAGCATGACGATGAGTTCTGTGCGGCGCCGCAGGTTGAAATGCGCGAGCAGATGACTGATGTATTTCCTTACCGTAATGTCCTCGAGCCCCATTTTAAAGGCAATCGCCTTCGAGGGAAGTCCGCGAACCAGCCACGCCAGTGTTTCAAATTCTCTCGGAGTCAGTCCAAGGTCGGACGCGGCGCTCACTCCTGAAATCGCAGTGGACGGCGCGTCCCCGGGTCCATCTGATAGGGCCTCCGCCGTGCCCATGTCACGCCGGAGCACCGCGATGCTGGCGGCGGGCAGGAACACGCCCCCGGCCAGCACCGCACCTATAGCTGCGTTAAGCGCTGCAGGAGATGAAGATTTGGGCACGTATCCCATGGCTCGAAGTTCTATACATCGGGCGATGGTTTCCACGCGCTCGTCGGCCGATATCACAATCACGGGCAGGGACGGTCGCGACTCCTTCAATTCTGCGAGCGCGTTGCAGCCGTCACCATCGGGAAGGTCGAGATCGAGAAAAACGATGTTCAGGAGTTCGCACAACGCATGATTGACGCCTTGTGACAAGGTACTTGCGTGGAGCAAGTCGATACCCGGGAAGAGTTCTCTCAGCAGAAGCGCCAATCCGGCTCTGAAGAGCTCATGATCGTCGACGATCAGTACGCGCATTCCGTCGTCTCCCAAAACAGCTTCGGAGCGAACTGCAATGACTTTGCGGATGATGCTACGTCTGTAGCAATCACCTGCTTTTTGTTGTTCCGATCAAATAATACGCGCAATGCACTTACGCCACGGACATTGGCGGCTGTTCCATATCGCTTTGTCTCAAGAGTGGCGGGATTCGCCTGTGGCTCGACGGTTCGAGCGCAGGGGAATGACCGCCGCGACGTGAAAATGGCGATGACTGTGGCGACTTGATCTGGCGAGTGGATCACGGCCTGGTAAAATGATCGTCGCCAGCGATTCGCGGGCCATTTCTGACCGTTGGTGGAAGAATCTGTCGGACAAGATCCCGGAAAAATCACCATCTGTCCGTCAGGAATGCAAAAAAATGCCAACCTTTACCACAGTTGAAGAGGCAATATCGGCGCGCCACGGATTAGACG
>NZ_JAQQEK010000101.1:0-1480 GCF_046027355.1 Paraburkholderia sediminicola | reverse complement strand
GGATTCACTAGCGCCCCGGCGCACACCACCGGAATGTTCACCGAACCGAGCGTCGCCTTGACCGTCCCTTTGGCCGAGATCGCCTTGCTCCAGACCGGGAATGTCATCTCCGTCAGCACGCTTACGTCCCGTACGCCGGCATCGATGATCAAACCCTTGGCGCCGCGCGCCTTGAAGCTCGTCGCCAGCAGATCGCCGAAATAGCCATCCGTGCAATCGGCCGTGACACCGGCAATGACGATATCGCCCGGCTGGATCTGTTCCGCCGCGACGTGCAGCATCCAGTTGTCGCCGGGCTGCAGCAGAACCGTGACAGCCGTGCCGTGGGCCCGTGCACCGGCATAGATCGGGCGCATATAAGGCTTCAGCAGACCGACACGGCCCATTGCCTCGTGCACGGTGGCGGTTCCGAGCGCACCGAGTTTTGCAGCGACGTCGCCATCTGCCCGCTGGATGTTGCGATACACCACACCTAGTTCATACATGATCAATGTCCCTTCGTCTTCAATGCTGCATCGAGGCGCGGATAGACGCGGCGTGCGTTGCCTTCGTAGATCTTGTAGCGCTCGTCCGCATCGATATGCGCGGCCTCGATATAGCGCTTCGTGTCGTCGAAATAATTGCCCGTCTCCGGATCGATGCCGCGCACGGCGCCGATCATCTCGCTCGCAAACAGGATGTTCTCCACCGGAATCACGCGCGTGAGCAGATCGATGCCCGGCTGGTGATAGACGCAGGTGTCGAAGAACACGTTGTTGAGCAGATGGTCTTTCAGCAAGGGCTTCTTCAGTTCCTGCGCGAGTCCGCGAAAGCGCCCCCAGTGATAAGGCACCGCGCCGCCGCCGTGCGGAATCACGAAGCGCAGCGTGGGGAAATCACGGAACAGGTCAGACGTGAGGCACTGCATGAACGCGGTGGTATCGGCGTTCAGGTAATGCGCGCCAGTCGTGTGGAAGCACGCATTGCAGCTGGTGCTCACGTGAACCATCGCGGGAATATCGTACTCGACCATCTTCTCGTAGATCGGATACCAGTGGCGATCGGACAGCGGCGGGCCGGTCCAGTGGCCGCCCGACGGATCCGGGTTGAGATTGATCGCCACGTTGCCGTACTGCTCCACGCATCTGACTAGTTCAGGAATACACGTGGCGACATCGACGCCCGGACTCTGCGGCAGCATCGCGGCCGGAATGAAATGGTCGGGGAACAGCTGGCTCACGCGGAAGCACAACTCGTTGCAGATCGCCGCCCATGTACTGGAAACCTGAAAATCGCCAATGTGATGCGCCATGAAACTCGCGCGCGGACTGAAGATGGTGAGATCGAGGCCGCGCTCGCGCATCAGGCGCAACTGGTTGCTCTCGATCGATTCGCGCAACTCGTCGTCGCTGATCTGCAACTCAGAGACTCTGGGCATTTCCGAAGGATTGTTGATGCCCGCGATCTGGCGGTTGCGCCACTGCTCCAGCGCCTTGGGCGC
>NZ_JAQQEK010000100.1:0-1521 GCF_046027355.1 Paraburkholderia sediminicola | reverse complement strand
TTCGGCTGCCTGCGTTGTGCCAATTCCGTGATCACGCCGTTGATGTCGTCCTGGGTGAATTCACGCTGCTTCTTCGTGCCCTGCGCGCGTTCCGTTGCCCGAACCGGTTGTCCCTGATTCGTGCGCGCGGGGGAGCCGGAGATGCGCCGGTTGTCGCGTTGCGCCTGGATCGCCTGCGCGACCTGCAGCGCGTGACTCAGGCGTTTATGTTCGACGACCGCGCCCTGGTCGATCTCGGCCAGCCGGTCGTACTGCCTGTACGGCAGCACCCGGCCATCTGCGCGGATCTCGATGCGCCCGTCCGGGTACTCCCACACGTCGATGTAGCGGTGGATCAGTTTCCGGTTCTCCGGCGTGTCATCCAGCAGGTACATCACGCGGTCGTACTGAATGGTCAGCGATTTCGTCACCCGTCGCGTCTCGCGCCACGTCATCAGAAGGTCGAGATTCTCGTCACCCCGCAGCGGCCGGTGCGCGTCGAAATCGCTCTTCGGCGGCTTCGCGAAGCGTGCGTTGTAGGCGGCCATGAAGGAGGGCGCATACGCATTGGCTTCGACGATCGTGCTGATTCCGCGCAGTCGCAATTCCTTCACCAGCCGGTCCTGCAGCGTCAGGTGGGCGCGCTCGACGCGACCCTTCGCTGAGCTGCTGTTCGCGCAGAACGTGTCGATGTTCAGCTCGAACATCGCCCGGCCGAAATGCGTCACGCTGCTTCCCGTTTCATGGGCCTTGCCACTGCGAAACACGCTCGCCTTGTCGCTGTAGAACGCGCCAGGCTTGCCGTGGCATTCGATATACGCCCGCGTCGCCTCGAAATAGCTGAAGGTCGATTCGCTCGCCGTGAAGTGCAGATGCATCAGCCGGCTGGTCGCATCGTCGACGTACACGAGCAGTGTGCAGGCCGGCGCCCGTTCCTCGAACCACCGGTGATCGCTGCCATCGATCTGGATCAGTTCGCCCAGACACGCACGACGCGCCCGCGGCTGGTAGATCTTCGGCGGGCGCTGCCGGCGTGGTATCCACAGACCGGCGTCCGTCATCAGCCGTCTGACCGTTTCCTTGGCCATCCGGATGCCGTGGCATTCCCAAAGCTTCTCGCAGGCCAGCGTCGGTCCAAAATCGGCGTAGCGTTCACGAATGATCGCCAGCGCCTGCTGAGCCAGTCCTTCGTCCAGCTTCCGGTTGCCGGAACGGCCACGTCTGCGCGAGGCCAGTCCCGCCGCACCGGATTCCTGATAGCGGATCACCAGGCGCTCAACCTGACGTACGGTCAAGCCCAAGCGTTCGGCCGCGCGACCAGGCTTGAGGCCCATGTCGACAATGGCCTGGATGACCTTCAGACGGTCGAGTTCGCGCATGTTCAATGTCACCAGTGCAGCTGCATGCATGGCCGGCTCCATAGTCCCGCAGGGAACCGGCAAGCATACCGAGGCCAAAACACGACATTTCTAAATGGCTAGAACACGACATTTCTATAAAGCTACTACACCACATATGTTGATAATTCTTTTTATGTAAAAT
>NZ_JAQQEK010000010.1:0-297092 GCF_046027355.1 Paraburkholderia sediminicola | reverse complement strand
TGCGCCTGCGTTCGACGTGCTGTTGTCTGCTTCACTCATGACTTCGTCTCCAGATTGCATGGGGGGATGCTTTTGACCGCAGCCTCAAATGCAAGGAACGGGCCAGCCGTTCCGGCGCCCGCTAAGTGCCTGATTTCACTAAAGACGGCCGCCCGCGTCAGCTTGCATTTCATTTCACAACTGAAATGCGAATTTCAAATTGGAAATGGATGCGCGCATAATAGACGGACGTTCCCAGCCCGCCGCGAGCGCCCAGCCTTGAGCACACCTCTTTTCGAAACCGCCCAGCGCCCCCGCATCTGGGCCGTCAGCATCAGCCGCCTGCGCGATCTGTTTTTCGACATCGCCGGCGAATATGTGGAGCGCGCGGATCTGCGCATCGTGTCCCACGGCTTCGAAGACGCCGTGCGAGAGATCGACGCCGCGGGCGCGGGTCGTCCGGACGTGGTGATTGCCGGCGGCTCGAACGGCGCGTATCTGAAGACGCGCGTGTCGGTGCCGGTCGTGCTGATCGGCCCGACCGGCTTCGACGTGATGCACGCGCTCGCGCGGGCGCGGCGCGACGGCGCGAAGGTCGCGCTCGTCACGCACGGCAACACGCCTGACGAAGTGCGGCGCTTCACGGCCGCCTATGCGCTCGAGGTCACGTTCGCTTCCTATCAATCGGCGCAGGATGCGGAGAGCGTCGTGCTCGATCTGCGCGATCGCGGCATCGACGTGGTGGTCGGCCCCGGACTCGTCACCGACCTCGCCGCGAATGCCGGCATGGGCGCGGTATTTCTGTATTCGCGCGCGTCGGTGCGCGCGGCCTTCGACACCGCGCTCGAAGTCGCCCAGGCCACGCGCCGCGAAACCATCCGGCGTCAACGGCTCGACAATCTGCTGCAGCATCTGCGCGACGGCGTCGTCGCGCTCGACGCGCAAGGCCGCGTCGAAGCGATGAACCAGCGCCTCGCCGGCGTGCTCGGTCTCGACGCGGCGCATGCCGTGGGCCGCGTGCTGCTCGAACTCGCGCCCGATCTCGCGGGCAGCCTGCCGGACGCGGACGGCGACACGTTGTGCACGGTGCGTGGCGTGAGCTATGTCGTGCATCGCGGGCCGCTGGCGAGCAGTGGCGCGGCGGCGGGCACGGTGCTGACGTTCCAGGAATCGCGCGCGGTCGAACGGCTCGACCGGACGCTGCGTTCACGCCAGCGCGTGCAGCAATTCAGCGCGCGTTACCGGCTCGACGATATCGTCGGCGCGTCCGAATCGATCGAACGGGTGCGCGCGCTCGTGCGGCGCTATGCCCGCTCGGACGCCACCGTGTTGATTCTCGGCGAAAGCGGCACGGGTAAGGAGATGGTCGCGCAGAGCATGCATCAGTTGAGCGCGCGGCGCGACTTCGCGTTCGTCGCGATCAATTGCGGCGCGTTTCCCGAGGCGCTGCTGGAGAGCGAACTGTTCGGCTACGAGGAAGGTGCATTCACCGGCGCGCGCAAGGGCGGCAAGGCGGGGCTGATCGAAGTGGCGCACCGCGGCACGCTGTTCCTCGATGAAATCGGCGAGATGCCACTGTCGTTGCAAAGCCGGCTGTTGCGCGTGCTGCAGGAACGCGAAGTCGTGCGGCTTGGTTCGACGGAGCCGACGCGGGTCGATATTCGCGTGGTCGCGGCGACGCATCGCGCGTTGACCGAGGGCATCGAAGCGGGCAGCTTTCGCGCCGACCTCTACTATCGGCTCAACATTCTGAGCATCGCGCTGCCGCCGTTGCGCGAGCGTCCGACCGATCTGCTGCCGCTCGCCGTCGAACTGCTATTGCAATCCGCCGCACGCGAACCGCGGCTCGCGGCGCGCTTGCCGGACGCGGCCGCCGCCGAACGCCTGCTCGCCGCGCTCGACGAGCCGCTCAAGCGTTACGCGTGGCCCGGCAACGTGCGCGAATTGCAGAACGTGATCGAACGGATCGCGGTCGAACTCGCCGACATTGACGTAGATGCACTGCCCGAAAACGCCACTGACACCGTCCTCACACGCGATATGTTGCGCACGGTCGCGCCTGAAATCGTCGAGCCGCACGCGCGCGCAAAGAAATCCGCTTTAACCCTGCGCGAACGCAGCCGTCACGTGGAGGCCGACGAAATCCGCGCCGCGCTTGCCGCGCACGACGGCGATCGCGACGCGGTCTGCGAGGCGCTCGGCATCAGCAAGACGACGTTATGGCGGAAGCTGAACGCGACGCCGTAGGCGCGCCACTCAAGCCAATCGAGCCACTCGCACCGGCATGCCTTGCCGCGTTAACGCCAGCGCGCGCGATGAACATGCTGGGCGTCATGCCGCAGCATCGCTTGAAATGGCGGCCGAAATGGCTTTGATCGAAGAAGCCAACCTCCGTCGCCACGACCGATCCCGGCACGCCTTCGAGCAATAGCGTCTGCGCGCGCTGAATCCGCAGGCCGCACAGATAGCGGTACGGCGACGATCCGTATTGCTGCCGGAACACCGTGGCGAAGCGCGACACGCTGAGCGCGGACAGCGCGGCGAGTTGCGCAAGCGTCACCGGTTCGTCGAAATGGGCTTCGATGAAAGCGCGGGCGGCATTGAGGCTGATGGACTGTTTCATGACGTCACGATGGTCGAGCGGACCGCCGGTTGTTTCGTGAAGCGCCGGATGGAAAACGCGTCGAGCGGAATCCCCGTGCTGCCCGTATCGACAAGTTCCGCCAGCGTCTCGCCGACGCCCGGGCCAATCTGAAAACCCGACCCGCTGAAGCCGAACGCGTAGAACAATCCGTCGACCTGGCCGCTCGGACCGATTACCGGCTCGCTGTCGGGCAGATAGCTTTCCACCCCGCTCCACACGCGAATCACATGCAGCGGCGCCAACGCGGGCACGAGTCGGCGCATCTGCGCCAGTTGCCGCACGGTGTTGATTGGCAACACGGAAGCGCGGCTCGTCACGGCGTCGGCGGGACCGGCAGGACCGCCGCCGACGATGATGTTGCCGCGCGGAATCTGGCGAAAGTAAATGCTCTCTTCCTTGATCGACGTGAACACGCCGATCGACGACTTGAACACGTAGGGAACCGGCTCCGTCACGCACATTTGCGGCCCGCGCGCGGTGAGCGGCACGGATTCGCCGAACTGTTCGGTCAGCCGGCTCGCCCACGCGCCCGCGCAGATCACGAGCTGCGCCGCCCAGTACACGTCGCCGCGCGCACTTTCCACGCGAAACCGGCTACCGTCTTTCTCGACGCGCACGATCTCCGTGTCCTCGATCACCTGCGCGCCAAGCCGCGCCGCCGCGCGGCCGAACGCGGGCGCGGCGAGGCGCGGGTTGGCGTGACCGTCGAGCGGCGAGATCGAAGCCGCCAGCACCTCGCGGCCGAGAAACGGAAAACGCCTGAACATCGCTTCGCCGTGCAGCACTTCGAGCTCGAGACCGTGGGCGCGCGCGTCGATTGCGTACTGGTCGAAATTCTCGACGTCCTTCTGGTGGTAGCACACACGCGTATGGCCCGACGGCAGAAACTCGACGTCCTCGCCGAGCAGTTCCGCCGAGCGTTGCCACGTGCGCAGCGCGCGGTTGGCCATCGCCAGTTGCGGCAGCGCGCGGCCCTGACGGCGAATGCCGCCGAAGTTCACGCCGCTCGCCTGCTGTCCGGTGAGTCCGCGTTCGAGCAGAATCACCGAGCGGTTGCGCTGGCGCAGGAAGAACGCCGTCGTCGTTCCCATGATGCCGCCGCCGATCACGATCACATCGGCTTCGTTGCGGGTCGTCGCGCTCATTCGATCACCTCGTCGCTCGCCTCTTCGGTCAGCGCCACGGGTAGCGGTTTGACCGGCGCCTGGCCGCGCAGCCGTCCCACTGACGACAGCGGCACGCACGCCGCCGCCGCGATGATTTCCGCGCCCGCATGACCGCAATAGCGCCCCTGGCAGCGGCCCATGCCGACGCGCGAAAACGCCTTCGCGCGATTGGCTTCCCTGGCGCCGGTCGCCTGCACCACGCGGCGCAGTTCGCCGGCCGTGATCGCTTCGCAACGGCAGACTATCGTTTCGTCCGGCAGCGACGCGGCGAATTTCGCCGGCCACGGGAAGGCTTCACGCAAGCCCGCGGCAAAACGCGTGAAGCGCGCGAGTTCGACGCGCAGGCGCTCCATGCCGTTGACCGCCATGCCGTGATCCTGCAAGGCGGCCAATGCGGCGAGACGGCCCGAACGTTCCGCTGCATCCGCGCCGCGCACGCGTGCGCCGTCGCCCGCCAGATAGACGCCCTTGATGCTGCTGCGGCCGTCGGCGTCGATTTGCGGCAGCCACTGCCGGGCGTTCTCGTCGAACAGGAAGCGGCAACCCGCGAGATCCGCGAGTTGTGTCTCGGGCCGCAGGTGATAGCCAAGCGCGACGGCATCGCACGTCAGTTCGAGTCGCTTGCCGCCGGTCAACGCGACTTCGACCGCGCTCACGCCGTCTTGCGGCGAGCCTTTGATTTCGAGCGGCTGCACGCCGCGATGAACCGGCACGCGCGCGTCGGCCAGCACGCGCGTCAACGCGATGCCTTTTCTGAGCGCGGCGGGAATCGCCAGCAGGCGCGGCAACGCGGCCACGCGTTGCATGAACGTCGAAGTGTCGAGCACCGCCGCCACTTGTGCGCCAGCCTTCACGTACTGCGCGGCCACGAGATACAGAAGCGGACCGCTGCCCATCATCACGATGCGCGAGCCGATCGCGCAGCCTTGCGATTTCAGCGCGACCTGCGCGCCGCCGAGGCTATAGGTACCGGCCTGGTGCCAGCCCTTGACCGGCATTAGCCGGTCAGTGGCGCCGCTGCAGACGATCAGCGCGTCGAACGCGAGCGTGTGATATCGCGTGCCGCTCACCAGATGCACGGTGTTCGGCGAGATATTCCAGACCAGCGTTTCCGGCAGATAGTCGATGCTGCTCTTCAACGCGTCGAAGCTCTGATGCAGCGACGCGGCGCGCTCGGCCTCGGTGCCATAGAGCGTCTCGTAGCTGCGCGAAAAACCTTCCGGCTGACGTCGATAAATCTGCCCGCCGTCACGCCGCCCTTCGTCGACCACGACAGGCCGCAGCCCCGCTTCGACCAACGCCTGCGCCGCACGCACGCCCGCCGGCCCGGCCCCGATGATGACTACGCGCGGGGCCATACACCCTCCGCGGCTTCCGCCAGCTTCGTGACGATCGACATGCCGGGCATCGCCGGCGTGCTGCACGCACGCACGCGCTCGCCTTGCGCGGTCCACACCCAGCAATCCTGGCAGGCGCCCATCAGACAGAAACCGGCGCGCCGGCCATCGCCGAATTCGGAGTCGCGCAACGTGGCCGTGCCGGTGAGCAACGCGACCATCAGCGTGTCGCCTTCGGCGGCCTCGCGCACGACGCCGTCCACGGTAATCGGAAAGGTCTTGCGGCCCGTTTCCGCGAGGCGCACAAATCGTCCGCTCATGCCGGGGTCGCCTCCACGGTCTGCAAACGGTTCAGTTCGGCGACCGGATGGTGGCACAGAATCTCCGCGCCCGAAGGCAGCTTCTTCAACGAGGGCGGCGTCATGTTGCACTTGCCGTCGATACGCACCGGACAACGCGCGCGGAACGAGCACAACTCGGCAACGTCGGCGCTCTCGCCCATGGCCGGCAAGGCGGTCGCGACGATGTCACGGCGCGCGTCGAGCCAGCCGGGTTTCAACGCCGGCACCGAATCCACCAGCAAGCCCGTGTACGGGTGATACGGCGGCGCCGCGAGCACCTCGCGCTGGCCCGCTTCCACGCGATGCCCCGCATACAGCACGATCACCTCGTCGCAGATCGCGCGCACCGTCGAAATATCGTGGCTGATGAACATGTACGACACGCCCAGTTCGCGCCGCAATTCGGCGAGCAGATCGAGGATCGCCGCGCCGACCACCGTGTCGAGCGCGGAGGTCACTTCGTCGCACAGAATCAAGGCGGGATCGGCGGCGAGCGCACGCGCCAGATTCACGCGCTGCTTCTGGCCGCCCGACAGTCCGGCGGGCGTGCGCGTGGCGATGCTAGCCGGCAGCTTCACCAGATCGAGCAGTTCCAGCATGCGTTTCTTCGCCGCCGAGCCACGCAGATGGTGATAGAACGCGAGCGGCCGGCCCAGGATATCGGCGATCGAGTGGCTCGGATTGAGCGCCGTGTCGGCGTTCTGAAACACGATCTGAATCTGGCGATACTGCTCCGGCGTGCGGCGCGAGATTTGTGCCGGCAGCGGTTCGCCGTTGAACAGCACCTCGCCGCGCGCCCGGTCGACGAGACCCGCCACCACGCGCGCGAGCGTCGTCTTGCCGGAGCCGGATTCGCCGATCACGCCGAGCGTGCTGCCGCGCGGGATCGACAGACTGACGTCGTCCAGCACGCGCACGGCGGGCTGGCCGTGGCGATCGATGCGGCCATAGCCCGCGGACAGTCCGCGAATCTCCAGCAGCGGCGGCACGTGTTTGCCGAGATTCGGCGGCAACGTCAGCACGGCTTCCGGTCGGCGTGTGGCTGCCAGCAACTGACGCGTGTAGGCATCCACGGGCGCGTCGAGCACTTGCGCGACCGCGCCGTTCTCCTTCACCGCGCCGCCGTTCAACACGACGATGCGGTCCGCCATTTGCGCGACCACCGCCAGATCGTGCGACACATACACGGCCGTGGTGCCGAGTTCACGGATCACCTTCTTGAAGGCCGCGAGCACTTCGATCTGCGTGGTGACGTCGAGCGCGGTGGTCGGCTCGTCGAACACGACGACGGCCGGATCGGTGATCAAGGCCATCGCCGCCATCAAGCGCTGCAACTGACCGCCGGATACCTGATGCGGATAGCGCTCGCCGATCGTTTCCGGCGCGGGCAGCGCGAGCGAGCGGAACAGTTCGACCGCCTTGGCGGATGCCGCCTCTTTCGTCATCAGGTGATGCAGCAGCGCCGGCTCGATGACCTGATCCATGATCGTGCGCGCCGGATTGAAGCCGGCCGACGCGCTCTGCGCGACGTACGCGACGGTGCGCGCGCGCAACGCGCGGCGGCCCTTCGCATCGAGCGACAACACCTCGACCTCGCCGACGCGCACCGACCCGCCGCTGATCGCGCAGCCCGCACGCGCATAGCCGAGCAGCGACAGCGCGATGGTGGTCTTGCCCGAACCAGACTCGCCGATCAGCGCGAGCACTTCGCCCTTCTTTACCGAGAAATCGACGCCCTTGACGATCTCCGTCACCGCCCCCGGCGCGGCACCCGCGACGACTCTCAGGCCCTTCACTTCAATCATGTCGCGCTCAGCCATCACGCACCTCCATGCCTACGGCTGCGACGCCGCAAGTTGTCGATCAGCAGATTCATGCCGATGGTCAGCGTCGCGATCGCGACGGCCGGCATCAGCACGGCGGGCGCGCCCTCCGACAAGCCGCCGATGTTCTCGCGCACGAGCGAACCCCAATCGGCGTTCGGCGGCTGCACGCCGAGACCGAGGAAGCTCAGCCCGCTCAGCAGCAACACGATGAACACGAAGCGCAGGCCGAAATCGGCGAGCATCGGATGAATCATGTTGGGCAGCACCTCGACCCGCGCGATATAGAAGATGCCTTCGCCGCGCGCTCTTGCCACCTGCACGTATTCGAGGCCCATCACGTTGACCGCGAGCGAGCGCGAAATGCGGAACGCGCCGGGAATGTAGGCCACCGCGGCGACCGTCGTCAGCATCGGAATCGACGAACCGAACGCGGCGATCACGACAAGCGCGAGCACCTTGCTCGGAATCGAAATGAGCGCGTCGAACAGACGGCTCAGGATTTCATCGACCCAGCGGCCCGACACCGCCGCGAGCAGGCCGAAGAACGTGCCGATCACGCTGGCGAGCACCGCCGCGGCAAGCGCGAGGCCGACCGTGTAGCGCGCGCCGTAGAGAATCCGGCTGAGCATGTCGCGGCCGAGATAGTCGGTGCCGAGCGGATACGCCGCGCTGTAGCGGCCGAAAATTTCCGTCGAGGTCAGCGCGCCGCCTTTGTACGGCGCGACCAGCGGTCCGATGAACGCGACCAGCAGCCAGAACGCGACCATCAGCAGACCGATCAGGCCGAGTACCGAGAAGCGGTGCACGAGGCGTTTGAGCACGCCCTGTTTCAGCGCCGCCACTTCCACGGGCGCGGGTTCGATGACCACTTCGTCACGGCGCACATCGTACAGCTCCGTGCCGGCGTGAGGAACATGGTGGGGATTGGTAGGTTGGCTCATCATCGACGCAGCCTCGGGTTGGATACGATTTGACACAGGTCGGCGATCAGCACGAGTGCGAGATACGCCGCGCAGAACACCATCACGCAGCCCTGCACGAGCGGCATGTCACGGTTGGTCACCGCGTCCACCATCAGGCTCGCGAGGCCAGGATAGTTGAAGATCGACTCGACGATCACCACGCCGCCGAACAGATACGACAGGCTCAGCGCCACGGCATTGGCAATCGGCCCGATGGTGTTCGGCAACACATGCCGCCACACCACGCGCACCGGCGAAGCGCCTTTAAGCAAGGCCATTTCCACATACGACGAATTGAGCTGATCGAGCACCGCGGCGCGCGTCATGCGCGCCATCTGAGCGACCAGCACGCAGCACAGCGTCATCACCGGCATCGCGTAGATGCGCAGCAGCGCGCCGAACGAATGCACTTCCGACAGATACGACAGCGCCGGCAGCCAGCGCAGCTTGACGGCGAAGATCAGCACGGCGATCGTCGCGATCAGGAACTCCGGCACGGCCACCGTGGAGAGCGTCAGCACGTTGAGCGTGCGATCGAGCAGCGAGCCGCGGAACATCGCCGACGAAATGCCGATCAACAGCGCCACCGGCACCGAGACCAGCGCCGTCAGACCGGCCAGCACCAGCGAATTCGGCAGACGCGTCGCGATCAACTGGCTGACGGGGAGATTGTTCGACAACGAGGTGCCGAAGTTGCCGCTGACCACATGAAGGAGCCACACGAAGTAGCGCTGCAGCGCGGGCTGGTCGAGGCCGAACTGATGCCGCAAGGCGGCCACGGCTTCGGGGGTTGCCGCCTGGCCGAGCGCCTGCTGGGCCGCGTCGCCGGGAAGCAGCCCGGTGACAGCGAACACGATCGCCGACACCAGCAGCAGCGTGAGCAGCGCGAGGCCGAGGCGCGCGGCAATGAGACGTTGCGCATGTGCTTTCATCGAGAGTCGCCTCCTCAGTTGAAGCCGCGCGCCACAGATCAGCGGCGCGCGTGTTGCAGGGTGTGACTTTCCAGTTCGTCAGACCGGAAACCCTTCGTGACTGCCCAACAGATCCGGCTCAGGTTTCGAGCCAGACGTTTTCCGCGAACATGAAGCCCATCAGCCCGGCGAGCGGAATCGAGCCGAGGCCCTTGAGCTTGTTCGTATAGGCGTCGAGCGAACTCTGGAACAGAGGAATGCCGATACCACCCGTTTCATGCACCAGCACCTGCATGTCGCCGTAGATCTTCTTGCGCTTGGCGTCGTCCGGTTCACCGCGCGCGGCCACCAGCATCTGGTCGAACTTCGGGCTTTTCCAGTTCGCTTCGTTCCACGGTGCGTCCGACTTGAAGAACTGCGTGAAGATCACGTCGGCGCTCGGGCGCGCGTTGATGTTGCCGAAACCCAGCGGATGCTTCATCCAGTGGTTCGACCAGTAGCCGTCGGCCGGCACGCGCGACACCTGCAGATTCAAACCGGCTTGCGGCGCGACCTGCTGAAGGAACATCGCCATTTCAACCGAGCCTTCCGCCGCCGGCGACGCGAAAATCTGGATCGGCGCGCTGCCGACCTTGGCCTTCTGGAAATGGAACTTCGCCTTGTCCGGATCGAAGGCACGCTGCGGCAAGCCGGCCAGGTAGTACTTGTTGGTCGGATCGATCGGCTGGTCGTTGCCGATCGTGCCGTAACCCTGGAAGATCGCGCGGCGCATCTGCTCGCGGTCCTGCAGGTACATCATGCCGCGCCGGAAATCGTCGTTGCCGGTAATGCCGCCTTCGTCGCGCACGATCAGGTCGGTGTACAGGCCGGTCTTCGTCTCCAGCACGGAGAAACCACCCGCGCCCTTGATCTGCGTGGTCGAACGCGGGCTCACCGCGTTGATCAGTTGCACGTCGCCGGAGAGCAGCGCGTTCACGCGCGCCGATTCGTCGCCGATGCCGATCAGTTCGACCTCGTCGAGATGCGGCATGCCCGGCTTCCAGTACTTCTCGTTTCTCACGCCGACGGTGCGCACGCCCGGCGAGAATTCCTTGAGCTTGAACGGGCCCGTGCCGACCGCCGTTTTGAAATCCTTGGTGCCGTCCTTGATGATCTGGAAATGCGAGGTGGCGAGGATCACCGGCAGATCGGCGTTCGGACCGTCCAGCGTGATCGTCACTTCGTTCGGGCCGGTCGCCTTCACTTCCTTGATCTGGTCGGCCAGTGTCTTCGCTTTCGAAGCGGTCGCCGGATCCTTGTGGCGCATGATCGAAAACACCACGTCGGCCGGCGCGAGCGCCTTGCCGTCGTGAAACTGTACGCCGCTGCGCAGCTTGACGACCCACACGGTGGCATCTTTCGTATCGAGCGAGGTCGCCAGCGACATCTTCGCGCCGAGATGCGGATCGAGTTCGGTCAGGCAGTTGTAGAACATGAAGCCGCGAACGTAATCGGTACCGAGCGCGCCCTTTGCTGGGTCGAGCGTATCGGCCGCGGACGCGGACTGCGTCGCCACGCGGATCTTGCCGCCCTGCTTCGGCTTCGCCTGCGCAAAGGCCGCACCGCTCGCGCTCAGCAAACCGGCGCCCGTGACCGACATCATGCCGGCCGCGGCCATCGCGCGCAGCACGTCGCGCCGCGAGGCGCCCCTGGCCGTCAATCGCTCCAACCCGGTGCCGAGTTCAAGAGCGCCATGTTGCGAGTTTTCCTTATTCATCGAACTTCTCCGCGAGGGTGAGCAATGGGGTTAAGCAGGCGTGGCTGCGTGGTTTTGACTGCCAGTCGAACAACAAACGATCAATAAAAAATGTCTTTGATGCGGTAGTACGTGCCCACGAGCGGCAAGAACCAGGGTTTGCCGGTATGGCCGGGAATCGCGGGCCACTCCGACTCGCGCCACGGATTCCGGTCTTCATGGCCGTCCATCACGTCGGCCATCACCTGGCCCATGTGCGTCGACATCTGCGTGCCGTGGCCGCTGTAGCCCATCGAGAAATAGATGCCGTCGTGCTGCCCGGCATGCGGCAAACGGTCGGCGCTCATGTCCACCAGACCGCCCCAGCAATAGTCGATGCGCGCGCTCGCGAGCATCGGGAACATCGCGGCGAGGCCTTCCTGCAGGATGCGTCCGCTCTTCGCATCGGACGGCCGCTCGGACGCCGTGAAGCGCGCCCGGCCGCCGAACAGCAAACGCGAATCGGGCGTCACGCGGAAGTAGTTGTGCATCAAACGCGTGGTCGTGTACGCGCGCCGGTTCGGAAACACGTGCGCCAGCAACTCGGGCGCCACGGGCTCCGTCACGACGATGAACGAACCGACCGGCGCGAGACGCCGCCGATACCAGCCAAACGGACCATGCCGCGACGGGCCGGTCGCGATCAGCACCTGCTTCGCGCGCACTTCGCCGCGCGCCGTGGTGACCCTGAAACCGCCGCCCTCTTTCACGATGGCGGTGACCGCCGCGTTCTCGTACAGCTTGGCGCCGCGGCGTACCGCGGCCTCGGCGAGCCCGACTGTGAACTTGCCCATATGCATCTGGCCGCCGTGCCGTTGCAGCAATCCGCCATAAAAACTGTCGGATTGAATTTCGCTGCGGATACGGCTGCGGTCGATCAGTTCGATATCCGTATCGACTTCACGGCGAATCGCTTCCGCCGTCTTCTCCAGATGCGCGAGATGATGCGGTTTCGACGCCAGCTTCAGCTTGCCGGTCGCGATGTAATTGCAGTCGATGTTTTCCTCGCGGATCAGACGCTCGACCGTGTCGACCGCATCCGAAAACGCGCGGTAGCAGGCGCTCGCGCGCTCCACACCGAGTTGCGCGACCAGCGCGACGAAGTCCTGCGCGACGCCGGTATTGACCTGCCCGCCGTTGCGCCCGGACGCGCCGCCGCCGATGCGGCCCGCGTCAAGTACGGTCACCGCGGCGCCGCGCTTGCCCAAGGCCTGCGCCGCCGACAGTCCGGTGAAGCCGCCGCCGATCACCACCACATCGGTCTGGCCGTCGACCGGACCCTCGCACGCCGACAGCAGTGGCGGCGCGGTGTCGAGCCAGTAGGAATCGAGCTTCATCCGGTCTGTCCTTGAGATGGGCAACGAGCGTGAAAAAACCGGCGCTTACAGACCGAGTTCCGAAGCCAGATGCGGAATGTCGTTGACCTCGTAGTACTGGTAGTAAGGCGTCGACGGTTCGTGGCCGCGCTTGACGAAGACCTTGTGCTTGATGCCCAGGTCGTGCGCGGTCATCAGGTCGTAGCGCAGGCTCGACGACACGTGCAGCACGTCTTCCGGATTGCAGTTGAGCTGGTCGAACATGTATTCGAAGCCTTGCATGCGCGGCTTGTACGACTGCGCCTGCTCCGCCGTGAAGACCTTGTGGAACGGTGCGCCGAGCTTGTCGACGTTGCTCTGGATCTGGTTGTTCGAAGCGTTCGAGAGAATCACCAGCTTGTACTTCTTCGCCAGACGCGAGACGCCTTCCGGCACGTCCGGATGCGGACCCCAGGTCGGCACGGCTTCATAGATGCTTTGGGCGCCCGCTTCGTTGAATTCGACGTTCATGCGCTTGCAGGCGCGGCGCAGCGCATTGACCACCACATCGCGGTACGGCTTCCACGCACCGAGCACTTCGTCGCGACGATAGCCCGAGTAAAACGCGACGAGCTTTTCCAGGTCTTCGCCGTTCAGCAAGTGGCCGTACTGCTCGCGCGTCATGTCGGCCATGTGGAATTTCGTCAGCGTGCCGTAGCAGTCGAAGGTGATGTATTTCGGTTCGAATTCGATCATGGTGCAGTCCTATCGTGATGGTGAACTCGCTGTCGGAGCTCATTGGCGAAAACCGTGAATGCTTATTCCTGTTAAAGATTTAATCAGCGCAAAAACATAGATGTTCCTGATTAGGGCGCTGCTGGTGACACAAACCATGCGTTTTGAGGCCGCGGACAGCACAGAATGCGGCGATCGGGCTGAAAGCCTTGCCCATGCTGGGTTTGCGGTCGGCATGCCAGACGGATGGCAGACGTTCAGGCACGCAGGTCGATCAATACGCTTTTGAAACGCAGGTTGGCCTCATAGGCCTGGCGCCCCAGGTCCTTGCCGATGCCGGAACGCTTGAAGCCGCCCGTGGGGATCATGAAGTCCGAGGTGCGCCCATAGCGGTTGACCCACACCGTGCCCGCTTCGAGCCCGCGAACGAAACGCAGCGCCCGGCCCAGGTCGGCGGTATGCACACCGGCCGCGAGGCCGTACTCGGGATGCTGCGCGAGCGCGAGCGCTTCTTCTTCGGTATCGAAGGTTTGCAGCGTCAGCACCGGACCGAAGACTTCTTCACGCACCGCTTCGGAGTGAGCCGTGACGTCAGTGAGCAAGGTCGGGGCGTAGAACGCGCCGTCAGCGCCGCCGTCCGCCCTGACGCCGCCGTAACGCAGCGTCGCGCCGGCTTCCAGCGTGCGTCCCACGATGCCTTCGATGCGCGCCGCCTGCGGCGCCGAGATGATCGGCGAGAGCGTGGTGCCGGCGGCCCATGTCGCGCCGGGCTTCAACTCGGCGAAGATCTTGCCGATGCGCTCGGCCAGCGGCTCGGCGAGACTTCGCTCGACCAGCAGACGCGACCCCGCCACGCACACTTGCCCCGCGTTGCCTGTGATCGCGCCGGCGATGCGGCGCGCCACGTCGTCCAGACGCGGCGCGTCGGCGAATACGATTTGCGGGCTCTTGCCGCCCAGTTCGAGCGTGACCGGCTTGGTGCCGCTGTTGGCGCACGCGGCCATGATCGACGCACCGGTGCGCGTGGAGCCCGTGAAGGTGACCTTGCTGATCTTCGGATGACGCACCAGTTCGTCGCCGGTCACTCTGCCATCGCCCTGGATCACGTTGAAGATGCCCGCGGGCACGCCAGCCTGCACGGCCAGCTCGGCGAGCCGCAAGACCGAGAACGGCGTCATCTCCGAAGGTTTGAGCACCACCGCATTGCCCGCCGCCAGCGCGGGGGCGATCTTCCACGAGGCCATGACCAGTGGGAAATTCCACGGCGCGATCGCGCCGATCACGCCATACGGCTCGGCGATCGTCATGCCCAGATGATCGTGATCCGTGGCCGCGACGTCGCCGCCCAGCTTGTCGGCGAACTCGGCATAAAAGCGGATGCCCTCGGCGGTGAACGGCACGTCCCAGCCGATCGCCTGCGCGATCGGACGCGTCGAGCCGAGCGCTTCCAGCCGGCCGAGCGTTGGCGCATCGGCTTCGACCAGCTCGGCGAAACGGCGCAGGATCTTCGCGCGCTCACGCGGCGCCATGCGCGCCCAGCCACTGTGTTTGAAAGCCTGCCAGGCGTTCTCGACCGCGCGGTCCACCATGCCGGCATCGGCGAGCGGCACCGACGCGTACACCACGCCGTCCGATGGACGCGCCACCTCGATACGGCGCTCGCCCGCCTCGACATATTCACCGCCGATGTAATGTCCGCTGCGAATCGCGACGTCGTCCGGATTGAAGCTGTCCATGAGAAAAGTTTCCTTGTGACTGGCTGGTGGTTCCGTGCGGTGCGTTTCGTGAACGCCGCCGCCATGACAAAATCGTAGAGCCGCGGGCCTGGCATATGTCGCCGACAAAAATCGCCACGCAGCAGAACTCACCTGTAATGCCCGCCCATACCTGGCGTTTTGCATCGAATTTCAATGCGGCCCTTTCCAGGGCTCGCGATAAAAAGATCGTCCTAGTCACACCGCGCACCGGATGACACAGTGACGGCGTAAGCCTTCAGTCAATCAGGGAGTACGGCGTGTCCGATTCGATTACCTATAGACGCTTCACCCTCGACGACATCGCCGCCGCGCACGCGTTGACGGTCGAACTCAAATGGCCGCATCGCGCGGACGACTGGAGATTCGTCGCGCAGCTGGGCGTGGGTTTCGTCGCGGAAGACGCGAGCGGCGTGATCGGCACCGCCCTGTGCTGGAAATACGGCGCCGAATGCGCGTCGCTCGGCATGGTGATCGTGTCGCCGGCGCAACAAGGGCGCGGCATCGGCAGAAAGCTGATGGAACTGGTGCTCGAAGAACTGGGCGGCCGCGTCACGTTCCTGCACGCCACCACCGCGGGCCAGCCACTGTATGAAAAGCTCGGCTTTCGCGCGACCGGCACGCTCGACCAGCATCAGGGCGCGGCGTTCCAGCCACCTCTCGTGTCGCTGCCGCCGGGCGAGCGTTTGCGCCCGCTCGGTTCGAGCGACACCGCGCGGCTGGTCGAACTGGCCTCGGCGGCCAGCGGTCTGGATCGCGGCGAAGTCTTGCCCGCGCTGCTGGGCACCGCCGACGGCATCGCGCTCGACCGCGACGGCGAACTGATCGGCTTCGCATTGTTTCGCCGCTTCGGACGTGGCTTTGCGATCGGTCCGGTCGTCACGCCCGCCTCGGAGGATTCGAGCCGCGCCAAGGCGCTCATCAGCCACTGGCTGGCGCTGAATGAAGGCGTGTTCGTGCGTATCGACACCCCCGGCGAAAGCGGTCTGACCGAGTGGCTGGAGCAGTTGGGCTTGCCGCGCGTGGATACGGTCGTCAAAATGGTCCGCCCCGCCACGCCGGGCGAGCCCGCGAGCGGCGGACAGGATGCGCATTACCTGCAATACGGCATCATCAACCAGGCAATCTGCTGACCATCATGGCCTTCCTCTATAAAGCCGACCCGGCGCGCGGCGCCCAGTGGGCGAAACTCTTCGCGCAGAAAGCGCCGGATCTGCCGTTTCATATCTGGCCCGATCTCGGCGACCCGGCCGCGATCCGCTATCTCGCCGCCTGGCAGCCGCCGGAAGATCCGACGCGCACCTTCCCTAATCTGGAAGTCGTGTTCTCGGTCGGGGCGGGCATCGATCAGTTCGATCTGTCGGGCGTACCGGAGCATGTGCCCGTCGTGCGCATGATCGAGCCGGGGATCGTCGAAGGCATGGTCGAATACGTCACGCAGGCCGTGCTGACGATTCATCGCGATCTGTTCGACTATGGTCTTCAGCAACAGCAGCAGGTCTGGCGCGAGTTGCCGCTCAAGCCGGCCAGCCAGCGTCGCGTCGGTGTGCTCGGGCTCGGCGTGTTGGGCACGGCCGTGCTGGAAAGACTGCGGTTGTTCGGCTTCGACTGTGCGGGATGGAGCCGTTCGGGTCGCGAGATCGAAGGCGTGGCGTGTTATGCGGGTGAAACCGCACTGGATGCGTTTCTCGCGCGTACCGATATCCTGATCTGCCTGCTGCCGCTCACGCCGGCCACGCGCGGGCTGCTCGACGCGGCGTTGTTCGCGAAGCTGCCGCGCGGCGCGTCGCTGATTCAAACGGGTCGTGGTCCGCATCTGAATCAGCAGGACTTGCTGGCGGCGCTCGAGAGCGGCCAGTTGCAGAACGCCATTCTCGATGTCACCGATCCCGAGCCGTTGCCCGCCGGTCATGCGTTGTGGACGCATCCACGCGTGCGCATCACGCCGCATATCGCCAGCGCGACGCGGCCGGAAACCGCCGTCGACGTGGTGCTGGAGAATCTGCGCCGTCATCGCGAAGGCTTGCCCATGGTTGGCCAGATCGACCGCGCGCAAGGCTATTGAGGGCGGCACCGGATGAAACGCCCGCGTGGCGCGGCTTTTCAGCGTCCGCAGCAGAAAATGCCAAGACCGTGCATCAAAACGCGTCGCGCGCGCTTTTCGGGCAATTGTTTAGGTGAGCAGGCGATCGTCGCTGATCAGTAGTATGGAACGGTCAATAGCCCCTTCCCGCGACGAGAAACCATCATGCCGATTCAATCGCTCATCGAAGCCGACCGCAAGCATCTGATTCACCCGGTCATCAACTACCGCGCGCACGAAGCACGCGGCGTCACCATCCTCGAGTCCGCCAGCGGCGCGTTTCTGCGCGACGCGGCCGGCAACGAACTGCTCGACGCGTTTTCCGGACTCTGGTGCGTGAATGTCGGCTACGGCCAGCAGAGCATTGTCGACGCCGCCACCGCGCAGATGCAGAAGCTGCCCTACGCGACCGGCTATTTCCATTTCGGCTCCGAGCCGGCCATTGAACTCGCGCAAAAGCTGGTCGAGGTGTCGCCCGCTTCGCTGCAGCATGTGTACTTCACGCTCGGCGGGTCGGATGCGGTGGACTCGGCACTGCGTTTCATCACGCACTACTTCAACGCCACGGGGCTTGCGTCGAAGAAGCACATCATCGCGCTGCAACGCGGCTACCACGGCTCGTCGACGACCGGCGCCGGCCTCACCGCCCTGCCCGCGTTCCACCGCAACTTCGACTTGCCGCTGCCGAACCAGCATCATCTGCCGTCGCCGTACGCGTACCGCAACGATTTCGCCGACGACGCCGCGCTGATCGCCGCCTCGGTGGCCTCGCTCGAAGCGAAGGTGGCCGAGCTCGGTGCCGACAACGTCGCCGCGTTCTTCTGCGAACCGATTCAGGGCTCGGGCGGCGTGATCGTGCCGCCGGTCGGCTGGCTCAAGGCCATGCGTGAAAGTTGCCGCAAGCTGGGCATCCTGTTCGTCGCCGATGAGGTCATCACGGGATTCGGCCGCACGGGTCCGCTGTTCGCCTGCCAGGGCGAAAACGTCGAGCCGGATCTGATGACGGTGGCCAAAGGCCTGACCGCGGGCTATGCGCCGATGGGCGCCGTGCTGATGTCGGACGAAATCTATCAGGGCATTGCAAACGGCGACGCCGAAGCGGTCGTCGGCCATGGCCATACGTATTCGGCGCATCCGGTGAGCGCGGCCATTGGCCTCGAAGTACTGCGTCTGTATCACGAAGGCGGCCTGCTCGCGAACGGCGTGGCGCGCGCGCCGCGTTTCGCGCAAGGCCTCGACGCGCTGCTCGCGCATCCGCTGGTGGGCGACTCGCGCCATCGTGGCCTGCTCGGCGCGCTCGAACTCGTCGCCGACAAGGACAGCAAGGCGGGCTTCGATCCGGCGTTGAAACTGTCCGAACGGATCGCCGCCGCCGCGTACGAAAACCGCCTGATTTTCCGTGCCTTCGGCGACAACATTCTCGGCTTCGCACCGGCGCTCTCGTACACCGAGGCCGAGTTCGATCTGATGTTCGAGCGGCTTGAAAAGACCCTCGACGACGTTCTCGCACAAGCCGACGTGCGCGCCGCGTTGAAGGTCAAAACTCATGCCACCGCATGCTAGAGTAGAGGGCCACCTCAGCCCCACACACCCATCGCCGGAGCGATAACGTTACGATGAGCAGCGACTGCAAGCTAGACCGGATTGACCTGCGCATACTTTCCCAATTGCAGAAGAAAGGCCGCATAACCAACGTCGAGCTTGCCGACGCGGTCGGCCTGTCGCCCAGTCCTTGCCTGATCCGGGTCAAGCGTCTGGAGAAAGCCGGCTACATCATCGGCTACGGTGCGCAGATCCAGCTCGAAAAGCTCGGCGACGTGCAGATCGTGTTCACCGAAGTCACGCTCGCCGATCATCGGCGGGAAGACTTCATCAAGTTCGTGAATGCGATTCGCGACGTCGACGAGATTGTCGAGTGCCATCTGGCGAGCGGCGGTTATGACTACCTGCTGAAGTTCGTCACGCGCAGTGTGAGCCATTACCAGAGCATCGTGGAAGGGCTGCTCGAACGCGATATCGGGATCGAGAAGTACTTCAGCTACGTCATCATCAAGTCGCCGTTCGTGAAGAGCCATTACCCGCTCGAAACGCTGTTCTCGCAGAATCATCACTAGGCGTTGCTTTGTCTTTGATCCGCCGGATCTTGCCACTCAGGGTTCGGCGGTCAACGTTCAGCCATGTCCACGCCGGCCGCACCGTCGGCCGGCGGACTCCATTGCGCGAATTCCTCGCTCAGAAAGTCCACGCAGACCCGCACCTTCGCCGACTGCGCGAGCCGCGCCGGATACACCGCCCACAGATTCGCCGGTTGCGTGACCTCGGGCAGCACCTGCTGCAACTGGCCGCTTTCGAGCAGCGGGCGCACATCCCACATGGAACGCAGTACGATGCCGCGTCCCGCCAGCGCCCATTCCACCGCCACTTCGCCGTGATTGGTCGACAACGGTCCCGTGACCTTGATCGAGACCGTCTCACCGCGCACCGTCAAACGCCACAGACCAAACGGATGGTCGCGCTCCTTGATCGCCAGACACGCATGCGAGGACAGCTCGGCAAGCTGGCGCGGCGCGCCATGCCGCGCGAGGTAACCAGGCGACGCGCACAGCACGCGATAATTCGACGCCAGCCGCCGTGCGATCAGATGCGGCGCGATCTCGTCGCCGATGCGCACGTCCAGATCGAAGCCTTCGCCGCCGACATCGACGAGACGGTCGAACAGATCGAGCCGCACGCTCAACTGCGGATAGCGCTCGGAAAAGCGCGCGAGCGCGGGCGCGACGAAGCGCCGGCCGAAGCCGAAGCTGCTGGAAATGCGCAGCTTGCCGCCGGGAATGCGGCGCGTGGTGGAGACGTCCTCCACGAGTTGATCGACATCGTCGAGAATCTTTTCGGCCCACGTGTAGACGCGCTCACCCGCTTCCGTGATCGCGACGCGGCGCGTGGACCGGTGCAATAAACGCGTACCGAGCGTAGTCTCGAGCACGTTGATGCGTTTGCTGACATACGCCGCGGACACCGACAAGGCTTCCGCCGCCGCGCTGAAACTGGATTTGCGCGCCACTTCGCAAAACACGCGCAAATCGCCGAGATCGGGTGAGGGGACGGCGCTCATAGGTCGATGGATGGCAGCGGAGTTTGTACACGAATCGTGCACAGTGGCTTAACTAAAGCGACCATTTTAGTCTCAAACAGCAGGAATAAAATAGCCGTTATCGAATCGTCCAGAAGCCCCAACGGAGGAGCACAACATGTCGAAGAAATATCGGATCGCAGTCATTCCCGGCGACGGCATCGGCGTCGAAGTCATGCCGGAAGCCATTCGCGTGCTGGAGGCGGTGAAAACGCGCTTCGGCATCGAGCTGGAGTATCAGCACATTGAATGGGCGAGCTGCGAGTACTACGCGAAGCACGGCAAGATGATGCCGGACGACTGGAAAGCGCAACTGCAATCGGCCGACGCGATCCTGTTCGGCGCGGTGGGCTGGCCCGACACGGTGCCCGACCATATTTCCCTGTGGGGATCGCTGCTGAAGTTCCGCCGCGAATTCGACCAGTACATCAACCTGCGCCCGGCGCGCCTCTTTGCCGGCGTGCCTTCGCCGCTCGCTGGCCGCAAAGCGGGCGACATCGATTTCTGGATCGTGCGTGAAAACACCGAGGGCGAATATTCGTCGGTGGGCGGCGTGATGTTCGAAGGCACGGAACGCGAATTCGTGCTGCAGGAATCCGTCTTCACGCGGCACGGCAGCGAACGCGTGCTGAAGTTCGCGTTCGATCTCGCGCAACGGCGCGAGCGCAAGAAGATCACGGTGGCCACCAAGAGCAACGGCATCGCGATCAGCATGCCGTGGTGGGACAAAGTCGCGGCCGGCATCGCCGCGCAGTATCCGGACGTGACGTGGGACAAGCAGCACATCGACATTCTCTGCGCGCGCTTCGTGCTGAACCCGGATCGCTTCGACGTGGTGGTGGCCACAAATCTGTTCGGCGACATCCTGTCCGATCTTGGCCCTGCCTGCACGGGCACGATCGGTCTCGCGCCGTCGGGCAATCTGAACCCGGACCGCAAGTTTCCCTCGCTGTTCGAACCGGTGCACGGCTCGGCGCCGGACATCGCCGGCAAGAACATCGCCAATCCGATCGCGATGATCTGGTCGGCCGCGATGATGCTCGACTTCCTCGGCAATCACGCAGGCAAGGAACGCGAGGCGCACGACGCGATTCTCGCCGCGATCGAAGCGACGCTGGTGGAAGGCCCGCATACCGGCGACCTCGGCGGCAAGGCGAACACCACCGAAGTCGGCCAGGCGATCGCGGCAAAACTCGCCTGAGCCTTTCGCTCACTCTCTGCCAGGACAACTCGCATGAGCATGGAAGCCTACCCCATCGAAGTCGAATTTCCCGATATTTCGGGTCACGAACAATCTGCGTCCGGCATCGCCTACGTTCATACGTTCGACTCGGGCGCGCCGGGCCCGCACGTAATGATCAACGCGCTCACGCACGGCAACGAAGTGTGCGGCGCGATCGTTGTCGACGAATTGCTGCGGCGCGGGTTGCGGCCGCGGCGCGGGCGCCTCACGCTGGCGTTCGCGAACGTCGCTGCGTATCAGCGTTTCGATCCCGCCGAGCCCGATGCGGCCCGCTTCGTCGATCAGGATTTCAATCGCGTGTGGACCGCCGCGGTGCTCGACGACGCGGCGCGCACGTCCAGCGAACTCGAACGTGCGCGCGCAATGCGGCCGGTGATCGACAGCGTCGACGCCCTGCTCGATCTGCATTCCATGCACGAGAAGAGCAAGCCGCTGATCGTGGCGGGACCGCTGCAAAAAGGCATCGACCTCGCCGTGCGGCTCGGCACGCCGGCCACCGTGATCTGCGACGAAGGCCATCCGGAAGGCCGCCGCATGCGCGACTACGAAGGTTTCGGCGACCCCGCCAGCCCGAAGAACGCGCTGCTGATCGAATGCGGACAGCATTGGGAACAGAGCGCCGTTGCGGTCGCGCGCGACACCACCGCGCGTTTCCTGTTGCTCGCCGGCGTGGTCGATGAAGCGGATCTGCCGGCCGGCTGGCTCGCGCCGTTGCCGCCGGCGCAGCACATCGTCCGCGTGACGCAGCCGGTGGTGGCCACCAGCATGGATTTTCGATTCGCGGCGCCCTACACGGGCCTGGAGATCTTCACCGAGGCCGGCGCCGTGATCGGCTGGTCCAACGGCGAGGCGGTCACCACGCCCTACGACAACTGCATGCTCGTCATGCCGTCGCTGCGGCAACTGCGTCCCGGCGTGACCGTCGTACGGCTGGGCAAGATCGAGCAGACCGTGACGAACAACCAAACCAGCGGCCAATGACACGGCCTATGCACACTCAAAAGGTAACGAGAAGATGAAGGTACAGCAGCTCAAGCAAAGCGTGAATCTGCAGAATCTGGAGGACTGGGGCAAGGCCGGGCTGCCCGGCACGACGCCGATTCAGGTGTCGGGCGTGCAACGCATCATCAAGGGCAGCGAATCCGTCGATACCGGGATTTTCGAATGCACCGCCGGCACTTACCGCCGCTCGGTCAAGCAGGCCGAAGTGATGCACTTCATCGCGGGGCGCGGCCGCTTCACGCCCGATAACGAGGAGACCATTCACTTCGAGAGCGGCGACACACTCTTCTTCGAAGCCAACACCGAAGGGCTGTGGGAAGTCGACGAAACGATGCGCAAGGTCTACGTCATTTTCTGAACGCCACGTCGCGCATCGCACCGAGCGCCGCATCGCATCGCACCATGCTGTGCCTTTGACGTCGGCGCTTATCCCTCTTACCCATCCCCGCCTCATCCCGGCGCGCCGGCGCGCGCCGCGGCCTCTATGATCCTTCGCGCTGTCCAGCGCCTTTTTCCAACCGATGTGCATCCGCAACAAAGTCGGGTAATCCCGCGTTGACCCCTGCTTGTCATATTACTTACAGTTCAGCCCTGTTCGCACAAAGAATCACCGTTCTATATACGAACAAATAGACATAAGAATTTGATGACGACCGGGTCGCCGGGACTGCCGTCGCAGTCGAGGCAGGTCGAATTGGAGAACACCTCATGAATCGCAATATCACGATGACCCGGCTCGCCTGCGCGATCGCCGCTCTGGCCAGCGCACCGGTTTTCGCGCAAAGCAGCGTCACGCTGTACGGTATCGTGGACACGGGTATCGGCTATCAAAGCAGCCAGGCCCCCTCGCTCGGCTCGACGTCCGGTGGCAAGTCCAAAGTGAATATGATCAACGGCGTGTGGGCCGGCAGCCGCTTCGGCCTGAAGGGCGCGGAAGATCTCGGCGCCGGCACCAAGGCCATCTTCCAGCTGGAGTCGGGTTTCAACTCCACCACCGGCGCGCAGCAATACACGAACGCGATGTTCGGCCGCCAGGCATGGGTCGGCGTGACGAACCCGACCTACGGCACGCTGCAGGCCGGCCGCCAGTACACCGCGTACTACTCGCTGCTGTCGCCGTATAGCCCGACCACGTGGCTCACCGGCTTCTACGGCGCGCACCCGGGCGACGTCGACGCGCTCGACACGATTTACCGCGCGAACAACTCGCTGGTCTATACCTCGCCGAAACTGTACGGCTTTACGTTCAGCGGCTCGTACTCGCTCGGCGGCGTGCCGGGCAGCCTGAACCGCGGCTCGACCTGGAGCGGCGCGGTGCAGTACATCAACGGTCCGGTCGGCGTCGCGGTCGGCTTCATGCGCATCAACAACTCGACGCTCGGCGGCGGCGCCTACGGCGCGGATTCGACCGTGTCGAACAACGGCGCGCAGCCGGGCGTGTCGGCGGTGACCAACGGCTATCAGACGGCGCAGGCGCAGCAGCGCTTTGCCGTGACCGGCGGCTATAACTTCGGCAATGGCTGGGACGTGTCCGCGGCCTACTCGAATGTGCAGTACATTCCGGGTGTCGGCTCGAGCTTCCGCGATACGGCGATTTTCAACACGGGCGGCGTCGTGCTGCACTGGAAGCCGACCGTTTCGTGGGACTTCGCGACCGGCTACAGCTACACGCGCGCCACCAAGGCGAACGGCATCACGAGTTCGGCGCAGTATCAGCAGGTCAACCTGTCCGAGTACTATTCGTTGTCGAAGCGCACCGGCCTCTACGCGTTGCAGGCATTCCAGCGCACCAACGGCAATACGCTGGGCACCGCCGGTTCGGGTCACATCATCAGCGCGACGGCAACCATCGGCGACGGCTTCCAGAGCGCGCCGTCGTCGTCGCGCAGCCAGTTCGCGGCCGGCGTGGGCATCGTGCACCGCTTCTAAAACGGCGCCCGATCGTATAAAAAGAAAAGGCTCGTTCTCACGAGCCTTTCCGTATTCAGCAGTGAGGAGACCATCATGAACCGCAGCACCGCTGTGAACGTTCAGACCTTCATCAACGAACATCCGTTTTCGCCGTTTCAGTGGCTGGTGTTCTTCATGTGTTTCATCATCGTCCTGCTGGACGGTTTTGACACGGCCGCGATCGGCTTCATTGCGCCTTCGCTGATCGCCGAGTGGGGCATCACCCGGCCGGCGCTCGCGCCTGTGCTGAGCGCGGCGCTGTTCGGCCTCGCCTGCGGCGCGCTCGGCTCGGGACCGCTGTCGGACCGGCTCGGGCGACGCTCGCTGCTGCTCGGCTCGGTGCTGCTGTTCGGTGTCGCGTGCCTCGGCTCGGCCTTCTCGAGCAGCATCGAACAACTGACGACGCTGCGCTTCATCACCGGCGTCGGTCTCGGCGCGGCCATGCCGAACGCCGTGACGATGATGGGCGAATACTGCCCGGATCGCCGCCGTGCGACGGTGATCAACCTGATGTTTTGCGGCTTCCCGCTCGGCGCCGCGTTCGGCGGATTCCTCGCCGCGTGGATGATTCCGCATTTCGGCTGGCGCAGCGTGCTGCTGCTCGGCGGCATCACGCCACTTCTGCTCCTGATCGTGCTGGTGATCAAGATGCCGGAGTCGGTGCGCTACATGGTGGCCAATAGCAAGCCGGTCGAACGGATTCGCGCGGCGCTCGCGCGCATTTCGAGCGAAGCGGCGCAAGCGGGCAGCTTCATGATGACCGAAACCGCGCCGCAAACCGGCGGCAAGGGCATGGCGGTGGTGTTGTCGCGCTCGTACATCATCGGTTCGGTGATGCTGTGGGTCGCCTATTTCATGGGCCTCGTGATCTTCTACGCGTCGATCAACTGGATGCCGATCCTGCTGAAGGACGCCGGACTCACGCCGCAGCGCGCGACGCTGATTTCCGCGCTGTTCCCGCTCGGCGGCGTGGGCGCGGTGCTGTGCGGCGTGCTGATGGACCGCTTCAACGCGAACCGCATCATCGCGGCCTGCTATGCGTTGACGGCCGTGAGCGTGTATTTCATCGGCCAGGCGGTGGGCAACGTGGGCGCGCTGGTGTTCATCGTGTTCGTCGCCGGCGTGTTGATGAATACCGCGCAATCGTCGATGCCGGCGCTCGCCGCCGCGTTCTACCCGACCGAAGGCCGCGGCACGGGCGTGGCGTGGATGCTCGGCATCGGGCGCTTCGGCGGGATCGCGGGTTCGTTCCTCGTGGCCGAACTGACGCGCCGCCACTTCACGTTCGCGGGCATCTTCGCGATGGTCGCGGTGGCGGGTCTGATTTCGTGCGTGGCTTTGCTGATCAAGCAGGCGGCTCGGCCGCATGTGTCGAACGTGGGCGCGCCGAAGGCGGAGTCGTTCGGGCATTGAACTGCCGGATGATCTGATGGTTTTTCAAGCCGCCCTTCGAGGCGGCTTTTTTCATTGCGGCGTCGAGTGAAAAAACGCCGTGCGCCACTTCCCGATAAACTACGCGGTTGTTGACCCGTTCGGTTGCCGCGGTGGTGGATGCCAGCGCTTTCGCACCGTAGCTCATCCAACCACAGGATTCAGGGAATGAAACGCGTAGTCGTATCCGCGCTGCTTGCGGTGTGCCTCGCGCAAGCGGCCGTTCAGGCCGTCGCGCAAACCGTCAGCGATCAATGCTTTGCGATCGGCGACATCGCCGGGCAGGTCGCCTCGTGGCGCGCGCACAAAAAGACCAAGGCGCAAGCACTCGATCAGGCGGCCAAGTACTACAAGGATGCGGCTGACCGGCAAGCGGTCAGCGCCATCATCGAGAAGATCTACAGCCCGGACACGCCGCGCATGACCCCGGACCAGGCCAGCATGGCGTTCACGTCGGAGTGCGCGAATCATAAGGCGCAGGCGACCTCGCAATAGCGCCTGCCCTCACCGCTATCGGTTAGCAGCTAGCGTTTTCGAAACGCGTCCAGCGACGTCAGCGCGTTACCGTGGAAATCGAACAACGTGTTGTTGTCCCACTGATCGCCGGCGCCGACCTTCCATCCGACATTCGGCGTCGGAATCCATTCGGGTTCCCACCAGAACACGCCTTTGCCGTGGCCGTCCGGTATCGCCTTGACGATATCCGTCAGCGCGCCGAGAAACTGCGCCTGTCCTGCCGGCGTCTGCGGGTAAGTCGCCGTCCCCACGTTGGTCATCGCGTTCGGTTCGGAATCGCCGTCGCTGGTGGTCCACGGGTACGCCGTCTCGACCACCATCACGTCCTTGTCGTAGCGCGTCGCGAGATCGTTCGCGTTGTTCTGCAGGTCGCTCAGCGAGCCTTGCCACTGCGGGTAATAGGACAGGCCGATCACATCGAAGGTGACGCCGCGCTGGGTCGCGCTGTCGAACCACCAGCGGCTCGTCGCGTTGTTGCCGCCGCTGTCGATATGCAGCATGACCTTGATGCGTTCATCGACGGATTTGACCGCATCGTGCCCCGCCTTCAGCAATTGCGCGAGGTTGTCCCACTGATCGTACTTGCCGAGCGGCCACAGCATGCCGCCTGTGATCTCGTTGCCCACTTGCACCCACTCCGGATGCACGCCGTCGCGCTTGAGCATCTTCAGCACGCTCGACGTGTACTCCGACAGCAACGCGCAGGTCTGCACGATATCCTTGCCGGCCCAGGCGTGCGGCGGATACTGTTTGCCCGGATCGGCCCACCAGTCGCTGTAGTGGAAATCGATCAGCACGCGCATGCCGAGCGCGGTGGCGCGACGCGCGAGCAGGCGCACATGTTCGGCATTGTTGTAGCCGGCCGCGGGACTTTGATCGGCGGGAAAAAAGTTCGGATTGCCAGGATCGTTCCAGACCTTGATACGAATCGAATCGACGCCGTGGCTCCTCAGCAGCAGCAGACAGTCGTGCGGCACGCCGTGCTCATAGAACTTCGCACCGTTCGCCTCCAGTTCGAGCAGCGTCGATACGTCCGCGCCTTTCGCAAAGCGGCTGTCACGGCCTGAGGCTTGCAGTTCGGCGGCGAGCGCCGGCGCGCCGAGCGTTTCACCGACGCCGGCTGCCGCCGCCGTCGACGCGAGCCAGCCGAGCATTTGTCTTCTGTTCATCTGTCATCCTCCATCTATTGATGGGCGGCTATTCCGAAGGCCGCCTGGTCCCAGGTTGAAGCGCTTGAGTTTCACCCTCCGACAACACACTCTTTTCCGATTCGATTCCGTCTAACAGCCACCAGGTTCAGGCGCCCTTCCACGCACAAACGTCGCCCGTTTTCAACAGCGCGTTGCCGAGCACGAACGTCGCATCGGCCGGCGCCGGGGCGTGTACGGACTCCGCGCCGAAATTGAACGCAAAGGTCAGATCGCCGCGTCGCCGGATGCGCAATCCATCGGCCAATAGCTGCGTGTCGATCCCGGCGTCGCGCGCCGCCTGTTGCAATACCGTGCGATGCAACGCATGCGACAGCCAACCCGCCACATAGCGGACCTTGCCGTGCGAGAGAATTGCCGGCCACGTGTCGTCGAATTGCGCGTCGATCCGCGTGTCGCCGTTGGCCCGCACGTGCTCGCGCCAATGCATCGCCGCACCATCCGCGCCGCCGATCGACACTGCGGGCGCCAGCGTGGGCCGCAGCGTTTCGACTTCGAGCACCTGCATCGGCAGAACGCGTTGCAAGGCGCCGGGCGGCAGCGTGGAGGGAATCGCGAAGCTGTCGGTTTTCGAGCCGCTGCGCGGGCCGAAGACCCATTGCGCTGCGCTCCGCTCGATCTGATGCACGAGCGCGTCGTCGATCACGGCGATGCTCGGCACGACCACCATCCCGTATGCCGAAAGATCCGCGCGGCTCGACACGATATCCACGTCGAGCCCGAGTTCGCGCAACGACTCGTAGTAGTCGAACGCCAGCGTCTGATAGTCGAAGGTCTTGCCATGACGCTGAATCTCGAACATCCATTGCGTTTCGTAGTCGAATACGAGCGCGACAGCCGCACGCGCCGGCGCTTTGAGTTCCGACAGCGCGGCGCAAGCGGCAATCTCGCGCGCCGCCTGCTGCACTTCGAGGCCGCCCGGCGACAATTCGTTGTTCGGCAGATTGAGCCCGGAATGCATCTGCTCCTGCGCATACGGACACTGACGCCAGCGGAAATACGACACGAGTTCCGCGCCGTGCGCGAACGCCTCGTAAGCCCACAGGCGAACCATGCCTTTCGCCGGCACCGGGTTCCACGGCGCCCAGTTGACCGGCCCGGCCTGTTGTTCCATCACCCAGAAGCGTCCGCTGCCAATCGCCCGATAGCGATCGTGATCGAACGCGGAAACGTCGGGATGCGCCGTGCGCGCGTAACGCGCCTTCTGCTCGTCGGGCAGCGCGATCGATTCGGTGCGCGCGATCGGATAGCTGTCCCACGCGGCGACATCGAGCGCATTGTCGTTGGCGAAACGGTAGTGATCGAAGGTCGTGAAAAAACCCATGAAGTTGTGCAGCAAATCCGCCGTGGGCGCATGCTCGCGCAACACATCGATCTGCTCGCGATGAAAACTCGCCACTTCGTCCGACATGAAGCGGCGGAAGTCGAGCAGATGAATCGGATTGGCGTCGGTGGGCGTGAGATTCGGCAAGCCGATCGCCTCGACCGACGGATACTCCATGCTCCAGAACACGTTGCCCCACGCGTCGTTGAGCGCCTCGACGGTTTCGTAGCGCCGCCGCAGCCAGCTTTGAAAGCGCGCGAGTGCGGCCGGCGAATAGCTCGGCACGGTATCGTGACAGCCGAGTTCGTTATCGGTCTGCCACGCGACGATGGAAGGATGCTGTCCATAGCGCTGCGCCATCGCCGAGACGATACGCACGCACTCGCGCCGATAGGTTTCGCTGGATATATCGTAGTGACGGCGCGAGCCGAAATTCCAGCGCGTGCCATCGGCACGCACGGGCAGCACGTCCGGATATGCGTCGATCAGCCACTTCGGCGGCGAGGCGGTCGGCGTGCCGAGCACGAGCTTCAACCCGGCGGCCGCCAACGTGGCGACGGCTTCGTCGAGCCATTCCCACACGAATTCGCCGGCGCGCGGCTCCATCCGGCTCCACGCGAATTCGGCAATCCGCACGTGCGTGATGCCGAGTTCGACCATACGCTTCGCATCGTCGGCCCACATCGTGCGAGGCCATTGTTCCGGGTAATAACAGACACCAAGTTGCATGAGAAAGTCTCGTTGTTAGATGACGTCGAACAGGCGCTCAGCCCTTGCTTGCACCGAAGGTCAGACCGGCGACGAAATGCTTTTGCATCGCGAAGAACATGAGCACGGAAGGCAATGCGGCCAGCACCGAACCCGCGGCGACCAGATTCCACGCGGTCGTCCATTGACCCTTGAGCGCCGCGACGCCCACCGTGATCGGCGCGGCGTCGTCGCCTTGCGTGAGACACAGCGCCCAGAAGTAGTCGTTCCACACGAACGTGAACACCAGAATGCCGAGCGCGGCGAGCGCGGGCCGGATCAGCGGCAGCACGATGCGCAGGTAGATGGTCCATTCGCTCGCGCCTTCCACGCGCGCGGCCTCGATCATTTCGAACGGCAACTGCTTGATGAAATTGCGCAGAAACAGCGTGCAAAAGCCGGTCTGAAACGACACGTGGAAAATCACCAGCGCCCACACGCTGTTGAAGAGTCCGACCTTCAACGCCATGTCGCGCACTGGAATCATCAGGATCTGGATCGGCACGAAATTGCCCGCGACGAACGCGAACAACACCGCCGTATTGCCCGGAAACCGGTAGGTCGCCAAAGCAAAGCCCGCCATCGACGCCAGCACGATCGCGCCGATCACCGAAGGCACCGTGATCAGCACGCTATTGGTGAAGTAGTGCAGCATCGGCGTTTGCGTGAGCGCGGCGCCGTAGTTTTCGATCAGCGCGAAGTGTTTCGGCCAACCCCAGTAATCGCCTTGCGAAAGCTCGTCCGAAGAACGGATCGACGTGACGAGCACGGCCAGCATCGGCAGCAGCCATATCAGCAGCGCGATGGGCAGCGACGCTTTGTAGAGCGTGCGATTGAGCGGTTTCCAGCGTTCGACGGGAAGCGGATACATGACGCGTAACTCCTGGAGATCAGCGTTCTTCGCGCAACATGCGGCGCAAATGGAACACGATGTAGACGAGCATGATGGCGAACAGCACGACGGCAATCGCCGCGGAATAGCCTTCGCGGTAGTACTTGATGGCCTGGTCGTACATGTAATAGGCCAGCACGGTGGAGCTGTCGAACGGACCGCCGCCACTCATCACCGCAATCAGGTCGAAGCTGCGCAGCGCGCCGATCACCGTCAGCACGACGGCCATGAATGTTGCGGGCCGCAGTTGCGGCAGAATCACGTGCCACAGCAGCTTCATGCCCTTGGCGCCTTCCATGCGCGCCGCCTCGACCACTTCCGGATTGATGCCCGTCAGGCCTGTGAGATACAGCACCATGCAGAACGGCGTTTGCGGCCACAGCGCGGCAAAGACGATGCCGAACGTCACCGTGTGCGGATCACCGAGCACCGGAATGCCGTGGCCGACGATCAAACGCAGCAAGCCGAAGCCCGGGTCGTAAAACCAGCTGAACACGAGACCGACCACCACGCCCGAGAGCACGAACGGCGCGAAAAACAGCGACTTCACGACGCGCATGCCACGGATATGCTGGTTCAGATACAACGCGAACAGCAGGCCGAGCGGCGGCGCGAGCAGGAACAGCGCGAGCCAGATGAGGTTGTTCTTCAGGGCCGTATAAAACGTGTCGGCGTGAAACAGCTCGATGTAGTTGTCGAAACCCGCGAAGGTCTTCGGCGTCATGCCATCCCAGTGATAAAAGCTGAGCGAAATGCTGCTGATGATCGGATACACCACGCACAGGCAAAGCAACGCACAGCCCGGTAACAGGAAGAAAAACGCGGCGCGGTGCTGGTGACGGCGCGTCGTCGAGACGTGACGGTGCGAAGCCGCGGGTAAGCGGCGCGCTGCGGAATGAGACATGGATCGGGCCTCGTCAGTAAGTCGAAGGCGAATCGAAGACGAGCGCCGGCCGTTGTTACACCACCGGCGCTCCGGGACTTACTTCTGGTAGATGCGCTTGCGGGTCGCTTCGAGGCGCACGAGCACGGCGTCGAGTTGCGACGGATCGCTATAGAACTGCTGCATCGCTTTCATGCCTTCGTCGGCCATTTCCTTCTGCATGTCGCGATCGTAGAACTGGGCGATGCCGCCCTTCGTGTTGGCGAGCGTCTGGAAGCCGACCTTGGAAATTGCGTCCTCAGGTTCGGCCGACTGGCTGTTCGACGGCAGTTGGCCCCAGCCCTTCGCGAGATCGGCGTTGATCTGCGGCTGTTCCATGAAGGCGAGCAGTTTGCGCGCATCGGCCTTGTTTTTCGCTTTCGCGGGAATCAGCAGCACGTTGACCGGACCGTCCTCGGCCATCGGCACATTGACGTCGATCACCGGGAAGCGGAAGAAGCCGGTTTGCGGTTTGAGGTTCGCCGGGATGCTCGCGGAGAAGAACGTGCCCATCAGCATCATCGACGCCTTGCCGTTCACGAGAAACGGCGCGATCGAATCGAGGTCGTAAGAGAGCGCGTTGTCGATGAAGTAGTGATCGTCGATCAGCGTTTTCCACGCGGCGTACACCTTCTTGACGCGCGCATCGGTGTACGGAATTTCGCCCGCCATCAATTGCTGATGGAATGCATTGCCGTTGATGCGCAGATCGAGGTAGTCGAACCAGGCTGCGAGCGTCCAGCTATCGCGCGCGGCCACGGCAATCGGCGCCACGCCGCTGGCCTTCAGCTTCTTGCAGGCGTCGAGGAATTCGTCCCAGGTTTTCGGTTCGCTCTTGATGCCTGCTTTCTCGAACAAATCCTTGCGATAGAAGAAACCGTAGGCGTCGTAGCCGAGCGGCGCCGCGTACTGCTTGCCCTTATAGGTCGATGCTTCTTTCACCGACGCGTACTGCTGCGACCAACCATTCTTGCTCCAGTCGGAAGAAAGGTCTTCGAGCAGGCCGCGTTGCGCGTAATACGCCATGCGCTCGCCGTCGTGCCACGAGACGACGTCGGGCGGATCGGTGGCGAGCCAGCCACTCATCTGCACCTTGTACGCTTCTTCGGTGATGTAGGTCACCTTGAGATCGACATCGGGATTGGCTTTCTTGAACTTGTCGAACGCGTCCTGCCACGTCGAGCGCTGATTACCGCGCGCCGATACGTTGACGTTGAGCGTGGCGGCGTCGACGGCGGCACAGCAGAACGAGCCGGCAACCAGCGCGGCTGCGATCGACACGTGTGCAAGACGGCGAAGGCGAAGAGCAATCATCTTGTGTCTCCTTGATACCTTGTTGGCCGGCAGCGAACGGCTGCCGGCGATGTAACCCGCTCTGTGGCGGAATTCGGCTTTGATGAATCAGGTGCTGCTTCCAGCAATCGCAAACGAAAACTCAAGCGGCGGCCCGTTCTGGCTCGAACGTGCTTCGCCGCAATGCAATCCCATCCGCGTCGAACAGATGACACGCGGAAGGCGGAACGTGAATGGCGATGCGTTCGCCGGAACCGATCGGCGTATCGCCCGCGGCCTTGGCGATGAGCGTGCCTGCCGCATGATCCGCGTGAATGTAGCTGTGCTCGCCGAGCCGTTCCGATAGCACTGTCGTGCACTGAACGAATTGCCCGTCGCCGTCGAGACGCAAATGTTCCGGCCGCACGCCGAGCGTGACCGGCTGGCCGCGCTGCAGACGTTGACCATCGACCTGTGCGATCAGACGCTCGCCGCTTTGGATCAGCGTGACCGTTACGCTGCCAGGTTCGATCGAATCGACCGCGGCGTCGATGAAATTCATGCGCGGCGACCCGATAAAGCCCGCCACGAAGCGCGACTTCGGATGGTGATACAACTCGAGCGGCGCGCCGCTCTGCGCGATGCTGCCGTAGCGCTCCGCGTCCGCGCCGGCGTGCAGCAGTACGATCCGATCGGCGAGCGTCATGGCTTCGACTTGATCGTGGGTCACGTAGACCACACTCGCGTTGGCGAAGCGCTGATGCAGGCGCGCGATTTCGACTCGCGTCTGGCCACGCAGCGCAGCGTCGAGATTCGACAGCGGCTCGTCGAACAGGAACACGCCCGGCTCGCGCACAATCGCGCGGCCGATCGCGACACGCTGCCGCTGACCGCCCGAAAGCGCTTTCGGATAGCGCTCCAGATAATCGTCCAGTTGCAGAATGCGCGCGGCTTCGCGCACTTTGGTGTTAATCACGTCCTTGGGTTGCTTCGCGAGCTTCAGTCCGAATGCCATGTTGTCGAACACGGTCATGTGCGGAAACAGCGCGTAGCTTTGGAACACCATCGCCACGCCGCGCGCTGCGGCGGGCACGTCGTTCACGAGACGGCCGCCGATGTGCAACTCACCTTCGCTCAAGTCTTCGAGACCGGCGATCATTCTCAGCAGGGTCGACTTGCCGCAACCCGACGGGCCAAGAAAAACACAGAACTCGTGCTGCGCGATGTCCAGATTCACGCGCCGGATCACCGGCGGATGGTCACCGTACGACTTTTGCACATTCGTCAAACGAATCGTTGCCATGTTGCCTCCTTCGGATTTAACCGCTTAAATTTCTGTGAAAAATAAGTGGCTAGCCCTTGTGCGGCAGACATTTAATCGCTTAAATTCGAGTTCGAGGGGAAAAGTCATGGTGGGTTGTCTCCGTGTCGATCCAGAGTTGGCGCTTTAGCGCCTTACTCTGGTCCCATGCAGGGCCTGTGTTTTCCAGCAAGTTATCAACGTCGCACTCAGCTTGCAACATTTGAATCGCATTCCCTGAATATGGGATAAAACGCATATGGTCACTCTGTCCGAAGTCGCGAAGCGCGCCCACGTCACCGCCGCCACCGTCTCCAACGTGCTGCGCAACCGCGAGAAAGTGCGCCCGGAAACGGCTGAACGCGTGCTCAAGGCGATCGCGGATCTCGGCTACCGGCCCAACCTGAACGCACGCGCGCTGGCCGAGGGCCGCTCGTCGACGCTCGCCTTGATGCTGTCGAACATCTCGAACCCGTTCTACCCCGAGTTCGTGCTGGCCGCCGAGCGCGCCGCGCGCAAAGCCGGCCACTTCCTGATGGTTTGCAATACTGACGATGACGCCGAGATCGGCCGCGCCTATCTCAACCAGATCGCGGGCACGCTGGCCGACGGCGTGCTCGTCATGAACACGGACATCACGATCAACGACCTGTGCGCCTCCGCCACGCACAGCGCGCCGATCCTGCTGGCCATGTGGGAGCACCCGGAAGCGCCACCCGCACTGCCCTGCATCGCCGTGGATTTTGCTCACGCGGGCGAGCTGGCCGCGCGGCATCTGCTCGAACTCGGCCACCGCGAAATCGGTCTTTTGATCGGCGACGGTTGCGGCGGCTTGCAGGACGCGCGCTCCAACGGCTTTCGCGCCGCCATGCGCGCCGCCGGTATCGAGACCGATGCAGCCGCGGTGCTGCAGATCCGCGACTCGATCGACGCCGGCTACGCCGCCTGCATGCAATTGATGGCGAACCGGCCGCACCTCACCGCGATCTTCGCGACCAACGACCTGCTCGCGATCGGCGCGGCGCAGGCCCTGATCACGCTGGGCCGCGCGGTGCCCAATGACGTTTCGGTGATCGGTATTACCGACATTCAACTCGCCCATCAGGTGCATCCTGCTTTGACGACGGTTGCGATTCAGACCGCGGCGATCGCGGAGTTGTCGATCGAAAGTCTGATCCGGCTGATCCAGACGCCGCACCAGCAGCCGTCGATGGTGCTGGCGCCGCCGCCCACTTTAGTGGTGCGCGCGTCGACCGGTCCGCGACGGCTGAAATGAATTTGCAGGGTAATCAGCAGAAAATGCTGTCATCGCCGAAAAAAAACGGCGTGCAAACCGCCAGCGCCTCGATTGGCAATTTCATCGATCGCGGCGCAGGCGTAGCATCGATCCATCAATCGACGCGCGTACGCGGCCGCGAGCCTCGCTACGTCAAGGGCAACCTGAAGGAGCAACCGAATGTCTCTCGCATTGACACGCAGTGAACTGATCCGCCCGCAGAACCTGATCGACGGAACATGGACCGGCGCCGCCGACGGCGCCCGCTTTGCCGTCACCAACCCGGCCACCGGCGAAACGATCGTCGAAGTCGCGGACAGCGGCGCCGCGGACGCGCGCGCCGCCACCGACGCCGCAGCCCGCGCGTTCCCCGCATGGCGCGACAAGCTGCCGCGCGAGCGCGCCGAGATTCTGCGCCGCTGGCACGCGCTGATCGTCGCCAATACCGACGATCTCGCGAAGCTGATGTCGATGGAACAGGGCAAGCCGCTCGCGGAGGCTCGCGGCGAAGTCGCTTACGGCGCGTCGTACGTGGCCTGGTTCGCCGACGAAGCGACACGCATCTACGGCGATCTGATTCCGCAGCAGCAGCGCGGCAAGCGCATGAGCGCGGTGAAGGAACCGGTCGGTGTGATCGCGGCGATCACACCGTGGAATTTCCCGCTGGCGATGATCGCCCGCAAGATCGCGCCCGCGCTCGCGGCCGGCTGCACCGTGGTCGCCAAGCCCGCCGAAGACACGCCGCTCACCGCGCTCGCTCTCGCCGCGCTCGCGCAGGAAGCCGGTCTGCCGGACGGCGTGCTGAACATGCTGTCGGCGTCGCGTGAACAGGGCATTGCCGCGGTTGCCGATTGGCTCGCCGACGCACGCGTGCGCAAGATCACGTTCACCGGTTCGACGCCGGTCGGCAAGCATCTCGCTCGTGAATCCGCGGGCACGCTGAAGAAGCTCTCGCTGGAACTGGGCGGCAACGCGCCCTTCATCGTGTTCGACGACGCCGATCTCGATGCGGCCGTTACCGGCCTGATGGCGGCGAAGTTCCGCAATGGCGGCCAGACCTGCGTGTGTCCGAACCGCGTGTATGTGCAAGCCGGTGTCTATGAACGCTTTGCCGAGCTGCTCGCGCGACGCGTCGCCGCTTTGAAGGTTGCGCCTGCAACGGACCCGGACGCGCAGATCGGCCCGATGATCAACGAACGCGCGATCGACAAGATTGCCCGTCACGTGGAAGATGCCGTCAAACACGGCGCGAAAATCCTGGTGGGCGGCAAGCGCCTGACGGAACTCGGCCCGAACTACTACGCGCCGACCGTGCTGACGGACGCGCGGGACGACATGCTCGTCTGCTGCGAAGAAACCTTCGGCCCGGTCGCGCCGCTATTCCGTTTCGACGACGAAACCGAAGCGATCCGCCTCTCCAACGACACGCCGTTCGGCCTCGCCGCCTACTTCTATACGCAGGACGTGCGGCGGATCAATCGCGTGGCCGCGCAGCTCGAAGCGGGCGTGATCGGCATCAATGAAGGCGCTGTGTCGAGCGAAGCGGCGCCGTTTGGTGGCGTGAAGGAATCGGGCTATGGCCGCGAAGGGTCGAAGTATGGACTCGACGATTACATGTCGATCAAGTACATGTGCCAGGGCGGGCTTGATTGACGAGCCTCTCGTTGCCAGTGCTTTGATGCCTTGATGTAGGAACGCTCTGCCGCCAAACGCCATCGCTTCTCACTTGTGAGAGGCGCTGCGCCGAGGCGGCAGTTCTCATTCAAAGCGCTGCTTCTGCAGCAGCGCCTGCGGATGCGCTTTCACCAGATCGACCATGTCGTTGAAGCGGAAATCGCTTTTCGGCTGTGAGCCCTGATCCATCGTTGCCCCCTCCGTTGTTCCCAGGCTAAGACCACCGTGCACAGGCACACGGCCTGCACTTCGCCAAATCTCAGTTCCCCGACCCAAGTCCCGTTCCCCTCTCAAGAGAACGCATAGACGCCCTTCGCCGCAACAGCCTCGCGCGAAATACCGTAACCGTCATGCACACGATTCATGACGGCCATTTTTGGCCCGAATTTGACGGCGTTTTTTCCCGGTCCTATCGTTCGACCATGCCTGCCCGGCTCGTCTCGCCGCTCCTGCCGAACCTCATGGCGAGAACGCGCGACCCTCCACATCGTGACCCTCCACCTGCCATGACCCGCCATGAATTCTGACGCGACAGCCGCTCTGAGACCCCTGACCGCAACCCGGCCCACCAGCAAGGTTCGTCGCGCAGTGACGACCGCCGTGCTCGGGCAGGTCCTCGAATGGTATGACTTTTTTCTCTACGGTACCGCTGCCGCGCTCGTGTTCGGCAAGCTGTTCTTTCCCGTCGGCAGCGATCCGTTGACGGGCACGATCGCGGCATTCGGCGGCTTTACCGTAGGCTTCATTGCACGGCCCATCGGTGGCGTGTTGTGCGGCCATATCGGCGACCGCTATGGTCGCAAGACGGTCATGATGCTGACTCTGCTCGTCATGGGCACGGCCACCGTCTGCATGGGTCTTCTGCCGACCTATCAGCAGATCGGCCTGGCGGCACCCGTCCTGCTGGTGCTGTTGCGCATTCTGCAAGGCCTCGCCGCCGGCGGCGAATGGAGCGGCAGCATCCTGCTGATTCACGAAAGCGCGCCCGCCTCCCGGCGCGGGGGGCTCGCGGCCTGGAGTCCGTGCGGCGCGGCGTTCGGCTTCGTGCTGTCCACCGCCGCGTTTCTGCTCGTGCAAACGCTCTCGCCCACCGACTTCCACAGTTGGGGCTGGCGCGTGCCGTTCCTGTGCAGCGCCGTGCTGGTCGCGCTCGGTCTGTGGATGCGCCGCTCCGTCGATGAAAGCGCGGAGTTCGCCGAAGTCAAGGCGACGCGCCGCGATGCCCGCATGCCGATCGTCGAGGTGCTGCGCCAATGCCCGCGTCAGGTGCTGACCGTATTCGGCCTGCGCTTTGGTGAAGGCGCGGCGTCGTACATCTTCTTCGCGTTCTCGATTGCGTATGGTCAGTTCATCGGGCTCAAATCAAGTTGGGTGCTAGGCGGCCTGACTGTGTCGATGCTGCTGATGATTCCCGTGTCCCTGTTGATGGGACGTCTCACGGACCGGATCGGCCGCAAGCCGGTCTATCTCGCCGGCGCCGTGGCGATGGTGCTGGTCGCCTACCCGTATTTCACGTTGCTCGGCTCGGGCGTGCTGTGGAAAGTCATCACCGCGCTCGTGCTCGCCAACAGCATCACGCTCGGCATTCTGGAAGGCGCGCAGCCCGCTTTCATCAGCGAGTTGCTGCCCGTGCATCTGCGCTTCTCGGGGCTCGGCATCGGCCGCGAGATTTCATCGGTACTCGGCGGCGGACTTTCGCCGATAGTGGCGACCGCGCTGCTCGCGCATTACCGCAGCGCCGCGCCGGTGGCGATTTATCTCGTCGTGCTCGGTTTGATCACAGTGGCCGCCACCTGTTTCGCACCGGAAACCTTTCCAAAAGCGCTGCGGCTTCAGGCGAAAGCCAGGGAGCACGTCGAGCACGAAAGCGCATAACACCTTATCGACGCCACTTCGTCCGAACTCATTCACTCCCATTCCCAAGCCGTCATCATGCAAAGCCTTCAGATGAGCAGTCTTTCGACCTACGCCTACGAACCTCGTGCAATCGATCACGCGGATCCGTATCCCGACTACGCGGGCCCGATCACACTCGACGCATTGATCGCCGAAATCGAGCGCCGCCGCGACGAGTTCGATCAGCTCTCCCATGTCCCGCGCGACATGATCGCGAAGATGAAGCGCGCCGGCATCTTTCGCGCGAGCACGCCGCAGCGCTTCGGCGGCGATGCGCTGCCGCCGGCGCAATTCCTGCGGATGCTCGAACGCATCGCGATCGCCGATGGCTCCGCCGCCTGGGTCGCCGCGTTCGGCTCGGCGAATACCTATCTCGCCGCACTGCCGATCGAAACGCAGGAGCGGATTTACGCTACCGGCCCCGACCAGGTTTTCTCGGGCGGTCTCTATCCGCTGCAACCGGCCACCCAAGCGCCGGGCGGCTTCGTGGTCAGCGGGCAGTGGCGCTTCGCGAGCGGCTGCAAGGGTGCGGACTGGATCGGCGTCGGCATCGGCGGCACGCCCGCCAATTCCGGCGATGCCAGCGCGGGCAAGCCGTTCACCGCCGTGTTCCCCGCCCATGAAGTCGAGATCGTCGAAAACTGGAACGTGGTCGGCATGCAGGGAACCGGCAGCCACGATTTGCGGCTGCGCGAGAAATTCGTCGATACGCAATGGACTTTCGTACGCGGCGGCGCGGCGCTGATCGACGAACCGCTCTACCGCTACCCCGCCGTCGCCTACCAGGCGCAGGTGCACGCCGCCGTCAACATCGGTCTCGCGCGCGCGGCGCTCGATCTGCTGACGGGCATGTCCGGCTCGACCAAAACCACCACCGGTGCGCCGCGCCTCGCCGATCGTGGCTATTACCGCTCGGGCCTCGCGAAAGCGGAGGCCAACTGGCGCAGCGCCCGCGCGTTCTTCTACGAATCCGCCGAAGCCGCGTGGCGAACGCTTATCGACGGCGATCCCGTCTCTCAGGAACAGGCCAATCTGTTGCGTCTCAGCGCGACGCACGCCGCGCAGATCGGCGCGGAAGTGGTGATGCAGGCTTACCAGATGGCGGGCATCGCCGCGATCTATCGCGAGAACCGGTTGCAGCGTCTCGTGCGGGATTCGATCGTGGTGACGCAGCATGCGTTTCTCGGCGAAGGCACGTACGACGCATCCGGCGCGTTGTTCGCCGGCGTGCCGCCGGTCACGCCTTTTCCGTGACGTGACGCAGTGCGCCCTGCCTCATGCCATGCAAAAGGAAAAGATCGTGACGATTGAAGACACCAGAAAGCGTTTCCGCGATGCGATGGCGTGCCTGCCGGCCGCCGTCAACATCATCACCACCGACGGACCCGGCGGCCGCTGCGGCATCACTGCGAGTGCGGTGTGCTCGGTGACGGACGCGCCGCCGACCATGCTCGTCTGTATCAATCAGGCCAGCTATGTGCACGACGTACTGCATCGCAACCGCAGCGTGTGCATCAACGTGCTTGCCGCCGAGTGCCAGGAACTCGCGCGTGATTTCGCCGGCATGACAGCGTGCTCGATGGACGAGCGCTTCGGACGCCACGCATGGACGGACGGCGCGTCGTCGGCGCCGGTGCTCGCGGATGCGATCGCCAGTCTCGAAGGCGAGATCGTCGACATCAAGACGGTCGGCTCGCACTCGGTCATGTTCGCGCAGATCCGCCACATTGCGCTGCGCTCGGATGGCGATGGGCTGATCTATTTCGGCCGGCAGTTTCATCGGCTGGCACGGCCGCAAGCGGCGGCGCCGTCGGTTGCGGCGCAAGGCGCGAGGTGAACGTGGAAGTCTGCTTCTTTCTCATTGGGCACGGTGCGACTGCGCGTGAAGCGCGGTTCGAACCAACACCGCGAGACGTAGAGGGATTACGCCGTTTAATAATCCACGTACCCGCGGAATCGGACGACTGCGATCCTTTGTCGAAGTCAGACGCTTCCGTGCGACCTCGCTGCGTGCTGCAATGGTATTTCGACGACCTCGAAGTGCTAGAACAAGCGCTGCAACCTAAGGGTGCGATACACGACATCGTAAGCGAATCTTCGAGTACGGGTCTCACCTTCACGCAGCAAGCGATGGCGGTCAGGCGATTCACCACACCGAATCCACGCAACCTCAACACTCACACCGAACGCTGCACCTATCTCGTCAGCTACGAAGGCGAAGCGCGGGACTTCAACGCGTGGCTCTCGCATTACCTGGCGCATCATCCACCGCTGATGGCGCAATTGCCTGGTATTCGCGAGCTGGAAATCTACACGCGGCTCGATTACCGCTCGGGTCTCGGCATCGAACGCGCCACGGCCATGCAACGCAACAAAGTGGTCTTCGACGATCCCGCGTCGCTAGCGGCTGCGCTGGCGTCACCGATTCGCGCCAGCATGAAACAGGACTTCAACGCCTTTCCGCCCTACAGCGGCGCGACGCTGCATTTCCCTATGCGTAGCATTTACGGTAATCTGAAACCCAAATAAATGCCCGCCCTCGCCGCGCTCCGAACGTCATGACCAAGTCGCACCCCGGCATTACGGATTTGAACCTGCTGCGCGTGTTCCTGGCTATCTCCGATCTGCGCAGCCTGACCGCCGCGGGCGAGCGTCTCGGACTCACACAACCGGCGGTCAGCCATGCGCTGCGCCGGCTGCGCGTTTTATTCGACGACCCGCTGTTCGTTCGCACGCCCACCGGCATGGTTCCCACCGACGCCGCCCTGCGCCTGCACGCACCGCTCACTCAAGCGTTCGGCATCATCAACAACGCGGTCCAGCAAATCGCCAAATTCGATCCCGCCACGGCGCAGCGCGTGTTTCGGGTGTCCATGTCGGATATGTCGGAGTTCTATTTCCTGCCGCCGCTTCTCTCGATGCTCGACCGCGACGCGCGCGGCATTCGCCTGGAGATCGCGAATGTGTCCGTCGATTCGGTGAGTTCGGCCATGCGCAGCGGCAAGATCGATCTTGCGCTCGGCTATGTGCCCGGTCTCGATCCGGGTTGCGTGAGCAAGACGCTCTTCGTCGACGAACATGTTTGCGTGGTGCGGGCCGGTCATCCGCTGCGCAAACAGAAGCCGACCAAGGAGGACCTCGCGAGCCTGCGATACGTGTATGCCAGCACCAACGCGACCGGCCACCGGATGGTGGAACAGTGGCTGGAAGAACTGAATCTGCGCCGGGATATCGTGCTGCGCCTGCCGCATTTCGTGGTGGCACCGGAGATCGTTCAGCATACCGACCTCGCCGTGATTTTTCCGCGGAGTATCGCGCAGCGCTTCAATCGCAACAAAGCATTTCGCATCCTGCCCTTGCCGTTCGCGCTGCCGCCCATCGAAATTCAGGTTCACTCACACTCGCAATTTTCAGCGGATCCGGGTATTGCCTGGCTGCACGATGAGATTTACGAAATGTTCCATCAACCGCCGGTTAGCGGTAAGACGCGAGCAGGAAAACCGATATGAACATCAGAGCCCTGCAGTGCTTCGTGATTCTCGCGGAGGAGCTCAATTTCAGCCGCGCCGCCGAGCGCCTGCATATCGCGCAGCCCGCGCTGAGCCAGCAAATCCGCTCACTCGAAGAACGGCTCGGCACGCAACTGGTCGATCGCGCACGACGTCCGCTGAGTCTGACCGAGGCGGGCCATTATCTGTGCAACGAGGCGCGTCAGATACTCGGTTCGCTGGAACAGGTGACGCTCGTCGCGCAGGAAATCGGCGTCGGCCGGCGCGGCTGGCTGAGCGTCGGCTTCACCCGTTCGTCGATGTACAGCGTCCTGCCGCCCGCGCTCAAGGCATTTCACAAGGCGTATCCGCAAGTCGAACTCAAACTCTTCGAGATGCTCACCGAAGAACAAACCGATGCGCTGCGCGATATGCGCATTCACATTGGCATTGGCCGGCAGCCGCTGACGGTTGAAGGTTGCACGTCGTATCCGCTGCTGCGCGAACGCGTCGTGGCCGCGCTCGAACCCAGCCATCCGCTTGCAGCGCACAAGAAGGTGAGCATCGCCGACCTTGCCGATACGCCGTTGATTCTTTATCCGAAGCATCAGAACGCCCAGTTCAAACGCTCGGTCCAATCGCTCTATCGCGATGCGGGCATCACCCCGCTCGTCGCGCACGAGGCTTATGAAATCCAGACCGCGATTGCCCTGGTTGCGGCAGGCCTCGGCGTGACGTTCATCGGTGAATCGGTGGCGCGGCACGGACGCACCGACGTGGTTTACCGTCACCTTACGGGACCGGGCTCGTCGTACCGCTCCACGCTTGCCGCCACCTTTCGCGCCGACGACGCTTCGCCCCATCTGCGGGCCTTTCTGGCTTGCCTTCCCGCGCCGCTCACGGACGCGCACTATAAGCAAAAAATTATAGAAGCATAAGCAACCGGTCTTGGACTCCCTGCCCGCGCGTTCTTATCATTGACCTCACACACGATTAGAACGCAGCCACGGCTACGGCCGTCGCCGCAAGGTAGGAGACAGGATGACCGCGATCAACGAAGCCGTAACCATGCGAAAAGTTTACGGGCGCCTCATGCCCCTGCTCTTCGCGATGATGTTCTTCAACTATCTCGACCGGATCAATATCGGTTTCGCCGCGCTGGACATGAACAAGCAGCTCGGTTTCAGTCCGGCCGTGTTCGGCTTCGCGGGCAGCATCTTCTTCGTCGGCTACATGCTGCTGGAGGTGCCGAGCAACCTGTTGCTGCATCGCGTCGGCGCACGCCGCTGGATCGCCCGTATTCTTCTGACGTGGGGCGCGGTCGCCGCGGCCACGGCTTTCGTGTTCAACGATTCGAGCTTCTACGTGCTGCGCTTTCTGCTCGGCGTGATGGAAGCGGGTTTTCTGCCGGGCGTCGCGGTCTATCTGACGAAATGGTTTCCCGTGCGTTACCGTGCGCGTGCGGTTGGGGGCTACATCATCGCCGGTTCGTTTTCGGCGGTGCTGGGCGGCCCGATCTCCACCGCGCTGATGACCTACGCGAACGGCATTCTCGGTTTGCAGGGCTGGCAGTGGATGTTCATCCTCGAAGGCGTGCCGGCCATGCTGCTCGGCCTGTTGACCCTGCGCATCATGACCGAACGTCCCGCCGACGCCGACTGGCTGTCCGACGACGAAAAGCGCTGGCTCGAATCGACGCTCGCCGCCGAGCGCGAGGCGGTGGGCGGCAACACGCATTTTCCTTTGCTGCGCGTGGCGGGCGACATCCGCGTATGGAGCCTCGCGTGCCTATTCGGTTGCGCATTGGTCGGTATTTACGGCCTCTTCCTCTGGCTGCCGCAGATCGTCAAGAGTCTCGGCCATCTGAGCAATCTCGAAGTCGGCTTTCTGTCTGCCGCGCCGCCCTTGCTCGGCGTGTTGGGCACCTTCCTCATCAGCCGCAGTTCCGACCGCACCGGCGATCGCAAGAAGCACCTCGCATTCGTGTACGGCATGAGTGCGCTGGCCATTGCCGGTAGCGCGTACGCGCCGAACCCGGTGATCGCTTATGTGCTGCTGTGCGTGACCGGCTTGTTCATCTATGCGGGCAACCCGCTGTTCTGGAGCCTCGCGTCGTCGTTCAGAACCGGCGCGGCGGGCGCCGCGACGATCGCGCTGATCAACACCATCGCGCAGTTCGGCGGCCTGGTCGGCCCGTGGAGCATCGGCCTCGTGCGCAATGCGACCGGCAACTTCAAGCTGGCCTTGCTGACGATCGCGGCCTTTCTGATTGTCGCGACGATCATCGCGCTGGTCATGCGAGTCACGCCTGCTGAGGACGAAGCGAACTCGCTCGCCACCGGCGACGCCGCGCCGCGCGCCTGACAAGCGACACGGCCAAACAAACAGATTGAAAAAACAGCGGACTGAATCTGCGCGCGCACCACATGCACGCGCAAGGACAACTCACAGGATTTGCACACCATGATCATCGATTGTCACGGTCACTACACGACCTCACCGCGCCAGCACGAAGCCTGGCGCGCGCAGCAGATCGCCGCGCTGAAGGACGGCGGCCCGCCGCCACCGCGGCCCATCATTACCGACGACGAGATTCGTGAAAGCATCGAGGGCGGCCAGTTGCGGATTCAGCGCGAACGCGGGACCGACCTCACGATCTTCTCGCCGCGTGCGGCCGGCATGGGCCATCACCTCGCCACCGCCGAAGCCAACGCGCTCTGGTCGAGCGAATGCAACGACCTCGTGCATCGCGTGTGCGAACTGTTTCCGCGCAATTTCGTCGGTGTATGTCAGTTGCCGCAGGCGCCTGGCGTGCCGCCCGCGAACTGCATTGCCGAATTGCGGCGCTGTGTCGAGGAGCTCGGCTTTATCGGCTGCAATCTGAATCCGGATCCGTCCGGCGGCCACTGGTCCGGCTTGCCGCTCACGGACCGCTCCTGGTATCCGCTCTACGAAGCAATGGTGGAGCTCGACGTGCCAGCGATGATCCACGTCTCGTCGTCGTGCAATCCAAATTTCCATGCGACGGGCGCGCATTACATCAACGGCGACACGTCGGCGTTCATGCAGTTGCTGCAGGGCGATCTGTTCGCCGACTTTCCGACGCTGCGCTTCATCATTCCTCATGGCGGCGGCGCGGTGCCGTATCACTGGGGACGCTATCGCGGACTCGCGCAGGACATGAAGCGTCCGCTGCTCACTGAATACCTGCTGAAGAACGTGTTCTTCGACACCTGTGTGTATCACCAGCCCGGCGCCGAACTGCTCGCCAAGGTCATTCCCGTTGACAACATCCTGTTCGCGTCGGAAACCATCGGCGCGGTGCAGGGCATCGATCCGGAGACCGGCCACTATTACGACGACACACGCCGCTATATCGACGCCATCGAATGGCTCAGCGATGCGGACCGCCAGCGTATCTACGAAGACAACGCGCGCGCCGTATATCCGCGGCTCTCGCGTCAACTCGATCGACAACTCGCCGCACAAGGAACTCAAGGGGCAACGGTATGAATCCAATCGGATGGCGCGAATACGACTCCGCACCGCAGGCCGACCCGGCCACACTCGAAACACTCCGTGAACTGGCCGTCTCGCTGCTGAGCGACAACATGGCGCGCGCGAGCGGCATGGTGGGCTTGCGGCCTTATCATCAGCCGCGAGCGATGGCCGGCACCGCCGTCACGGTCCACACGCGGCCGGGCGACAACCTCGCGATTCATCGCGCGTTCGACTTTTGCCGGCCCGGCGACGTGCTCGTGATCGACGGCGCGGGCGACCTCACGCAGGCGCTGATGGGCGAGATCATGGCGAGCTTCGCGGAAAGTCTCGGCGTGCAGGGCCTCGTGATCGACGGCGCGATCCGTGACGTCGGCGCGCTGCGTCAGCGCGAGTTTCCGGTGTACGCGCGCGGCGTGACGCATCGCGGGCCGTACAAGAACGGACCGGGCGAAATCAACGTGCCGGTCACGGTCGGCGGCACGGTGGTGCATCCAGGAGATATCATTGTCGGCGACGAAGACGGCTTGCTCGCGATCGCGCCCGCCGACGTGGCAGCGGTGATCGAAGGCGCGCGTCGTCAGCACGCGAAGGAAGCGGCGGCGTTGCAGTCGATTGCCGACGGCAAGTTCGACCGCTCGTGGGTCGTCCCGCACCGGGAACGGATGATGAACAACTGACTGTGAGCCTCATGGCGCAATATCTGAACGCTGCAACACTCCTCGAACTCGCGCGCGCTGCGCAGACGCCCGCCACCGCGCCCTGCACGTGCACGAAAACGCCGCTGGAAGGCTGGCAATCGCAGCCTTTGTCGCTCGATGAAACGCAGTTCGAGGAAATCGGCACGTTGTTGCCGGAGGACGATCCGGAGCCGACGTTCAGCGAGTATCTGCCGGGCAAGACGACTTACTGGGCGGCGGACGCGCCTATCGCGCCGCGGTACTTTCCGTATAACCGCTGCGCCGTGTGGCAATGCTCGCTGTGCGGGCGGCTTTATCTGCGTTACGTGGAAGGCGGTGGGTATTTCGTCGACCGCAGGATTCGCGCGGTGCACGCGGAGTTGATTGAGGATGTGCCTTTGCCGGTGTGATGGGGCTGCCGAAACGCACGCCGCCTAATGCCCCGGTTTCAACGCCGCATACGCACCAGGCGTGATCCCATACGCCCGCTTGAACAGCCGGTTGAGATGGCTTTGATCGTAAAAGCCCACAGCCGCAGCGGCCGTCGCCGCACTCTGGCCCGAGGCAAGCATGCGCTTCGCCGCCAATAACCTCACCTGTGTCGCGTAGGCGTGCGGCGGCAACCCGAACTCCTTGCAGAACGCTCGCGTGAGGTAATAGCGGCTCAGCCCCACCAGTTCCGCCAGTTCATCGACCGAGATATCGCGCTCGTAATTGGCGGCGACGTACTCGCGCACCTGCTCCATCTTGCGCAATTCGCGCCGGGGTTCGGCCGCCTCCTCACCCGAGCGTCCATAGCGCCCGACCAACATCCCCATCGCAGCCCACCAGTTCGCCTGACGCTCCATCAGCGAGACAGCGCCCTGTTCGTCCAGGCTCGCATGTGCCTTCACCAGCAGGCCCGCAAGGTGCGGATCCTGATAGAGCCCCGGCGGAATCAATAGCGGTTTGTCGGCGCGCGCGTCGGGAGAGAAGACCGCGCTGAGCGCGCCGAGCCCTTCCATGTCGAGATAGATCGCGCGATAAATCCATTCGCGGCCTTCCCAGACCTCGCCGCTATGGTATTCGCCCGGCCCGAAGACCAGCACGCTGCCGGGCCCGGCAACCTCGCTGCCCGCGCGCGTATGACATTGGCCCGCGCCGGCCTCCGTCATGACGATGACGAGTTCGTCGTGCAGATGCCGGTCGAACTTGTGATTGCCGTAACGGGCACTTGCGAGACATGCGCCGTCGAGCGCGCCGTCGCGCCAGCAGACCACTTCCGGCTCGCTTTTATCCGATGTCTCCATAGCTCGCGCCCCCATGCCCTTCAAACCAGCTCGATTCTGACCCGGCGATTACGACGGCCCTTGTTCTCTATCTTCGCGATGCGGATGGGCCGCGACTGCGCGGTGTTGGTCAGATGCGTGCCGCCGCACGCCTGGCGGTCCAGGTCGCCGATCTCGACGATACGCACCGTGCCGTCCGGCGTCGGCGGCGGCGCCACCGAAAGGCTGCGGATCAGGCCTTGCGTCGCTTTCGCTTCATCGGCGCCGACATAGTAGGCGCGCACGTCCATCGCATTGCGGATCACCTCGTTGACGGGTTCTTCCAGCAGGCGCAGCGCGTCGTTATCCGCGTCGGGCAGATCGAAGTCCATACGCGCGGTGCCGTCGGCGTTGATCTGCGCGCCGGTCACGAGCGCGCCGGCAAAGCGCTGATACACCAGCGCGTTGAGGATATGCGTGCCGGTATGGAGCTGGGCGACCGTGGCGCGGCGCGCCGCGTCGATGGCCACGTGCACGTTGCCGGCCAGTTCGAGCGGTTCATCGAGCAGATGCCAGAGCACGTCGCCCTCTGCCGCGACGCCGGTGATGCGCACCGTGCCATGCGCGTGCGTCAGCGTGGCCGCGTCCGACACCTGGCCGCCGCCGCCCGGATGCAGGGCGGAACGGCCCAGCACGACCGCGCCGGGCCGAGCGGCGATCACGGCCGTTTCAAAGTCCAGCAGGTCCGGCTGCTCATGGCAAAGATAATGCGGCACCTTGATGTCCTCGCAGGAATTGACTGAGTATGCCTAGCATACCCAGTCCCGTGGGAGGCCGTCTTGGTTAAAAATGCCCTGCGGGGGCGGATCGAGGGCGCACCGGGCGAACTCACGTTGGAGAATGTGGCAAAGGCGCTGCAGGAACCCATCCGGGCAAGGCCCGTTCCTCAGGAAATCCAGTATCCTGAACGTCTCGCTGAACGTACCCGCCAGATCCGGCTCTTCTCCATGAATCTATCTTTTGAAGTCCTGCAGGTGCTCGATGCAATCGATCGAACCGGCACGTTTGCGAGCGCCGCCGAAACGCTTCACAAGGTGCCGTCCTCGCTGAGCTATCTGGTTCAGAAACTCGAACTCGATCTCGGCGTCAAGCTGTTCGACCGCACCGGCCGGCGCGCCACGCTGACGCACGCGGGGCGTGTGGTCGTCGAGGAAGGCCGCCGTCTGCTGGAAGCGGCCGAAGCGCTCGAATTCAAGGCGAAGCGAATCGAGCACGGCTGGGAGTCCGAGTTGCACATCGCCGTCGACGAGATCATTCCGTTCGATCTGCTCTGGCATCACGTCAGCGAGTTCTACAAGCTCAAGCTGGACACGCGGCTGCATCTGTCGAAAGAAGTGCTGGGCGGCTCGTGGGATGCGCTGCTCACTCGTCGCGCGGATCTGATCGTCGGCGCGGCCGGCGATCCGCCGCCCATTCCCAATCTGATCGCGAAACCGATCGGCTCGCTGCGGCATGTGTTCGTGGTGGCGCCGGATCATCCGCTGGCGTCGGTACCCGGACCGCTCACGCTGGATATCGTCGCGCGCCATCGCGCGGTCGCGATCGGCGATACGTCACGCAAACTCGCGCCGCGCACGATCGCGCTTGCCGTCAATCAGGAAGTGCTCACGGTGCCGACGCTCGAAGCCAAACTCGCCGCGCAGATCAAGGGGCTGGCCGCGGGCACGATTCCGGAATGCCTCGCCGTCGATGCGCTGAGCCAAGGCGAACTGGTGCAAAAGGAAGTGATCGGCATGCGCGACGTCACGCATTTCTATCTGGCATGGCGCGACAACGAATGCGGCAAGGCGCTGCAATGGTGGGTCGAGCAGTTGGACCGGCCTGACTTGATCGACGACGTGGTGCAACAACGGATGCTGCACGGTTGAGGTTCAACTACTAGCAGGCTTCGCTGATTTCGTCCGGCGGCGGTGTGTCGAACGAAGCCGCGGCGGCATCCGCATCCATGTCGATCCGGGTCTCCACGTTGGCGCAAGCACCGACCTTCGCGCACGCTTTAGCCGCGACGCGCAGCAGTTCTTGAGCGGCTTTGAAGTCGTCCCAATCGCGGCCCTCCGTGATTTGCGCGCAGGCGGACTTCATCAGTTGCACCGCCTCAACGCTCCGGCCTTGCGCATGCCAAAGCCGCCCGAGGCTGGTCGCGGCCCGCAGTTGCAACGAGCGGCAACCCTGCGCCAACGATTCCTCCAGTGCCGCGGTGAGACTCGCCTGTGCCTGCGTCGCCGCATCGCCGTACGGTGCCTGGCCGGCGTACTCCATCAGCAGCAATTCGGCGTGCACGCGTCTGAGTTCGGCGGCATACCACTGGTCGCCGGTCTCGTCGCCCTGCGCGAGCGCATCGACCACGGCGGCGATGCCCTCGTCCCGCTGTCCGGCGCGGCCGAGCGCAAGGCCGTACTGCGCGGCGAACATGGCGCGCGGCGCGGCGTATTCGAGCGCGTCGAGATCGTCCAGCGCGGCGCGAAAACTCTGAACACGCTGCGCACTGGTGTCATCCAGCGAGTGCAGGTATTCGTCGAAACAGCGGCCGCATGCATGCGACACACGCAGCCCAACGCGCGCCGACACGTCCATCAACAACGCGATGGCGCGAGCCGCCCGCTTTCGCTGGCCCGCCAGCAGCGCCAGCGGAATTTCCGCCTCGACCAGCACGTAGCACGTGACGATAGCCTGTTCATGCCTGCATGCTTCGGCAACGCATGCCTCGGCGACCCTGAGCGCCTGATCGCGCGCGCCCTGCAAGCCGAGCAGGCGGGCAAACGTCGCGCGGCCGACCACGCCCTGATCGATGGATTGCCCGAGCGGCAGCCGATATTGCAAGCGGCCGGTGTGCTGCAAGAACTGATCGAGCGAGGCGCGCGCCGCTTGCTGATCGCCCGCATAGTGCGAGGCAATGCCGAGCAGGCGATGAGCGAGAATCCCGTTGGCGGTATCGCCCGTCTGCGCGGCGAGCGACGCGAAGCGCCGCGCGAACGCCAGCCCATTGCGCGCCGCACCGGCCGACTGGCTTGCGTTCCACATGCCCCACAACGCGCGCGCTTCGAACGTCTGATCGTCTGACGCGATCGCGAGCGCCAGCACCTCGGCCCAGATGCCGAGCGTTTCGCGGTTCGGTCCGTTGACGTAGACGAGCGCCGCACCGAGCGCGGCCAGCAGTTGCATGCGCACGCGCAAATGGCGCGGCGAGCGCGAACCCTGATGGATCGCGTCCACGGCGTCGAGAGCGCGCCTTGCCCAGACGCAGCATTCGTCGACCAGCGAGAGTTCATAAAGCACCGACACGAACTTCACCGCCAGCGTTTCGCCCAGCGCAGCGTCGCCTTTGGGTGACAACGCCCAGGCCAGCGCGGCTCGCAAATCGTCGAGTTGCTCGCGCATGCGGTGATGCCAGCGGTCCGGCTCGACGCTCGCGGCGTTTGCATCATGGGCTTCATGTGCTTCACGCGCGTCGCTCGACGAATCGCGTTCGAGCAGGTCCGCAAAATAGCGCGCGTGTTTGAGCGTGACGAGGCGCCGCTCGCCGTTGTCGTCGAGCTTTTGCATTGCGTAGGCACGCGTGGTTTCCAGCAGTCGGTAGCTTGCCTTGCCGCGCTCCGCGTGCATCACCACCAGCGATTTTTCGACGAGTCCGGATAGCGCGCTGATCACGTCGGATTCTGGCATCCCGTCGTCACTTACCATGGCGATCGCCGAGTCGATCGCGAAGCTGTTCACGAAGACACCAAGCCGGCGCAACGTCGTGCGCTCCGCGTCGTCGAGCAAGGCGTGACTCCAGTCGAGCGTCGCCTTCAAGGTCTGGTGACGCGGCAGCGCAGTGCGATTGCCGCCCGTCAGCATGTTGAAGCGGTCGTCGAGATGGTCGGCGAGCGTCTCGATGCCGAGTATCGCGGCGCGCGCCGCCGCCAGTTCGATTGCCAACGGAATGCCATCCAGGCGGCGGCACACGGTGCCGGTCAGATGAATGCTTCGATCGTCGGACGAAAAACGCGCGTCGATCGCGCGGGCGCGTGACAGGAACAACTGGACGGCACTGCGTTGCAATACATGCTGGCTCTCATCGTCGCGAGCGGGCACGTCGAGTGACGCCACCCAGTACAGGTGCTCGTCCACGACACGCAGGGGCTCGCGGCTGGTCGCGAGAATCCGGATGGCCGGACTCACGTTCAATAGCGCTTCGGCCAGTTCGGCGGCGGGGCCGAGCACGTGCTCGCAGTTATCCAGCACGAACAGCACGCGCCGTTCGCCGAGTTCCTTGCTGACGCGCGCCAGCGTAAGCGGGCCGCTCGCCGCGCTCACGCCGACGCTATTGGCGAACATGGCAAGCACGCTATTCGCGTCGACGGTGGACGCAAGCGGCACCAGATAGACCCCTTCCGGAAAGTGCGCCAGCGAGCTGCGCGCGATCTCGACGGCCAAACGGGTTTTGCCGATCCCGCCGGAACCGACGAGCGTGACGTGGCGGGTCGAAGCGAGCGTCTGCGCAACGTCGCTGATTGCCTGATCCCGGCCGATCAGCGCCGAACTACTGGCAGGCAGATTGTTGGGAACGTTGCGAACAGATGGAATTTGTTCGGTAGTGTCGAGTGCGTAATCACGAATGGCGTCGCCCGGCTGTTCCGCGGACGCTTCTCTCGATACCAGCCGGTAGCCTCTTCCCGACACGGTCTGTATCAGGTTGCGGCTCTCGCCCAGCACCTTGCGCAAGGCGGACATATGCACCTGAAGATTGTTCTCTTCAACGATGGTGTCCGGCCACACCTGCTCGAGCATGGCGTTCTTCGACACCAGCGCGCCATTCGCGGCGATCAGCACGGCGAGGATGTCGAAGGCACGGCTGCCGATGCGCACAGGCTGTCCGTCGAGAAACAGCTCGCGGCTGGCGAGGTCCACATGAAGCGGGCCAATGCGGATCATTGCCTGAGTATCCAAGACACAGCGGGATGAGGAACCACTGAGGACTGACTGCTCAGCGAAGTGTCCCCGAAGTCTAGACCAGCCGCGAATACGCATGTGCGGAAAAAACTGATCGTATCGTTCAAATTTTTTGTACTGAGCAAGCGGCTGCCGGCTACGGATCGCGTGGCCGGTTTGGGCCGTTTAGCGCGAGTCGCCCGACATGACAGTGGACGGCATGCGCGCAATCACGGAAGCCAGAATCATGGCGTCCGCATTGGCAGGAGTCGCGCTGCGTATTCTCGGCTTGTAGATCGCATCGTCACGGCGAATCGTCGCGCCACTCAATGCGCAGCGTCCCTTGATGCGGGCGCGGCAGCAGATCCACACCTGGTCGACATATTGGCAACGGGTCGCATCCTGCCAGAGCACGGCTATCGAGGTGTCCGACAGACGCTCGAGTACTTCGATCTGGATATGCCGCGACGGTGCGTCCGCCGCGGCGACGCGTTTCGCCGGCGCCTTCAGATAGGCTTCCCCTTCGGTCTCATTGCAATAGCCCGCCAACAGGCGGTTGATCATGTGATTCCACACTGGAGCGCGGCCGTCGTCCGGCATCGCCGACGGGTGCTGAGCCGTCTCCGTGCGTTGCTTCAAGGGGGTTTCGACATGCATGATGCTGCTCCCGAAGTGTTTGCGGGTAAAACCGGATCCCTCTTCCGACACGCCTCGCCGATAACACGGTGCCGCCACACCGCGTTACCAGCCGAACTTGAGTTCGGCGCCTACATAGTCGGAGTTGCGCGCACCCAGCTCGCGCAGCGACGGTCCGACCTGGAAATGCACGGCTTCGAGCGCGGCGGCGAGATTCACGGTGACCGCATAGTCGGCGCGCAACTGCGTATAGAAACCGGTCCAGCGGCTGCCGTGGCCGGCGGTCCCCGGCACGACCGCCGAGCCTTGTTGATACACCGCATCGGCGGTGGTCTCGCGCCATTGCAGCCCCACGCCCGCGAGCAGCGACAGCTTGCTGCTCGGTTTGACGACGAGCGACGGCTTGACGTGAATCACGTTCGAGTAGCCCGTATAACCCGCGAGCGCGAAGTAGTAGCCGTTCGGAAAGAGCGGATTGAAGGTGCCGATGCGGCCGTCTCCCGGATGCGTGTCGCCCGAGGCCGCATCCACTTGCAGGCCGAGACGCGGCGTCCACGGCAGCGAAGCCAGCGTGTAGCCGGCGAGCGTGCCGACCGCCCATGCGCCGATCGTCTTGTTGCCGACATGGCCCGACTGATACATCGCCTCCGCGTCCCAGTCGATGTGATTGACCGAGCCCGCGTAACGCGCGTCGAACACGTCGCGATGTTCGTCGCCAGTGGCATCGAGAAAGTGTGCGTTGCTGCGGTTGTAGCGGGAGTAGTAGGCGGACAGATCACCCGGACCGACTGCCTTGCGCTCCACCCGCACGCCGCTGAACGTCAGATCGCGATTGGAGACATCGTCGAAATCCGAGTTGTCGCGGTACTGCACCGGCTGCGTCGCATAGGCGATCCAGCGCCACGGGCCGGTTTCATAGTCGGCCCAGATGGCGTCGAAGGCCTGGCGCACGTTCGGGCCGTCACGCACGGAGATGAACCGCTGCAAGTCGAACGCCATCTCCTGCCGGCCGACACGAAACTTGAAGGTGCCGGGTCCGAGCGGTTCGGTGATGGCGACAAACGCCTGGCGCAGGTCGAGCGGATTCTTGTCGACCGGCGAGACACTGTCCTTGCCGAACGGGCGCGCATCCTCGAACTGCGTGAAGATCTGCACGTGCGGGCCGAGGCGCACGTCCGCGTGGACTTCAAGACGTTGCAGCACGTACGTGTCGTCGCGGCCCGAACCGAGCCCGAAGAGCGGCGCGTCGTTCAATTCGAGCCGCTCGCGCAGCACCATGCCGAGCGAGATATACGCGTCGGGATTGCCGAACAGCGGAATGTATTTCAGCGAGTCGAAGGGCTTCTTCGGCACGCACGGATTGGCGAGCGCCGACCAGTTTTCCTGCCAGCGATTGAACATGACCGCCGGCCGCGCGCATGAAGTGCTGGCGGCCGCCGTTGTGCTGCTGGGCGTGGCGGTCGTGCTGGTATCGTCTGCGCCGCCGAGCGCGGTATCCGCCGCCGACGCCGGCAGCACGACCGCCAGTCCCGTGCTGATCAACAGCGCATGGGCGGCGCGCAGCGCCGAGCGCCGCCGCAACCGCTGGCGCGACCGCGACGTCTGCAACGCCCGCATCACGCCTGCATTACTGGCCATCGTGCACTTCGGCGACATACCCGCCCGGGAATTCGAGCACGGCGCTCTTGCCTGCTGCAGTGCTGTACGGCTGCGACAACACCTTCGCGCCGGCCGCTTGCGCGCGCTCGAGCGTCCGCGCCAGATCGTCGACGGCATAGCCGGTCGTCTCACGTCCGAACGGGAACGGCAGCTTGCCGTCCGTGACGAACACCACCATGCGGCCGAAGCCCGAATTGATCCGGATCTCGCGAATCGTCTCGCCAGGACGGCCGATCACGCCGGCATCGGCGCGCGGATCATCCGACACCACCTTGCCATGCGAAAAATGCAGCCAGCGGCGCACGAAATTGTTGGCTTCATAACGCGACACATACACACGGTTATCCGGCACGCTGTGCAGCGGCGCGTAGTTCGGCGCCTTGGTGTGCCAATAGAGCTGCATCGTCAGGCCGCCCGGCCACTGGATGATCGCGTCCTTGCCGATCGGATCGTCGAAGCTATCGACGAGCACGTCGGCGCCCGCCGCGCGCGCCGCCTTCACCGCCTGGTCGATGTTGGTGACGAGATAGCCGGTCCGCTCATTGCCGAACGGATAGGGAATCGGCGTTTCGAAGCCGAACACCGACAGCATGCCGACCGGCGTCTGCACGTATTGCGACGCGGTCTTGCTCGGCGTCGGCGTCACAGTGAACACCGCGCGCGGCGATGCCTTGCCGCCGAACGTGGCGAGAAAGCTGGTGACGAACGCGTCGAGATCCGCCGAGGCGACATACACGTGTGTCGTGTCGTACTGCGCGCCGACCGAGACGTCGGGCATGCGCGCCGCGAGCGCTGTCTTGCCGTTCGAGACTTCCGGCGGGCCGTTATCGGCGAAAGCGGACGACACCGGCGCGAGGCCGATCAGCAAGGCCGCACAGAAAGCCGCGATGGGACGAAAGCGTTGAAGCGATGTGAACATGTGATTACCCGATGTTGTTAGCAATATCTGAATGGACGGCTTGCAGGATCAGCCGCCCTCTTTCGTCGCGCCGGGCGTGGCCGGCTTTTGCGCCGAGGTGCTCTGCCGCGGGTCGGCGACCTGAACCGTGGCCGTCTGCGCGAAAAACTGCGCCTTGACGACCGGTATCGCGTGCTCGCCCAGCACCATCCCGAGCAGGCCGGCGAGCGCGATCAGCGGCGGCGCCGGCGACTGCACCTTGAGTAGCCAGTAGAGAAGTCCAATGCCGAAGCCAACGCCCAATGAAATGATGTAGCCCATTCTGATTTCCTTTCGATGCACTCTTTGCGGCGAGCCGCGTCAATTCGCCCAGTCCGAACCCAGCACCAGCCCGCAGAAATTCAGCCGGCGATAGTTCGGGTCCCACCGGTCCAGCACGTCGGCATTCACGGTGCCGAACGTCGTCTCCGGACGATGCTCCATGCCGCGCGCGTAGGCTTCGATGATCTTCTTCTTGAAGCCGGCTTCACGCGGACAGGCCTGTACGATCTCGTCGCGCTGTTGCGCGGTGAATTCGTCATAGCGGGCACCGCGAATATCCATCTGCACGCCCGCGCTCACCAACGCGACGAGCGGCGACAAATGTTCAGGAATGCCCGGCGTGGTGTGCAACGCGATCGCGGCCCAGACCTCGTCGATCGCGCCGGCGTCGACGCCGTACTGCAGCATGAAGTCGCGCGCCGCATTCGCGCTGTCCACCTCGTAGCGATAGGGGGAACGCCGGTGTTGCACATTCAAACCGACGTTGTGAAACAACGCGCTCACGTACAGCAACTCCGGGTCGAACTTCAGCTTGTCGCGCCAGCCGGTCAGCGCGCCGAACAGAAACGCCCTGAGCGCGTGATGAAACATCAAGCCGGACTCCGTGGCCCGGATCTGATCGGTTGCCGCCCGCGCCATCGGACTGTCGGGAATGTCGACTCCCGCAATGTTCTTCTTCACGTCATCTCCTCCCTATCCGACACTCCGCTGCGGACGCGCATCGCCGACCGGCCGTTCAGTGCAGCGTAACGAATTAACCTCACAAAGACTTTGGCGAATCCTTAAAAAGACTGAATCGATGCGGCGCTTCTCGCTGCGCTCACAACGTGAGTTCATGGATGCGCCGAACGCCGTCGCGAATCCATTGCAGCAGACCGCCGGAGCTTTGGTCGGCGTCGCCCTGAGACGCCAGCATCAGCTTCTCCGTTTCATGGTGTTCGGACAGCAGCCGGCACATTTCGCGCGCCACTTCGGGACGCCGCGTGAGAATCGGCGTCAACGCGGCCTTGTCGAGCCGGAACACCGTGGCGTGCGTCATCGCATGAACGATCACGCCGGTTCTGACGCCGGCGAGAATGCCCGACTGACCGATGGAGTCCCCCGGCGCGAGCCGGCGCAATTCGACCTCGCCGCTGTCCTTCGGCACGGTCACTTTCGCCACGCCGCGCGCCAGAATGTGCAACGCGTGGCCGCTTTCGTCGGCGGCGCTGTAGATGGTCTCGTCGATGTCGAACTCATGACATGTCAGTTGCGTGGCCAGCTCCGCGATCCCGCCGTCGTCGAGCGTCTGGAAGATGAGCACGTTGCGCAGCAGGCGCTGCTTTTCATCCGCGGCGTCGACCACGGGTTCGGGCACGGACAACGGGCGCAGCACCACGCCGCGCGATAACAGATGCCGGTGCGCCAGATCGAACAGTTCGTTGCGCACCTCGGTCTTCTTGCCGAGCGCATCGACGTAGCAGACGATCTCGTACTCGATCGCGTCATTGGTCGCCCGCCGCACGCTGACGATCGGCTTCGGATCCGCCAGCACATTCTCCGAACTCGCAGCGGCGTTGGCGAGCGCCTGCAACACGGTAGCGGGCCGGATCGACGGCTTGACCGGCAGCAGCACGCTGATGCCGTGCGTATGCGAAGGCTGGTTGGCGTTGACGATATTGGTGCGCGCCGCCACGCTGTTGGGAATCACGACGAGATTGCCCTGGCCGTTGAGCAGGCTGGTCGCGCGCCAGTTGGTCTCCACCACCTTGCCTTCGACCTCGCCGATGGTGATCCAGTCGCCGATCGCAAAAGGCTCCGTCGCGTTGAGCACCACGCCCGAAAACACGTCGTTGAGCGTGCTCTGAATCGCGAGACCGAGCACGATCGCGAGCGCGCCCGAAGTCGCGAGCAGGCCGCGCACCGGCAGTTCCAACACGAAGGCAATCGCGCCGACCGCCGCCGCCAGGAACACCAGCGCACCGAGCACGTCCTGAAACAGGCGCTCCTTGTGCCAGGTCTCCGGCAGCACGGTGCGATCCAGCACGATCGTGACGAGCCGCGCACCTTGCAGCCACCACACCACCTCCAGCAATTGCGCGAGCAGATGGCGCAGCGGCTCGTCCGGCCACGGCGCCGCGCGCAGTGGATTCATGCCATAACTGAACAGCACGTAAGTCGACAGGCCGAACATCAGCGCGCGCAGTGCGAGGCGCGCCTTGTCCGTTTTACGGCCCATGAAGCGCCAGACGAGGAAATCGAGAACCAGGATGCCTAGCCCATACAACACGCCATCGTTGAGGGTCGGCATGAGGGTTCTCGCTTGTCGGGTGGCACGAATCGGTGGATGTCAGAACGCGAAACAGCTACATCCCAGCGCGCCCCAGAAACCGTTCGAATCGCTGACCGGCACGTTCTTGCGCCATGCCCAGCCGTGCGCGTGGGCATGCACGCCGCACAGATTGACGCAACCGTCCACGCACGCCACCGCGCTCGGCTTGTAACGGCTGTAGCCGCCGAATTCCGTGACCGGCGACCACGACGGGCTGACCGGCAAGTCGGGCGGCGCGAGTGGCGCGAACTCGTCGTCCGCATAGACGACCTTGCCGCCCACCACCGTCATGGCCGAGGTCAGGAACTTGATGCGGCTTTCGTCGACCGTGAAGTAGTCTTCGCTGAGCACCGCGAAGTCCGCGAACTGGCCGGGCACCAGCGCGCCCTTGCGGTCTTCCTCATTCGAGAACCATGCGCTGCCCACCGTGTAGCGGCGCAACGCCTCCATCCGGTCGAGCTTGTTCTCGCTCGAATACATCGACGTGCCGCCCACCGTCTTGCCCGATACCATCCAGTACAGCGAGACGAACGGGTTGAAACTCGCGACGCGCGTTGCATCCGTGCCCGCGCCGACCGGCAGGCCGGCGTCGAGCATGTGGCGGATCGGCGGCGTGCGCTTCACCGCCTCTTCGCCGTATTGATGGATGAAGTACTCGCCTTGGTACGCCATGCGATGCTGGATCGCAATGCCGCCGCCGAGCGCGCGCACGCGGTCGATATTTTTCTGCGTGATGGTCTCGCAGTGATCGAAGAACCAGCGCAGCCCGTTGAACGGAATCTCGGCGTTCACGCGTTCGAACACGTTCAGGAAGCGTTCGATCGATTCGTCGTAGGTCGCATGCAGACGGAACGGCCAGCGGTTCGCCACCAGCAGTTTGACGACGGCTTCAAGTTCGTCTTCGAGCGTGTCCGGTAAATCCGGGCGCGGTTCCAGGAAGTCTTCGAAGTCGGCAGCGGAAAACACCAGCATTTCGCCGGCGCCGTTCACGCGCAGGAAATCGTCGCCCTCGCCGGGCTTGGTCATCTTCACCCACTTGGCGAAGTCTTCGATTTCCTTCCTGGCGTTCTGCGTGAACAGGTTGTAGGCGATCCGCACGGTCAGTTCGCTGTGCTTCGCCATGTCCATGATCACGGCGTAGTCGTCGGGATAGGCCTGATAGCCGCCGCCTGCGTCGATCGCGCTCGTCACGCCGAGGCGGTTCAACTCGCGCATGAAGTGGCGCGTGGAATTGCGCTGAACTTCGGGCGCGAGCTTCGGGCCCTTCGCCAGCGTCGCATACAACAGCCCGGCGTTCGGCCGCGCGATCAGCATGCCCGTCGGATTACCGCGCTTGTCGCGCTGGATCTCGCCGCCGGGAGGATTGGGCGTGTCTTTCGTATAGCCGACCGCGCGCAATGCCGCTGCATTCAGAAGCGCGCTGTCGTACAGATGCAGGATGAACACCGGCGTATCCGGCGCAATCGCGTTGATTTCTTCGAGCGTCGGTCCGCGGCGCTCGGCGAACTGGAATTCGTTCCAGCCGCCCACCACGCGCACCCATTGCGGCGCCGGCGTGCGGGCCACCTGCTTGCGCAACATCTCGAGCGCGTCCGCCAGCGACGGCACGCCGTCCCAGCGTAACTCCATGTTGAAATTCAGGCCACCGCGAATGATGTGCAGGTGCGAGTCGTTCAGGCCCGGAATGACGGTGCGGCCTTTCAGATCGACGTGCCGCGTGGCGTCGTTGGCGTGCCGCATCACGGCATCACGCGACCCCGCGGCGACGATGCGGCCGTTCGCCACGGCGAGCGCATCGGCGAAGGAGCGCTTGTCGTCCTGCGTGGCGATCTTGCCGTTGAAGAAGACGACCTCGGCCGGCGTCGGCGCGGAAGGTGTGGAAGTCATGGCGATCCTCATGGGAGAGCGCTCCGGTTGGCGCGCACGGAGCTACGTCCGGGCAAGCCCGGAAATCGGGAAACAGGGAAACCTGGAGGCGCACAGTCGGCGCGCCTTCCATCGGGTATTCGAACGGAGGCCGGCGCGAACGTATCGGGGATGCCGCCTGACTGTCACCGAACGGCACGGAATCCGTCGATACGTGATTGGCCGCCGTCATGCCATGTCGGTGGCGCCGAATCAGCCCATCAGCTCATCAGCCTTTCAGCCCGCTTCGCTCGCGTGCTCGCCGAGAATCGACTTGGCGTAACGCACGCCGATGCCGTATGCGCTGTGCGCCTTCAGGATGTCCATGCAGCCTTCGTACGTTTCGCTGCGTCCCCAGTCGCGTTGCAGTTCGAACATGTACTGGAGCGAGGTCATCGGCACCGCGCCGGCCTGGATGATGCGTTGCACCGCGCGTTCGTGCGCTTCCGTGGTGACGTCGCCGCAGGCATCGGTCGGCACGTAGATTTCGTAGCCTTCGTTGATCATCTGGATGGTCGGGAACGACACGCACACTTCCGTCCACAGGCCGGCGATCACGATTTTCTTGCGGCCCGTCGCCTCGATGGCCTTGCGGAAATTCACGTCCTCCCACGAGTTCATCGACGTGCGGTCGATCGGCGTGTACTCGGGAAATACCGATTGCACTTCCGGCACCATGTCGCCGCTGAACGACTTGGCGGCCACCGTGGTCAGGATCGTCGGGACCTTGAAGAGCTTCGAGGCCTTCGCGAGCGCCTGAACGTTGTGCAGGATCGTGGTGCGCTCATGCGACGTCGTTCCAAAGAACATCTGCGGCTGGTAGTCGATCAGGGCGATCGCACATGAATCGGGGGTCAAGAGTTCTTTCGGCATTACGGGCTCCGTATTGAATGGACAAAGCAGTCTGAGTGACGTGCCGTGCTCGCTCGGGCAGCGAGTAAAACTGAAACCGAGTTTATCGACCGCGCTTCGCGGAGTCCTTGTGGAAGTCCTTAATTGTTATTAAAAAAGACCGAATGAAAGCTTGCGACGCAGCGCGCGGCGTCGCTGAATACGTCGACCGGCGAGGATCCGCATTCAGAACAATTAAGGAATCTGAAGTTCTTTACAGTGCGTCGCACCGTACGATTGAACGCTGCGAGGTCGCGTCATGCATGGTCAGGACGGGACGTCCTTCAACCTCACAAGACTGGAGAGAAAACCTGGCTAGCCCATCTGGAATTGCGTCGGCGAACGACTAGGCGAGACTCGCCATTCGAAGCCCGCCCCGCGCATCTCACCTTTCCAACTCAGCAAACAACCAGTCCTGAAAGCTGCGCAGCTTCGGCAAATCAGCGCGCGACTTCAACAGATTCAACGTATAGCCATTCACGCTGAGTCCGTCCACGCCGAACGGCGCGACGAGCCGCCCGGTTTCCAGTTCGCGTTGCGCGAGCAGCAGGCTCTCCAGACACACCCCCAAACCGTCGACCGCGGCGCTCAACGCCATGAACGAGCGATCGAAGCGCGGCCCGCGTCCGATATCGATCCGAGCCTTGCGATGCAAACGCATCCAGTCCCGCCAGCCGACCAGACAACCCTCGCTGTGAATCAGCGGATGGTGCTGCAGGTCCGCGACGCTGCGCAGCGGATAGTCGCCGCTCATCAGCGCCGGCGCGCACAGCGGCACGATCGTCTCCGGCGGCAGTTCCAGCACCAGGGTGCCGGCCGGCTGCAGCTTGCGCGGACCATAGCGAATGTCGATATCGACGGCTCCCGAAATCAGGTCCGCCGCTTCTGATGACGCATTCAAACGCACGTCGATATCGGTATGCGCCGCGCTGAAGCGCGCGATGCGCGGCATCAGCCATTGGGTCGCGAAACTCGGCGTGCAGTGAATCGTGAGGATGTCGCTCTTCGCCACGCGGCCGATCTCGCGCGTGGCGGCGTCGATGCGCGCGAACGCCGAAGTGATTTCCTCTGCGTATTGCCGTCCCGAGTCCGTCAGCAGCACCGTGCGATGCAGCCGATGGAACAGACGAATGCTCAATTGCTCTTCGAGCAGCTTGATTTGATGGCTGATCGCCGAGGGCGTCACGAACAGTTCTTCTGCTGCAAGCGCGAACGACGAAAGCCGTGCGGCCGCTTCGAAGGCTTGTATCGACTTGAGAGTGACCCGATTGTGCATGGCAGCATCCACGTGAATTCAATTCATCTATCGGCCCATCTTAATTCGTTTGAGCGCTTGCTGGCGTGCGATTACGCTTGTCATCACTGGCTGCGGCATCGATGCGGCCCACGCAAAAGAGGAGACGAAACAGTGAACCTGAGAGAAACCGCACCGTATCCCGAACTCGCGGAGCACGCCTACCAGATCCGCCGCAACGCGCTGCGCATGGGCGAGGTGCAAGGGCAAGGCTATATCGGCCAGGCGCTCGACATCGCCGACGTGCTGGCGGTCGCTTACTTCCGCGCCATGCGTTATCGCGCCGATGATCCCGATTGGGAAGGCCGCGACCGTTTCCTGCTCTCCAACGGCCATTACGCGATCGCCCTGTACGCGGCGCTGATCGAAGCCCGCATCATCGCCGATGAAGAACTGGAGACCTACGGCAGCGACGACAGCCGCCTGCCGATGTCCGGCATGGCGAGCTACACGCCCGGCATGGAGATGTCCGGCGGCTCGCTCGGCCAGGGGCTGACGATTGCGGTCGGCCGCTGCCTCGGGCTAAAGCGCAAAGGTTCGGACGTTACCGTCTACACGCTGTTCTCGGACGGCGAACTCGACGAAGGCGCGGTGTGGGAAGGCCTGATGTCCGCCGCGCACTGGAAGCTCGACAACCTGATCGCGATGGTCGACGTCAACAACCAGCAGGCCGACGGGCCGTCTTCCGCGGTCATGGCGTTCGAGCCGCTGGTCGAGAAGCTGCAGGCATTCGGCTGGTTCGTGCAACGCGTGGACGGCAACGATCTCCCAGCGGTGGTCGCCGCGTTCGATGCGGCGCGCGCACATCCTGAAGCGCAGCCGCGGATCATCGTCTGCGATACGCGCATGGGCTGCGGCGTGCCGTTCCTCGAAGCACGCGAGAAGAACCACTTTATCCGCGTCGATGCGCACGAGTGGCAACTCGCGCTGCAGGCGCTCGAAGCCGGGAGAACCGTATGAGCGCCGCCGTACCGAAACCGCGTTTGAAAACCTCGGCGATGATCGCCTCGATCGCCGGTGAAGGGCAGATCACCCGCTCCGCTCCGTTCGGCCACGCGCTGGTGGAACTGGCGCGCAACCGGCCCGAAGTGGTCGGCATGACCGCCGACCTCGGCAAATACACCGACCTGCATCTGTTCGCGAAGGAATACCCCGAGCGCTTCTATCAGATGGGCATGGCCGAGCAGCTGCTGATGGGCGCGGCCGCCGGCATGGCGCACGAAGGCGCGCAGCCGTTCGTCACCACCTATGCGGTGTTCGCCGCGCGTCGCGCTTACGACTTCATCCATCAGGCGATCGCCGAGGACAACCTCGACGTCAAGCTGGTGTGCGCATTGCCCGGCCTCACGACCGGCTACGGCCCGAGCCACCAGGCAGCCGAAGACCTCGCCCTGTTCCGCGCGATGCCGAACCTCACGGTGATCGACCCGTGCGATGCGCTCGAAATCGAACAGATGGTGCCGGCGATTGCCGACCATCGCGGCCCGGTTTACGCACGGCTGCTGCGCGGCAACGTGCCAGTCGTGCTCGACGAATACGACTATCAGTTCGAACTCGGCAAAGCCAAGCTGCTGCGCGACGGCGCCGAAGTGCTGATCATCTCGTCCGGGATCATGACGATGCGCGCGCTCGAAACGGCCAAGGCGCTCGCCGCCGACCGCATCGACGTGGGCGTGCTGCACGTGCCGACCATCAAGCCGCTCGACGCCGTCACGCTGCTGCGCGAAGCGCGCCGGCCTGGGCGCCTCGTGATCGTCGCGGAGAACCATACGGTGATCGGCGGGCTCGGCGAGGCGGTGGCCACCGTGCTGCTGACCAACGGCGTTACGCCGCCCTTCCGTCAGATCGGCCTGCCCGACGCCTTTCTCGATGCCGGCGCGCTGCCGACGCTGCACGACCGCTACGGCATTTCGACCGAGGCGATGTGCGACACCATCAAAGGCTGGCTGCGCTAGACCTTGGTCAGCGCAAGCAAGCGTAGTCACCCATAGCCAACGACGTAGCAAACCATAAGCATCACATTCAGGAGATCCGCATCATGTCAGAGTCACGTCTTCTCGACGGCAAGGTCGCCGTCATTTCCGGCGGCGCATCGCCGCGCGGCATCGGCATGGCGACCGCACGCAAATTCGCCGCTCATGGCGCGCGCATCGCCATTTTCGATCTCGACGAAAAGGCCGCCATAGAAGCCGCCGCTTCGATCGGGCCGGAGCATCGCGGCTATGTGTGCAATGTCACCGACCGCGCTGCCTGTCAGGCCGCTGTCGAACGCACCGTCGCCGATTTCGGTTCGATCGATATCCTGATCAATAACGCCGGCATCACCCAGGCCGCCAAATTCCTCGACATCGACCCGGAAAGCTGGGACCGCATTCTCGACGTCAACTTGCGCGGCGTGCTGTATCTGTCGCAAGCGGTCGTGCCGCAAATGAAGAAACAGAAGAGCGGGTCGATCGGCTGCATGTCGTCGGTGTCCGCGCAGCGCGGTGGCGGCATTCTCGGCGGTCCGCACTATTCGGCGGCCAAGGCCGGCGTGCTCGGTCTCGCGAAAGCGATGGCGCGCGAACTCGGCAACGACGGCATCCGCGTGAACTGCGTGACACCGGGCCTGATCCAGACTGACATCAACGCCGGCAAGATCAGCGACGACAAACGCGTCGAGATTCTTTCGGGCATTCCGTTGAATCGCCTCGGCGTGCCCGACGATGTGGCCGGTGCGTTCCTGTTCCTTGCGTCGGACCTGTCGTCGTATATCACCGGCGCGGTGATCGACGTAAACGGCGGCATGCTGATTCACGGCTGATTTGCTCCAGCAGGACGGGCTGCACGGCGGGAGGCCGGCGGCGACGATGGAGACCCAGTAGTAGATAACAAACAGGCGCGGCGCGCGACACGTGCAGCCGCCGCGCTCGAAGTTCGAAAAACATAACGACGCGCGATCCAGGTTTGGAGGAAGACACCATGACTACCCGTTCGAACGCCCCGCAGGGCATCAGCCGCCGCACCTTTCTGAAAGCCGGTGCGACCTTGTCCGCAGCCGTGCCGTTATGGAGCGTCTCGCGGCGCGCCATGGCGGCGCCCGAGTTCTCGTACAAGCTCGCCACCGGCCAGGACCCGACTCATCCGGTCAATATCCGCGCCCAGGAGGCGATCAATCACATTCGCGAGGCGACCAACGGCCGCCTCGACATCAAGCTGTTTCCGCAGAACCAGCTCGGCTCCGACACCGATCTGCTCTCGCAAGTACGCAACGGCGGCGTGGAGTTCTTCAACCAGGCCTCGTCGATTCTCGCGACGCTCACGCCGGCTGCCGGCATCGTCAACACCGGCTTCGCGTTCAAGGACTACGACGCGGTGTGGAAAGCCATGGACGGCGACCTCGGCAATTACATCCGCGCGCAGATCGGCAAGTCCGGCATCGTGTCGGTCAGCAAGGTGTGGGACAACGGCTTCCGGCAAATCAGTTCGTCCACGCGCGCACTGCGTGTGCCGGCCGATCTGAAAGGCTTCAAGATCCGCGTGCCGCAGGCGCCGATGCTGACCTCGCTGTTCAAGGCGCTCGACGCGGGCCCCGCGCCGATCAACTTCAACGAACTGTATTCGGCCTTGCAAACCGGTGTGGTGGAAGGCCAGGAGAATCCGCTGCCGATCATCGCCACGGCCAAGCTCTACGAAGTGCAGAAGTACATCAGCCTCACCTCGCATGTGTGGGACGGTTACTGGATTCTCGGCAACCGCGCCGCGTGGGAACGGCTGCCGGCGGATATCCGCACCATCGTCACGCGCGAATTCGAGAAGGCCGCGATGCTGCAGCGCGCGGACATCGCGAAGCTGAGCAGTTCCCTGCGCGACGATCTGAAAACCAAGGGCATCACCTTCATCGACGTGGACCGCGAGTCGTTCCGCGGCGCGCTGGCCAAGACGAGCTTCTACCACGACTGGAAGAGCAAATACGGCGATGAAGCCTGGGGTCTGCTGGAGAAGTCCGTCGGAAAACTGGGGTGATGCGATGATCTCGATCTCTTATTCGCACGAGCGGCAGCACCGCTTCGCCTGCGCGCTCGATTCCGCGCTCGGGCATCTGGTGGAGATTCCCGCCGCCTTGCTGGTGCTCGCGGAAATCGTCGTGCTGCTGGCCGGCGTGACGAGCCGCTATATCCTGCACGCGCCCCTCGTCTGGTCCGACGAGCTCGCCTCCATGCTGTTCCTCTGGCTCGCCATGCTCGGCGCCGTGATCGCCTTGCGGCGCGGCGAGCATATGCGGATGACGGCGCTGGTCGGCATGGCGCCGCCGGGTGTGCGCGCGTTTCTCGACGTGGTGGCGATCGCGGCGCCGATCGCGTTTCTCGCGATGGTGATCGGCCCGGCAATCAGCTTCGCGCAGGACGAGTCGTTCATCACCACGCCCGCGCTCGAACTGTCGAACTCGTGGCGCGCCGCCGCGTTGCCGGTCGGCTCGGCGCTGATGCTGCTGGTCGCCGTGGTGCGGCTCGCGCGCATGGGCAACTGGCGCCTCGTGCTGGGCGCGCTCGCGTCGGTCGGCGCGCTGGTCGGCATCTTCATCGCGCTCGGGCCGCTGTTGCACGACCTCGGCAATCTGAACCTGCTGATCTTCTTCGTCGGCCTCGTGGCGCTCGGCGTGCTGAGCGGCGTGCCCATCGCGTTCTCGTTTGGACTCGCGACCTTCGGCTATCTCGCGTTGACCACGAACACGCCAATGCCGGTGGTGGTCGGCCGGATGGACGAAGGCATGTCGCATCTGATCCTGCTCTCCGTGCCGCTGTTCGTGTTCCTCGGCCAGTTGATCGAGATGACCGGCATGGCCGCGGCGATGATCGCGTTTCTCGCGAGCCTGCTCGGTCACGTGCGCGGCGGTCTCTCGTACGTGCTGGTCGGCGCCATGTATTTGGTATCCGGCATCTCGGGATCGAAGGCCGCCGACATGGCGGCGGTCGCGCCGGTCCTGTTTCCGGAGATGAAAGCGCGCGGCGCGAAACCCGGCGATCTGGTCGCGTTGCTCGCCGCGACCGGCGCGCAGACCGAGACGATTCCGCCTAGCCTCGTGCTGATCACGCTCGGCTCGGTGACCGGCGTGTCGATCTCGGCGCTCTTCACGGGCGGCATGCTGCCGGGCATCGTGCTGGCGATCACGCTGTGCATCGTCGTGCAATGGCGCTATCGGCGCGAAGATATGTCGGGCGTCAAGCGCGCGACCCGCGGCGAGATTCTGCGCAAGCTGGTGATCGCGTTTCCGGCGATCGCGCTGCCGTTCGTGATTCGCGCGGCGGTGGTCGAAGGCATCGCGACGGCGACCGAAGTGTCCACCATCGGCATTGCGTATGCGGTGCTGGCCGGCTTGCTGATCTACCGCCGTTTCGAGTGGACGCGGCTCAAGCCGATGCTGATCGATACGGCGACGCTCTCCGGCGCGATCCTGCTGATCATCGGCGCGGCTACCGCAATGGCGTGGGCGTTGACGCAATCCGGCTTCTCGGGGCAACTCGCGCAGACTCTGGGCGGTTTGCCTGGCGGCGCGGCGATGTTCATGGCGGCGTCGATCTGCATGTTCGTGATTCTCGGCAGCGTGCTCGAAGGCATTCCGGCCATCGTGCTGTTCGGCCCGCTGATGTTTCCGATCGCGCGAGCCATGCATATCCACGACGTGCATTACGCGATGGTCGTGATCCTCTCGATGGGCGTGGGCCTGTTCGCGCCGCCGTTCGGCGTGGGCTACTACTCCGCTTGCGCGGTGAGCCGCATCCATCCGGACGAAGGCATGAAGCCGATTCTCGGCTACATCGCCGCGTTGATGGCCGGGCTGATCATCGTGGCCGCCGTGCCGTGGATTTCGACGGGCTTCCTGCATTGAGTCCTTGATCGCTTCAAGCGCGAGGCAGGCGCCGCGCCGTCTCGCGCGATGTTCTTCCGCCCGCTTCGGGCCCGTCCGTTCGATTTGTCTGTTGCCGCCGCTGCGCGTGATGCAGCGGCGTAGAGGAGCCTTTTGCCATGTCCACCACCGAAGCCCCGTCTGCTGCGCTGAACGCTTCGTCTGTCTCGATCGCTGCGTCGCCGCAGGTTGCGTCGGTATCAGCCGCGCAAGCTGCGCGCTTGCCCCTGGCCGACGCGATCCGCTTTCTTTCCATCGATGCGATTCTGCGTGCCGGCGAAGGCCACCAGGGCGTGCCGCTCGGCATGGCGGAAATTGCCACCGCGCTATTCACCCGTCACCTGAAATTCAATCCCGCCGATCCGACCTGGCCCGACCGCGACCGCTTCGTGCTGTCGAACGGCCACGGTTCGCTGCTGCTGTATGCGCTGCTGTATCTCACCGGCTATCACGCCATCGGACTCGAGCAGATCAAGACCTTCCGCGAACTCGGCTCGCATTGCGCGGGCCATCCCGAGTACGAACCGGCGCACGGTATCGAGGCCACCACCGGCCCGCTCGGCCAGGGCATCGCCAACGCATTCGGCATGGCTATCGCCGAAGCGTATCTCGCGGCGAAATTCGGCGGCGACCTCGTCGACCACTACACGTATGCATTCGTCGGCGACGGTTGTCTGCAGGAAGGCATCGGCCAGGAGATGATTTCGCTGGCCGGGCATCTGCAACTGGGCAAGCTGATCCTCTGCTGGGATGACAACCAGATTACCGACGACGGCAGCACTTCTCTCTCGATCAGCGAGGACGTCTGCGCGCGCTTTCGCGTCGGCGGCTGGCATGTCGTCGAAGTCGACGGGCACGATCTCGAAGCGGTATCGGCGGCGCTGACCATCGCTCGCGCGGACCCGCGGCCTTCGATGATCGCGTGCAAGACCGTGATCGGCCGCGGCATCGCGCGTCTGCAAGGACAGCGCGGCGGCCATAGCGGCAAACTGTTCCAGACTGACGCCGACGCGGCGCGCGACGCACTCGGCTGGCCGCACGCGCCGTTCGAGATACCCGCGGAGATTCTCGCAGCATGGCGCGCGGCAGGGCGGCGTAGCGACCCGCAGTATTACGCATGGCACGAACGTCTCGCCGCGTTGCCCGCCGCGCAGCGGGACGAGTTCGAACGGGTCCAGTCAGGCCACCTGCCGCATGGCTGGCACGACGTGCTGGACGACTACCGCAAGCGCGCCGTGGAGCGCGACGAGCCGCAGCCCGGCATCACCGTATCGGGCGAGATCAGCGATCTGCTCGCGCCGCTGTTGCCGGAACGCATGGTCGGTTGCGCCGATCTCGAAGCGCCCACGAGCCACAAGCGCCAGTTGCACGCCTTCACCGCCGCCGACCGCAGCGGCGCCTACGTCCACTGCGGCGTGCGCGAACACGTGATGGGCTCGATGGCCAACGGCATGGCCGCGCATGGCGGCGTGATCGCGACGAGCGTCACCTATCTGGCGTTCTCCGACTATCAGCGTCCGGCCATGCGCATGGCGGCGCTGATGGGCCTGCCGGTGCACTACGTGTTCAGTCACGATTCGATCGGCGTCGGCAAAAATGGCCCGACGCATCAACCCGTCGAGATTCTCGCCTCGCTGCGCGCGATGCCGAATATGCGCGTGCTGCGTCCCGCCGATGCCGTCGAAGCCGCCGAGTGCTGGGCGCTCGCGCTCGAACATCGGCGCGGGCCGAGCACGCTGGTGTTCGCGCGCCAGGCGCTGCCGTTGGTGCGCCGTGAATATAGCGCCGAGCCGCTCTCGCAGCGCGGCGCTTACGTGCTGGCCGAAGCCGAGGGCGGAGCGCGCGCTGTGACGCTGTTGGCAACCGGTTCCGAAGTCGCGTTGGCCTTGCAGGCGCGCCGCCAGTTGCAGGACGAAGGCATCGCGACGGCCGTGGTGTCCATGCCGTGCTGGGAGATTTTCGACGAACAGGACGACGCCTATCGTGCAGCCGTGCTCGGTTCGGGCACCGTGCGAGTCGGCGTGGAAGCGGCGTTGCGGTTCGGCTGGGATCGCTATCTCGGCGAACGAGGCGGGTTTGTCGGCATGACCGGTTACGGCGCGTCGGCTTCGGCGGAGACTCTGTACGAGCACTTCGGCATCACCGCGCAGCATATCGTCGCTGAAGCGAAGCGGCACCTGTAAATCATCGGGGACATGACCATGCACAAGATCGTTTTTCTGGACCGCACGACCCTCGCACCGCAGATCGTGTTGCGTGAGCCGCGCTTCGAGCATCAGTTGATCGAGCACGACCGCACCACGCCGGATCAATTGATCGAGCGTCTGGCCGGCGCGTCGATTGCGATTACCAACAAGGTGGCGCTGACGGGCGAAGTGCTGGAGCAGTTGCCGCAGCTGAAGCTCGTCGCGGTGGCCGCGACCGGCACGGATTGCGTCGACAAGGCGGCGGCTCAGCGGCTCGGCATTGCGGTGAGCAATATTCGCGGCTACGCGATCAACACCGTGCCCGAGCATACGTTCGCGCTAATCCTCGCGCTGCGGCGCAATCTGGTCGCCTATCGCGACGACGTGCTCGCCGGCGAGTGGCAAAAGTCCGGGCAGTTCTGTTTCTTCACGCATGCGATTCACGATCTGGCCGGCGCGCGGCTCGGCATCATCGGCGAAGGGGTGCTTGGGCAGCGCGTGGCGGAACTCGGCAAAGCCTTCGGCATGCAGCCGATGTTCGCCGCGCACAAGGGACGCGAAGGACTCGGTCCGCTGTATACGCCGTGGGATGAAGTGCTCGCGACCAGCGACATCATCACCGTGCACAGTCCGCTCACGCCGCACACGCGCAACATGCTCGCCATGCCCGAGTTTCGCGCGATGAAGCGCCGGCCGTTGATCATCAATACAGCGCGGGGCGGGCTCGTCGATGAAGCCGCGCTCGTGCAGGCGCTCGACGAAGGTCTGATCAGCGGCGCGGGTTTCGACGTGACCGCGGGCGAGCCGCCCGCCGACGACAATCCGCTGTTGCGCGCCGCCGGCCGGCCGAATGTGATTCTGACGCCGCACGTGGCGTGGGCATCGGACGAGGCGCAGCAGAGTTTGGCGAATCAGTTGATGGATAACATCGAGAACTTCGTCGATGGTGCGCCGAACAATCTGGTGAGTGGGGCGTATTGAGGTCAATAGCCGCGCCGACTCATCCTTCGGCGCGGCTACCTACGTCTAACCTGGCCTTAACCCTGGCGGAAAATCGGCGCGCCCCACGGTGCTCCGATCGTGCCGCCGTCCACGACGATCTCCGCGCCCGTCATTCCCGACGCATCGCTGGAAGCCAGGAACAGCACCGCAGCCGCGACTTCTTCCGGAGCGGCGAGGCGCGCCATCGGAACACGCGGCGCGAGGGCCTGTTCGGTGCCGTCGAGCGTCGCGCCTTCGCGCGCGCCACGCGTCCAGATCGGCGTGCGCGTGCCGCCGGGGATCACCGTATTCACGCGAATGCCACGCTGCACCAGCTCCGACGCGAAGACCTTCGCCATGCCCGTGATGCCCGCCTTGGTGGCCGAATACGCCGACGAACCAGGCGAGCCGAGTTCACGCATCACCGAACCGTTCAACACGACCGCGCCACCCTCGCTCATCAACGGCAATGCGGCTTGCACGGTCAGAAAGACCGCCGTCAGATTCGTGCGAAGAATCGCCTCGAACGCCGCGGCCGTCGTGCCGCCGAGCGGCGTCGGACCGGAGATGCCGGCGTTGGCGAACACGATATCGAGCGACCCGAATTTGCTCTTGATCTGTTCGAACAACGAGTCGATATCCGCTTCGTTATCCAGATTGGCACGCACGCCCAGCGCGTTTTCGCCGAGCTCGGACACGGCCTGATCCAGCTTCGCACTGTCGCGGCCGGTGATCACCACTTGCGCGCCTTCGGCAATCAGCAGCTTCGCCGTGACGAAACCAATGCCGCTATTTCCACCGGTAACCAACGCTGTTTTTCCCGTGAATCGCATCATCTCTCTCCTGGATTGCGCCGCCAACGCGCCGGAAATCACGGCCGCGCGACGCATGTAACGGTTAAGCGGCCAAAAAGCGCCGCCGCGTACGGACATCCGCCAAAGACGCCCTCATCCAACAATCTGCATGTTGATCATCATGCACATTTTCAGTATTATGCTCATCATGCAGATTGTCAAGAGGGGTGACGGAAATGGGCTACTCGCAGGCGCAAAAAGCAGAAAGCCGTCAGCGCGTGCTGGAAACTGCGGCGCGGCAGATTCGCGAAGACGGGATCGAGGCGCTCGGCGTGGCGGACTGCATGCGGCGCGCCGGTCTCACGCATGGCGCGTTCTACGGCCACTTTGAGTCGCGTGACGCGTTGATCGTCGAGGCGCTGGAATATGCCGTCGCGCAAAGCGAGAAACGTATCGCCGCTTCAATCGCGGCGGCGAACGCGAACGGGTCGGCGAAGAAAGAACCGTTGCGGGCGATCGCCGACATGTTTCTCAGCGAGAAACACATCAAGAATCCGGGCAACGGCTGCGCGTTGTGCGCGCTTGCCGGTGAGGCGCGGCACGCGGCACCGGAAGTTCGCGATCGTCTGACGCAATACGTGCACAAGCTGGCATCGCGAATCGCGCAGACGTTGGCGGGTGGTAGCGAAAACCTGGCGCTCGGGATCGTCGCGACCATCGTCGGCGCGGTGACGCTTGCGCGTGCCGTCGACGATCCGGAACTCGCCCGATCGATTCTCGCCGGCTCGCTCGATCTGATCGTGGCGCAAGGCGCTGACGCTTAGCTTAATGTAGCGGCGCCGGCATAGGCCAGCGCCGCCCTTCTGTTGCTTCAATGCGCGTCGGGAGATACGAGGCGCGCGTCAGCGGCTCAATGATCGTCGTCGCGATCGGGACCGCACATACGGTCCGACTCGCCGTGGTCACGGCGGTGATCGCCATGATGATCGTCATCCACGCTAGGCAATTTCTGCGCAACGTAATCCGGCAAGTCGCTCGGGTCCCACGCGAAGGCGAAAAACTGATTCGGGTTCGCGATGCCGGCCGGATGCTTGGTGTCGGTGATCGTGCCCAGGAAGTCGTTGTCGTTGGCGACGAACAGCGTGTGCTTCTTCACACCGCCGACCACGACATCGGGACCGAAAGCCAGACCCTCCAGCTTCGCCGGAATATCGTTCGCGTTGTAGCCGTGCGCGGTGAGCGTGGCGACCACATCCAGAAACAGCGTCTTCTGCACCGCGTACGGCGCGAGGCCGGCCTCGCCGCTCGCGTTGCTCACGTCCTGAGCCCCGTTCAGGTCGATATGGAACACCTTCTTGAACACGGCCGTCGAGTTATCGCCGAGCCCCTGGCCGTCCCGCTCGTCCATCAGCAATTCGTGATCGTTGACGGCGACCACGTCGCTGATGGTCGGATATTTGGGCTTGGCCGCCGTGCCGATGTTCGTCAGCGGATACGCGAACTGGGTCGTCCTGCCGGTGCGCACGTCGATCCTGACGATACGGGTGTACGCGCCGTTCGTCCCGCCATCCTGGATCAGCGGGCTTTGCATCGCGCCGAACAGCGTCTTGCCGTCCGGCGAGATCGCGAGGCCTTCCATGCCCTTGTTGGCGACCCGGCCCGAGGTGTTCTCCGCTATTTCGTCGTTGCCGATCGGGCTCAGCGTGGCAACCGCAAATGCGTCCGGCAGCTTGTACGTGTCGATGCGGCGGCCGGTGCGGCGATCGAAACGATAAACGTAAGGGCCGTACTCGTCCGAGATGAAGACGCTGTCGCCGTCGTTGCTCACGCGCACGCTTTCGGGATCGAAGCGCGCGTCGCGGTCGTTAGTCGACAGGCGCGCCGGATCGAAGTTGTCCGAGCGGCCGGTGAAGTAGTTGGTGTGATTGCGGCGGTTGAGCGCCGGCGCGCCGTTGGGCACGCCCGCGGCAGCGCCTGTGCCGTAGACCAGCCTGTCGTTCGCGTGGAGCAGCGTCGTGGCGAGCAGGGTCGGCGTCATCGTGTACGGAAGCGAGGCGCCGGCCGCGCCGGGATTCAGGCGCAGGCGCAAGGTCTGAAAACGGTTGATGTACGAGGCGGTGTCGTCGATCGCCGCGTTGTACGACACGGCATTCGGGCCGCGGTCCGGCACGGCGACGAACGTGTGGCATCCCGCGTAAGCGATGCCCGAACCGAGGCCGCCGAGCAGATTGCCCGCCACACCGTTCTCCAGCGGCGCCGCGGTTTCCTTCGATAGATCGCCCGTCAGGCCGCTCAGTTGGCCAACCGCAATAAGATCGACGCCAGCGTGCGCGCCCGTTGCGACGAAAAGCGACGAAGCGATCGCCGTCAGAGCAAAGATTCTTGAACGAGACACGGTGTCTCCTTGATTGGAATGCTTGTTTGTCGACGGATCGGGCGCGCGGCGTTGTACATGGGCGCTTTGTCCGCGTGGATGTGCGAAAGACGTGAGGGCGGGCCGGCCTGCGGCCCGTCGGCCGATTGAAGGCCGTCGGTAATACTGCGTGAGGTTCGTGACCGAATAATGACGTCGAGAACTAGCCTTGAAGCGACGGCGGCAGTATTGCACTGCGCCAGAAAGGTCGATGAATGCCCGAGAGCCCTACCCGATCGCCAATCCCGCGTCGGCCAGCGAGCGGCGCAGCCCGAGCTTCGGATACGCGCGATCGACCGCGCGCACGTCGGCGCGCGTTTCCTCGATGATCCAGTCGCGCACGTCGGCCGCGGCCGGCCGCAGCGCGCGGCTCTCCGGCCACACCAGACAGCAGCGCCGGTTCGTGACGATCAGTTCCTGTTCGGCCGGCTGAAGCGCGCCCTCCAGCAGCCAGTGCGACACCACGTTCAGCCAGCCGAGCGCGACGCCCTGGCCGAGCAACGCGGCCTGCACGACGATCGCGTAGTCGTTGAAGCTCAGCATGCTCGCGGCGTGCCGCCCGTGTGCGGCGAACGCTTCAAAGCGGTCATGCCAGCCGCGCTCGCCGTCGTCCATGACGATCACCGTGTCGCCATGCGCGCGCCCCGCCTCCGTGGCCGCGATCTCGTCATAGCGCCGGTTGCACACCGGCAGCAGCGTCTCCGGCATGACCAGCACGCTGTTCTCGCCGATCTCGTCCTCGCGCCGAAAGCGCATGCCGAGATCCACATCGACGAGCGGCCCGCCAATGCGCCCCGAGATCAGTTGAAACCGTAAGTCGACGTTCGGGAACGCCTGATTCAGCCGGTTCATGCGCGGCATCAGCCAGTGCGTGGTGAAGGCCGTGGACACCGACAGCGTGACCGACTCCACGCCCGTGGCGCGCGCCTCGATCTCGCGGATCGCGCCTTCAATGCCATTGAAGCCCTCGGAAATCTTCCGGTAAAGAATCTTGCCGTTCTCGGTCAGCTCGATACCGCCGCGCACGCGCTCGAACAGGCGCACGCCGAGATGGTCTTCCATGCGCGCCAGCATGCGGCTCACCGCGGGCTGGCTCACATATAACTCCTGCGCCGCGCGCGTGAAGTTGCCGCAGCGCGCGGCAGCTTCGAACACGAACAGCGCATTGGCGCTCGGCAGTTTTTTGCGAAGGTTAGGCATGACCTGATGTTATGCCTTCTCCAACAATTTGGGAATTGCCGCCAAAAAGGACGCGGCCTATATTTTCCCTAACGCAGGCTTCTTCAGCGAGACAGAACGCAATGGACGCACGAGCGAAAACAGGTGTTTCGATCCGATCGGCAGCGAAACGTTATGGCCAGGTGGTGGCCCTCGACGACGTTTCACTCGACATCGCCCCCGGCGAATTCGTCTCGCTGCTCGGCCCCTCGGGTTCGGGCAAGACCACCTTGCTCGGCATTCTCGGCGGCTTCGTGCAGCCGAGTTCGGGCGCGGTCTGGGTCGGCGAACGCGACATTACATTTGCGCCGCCGCACAAACGCGACATCGGCATCGTGTTTCAGAACTACGCGCTGTTTCCGCATATGAGCGTCGGCGAGAACGTCGCTTTTCCGTTGCGCGCGCGCCGTCAGCCGAAAGGGACGTGGGCGAAGAAAGTCGCCGACGCGCTCGCGATGGTCGAACTCTCCGGCTACGAAAGCCGCGGCATCAGCCAGCTTTCCGGCGGCCAGCGGCAGCGCGTGGCGCTCGCCCGCGCGATGGTGTTCGAGCCGCAACTGATCCTGATGGACGAGCCGCTCTCCGCGCTCGACAAGCAGTTGCGCGAAACCATGCAGATCGAACTGCGGCGGCTGCATCGCAAGCTCGGCGCGACGATCGTCTATGTGACGCACGACCAGCGCGAGGCGCTCACCATGAGCGACCGCGTGGCCGTGCTGAAGAACGGCCGGCTGGTGCAGATCGACACGCCTGAACGGCTCTACGACCGGCCGTGCGATGCGTTCGTGGCGAGCTTCATCGGCGAGGCGACGCTGCTCGACGTGACGCGCGCCGGCGACGACGCCGTGCGTCTTGGCGATACCGTACTGCGCACCGCGCATCCGCTGCCGCACGGCAACAAACTGCTGCTCGCGGTGCAGACCGAAAAACTCGTGATCGACGGCGGCGGCGAACGCAATGACGGCGTGAACCGTCTGTCGTGCCGCGTCACCGAGGTGCTGTATCAGGGCGAGAGCCTGCGCGTGTTCGCCGCGCTCGCCGACGGCACCGCCATCAGTCTCAGACAACCCGGCGGCCACGACGCGCGCCGCCGCATTCCCGAGCCTGGCGCACAGATGAGCGTGACGCTCGACCCGCAGGACACGATCGTCGTGCCCGCCTGATTTTCTCCGCCCACGCGTGGGGCACTCTCTCTCCGATTCACCGCACACTGCAAAAGGATGATTTCATGAAGCTCACCGATTTCAAGGTCCTGACGTTCGACGTCGTCGGCACACTCATCGACTTCGAGCGCGGCGTGCTCGCTTCCGTACGGCGCATTGGCGGCCCGGCAGCGAAGGACCTGACCGACGACCAGATCTTCGAGCCGTATATGCGCGGCCGCGCCACCTATCCGGGCCGTTCGAGCCACGAAATGGCGAACGTCTATCTCTCGCTCGCGAAAGAACTCGGTCTGCCTGACGACGCGCAATCGGCCGCCGCCTTCCAGCGCGATGTGCTCGAATGGCCGGCGTTCGCGGATTCGGTCGCCGCGCTCAAGCGTCTGCGCAAACACTTCCGCCTGGTCGCGATGACCAACGCGGACCGCGTGGCACTCTCGGCCTACGCGCACACGCTCGGCGACCCGTTCGACGACACCGTCTGCTGCGACGAAACCGGCGTCGCCAAGCCCGACCCGCAATTCTTCGCGTACAACCGCGGCCGTCAAGCGGCGTTCGGCTACAAGTTCAGCGAAATCCTGCATACCGCGCAAAGCCAGTATCACGACATCGGCATCGCCACGAAGCTCGGCTACGCGACCTGCTGGATCGAACGCCGTCAGAATGTGAAGGGCTTCGGCGCCACGCCCGTTCCGGAAGCCGTGACCACGCCGACCTTCAAGTTCGCGACGCTCGGCGCGCTCGCGGACGCCGTCGAAGCCGAAGCGCGCCTCGCCGCCTGAGCCGATGCTCGCGCCGATGACACTACACACGCCCGCGCCTGATTCGCTCTGGCGGGCGCTCCTTGCCGCATCGCCAGGCGCCGGCGCGGCGGTCAGCACCGGCGTGCCGCTCGCGCGCGATCTCGAAGTCGAGGTCGCCGTGATCGGCGCGGGCTACTCGGGTCTCGCCGCCGCGTATGCGCTGCAAAAGCGCGGCGTCGACTGCGTCGTGCTCGATGCGAATCCGGTCGGCTGGGGCGCGAGCGGGCGCAATGGCGGCGTGGTGTCGTCGAAGTTCAGACTGTCGTTTCCCACCATCGACAAGCTGCACGGCCTCGATACCGCGAAGCGCATGCATCGACTCGCGCATGAAGGCGTGCGGGTCGTGGAGACGCTGGTCGACGAGTTCCAGTTGGCACGCGCCCGCTTCGAACATACCGGCAGCCTGCGCTGCGCTCACACGGAGGCTGCGTTCGCCGCGATTCGCGCCGAAGCCGACTGGGTTCGCTCGCATCTCGGCGATACCTCGATGACCGTGCAATCGCGCGCCGCCATCGAGCACGAGACGGGTTCGAAGGGCTTTGTCGGCGGCGTGCTGAGCGCCGACGCCGGCACCATTCTGCCGCTCGAATACGTGCGCGGCCTCGCGCGCGGCCTCACGCTGCGAGGCGTGCCGATCTACGAATCTACACCGGTGCGGCAGATGCAACGTGCGCCCGGCGAGACGCGCGTGACGCTGCGCACGCCCGGCGGCACGGTGCGCGCGAAGCAGGTCATCGTCGCGACCAATGCGTATTCGGATCTCACGGCGGCGACCTCGGCGTATCAACGCGAACTCGTGCCGTTTCGCAGCGCGATGATCGCCACCGAGCGCCTTCCCGCCGAGCTCGACGCGCGCCTGATGGTCGAGCGCCGCAGCTACACCGAAACGCGCCGCATGATGAAGTGGTTCCGCAAAGTGGACGGCCGCATGCTGTTCGGCGGACGCGACGCGTTCGGCAAGGAAGGCCAAACAACCGGCTTCGACGCGCTGCAACGTGCGATGGTCGCGCTCTTTCCCGATCTCGCGGACGTGCGTGTGGAATATCGCTGGTCCGGTTATGTGGGCATGACGTTCAATTCGCTGCCGCATGTCGGACGCAGCGACGACGCCACGACCTTCTGTCTGGGGTATAACGGAGCAGGCGTCGCGATGGCGAGCCTGCTCGGCCAGCATGCCGCCGCGCTCGCGCTCGGCGAAACGCCCGAGCTCTCGCTGCTCGGCGCGCCCGGCCTGCGGCCCGTGCCCTTTCATTCGCTGCGCGCGCCGGGTGTGAGACTCGTCGCGGCGTGGTATCAGTTTCTCGACGCCGTAGGTGCATGATGACAACCGCCAAACGGATGCTCCAGGGAACCACCTTGATGCAGGCCACCGAGTCCGATCCCGCCGCGCGCTACCAGCGCCGCGAGGATCGCACGATGCTTCTCCTGATGACGCCGGCGCTCCTCGTGATCGTCGTGCTGCTGGTCGTGCCGCTCGCTTGGCTGTCGTGGCAGTCCATCTATCACGACGGCTTCACGCTCGAAAACTACCGGCGTATGTTCACCGGCGCTTACGTCGAAACGTTTCTGCTGACGTTCAAGCTGAGCATCATCGTGACCGTCATCACGCTGCTGCTCGGCTATCCCGTGGCCTACTTCGCCGCCTCGTTGCCGCCGAAGCTAAGCGCGCTCGTGCTCGGCATGGTGATTCTGCCGTTCTGGACCAGCGTACTCGTGCGCACCTATGCGTGGCTCGTGCTGTTGCAGCGCACGGGGCTGGTCAACAAGGCGCTGATCGCCTCGGGACTCGTCGACCGGCCGGTGCAGCTCGCGTACAACCAGTTCGGCACGGTGATCGCGATGGTGCATATCCTGCTGCCGTTCATGGTGCTGCCGCTCTATTCGGCGATGCAGAAAATCCCCGCGAATCTCTCGCAAGCCGGCGCGAGCCTGGGTGGCTCGCCGCTGCATGTGTTCCGGCGTGTGTTCCTGCCGTTGTCGATGAGCGGCGTGTTCGCGGGCGTGACGCTCGTGTTCGTGCTGTGCCTCGGCTTCTACATCACGCCTGAACTGATGGGCGGCGGCAAGTCGATCATGGTGTCGATGGTGGTGAGCCGCAACGTCGAGATCTACAACAGTTGGGGCGCGGCGAGCGCCGTGAGCGTCGTGCTGCTGATCTGCGTGTTCGCGATTTTCTATGCCGCGAGCCGCGTGGTGCCACTCGAAAAGACCCTGGGCGCGAAATGAACAAACTCCCGTTCGGACGGATCGTCCTCGGCGCGAGCGTCGTGCTGATTCTGCTGTTCCTGATGGTGCCGGTGCTGATCGTGGTGCCGCTGTCGTTCTCCGACACGCGCTTCATGACCTTCCCGCCGCCCGCCTACTCGCTGCGCTGGTATCACTCGTTCTTCGACAACCCCGCATGGATCGACGCCGCGCGCACCACGCTGAGCGCTTCGATCTGCGCCGCGCTGATCGCCACGCCGCTCGGCGTGGCCGCCGCGTACGCGATCCAGAACGGCACACACTGGATCATGCGCTATCTGCGCACGCTGCTGATGCTGCCGTTGATGGTGCCGATCATCATCGTCGCGGTGGGCGTGTTCTTCGTGTACTCTCAGGCCGGCTACGTGAATACGCTCGGCGGCCTGATTCTCGCCGATACGATGCTCGGGTTGCCGTATGTGCTGATCTCGGTCGGCGCCGATCTGCGCACCTTCGACCGCACGCAGGAAATGGTCGCGCGCAGTCTCGGCATGAATCGTTTTCGCAGCTTCATGACGGTGACGCTGCCGCAGATCAAGGCCAGCGTGATTTCCGGCGCGGTGTTCGTGTTCATTCAGGCGCTCGACGAAACGGTGGTCGCGCTCTTCGTGTCGGGCGGTTCGAACCAGACGCTGACCCGCCGCATGTTCGTGACGCTGCGCGACGAGATCGATCCGACCATTGCCGCGATCAGCACGATGCTCACCGCGCTGACGCTGTGCCTCGTGATGATCGTCGTGGTGAGTCGTCGCTCCAACGCCGCGCGCGCCTAACTTCTCTCTGAAAATAGCCATTAAATGACCAATGCACTGAAGTTCTATATCGATGGCGCGTGGGTCGAGCCGTCCACCAACGCGCGCCGCGCCGTGGTCGATCCCTGCACCGAGGAAGCCTTCGCCGAAGTCGCGATGGGCACACCCGCCGATGCCGATCGCGCGGTAGCCGCCGCGAAACGCGCATTCGTGTCGTTCTCGCAGACTACGCCGGCCGAGCGCCTCGCATTGATCCGCCGCATTCTCGAGGTGTTTCTCGAACGTCACGACGAGATGGGCGACACCATCTCGCGCGAACTCGGCGCGCCGCGCGCGATGGCGCACGCGTGGCAGGCCGGGATCGGACGGCGGCATCTCGAAGAATTGATCCGCACGTGCGAAACGTTCGCGTGGCAGCGCAGAAAGGGCACGACGCTCGTCAATCACGAACCGGTCGGCGTGGTCGCGCTGATCACGCCGTGGAACTGGCCGATCAATCAGATCGTCTGCAAGGCCGCGCCGGCCATCGCTGCCGGTTGCACGATGGTGCTCAAGCCCAGCGAAGTCACGCCCCTCAATGCCTTGCTGTTCGCGGAGATACTCGACGCGGCGGGCGTGCCGCCGGGCGTCTTCAATCTCGTCAACGGCGACGGGCCGACTGTCGGCGCGGCGCTCGCGGCGCATCCCGATGTCGATATGGTGTCGTTCACCGGTTCGACACGCGCGGGCGTCGAGATTGCGAAGCTCGCGGCGCCGACTGTGAAGCGCGTGCATCAGGAACTGGGCGGCAAGTCCGCGAACATTCTGCTGGATGACGTCGATTTCGAAGCGGCCGTCACGGCCGGCGTCAACTCGTGCTTCAACAACAGCGGACAGTCGTGCAATGCGCCGACACGCATGCTCGTGCCCGCGGCGCGCCATGACGAAGCGGTGGCGATCGCGCGGCGCGCGGCGCAAGCGCAGCGCGTCGGCCCCGCCGATCACGAGCGCACGACCATGGGTCCGGTTGTCAGCAGCGTGCAGTTCGAGCGTGTGGAGCGGCTCATTGCGGCCGGTATCGACGAAGGCGCGCAAGTCGTGGCCGGTGGCCTCGGGCGTCCGCCGGGTCTGGAACGCGGCTATTACGTGCAACCGACTGTCTTCGCGGATGTGCGCCCTTCCATGACGATCGCGCGCGAAGAGATTTTCGGCCCGGTGCTCGCAATCATGCCGTACCGCGATGAGGAAGAAGCGATCGCGATTGCGAATGACAGCCCGTTCGGTCTCGCCGCCTATGTTCAATCCGCCGATCTGGAACGCGCTCGGCGCGTGGCGTTCAGGCTGCGTGCGGGCAGCGTGTATCTGAACTATCCGTCGTGGGATGCGGGCTCGCCGTTCGGCGGATACAAGCAGTCGGGCAACGGACGCGAATACGCTGAATGGGGGCTTGACGCGTTTCTCGAAGTGAAGGGTATTGTGGGGTTTGGCGAGTGAGCGTACTTGGCCCTTCTTGGGCTTAGTCGGAACCCTCATCGCTTGACACATGCGCCGGGCCATCGCGTTGCAATGCGGCGGCCCGGCATCGCATTCACGCACGGCCGCGCAACATATCCGCAATCCGTTCCGCGATCATGATGGTCGGCACATTCGTGTTCGCGCACGGTATCGACGGCATCAGCGACGCATCGCACACGTAAAGTCCGCTGACGCCATAGACCGCGCCGCGCGCGTCGCAGACGGCGAGCGGATCGTCGGCGGCGCCCATGCGGCAGGTTCCCGATGGATGCCAGGTGCCGCCTACCGAGCGCGTCACGAAACGCGTCAGCGCGTGATCATCGGTGAGCAATTCGTCGAGCGTCACGCCTTGCGTGACCACACGCCGCACCAGCCACGCGCGCAACGGTCCAGCAATGTCCAACAGCGTGCTCAGCACGCCGCGTTGCAATGCATTCCACGTCCCCGGAACGGCCACACTCGCGACGCGCGGCGAATAGCTCGAAGGCAGCAGCGTGGCGCAGTGCTGCGCCATCATCGGATCGGCCAGCGTGTGGGCGCCGAAGCGCAGCGCGAGCTTGAGCCGTTCGAGATCGCGCGCGTCGGACAGCATGTTGAAGTCGACGGTGGGTTCGTCGTGCGGATCAGCCGAAGCGAGACTCACGCGGCCGCGCGAGTACGACTTGTTCACCCAGAAGAAGATCGTGCCGAGCCGGTGGCCAACCGAATGCCAGCCCGAGCGCGACAGGATCGCGCCGTGCATGTCGCCGGGCACTGCCCCGCTCACGCCCGACGAGAAGCGCACGATCGCCTGCTCGTGATGCTCGTCCGGATATAACGTGCGGGCGGCGCGTGGCAGAAACGCCGAGACGGCAATCGACGGATGCTCCATCAGATTGCCGCCGACCCCGCCTCGATCCGCCACCACCTCGATACCGAGCGCGGCGAGTTCGGCCGCCGGGCCGATGCCGCTTCGCATCAGCAGCGCCGGGCTGTGAATCGCGCCTGAGCAAATGATCACCTGCGTGGCACGCAACGCTTCGCTCGCGCCGTCCTCGCCGATGGTCCGCGCGCCAATGGCGAGCTTGCCGTCGAATAGCACGCGCTCGACGAGCGTTCGCGTGCGGATCGTGAGATTCGGGCGAGCGCGCACGGTGTCGTCGAGATAGCAGACCGAAGTCGGGATGCGCTCGCCTGCTTCGCTCACCGCGATCGAGCCTATAAACGTGCCGTCCTGCCACTCGCCGTTCTGGTCGTCACGCCGTGTATGGCCGCGTGCGTCGAGCGTGGCGAGCACCGCGCGCACGAATGGCGAAATGCGCGCCCACGGCGCGCGCTGGATGCGAATCGGCCCGCTCTTACCATGCAGCGCGCCGCCGAAGTCGCAATCGGTTTCGAGCTTGCGGAAGTACGGCAGACAGGCGCTCCAGTTCCAACCCTGCGCGCCGAGCGCGTGCCATTCGTCGTAGTCGGCCGGCGCGCCGCGATTCGCCATCAGCGCATTGATCGCCGAGCCGCCGCCGAGCAGGCGCGCCTGTTCGTATCGGCGCGTCGCGGCTGAGGCGCTCATGCGTGCCTTCAGGCGCTGCCAGATGTTCGCGGTGTCGAGATAGGCGCGGCCCGGATAGCGGCTGCGCACCGCCGCCGGCATATCCGTTCGCGAGATATTGCGGCCGGCCTCGACGAGGCAGACGGTCTTGCCGGCGTCTTCCGACAGGCGAGCGGCCAACACGCAACCGGCCGAGCCGCCGCCGAGAATCAGATAGTCGATCACGTTCGATGAATGCGCAGACGATGAGCCGTGCGGGACGCGCGAGAAGCGCTGGGCGCTGCGCGCGGGTTTCGGCGTCCGTGGCGTCCAACGGACCCGAATCCCGCGCGCAAGAAGATGCGGTTGCGCCTACTGCATGAACTTGAGCCAGCGCGCCTTCGCCTGGACGCCGGCGTCCGACGCCCACCATTCCTCCGACATCAACGCCTGCTTCGATGCATTTTCCGGCGAACTCGGCAGCTCACTCGCGCGCTTCGCGTCGATCTTGCCCGTCTTGAATGCCGCCGGATTGCCCGGACCGTAGTCGATATACAGCGGCAGGTTGGCCTGCAATTCAGGCGAGACCGCCGCGTTGACGAACTTGATCGCCTCGGGCAGATTCGGCGCGTTCTTCAGCACGCAAAGCTGCGTGTTCTGCAGAATGCCGTCGTTGAATGTGAAGTCGACATCGGGATTGTCCTTGCGCACCGCGCTCGCGCGGCCGTTCCAGATCATCGTCATGTCGACTTCGCCGTCATGCAGCAATTGCGCCGACTGGCCGCCCGAGGTCCACCACACGGTTACGTCCGGCTTGATCTGCTGCAGCTTTTTAAACGCGCGATCGACGTCGAGCGGATAGAGCTTGTCGCGCGGCACGCCGTCGGCGAGCAACGCGGCTTCGAGCACGGTCTGCGGGTCGTTGCGCAGCGCACGCGTACCGGGGAACGCCTTCACGTTCCAGAAATCGGCCCAGCTCTGCGGCACCTTCTTCAGCGTCTTCTTGTTGTAGCCGATCACCGTCGAATAGAACTCGTAGGCGACCGAGTACGGCGTGCGGTATTTCTCCGGCATGGCCGCCGCATTCGGAATCTTCGAGAAGTCGAGCTTCTCCAGCAGGCCTTCCTTGCCGCCGCGCAGGCAGTTGGACGTCGGCGTGTCGACCACGTCCCAGATCGGCTTGCCGGTCGCGGCCTGGGCTTTGATCTGCGGCCACGCGTCCGGAATGCTATCCTGGTTCACGGTGATATTGAGCTGCTTCGCGGCCGGGTCGAGGATCGCCTTGGTCTGCGCTTCCTGATAAGTCCCGCCTTGCGAAACGAAGGTAATCTTGCCGGCCGCGGCAAACGCGGGCGTCAAACACGCCGGCGCGAGATTCGCGACGCCGAGGATCAGAACAGCGGCAAGCGGGCGCAACATGGGCTTCTTGATCACGACGGGGTCCTCGAGACGGTTGAGCGAACATATCGTCGATGTCATGCATCGTTGAGCCCAATATAGTGAGTCTATTTATCCGCGACAACGCCCGAATTGTTTGAGTGCCCATGACGTCACGTTATGACCCGGCAAAACCCCAATATGCCGTGAAATCGCCGGGTGCGTAAGTGTGCGGCACGCGCCTCCGGCTTATGCCAGGTTATCGGCCCACGCGTGTCACGCGTTCGCAACGTGAGTGTCGGAAATCGCGCGCACGTCGATGCGCCGCGGCAGAATCGCGTCGCGATTGGCGCTGTCGGCAACCTTCTGCAGCGCGCTGATATCCGCCTCGTTGACGAAGTGCTGTTTCAGCGACGCGCGATGCGTGATGCGCTTCGCGGCATCGAGCGGCGAACGCGTCAGCGTCGCGTAGATTTGCGCGTAGGCGTCGGGATTTGCAAGTGCCCAATCGCCCGCGCGCCGGAATCGCAACAGCACATCGGCAATCGCCGCGCGCTTACGCGGTTCCGCCAAGGCCGCGCCCGAGGCCGTGATGAAACCAAGCCCGCTATTAATGCCGGTGCCGTCGCGCAAAATGCGCGCGCCGCGTTGCACGGCGATGCCGTAGTACGGATCGAACGTGGCCCACACGTCGATCGAGCCGGACGCGAACGCCGCAAACGCATCGACGGGCAGAATGAAACGGACGTTGACGTCGTCTTTCGAGAGACCGGCTTCGGCCAATGCGCCATAAAGCTGGAACTGCGAAATACTGCCGCGCGCCGAAGAAACGAACACCGTGCGCCCTTTCAGGTCCGCGACCGTGCGAATCTTCGAATCCTGCGCGACCAGAATGCCGAGTTGTTCGCCGGAACCGACGCGCGTCGCGACGATCTTCAGCGTCGGGTCGCCGACGGCTGCGGCAAGCACGGGCAAATCGCCGGCCGGCGCGAGATCGACGGCGCCCGCGCGCTGCGCTTCGAAGAGCGGCGCAGCGCCCTGGAAATTGGCCCAACGAAATGCGTACGGCGCGCCGTCGAGCACCTTGGCCGCTTCGGCCAAAGCACGCGTGCCACCCGCCTGATCGCCGAGCACAAGTGTGACCGACGCCAGTTCGGCTGCGTGGACGTCGAGCGAATTGAATGCGCCGGATGCGGCGAATGCCGGCACTGCGCTCAAGAGTTTGAGTGCGCGCCGCCGTGCGGAAAACGAAGTAGAAATGGAACCGGCCATATGCCCTCTCTGATGATATGCCCGTAAGCGTAGCGACGAAGACGGCACCTGAGAATTATTCTCTTTCGATATGTTTATATCGAATCAATATTTAACTTTTGCATTTAATGGCGCAAGCGAATTGCCTCGTTCGCTCTGTGTTTTCGATGCACGCCTGCGCTTATGCGCTGACGTTCGATCTTTAGCTGAAACCATCGGTTCGCGCCGCGCAGGGTCGTTGCTAGCATGGTCGATTGGCCTTTCTTTCAGACTCGACTCTAGGACTATGAATCATGGCGCTGCTCAACAGACGGGCTTTTATTCGCGTCGCGCTGGCTTCCTCGCTGACTACGCTCGCGACGCGCAGCTACGCGCAAACATCGGCCACGAACGGCGAACCCATCGCGCTGCGGATCGGCTATCAGAAGTCGTCGACGTTGATCACGCTGCTCAAGGCGCGCGGATCGCTCGACAAGGCCCTCGCGCCGCTGGGCGTGCGCGTGTCGTGGAATGAGTTTTCAAGCGGCCTGCCCTTGACCGAAGCGCTCAATGTCGAAGCCGTCGATTTCAGCGCGGACGTCGCGGACACCGTACCGATCTTCGCGCAAGCCGCGCACGCGCGCTTCGTCTATGTCGCGCAGGAAGCGCCGTCGCCGGGCGCCCAGGCGATCATCGTCAAACAGGACAGTGCGCTCCATACGCTCGCCGATCTCAAGGGCAAGCGCATTGCCGTGACCAAGGCCGCCGGCAGCCACTATTTGCTGCTTGCGGCGCTCATCAAGGCAGGCCTCACGCCCGCCGATGTGCGAATCAGCTACCTCACACCAGCCGACGGCCGCGCGGCCTTCGAGCGCGGCAGCATCGATGCGTGGATCACGTGGGATCCGTACGTGGCTTCCGTCGATCGCGACGCCGACGTGCGCATTCTCGCGGACGGCAAGGGACTAGCGTCGTATCAGCGCTACTATCTCGCGTCGAATCGCTTCGCGGCGGCGCACCCCGAGGTCATCCAGATCGTGTTCGATCAATTGACGCAAGCGGGCGTTTGGCTGCGCGCGCATCCTCAGGAAGCGGCCCAGACTCTCGCGCCGATCTGGGGACTCGACGCCGCCACGATCGAACGTGCGAATGCGCGCCGCAGTTATCTGGTGCGACCCGTTATTGCGCAGAATTTCGGCGAGCAGCAAAAGATCGCGGATACGTTCTTTCAGGCCGGATTGTTGCCCGCCAAAGTCGAGACCGCGCAGGCGCAGCGTTGGGATTTCGGAACTAAACGCGGAGAGCCGGCGGGTACTTGATGGACTAGCTAACGAGGGATGTCAAAACGGTGTCAAAACGCGTGGAGAAAACCGAATAAATCGCATTGCAAAACGCCGCCCAAAATGTTTTTTGGCGGTCGATTATGATGATTCGATCACCTCACTCGAACGACTCGGTGTTGGATATGACGAATACAGGCAAGGCGTTGATAATCGCGCTGGTTCTGGTGGACGTGGGATTCATCTCTTACCAGCTTCTCCCCAAGGGCAACCGCTCCGAGGTGGCGCCGGAGGCGGTCACGACCAACTCGGTCACGACGGCGGCGGTCGATCCGCGCGTGGATGGTACGCATGTGACCGCAGGCAACGTGGTTTCCACTTCGCCGTCCGCGAACAACACGGGCGAAACCGCGGGCGCACCGCTGCCGTCTAAATCGGGCCCCGTTGCCAATCACGCGCAGACGGAAGCGCGGCCACAAGGACAGCGACATAAACAGCCGGGCCGCGCGCCCGCATCGGCGGAGACGAACGAGTCTGTCGCTGCGAAGGCAAGCACCGCGCAGCCGATCGGCCGCGCGCGCGACGATCTCACCCGACACGGCTCGAATGCCGTCGCGGCGGCCATGACGGAACAGCTCGTCAGGGAATCGTCCAAACCCGATCCGTCGTTGCCGATGCCGCCGGCGCAGGCCGCGCAGACGCAGGCCGCGCCGACCAGCCAGGACCATCGCGGCTCGAACCCCGTCGCCGCCGCGATGACGCAGGAACTGGTGAGGGAATCCGCACGGGTGAATGCCGCCTCGCAAGGACCGGCACGGAGTGGTACGCAGTAGGATTGCAGTCCGAACTAATTGGATGGCCGCTGGACCTCGAGCAGCAGGCGATCTCATCAACTACGCGACAGAATGGATGTCGCGTGCCTCTCAAACTCCGCAACTCGCTGCCGTCGAACACATTGCCGACGAGTCTGAATGTCATGTCGCTTGCGCGCGTCGACGGAAATCCGGCGACACATGTCCGCCATGAAGTTGGCAGGCGAACGTCCTATACTGGTTCGGACTGCCTGCTGTCGCGCGCATAGCGGCGGTATGCGTTGCGATCAGCAACGATCCCCCGCAGACCGACCCTCCGCCCCTGCCTGTTTGGACACAGCCATGCTGACCATCGACGACATTCGGGCAGTACCGCTCTTTGCAACACTCTCCGATGACGAACTCGACCATCTCGCGCACACGTCCGCGGACCTTCATCTGTGCGCAGGCGAGTTCGCGGTTCATGAAGGCGGCGAGCGCGCACTGTATGTCGTTCTCGCCGGCAAAATGGAAGTCATCAAGACGTTCGACGGTATCGAGCGCACGCTAGGCTGGCGTCTGCCCGGCACGATCTTCGGCGAAGTGCCGCTTGCGCTGAGTTCGCCGTTTCCTGGCGCATATCGCGCGGCGGAACCGTCGCGTGTGATGCGCGTGGACGCTCAGCGTTATTACGTGCTGGCCGCCGCATCGCCGGATGTGGCGCTCAAGATGGGCGCACTCGCTCGCGAACGCATCGGCGGGTTGCAAGGGCTTTCCGCTGAACCGCCCAAGGCGCGCGTGACCATGGTCGGCAGCCGCTGGGACGACGCCTGTACGGCGCTGCGGCATTTCCTCGCCCGCAACCAGATCAGCTACGACTGGATGACGCCGGACGCGCCCGAACTGCCCAAGCGTTGGCCCGGAACCTGTCCGACAGAGGAGGAGTGTCCGTCGCTGCGACTGGTCGACGGCACGGTGCTGAACCGGCCCAAGGCGCGCGAGCTTGCCGGACTGCTGGGTCTGCAAACGCAGCCTCACCTCGCTGAATACGACACGATGATCATCGGCGGCGGGCCGGCCGGTCTCGCCGCGGCGGTGTACGGTGCATCGGAGGGTTTGCGCACCATCGTGCTGGAGCGTGAAGCGCCCGGCGGCCAGGCCGGCACATCCTCGCGTATCGAAAACTACCTCGGCTTTCCCAACGGTGTCTCCGGAGACGAACTCGCAAGCCGCGCGCTGCAGCAGGCAAGGCGGCTCGGCGCGGAGATTCTGGTGACACGGTCGGTCGGCCGAATCGATGTGCAGGCGCGCAGCGTTCACCTCGACGGCGGCGACATCATCCGGACGCGAACGATCATTCTTGCGACGGGCGTCACGTGGCGGCGTCTTTCGATCGAAGGCTTCGACCGGTTTATCGGTAAGGGTATTTACTACGGCGCGTCGCGCAGCGAAGCGAACGCGACGCACGGACTCGACGTATATCTGATCGGCGGCGGCAATTCGGCTGGCCAGGCCGCGTTGTACTTTGCCAATCATGCGCGCATGGTGACGCTCGTTCTGCGCGGCGATTCGCTCGAGAAGAGCATGTCGCGCTACCTGATCGAGCAACTGCGCGGCAAGTCGAACGTCGCTGTGCAACTGCGATCGGAAGTCGTGGGTGCGTACGGCGACACTCATCTGACGGCGATCGACGTGCGCGACGCGTCAAGCGAGGAAGTGCGGCGGCACGATTGCGGCGCATTGTTCGTGTTCATTGGCGCCGACGCGGAGACTGCGTGGTTACCCGAGGAAATCGCACGCGATGCGCGCGGCTACGTGCTCACCGGCGACGACGTCGTCAAGGCCGGACGCTGGTCTCATGACCGGGATCCCTACCTGCTCGAATCGAGCGTGCCCGGCGTGTTTGCCTGCGGCGACGTACGGCTGAGTCCGGTCAAACGCGTTGCTTCCGCGGTCGGTGAGGGCAGCATGGCAATCGCGTTCGCCCACAAATATCTGCAGCAAGACGCCCGATAGCGCTGGATCGCGCGGTAGGGCTTCTGCCCGCTTGCAAAACCGCGCCGGCAGCGCCGCCACACGCCTATTCTTCAGCGGAATACTTCGATTTCCCAATCACCAAGGATTGACTAAAAAACAGGCTTCTGTTCGCCCGATTGAAACCCGACCCGCCGGCGCACACTGATATCGTGCCAATTGCGCAAGGAGCCCGCGATGTCCACCCGCCACGATAAAGATAACGAGTTCGAAATCAACCTGCCGGCTGCTTCGACGACAGAATGGACCAGCCCGGTGCCGGGCGCCGACGCCGACACGATGCGCGGGTTGCACCTCGCGTCGGAGAGCGTGCTGTGCCTCGCGACGCAGACTTACGACGCCGCCGCGCGTGGCGACGCGGCAGGCGCGGAAGCGGCGCGCGCGTCGCTCGAACAGCAACTGGCGCTGGCCACGCGCCTAATCGACGAACTTCTGTTTGACGGCGATAGCCCGCATACGACACACTGACCGGCCCGCAGGCCGAACAGCACTAATCGCAGTCTCTACATCTGAAAACCGAAATGAGCGCTCTGACGGTAATCCTCTGCATTTGGGCCATGGTGGCCTTCTGCGCAATCCTCTTCATTCGCGGCGCCACCTCGCGCGTGGAGCGTCCGACCAAGGCACCGCAAAAGCGCCCGTCGCGCTTTTCGATCGCGGAGTAACGGCAAGCAGGCGATCCTGATTCGTTCGTGACAACACGTGCGAATCCTTCGAACGTTCTCATCGGAATAGTCGTACGGCAAAAGCGGCCCGGCAGCCCATCATCACCACAGGTCGCAACGACCGGGCAGCCACCGCGGCATGAATCAGGGCGGCGCTGTGCCGCCCGGTCGTCATCTGCCCTACCCCCTATTCCATGGAGATCGTCATGCTGAAGTTTTACTTCCACCCCTCGCCGAACCCGATGAAAGTCGCGTTGATGCTCGAAGAACTGCAGACCCCGTTCGAACTGATCGCGGTCGACACGTTCAAGGGCGAGCAACATCGCCCGGAGTTTCTCCGCATCAATCCGAATGCAAAAGTCCCCGCGATTACCGACGACGGCGTGACCGTGTTCGACTCGCACGCCATCCTGCTGCATCTCGCGGCGAAACATGAACGGTTCCTGCCGGCACCGGCTGGCGAACGCGCACAGGCCTTGTCGTGGCTGATGTTCGTTGCGACCGGACTGTCGCCCTTCTCGGGCCAGGCAGTGCACTTTCTGCACCACGCGCCGACGCCGCTGCCCTATGCGCGCAATCGCTATCTGAAGGAAGTGGAGCGCCACTATCGCGTGCTGGACGAGCGCCTCGCGACATCGAAGTATCTGGGCGGCGATGCTTATTCGATCGCGGATATTGCGCTATGGGGCTGGGCTAGCTTCGCCGGCTACATTCTCGGCGAAGCGGGACTGAGTGCGTATCCGAACGTGAAGCGCGTCGTGGACGAAATCTCCGCGCGTCCGGCTGCGGCGCGGGCACAGGCGTTGAAGGACAAGCTGACGCTGAAAGCCGAGTTCGACGAAGAGACACGCCGCGCGCTATTTCCGCAGAACGAAAACCTGACCGCTTAAATAAGCGCCTGCTGGTTAGGCATGCCGCGCAACGCGCCGCCATGTTGCAGCGGTTGCGCGGCTCTTTGCGTTGCCGGTCATTTGAGGCCAAGCCGTTTGGCCAGCCGGTTCAGATTCGCCCGATCAAGACCGAGCTCACGCGCGACGGCCGCCCAATTCTGGTTGTGGCGAGCCAATGCGTCGAGAACGGTGGTTCGCTCGAACTCGGTCACCGCGCTGCGAAAGTCTTTCGATCCGGTTTCAGTTGTCTCGGCTGGCGTCTGGCTTTTGTCTTCAGCCGGTGCGGCTGATAGCGCAAAGTCGGCAGCCGTCAACGTCAGGATCCGCCGGCGCTCGCGATTCGCAGCCAGTGCCTTGAGCGCGCTTCGGCCGATCAGGTGTTCGAGTTCACGCACGTTCCCCGGCCACGGATAGCGCAGCAGCGTGGCTTGCGCATCCGCTGAAAGCCGCAGGCTCAGCAAGCCGAGCCGCGAGCGGTTCTCTTCGAGGAAAAACCCCGCCAGCAGCAACACATCGCGGCCGCGTTCGCGCAACGGCGGCACGCGCAACGGATAGACGCTGAGCCGGTGATATAAGTCCGCGCGGAACCGCCCCGTGCGCACCTCTTCAGCGAGATCGCGATTCGTTGCGGCGATCAGCCGCACGTCGACCTTGTGTTCGTGGTCCGAGCCAATGCGCTGCAACTGGCCGTTCTGCAAAACCCGCAAAAGCTTGGCCTGCACGAGCAGCGGCAGCTCGCCGACTTCATCGAGAAAAATCGTGCCGCCATCGGCCAGTTCGAATTTGCCGCGCCGATCCGAAGACGCGCCGGAGAATGCGCCCCGCACATGGCCGAACAGTTCGCTCTCGACGAGCGTGTCCGGCAGCGCGGCGCAGTTCAGACTGATCAACGGCTTATTCGCCCGCGACGAGAGCGCGTGAATCGCATTGGCCACGAGTTCCTTGCCGACGCCGGTCTCGCCGGTGATCAGCACGGTCAAGTCGCTGCCGGCAACGATCTCGATCTCCTTCATCAGATGCGTGTGCGCGTCGCTGCTGCCGACCATCTCGCGCCGGCTCTGGCTGCTCGCCTGCCGGTAAGCCTCCGCGCGGCGCCGCTCCTCCTCGCTGCTGCGCGCGAGCGTATCGATTCGCTCAACGACGCTCACCGTGGCGGCGGCCAAGCTCAGAAACGCGCGCAGCGACGCCATGTCGATGCTGTCGAAGCGTGCCGGGTCGAGCGCATCGAGCGTGAGCAAACCCCACGGCCGGCCGCGTACGAACAACGGACAGCCGAGGCAGTCGTGGACTTCGAGATGCCCGGCCACGCCTTGCACGAGGCCGTCGTAGGGATCCGGGAGGTCGGAGTCGGCGGCGAAGCGGGTCGGCTCCGGCCGCGACAGAAGCTGCTCGAAGCGCGGGTGGTCGCCGACACGAAAACGCCGCCCAAGCGTATCGCTGCTCAATCCGTCGATAGCGAGCGGCACCAGCGTATCGCCCTCCAGACGCAATAAAGCGGCTGCGTCGCCGGGAAACAGCGCGCGCAGGCTGCTGAGCAGACGGCGGTAGCGTTCGCGGTCGGACAGGTCGCGCGAGAGATCGAGGATCAGCGGCGTCAGGACGTCGAGGAGCGCCTCTGCAGTCAGATTGACTCCATCAGGAGTCTTTTCGACTAAGGTCGAATTGACCATCATGAAATTCAGATCGTTGATTTATTTACATTTTATACCTGGCACGAAACATGGATAGACAAGCCCGTCAGTCGAAGCCCGACTGGATATCCACCAACAACCAGGACTTCCCATGCTTTCCGCCGAACACCGCGCCATCGTCAAAGCCACCGTTCCTCTTCTCGAAAGCGGAGGCGAAGCGCTGACCACGCACTTCTACGACATGCTGATCAGCGAACATCCCGAAGTGCGTCCCATGTTCAACCTCGCCAACCAGGCGAGCGGCGCGCAGCAGCGCGCGCTGGCCAACGGCGTGCTGATGTACGCACGTCACATCGATCAACTCGAACAACTTGGCGGGCTGGTCTCGCAAATCATCAACAAGCACGTCGCGCTGAATATCCTGCCGGAGCATTATCCGATTGTCGGGCAGTGCCTGCTCAAATCCATCCGCGAAGTGCTCGGCGCCGAGATCGCAACCGATGCGGTCATCGAAGCGTGGGCCGCCGCCTATCAGCAACTCGCCGATCTGTTGAGCGGCCTCGAAGAGAAAATGTACGCCGAGCGGGAAGCGGCGCCGGGAGGCTGGCGCGGCACGCGGCTCTTTCGTGTCGCCCGTAAAGTGCGGGAAAGCGACGAGATCACGTCGTTCTATCTGCGCCCCGACGACAACGGCGAGTTGCTCGCGTTTCATCCGGGGCAATACATCGGCGTGCGGCTCTTTATCGACGGCGAGGAAGTGCGGCGCAATTATTCGCTCTCGGCCGTCTCGAACGGCCACGAGTACCGTATCAGCGTGAAGCGCGAACCGAATGGCAAGGTGTCGAACCATCTGCACACGCGCGTCAATGAAAACGACACGGTGGAACTGTTCGCGCCGGCTGGGGATTTCAAGCTCGAACACAACGACAAGCCGCTGGTGCTGATTAGCGGCGGCGTGGGCATCACGCCCACGCTGGCGATGCTGCAAGCCGCGCTGAAGACCGATCGCCCTGTGCACTTCATTCACTCGGCGCGTCACGGCGGCGTTCATGCGTTCCGCGACATGATCGACCAGTTGGCCGCGCGTCATCCGACATTGAAGCGTTTCTATTGCTATGAGCAGCGTCGCGCGGAAGATGCCGACGCGCACGGCATCGGCTATCTCGACGAAACGCGCCTCGACGCGTGGCTGCCCAAGACGCGCGACGTCGACGTCTATTTCCTCGGACCGATCGCGTTCATGAAGGCCATCAAGAAGCACCTGAAGGCGATTGGCGTGCCGGAGTCGCAAAGCCGTTATGAATTCTTTGGTCCGGCTTCCGCACTGGAATGAAGACGCGGGTTGCGCTGGACGTGCAAATAGCCGGAGCCGGCTATTTGCACGCACCTGTCGGTCGCGTTGAGGCTACTTACGCCGTCAGCAAAGCGTTGCGCTCGTCACCCAGGACATGCTCTTGAAGCGTGCGATCATGGCATCCACCAACTCGCGTTGCGCTTGAGCCAGCGCGATCGTGACCTCTTCAAACCCGCTGCCGGGAAGCGTCGTCACAACGACTGTCTCGACGTTGCGGGAGAAGGGAAATAGCACCTGCCAGATTGCGGCAATGCGCATACCATGAAGCGCCGCGCGCACCACGAGTCGGTGACGACCCGAAGCGTGCGACGACAGCACCTGCAAACCGCTCTCAGAAGATTCACTGGTCATGTCGTACCCTTTTATAGTGACTGAGCCGCGTTGCTCGCGGCATTCAGATGTTCGTTCGATTGTGCCGTCTTATTAAGGCATCTTGATGATTCCGCTCAAGCGTCTGAGTAGAGCGTCGGCGTGCTCCCGGTCGACCTTTGATACTTCGCGCTGATTCAGTATCGTCTCGATCCGTTGACGCCAATAACCCGGCTCATTGACCATCGACGTGCACGCCATCGAATCACCTTTTGAAAGCAATCTCTCTAACGTTGTGACTATCGTTTCAATGTGCGAGAGATCGTTCTTATACGATTGACTTCCCATTACATTCCCGGCTGACTTTTTTAAGCGCCTTCGGATCGCCCTTCGAACGAGTTGGCAAGCAATGCGATACCCATTTCGTTTCCGAATCGGCTGGTCCGTCCTGCTTGGAGGAAAGCGAAACAACAGCCCTGGAGCGTTTGCTCCAGGCTGCATGAGCATTGCTGTTGGCTGAATTGCCTTATTTGGCCCGCGCCGAGGCAGGCACCGTCAACTGAGTGGCCTGCGCCATGGCAATGGCTTGCGCGGTGGCTTTGCGCATCGCGTCGTAGGCAGCGCCCGCGCTGGAAACCGCCGACTTGAACGCGGTGACCGCGAGTTCGGAGCCTGCGGGCGCATTGCGCGCGAAGTCGTCGAAAACCGTCTGCATTTTCGTGTTGGACTGTGCAAACCGGTCTTCGAAAATCTTCAGAAATTCGGCCTGTGCGGCATTGGTAATTTCAAGCACGTGACTGTTATAAGACAGCACTTTCTCCGCGACGGGTTTCGCGTTGCTGGCCTGATGAATAAACAGTTCGACCGGCGTCTTACCCGACACCGCCATCTGCCACGCCTGTTCGCTTTCCGCGAACGTGGCCTTGGCCGCCTGCAGGTTCAACTTAGCCAGCTCTTCAAAATACTGGAATGTTTGCTGCGCCAACGAAAACGCGACGGCAACATTGGCACTTTGCATGGAGACGAATTGCTCTGGCGTCGAAAAATACACTCTGTACTCCTTCTTTAAACGTTCACATTGCTCAGACAAGAGGTATGCGAGACCAGTCGGGACGCAAGCAGTTGGTGACTCATCGGCTTGCGCCAACCTGCTCGAATCGTTCTGCGATGCAGCATTAGATGAAACATTCTAACTTTGTTAAATCTGCATCTGGCGCACTGTTTTGTAGGTAATTACCCTCGGGCGACAGCATGGTTTTGACTGAAGAGAGCCGCGGCTTTGATCGTCGAAAGATCAGCGGAATATTCGCGGCCTCGGCGTATGCGCCGATCTGTGGGAAACAGCGTGGGAAGCACTAACAGTAAGCGGCTTGATCGCGCTACGAAGTGCATGAGCAGATGTGCGATAGACGATCAAATGCAGGTGTATACGACCGTCTATCGCAAGAGGAAAAGACAAAATGTGATGCGGATTTACAACCAATCTAGCGGTGACACCACGCGGGTCCTAGTCAGGCGGCAATACCAGCGGACCGCAATTGGTATCGGCGATGAATGTCGCAAGTAACTTCGCCGGGCGCACCGGATCGGGATTCTCCGCGAATAAATGAAGCGCGCGCGGCGGCTCGAACCAGGTCTGTCCAATCGCGTAGTCGACGGACGGCCCACCTTGCAGTTGCGAGCGGATCGTCCCTTCCAGCACGACCGCCGTCACTGAGCCAGGGTGACGATGCGCGGGCGTGAAGCCAAGCGGCGGAAAGTCGACGATAGCCGTCGTCACCGACTTGCCCGGCACGTTGGGCAGCGCTTCGCACGAGAGCACTTTCACGGTCGATGCAGGCCGCCTCGCTGCGTCCGGGTGCGTCGATGCGTTGGACATCAATGAATCGCCACCGCAGATGTCAGCGAACCAGTGGATGGCCGAACGAGGCGCCGACGGGCCGAGCGCCAGTAGCGTCAGCGTGGCCAGTGCAAGCATGGCGGGCTTGCACGCGATACGCGGCAGCGTCAGCGGATTCATACGCGCGCCGCCGACCGCAGATCCGGCGACCAACCCAGCTCACGGCGCGCCTTCGCGCTGGTCACTTCAGCTGCGTCTTGCGCGACGTTGTACACGCCGGCGTTGCCCCGTTGAAGCGCAAGCAAGGCCGCAACGGCCGCCGCTTCGACATGCAGCGGACTTGAGCCAGCCGGGGCGTCGGCGCCTGTGCCGGGTCCGTAAATCTGTCCATAGCGAAGCACCGTGCCGTTCAGCGACGCCGCTTCCAGCACGTGCCGCTCGAGCGCCGCGACGCCACGCACGCTCGTGCCGCGCGCGCCCTGCGCATCGATGTCGAGCGGGCAGCTTTCGTCGTAAGGCGTCGTTCCCGGCCGGTACGCCCATGCAATGCTTTGCGCAATCATCCGGCGGCTGCCCGCCGCGATCGCCGCGGCCACCAGGTTGCGCGTGCCCTCGTCGCGTATCCGCGCGTTTGCCGTCACTGCCTGCGCCATTCGAGCGGGGTCGAGCCCGGGCGGCAGATCGGTCAATTGATGAAGCACGCTCGCCGGCGCGATGCGCACGAGCGCGTCACGCAGCGCGGCCGCATCGAACACGTCGACGACGACCGGCACCACGCCCGCGTCCTCAAGTTCTCTCGCGCGGTCCGCGCGCCGCGTGCTGCCGAACACCGTATAGCCCGCGTCGATCAGCAGCGGCGCAAGCGCGCTTCCGATGGCCCCCGTTACTCCGGCGACGAACACCTTGTGTGTCATTTCCTTTCTCCCGTGAGTCATTACTCGAAGTTCGGCGACATGCCGCGTTTCCAAATGACCCCAGCATAAGACTGTGAATGGTCGCCAAAAAGGTCCATTATTCGGAAATTGATTGAGCCAATTCGACGAGGACGAGAGTGCGGCGAGCCGAACAGATTGAACTTGCGCTAGCGCCCAGACTGCAAGGCGTGCCGCTTCAGCGCTGGCTCTACGACGAGTTGCGCAAGGCGATCTTGTCCGGGACGTTGCCGCCGGGCGCGCGCCTGCCTTCCACGCGCGATCTCGCGACACGGTTTCGACTGTCGCGCGGAACGGTGCTGGGCGTTTTCGCGCAACTCGACGCGGAAGGGTATCTATCGGGCGCAGTGGGGCGAGGCAGTTTCGTCGCGGCTGAACTGCCGGATCGGCGCATCGACAGCGGCGAGCGGACCTCGCCCAGAAAGCGCGATGGCCGGCCGCTCGTCCGCGAGCGTCATCGTGATGGCGAGAGCGGCGCGCAATCGCCTGGTGTCGAGTTGTCGGCGCGTGGCCGCTTGCTCGCGCGGAGCGCGTTTCAGCTCAGCGGCCGCACGCGCCCTGCGCTCGCGTTTCGCGCCAGCCAACCCGATCTCGACACGTTTCCATTCGAATTGTGGGCACGGCTCGCGGCCAACCGGGTGCGCCGCGCGCAGCGGGATCTGCTCGGCGATGGCGAGGCGCAAGGGTATCGGCCGCTGCGTGAAGTGATCGCCTCTTACGTCGGTCCGTCGCGCGGCATTCGATGTTCGGCGGACAACATCGTTGTGTTGGGCAGCGTTCAGCAGGCGATCGATCTGAGCGCGCGCCTCCTGCTCGATCCGGGCGACACCGCGTGGATGGAAGATCCCGGTTACCTCGGCGCACGTTTCGTGCTCGAAGCGGCGGGCGCGCGGGTGATCGGCGTGCCGGTCGACACGGCCGGCGTCGATGTGTCGTGGGCTCGTCAGCACGCCGCGGCAGCGCGCCTGGCCTATGTCACCGCCGGGCGCCAGGCGCCGCTGGGTCCGCCGCTCGCGCTCGAACGGCGCCTGTCGCTGCTCGAGTGGGCGCGGGATCGAGGCGCCGTCATCATCGAGGACGACTACGATAGCGAGTACCGCTTCGAGGGCCACCCGCTAGCCGCGATGAAGAGCCTCGACGACCACGGACACGTGATCTACTGCGGCACCTTCAGCAAACTGCTGTTTCCCGCTTTGAGGACCGCGTACGCGATTTTGCCCGACCGGTTGGTCGAGCCGTTCGTGGCCGCGCTCTCGTCGACGGCGCGGCATGTTCCAACCGATCAGCAGTCGGTATTGCACGACTTCATCGCCGACGGCCATTTTGGTCGGCACATACGGCGCATGCGCATGCTCTATGGCGAGCGGGCCGAGGCGCTGACGTCGGCGGTCGAGCGGCATCTCTCGGGCTTGCTCGCGCTTGCGCCGATCGTGGCGGGACTCGATGCGCCCGCCTTTCTGCCGCAAGGCACGGACGACGCCGACGTGGCGCGGCGCGCGGCACGCGAGGGCATCGAGACGCGCCCATTGTCGCTGTATGCAATCGATCGTCCCGCGCCGCCGGGGCTCGTGCTCGGTTTTGCGTCGATCGGTGTCGAGGAAATAGAGTCAGGTGTGATCGCTCTGGCTCGAGCGTTGACGCGCCGTTCGCGATGAACCAGTGCGGTACGCGCAGACCAGATTGACGCTACCGCGTGGCTCAGCCCGTAGACCGTTTGCGACGTTTAGCCTGCGAACGCTGACCTTGCCAGCTCTCCTCGTCGAGCAGACGATCGAACAGCCGGTCGCGGGCCGAGTCATCCAGCGGCGACAGTCCCAACAGAGAGTGAAACGCGAGACCGCTTGCCGCGAAGTATCGCAACAGCGACAGATCGAGGTCGGTCGCTTCGTCCTGCAAGGCCTTCATTTTCTCCGCGTCGGACATTTTCATTTCGTCGAGCAAGTTGGGATTCTCGACCAGCGCGGCGAGAACGGCTCGTGCCACGGAATGCGGCTGGTTGATGGACTCTCGATAAATCGCAATCTGCGCCGCGAGGTTCGGCTCCGCTTTCGACGCGCCCTCCTTCGCCATATAGTCGCGCGCGATCTGCTCGAACTGCTGCTTCTGATGCTCCAGCAACGCGCACAGCACCCCCTGCTTGGTGCGGAACTGATGCAGCAATCCGCCCTTGCTGATGCCGCTTTCACGCGACAACGAATCGAACGTCAGTCCACCGACACCTTCGCGGGTCAGGATGGTAAGAGCGGCATCGATTGCCTTCTTGCGAGAAATCTCCGAACGGGTCTGGTTATCCATTGTCGATATTGATGACGTCGCCACGCTGGCTGTGCCGGCCCGGTGGCCGCCGCGTCGTGATGGTATTGGGCAAATGAATCAGCGCGGTGAATCAGTGTCGGCAAGCAGTCGCGCCATCCGTCGGCACAAGCAGCGCTCGCTCTGAGAGTTGGAATTGTACCGCCCAAGCCGCCCAACAAACAAACCGGATAGACGGTTTACATTCAATAAAGACAGTGCTACTGTTCGGCCTCATCGGTTCTCGCCTGAACTACACGCCGCCCGGCATTCACCGGCACTCAATCAATTTGCCCTCAAGGAACATGCAATGTTCACGAACAAACTCGTCCCGCTTCTTTTCGTCGGCACAGTGGCACTGGCCCTCACGGCCTGCGCGGGTGTGCAACCCGTCGCCTACACGGGCATCGCTTCCTCGCCGCAGTTGAAGCAGAACCGGGACGACGATGCTGGCAAGGTGCCCTACAAATACGCGGCGCCTGTGGTCTGGGCGCGCTACACGCAGGTCGTGCTGGACCCGGTGGCCGTCTATCAGGGCAGTGACAACCAGTTCGGCAAATTAAAGGCCGCCGACAGGGCCGCGCTTGCCGACTACATGCAAAAGACGTTCTCGGAAAAACTGGCGAAACGGTTCGACGTGGCCACGCAGACCGGCCCCAACACCTTGCGGATCAAGCTGACCTTGACCGGCGCGGAAAGCACGACGCTGCTGGTCGGGCAGTTCATGCATTTCGACCTCGCGGGCAATCTCTACAACGGCGTGCAGTCGATCCGCGGCGGCCAGGGCGCATTCAGCGGCTCGGTGTCCTACGCCGTGGAAGTCTATGACGGTGCGAGCGGCCAATTGCTGAAGGCCTACGTGTCGAAGCAATATCCGAACGCCATGAATCTGCCGGCCGCTTTCGGCTCCCTGGGCGCTGCGAAAACGGGACTCGACAAGGGTGCGGATGCGCTGGTGGCGCAGCTTCATTGACCGGTCCGCTGCCGCTGCCCATCGCCTTGCGCGCCGCGCGTGCCGGGTCGATCCGCGCAGGCATCAGGCACAGCATGAAGCGAGCGCTGCGCTATCTTTGCCGGTTGGCGAAAGACATCGGCGACGTCGTCCGCGGAAAGCTGTAAATGCGACTTCGCCCACGACTCGCCGCCATCTGGCTCGCGCCGATTGCCGCCACATTGATCTGTCTCGCGCTACTCGCGCCCTGGCTCGAACGATCGGGGTCCGAGGTCACCGTCAGCTTCGCCACGGCCGAAGGGCTCGAGGCCGGCAAAACCCGCGTGCGCTATAAGGACGTCGAAATAGGCAGATTGACGGAACTGCGGCTCACGCACGATCGCTCACGTGTGCTCGCCGTCCTGGAACTCGACACGTCCGCCGAACGGTTTGCAATGTGCGGCACGCGCTTCTGGGTGGTCCGTCCGCGCGTCGGCAGCGCCGGTGTCTCCGGGCTGACGACGTTCATCTCCGGTCCGTACATCGCGGTGGATGTTGGACGCGCGTCCGCGACATGCCAGCAATTCGCCGGTCTCGAAACGCCGCCGTCCGTGACCAGCGACCAGAACGGTGGGCGGTTCGTTTTGCACGCGTCTTCCCTCGAATCGCTCAATGTGGGTTCGCCGGTCTATTTCCGCCGCGTGCAGGTGGGGCAGGTCCTCAACTATGCGTTAGCTCGCGGTGGCTCCGCCGTCGACATCGATGTATTCGTGAAAGCGCCCTACGACCGCTATGTCACATCAGGCACACGATGGTGGCACGCAAGCGGCATCGACTTGCGATTCGATTCGAGCGGCTTGACGCTGGACACTCAGTCCGTTGCCACGCTGCTCTCCGGAGGCGTCGTATTCGATCTGCCAGAATCACGGATACCCGAACATCGCGCCGCCGACGGCGCCGCGTTCGCTCTAGCCGCAAACAGAACCGAGGCGATGCGTCGCGCCGATGACGGACCCGCCGCGTCGGTGCGCATGATGTTCAGCGGGAGCGTGCGCGGACTCTCAGTCGGCGCGCCGGTCGACTTCGACGGCGTCGAACTGGGCGAAGTGACCGCCATCGATCTCGACTTCACTCCGGCGCGCAGCCGCTTCGACATGGTGGTGACGCTCGACCTCTACCCCTATCGTCTCGGACGACGCTACAGGGAGGCGCTCGGAAAAGGCTCCGGCGCGGCGGCCAAGGCGCTGCTGCATCAACTGGTCGCCCAGGGGTTGCGCGGGCAGTTGCGCACGGGGAGCGTCCTGACCGGCCAGCGCTATGTGGCGCTGGACTTCTTCCCGAACGTGCCCGCTGTCAGCATCGATACACGCCGCATGCCGGTCGAACTGCCGACCGTGCCCAATACCGTCGAGGAGCTTCAGGACCAACTCGCCAACATCGTGAAGAGACTCGACCACGTTCCCTTCGACGAGATCGGCTTCAACCTGAACCAGGCGCTTGTGAACGCCAATTCCCTGTTCCAGCGAATCAGCACGGAACTGGTGCCGCAGGCGCACACGACGCTGGCGACTGCCGAGCGCTCGTTCAACGCCGCAAACGCTTCGCTGCAGCAGGACTCGCCGATGCACACCGATATTCATCAGGCGTTGACTGAGTTGCGCCGGACACTTGCTGCGCTAAAGGCACTGTCGGATTATCTGGAACAGCATCCTGAATCGATTGTGCGGGGTAAATCGGCGGACCACTGACTTGCTTCGAGGCTTGCCCGCTGGCCGGCGCGCCGTCTGTGCGATGATGCCTGACGTCGAACCGACTCCCGGAGATCATGATGAGCGGCAAATGGTTTTCGAAGTTCTCAAGCTTCCTTTCCACGATGACCGGCAGACCGGTCACCTTTGTTCTGGCCGTCGTCATGGTGATCGTCTGGGCCCTCACTGGCCCGCTCTTTCACTACAGCGATACGTGGCAACTCGTGATCAACACGTCGACCACAATCGTCACGTTTCTGATGGTCTTCCTGATCCAGAACACCCAGAACCGCGACACCGCCGCGATGCAAATCAAGCTCGACGAGTTGATCCGCGCGTTGGAAGGGGCTCACAACGCCCTGCTCGATCTTGAAGAGCTTGAGGAAAAAGACTTGACGCGCTTTCGCAAACACTATGAAAAGCTGGCTGAGGAAGCGCGCACTGCGCTGCGCGCCGGCGGCAGCGATACCGATTCGCCGTTCGTCGACAACCGCGATGATGGGGACGAAGACCGGCGAAGCGGTAAAGGTCGCGATGGCAAAACGGGAGCGGCGGAGCAACGCGACTAGCCAATGCATTGGCTGCGAGCGCACGCTTTGCGATAGTCGTTAGCGAGCACGTAATGCTAGAAACGTGCGACGTCGATCACGGCATCCGCAAATGCTTTCGGCGCTTCCTGCGGCAGGTTATGTCCGACACCGCCGCCGATATTCCGGTGCGCGTACTTGCCGCTGAACTTCTTCGCGTACGCCGCCGGGTCGGGATGCGGCGCGCCGTTCGCATCACCTTCCATCGTGATGGTCGGCACGGAAATCGTCGGCGCCGCTGCCAGACGCTTCTCCAGATCGTCGTATTGCGCCTCGCCCTTCACCAGCCCCAGACGCCAGCGATAGTTGTGAATCACCACCGCAACATGATCCGGGTTGTTGAACGATTGCGCCGAGCGCTCGAACGTCACATCGTCGAAATTCCATTTCGGCGACGCCGTATGCCAGATCAGCTTGTTGAAGTCGTGGCGGTTCGCGTCGTAGCCCGCAGCGCCGCGCTCCGTGGCGAAGTAGAACTGATACCACCACGCCAGCTCCGCCTTCGGCGGCAACGGCGCGCGGTTCGCCTCCTGGCTGCCAATCAGATAGCCGCTCACCGACACCATCGCCTTGCATCGTTCGGGCCACAGCGCGGCGATGATATTCACCGTGCGCGCACCCCAGTCGAAGCCGCCGAAAATCGCCTTGTCGATCTTCAGCGCGTCCATCAACGCGATGATGTCGACCGCCACCACAGCCTGCTGGCCGTTGCGCGGTGTATCCGCGGACAGGAAGCGCGTCGTGCCATAGCCACGCAGATACGGCGCGATGACGCGATAGCCAGCCGCCGCCAGTAACGGCATGACTTCGGCAAAGGCATAGATATCGTACGGCCAGCCGTGCAGCAGGATCACCACCGGTCCGTTCCGCGGACCCGCTTCGGCGTAGCCGATGCTGAGCGTGCCGGCATTGATCTGCTTCAGGTTGTCGAACGAGGCGACACTGGCTCCCGTCTTCGTGCTGATGGATTGCGCGTTGGCAAGCCCGCTCAGTCCCAGTTCCATCAGGCTGAGGCCCGCAACCGTCGTCCCGAGCAGACGACGACGCCGAATATTGATCTGATCAGACATGGCGACTTCCTTAAAAGTTAAGCGCTCGCGAGCCGTGCCGGATCGCTCTCGCTGAAAGACGGCCCCAACGGCCGCAAGCGGATTGCCGGATCGAGACGCGTCCACGGAAGGTCGACGGGATCGGCGGCCATCGGCCCCGGCGCTTTCGCCACGAGGATCGCCTCGGCAATAGCCTCGAAATCCGCGCGAAAATGCACCGAACTCTTGTTCACGAGGATCTTCATCTGCTCAGGTTCGATGCCCGCCACGCGGAACAGGTTGCGATCGAACACCTGCATCTTGACCGAGCTCACCGCAATCCTGACGCCTTCGATCCGCAAACAGGCGACCGGCCCCAACTCACCTTGCATCCCGTTGAGCATCGGACCATCGAAACGGAAGCGTCCGTCCGACACGTGCTCGACTTCGAACACACCTTCCAGCGGCGCATCACCCGGCACACCGGAACGGCCGCCCAGCGCGAGTGAAATGCGCGCGCCCACACCCGCGCGATGCGCCGCTGCCGCAGCCTCCGCATCCCAGATCACGCCCACCGCCGCGCCGGTAGCGCCGTTGCGCAACAGCGCGCGCACCATCCCCATCGTGTTCGAATCGCCGCCGACGCCCGGGTTGTCCTGCGTGTCCGCAATGATGACCGGTTTGGCCGCAGTCCTGCTCAGCCGGATTGCTTCGAGCGCCGCTTTGTCGGGCGTCAGGAAGGGCACATCCCAACGGGCTTCATCGCCGGCGATCTTCGCGAACAGTGCGTCCGCCGCATGTTCTGCCGCGGCTTCGTCGAATGCATAAGCCCAGATCGTCGGGCCGCACTCGGGAAAATCGGCCGCGGGAAAGCCCGGCGCAAACGACACGGTCACGACAGGCCGCTCTTCGATATCCTCCAGCAACTGGTACATCCCGCGTGCGGGCTCGACCAGCGTGCACATGCCATTCACGGGAATCAGGAACGGCACGCGACGAACCGCCCGATGCAACGGGCGCCCCTCCCGCATCAGATCTTCGAGAAGCCGCGCGGCACGCTCGCCGGTTTCAGCCATGTCCACATGCGGATAGGTGCGATACGCCACGAGCGCACTCGCGTGTTCGAACATGCGAGCGGTCACGTTGGCATGCAGATCCAGCGAAACGACCACCGGCATGCGATCGCCGACGACCCGCCGCACGCGTTCGAGAAGTTCACCCTCGCCGTCGTCGTGTTGCTCCGTCACCATCGCACCGTGCAGGTCGAGATAGATCGCGTCGAAACCGCCTGCTTCGATCGCAGCGATGATCTCGCCACCGATCCGCTCGAACGCATCCGTCGTGACGTGTGCCGATGCGCTGGCGCCCGCCCAGATCACCGGCTTCAGTTCATGCCCGTTTGCTTCCATGACCTTGATGAAGCCGCCGATCGGCACATTGACGTCGCGAAGCCCGAACACGTCGTTGCCGCGGACCATGGGCGGAAAGCCCTCGCCTTGAACGAAACTCGAATAAGACGCCTTGGTAGGTGCAAAAGTATTGGTTTCATGCTGGAAACCGGCGATCAGGATTTTCATGTGTTTCACCTTTTCTCAAACGATCTCGCGAACCATCGGCGAGATGATATGGATGCCTATCTTTTAGATTTCGACAAAGACTTCGGAAAGCAGACTCAACAGCCCTTAGTCCTGCTTGAGCGTCAGCTTGCCCGTCAATATCAGAATGGCGGCCAACGCGGCGGCGCCAGCCATGACGAAGAGCCCGGTATGCATGCTGCCCGTCGATGCCTTGGCCCAACCGACCACAGCAGGCCCCCAGAAGCCGCCGGACAGTCCCACGGTATTGATTAGCGCGATGCCGCCCGCCGCCGCTGTTCCCTCGACAAGCTGGGACGGAATCGCCCAAAAAACCGTGTAAGCCATCCAGAGGCAAGCCGTGCCCAGCGTCAATGCCACGAGTGTGAGCGTCACACTCCCGTCGGCAAAGACGGCCGCGACCAGGCACATCGCCGCGCCAAGCGCCGGAATCGCGCAGTGGTAGCGGCGCTCGCCTACCCGGTCCGAGCTGCGGCCCGCGAGGTACATGCAGACGGCGGCCGCGACATAGGGAATCGCGGTGTACCAGCCGAGGCGGATCGTGTCGCTCACGCCCTGCTCTTTGAGCAGCGTCGGCAACCAGAAGCTGATCGCATAGATCGGAAAGATGATGCTGAAGTAAGCGAGCGCGAGCACATAGACTCTCGGGCTCTTCAGCACGGCCTTGAACGAGTCCGCGCGATGCTCGGCCGGCGCGGTTTCCCGTCCCAGCAGCAACTTTTCGTCGTCGCTCAGCCAGCGCGCCTGCTCGGGCCGGTCGGACAACACGCGCAGCGTCAGGAGGCCGAGTGCGATGCACGGCAGGCCTTCCACGAGAAACATCCACTGCCAGCCGGCCAGGCCGCCGACGCCGGAAAGACTCGTCATGAGCCACGCCGACACGGGGCCGCCGACAATCCCGCCAAGCGGCCCGGCGACGAACACGAGTGCAATGGCGCGTGCCATCCGCGCGGGCCCGTACCAGCACGACAGGTAATAGATCATGCCCGGTGCGAAACCCGCCTCGAACACGCCGAGGAGAAATCGCATGGCATAAAAGGCCGGCACGCTGCGCACGAATAGCATGCAGGCTGACGTAATGCCCCACAGCACGAGAATGCGGCTGAACGTGCGCCGCGCGCCGACTCTCGGCAACATGAGATTGCTCGGCAGTTCAAACAGGACGTAGCCGATGAAGAAGATGCCCGCGCCCACGCCGTAGGCAGCGTCTGAAAAACCCAGGTCGGTCTGCATCTGCAGCTTGGCGAAGCCGACGTTGACGCGGTCCAGATACGCAAACATGTAGCAGGTCACGAGAAACGGCAGGAGCCGCCAGTTGAGCTTGCTGTACAGCGCTGAGGCAGGATCGCCGGCGGCCGATGGATGGATTGCTGACATGCGTGTCTCCCGGTTTTGCGTCCGTGGGCCCGTCGTGCGGGTTAAGTTGATGGTGGCAGGGCAAAACCCGACTAGCAAGAGCAACTAAGTTCACATATCGTTGCTCTGTAGACAACGACAATTGGCGCTGGAGCGATCAAATGCGAGAAATCAACCAGCAGCGTCTTCGGTATTTCCACGAAGTGCTGACTCACGGCACCATCCGCGGCGCCGCCGACCACATCAATACGTCGCCGTCGGTCATCACGCGGCAGATCAAGCTGCTCGAAGACGAATTGGGCACCGTGCTGTTCGAACGCCAGGCGCGCGGCGTCAAGCCGACGGAGGCCGCGGCGCATCTGCTCGAGTTCTGGCAGGGTTACCGGTCGCAGCAGGAAAAACTCGAGGACCAGTTGCACGCGTTGCGTGGGCTTCAGAAGGGACGCATCCAGTTGTCCATCAGCGAAGGTTTCGTCGACACGCTCGTCGACGACGTGCTGGCGCCGTTTTGCACGCGCTATCCGCACCTGGAGATCAGCATGACGACGCAGGCCGTGGACGCACTGCTGGACGACGTGGCGGAAAGCCGGGCTCATATCGGGCTGGCTTACAATCCGCCGCCCCACCCGCGTATCGAGTATCGAGCCAGTTCGCACCAGCCCGTCGTGCTGTTACTGAGAAAAGATCATCCGCTCGTCAAACGGAAAGGGCCGGCGGGCGTCGATGATCTGCGCGCTTACCCGCTCGCGCTGATGCCTTCCACGTTCGGCATCGGCCATGTCGTTTCGATGTTGGAGTTGGCGGAGAACGTGGTGATCCGCCCGACGTTGACGACGAACTCGCTGAGCGCGTTGAAGCGTTTTGTGACGGCGGAAAACTTTGTGACGCTCATCGGGGAGTTCGCAGCATACCGGGAGCTCGCCAGCGGTGAACTGACCACGGTCCCGATTGCGCATCCGTTGTTTGAAAGTGCGCAGGCCAGAGTGCTGGTCAAAACCGGCCGGCCGCTTGCAGCGGGGCCGCTCGAACTGCTCAAGTGGATTCAGGAACGCATGCCGATGTTCGCTACGTCCAAAGCGAAAGACAGCCCACGGCGAAAGGCTGGTGGCCGGCGAAACGGATAACGGTGCATGGCGTGCGCCAGTGGCCGAACGATCGGCCTCGGAATAGGCAAACGGGCCGCAGCGATCTTGTGTGTCGCTGCGGCCCGTTGTTGTGGACTATGCCTCTTTACATCCGTGGCCTAACGCGGCCGGCTGACGCGGCTCTATCGCGCGCGGGCTGCTAGAAACGTGCGACGTCGATCACGGCATCCGCAAATGCTTTCGGTGCTTCCTGCGGCAGGTTATGTCCGACCCCACCGCCGATATTCCGGTGCGCGTACTTGCCGGTGAACTTCTTCGCGTACGCCGCCGGGTCGGGATGCGGCGCGCCGTTCGCGTCGCCTTCCATCGTGATGGTCGGCACGGAAATCGTCGGCGCCGCTGCCAGACGCTTCTCCAGATCGTCGTATTGCGCCTCACCCTTCACCAGCCCCAGACGCCAGCGATAGTTGTGAATCACCACCGCAACATGATCCGGGTTGTTGAACGATTGCGCCGAACGCTCGAACGTCGCATCGTCGAAATTCCATTTCGGCGACGCCGTGTGCCAGATCAGCTTGTTGAAGTCGTGGCGGTTGGCTTCATAGCCCGCAGCGCCGCGCTCCGTGGCGAAGTAGAACTGATACCACCAGGCCTGTTCCGCCTTCGGCGGCAACGGCGTGCGGTTCGCCTCCTGGCTGCCGATCAGATAACCGCTCACCGACACCATCGCCTTGCATCGTTCAGGCCACAGCGCGGCGATGATATTCACCGTGCGCGCACCCCAGTCGAAGCCGCCGAAAATCGCCTTGTCGATCTTCAATGCATCCATCAACGCGATGATATCGACCGCCACGACGGCCTGTTGCCCGTTGCGCGGTGTATCCGCGGACAGGAAGCGCGTCGTGCCATAGCCACGCAGATACGGCGCGATGACGCGATAGCCAGCCGCCGCCAGTAACGGCATGACTTCGGCAAAGGCATAGATATCGTACGGCCAGCCGTGCAGCAGGATCACCACCGGTCCGTTCCGCGGACCCGCTTCGGCGTAGCCGATGCTGAGCGTGCCGGCATTGATCTGCTTCAGGTTGTCGAACGAGGCGACACTGGCTCCCGCCTTCGTGCTGTTGGATTGCGCGTTGGCAAGCCCGCTCAGTCCCAGTTCCATCAGGCTGAGGCCCGCAACCGTCGTCCCGAGCAGACGACGACGCCGGGTGTTGATCTGGTCAGACATGGCTAATTCTCCTTATGTGCGACAGCGCTGAATTGAACGGTGCGCCCACAGGACGCACCGTATCCAGAATCAAAACATCGCGAGGCGTGGCTGGCAAGAACCCGCATCGTCGAAGCCGACCTTCCGTTACGGCTTGGCGTAAATGGCGCCGAGACCAATCACTTCGGTATCCGACGCACGCGAGCCCGACGCCGAGCTGCCGGCCGTCGCCGGGCCGTATGACGATGCCGTCAGCCCGTTTTGTGCGCTCACGCGAGCTTCGGCAGCCTGGATATTCCTGGGATACTGCGTTTCATCGCTCGCGGGGTTGTAACCGGCCTTCTCCAACTGGGCGAGTTCCGCACGGACCTCGGCCCGCGTAAGCGGCTGATTCGATTGCGCGAACGACAGGGCCGGGAGAGCAACGACAGCGGCAACGATAAGCGATTGAATGACTTTCATGACTTTCACCTCGAGAGAAATGTCTTCCACGCAAACGCCCGTTTGCGTTTCCAGTTAGCAAGGCCAGTTCGGCTGGCTTGGAAGCATTAGACCCCGCGGACGTATCTGGCTTATGTCGGCAATGCCCGTTGGTGAAACGTTATGTACCCTGCTACGGCGCAGATACATTGCGATACAAAGAAGCGGGGCGAGGCAAAGTCGCTCGCCTCCCTGAGATTGCCGATGCGAATCGAGCCGGTTCAGCTTGCCTCTGACTCTTCGTCCATGATGAGCAGAAACAGTGTTGCCTGGGAGGAAATGTTCAGTTTCCGGTAGAGATTGCGCCGGTGAACCTTGGCCGTGGCGGGTGACACACACAGTTGCGGTCTGGCGGAAATGATCGGGCGCGACTTCATCCAGACAATATCGCCTGGGCTGATTGCGCCGAGGCTGAATTGATAGAAAGGGTCCAGCAAATAGATGCCGTTCAGCTACCCTTGAACAGTTCGTCGTACGGCGTGCGCGTTTGTATCTCAGCGATCAACTGAGGTTTTCCGTTGGGCCAAAAGATCATCGCCACCCAGTTGTCGAAGTGGACCACTTTGCGCAACAGGTCGATGAGCGCATGCCAGAACTGTTTGTCGTCGAGTTGGCGACGGCGTGCTGTGCCGACAATGAAGCGGTCTATCCTCGCGGTGAGAAGATGAAATCGCTCATTCTGTCATTGCCTTTGCCGGCCGAAATCCTTCGCCTCCCAAACAGGCTGTGGACACAGTTCAAAGCGGGTCGGTAACTTACAATGCTGTAGATGAGCCCCTCATCAACAGCATCGATGCGAGACATACTGACTTCCTATTTCTGGAGCGGCGATGCCATTCGCAGTCGGAGCGTGAGTGACATCGTGCTGTCAGGCACGCTCGACGTGCCGGTGCCCCCTGCTCGTGTGCTCGCGGATTGGGACAGGGAGACGTCGTCGCGCATGGTCCTCGAACCCGGCGACGTCGAGGTCATGCCGTTGGCGCGAACGCAGGTGCGCTGGCCGGACTACCCACGCTGCGTGCGCGCAATGTCCGAGTGGACGGGTTCGCTCGGACTGCCCGGGGTGCTTGCCGACAGCGACATTGCCCTCATGGCCTGCCGCGGTGCGAGGTATCACCATGACGGTGCGCAATATGGCGGTGCGGCCTTTTGCAATCTCTTCCTCAGCGAGGACAAGGGGCTGGATGTGCATTTCCCCGGTACAGGTCATCGCTTTCCTCTGACTCGCGGAACGGCGGTGATATTCGACACCGGCCAGCCGCATGGGGTGATCCGGCGCGGCAGCAGCGGCTTTAATGCGGCCGACTTCGCGCCGGATCAGGATTGCACGCAAATATTCCTGACGTGGGAGCTTCCGATCGAAGATGTCCATGTTGCGCGCGCGCTTAACGTTGTCTTCGACATCGACATAGCACCTTCGACCCCATTGCAGCCGGATGAAGAGCAAGTCTGCGTGAATGGTGAACCAGCTATCGTGTGCCCGGAATCTGGTCGTTGGTGCAGGGTTGAATGATCGTCGGAGTTTACGGCGGGTTGTTGCAACTGAGCCTTGCCTCGTGCGGGCAACGGCCTCAAGATTGGCCTCCAGGCAGCCGTCAACATAGCGGCAGCGATATGCTGCCCGCGGTTGACGGTCCGCGACAGTCGTTGCACAACGAGAATGGTTATGACACGCCCGCGAACCGGGACACGGACGCCCGAAATTGCCGTAACCGATGGGTCCGCCGCGCGGACATCACTGCCTCAAGCGCGCATCGCCGAACCGTTGTCCTCGCCGACGTATTGGCAAAAGAGCACGGCCTTGCTCGCCGCACTGGTGGTAACCGCACTGGCGTTCCTTGCAAGCCGGGGCCTGCGGGCCATGACCGGCCAGGTTGCGCCGATGTGGCTGAGCAACGCGGTGCTGCTCGCTCAGATGATCGTCGCGCGGCGGGAACAGCGGCGCTGGGTCTTGTGCGGCGGCACGCTAGGCGACTTCACCGCCAATCTGCTGATAGGACGCAGCCTGCACACGTCGGTCTCGTTCACGTCGGCGGATATGCTTCAGGTCGTCATTGCATTCGCGTTTGCTCCGCGCGTGACGACGGTGGCCGAGTTTATCCGGCCCAAAGCGCTCCTCAAATTCCTCTTCGGCGGCGTGCTGCTTGCGTCGGCCGCGTCAGGCTTGTGGGCCACGCTTTTGCTCGAGGGCAGAATCGGCCATTTACTTTTGCCCACGCTGGCGCCCTGGTTCATCTCGGATGGTTTGAGCCTCATCATCATCACGCCGGTCGCGATGGTGTTCTGGAGCGGCGAGCTTGCCCGGGTTCTGCGTAGCGGCAATCGCTTGAAGACCTGCGCGCTGGTGGCGTTGGTGGGCGTGGTGACGAGCTGCATATTCGGATTGCAGATCAGCGCGCCATTGTTGTACTGGGTACTTCCGCCCATTGTGCTGCTCGCGTTTCAGGCCGAAATTGCAGGCGTTCTGCTTGGCTTACTCCTTTGTCTCGCGATCGCGCTGTGGTTCACCGCGCACGGTTCGGGGCCGCTCTGGGCTTATCCGTTCGAGAGCATGCAGCATCGCGTCTTCGCTTTGCAGCTGTTTTTCGTCGCCGCACTCGGCGTGGCGCTGCCGATCAGCGCGATCCAGATGCAGCGCAACCGCATGATCGGGCTCCTGCGTGACGGCGAAAAACGCTTCCGCACGCTGGCGGAAAACGCCACGGATGTCGTGATGAGCATGCAACTCGACGGCAAGCTGACCTACGTGTCACCGCGTGCGTTCGACGCGTGGGGTCGCGCGCCCGAGCAGTTGATCGGCATGCATTACGCGGATCTGGTCGACGCCGCCGATCGCAACACCTTGGCGGCGATGATCGAGCAGGTCGCGACCGGCCGAGGCGACGCCTCGCAGATCAGCCGTTTTCCGCGCGACGGCGGCTTGCGATGGATAGAAACGCACGTGCGTCCGGTGATCGATCCGTTGTCCGGCACATTGAACGGCCTCACCGCCATGGCGCGCGACGTGACGGAACAAAGAGCCATCGAACAGCGCCACGCCGACGAGCGCCGCGAACTGGAAGGCCTCGCGTTCCGCGACAGTCTCACGGGACTATTCAATCGCCGCTACTTCGATCGCGAACTCAAGCAGCGCTGCCAGCAGGGTTCGCATACGGCGACCTATCTGGCTGTCGTCATGATCGACGTCGACAACTACAAGAGCTACAACGATCACTTCGGCCATCAGACAGGCGATGAATGCTTGCGCACCATCGCCCGCTCGATAGCGTCATCTTCTGCAAAGTACACCGACATGGTCGCGCGCTATGGCGGCGAGGAATTCGCCTTGATTCTGGCGCACGCCGAACCGGACCGGGCACTCGCCGTCGCGGAGCAGATTCGCGAGGACGTGGAAAAGCTACGGCTTCCCCATCCGCCGAGCGTGTCGGGAGTCGTCACGATCAGCCTCGGCGTCTGCGCGCAGCGCAGTGACAAGTGCGGCGATGGCAGCAGCGTGGTCGCTGCAGCGGACATGGCGCTGTATTCGGCAAAGCGGCTCGGCCGCAACCGCACGTGTGTGGCCTGACGACGCGACGCGTCACCAATCACGTGCGGATCAGGCGGACGTTCGGTGTTGAGATAGCGTGGTGCGCTACGCGGCAATGCCTTGCTTAACGGGCGTGGCGCAAACCGCATCGCGCTCGTGTGCTTCGGGCGCGATCGTCTTGACCGGCGTGACCATGCTCGCCAGCGGCAAGCGCACCACGAATTCCGAGCCGCGGCCAAGTCCCTCGGAAAACGCCTCGACGGTGCCGCCATGGCTCGCGACGATATCGCGCACCACCGCCAACCCGAGTCCATGCCCCTTGGCGCCCAACGCGCAGCCCGCACGCCCGCGCGCGTAGGGCCTGAAGATGGTCGCGAGCTCGCCCGGCGCGATGCCGAGGCCTTCGTCGCGCACGCTGATATAGCAGTAACGTCCGGCGCGGGACGCCGTCACCTTGATCGCATCCGCGCCCGCCGAATATTTGAGCGCATTGACCAGCAGATTGACGAACACCTGGGTCAGCTTGCCGAAGTCGCCTTGCACCCGCATCGGCGCGTCGCTTGCCGCCAGTTGAATGGGTGCGTGATCGGGCGCGCCCGCTTCAGCTACCTGAACACAATGCGCAAGCAGATCGCCGACGTCGACCGGCGCGGGATGCGCAACCGTTCTCTCGCGCGACGAACATGCCAAAGCGCCGATCGCCGTTTCAAGGGAACCGGCGACCTCCGCATCATCCGGCGCCATCAATTGCTCGGCCAACTGCCCGAGGAGGCTTGCTTGCCGCGAGAGCAGAAGCGCATACCGTGTCAACTGTTCGTCATGGCCGTACTGGGTGTTCAACAGACGCGCGAGCAGGCCAAGCGGCGTGATCGCATTGCGGATCTCGTGGCCTATCGTTGCACCGATCGATGCTTCTTTCGTTTCGTCGCTACGTTCGGCAGGTGTCGCCGCGTTCTCCGGCCGTTGCACGCTCTGCCGACCCGCTTGTTCGCGCGAATGCCCGGAGATCTCGACGCGCGGCGGCTCGATCTTCGCATCGTGCAGGCGCTCGATTTCCCGCGTCTGTGCAGTGCGAAGCTTTTGCACGCAGTACGTGCACAAGCCGATGATCGGCCGCGCCGCGAGCTTCTCCTTCAGCGAGGCTTCGTAGTCGAGCAGCGCGACCCAGTCGGTGGTTTCGTTGCAGACGGCGTCGCCGGCCACTCGCAGTCCTTCGAAGCCTCGCCCCAGCGCGTCGTTGATCGCCTTCGACCACAAGCCCACGGTGGCGCCGCCGTTGAAGCCCGTTTTAGGCGAGGAGTAGATCTGTGCGCCGTCGAGAATCTGCAATTGGCCCGCGTCGATATAGTCAGCGAGTGCGGGCGCGGTTCGCGTGAGCATATAGCGGGCTTTGTCGGGTCCCAGCAACGCGGGCGCGACCCACACGGCCGCCTCGCGATTGGCGAGTCCGGCATGAAGGAAGTCCGCGGTGACGCTGAGCAATTCGCTACGCGATTCGTAGAAGTGACACAGATGTGAGCCCCAAGGGAGGGCTCCAAGCGCGGGAAAACCGCTTTTGCGCGTTCCGGTGGTCATCGTTTCCCTGAAAGTGCGTGGGTCAAGAACCACAGTCGCGCTAGGTTTTAACGATGTCCCGCGCGCTCGAATATAAATGTCACGGCACCTCCCGCGTCGTTCCGGCGATCCTGAAGGACAGGAAGCGGAACTGCCGCGTTGGTGCTCGATATTTGGGATTCAGCAGGATTCGAAAGTACGCGAGGGGAGATTTTGAATGAATAGTTGTTTTCCCTAGGCATGTTTCTTGACGCGAAAGAGCGCGTGGTCACACACGCGTCAATTCGGATTGGTATAGGACTTGGGGACGTGTGAGCATCCGCGCGCTCATGTCGAGTCAGAAAGTGCGAGAGCAGCTATGTGTTCGCTACAAGCAGTTCCTCCGCATTGCTCGGCGGACGCAGATCGTCGGTCCTGCCCGCGAAATAGCGCTGGGTAAGATCGGCCGCCGAGACGTGCCGTGCCTCTCTAAAGCCGGCTTCATGGGCCAGCGCCAGCATCTCCGGCGGGGTGAAGAAGCTGAGAAAAGGTGTGCCGCTCGCTCGCGCGCCCTTCTCCGCCATCTCGAGTCCCGGACGTACCTCGGGGTCCGCCAGTTCCAGCGGGAGCAGGAACGTCATGGCGAGCGTCGATCCCGGGGCGAGGGTCGCGACCTGGCGCAGCGCGGCCGCGTTCGCGTCCCTGGTGAGATACATACTGACGCCCGTGGAGACCACGATTGCCGGCTTGGTTTCATCGAAGCCGGCAGTCATCAGCTCGTCCCGCCAGTTCCGGCCCGCCTCGAAATCGACCGGCACGAAGCGCAGCCAGTCCGGGACGCCGAAGCCGAGCTCGACCAGGCGTTGACGCTTCCATGCCTGAGGACCTGGCTGGTCGATCTCGAACACCTTGAGGCGGGACGCGATCTCCGGCCTGCGCTGCGCGAAGCTGTCGAGGCCGGCGCCGAGGATGACGTACTGACTCAGCCCTCGCCCGGCCTGTTCCACGACCAGGTCTTCGATGAAGCGAGCCCGAGCCACGATCGAGGCGCGGAAGGGCCGCGTGAACTGCGGGTCCATGTCACCGCGGGCGCGCCAGTCCTCGTCCGGAGCCAGCAGCTTAAGGCCGATTTCGTCTTCCAGCACATGCGGCGGCGGGTCGGCCTCGACATGCAGCGCGCGCCACAAGGCGACGCGCGCTGCTGTGCTGTCCGGGGCTACATCTCGCTTGTCGTTCATGACTTTCAATCCTGTTTGTTCGTTCTCGGCTCCTACTTGCCATCGCACAGGATCACCGGCCGCGATCCTGCCGCCCACAACAGGCTATGATGGAGAAGTGGGTATGACGGATGACGAGGGACAGCGTGTCACAGACAAGCCCTGATCGCAAGACGACGTTCAGCAAACGCCTCTTATGGTTCGTTGGATTGTGGCTGCTCGGAGTCGCCGGGGCAGTGCTACTCGCGTTACCGTTTCGTCTTCTGATCGCTGCGGCAATGCATTATCAGCACTGAAACACTGCCGATACCCGATGACCGCTTCAAGGCCGATCGAGCATTTTTGGCACCTGTCCAAGCTGCCGAAACAGCGATAGCCAGTCCTCGAGGTGCCAGGTTTTCTCGATCAGATTTCCACGCATCTGATGGAAAGAATGAATCGCGAATTTCACGTGCTTGGAACTCGCGTCAATGCCGAGCAGTTTCCCGGTTTGCGTGCCGCTAATCTCCGCGCGAACACCTATCCGGTCTCCATGCACCAGCAAGTCGAGAATTTCGACTTTCATGTCCGGAAGCGCGGTCGCAATGTCATGGAACACCTGAACCATTTGACCGGGTCCGTGAGTGGCCCCGCGAGGCTCCGGAATATACTGCCAGTCAGGGGTGACAACCTTCCCCAACAACTCGACGCTTCTCTGCTCGAACGCTCGATAGAAGCCTTCAACCGCTGCACGAGCCGCCACTTCGTCGGTACCTGAGGTCATGATCCGTTGCTCCTGAAGATGCAAGTCACCATGTTAGACCGAATCATATCGGGCAGCTTCAGGCATTCGCGTGATAAGCAAGTATTTCGGCGCGCCATGTTCGTCATCGGCCGAGTGGTTTGCGAAAAACACTTCCACCATAGCCGCGCACGATATTGTCGACTTCAAACGGTGACGCTTCCTGCGCCTCGAGGATGAACGCCACGCTGCCGGCAGTGAGCTTGCTGGTTATCGATGCGACCAGTTCATTATCGAGTGTTTCCTTGATCGCATGCCCAGCCAGCCCGCCGCTCGCACCGATCGTGAAGCCCACGACCGCGCCTGCCGGTCCACCGAGCATGCCGATCAGGCCGCCAGTCAGCGCGCCGATCACAGTCCCCCAAAACGGCCGAGTCTGCTCGTCGAGCACGGTCAGTTGACCCGTGGCGTCTTTTTGCACCAGCACGCCGCTCTCGATCTTGAAACCGAGATCTTTTTCCTCGAAGTTCCTGAAATCCCGCCCCGCGCGTTCGGCTACGTCAACGCTATCGAAAACCGCGACGATCAACTGTTGTGCCATTGGATAGCTCCTCACATCGCAAACGTTATCTGTCAAAGATAGCGACTTTCGAAAAGCGTGCCACTTTTTTGTTTCCGATTCCTGGTATAGGTCGAAATGGGCATGATTCGCCGCGCGCACTCCTCGGAGCATTTCTGGCACGCACTTCAGCAGCATCGCCACGATCAGCCGTACCGGCGTCGGCACCTCGCGTTGTGTTTGAGTCAACAGATTCAGCTCGAAAGGCGGCAGATCGAAACCCGGCAACAGGCGGACCAGCCGGCCGGCCAGGAGCGCGTCGGCGCAGGCCGGCTCTTCCAGCACGCCAATGCCCGCACCCGTGACGATCATTTCATACATGGGCCGCCAATGACTGGTCTTCACCGCGGCATGGATAGGAACACTCTCCACGACACTCGTCAGATGCCTGAGCGGCAACTGGCCCGCGCCGAACATGCCCCGGACTCGAATGAACGGATGTTTTTCCAGATCGGATGGCTCGCTGATCGGACCATGCCGATCCACATAGGCCGGCGCGGCAACGAGGACACGCGCGATCTGCCCGAGTTGGCGAGCAATGAACGCCCCTTCTCCGAGCTGTCCAAGACGAAAGGAAATATCCACGCCTTCCGTCACGAGATCGACGATCCTGTCGTTCAGCACTAGCTCCATATCCCGTTGCGGATAGGCTGCTCGTACAAGCGCCAATGCCTTCGGCACGACCGTCTCGCCGAAGCAGTGAGGTGCCGCGATGCGAACCGTGCGAGGTCGATGGTATGCAGCGGGTTTCCTCTTCGGTTTGGACTGGTTCATGCTGTCGCTCCAATCCGCAGCACGCGATCGATTCGCGTCCGACGTCGCTCGACGGCCGCTCATTGCACCAACATCTATTTGCAATGCGAACGAATCACCTCTGTCCTTTTGCCAATCCGATAGACAGGCTCGATGGATTGCCTTCCTACCGGCGGATATTAGCGAGGTGACAGTGGAATGAAAAGCCGCTCGACCCGATATGAAGTATCGAAAGGAACCGCGAGCGTTGGCGCGGAATCGCCGTAGAATTTATCGCGTCCCAAAGCCGGCGCACGGTTTCCACAAAGTACCTGCTCGGTATAACATCCATGGGGCGTGATGGACGTCAAGCATGTCACGCGTGTTGCGCCCTCCCGGCGACGAGGCAAGCGGCCCGCATGCCCGAGGTGGCCGCAACAGCTAACCCGCTTCAATCATTCAAACGAAACTCGCGCCCGCCTCCGGCATGTGAAACGCGTAGGCGGAACGACATGGGTTCTACTGCTGTCGGAATCCGTAACGGTCTCTCAACACTCAAGCCGATGCCCAACGAAATCCCGGAACCGCAAGCAATTTGTAATGACGTCTCCCGCAGCGCGATCTTTATTGTCGCGACCATCGCGAACGATCGCGATCAGGAGGCCAAGGTGCGCGAATGGTGCGGTGACATCGCCGCCCTCGTGCGCGCGGTCGGCAAGCGGGTGCCTTCCGGCAATCTGTCGTGCGTCTGTTCCTTCGGCTCCGACGCATGGGACAGGCTGTTCGGCGCGCCCCGGCCTGCCCTCCTGCATCCGTTCCGGGACATCGGCGAAGGCGAACGGCGCGCGCTGGGAACGCCGGGCGATTTCCTGCTGCACATCCGCGCCGATCACATGGATCTCTGCTTCGAGCTCGCCACGCAGTTGCTCGGCGCACTCGGCGACGCGGTCACCGTGGTCGATGAAGTTCACGGTTTCCGCTACTTCGATATGCGCGACATGGTGGGCTTTGTCGATGGCACCGAGAACCCGACAGGCCGCGCCGCCGACGAATACACGCTCATCACCGAGGACCCGGGGTTCGAGGGCGGCAGCTATGTGCTGGTGCAGAAGTACCTGCACGACATGGACGGCTGGAATGCGCTTTCCGTCGAGACTCAGGAGCGCATTATCGGTCGCAAGAAACTGTCCGACGTCGAGCTCGACGCAGCGGTCAAACCGTCGTCGTCGCACAGCTCGCTGACCACGATCACCGAGAACGGCAAGGAAGTGAAGATCTTGCGCGACAACATGCCATTCGGGCGCCTCGGCGCGGGCGAGTTCGGCACCTACTTTATCGGCTATGCCCGTTCGCCCGCGCCGATCGAGCAGATGCTGGAGAACATGTTCATTGGGCGGCCGCCGGGCAATTACGACCGGCTGCTCGACTTTAGCCGCGCCGTCACGGGCGGCCTCTTCTTCGTGCCGTCGGCCACCTTGCTCGAGGAGCTCGCGGACCGCGATCCGCCGAGCGTCACGGCCGCTATCGAATCACAGCCCGAACCGTCTTCGCCCGCCGAGCCGCGCCACGACGGCTCGCTGAATATTGGCTCTCTCAAGGGAATCTCCCAACATGAATAACCTGCATCGCGAGCTTGCCCCCATCTCCAGTGCCGCCTGGTCGCAGATCGAAAACGAAGTGGCGCGCACGTTCAAACGCAGCGTAGCCGGCCGTCGCGTGGTCGACGTCAAGGGTCCCGGCGGAACCGAGCTGGCCGGCGTCGGCACGGGGCATCAGATCGCGATTACCGCGCCCCAACAGGGCGTCGCGGCGAAGCTGGCGGAGGTCAAGAGTCTCGTCCAGTTCACCGTGCCGTTCGAGCTGCAGCGCGATGCGATCGACAGCGTGTTACGCGGCGCGAACGACGCCGACTGGCAGCCCGCGAAAGACGCAGCGAAAGAGCTAGCCTATGCCGAAGATCGCGCGATCTTCGACGGATATCAGGCTGCGGGGATCGGCGGGATTCGCGAAGGCTCGTCGAATCCGCCGCTCGCGCTGCCCGCCGACATCGGCGACTATCCGGACGCGATCAGCAGCGCGCTCGAAGAGTTGCGGCTTGCCGGCGTGGACGGTCCCTATTCCGTACTGCTCGGCGCCGACGCCTACACGGCGCTCAGCGAGGCGCGCGATCAGGGCTATCCGGTGATCGAGCACATCAAGCGGATCGTGAACGGCGACATCATCTGGGCACCGGCGCTGACCGGCGGCAGCGTGCTCTCCACGCGAGGCGGCGACTTCGAGTTGCATCTCGGTGAAGATCTCTCGATCGGCTATCTCAGCCACACCGACGCGGTAGTGCGCCTTTATCTGCGCGAGACGCTGACATTCCTGATGTTGACGAGCGAAGCGTCGGTGTCGTTGACGCTCGCTGAGTAAGCGCGGGTCGTTGCGGGCTCAGGCACGCAACGACTGCTTCGGCAGCGCGGAGTCGACGTCGTCGGCCAGCACTTCAAGACCACGGGCCATTTTTCCGCACTCGACGTGCACTCTCTCGAGGATTTCCGGCGTGCACTGTTTCAACATCATCACGATCAGGCGTACCCGCGGCGGCACCGGACGTTGCGCCTGAATCAGTACATTGACGTCGAAAGGCAGCGCCTCGAATTGCGGCAACAGCCGAACCAGCCGGCCGTCCGCGAGCGCCTCGACGCACGCCGGCTCTTCCAGCACGCCAATGCCCGCACCCGCGACGATCATTTCATACATGGGCCGCCAATGACTGGTCTTCACCGCGGTACGGATGGGGGCGCTTTCGACCACGCTCGCCTGGTGTCTGAGGGGCAACTGGTCCGTGCCGAACATGCCCTGCACGCGAATGAACGAATGTCTTATCAGGTCGGACGGCTCGCTGATCGGACCATGCTGGCTCAGATAGCCCGGCGCTGCCACGAGCACACGCCCGACCTCCCCGAGTTGACGGGCAATAAACGCCCCTTCCCCGAGTTGCCCGAGACGAAAGGAAATATCCACGCCTTCCGTCACGAGATCGACGATCCGGTCGTTCAGCACCAGTTCCAGGTCCAGTTGCGGATAGGCTGCACGTACGAGCGTCAACGCCTCCGGCACGACCGTCTCGCCGAAGCAATGAGGCGCCGCAATGCGGACCGTGCCTCTGAGCGCCTGCTCGTCGTTCGACACATCGGCAATCGCCTGCTCGACGGCGCCCAGAATCCTCTTGCTACGCTCATAGAAGGTCACGCCTTCGGGCGTGCAATTGAACGCACGTGCACTGCGCAGCAAAAGCCGGCAACCAAGGTACTTCTCGAGCCGCTCGATGCGTTCGCTCGCGGCGGGCTGCCCGATATTCAGATCCCTGGCCGCGCCGGAAATGCTCTCGCGCTCCACCACTCTCACGTAAATGCGCATGGCTTCGAGCAGATTCATCATCCCCCTCCCCCTTTTGCGCCGGTCCTGCGTGATTCGAACGTCGAAGCGTCGGGGGGCTGATGGCATGCGTGGCTACTTCCCTTCAGATTTGCGTCTTCCATGTTTCGGCTCCAGTCTGTACACATCGACAGGCCCCTTTAGCAGGACCCGCGAACATGCGTTCGATGGAGAACAGAGTAAGGCTGGGTGGTCAGTCGGAGAGTGCACAAATCGGCCCGGCTTGCATCAGTACAGTTCTGCTACGATCTGCGCACCGGACGGCAGCACGTCTTCACGAGCGCGTGCACCGCAGCGAAGTGGCCGGTATAACCCGCCGTTGAAAAACGCCAGGGAAATCGTCCGATGAATCTCTATGAGAAGCTTGCAGACGACATCGAAAAGCTGATCCGGCAAGGCGTGTACAGCCATGGTGAACGCCTGCCCTCGGTGCGGCAGACCAGCCAGCAGCATCGGATCAGCGTGACCACGGTCATCCGCGCCTATTTAGTGCTCGAAAGCCGAGGCCTGCTCACGAGCAGGCCGCAATCCGGCTATTTCGTCAATTTCCGCGGCGACGGAGGCGAGCGGAAGACACTCGAACTGCGGCCATCGAAACCGATTCCGATTTCATCGCCGGTCGACGTCAGCCGGCTAGTGCTTTCCACGCTGCGCTCGATCGGTGTCGACGACGCGGTGCCGCTCGGCTCGCCCTACCCTGACGCGAGCCTGTTTCCCTTCGAGAAGCTCAACCGCTACGCTTACGACGCGGGACGAGGCAAGACACGGTGGGGCGTGACCGACGCGCTGCCGCCGGGCACTGCGACACTGGTGCGCCAGATTGCGCGTCGCTACCTCGAGAACGGCATGGCGGTCGATCCGAATGAGATCATCATCACGGTCGGCGCGACCGAGGCGATCAATCTGTGCCTGCAGGCCGTCGCGAAGCCAGGCGATACGATCGCCGTCGAATCACCCACGTTCTACGCGATGCTGCACGCGATCGAACGGATGGGCATGAAGGCGATCGAGGTGTCCACGCATCCCGAGCACGGTATCGACATCGAAGCGCTTGCCGCGATCGTGGAATCGCAGACGGTCACCGCCTGCATGGTCATGCCGAATTTCCAGAATCCGCTGGGGTTTCTGATGCCCGACGAGCGCAAGCGCGAGCTCGTCGAATACTTGACGAAACGGGACATACCGGTCATCGAGAACGGTGTCTACAACGAGTTGCACTTCGACAGCACGTATCCGAGCACGTTGAAGTCCTACGACACGAAGGGACTGGTGCTTCACTGTGGGTCGTTCTCGAAGACGCTGACGGCAGCCTACCGGATTGGCTGGGCGATGCCGGGCCGCTATCGCGATCAGGTCGAGAAACTCAAGTTTCTGAACACGCTGACCACGCCGACCATTCCGCAACTGGCGATCGCGGAATTCCTCGAACGCGATGGTTACGAGCATCATCTGCGACGGATTCGGAAGATCTATGCGCAGCAGGCGAACCTGATGAAGGCGATCGTCTCGCGCTTCTTTCCTGAAGGTACGCGAATGTCCAACCCCGCGGGCGGCTACGTGCTGTGGATCGAATTGCCGTCCAAGGTCGACGCGATGCGGCTCTACAAGCTGGCACTCGAGCAGGGCATCACGATCGGACCGGGCTACATGTTCTCGATCTCGGAGACGACCTTTCGGAACTTCATCCGTCTGAATTACAGCAGCCCCTGGTCAAGCGAAATCGAACAGGCAGTGATTACTGTCGGCAAGCTCGCCGCCCTGTGCGCCCGCTAGCGACACGCTGGCTGTTGAACCCGGAGCCGCCTCAACCTCCCGTGACAGGCGGAAAGAACGCAATTTCGCTGTCCTCGCGCACGATAAACGTCTCGGCGACCATCTCCTGGTTGACGGCCGTACGCAGCGGCCGTCCCGCGCGCAGTGCCTCGGCCGTTCGCTCGTCTCGCGAGGCGAGCCTGTCGCGCAAGCAGTCGACGGTGAGTTCGGAGGCGTCGATGTACACGATCTCCTGTGAGACGCCGAGTTGTTCGCGAACGCTGGCAAAATATCTGATCGTCAGTTTCAAACGCATGCTCCCATTGCCCGAAGCAAGGCGAAGCGGCGCATCATCCCCACCGCAGCATTGACCGCTCGTCGCTCGTCCTGGCCTTGACCCAGATGGCCGTGCCGTCCCGCCGGACTTCCTTTTTCCAGAACGGCGCATGAGCCTTCAGGATATCCATCAGGAATTCGCAAGCCTCGAATGCCTGCGCACGATGAGCTGCGGCGACCACGACGAGCACTACCGCATCGCCGAGCGCAACCCGGCCAATCCGATGCACGATTTTTACCGCATCGAGACGCCATCGCGCGGCCGCCTCCTCGACGATGCCCGCGAGCGATTGCTCAGTCATTCCCGGGTAATGCTCAAGCTCCAGTGCGATCACATCATCGACATCGCCTCGATCACGCACCACGCCAAGGAAGTTGACGATCGCCCCCACGTCCGGATTGCGCATGATCGGCGCCAATTCCCACTGGAGGTCGATCGGCTCGTGCTGGACACGTACCTCGAAGCACGATGCGGCGCTGATCGGCGGGTGCGCCGGAACGGTTCCACTGTCATCGATGTACTGATTGTCGGAGCGGATGTAATCAAGCGGCGATGTCGTCATGATGGCTCTCCGGTCTGCACCCGCCTGGCAAGGGATCGCAGAGGAAATGGGCAGCGTGCGCTGAGAGACTGAGCGATAGCAGCCGCCTTTCAGAGCGAAAGATCGACTGGCCGGGAATGACTCCGTCGCAGGATACTGCCGCGCCTTCACGATTGGGACGCACAGTCTGCATCGAACTCGAGGAGTACAGTTTCGTGCGCCCGTCTGCCGGGCAGGATGATCAGATGCTTCGCCAGCGCCACATCAGGTGAGCTGATAGGCGCGCACGGGTACGACCTCGTCGGGAAGTTCGCGTCCGCACAATTCAAGAATCGACCGTTCGATGTTACGGGTCATCGCATCGAGTGCCAGCGCATTCGGCGCGAGACTGAACGGCTCGGCGACTTCACTCGCAATCGCCTCCAGCGCAATGAGCGTATACGCAATGAAGACACAAAGAAGAGGTGTGAAGAATTCCGCTGAATCGACAAGACCGAACGGAAGCAAAACACAATAGGCATATACGGTGCGGTGAAGCAACACACTATAAGCAAACGGAATGGGCGTGGAAGCGATCCGCTCACATCCGCCAATCGTGCTTCCCAATTCGTTGATCTGTGCGTCGAACATCCAGAGCTGGGTATCCGAGGCCAATGCCCGACCATGCAGCTCGGCGAAGTCGCGGCGAATGTCATTGAGAAGCGCGACCGGTTTGTAGCAACTGTGCTGCAACGCTTCGGCTCGCGAGCGTCCGAGAAAGTGCACGAGATCCGCAGCCGGGTCGGTTCCGCGCAACTGGTGCTTCAGCGCATAGACACACGCAATCAATGTGTGGGCGATCTTCTGGCTATCCGCTCCGCGCGGAACATAGCACAGCATTTGCGACGTCAACGCGCGCGTCGAGATGAGGATGCTGCCCCACAGATGGCGTGCCTCATTGAACCGCTCGTAGCTGGCGTTGTTGCGAAACGCGAGAAAGATCGCGAGCGCGAGACCGAATAACGTGAAGGGCGCGGTATTGAGCGGTATCTTCTCGCCGAAAATGCGCCCTTGCGTCAAGACCGCGAGACTGCTCACGATCGCCATGAAAACCAGTTGGGGAATGATCGACTGCAGGACAGAGCCATTCCAGACGAACAGCAACCGGAGCCAGTTTTGCGTCGGCCTCACAATCATGATGTGCTCTTGTAGTGTGCTGACTGCCTCGAGATGAAAACGTCCGCGCGCCGATGCATGACTTCATTGTGCAGCCACCCTCAGTGGTAGCCGGCGTCCCCCTCCCGCACCTTGCCGCGGAACACGCGGTACTGCATGGCGTTGTAGACGAGGATGATCGGCAGCACGATCACCGTGCCGACCAGCGTAAAGAGCTGGCTCGAGTGACTCGACGACGCTTTCCAGATCGTCAGCGAAGGCGGCACGATGTTTGGCCAGATGCTGATGAGCAAGCCGCTGTATCCGAGAAAGCACAGCGCAAGCGTGAGCAGGAACGGCATTGCTTCATGCTGAAGGCGAAGCGAGCGAAAAATGCCCCACACACAGGCGATCACGAGAATCGGCACCGGCATGAACCAGCCGAGATAGCCGCTCCCGAACCAGCGATGCTCGACCGCCGGCAATCCGATCACGGTCCAGAGACTCACCACGAAGATTATCCCCAGCAGCACGGCCAGCAACGGCCGCATCACCTCGCGCATCTTGCGCTGCAGTTCGCCTTCCGTCTTCAGGATCAGCCAGCCGCAGCCGAGCGTCGCATAGGTGAATAGCACACCGATCCCGCAGAACAGGCTGAACGGCGACAGCCAGTCAAACGGGTCGCCGGCGAAACGGTCATCGACGATCTTGATGCCTTGCAGCAGCGATCCCAGCACGATGCCTTGACAAAGCCCCGCGAGAGCCGACCCGGCAATGAAGGCGAGATCCCACGCATGCTGGGTCCGCGTGGCCTTCGCGCGCAATTCGAAAGCCGCCCCGCGGAAGATCAGGCCGACGACCATCAGGATCAGCGGCAGATAGTTCGCCGGCAGCAGCGTCGAATAGACGACCGGGAATGCGCCGTATAGCCCCGCGCCGCCGAGCACGAGGAACGTCTCGTTGCCGTCCCAGACGGGGGCGATGGTGTTGAGCATCACTTGCCGCTCGGCTTTTTCCTCGAAAAACGGAAACAGCAAGCCGATGCCGAGATCGAAGCCATCCAGCATCACGTAGATGAAAACGCCGAGTCCGATGATCGCAGCCCACACTACCGGAAGATCGATTTGCATGGCGTCACTCCCGTTCCAGTGCGTCCAGCGGACGATTGCGCAGGACCGGATGCTTGACGGACTGGCGGGCGTCGACATGTTCCTCTGGTCCGCGCTTCATCATCTTGAGCATGTAGTAGACCCCCATACCGAATACCAGGAAGTACACCAGCACGAAGATCAGCAATGAAACGCCCGCTTGCTGGGCACTGATCGGCGAGAGTGAGTCCTCAGTGCGCAGAACGCCGTAGACCGTCCATGGCTGGCGGCCGACCTCCGTCGTGACCCACCCGGCCAACAGCGCGACAATTCCCGACGGACCCATGCACAGCACGAAAACCTGATACCACCGCGTCTCGTAGAGACGGCCTTTCAACCTGAGCAGCAGCCCTAGCAACGCGGTCAACAGCATCAACATACCGAGGCCCGCCATGATCCGGAAGGTCCAGAAGATGATTGGCGAATACGGACGGTCTCTGGCTGGAAACTCCTTGAGCCCGCGGATTTCTCCGTCCCAGCTATGGGTCAGAATGAGGCTGCCCAAATGCGGTATTTGCACCGCGTAGCGCGTGACTTCCGCTTCCATGTCGGGCAGACCGACCAGATTGAGCGCCGTGCCGCCTTTCTCGGTTTCCCACAGTCCCTCCATCGCCGCGATCTTGGCGGGCTGATATTCGCGGGTGTTGAGGCCGTGCGCATCGCCGACGAAAATCTGGATCGGCGTCAGCAGAAGCAGAATCCACAGCGCCATCGAAAAACTGCGCTTGATCGGTCCGTCGCGCCGGCCATGCAGCAGATGCCACGCCCCGCACGCGGCGACGATAAAGCCCGCGACGATGAACGCGGCGATCGTCATATGCGCGAGCCGGTACGGGAACGATGGGTTGAAAATCACCTTCATCCAGTCGACCGGCACGATCCGGCCGTTCTCCATGGCGAATCCTTGCGGCGTCTGCATGAAGCTATTCGACGCCAGAATCCAGAAAGTGGAAATCAACGTGCCGACCGCCACCATCAGCGTGGCGAAAAAGTGCGCGCGTGGACTCACGCGCTGCCAGCCGAACAGCATCACGCCGAGAAAGCCGGCCTCAAGAAAGAATGCCGTCAATACTTCATATGTCAGGAGCGGCCCCGTGACGTTGCCGGCAATGGTGGAAAATCCACTCCAGTTGGTACCGAACTCGTAGGCCATCACCACGCCTGACACCACGCCCATGCCGAAGCCGACCGCAAAGATCTTCGACCAGAACAGAAACATGTCCTTGTAGACCACGTCGCCGGTCAGCAGCCAACGCCACTCCAGCACGGCGAGGAAACTGGCCATTCCTATACTGATCGCGGGGAAAACAATGTGAAATGAAACCGTGAACGCAAACTGCAACCTGGCGAGGTGGAAGGCATCGAAAATTTCCATGATTGATCAGCGGCTCCAGGTGATAGCGGCATTTGCTGGTCTCCCCGTGTCTCGATCGACTGGACGCGCACGCTCAGTCGATCGACCCGTCAAACTCGCCGGCATTCAGGCTTGCGCTGAGCGCGAAACATGAACAGGAACCGACTTGTACGATGGCGTGCCGCTTTCCTTGTCGATGAAGTCGAGCGGCACCAGCACGTTTGCTTCCGGATAATACGCCGCCACCGATCCTTGCGCGATGCCGTAAATAATTGCCGTGATGTTCTTCAGGCAAAGCTTCCTGCCCGATGAAATAGTCTCGATATCGACCAGATCGCCATGTTCGAGTCCGCGTGCCGCCAGATCGGCTTCATTCATGAACAGCACGTCGCGCCGGCCGAACACGCCCCGGTAACGATCGTCGAGGGCATAAATCGTGGTGTTGTACTGGTCGTGACTGCGGATCGTGATGAGGCGCAGCACATTTTCAGCACCGTATACTTCGGCGTCTTCCTTCACTCCACCGTAGACGGAAAACATCGCTTTTCCGGACGGCGTGTGCCACACGCGTTCAGTTGGAGGAAGCGGCAGACGGAATCCGCCCGGCGTTCTGATTCGCGCATTGAATGCTTCAAAACCCGGCACGGTCTGTTCGATCAGATCGCGAACCTTGTCGTAATCGGCAACCAGTTCCTGCCAGGCGACCTTGCTGTGCGGCAACGTCGCCCGCGCAATACCCGCGACGATCGCCGGCTCGGACAACAAGAATTCGGAGGCGGGTTTGAGCTTCCCGGACGAAGCATGGACCATCGACATGGAATCCTCGACCGTGATGGATTGGCGGCCGCTTGCCTGGATATCGAGTTCCGTGCGGCCCAGGCACGGCAGCACATAGGTTTCCTTCGACACCAATAGATGCGAACGATTGAGCTTGGTCCCGAGATGGACGCTCAGATCGAGTTTGGCCATGGCGGCAAATGACTGTTCCGAATCGGGCAGCGCGACCGCGAAGTTTCCGCCCAGGCAAACCAGCACCTTGGCCGAGCCGTCGATCATCGCCTGCATCGCCTGAACGGCATCGTGTCCGTGTGCCTCGGGCGGCTTGAAACCGAGCACATCCTCGATCTGTTTCAGGAAGGCGCTGGAGGGTTTTTCGGTTATGCCTACCGTCCGGTTTCCCTGCACGTTCGAATGTCCGCGCAAAGGACAGATGCCCGCGCCGGGTTTGCCAAAGTTTCCGCGCAATAGCAACAGATCGGCAATCAGCCGGACGTTGGCCGTGCCTTTATTGTGCTGGGTCACGCCCATTCCATACGTGACGATGGTCGCGTTCGATTTGGCATAGGCGATGGCGACCTGTTCGAGATCGGACCGGCTCAGTCCGCTCGCCGTTTCAATATCGTCCCACGCTGTCGCTTCCAGATCAGCGGCGAACGCGTCGAAATTTTCCGTGTGTGCCGCGATGAATTCATGGTCCAGAACGTTGCCTTCCTCGGCCTCCATCGCCAGCAGCGCCTTCATGATGCCCTTGAGCGCGGCTGCGTCACCGCCGGCGTCGACCTGAAAATAGGTCGAGGCGATTCGGGTCGAGCCGTACGTGGCCATTTCAAGCAAGTTCTGCGGGTCCGCAAATCGTTCGAGTGCGCGCTCGCGAAGCGGATTGAAGACGATGATGGGCACATTGCGCCGCGAGGCTTCATGCAGCGTGCCCATCATCCGTGGATGATTGGTGCCGGGATTATGGCCAATCGAGATGATGAGTTCGGTCTCGTCGAAGTCTTCCAGCGACACCGTGCCTTTGCCGATCCCGATCGACTGCGGCAATCCCACGCTGGTCGGCTCGTGGCACATGTTGGAGCAATCGGGGAAATTGTTGGTCCCGTACTCTCGCGCCATCAACTGAAACAGGTAGGCGGCCTCGTTCGAGGCCCTGCCCGACGTGTAGAACTCGGCCTGGTCGGGAGAGGACAGCCCTTGAAGCACTTGCCCGATGCGAGCGAAGGCGTCATCCCATTCGACAGCGCGAAACTTGTCCGTGTCGCGATCGTAGACAAGCGGATGTGTGAGCCGGCCAAGATCCTCGAGTTCGAAGTCGGATCGTTGCAGCAGCGACGACACCGTATTGTTCTGGAAAAACTCCGGCCCCACGCGCTTGGTCGTGGCTTCCCATGTGACCGCCTTGGCACCGTTCTCACAGAACTGGAATGTAGATTTATGCTCCTTGTCCGGCCACGCACAGCCCGGACAATCGAAACCGTCGGGCTGATTGGTCCGCATCAGCGTGATCGGCGCTTCGATGCTCTCCATCTGTTGCCTGATGGCTTGAGCAGTCGCCCGGAGCGCGCCCCAACCGCCAGCGGGTCCGTCATACGGCCGGATGCCCGGCACTTCGCGTCGCGTGGTCATATGAGACTCCATGAACCGTCACAGGAATCCGGGAACGGTCCTGTCGAGGGCTACGCCATCGTGTTGCGCTCAACCGTCCCTATCCGCCAGGTCGAGCGCCGCCGCACTGCCGCCAGGTGCGGCAGTGATCTTGCCTGCTCGCTACTCACACCATGCATTCAGGAGCGGGCGCCTTCCGTGGACTCGGTGCTGCTGACTTCGTCGGACGACTTCTTCTTTGCCCGGCCATTGGCGCGCTTCGCCTTGGGCGGCGGCGCCTCGCTGCGAGTGAACTTCACTTCGCCGCTGTCCTTGTCGTAGCTGACCTCGACACTGTCGCCCGACTTCAGGTCGTTGTTGAGAATCTCCTTGGCGAGCCGCGTTTCCAGTTCCTGGCGGATCTGGCGTTTCAGCTCACGGGCACCGAATTCCGGCCGATAGCCGGCGTCGGCAAGGTGATCGACAATCGACTCGTCCATCTTGAGCGTGATGTCTTGCGCCGCCGCGGTGCGCGTAACGCGTTCGAGCTGGATTTGCACGATCGAGCGGATATTCTCGCGCGAGAGTCCGTGGAAGACGATCACCTCGTCGATCCGGTTCAGGAATTCCGGACGGAAATGACCCTTCAGCACGCCCATCAATTCTTCGCGCATCGCCTTGTCGGCGAGGCGTTCTCCCTCGGGTTTCTCGAGGTTGTCCATGATGATGTGCGCGCCGAGATTGCTCGTCGCAATGATGATCGTGTTGCTGAAGTCCACGACGCGGCCCTTCCCGTCGGTCAGCCGGCCATCGTCGAACACCTGTAGCAGCACGTTGCTCACGTCCGCGTGCGCCTTCTCGATCTCGTCGAGCAGAATCACGCTGTACGGGCGCCGCCGGACCCGCTCGGTCAACTGGCCGCCTTCGTCGTAGCCGACATAGCCCGGCGGCGCGCCGATCAATCGCGCCACCGCGTGACGTTCCATATACTCGGACATGTCGATACGGATGACGGCCTGTTCATCGCCGAACACCGTTTCCGCCAGCGCCTTCGCGAGTTCGGTCTTGCCGACGCCGGTCGGGCCGAGGAACAGGAACGTCGCGATAGGCCGGTTCGCTTGACCGAGACCCGCGCGCGAGAGGCGCACGGCGTCGCTCACGGCAACCACCGCGTCGTCCTGGCCGACCACGCGTTCGCGCAGCTTGTTCTCCATGTCCAGCAGTTTCTGGCGTTCTTCCTGTGTCAGTTCCGTGACCGGAATGCCGGTCAGACGCGACACCACTTCGGCGATCGCCGCCACCGTCACTTCGAGCGTTTCCGAACCGGTCTTGCGCTGCCATGCCTCCATCTGCTCGTCGAGTTTCGTCTGCTTTTCGCCGATTCGTTCCTCGAACTTCTTCGCCTCGTCATAGCGCTTGCGCGAGGACGCATAGTCCTGCTCGCGCCTGAGCTGGGCGATTTCGGCTTCGAGTTCCTGGATGTCCGCCGGACGTGAAGTTGCACCGATGCGCACGCGCGCGGCGGCCTGGTCGATCAGGTCGATGGCTTTGTCGGGCAAAAAGCGCGACGTGATGTAACGGTCCGACATTTCGGCGGCGGCGACGAACGCGTCGTCGGCAAAGGTCACCTGATGATGCGCTTCGAGCTTGTCGCGCAGACCGCGCAAAATGACGATGGTCTGCTCGACGGTCGGCTCGGGCACCAGCACCGGCTGAAAGCGCCTCTCGAGCGCGGCGTCCTTTTCAATGTACTTCTGGTATTCGTTGAGCGTCGTCGCGCCGATCAGACTGAGTTCGCCACGGGCCAGCGCCGGCTTGAGCACGTTCGCGATGTCGAGGCCGCCTTCCCCGCCGCCCTGGCCAGCGCCCACGATCATGTGCAATTCGTCGATGAACAGAACCAGTTCGTCTTTCTTTGCCGTCACTTCGTCGATCAGCGTTTTTGCGCGCTCTTCGAACTCGCCGCGATACTTCGCGCCCGCCACCATCGAATTGATGTTGACCTCGACGAGCCGCTTGCCGCGCAGATTTTCGGGGACGTCGTCGTTGACGATACGCTGCGCCAGGCCTTCAACAATCGCGGTCTTGCCGACCCCGGGCTCGCCGATCAGCACCGGATTGTTCTTCCTGCGCCGCGCGAGCACCTCGATCGTACTTTCGATTTCCTGCGCGCGACCCAGCACGGGGTCGAGCTTACCCTGCCGCGCGAGGGCCGTAAGGTCACGCCCGAACTTGTCGAGCGTGGGCGTGCCGGTCGGCGTGTCGACGCGGCCGTCCTCGGCGCCTTTGCCGACCACTTTCACCACCTTCTGCCGCAGCGCTTCCGGCGTCACGCCGTATTTCTTCAGCAAGGTGCCCGCGATACTGTCTGGCACCGCCGCAAGCCCGATGAGCAAATGCTCCGGGCCGACATAGGAATGACCCAGATCGCGCGACGCCTGGAACGCGCTCTGGAACACTTTTTTCATGCGAGGCGAGATGGTCATCTTCTCGATCGGCGCATCAGGATTCGCGGTGCCCTTCTGGGCATGCTGATCGATATAGCCTTTGATGTCCTGCGGCGACAACTTGAGTTCCTTGAGCAGCGCCGCGCACATGTCCGTGTCCGCCAGCACGTAAAGCAGGTGCTCGGTGTCGAGTTCGGTGCGTTGAAGCTCATGGGCTTTTTCCGCCGCACGCTGCAACAATTCGAGCGTCTGTTCGCTGAAGGCGTCGGTTGCGTCGACCGATTCGCGCGGCAGCTCCGCGGCGAACCCCTCGTCCTCGTCATCTTCCTCGCCCGCGCCGCCAAGACCGCCGAAGAAGCGGGACAGACCGCCTCCTCCGAGCAGCGAGTCGAACGGGTTCGCCATGCTTTGGTGCCGCATTAATTGCCGATAGTCGTAGTCGCAAATCGATAAAGTTTTCCGCTCGCCGTTCTGCACAACGGTCACACGGGCGACAGCGGGACGGGCGTTACAGATTTCGCAAAGGGCGGGCATCGTAAATTCACCTTTATCAGTTAAGGCAACGTTGTTAAAGGTTATGGAACGCGTTCATGTGAGGGGCGAATGCTCGAAACCTGTCGGCGGCCTTTCGATATGTGGTGCGCCAGGGACCGATGCTTCGCTGGTCAGCGTTCAAAATGCCGGCGTCTCTTTCGGACAGGTTGAGACGCGCGAGCGGCTTCCGGCGACCGGCATGCGCTCGCGTGTTCGCGCTACGCGCCTGATCACCACATGATTGGCATAACGAACCTAAAAAACCGCCCTTGAATTCTATGAGTGGATCGTTAGTAAGGGAACATTGGTTTTTCCGATGATAGGGATTGGCAGGCATGCACAACGCTATCAGGCTGCGAGATGGCGCGCTTGAACGCGCCTGAATGCCCCTACTTGCCGGTCTCTCGGCGGCTCTGCTCCGCGACGGTGAGGATAGCCTCCGGCATGACTTCGAGCCGCTCCTTGGGGATCGGCTGGCCGCTTTCATCTGAGAGACCGTAGGTGCCTTCGTCGATCTTCCGCAGCGCACGCTGGATATCCGCGACGCGCTGGTCGTTCACGTCATGCAGCGACTGGTTGATCTCATTCTGTGCCATTCCCTGCGCCTCGTCCTCGTACTCCTCGGCCTCGTCGCCATGCTCCTCCTGAGCCGTTCTCTCGTCCGCGATCGTATCTTCCTCGCCGCCCAGCAGTTCCCGGCGCAGCGCCTCGAGACGCTTCTTCTGCTGCGCGATGAACTCGTCACTCAGGTCACCCTGTTGCTCCGGCATGGTCTTCTCCCTCAGCTTGATTCGCTCTACTCGCCGTAGAGCCGGGCGTCACCCACCCAGTTCCTGAAATACGTGGCCATTGGCCTCGAGTCCTTTCAGGAGTTCGGGTGTCAGTTCGCTTTGCCAGACATGCCCCTCGAATTGCCAGTCGCTCTTGTCGGCGAGGTCGGGAAGGCCAGCGCCATTGCGCACATAGAGTCCGAGTGTCGGCTTCTTCAGGTTAATGTAGAAATCGAATTCCTGCATTTTCACCACCTCATGCAAGTTAAGGTCTCAATGACTAGAATCACCAGAACAGATATCCGCGGCGCTCCGTTCATACAATGAGTCTATATCCCCAGGTGCTTCGCAACCGGCCACACATGATGATCGGTCTGCTCGCCGGGCTGAGCGCCGGTGTGCTGGCGCCAGCCTCGATACGGACCACGGCGCGCCTGCTGCTCGGTTGGGACATCGCGATCTGGACGTACCTCGTCATGATCTGGTTCCACATGGCCTTCGCCAACGAGGACGACGTGCGAACCCACGCCCGGCGTGAGGACCAGAATGCGGTCACGGTACTGACGGTGATTTGCGCCGCGACGATTGCCAGCATTCTCGCGATCGTGCTGGAACTCGGCACCACCAAAGATCTGACCTTCGAATCGAAGGTGCTGCATTCGCTGCTGACAGGACTGACATTGTTTGGCGCCTGGTTTCTGATCCCGACCATCTTCACGATGCACTACGCGCGGCTCTATTACGGCTCCGATCCGAATGCGCCCGCGCTCGCCTTCCCCGACAGCACGCTCGAACCGGACTATTGGGATTTTCTGTACTTCTCCTTCACGATCGCGGTTGCGTCGCAGACCGCGGACATCAGCCTGCGTGGACGCAGCGCCCGGCGTGGCGTGCTTGCGCAATCGATCCTGTCTTTCTATTTCAACGTTGCAGTGCTGGGTTTGTGCGTGAATATCGCGGCGAGCATGCTGGGCAACTGATCGGCATCGGATCGGGCCCTCATCCGCTACCGGTGTTCCAAAGACGCGTCAACTATCGTCGACGTTGTCCGCGTAATGGTCGACAGTAACCTTGCATTCGTCGACCACGACCTGAAGGAAAGCGGGATCGCTTCTTTCCACCCATCGCTCCACGTGAAGGAAACGCTGCGTGCCGAGATCGGCGACGCGCTCCGCGTCCGAGGTCGTGACATCGACTGTGACTATGCCCCGGCTCCCTTGCAGAGGCGAGATCGTTGCGGAAAACAGGAATCGTCGATACGAGAATTCTTGTGCCATAACGCCTCCTTACGAAAGATCAGTTGAGCCCACGATTTCTTCATACGAGTACGCGTCTTCGTGCGCGGCACGCCACATGGAATTCTATGAGCAAGTCACGACCCGGTGAACGTAGGACTCTCCAATGTTAACTATCGGCGAAATACGGTCGGCGCGCGCCATTCAGACGCGATTTTCTTTGTGTCGGAATGCTGAGATTACGGCATGATGGCGCTGAGCAGAGACCCGCTCGCTAAAGGAGAAAACGATGCCAGCATCTACTGTTTTTTACGGCGAGTTTGAGATGGTCGTGCGCCCCGAGACCAACAAGTTCGGCGCATGGATCGCGAGCGTGAGCCTGAAGAATGGCGCGGGAAAAATCGTCGATATTCGCCCGATGACCGTTCAACCCGAATGGCTGACCGAAGAAGAAGCGATTAGAGACGCGGTCGAATGGGGCCGCCGGTTCATCGATCGTGAGTTCGAGACGCCGCAACCGCACTCCTGGGTCAGCGCCCGGTCTCGCGCGGAGGTCTGGTTCCGTGATGCGGAAGAAAAATCGCACGGGCCCGAAATCAGCTCCTGAACCTTGCAAAGCCGAGCCTGCAAAACCTTTGCAGGCTCGGTGAAATTCCCTCTCAGCCGATTACTGCTTGCGCAAACGTGCCTCGATTTCCTGAGTACTGAGCGCCAACAGATCCTCGCTGATTTGCTCGAATATCAATCGACGCGTGTCCTCGCTCAGATTCGAACGCACCATGCCGAGGAATTTCGCCTCGATGGCAAGCCGCAGCCGATTGTAGAGTTGATGGAGCCGCCCCTCCTCCAGATAGTCGCCCACGCGCTTTGCAAACTTCTCCCGATCTTTTTCCGTCAAGACCGTACCGGTGTATTCGTCGTTGACGAGAACTTCGACCTCCTGCAAGTCGAGCGTGAGTCCAGGCATCTTGAAGACACGCGCGCGACCTCCGTCAGCCACGACAAGCCAGGTAACTTCGACCATCATGCACCTCTAGGCAGGTATTTTTCAGCACATTTGCGGCGCTCGATCGCCAACTGTGCTGACGACACTCACTCAAGATAGCAGTTCGAACCGGATACGCCCAAGGTCAATTCACCGATTCATCATATCGGTCTGGCGTTCACCGCTCGCCCCACGATTGCGGACACTGGCGTCCGATAAGTCGGGAACGCCAGCATATTGATCGCCGCGAACGCCGCCCCCAGAATCATGCAACGCATCACTTCCGCCTTGAGGCATTGCATGAAATCCGTACACGTTACCTCCGATCTTCCCGCTCCAATCTACTGGCTGGCGCTCGGCGCTTTCGCGACCGGCACCGAAGGCTTCATGATCTCGCCGCTCTTGCCCGGACTTGCCGCCGACCTCTCGGTGAAGATCGAAACCGCGGGCCAGCTGGTCACCGTTTTCGCTCTGGCGTATGGGCTCAGCTCGCCGGTGTTGACGGCGCTAAGTGGCAGTCTGAATCGCCGTACCTTGTTGCTCTCCAGCATGATCGCCTTCGCGCTCTCCAACGTGCTCGCCATGGTCGCGCCGAACTTCTGGGCGCTGATGGGCGCGCGCGTGCTGCTGGCGCTGTCCGCGGGTCTGTATGTGCCGGGCGCCAACGCGCTGGCGAGCGTGATCGTGCCGCCCGAACGCCGCGGCCGCGCAATCGCGGTGGTGAACGGCGGCATCACGATCGCCATCGCACTCGGCGTGCCGCTCGGCGCGGTCGTCGGCCATGCACTCGGCTGGCGCATGACGTTTGCCGGCGTCGCCGGCCTGGCGACGCTCGCCGCGGCCGGGTTGGTCATCGGTCTGCCGCGCGACATTGGAGCGGGCATCCCGGTTGCAACGCTGCGCGAGCGCATCGCCGTGGCGCGCAACCCGGTCGTGCTGGCCACGCTGCTGACGACCACGCTCTGGGCCACCGGCGCCTACACCGTCTACACGTATCTGTCGCCGTTTCTCGCCAGCGTCACCGGTTTGGCCGGTGCGCAGATCGGTATGGTGATGTTCATGTGGGGTCTCGCCGCGGCGGCCGGCGTCGTGACCGGCGGCAACGCCAGCGACCGGCTCGGGCCGCTGGCCGTGATCGTGCCGACGATCGTGTTGTCGGGGCTCGCCTTCGCCACGCTGTCGATCAGTGCAGGCTTCATGTCACCCGCCGCCGCACTCATCCCCGTGCTCGTGGCCATCGCGTTGTGGGGCGTCGCGCACTGGGCGTTCTATCCGGCGCAGCAGGCGCGGCTCATCGACATCGCCGGCCTGAAGGTCGCGTCGATTGTGCTGTCGCTCAATGCATCGTTCATGTACATCGGCTTCTCGATGGGCGCCGCGCTCGGCGCACTGACCTTGGCTCACGGCGGCGTGGCCGGCCTGGGATGGGTCGCGGCGGCTTGCGAACTGGCGGCGGTGTTGCTCACGCTGGCGATCGTTGGACGGCCCGCCGTGGTGAGCGCGCCTTGCCAGGCGGAGCGCGGCTAGTCGCCGATTACCGCCCGTGCTATCACTCAGGACGCGCTGTCCAATGCGGCGGCGCATCGCACTGGACAGTCGTCGCATCGTTCTTTTCAACCGTGAGATTGACGGAGCGCGCCCCGACTGGCCGCGTTCGATGGCGCGTGCCCGCTGGCACAGTCAGCAATTGGCCGGCTTGCAGGTCAATCGACCCATCTTCGAAGTCGATGGTAAGAACGCCTTCGACGACGAAAAATGTTTCGTCCGAATTCGGATGAAAGTGCCAGAAAAATGGCGCGTCCATCACGCTCAAATGGACGTCGTGGTCATTCACGCTTGTCAGTACCTTGTTTGAATATCCTTCAGGCGTGTCGCCGGCGATCGCGCCGACGTCGATCATCTGGATCATGTCGTCTCCGTTTAATGTTACAGGCAGGATTGCGCTGTTAATACGCAGAGCACGCCCGACGTACTAACTGACTTGGAACGTCCAGCGTAGTCCCGTATCGCGTGGTCGCTAAGGCAGAAATTTTCATGCGTATGTGAGCGAAACTCGCCGGTCGCCGCATGCTTGCCGATGTTCTTGCCCGTTAAGCAAAGACCGTTCCGAAGATGACGCGGTCGTCGGCATCGTCCACCACCAAACCTCGAAGTTCGGTACGATAAGCCCGCCTGTCGCACGAGCACATCCTGCTATGAACGAAATGACCATGGACTGGGGCGATGTCCGCGTGTTTCTCGCGATTGCCCGTTGCGGCACACTCGGCGCAGCCGCGCGCCAACTGGGACAGACCCAGCCCACCATGGGCCGCCGGCTGCGTGCGCTCGAAAACGCGGTCGGCCAGGCGCTGTTCCAGCGCACCGCCGAGGGCTTCATCCTGACCGACGAAGGCAATGCGGTGTTGAGTTTCGCGGAGCGAATGGAGGAAGAAGCGCTCGCGTTCACACGTTCGCTCGCAGGAACCACGCAGCAGTTGACGGGGTCGCTGCGGGTGTCGTCTTCGGACTGGTTCGGCATTCATGTGCTTACACCTGTCTTCGCCGGGTTTCTCTCGCGGCACCCGCAGCTTTCGATCGAGTTGATCACCGATTCGCGACGCTACAGTCTCTCGCGCCGTGAAGCGGATCTCGTGTTTCGCATCACACCGTTCGACGAACCCGACGTCATCCAGCGAAAGATCATGGATTTGAATTACGCGCTGTACGGGCACGTCGATCTGGTTGCGCCGCAGCCCGGCGATGGCGCGGGGCAATCGCTCATCACGATGGACAGTGCCTTCGAGGCCTTGCCTGACGTGACGTGGATCCGCCGCATGCTGCCGAATGCGCGGGTCGCTTACGCCAGCAACAATCGTGGCGTCCAGGCGCGCATGTGCGCCGAGGGCGGCGGCTTCGCAGTCCTGCCGTGCGCGCTGGGCGACAACACGCCGGGCCTGCGGCGCATCGACCTCGGCGAAACGCCGCCGGGCCGCGAGGTCTGGCTCGGCTACCATCGCGACCTTCGGCGGCTTGGGCGGTTGCGCGCGCTGATCGACGTTGTCGTTGACCGACTCGCAGACGCCTGACAGGCATCTGGCTGCCGCTTAACTCACTCGCGGTCGCCGACCCGCGCGGCCAGCGTCACTCGATATCGACGACGATTTTGCCGCGCGCGCTGCGATCGGTGATCGCGTCGTACCCTTGCTCAGCCGAGCGAAGATCGAAGCGGCGCGGATCGAGCCGTGGCGTCAGTTGACCCGCTTCGGCGAGCCGCGTCGCCTCGCCCAGCATCTCGCCGTGATGCGCCCGATTCTCGCCGGTCAGCAGCGCATGCAGGGTGAACACGCCGGAGTAGGTCGCCTCGCGAAATGAAAGTGGCGCGAGTGCATGCGTACCCCAGCCGAGCGCGCTGACGACATGGCCGAAATGCTTGACCGCCGCGAACGATGCATCGAGCGTCGTACCGCCCACTGTGTCGGCGACCAGATCGAAACCCGCGCCGTCAGTATGCTGCGCGACGTATTGCTCGACATTCTGGGCGGCGTAATCGATCGGCGTGGCGCCGAGGCGCATGAGCTCGTCGTGGTCGCGCGCGCTCGCCGTGGCGAACACTCGCGCTCCTAGCGCCCGCGCCAGTTGCACTGACACGTGACCCACGCCACCCGCGCCGCCCTGCACAAGCACGGTCTGCCCGGCCTGAAGCTTCGCGCGATCCACGATCCCCATGTAGGCGGTGATGAACACCAGCGGCAGCGCGGCGGCTTCGCGCATCGACAGATTGGAGGGCTTCAATGCGAGCAGATCCGCGTCGACGGCGGCATATTGCGCAAGCGAACCCTGGATGCCGCCGACGCCGCCCGTCATGCCGTAGACCTCGTCGCCCGCTTTGAAGCGGGTCACGCCCGCGCCCACCGCCTCGACCACGCCGGCCATGTCGATGCCGAGCACCAGCGGCAGCGGATGTTTGGCATGGGCGGCGCCGCCTGCGCGTATTTTCGTGTCGAGCGGATTCAGACCGGCCGCCGCGATGCGCACCAGCACCTGGCCAGGCAACGGCTCGGGGCGCGCCAAGGTGGTGAGTTCGAGCGGCCCGTTGTACTGGGAGAGAACGAGGGCTTGCATAGTCATGGTGAACGCTCCTTGCAAATACCGGTAAGGGAAAAAGCAGATGAAGCGAATGATGGTCCATGCAAATCAGCCTGAAAACTTACAAATCTGCACACCTGTCATGCATTAACGCATGGCAGGATTTTTCACCGGGCGCGCGGTCGGTTAGCGGTTGAACGGACATACGGCATGGCGGGCAGCGTTGATGACGGCCGGCAGCCTTCCGCGTCACCGAAACATCGCGGCATCGTCGATCAGCGCGGGCGTCACGCGGGCCTTGAGCAGATCGAGCCACGCCTTGGTCTTGGCATCGAGAAAGTGTCTGGAGGGATACAAGGCGGAGACAGTGACATCAGGCGACCGCCATGACGGGAGAACGCGGACCAGACGCCCGTCGCGAATCGAATCCCTCACGGTGAACCACGGCAACAATGCTATACCGCTGGCTTGCTCCGCGGTCTTAAGAAGAACGTCGGGATTGTCCGCAATGATGGGGCCGACGGCTTGCGCCTGATATGAACGCTTGCCCGATATCACTTCCCACTCCGAGGCGACGGAAGGATTGATCAGCCGAATGCAGGCGTGGTCCGCGAGGTTGCGCGGATGCCGGGGCGCACCGTACCGTTCAATGTAGTCAGGCGCCGCGCACATGACACCGAACACCGTACCCAGCGACAGCGCCACCAATCCCGAATCCGACAGTTGTCGCGACAGGTAGATGCCCACATCGATTCCCTCCGCAAGCAGCGCGGGCGCGTACTGCGAAGTCGCGTACTCGATGCTTACTTTCGGAAACGCTGCGCAAAATTCGGCGATCAGCGGGACCACATAGTAATTCCCGAAGCTACCCATGCATTGAACCCTGAGCCTCCCCGCCGGCTCGAGCGTCGCCCCTGATGCATACGCCTCCGCCACATTCACTCGCTCGAGGATATCGCGGCACTGAATCACATACGTCTCGCCGGCGCTGGTGAGCGCAATCCGGCGGGTCGTTCTCTGCAGCAGCTTGGTGCGCAGGCGCTCCTCCAGTCCTGAGACGAGCCGCGAGATCTGCGCGGTCGTGAGGTCCATCTGCTCGGCGGCCGATGTGAAGGTTCCGGCATCCACCACCCTGACGAATGCCGTCATCGCGTGAAGCAGTCCGTAATCCAGATTTTTACGCATGATGTAACTAAGTTTCCAATCCGACTTGATTGTTACTCACAGTAGGACTACCGAGAATGGTCGTCAAGCCGGCACTGCGTCCGAATCCATCAGACAGCGGCGCCCCCTTTTCGCCATCTTTGGAGCAACACCATGAACGGTGCAGAAAGTCTGCTGAAGTCGCTGGTCGCCAGCGACGTGGAAGTCTGTTTTGGAAACCCGGGCACATCGGAAATGCATTTCGTTGCAGCGCTCGATGCCGTCAAAGAAATGCGACCCGTGCTCGGTCTTCAGGAAAACGTCGTCACGGGTGCCGCCGACGGCTATGCACGCATGGCCGGCAAGCCGGCCGCCACGCTGCTGCATCTGGGACCGGGGCTGGCAAATGGTCTGAGCAATCTGCACAACGCGCGCCGCGCCTCCAGTCCGATCGTGAATATCGTCGGCGACCATGCGTCGTCGCACGCAAGGTACGACGCGCCGCTCGCCTCGGACATCGCGGGCTTTGCACGCCCGGTGTCGGACTGGGTGCATTCGTCCACGAGCGCCCGTTCCGTCGGCGCGGATGCGGCACGCGCCGTCCGCGCGGCGCGGGAGGCGCCGGGCAAGATCGCAACACTGATTCTCCCGGCCGACACCGCCTGGGATCCGGCGGTTGAAGTTGCAGCTCCACTGCCGCTTCAGCCGCGCACCCACGCGGCCGGTTCGACTATCGATCGTGTAGCCAGCAAACTGCAGGCAGGGTTAAAGGCGGTCCTTCTCGTTAGAGGCGACGCGCTTCTCGGCGAAGGTCTGGTCGCGGCGGGCAAAATCGCGGCGAAGACCGGGGCGCGGCTGGTGTCGGATACGTTTGCACCTCGTTTGGAACGCGGCGCGGGTCGCGTGCAGGTCGAGCGGCTTCCCTACTTCGGTGAGCACGCCACCGAATTCCTGGCCGGGACAGAACTGCTGATTCTGGTCGGCGCACGTCCCCCGGTCAGTTTCTTCGCGTATCCGGACAAACCCAGCTGGCTGACGCCCGACGGCTGCGAGATCGCTGTGCTAAGTCATCCGCACGAAGACGGCGCGGCCGCACTGGCAGCGCTCGTGGATGCCGTGGATGCACAAGGCGCCGAGGGACGCGTCGTCACGCGGCAAGCGATCCCGTTATCGCTCGACGGCGCACTCGACGCGAAAAGCATTGCGCAGATCGTGGCCATGCACCTGCCCACGAACGCGATCGTGGCCGATGAAGGCGTTTCGTCGACCCTGCCTTACTACGACATCCTGAACAACACCGCGCCGCATGATTTTCTCAACCTGACCGGCGGTGCGATCGGCAGCATGATGGCGGTGTCGACCGGTGCCGCTATTGCGCGTCCGGACCGCAAGGTTGTGACGTTGGTCGGCGACGGCAGCGCGATGTACACCGTGCAGTCGCTCTGGACTCAGGCGCGCGAAGACCTCGACATTGTGACCGTCGTGTTCGCCAATCGCGGTTACAAGGTGCTGAACAACGAGCTGGTGCGCGTGGGCGCGTCTTCGAATGGACCGAACTCGGGGGCCATGCTCGATCTGGGCACGCCGACGTTGGACTGGGTTTCGATTGGACAAGGCCTGGGTGTTGCCGCCGTCCGCGCGAATTCCCGTCGGGCGTTCGAGCAGGCGTTCGTTTCGGCGATAGCGCAGCGTGGCCCGCGCCTGATCGAGGCGGTGCTCGAGTAAGCGCCCGGAACCTGGACTAGGGGCAGGCTCTACATGTCAATTTCGTAATGAAGCGGTGGGGATCGCGTCATTTGCAGAAGCGCAATATGGCTTCCAGACGCTCAGAGAAGAAAGACCCGCGCAATACCAGTAGCGTCGAAGTAGCTGCTGCTATTCAGCGAATTTCCATCAGTCACCCATCGTATTTATTTCGGAGTCTAGATCATGAAGAAAGCTATTGTTTGCCTCGCCCTCGCCGCTGCCGCCTTGTCCGCTCCGGTGATCAGTTTCGCGCAATCCAGCGGCCCGGTGACACGTGCCGAGGTCCGCAGCGATCTCGTGCAGGTGGAGCAGGCCGGCTATAACCCGGCGCGATCCGACGACGCCAAGTATCCGGGCGACATCCAGGCCGCCGAAGCAAAAGTCGCGGCGCAATCCGGTGACCAACAGCCGACGCAGGGCTACGGCGGTGTGTCGGCGAACAGCACGTCGTCAGGTGGTTCGGCGCACACGGCGATGCAATCGACCTGTGTCGGTCCGGTCAGCTTCTGCACGCCGTACTTCGGCAAATAAATGACATGCCCTGCAGGTCCCGTGCTCGTCGGTAAACGCACGGGACCGAGCTCATCCTTGAGCCGCTCTGGGCGGCAGAATGAAGCTTCACCGTTGACAACATCCCGCTGAATCTCAGCTTGCCCCAAGACGCACGCGAAGAAGCGCGTCACCTCTTATCGAATTCCGTCTCCCACACCTGCTCGATTGCCTGCAATGCAGTCAGCACGATCGACCGGTTCAGCGCCGCCGCAAGCGTGCCGTCGCGCTCCGCATACGCCTCGCACAGCCGTTGGTGATCAGCGCACGAGCGCTGCATCCGTCCGGGCAACGACGTGCTGAGGTGCCGCAGCCGGTTGGTGCGCATCCGCATCGAATCGAGCACTTCCTTGAAGATGCCGTTGCGGCTCACCCGCAGCTCTTCATCCCGAAACGCCACGTTGGCCCAGAAATAACCGTCGACATCGGCGCGCGCGGCCGCGTCGGCGAGACGCGCGTGCGCGCGCCACAACGACTCGATGTCCTCGGCGGTGGCGTGCTCGACGATCGCGAGCGACACCTGCCCATATAGCAAGACGCGCAGTTGATAGATCTCGCGCACTTCCGTGAGGGTCATCGACGACACGCGCGGGCGCCGCCGCGGTGACCAGTCGACCAGCCGTTCGCGGTTCAGCACGAACAGCGCTTCGCGCACCGGCGTGCGGCTGACGTTGAAGCGTTTCGCGAGATCGACCGAATTCAGGTCGTCGCCCGGTTGCAGCCGGCCTTCGATGATGCCGCGCGCCACCCAGTCGACGATCTCCCCGACCGGCGATGCGTCGCCCGGCTCCTCTTCGTCGCGTGTGTCGACAGTTTCGTCCATCCCGTTATTCCTCGATATCTCCTGGCGTGCCGCCCGGCTGCGTGGACGGATTCTAGCAAACCGACGCCCGGCCAGCCCGTTACGGCTGCCTGCCCGATTTCAACAAGTGTGCACAGTTTATCTAATTTCTCTTGAAATTCACTCGAGATTCGCCATACACTTGGCGAAGTGTCGACACTACCAATATAGGACAGTAAGTCCAGTCGCAACTAGTTGCATGGGGCCGGAGTAAGCGCTGAAGCGCCAACTCCGGCCGACATCGGAGACGCAAGCATGTACATCGAAAAGGAGATTGCCGGCACAACCGGCGTCGAAGCCAGCGTTTCGGCGCGGCTCGACCGCCTGCCGCCGACGCGTTATTTCAGCGGTCTCGTCGCGCGTATCGCGATCGGCGGCTGGTTCGAGTTTTACGAAATGTTCATGGCGGCCTATATCTCACTGGGGCTCATCAGTAGTGGTCTGTACCGCGCCACCACGGCCGGCCTGTTCGACGTCAACGGCTTCGCCAGCTTTCTCGGCTCGTTTTTCGCCGGGATGTTCGTCGGCACGGTGGCGCTCGGCGGCTTCACCGACCGTTTCGGACGACGCGCCGTGTTCACCTGCGCGATGCTGATCTATTCGGTCGCGACCTTCGCCGCCGCGTTCCAGCATTCGCCGGAAACGATGGATCTCTGGCGCTTCGTCGCGGGCCTCGGGATCGGCGTGCAGCTCATCACTGTCGACACTTATATCTCCGAGCTGACGCCGCATCACACGCGCGGCCGCTACAGCGCGTTCAGCATCCTCGTGATCCTGACGTCCGTGCCGACCGTCGCGGTGCTGTCGTTTCTGCTCGTGCCGCACACCATCCTCGGTCTCGAAGGCTGGCGCTGGGTGATGATCATCGGCTCGGCGGGCGCGGTGCTGATCTGGTTCATGCGGCGCGGGCTGCCGGAATCGCCGCGCTGGCTCGAAAGCAAAGGCCGTGTCGACGAGGCGCGCGCCATCGTCGATGCGATCGAGGCCCGCGTGGTCGCCGAAACCGGCCGCGCATTGCAGACGCCCGCGCAACACACGCCGGAACCGCCGGCCGGCGAGCACAGCGGTTCATGGTCTGAGATGTGGAAAGGCCGCTACTTCAGCCGCACGGTGATGCTGTCGCTCTTCAACTTCTTCCAGACCTTCGGCGTGTACGGCTTCGGCGCGTGGGTGCCGGTGCTGCTCTACACGAAGGGCATCACGATCACGCATTCACTGCTCTACACGATGGTGATCGCGTTCGCGACGCCGCTTGGCGCACTCGGCGCGATGGCGTGCGCCGAGCGCGTGCAGCGCAAGTGGCAACTGGTCGGCTGCGCGATCGTCGTCGCGGTGGCCGGCGTGCTGTTCGGCATGGTGCGCGAACCCGTGCTGATCCTGCTGTTCGGCAGCGCCGTGACCATCGCGAACAACTGGCTGATCGGCATCTTTCACACCTATCAGGCCGAGCTGTATCCGACCCGGATTCGCGCCCGTGCCGTCGGTTTCGTTTTTAGCTGGAGCCGTCTGAGTTCGATCTTTGTCGGTTTCTGGGTGGCGGCATTGCTGAAGCATTCGGGCGTGCCCGCCGTGTTCGTGCTGATTTCGTCAGCCATGTTTGTGATCGTCGTGATGGTCGGGCTGCTAGGGCCGAAGACCAACGGCATTCGTCTGGAGGAGTTGTCTCAATGAGTTCCATCGCCGCCGCATTCGCGCACGGCCTTTTCGCACTGGTGCAGCGTCCGCTGCCGGTTCCGGTCGCGGAAGAAGCCAGGCGTTCCTTGATCAATGTGATCGGCACTTCGATCGGCGCATCGCGGCATCCCGGTGTCGACGCGATCCTCGCCGCCGCCCAGGAGTTAGGCGTCGCGCAGATTGCGCCGGTGCCGGGCCGCAGCGAAAAAGTCGACCTGCATTTTTCGGCGCTCGCGACCGGCTTTGCCGGCCATCTCGACGATTTCGACGACACCCATCTCGCGACCGTCATTCACCCGGCCGCTTCGGTGCTCGCCGTGCTGACGGCGCTTGCACCCGACACGCGGCCCACTGGCGCAGCCGCGCTGACCGCCTTCACGCTCGGCTGCGAAGCGCAGTTGCGGGTCGGCGTCTCGATCTCGCCGGAACACTACGACCGCGGCTGGCACATTACCGGCACGTGCGGCGTGATCGGCTGCGCGGTGACGGCCGCGCTGCTGCTCGGACTCGACGAAGCGGGATTGACGCAAGCCGTGTCGATCGCCGCCTCGATGTTCGTCGGCCAGCGTGAAGCGTTCGGCACGATGACCAAGCCCTATCACCCCGGCAAGGCGGCCGCGAATGGCATTGCGGCCGCGCGTCTCGCGCAGCGCGGCCAGCGCGCCGCCGCCGACATTTTCGAAGCCGCCGGCGGCTACTCGCATTCGCTGTCGACCAAGGTCGATTTCGAGCTGATGAACGGCGCGTTCGGCGAGCGCTGGGAACTGCTCTTCAACACGTACAAGCCGTATCCGTGCGGCATCGTCGCGCATCCGGCGATCGACGCGGGACTCGCGCTCGCGCCGCAAATCGACGACGTGCAGTCCATCGAATCGATCACGCTGCGCTGCCATCCGCTCGTGCCCGAACTGATGGGCAACCCGCAACCGAAGGACGGCCTGCAGGCGCGCTTTAGCGCGATTCATGGCGTGGCGGCCGCGCTCTGCGACGGCCAGGTCGGTCTCGCACAATACGAAGACGCGCGTGTGGTGCAGGACGACGTCACGGCGGTGCGCGCGCTGACGAAGCTCGCGCCCGACGCATCCGTGAATCGCGACGAGGTCTTTATCGCGGCGACGCTGAAGGACGGCACGGTCGTCGAACATCACGTCGAGCATGCGCGCGGCAGCCTCGCGCGTCCGTTGACCGACGACGAATTGATGAACAAGGTCCGTCTGCTGGTGGACCCGCTGCTTGGCGACGGCATCGCCGCACAACTCGCTTCCGCCGTGGCGACACTCGACAGCGCCGCCAATCTCGACGCGCTCTTTGCACTCTGCGCACCGTCCGAGGAACTGAATCATGCATAACGCCGCTCAACATTCCGTCGTCTCCGACGCGCTCGTCGGCTTCGCCGTCGCCGCGCTGCCCGCTTCGGCCGACGCCGCACTCGGCGCCGCCCGCGACGCGCTCACCCACGCACGCCTGCTCACCGATCCGGCGACGCGCTCCACCGAGCAGATCAGCGCACTGCTGCAATCGCAAGGCAGCGCGACAACTGATTCGCGCACCCGCGCATGGATTCTCGGCACGTCGCTCGCGACGCAGGCCGCCGCGTCGCCGGCGATGCCGGTGCTCGCCGCCGTGATCGCAGCCGGCGACACGCTCGGCTCATCCGAAAGCGATGCGATCGCCGCCGCAGCGATCGGTATCGAAGCCGCCGCGCGCATTCTCAGCGCGGTCGATAGCGACGAATTCCGCGCGCGCTGGAACGTGGCGTCGTCGGTGGGATTGCTCGGCGCGGTGCTGGCAGTCTCGCGCCTGTTGCGTCTCGACGAAGTGCATACACGTCATGCGCTCGGCGTCGCCGCAACGCAGGCCGCGGGCCTCGCGCACAACGCGGACCACGCGATGGAAGCGATCGAGATCGGCAAGGCCGCAGCGGACGCGCTCGAAGCCGCGATGATCGCGAAGCATGGCTTCACGAGTGCGGCTGCGTCGATCGACGGACGGCGCGGCTTTGCTGCGCTGATGGCGTATCGCTTCGACGCCGCCGCTATCACGGAAGCGCTGGGTACGCGCTGGACTTCGCTCAACTGAGTGTGACGCGCTTCGCCCAATGTGTTTGACGCATCGGGCGAAGCCGTCACCGAGCGCCAATGCTCGACGCCTTTTATCGGCCACATCACGGGAATCCAATATGACCAGCAAGCGAATCATCCAAGCCTCGTTGCCCGCGCTGTTCTCGCTGTTCTCGCTGTGCGCGGCACTGAGCGGCACGAACGCCATCGCGCAGACGCCCGCGTCGCAACCGTCGGCCGGTGGCCTGCCGGCGCACTCGCCGTTCGATATTCCATACGGCATGCCGATCAGCCTGCAAAACGCCAACCAGGCGCTCGAAGCCGCCGAAGCCGAGGCCGCCCGGCATGGTTGGCCCGAAGCCATTGCGGTGACCGATCCGAGCGGAGAACTCGTCGCGTTCGCCAAGATGGACAACACGCAGAACTCATCGCCAAAAATCGCGCTGCGCAAAGCCGCGACAGCCGCGCGCTTTCGCCGCGATACGCGCACGTTCTACAACGCGTTCGAAGCCGGGCACACTTATTCAGCGACGCTCGATCATTCCGTGGTCGCGTCGCCCGGCGGCTATCCGCTCGTGATCGGCGGCAAGATCGTCGGCGCGATCGGATGCAGCGGCGGCAGCGGCGATCAGGACGCGGATATCTGCAAGGCGGGCGCGGATGCGGTGAAGTAAAGACGCGAGTCGCCGTTTTGCGGCGCTTACGTTGGTCGACAAACTTGCTCGCAAGCCAGCTCGATCAGGATGCCTTTTTAATGCACGGAGAAGCTCATCATGGACGATAAACCCGCTGCCGCGTCAGCGATGCCTCCCAAAGCATCATCGCGGCGCCGGTTCCTGATCAAAAGCGTCGCGGTGTTGCCGGTGGCGGGCGGCCTCGCCGCATGTGATCGACCCGGCGGCGTGACGGCGTCGGCATCGACCATTGCCGGCACAAACGGTTCCAGCGCCACACCGTACCAGCCGAAGTTCTTCAAGTCCGACGAGTGGAGCGTCCTGCAAGCCGCAATCGACCGCCTGATTCCCGCCGATGCGGAAGGTCCGGGCGCGCTCGAACTCGACGTCGCGGCATTCATCGACCGGCAGATGGAAGGCGCGTTCGGTCATGCAGCAGCGTGGTATATGCATGGCCCGTTTCATCCGGATGCCACGCCGCTCGCCGGCTATCAGAGTCCCATGTCCCCTCGCGACCTGTACCGCACCGGCATCGCGGCGCTCGACGCCTATTGCAAGGCGCACTTCGGCGGCAAGCCGTTCGTGCAATTGACGACCGCGCAACAGGACACGTTGCTGCATGGCATGGATAGCGGCAAGGTCAAATTCGAGCAAACCTCGGCCGGTCATTTCATCGCGTTGCTCTGGCAGAACACGAAAGAAGGCTATTTCTCCGATCCGATTCACGGCGGCAACAAGCACGCCGCGAGCTGGACCATGATCGGTTTTCCCGGCGCACGCGCCGACTATCTCGACTGGGTCGCGCAACCCGGCAAAGTGTATCCGCTCGGACCCGTGACGATCGAAGGCAACGCGTAGCCTCCTTCATCCAGCAACGCGCACAGCAGCATCACATAAAACACACGCCAGGAGGAGACACATGGCGAACATCAGTAAACCCAAAGTGGACGCGGTGGTCGTCGGCATGGGCTGGTCAGGTTCGATCATGGCGATCGAACTGGCGGACGCCGGCCTCACCGTGGTCGGCCTCGAACGCGGCGAAAACCGCGATACGTATCCCGACTTCGCGTATCCGAAGGTCGCCGACGAACTGACCTACGTGCAGCGCTTCAAGCTGATGCAAAGCCTCGCGCACGAGACCGTCACGATCCGCCGCCAGGCGAAGGAAGTCGCGCTCCCGTTGCGCCAGTACGGCGCCTTTCTGTTCGGCGATGGCGTCGGCGGCTCGGGTGTGCACTGGAACGGCTTCACGTATCGTGCGACCGAAGCCGAACTGAAACTGCGCAGCCACTACGAGCAACGCTACGGCAAGAGCTTCATTCCCGACGACATGACGATTCAGGACTGGCCCGTCAGCGCCGCCGAACTCGAGCCGTTCTACGACCGCTTCGAATATGTCGCGGGCACTTCGGGCAAGGCGGGCAACCTCAACGGGCAATCGATCAGCGGCGGCAATCCGTTCGAAGCGCCGCGCTCGCGAGATTACGCGTTGCCGCCCCTGCCTACTGCGTATCCGTCGATGCTGTTCGAGCAGGCCGCGCGCGAAGTCGGCTATCACCCGTATCCGACGCCTGCGTCGATTGCGTCGAAGGCGTATACGAACCCGTACGGCATGCAGCTTGGGCCGTGCAATTTCTGCGGCTACTGCGAGCTGTTCGGCTGCTACATGTTTTCGAAGGCATCGCCGCAGACCTGCATTCTTCCCGCGCTCGCGAGGAAACCGAACTTCGAATTGCGCGACCGCTCGGCGGTCGTCAAGGTCAATCTCGACTCGACCGGCAAGCGCGCGACTGGCGTCACCTATATCGACGCTCAAGGTCGTACCGTCGAGCAGCCCGCGGATATCGTCGCGCTGTGCGCGTACCAGATGCACAACGTCCGGCTGCTGCTGTTATCGGGCATTGGCAAGCCATACGATCCCGTGACCGGCGAAGGCACCGTCGGCAAGAACTACGCGTATCAGAAGAACAGCAAGATTCAGGTCTTCTTCGACAAGGACGTCGCGATCAATCCGTTCATCGGTTCGGGATCGGGCGGCGTCGTTTATGACGATTTCAATGCCGACAACTTCGATCATGGTCCGCTGAATTTCATCGGCGGCGCGATTACCTTTGCGACGGTGACCGGCGGCCGTCCAATCGCGCAGGCACTGGTGCCACCCGGCACGCCGAAGTGGGGTTCGGGTTGGAAAAAGGCCGTGAAAGAGCACTATCTGCATTCGTTCGCCATCTCCACGCAAGGCTCGGTGATGTCGTACCGCGACAACTATCTCGACCTCGATCCAACTTACAAGGATGCGTACGGCCTGCCGCTATTGCGCATGACGTTTGACTGGAAAGACAACGAAGGCCGCATGACGCAGTTCGTCAGCCACAAAGCCGCCGATGTCGCGCGCGCGATGAACCCGAAGCCGCAATCGGTTGCGATCAACGCGGGCAAACCGGGCGATCACTTCGACGTCGGGCCGTATCAGAGCACGCATACGACCGGTGGCGCGATCGCGGGCGACCGGCCGGACAACAGCGTGGTGAATAAATATCTTCAGTCGTGGGATGTCCCGAATGTGTTCGTGGCCGGCGCCTGTTCGTTTCCGCAAAATCTCGGCATCAATCCGACCGGCACCATCGGCGCCATGACGTACTATGCGGCAAAGGCGATCCGCGAGACCTATCTGAAGAATCCCGGCCCGCTGGTTCAGGCGTGAGCGACCGTCATGAAAATCACATTCGATCGCTTGAGACAGTATCTGATTCCCGTGTTTGCGCTGATGTGCAGTGGCGCGCCCGGCGGCGCCAATGCGCAAACCCCGAACGCCGCGCTCACGCCGGCGACCGTCGATGCACAACTGGCCAAAGGCGCTTATCTCGCGAAGGTCGGCGATTGCGCGGCCTGTCACACGGCGAACAAGACGCAGCCGTTCGCGGGCGGGCTGCCGCTCGCGACGCCGTTCGGCACGCTCTATTCGACCAACATCACACCGGATCCATCGACCGGCATCGGCGGATATAGCTACGACGACTTCGCCAAAGCGTTGCGCCAGGGCATAGCCAAGGACGGGCATCGTCTGTATCCGGCAATGCCGTATCCGTCGTACGCGAAGATTGACGATAGCGATATGCATGCGCTGTATCGCTACTTCACGCAAGACGTCAAACCCGTCGGGCAGCCGAATCGCGCATCCGAACTGCGCTTTCCATTCAACGTTCGCACGCTGATGACAGTCTGGGATCGTTTGTATGCGCATGACCCGCTGCCTTATCAAGCCGATCCGCACCAGAGCGTCGAATGGAACCGTGGCGCGTATCTGGTGCAAGGGCTCGCGCATTGCGGCGCATGTCACACGCCGCACGGCATGCTCGGGCAGGAGAGCGTACTCGACGAGAAGGACAACACCGCGTTCCTGTCCGGTAATACGTTAGCGGGCTGGTACGCGCCAAACCTGCGTGGTCATATGACGCAAACATCGGCCAGCGATAAAGCGTGGAGCAAGGCCGATCTTGTCGCCTATCTACGCAGTGGTCGTATGCACGACGGCGCGGCATTCGGCCCGATGACCGAGGTCATCGACGACAGCACGCAATATCTGCACGACGACGATCTGAACGCGATCGCAACGTATCTGACGTCGCCCTCATTGCAAGCGGGCGCAACGCCGCCGGCCTCGCAGCAAACCGGTCGCGCGGACCCAACGGCTATCGCGCTGAGAGCCGGTCACATCGATTCGACCGGCGCGCATCTCTATCTGGACAATTGCGCGGCCTGTCACCGCACGGATGGAACCGGCGCGATGCCGGCCTTCCCTAGCCTCAGGGGCAATGCATCGGTGCTGAGCGGCGATCCGGCATCGTTGATTCATATCGTGTTGAGTGGCTCCCATATGCCGTCCACCGCGGCCGCGCCGACGCCGCTCGCCATGCCCGACTTCGGCTGGCGTTTGACCGATCAGCAGATCGCCGATCTGTTGAGCTTTGTGCGAAGCAGTTGGGGAAATCGCGCGACTGCCGTCACTGCTGGCGAAGTCGCCAAAGTTCGCGGCGTGGCGATCAGCGCGAAATAATCTGGCAGCGTTGGCGTGGAGTGTTAGCGCGCAAAGCTTGAATGCATGAATGAAGCCCAGGGCATCGCTCGACGCCCCGGGCTTTATGCGTGAAAAACGAGCGTCCTTAGAACTTATGATGAATCGCGACGCGCGCCACCGCCTGATGATTGTTCGACGAATCGCCGAGACTGCCGATATCCGCAACCGCCGCGGCGCCGGTGGAACTCGTGCCGCTTGCGGTCTGGAAGGTGCCGAGGAGATAGACATCGGTACGCTTGGAGAGCACGTAGTCGAGCAGCAACGAGAACTGGTTGTACTTCTGGTCGCCGATGTCGCCCTTCACCGCGTTGCCCTTCGTATAGTTGTACTCGCCCGACAAGAACAACGCCGGCGTGAAGCGATAGAGCGCGTTCAACTCGTAGCTGTTGAACGTCGCCGTCGCGCCACCGAATGCGCCGATATTCATGTACTTGGTATTCGAATACACCGCGCCGATTTTTGCCGGGCCGAAATCATACGAGCCGCCCGTCGTGATGATTTGAAGCGAATTGGCGGGCTTCGTGCCGAGATAGCCCGAGTTCAGCGAGTTGAACGTCGTGGCGCTCGCGTTGCTGTTCAGAATCGAGCCCAACGCGGACGGATTCTTGAACAGTTCATACGCGACCGCAATCCCGAACGGGCCGTGTCCATAATTCGCACCGAGGCTGTATCCGCTCGACTGCGAAATCTCGCCCGCCACGCCGCCCAGACTCACCGTGCCGCCGAACGTCAGCCCGTTGAAATTGGGGCTCGCGTATTTGATCGTGCTGTTCGCGCGGAACGTGTGGTTGACGTTGTCGAGGTCGCCCGGGTGTTCCGTCGTCGATCCGCCATACGCCGCGGCATAGCCGTAGTTGCCGACGTAGTCGTTGATGCTGTCGTACTGACGGCCCAACGTCACGGAGCCGAACGAGCTGCTGGCGAGACCCACGTAGGCTTGCCGGCCGAATGCGGTGCCGCCTTGTCCGAACGCGCCCGTGCTGACGTTGATGCCCGACTCCAGCACGAAGATCGCCCTCAGGCCGCCGCCCAGATCTTCGGCGCCCCGGATGCCCCAGCGACTGCCCTGCGTGCCCGCGTTGGAATCGACCGAAAATTGCCGGCCGCCGACGTTCTTGCCGTTCACCACGTTCTTCGCGTTGGTGTTGATCATCACGCCTTCGTCGACAATGCCGTACAGCGTCACCGAGCTCTGCGCGTGAGCAGTCACAGCAAAGGTGCCTAATATCGATAATGCAAAAAGCGACTTTTTCATTCTTTCATCTCCACCAAGTCATGATTTATTTGTGCCTTTAACATTTCACTCTGTAATACTAATTAATTTTCCGTCTTCACCGCATAAGCAATCCTCCTGCGAAACCCGCAGCAGCGGGTTCGACTTTAAACGGTTCGACAGCGGCGCGCAGGTGTCGCCTGCCGCGCCGCTGCGGCAACGCTCAGCCTAGAAAAGCGCCGCCGTTCGCATGAATCGCCTGGCCCGTCAGATAGCGTGCTGTCGGCCCGCACAGAAACTGTACGAGGCTCGCGACCTCGTCGGGCTGGCCGCGCCGGCCGAGCAAGGTGGTGCGCTCAGCGTGATGCGCGGGTTCGGTATTGCCCGCCGCGCCGCCTCGCACGGTCGCGATCAGGCCGGGCACCACGCAATTGACCGTGATGCCGTCCGGCCCCAGATCGTGCGCCAGTGCGCGCGTCAAACCTACTAGACCCGCTTTCGCGGCGATCACGTGCGCGCGCCCCGCCGAACCCGCATGCGCGGACATGCCGCCGATATTGACGATCGCGCCGGCCTTCGATTGCCGCAAATAGGGCAAGGCCGCGTGCGCACACAGATACGCGCCGTCGAGAATCACCGACATCACCTCGCGCCAGCGCGCGTAATCCAGCTCCGCGAACGGCACTTCGCGACGCACCGCGGCGTTGTTGACGAGAATGTCGATCTGCCCGAAATGGTGAATCGCCGCTTCCATCAGACTTTGCGCGCCCGCCGGTTCGCTGACGTCGGCCAGATGCGCGGCCGCGCGGCCGCCCGCTGCCTCGATCGCGCGCACGACTTCGGCGGCCTCGGCGGCGGAACTGCGCGCGTTGACGAGCACCGCATTGCCCGCTGCCGCGAGTTGCAGCGCGATCTCGCGGCCGATATTGCGCGCCGCCCCGGTAACGACCGCGACGCCGCTGATTTCTCCACTCATGAATGCACTCCCAATGATTCCGTTGATAGTGTGGGTTTCGCGCTGACTTGCAGCGGCCGGTCGGGACGAATCCAGAACGACAGCGCAATGCCGACCAGCAACAGCGCAATCGACATCACGAACGGCAGGCGATAGCTGCCCGTCATGTCGGTAATGAGGCCAAACGCGACCGGCGACACCACCGCCGCGAGACCGGCCGCGGTGCTGATGAAGCCGCTCGCGACGCCCGCAAAGGCCGGCGCGATATCCATCGGCACGGCCCAGATCGGGCCTTCGGTCGATTCGAGGCAGAAGAGTGCCGCGGCCAGACACAGCGCGATCACCGTCCGGTCTCGCACGAACAGCACGCACGAGAGAAACAGCAGCGAGCCTGCGAAACCGATGATGATCACGTTGCGGCGCGCCGTGTTCAGATTGCCGGTGCGTCGATAGATCGCGTCGGTCAGCAGACCGCCCGCCGTATCGCCGACCACGCCAGCGAGAAACACGCCCGACGTGAACAGCGCGGTGCTTTTGAGGTCGATGCCATACACGCCGACAAAGAAACTCGGCAGCCAGCTCAAATATAGCCACAGCGTCCATGCATGGCAGAAGAACACCAGCGTGACCGGCATGATGCGCCGGATCAGCGGCCACCACGGCACCGCCGTGCGATGACGCGGGCCCGCATACGGCGGCAATGCATCGACTTCAGCGGCGGTGATCGACGGATGCGTGCGCGGATCGTCGCGGAAATACAGCGCCCATACGACCACCCAGATCGCGCTGACGCAGCCGAGCGCGACAAACGCGCCTCGCCAGCCGAGCAGTGGAATCATCAGCACGAGCAGCGGCGGCGTGACGGTGGCCGCCAGGCGCGCGGCGGAATGCGTGAAGCCCTGTGCGAAGCCACGTTTGACCTGCGGGACCCAGTTGGCCATCGCCCGCGTGGCGTTCGGAATCGTGCCGGCTTCACCGAGACCGACCAGGGCGCGCGAAAGCACCAGCGTCGCGAGGCCGCCGGTCACGCCGGTCGCGAGCGTGCCGAGCGTCCACAGGATGCCCGAGAACGCCAGCATCCGGCGAGGTCCGATCTTGTCGCCCAGATAGCCGTTGATGACCTGGAAGATCGCATAACAGTAGCCGAACGCCGACAGCGCAATGCCGAGTTGCGTGTTCGACAGATGCATCTCCGACTTCAGCAACGGCGCCGCGATGGAAAGATTGACCCGGTCGACGTATTCAATGAAATACATCGCGCAGATGAGCATAAACACTCTGCCCGTCGTGCCGGTGAACATGCCTGCTTTCGCTTTCATCTCGAACCGCCCTGCCCGTGACCGCGACTGTGACCGTGATGCATGGTTTGCTCCTTCAGTTTCGATTGCCGCCGACGCCCTGCGGCGCACGACGCACATCATTCGGAATACTTAGGCTTATCTCTGCAGTGCCCGATGCGCGGTTTCCGGCGCCCACTTCACGCAGAACAGACCGACCAGATAGATCAGCGAGACAGCGGTAATCGCGAGCGGATAGGAACCGAACATCGCCGCGAGCGCGCCGACAATCGACGGCCCCGCCGCCCCGAGCACGCGGCCAAAGCTGAAGGCGAATCCGGAACCGAGCGCGCGCTGCATCGTCGGGAACATTTCGGGCAGCCAGATCGTGAACAGCGAGAACACGCCGCTCGTGAAAAAGCCGAGTAGCGGCAGCGTGATCAAAAATAGCGGCAGGCTTTTCAGCAGCACCACAATGCCGAAGTACGACGTGACATTGCAGATCAGCGCGCCGGAGAAGAACAGGCTGGCGACCGATTTGCGGCGCGGAATCCAGCGCACGATCCACGGCATCGCGACGCATCCCGCGAGCGTGCCGACGCTCAGGATCAAGCCGCTCAGCGAGCCGAGATACTGCGCATCGGCAACGGATGCGCCGCCCGCGCGCTGCCAGGTAATCACGAGCGTCGGAATCCAGAACGTCGACGACCACAGCCCGAAGATCAGACACGTCATCATCAGCGCGGCCGACCACGTGGTGCGCGACATGCCACGCGCGAACAGATCGCTGACGCGTGCACGCGGACCTTGTGCGCGGCGCTGTTCTTGCCAGCGACGCGACTCCGGCACGCCGAGCCGCAGCCAGATGGTCAGCAACGCGGGCGCGCTGCCAATCAGAAACAGCACGCGCCAGCCGCCCAGCGGCAGAATCACCAGCGCGGCGGCCGACGCCAGCAGAAAGCCGATCGGCGTGCCGGTATGCAGCCATCCCGACAGACGCTCGCGCAAATGCTCAGGCACCGACTCCTGCAACAACGGCGCGCCCGCGGCCCACTCGCCGCCTATGCCGAAGCCCGTCAGAAAACGAAAGATCGCGAACGACACGATGCCCGGCGCGAGCCCGCAGGCGCCAGTAAAGATCGAATAGATGAGGATGGTCGCGCACATGGTCGGCACGCGGCCGAAGCGGTCCGCGCACCAGCCCCAGAACATCGAGCAGGCCCAGCCGAGCATAAAGAGGCTGAACATCAAACCGCCGAGCCGCGCGATATGCGCGTGATCGGCCACGAAGCCGCTTTTCGGCAGCAACTCGGTCAACGCCGGCACGATCACGTAGATGTAGATGGCGTTGTCGAAGCCGTCCAGCATCCAGCCCGCCCAGGTGGCGATAAAGACGCGATACGGACGTGCTGCTGCGACTGCCACACCGACGGAACTCGACATCTCGTCTCCTGACTGAATTCACGGTCCGCCGCGTTCATTGTTATCGCGGCTTGTGTTATGTCGACAATGTTATCGATGACGCGCGCGGTGCTTGCACGCGGAGCGCGTCATCGGTACTGCACGTGAGCGCTGTTTTACGACGTCTTCTCGACAGGGCGCGCCAACTCAGCCAGCGTCGCGATGTTATCCAACGATTCCATCCGCCATCCTGCTTCGAGCAGTTTCGCGGCGTGCGCGCCGCCCAGAATCGGTTCGACCAGATCGGTGAACTTGGCGGCCAACTCGGCATTGCTCATCGGCCGATCGATGCTGCCGATCGCATGCTCGACATGTTTCTCGAACCGCTCGCCATTAGTCAGCGTGACCGCGATGTGAACAGCGTCGGCCGGCATCGCGGGATCAATCTCGGCGGTGACCTTGTCGCGCAGCCGCACCGTCGCGGCGTCGTGAACAGCTGCATCGCTGTACTGATGCTCGCCGGCGCGACCGTCGATGATCGCCACCGCCGCCGAGTGATAGACACTGAACTTGCCGTCGAGCCCGGTCTGCGGCGTGCGCTTGCCGGTCAGTTCGAGCACCAGCGGATGCACCTTCAGCAGCACCGACGCAATCGCGTCCGCCTTCAGCGCATGTTCGTTGCGCAACTGGATGCAGCCGTCGATCGCCGGATGGATCACGATGCCGCACGCAAACGGCTTGTACGAATTCAGCAGACTTTCATGACGCTCGCCGAGCCCTTCCGTGATTTCGGCGTAGTTGCGATGCGTGCTCGTCACGTTCGCCCAGCCGCGTTTCGCTTCGATGCCCTGCTGCGAACTCGTATAGCCGCGCGCCGCCAGCAACGCCGACACGAGGCCGTTCTGCGCCGCACGTCCCGGATGGAAGCTCTTGGTCATCGTGCCGAACATCTCACGCAGGCCGACCGGCTGCGTTGCCGCGAGACCGAGCGCCCAGATCATCTGCTGTTCGTCGAGCCCGAGCAGCTTGCCCGCGGCGGCCGCCGCGCCGAACACACCCGCCGTGCCGGTGATGTGCCAGCCGATGTCGTAGTGGTTCGGATACACCGCATTGCCGATCCGGCATTCGGTCTCGATGCCGAGCGTCAGCGCGAGAATGAACTCCTTGCCGCTGACCGGCCGATACTCGGCCAGCGCAAGAATCGCCGACGCCACCGGCCCCGCCGGATGGATCACGGTCTTCAGATGCGTGTCGTCGAAGTCGAACACGTGCGAGCTGATGCCGTTGAAGAGCGCGGCGCTCAGCACGTCCACCTTTTCGGTGCGGCCGAGCACTGTCGCCTGCGCCGGGCCGCCGAACGGCGCGAGCGCCGCCATCGCGATCTCGACCGCTTCATGCCGCGACGCGCCGACCGCACAGCCCATCCAGTTGACGAAAGTACGCACCGCGTGGTCGCGCACGGCTTGCGGCAGGCTGTCGGCACGCGCGTTGACAAGGTAGCGCGCGAGAGTTTGGGTGACGCGATCGGCTTGGGTCATCGGATCGGAAAGAGTAGTTAAGGCATGAAAAGGGAACCGCCAGGGTATGAGATCGCATTGTACATATTGTCGACAATACGCAAATCATGGCAAATTCTAGTTGCACGCCTGCGTTGTGGATAGTATGTTGTCGACAATCTTCAAGACGCAATGTGCGTTGTACACTGCCAGCTTTCCCCAAAACAGGTCCGTCTATGCCCCGCCCCACCACTTCGCTCGAGTTGCTTCGCTCCGTCACGCTGTCCGGTCTCGTGCAAGAGGAAATTCTCCGTCGCATCAAGACGGGTGAGCTCGAGGCCGGCATGAAACTCAATGAGATGGATCTCGCCGACCATCTGAAGATCAGCCGCAGTCCGGTGCGCGAAGCGTTTCGCGCGCTCGAGGAAGCGGGTCTCGTGTGGCTCGAAAAGAACCGCGGCGTCTACATCCGCGAGATTTCCGACGACGAAGCCGCCGAGCTCTATGAAGTGCGCGCCGGCCTCGACGAGATGGCCGGCCGCCGGCTCGCATCGAAGATCACCGACACGCAGTTGCAGGAATTGCACGCGATGCTCGATCAGCTCGAAGCCAGTTCGATCCACGGTGAGCTGAACAATTACTTCACGCTGAATATCGCCTTTCACGACCGGCTGGTCGAACTGGCTGGCAACGCGACGATGCTCGGTCTGTACCGGCAAACGATCAACCGTATGCACCTGCTGCGCCGGCGCGGCTTTTCGATTGCGGGCAGTTCGCAGGCGTCGCACACCGAACATCGCCTGATTCTCGACGCGTTGGCGAGCCGCGATCCCGAAGCCGTCGCGACGGCGATGCGCCAACACGTGCAGGCGGGGTTCCAGCGCGCGATCGCCGCTCATAGCGCGGAAGACGCCGCGCCTGCAGCCGCGGACAGCGCCGCCGCCGGCAAGACGGCGCGAGCCACCGTCGCCGAAGGTCCGCACTAAGCCTCACAGCGCGCCCGAAACGCCTGGCACGCGCGCGACACGGCGCGCACGCATTTCATTACCGACTCGGAGTGGTCACCCGTATGAGCGTTGAAAAACCAGAAGGACACGGAATCATTGGCGAAAAACTCGGCGCCTGGATTGCGGATGTGCACGCGTCGGCATTGCCGGCCCAGACGGTCGAAATCGCCCGTCTGCTGCTGCTCGATGTGACGGGTCTGTGCATTGCCGGGCGCGACGAATCGTATATCCGCGCGACGCTGCAAGCCACCGATGCAGGCGGCGCCTGCACGGCGCTCGGCCACGTGGGCAGCTTCAGTGCATTCGATGCTGCGCTGATCAACGGCACTGCCGCGCACGGCGAAGATTACGACGACACGTTTGAAGGCGGTCCGGTGCACTCGGGCGCGGTGGTCGTGCCCGCGGTGCTGGCAGCGTGCGAACGCGAAGGCCTCGGTGGCGAGGCATTGCTGCGCGGCATCGCGGTCGGCACGGAGCTGATGTGCCGGTTGAGTCTCGTCGCGCCGCGCGCAATTCACACCGCTGGTTTCCATCCGACGGCCGTGATCGGCGCGCTCGCGGCAGCGGGCGGCGTCGCGAGTGCGTTACGCCTGAATCCGCAGCAGGCCACGTCGGCGCTCGGCATCGCAGGCAGCATGGCGGCGGGGATCATCGAGTATCTGGCCGAAGGCACCTCGACCAAGCGGATGCACGCCGGATGGGCCGCGCAGTCGGGCATTCGCGCGGCGTTGATGGCGCGCGGCGGCTTCGACGGCCCGCGTACGGTACTCGAAGGCAAGCACGGTTTCTTCAAGGCGTTCGCACCGTCTCGCGCGCCGGATTTCTCGCCGGTACTCGATACGCTCGGCAAGTCGTGGATCATGGAGACCATCGCGTTCAAGCCTTACGCATGCGGCACGATGACCCAGCCGTATATCGATTGCGCGATCGCACTCGCGGAGCGCGGCGTGCAGGCGGATCAGATTCGCGACATCCTATGTGAAGTGGGTGAAGGCACGGTGCATCGGCTGTGGGAAGACCTCGCGGTCAAGCATCGGCCGCCGACCGCTTATGCCGCCAAATTCAGCACACCGTTCTGCATGGCCGTGGGTTTCTTCGATCGCAAGGCGGGCTTCAGCCAGTTCACCGAAGCACGCATTCACGATCCGGCGGTGCTCGCGCTGGCCGGCAAGATCCGCTATGTGATCGACCCGGACAACGAGTATCCGAGCAACTTCACCGGCCATCTGCGCGCGACGCTCAACGACGGCACCGTTCAGGAAGTGCGTCAACCGCATATGCGCGGCGGCGCGCGCGAACCGCTGTCGCGAGCCGAACTCGCGGCGAAATTCACCGACAACGCGCAGCACGGCGGCTGGAGCATCGCACTCGCCGACGAGGCACGCGTATGGTGCGAGACGGTGTTCGGCGAGCCGGCGCTCGGCGCGATTACGCAGTTCCGGCAATAGCCTGGTCGATGCGAACGACGTCCTGCGTATGGGCGTCGTTCGTTGATGACGTGCAGCGTTTTTCAGGCGCGAGGCAGACGCCGCGACCGCGTCAAAGCAGTCACTCAGGCGCACCGCCCTCCCCACCGCCGACGCACACCGCTCAATCCTGCAAGCCGCGCACGTTCCGATACGAACAGCGGCTCGAATCGACATAGCGCACGCGAAATTCGACCGGCTGGTCCTTGAACGTGTAAGCCGTGCGCTCGATGCGCAGCACCGGCGCGCCGACTTCGATATTCAGCGCGCGCGCCACCTCTTCGTCGGCGGCCGCGCCGCCCAGATCTTCCACCACGCGCACGACCGAAATTCCGAAGTGCTCCTGGTAAAAGCCATAGATGGAACCGCGCCGTGCTTCGAACATTCCGGGTTCGAGCGTCGGGAACACGTCGAGCGGAAACCACAAACGATCCAGCATGACAGGCACGTCGTCATGCAGCCGAAGATTGTCGGCGGTGGCAAGCCGTGCGCCGCGCGCAAGCTTGAGCGTCGCGGCAAGCGCCGGGCTCGCGCGCTCCTTGCCGAAGCGCAGCAGGCGCGCCGTGACCTTCAGCAATTCGCCGTCTGTATCGACGAAGCTGAAGTAGTGGTCGAACGCATGTTCGTCGGCGAACTTCGCGACGATCGTGCCGCGCCCTGCCCGGCGAATCAGCAGACGCTCGGCCACCAGTTCTTCGACGGCGCGGCGGATCGTGCCGATGCCGACGCCGAATTCCTCGGCCAGTTGCGGCTCCGTCGGGATCTTGTCGCCGGCCGTCCAGTGGCCGGTACGAAGGCGCTCGAGAATACCGGCGCGGACGATTTCATAGAGCGGTTGCTCTCCCGGAGTACGAAGTCCTGGCATTCAGGTCAGTGTCAGAGTGAAGAAAAAGGAATCGGAAAAAAGCCGCTCGATCCGCGATGAAATGGCCGCGAGACGCACACTTTTCATGCGCCGCTCCCGGTCCGATTCGCAGTCCGCACGGCGAATTCCGGAAGGATACAGGATCGACACCCGCATGCGTGACTGTGATCGGCGCCATGGCGATACCGGGCGCGATGGCCGGAGGCAATCGGCATTGACCCGGACCTATCCATTAATTCGAATCATTCGAATGATTCGATTGACGAGAGCGACATGTCGTCTTAGACTGATCTTCATCGCGCAACCACGCGCGCTTACATCAGAGGAGATGGGCCATGCCGAATTTCATCAAGCACATTGCATTCAAGGTTGAAGACGTCGAGAAGGAACGCGCGTTCTATGAGAACGTGTTCGGCTACAAGCACGTGAATACGGTGCGTCGCAAGGGCAAGAACGGCGATCACATTTCGCATCACCTGACCGACGGTTACATGGACCTGACGCTGATTCACTATGAGAAGTCGGATTCGGACGAAGCCGACTTCGCCGGTCCGGCGCCGTGCATTCACCACATCGGCATGGAAGTGGAAGACCTCGACGCGTTCATCGCGCAGATCAAGGAAAACGGCGGCGAAATCCTGACGGCGCCGGGTCATCTGCCGGTCAAGTTCCGTTCGCCGAACGGCCCGGTTGCCGAAGTTGTGCCGATGCAACGCTGGGAAAAGAAGACACTCGCTGCAGGTGTACACGGCGAAGTGCTCGAGTAAGACGTTTCAGTTCGCATCACACCAATTCATAGCGAACTGTTCGGCGTACGGCGACGTGGGGCGACCCCCATGACGCCGCGACACAAAACGCGACGGCACGTGCCGTTGCGTGGTCGCAAGGAGGAGACACGATGGAATCGATCCGCCGCCGCAACCGCTTTTCCGCGACGACAGGCGTACTGATTGTCCTGTGCATCATGTCGTTCCTGATGTATGTGGACCGCACCAACATTTCGACTGCGGCTCTCGCGATCCGTCGCGATCTGCATCTGAGCAACTCGCAGCTTGGCATCGTGTTTTCCGCCTTTGCGCTGACCTACGCGCTCGCGATGATTCCAGGCGGCTTTATCGGCGACCGTCTCGGCGCCCGCAAGATGCTCGCGGTATGCGGCGTGCTGTGGGGCCTCGGCACGCTTCTGACCGGCTTCGCCAGCGGGCTGGGGACGTTGCTGCTCGCGCGCTTCGTCGTTGGGCTGGGTGAGAGCCCGATCGTGCCGGCATCGGCCCGCGCGCTGACCGCGTGGATGGAACCCGAGCGCCGCGGCTTTTCGCAAGGCATCACGCATGCCTGCGCCCGGCTCGGCAACGCCTCGACGCCGATTCTCGTCGCCGGTCTGATCACCGCGTTTTCGTGGCACATCGCGTTCATCGTGCTCGGTGCGGCGAGTCTCGCGTGGGTCGTGTTGTGGGTCTGGTATTACCGCGACAATCCCGCCGATCATCCGGGTATCACGCCCCAGGACATTGCGCGCTTGCCCGCGAAACTCGGCAAGACACGCGTGCCGATGCGCTGGCCGCCGCTGCTGCGCGCGCTGTGGCCGGCTACCGTCGTGAGCTTCTGTCACGGCTGGATTCTGTGGTTCTTTCTGAACTGGATGCCGTCGTTTTTTGCGCAGGCGTATCACCTGAATATCCGGCATTCGGCCGTTTTCAGTTCGGGGATTTTTTTGAGCGGCGTAGTCGGCACCACGCTCGGCGGCTCGCTCAGCGATCTGATGCTGAAGAAGACCGGTAACATCCGCCGCTCGCGTCAAACGCTGATTACAGTCGGTTTCCTCGCGCCGATCGTGTTCTTCGTGCCGATGTTCCTGCACACGTCGTCGACGCTCGCCGCGCTCTCGCTGGCTGCCGCGCTGTTTCTCTCCGAACTGGTGACCGCGCCGCTGTGGGCCGTCGCAATGGATCTCGCGCCCAATCACGCGGCGACCTCGAGCAGCATCATGAACACAGGGCTCGGCATTGCGGCGTCGGTCTCGCCGCCGCTCGTCGGCTGGCTGGTCGATACGATGCATTCATGGCAGCCAGTGTTTGCCCTGTCGATGTTCTTTCTCGTGCTCGGGCCGATTGCCGCGCACTGGATTCGCCCCGACCGTCCCTATCTCGGCGAGCCGGAAGCAAAGGCGAAAGAAGCCGGCAGCTTTGCGGCGCCGATGGACGCTTATTGAACGCGCCGCCTATCGATGCATGTCTGTTTGGGGCAAGCTGGGCGCGTCGAGCCTCGCGGCGTTTGCCCACGAAATCGTATGCTAAGACTTTGCAGTGTTCCCGTCGTCGTTGTCGTTGCCGATGACCCCAAACTCGACAGGCGTCTTGACGTAGAACAGATGCACACCATCGGCGCGCAGCCGATCGAATAATCGATCGGCTTCGTCGCTCGTCATCGCCATCACGACGGACAAAGGCTGGTCCGCCAACTCAAAGAAGTGTGCGGAGTGAATGCGGTGATGTTGGCCGACTCCTTCGCAGCCCGGTATCACGGTCGCACCGCGCAGGCCGAGCTCGCCCGCGAGATGGACGAGCCAATCGGCCAGCGGCTTGCCGTGATGGCGGCGATCCTGTTGAGTGAAGAAGGTGACCTGATAGCCGTTCATGTCGGTGTCTCCTGTCCGCGCGGATCGCTGTTGATTGTTCTTGTCGGCGGAGAGGCGCGGCAATACCTGCGCCGCCTGTTCGGCGCAGTGCTTGGCATCATCAGCCAAGGTATGGAATAAGTGTAGATGCCGGGTTGAACTAGTACTAGCCCAAGGCGGCTTTCATCAAGCCGACGTTCCATTGGTCCGGCCGCCAGCTGGAACGCCCCGAGGCGCTATGCCCGCGATCGCGCCTGCCGCTACGGCTGCCGGGAAGACGAACATTGCTGCTGCCAGCAGCGTAGGCCGAACAGCGGCACGAGGCCATAAGCATGGTCCAGCATGTCCGACTGCAGGTTTTCGTACGGTTCCCAGCGGGTCTCGTCGATGTAGAGAAAGATCTCCAGCGCGACGACGGGCTGGCTGGACTGCACCTGGCGAATCACGAGAGGCATGTCGCGGCGGATCGCCGGATGGTCGCGAAAATGCGCGGTCAGATAGAGACGGTACAGGCCGAGGTTCGTGCGGCGCCGTGCGTCGTCGGGCGCGAATGCCGCGAGCGGCGGGTCGATATCGCTGCGCAGCCGGGCGAGCAGCGCCTCGTCGGGAAAGCGGACCGTGTCGGCGTCGAAATGAATCGAATGCTTGACGCGCCTGCCGCCCGACTCCGTCATGCCACGCCAGTTCTTCACGCCGTTCGTCAGCAGGACGTAGCTCGGCAGCATGACGATCGAGTTGTCGAAGTTCTGCACCTTGATCGTGTTCAGCGCGATGTCGATCACCGTGCCGTCGGCGACGTAGCCGGGCACCTCGATCCAGTCGCCCACCCGCAGCATGTCGTAGGCGGCGAGCTGGATGCTCGCCACGAAGCCGAGCAGCGAATCGCGGAAGATGATGATGAGTAGCGCCGTCATCGCGCTGAGGCCGGTGAGGAAGTAGGCGGGCGAACGCTCCAGCAACACCGAAATCACGGCGATCAGCGCGATCACGTAGAGCACGATGGTGGCGATCTGCAGGAAGCTTTTGATCGGCCGCTCGCTCGCGGATGGGAAGTGGCTGTAGCGCTCGCTGACACTCTCGAGGAACGCGAGCGCGGCGCGCAGCAGCGTGTACACCATGTAGCAGGCCGCCAGCAACGACAGCGGATGCCCGAGCGCCGCGATCAGCGGGAACGTGATGCCGGAAAGCAGCGGGCCGGCCGCGTAGACGATCGCGGCGGGCACGAGCGGTGCGAGCCGGTGGAAGACCTTGTGGCGCTCGGCGGCTCGCAGCCACTTGTGCCGCTCCTGGCGCGCGAGCCGGCCGACGATCAACAGCATGATCGAGCGCGTCAGGTAGTAGCAGACCGCGCTCGCCAGCAGAATCGCGAGCAGCAGCGCCACGACGAGCAGTACCGCGACAAACTCGCTGTCGGTATAGACGTGGAAGTGATGCCAGTCCGGTCCGCCCTCGATACGCAGCGCCTTGTCGAACATAGACTCTCCCATTGCCGGCGAACCTGTTTCGCCGGGCAGATCCGGTCTGGCTGTTTGATCGGCGCGCTGTGACGGCGAGCGTGCCGCACGATGCTGCAGGCGTCGCTACCGTGCGAATTCGGCCGCACCGGACGGCGGGCGCATCGCACGATGGCTATTGTGACTCACGATCCTCGCAACTCGCGCACTCCCTTACCCAAGCGCCGCCGCAGCAACGTCCGCAAAGTGTGACCGTCCGCATACCCGACCTGCTCAGCAATGCGATCAACCGTGAGCTTGGTCGTCTTGAGCAATTGAACGGCACGCTCGATCCGCAGATCCTGAATGTACTCGACGGGCGTTTTACCGAGCACCGCGTTCAGACGCCGCGTCAACGTCCGCGTGCTGGTCGCCAATGCGTCGGCGACGGCGTCGAGCGAGATTGCCGTGTCGAGACGTTCACGCACCCAACGATCGAAACGCTCGACGAGCGGATCCGAATGGGAAAGGTGATCGGAGATCGCATACGCCGACTGCGATAGCCGCGAATCGAAGACGAGGTACCGGGCCACGAGCGCCGCAAGCTCAGGGCTGTTGTTGCGGATCAGCCAGAGTGCAAGGTCGACGTGGCTCAGGGCCGCCCCTGCCGTCAGCGCGCCGCCGCTGGAAACGACGATCCGGTGTGCATCCAGATGCACGTGCGGGTAACGCTGCCGGAACAGTGGCGAGAGCCACCAGGTGGTCGTGGCTTCGCCACCGTCGAGCAAACCGCTTTCAGCCAGCACAAACGTGCCCGTACAGGCGGCTGCAACGCGGGCGCCGCCGCTGCGCCACGCACGCAGGGCACTTGACGCATCGATCACATCATCGCGGCCGAGCAAAGGCACAAGCGCATCGGCCGTCATGCGGTTGAGCGCCGGCAAGACGACCCAGTCCGGCGCAGGAGCGTCGGACATATCGCAAACGGGTACCTGCATCCCGAGCGCGGTACGCACCTCAGGCCGCAGCCCCACCACGGTAATGTCGAAGCCCGGCGTGGTCATCCCTGTCGCGTGCGCAAGGCCGTTGGCCATCGTCAGGCTATCGAGCACGGTGGTGAGGCCCGTGTCGAACACCCCCTCGAGCGCGAGGACAAAAATTCGCATGGCGGAATTGATACCAAAATTGTCGATTGAGACAGTATTCCCCTGCCCACTCTGTTTGTACAGTGTCACTCACCGCATGAACCCATCACGCGGACACTGGAGAACGAAGATGATCAAGCACGCTTTTTTTGTCCGACTTGAAGCCAAACCGGGAAAGGAGCAGGCGATAGCAGACTTCCTTACTAGTGGACTTGAAATGACCAATCGCGAGGCGACCACGCCGATCTGGTTCGCCCTCAAGCTCTCGCCGACAACGTTCGGCGTGTTCGACGCCTTTGCGAGTGAAGAGGATCGTCAGGCACACCTGCTCGGTAGCATGGCCAACGCCCTGATGGCGCGCGCCGACGAGATGCTGGCAAGCCCCCCTTCCATCGAACCGATCGACGTCCTCGCCATGAAAAATCAATTGCCCTGACCCGTTCGCGCCTCGGCAGCGCACAAACCCGCCGCGGGAGAATTGTCTCCTGTCGATCGGAGTTAGCGCTTTAGCGCTCCGATCCCATGCAACAAGGTTGCTGCAACCGCGGCGCCCCGATTCAATCGCGTTCATGTAGATGGAGTAACTCGTGTCGATTCATTACAAACTAGGCGTTGTGTTCGCTGCCGTTGCGTTTTCCAGCGTGTCTTTCGCGCAAACGCCTGACGTCAAACCGGAACGGATTCGTGGCGATATCGTGTCGTTCAAAGGCGAAATGCTGACCGTACACCGGAACAGCGGCGACACCGTGTCGATCGATGTCAAGCCGGACGTCGGCGTGTCGGCTTTCAAGCCCGCCAAACTTGCCGACGCCAAAGTCGGTTCGTACGTCGGGACGCCGGCGCTCACGGGCAGCGATGGGAAATTGACAGCCACTTCGATGATCGTTTTTCCTGAGGCGGCACGCGGTACGGCCGAAGGACATTTCGCCTATGACTTCGGTCCTAACAGCACAATGACGAATGCAAACGTGGTATCGGTTGTCACCGGCACCAGCGGCCGTGAACTGAATCTGTCATACAAGGGCGGCTCCAGCACGGTAACCGTGCCGACAAACGTGCCCGTCGTGACGCCGGTTCCGGTCAGCAAAGCCGATCTGATCGCGGGAAAGAAAGTTTTCGCCGTGGTGACCCCAGGCGCGAACGGCGTTTATGACGCGCACGTGCTGTTCGTCGAAAAGGACGGTGTGGTGCCGCAGTTCTAACGCATGATGCCGGTCCGCTGTGGCCGCTCATGGCGGTGATCTGGCCTCCTGGCAGCGTGGATGACTGCAGCAGCGACTACACACCACTTTACGCCGTCGACACTCCGATTTTCGTTTCCATTCATTCAACAATCCTAATCTACCGTTGCACTTCTACTATTCAAGGATTCACCATGCGTTTTCCCGCGTTACGATCTGCCGCGGCGCAAGCCGCCGCTGCACTCTGCCTGCTTACCACTGCCGCCGTGCCTGCTTTTGCCGCACCTGTTAAGAACATCGTGGTGGTCCACGGCGCATTCGCCGATGCCGCGGGTTGGCGCCCTGTCTACAACATTCTGACGAAGGATGGCTACCACGTGACGCTGGTGCAACAACCGCTGACATCGTTCAACGACGACGTGACTGCCACAAAACGCGTGCTCAATAGCCTCGACGGTCCGTGCGTACTCGTCAGTCACAGCTATGCCGGCGCGATCATTAGTGAAGCTGGGAACGACGATCACGTGAGTTCGCTGGTCTACATCGCCGCGCATGCGCTCGACGTCGGCGAAACCATTGCGGCCAACGGCAAGAAGTACCCGGGTGCACCCATCTCGATCGTCGGCACGCCGGATAATTTTGTTTACCTGAAACCGGCCGACTATCCGTTGCAGTTCGCACCCGACCTGCCCCGTGCACAGGCCGAGTTCGAAGCGCATGCGCAGATACCGCTTGCGGCGTCCGAGTTCTCAGCGCAGATTTCCGACCCGGCATGGAAGACAAAACCGAGTTGGTACATGGTCGCGAAGGCCGACAAGATCATCAATCCGGACCTCCAGCGCATGTATGCGGCACGCTCTCACGCAAATACGGTCGAGATCAACGGTGCGAGCCATGCGGTGTTTGAATCCCATCCGCGGGAAGTCGCTGCGTTGATTGAACAGGCCGCGCAGAAGTCCGGCCAATAAGCGATTGTTATTCCGAGCCAGCCGCCGGCCAGACGTTTCCGACGACGAGCAACCTCATCAATCACGAGATCGCTTTGAGCCACGCAACGATTCAACCCGCCTGGGTCCGCATCACCCACTGGATCAATGCACTCGCTGTTGTCCTGATGGTGATGAGCGGCTGGCAGGTTTATGACGCCTCGCCGATCTTTCCGGTCTTGCGATTTCCCTCTGCCATCACATTGGGCGGCTGGCTCGGCGGCGCGTTGCTATGGCATTTCGCCGTCATGTGGCTGCTGGTGGCGAATTTCCTCGTCTATATCGGGCTGAATTTCGCTACCGGTCGCCTGCGCCGCAAACTGCTGCCGATCAGTCTCAAGTCGCTTGCAACCGATCTCACCGCCGCGCTGCGCGGCACGCTCGGGCATGAGGATCTCACACGCTACAACGCGGTACAGAAAGTCGCCTATCTGCTCGTCATCGTCGATATCGCGGTCGTGATCCTGTCGGGACTGGCGATATGGAAGTCAGTACAGTTTCCGCTGCTGCGCACGCTGATGGGCGGATACGACAACGCCCGCGTCGTCCATTTTGTCGCCATGAGCGTGCTGGTTGCGTTCTTCGTCGTGCACGTCGTCATGGTCGCGCTGGTGCCGCGCTCCCTGCTCTTGATGATTCGTGGACGCTAACCATGCCCAGGAAGCCCAATACGTTTCTCTCCTCTCACGCTGAATCCATCATCAAGGATGCGCGCAACGAACTGAAAAATCCCGCGCGCCGGCTGCTTGGCAAGCGAGTGCTCACGCTCGGCGGCTTAGCTTTGCTGTCAGGCTGCGATTTGACCAATGACAAGTCCGTGAACACCATGCTGCGCAAAATGTCGTTCTTCAACGACCACGTGCAAGCCCTGCTATTCAATCCGAACGAGATGGCCCCGACCTATCCTGAGTCGATGATCACGCGACCGTTTCCGTTCAACGCGTTCTACGATGTCGACGATGTGCCCGCAGTCGACGCCGCCACTTACCGGCTCCAGGTGGGCGGCCTCGCGAATGGCAAACGCGTCTGGACGCTCGACGAACTGCGCGCGATGCCGCAGGAAAGCCAGATTACGCGTCATATTTGCATCGAAGGATGGAGTGCGATTGGCCGATGGGGCGGCGTGCGTTTCTCCAGTTTCCTGAAGCATTCGGGCGCCGATACCACTGCGAAGTACGTGTCGTTGCATTGCGCGGACAACTATTGGACCAGCATCGACATGCCCACTGCACTGCATGCGCAGACGCTGCTTACGCTGACCTACGACGGCCAGGTGCTGCCACCGAAATACGGCTTCCCGATGAAGCTGCGCATGCCGACCAAGCTCGGCTACAAGAATCCGAAGCATATCGTGGCGATCACTGTGACAAACGAATACCCCGGTGGCTACTGGGAGAACCAGGGCTACAACTGGTTCGGCGGCTCCTGAACGGCACACTTCATCGAACTACCGGCGAATTCGTGCTTGCGCTGATTGACCCCCTGCTTCAGCCGGGACGAAGCATCATCCATGCTCGATGCCAAGCAGCCGCGCGTCAAGCCGCCGCGCTAGCGCCGCGCCGCCTTCGCGCATCACTGCATCGTGGTTCCATTGGAAAACCGGTCGCAACAACGGCGCCAAGGCATTCATCCATGGGCGGTTCGTACGCACGCACCAGTCATAGCGGACCACAGTCAGGTCGCGGCCGTCGCTCGAAAAGCTCCACCGGCCGGCGCCTTCGAGATCGCCACTGGCTTCCCCCTCGAGCGCGACCAACGGGTCGACGCGCGTCACCCGCATATCGAACACGAGGCGATACGGCAACCAGCCTTTCCACGTATAGCGTTGAACGACGCCCACGCCCTGATCGGAACCCTCCTCCAGCTGGTCCACGCGCTCGACGTTATGCCACCACTCGGGCCAGCGCGCCGAATCCTGGATTGCCGCCCACACTTCCTGCACTGGCGCATCGATGCGCCAGGTGGTGGAAAAGCGGTATTCGATCGTCCGCAAGCTGCCTCCATTCTTAGTATTCTTCTAGAGATTTTGTCAGATGCTCGCCGCACTTGCCACCACCGGAGGAACAGCGCTGCGTTGACACGCCTGGCGTTAGGGTTCCTGAAACGTGTGAGATAAGCGTCGGCTGGAAGCGGGCAAACCCGACCGACGCTCTATGGCGTACACGATGCACGGGGCCTTTTGCTAATCCGTCGTCCCCGCATAGGCGGATTTCAACGCGGCGATGTCGAACTTCACCATTTTCAACATCGCGTCGGCAACGCGCGTGGCCTTTGCTGGATCGGGGTCAGCCATCATGTCGAGGACATCGGTTGGAACGATCTGCCACGAGACGCCGAAGCGGTCTTTCAGCCAGCCGCACTCCTCGGGCGCACCGCCGCCCTCGAGAAGAGCGTTCCAATAGCGGTCAAGTTCTGCCTGATCGGCACAGTTGACCATCAGGGATATCGAGTGGTTGAACGTATCGAGTCGCCCCGCGCTCATGGCGATGAAAGGCTGTCCAAAGAGAACTAACTCGACAACCTTCGTGGAACCGGCGCTCGGCACCGCGGTGACCCGAGTGACGCGCGAGTCTGGAAAGATATCCGCATAGAAAGCAGCGGCCTCCTCAGCTTCCGTGGAATACCAAAGAAAAGGCGTGATCTTTTGAATCGCCATGGCAAATCTCCTGTCAGTGGTGGCTGAATGCGGAGGCAAGCCGCATGCTGCCATTGAGACGACGAAGGAAGACCATCAAAATTGACACGGCGGGAAGAAAAAGTTCACTTTTTTATTAGCTCCAGCCATGCCACACGACCGTCGCCTCTCGTCCCATATGACTTATGCTAAGATAAAAGTTCGTACACGAACTAACTTCCAGCGAAGACGCTCAGTCCTCTGGAGCGCAACAGGCGAGGAAAAAAACATGGATCATCGGCTCGTATATCTGCTCAATGTGGGCCAAAAGCGCCTGAATCGATGGTCGCAGACTCGGACAGCCGCAGGTGGAGTCACTGCAGCGCAAGCGGGGCTGCTTTTCTTTCTCGGGAAAAACGACGGAGCCCTTACGAGCGAGGCGGCCGCGGCGCTCGATCTCAAGGCGCCCGGCATGAGCGGACTGGTCGATCGAGCTGAGCGGGCCGGTCTTGTGGAACGCCATTCGGACGAACTCGATCGACGCGCGTCGCGGCTTTGGCTGACCGCCGCGGGACGCGCCGCACTCAAGCGGTCGAAGTCGGGCCTTGCTGAGTTGAATGCCCGACTGACGGAGGGATTTACGGCGTCCGAGATCGACGTGGTTGCGCGCTGGCTGACGAGTTTGCAGGACAAGTTTCCCGACGTCGAAGAGGAAGCGGCATAGGATGACACGCGAACGCGGCGGCACCGCCGTGCCGCCGTTTTGCTCGGCAGTGTACGCCGCTCACATCATCGCGGAATCTTCGTGAAGTCTGGCCGGCGCTTTTCGGCAAACGCCAGGAATGCTTCTTTCGCCTCCGCGCTTGCAAGCCGCTCCACGAATGTGGTGGTTTCCCGATCCATCTGGGTCGTCAGCCGCGCTGCGTCCCGCATGAGCCGTTTCGTTGCCGTCAGTGATCCGTAGGGCTTGGCGGCAATTTTCTCGGCAATCCGGCGTGCTTCTGTACGCAGTTCCGCAACGGGGACCAACCGATTTGCAATGCCCCAGGCAACTGCAGCATCAGCCGAAACCGGGTCGCCGAGCGCGAACATTTCGAATGCCCTGGCATGTCCAATCTGGAGCGGCAGAAGGTAGCTCGACGCGGCTTCGGGAACCAAGGCCAGATTCACGAAGGGGGTCATCAATTGCGCCTCTTCAGACAAAAGCACGTAGTCACAGTGGAGCAACATCGTCGTACCGATTCCTACGGCCTTGCCCTGAACAGCGGCCACGATAGGCACTGTCGCGTTAGCCAGGTTTCGAACAAAGCGGACTACGTGACGTTCCTTTGGACCGTTGCCCGCAGCCTGCATGGCAAATTCCGAGAGATCGTTGCCGGCTGTGAACATGTCCCCATCTGACTGAATCAATAATACGCGAACGTCATCATCGACATTGGCCCGCTCGATTGCATCCGCAAGCGCGCCATACATCACGTTTGTAATGGCGTTCATTTTTCCAGGTCGCGAGATCGTGACGACCAGCACGCCGTTTGCAAGTTCTACATTCACTTCTGGATTCATTGCCTCGTCTCCAAAGATTTGCTCAGGCGATCTACGGGTATGCACGCCTGGGCACATTGGAACGCGTCTAAACGTTCGCATGCGAAGTATATAACATTCGCATGCGAAGTAAACGTCTTTATGATTGATTAGACGACGGTGGCCGTGATCGCCCGCACTCTGCCGCTCAATGCGAATGGCGTGGCACTTCCGCGCCCCGGCAGCCCACCAGAAAGTCGAAGTCACATCCCTGATCGGCCTGCAATACGTGCTCAACGTACAGATGCCGGTAGCCGCTTGCGTCGGCGGGATCGTCCTGGCGTGCTTGAGTCCATGCGGCGAGACGCGCAGCGAGTTCGTCATCGCTGACGTCGAGATGCAGGCGCCCGGCATCGCAGTCCACTTCGATCCAGTCGCCGTTCCGGACCACCGCGAGCGGGCCGCCCGCGCGCGCCTCGGGCGCTACGTGCAGCACCACCGTCCCGTACGCGGTGCCGCTCATCCGCGCATCGGATATCCGGACCATGTCCGTCACGCCTTGAGCCAGCAGTTTTGGCGGCAGGCCCATGTTGCCGACTTCGGCCATGCCGGGATAGCCCTTGGGTCCGCAATTCTTCAGGACCAGCACCGAATCGGCGCTCACGTCCAGCTCGGGCGCGCCGATGCGTGCCTTGTAGTCTTCGAAGCTTTCAAAAACCACCGCCCGTCCACGATGTCTGAGCAGCGCGGGGGTGGACGCGGAAGGTTTGAGCACCGCCCCGTTGGGCGCGAGATTGCCGCGCAGTACGTATAAGCCGCCATCCGGAAAAATCGGCTTATCGAGCGTGCGAATGACTTCCTCGTTGTAAAGCGGGGCATCCTTGCAGTTGTCCCACAGCGACTGCCCATTTGCAGTCAGCGCACCCGGATGCGGCAGCAGACCGCCTTCGCCGAGCCGGCGCAAGACCGCGGGCAGGCCACCTGCGTAATAGAACTCTTCCATCAGGTAGCGGCCCGACGGCTGCAGGTCGACCACCGTCGGCGTACCGCGTCCAATCCGCGTCCAGTCATCGAGTTCAAGGCTCACACCGATGCGTCCCGCAATTGCCTTCAGGTGAATCGCCGCATTCGTCGAGCCGCCGATCGCTGCATTGACGCGAATCGCATTTTCGAATGCCTCACGCGTGAGCAGCGCCGACAGACGTAAATCCTCGAGCGCCATCTGCACGATGCGCATCCCCGACATATGCGCCAGCACGTAGCGGCGCGCGTCCACCGCGGGAATCGCCGCATTGTGAGGAAGCGTGACGCCAAGCGCTTCCGCCATGCAGGCCATCGTCGAGGCGGTGCCCATCGTATTGCAGGTGCCTGCCGAGCGCGACATCCCGGCTTCGGCCGACATGAAGTCGTGCAGCGAGATTTTGCCCGCCTTCACCTGCTCGCTCAGTTGCCAGACGATCGTGCCCGAGCCGATATCGCGGCCTTGATGCTTGCCGTTGAGCATCGGACCGCCGGTGACGAGGATCGCCGGTACATCGCAGCTTGCCGCGCCCATCAGAAGCGCGGGGGTCGTCTTGTCGCAACCGGCGAGCAGGACGACAGCGTCGATCGGATTGCCGCGAATCGACTCCTCGACGTCCATGCTCGCGAGATTGCGTGTGAGCATCGCCGTGGGACGCAAGTTCGACTCGCCATTGGAAAACACCGGGAATTCCACCGGGAAACCGCCCGCTTCCAGCACGCCGCGCTTTACGTGTTCAGCAAGCTTTCGAAAATGCGCATTGCACGGGGTCAACTCGGACCACGTGTTGCAGATCCCAATAATTGGTTTACCGTGAAATTCGTGATCGGGAATGCCCTGGTTTTTCATCCAGCTTCGATACATGAAACCGTTCTTGTCGGCTGACCCGAACCATTGGGCAGAGCGTAGCGGGCGCTTTCCGTTCTTCATGTCCCTCTCCTTCCAGGTGCCAACTCGATAGTAATACTATTAAATCGGTGTATCGTGCACATCATTCCGACGACACGTGATTCCGCGACCAACGAGCCAGACCTGTCCGGTGATCGTGTTGCGCCGCACCCCGAGCCGCGAATGAAAAAGGCGTGAGCTGCGCGACAGTAATTAATTAGTCAGACTAGTTAAGGGTATACATCGATTAGTAGGCAAAAGTGCGTGATATAGCATTTTCTGAGGGGTAGTCATGCGTACGCGCGTGCACGTGGGCTTTCCGAAAGGAGTTATGCCCGGTTCCGGTGCCTGTCTTGCCGGAGCTTTTCCTGCTTGCGCCGTTATAAACAGTGAAGTGTTCAACAACTGAGAGACGGGAGACTGAGATGGCGCAAGCGAAGGAAGACAAGGACGAAGTGCAAGGCATGCGTCGCGGATTGCTGCAGGGCGCGGGTCTGTCCGCAGCACTGGCGCTGATGGGTGGAATGGATGGAATGATCTCGTCGGCCCAGGCGGCCGAAGCGGGTTCGTTCCCGGCGCACAAACGATGGAAGATCGTATTCGTCAACCATGTCACGACGAATCCGTTCTTCGTGCCGACGCAATACGGCATTCAGGACGCGACCGCTTTGCTGGGCATGGACTATCAATGGACCGGTTCGGCCAATGCCGACATCGCCGAAATGGTGAATGCGGTCAACGCGGCGATTGCCTCGAAAGCCGACGCGATCGCAGTACCGATCGTCGACCCCAAGGCATTCGACAAACCCATCCAGGCCGCGCTCGACGCCGGCATTCCCGTGTTCGCCTATAACGCCGACGCACCTTCGGGTTCCACGAATCCGCGCCTCGCGTATATCGGCCAGGATCTTTATCTGTCCGGTTATCAGATGGGCGAGCGGATCGTGAGCCTCATCGATAGCGGCCTTGTCGCGCTCTTTATTGCAACGCCGGGCCAGCTCAACATTCAGCCCCGCCTGGATGGCGCGGTGGCTGCAATCAAGAAATCGGGCAAGAAGATCGACGTGCAGACCATCGCAACCGGCGCGACCGTCAACGAAGAACTCTCGAAGATCAAATCCTTCTTTCTCGGCCACCAGGATCTCAAAGGCATGTTCGCGGTGGACGCGGGCAGCACCCAGGGCGTCGCCGTGGTCATGAAGGAATCCAACCTGCCGTCTAAGGGCGTTCACGGCGGCGGCTTTGATCTCTTGCCGCGCACGGTTGATCTGATTCACGAAGGCTTCCTCGACTTCACGATCGACCAGCAGCCGTACGTACAGGGTTTCTATACCGTGGTTGAGGCGTTCACCTTCCTCGCCTCCGGTGGGCTCGTCGGACCGGCCAACGTCAACACGGGTCTGAAGTTCGTCACCAAGGGTACGGTGGATCCGTACCTGAACACGTCGACGCGCTATGAAGGCAAGAGCACGAAAGCCCAGATCGTGCCACGCACCGGTGCGATCAAAGGGTGACGTCTTCTGTGACGGACGCCCAGAAAGCCGCCCAACGTCCGAGGCGCCGGTCAGGCGCGCTCGGGCGTTCCAGCGAGATCCGCATCTTTGCGGTAGCGCTCATCCTCTGCATCTACTTCGAGACGGTCAACCATGACTTTCTGCTGACCAGCGCGAGTCTGCAGAATCTCTCGCAGTTCATCGCGCCAGTGGCGATCATTGCCTTTGGCGAAATCATGCTGATGATCGGCGGGGAGATCGATCTCTCCGCCGGGATGGTTTTCGCATTTGCGCCTTTCATCATGCATTTCGCCATCGAAGCGGGCTTGCCGCCATGGCTTGGGATGCTCACCGGCGTGTTCGCCGCGGCCCTCGTCGGTCTGATCAACGGCGCCGTGACGGTGTACCTGCGCATCCCATCGTTCGTGACGACGCTCGGCACGTTGTTCTTCGTGAACGGCCTCACGTTGACGATTTCACGAGGCACACCGGTTTCGCCGCCGGAAAATTCAGCGTTTGCGGCATTCATGGGCGAATGGGGTTACAGCGAAATCATCTGGACGCTTGTCATTGCTGCGCTCATGCATGTGCTGCTACGTCACACACGTTGGGGTTTGCATACGATCGCGTCCGGGGCGAATCCACTGGGTGCGAGCGAGGCGGGGATACAGGTGAGACGCCTGAAGCTGGGCAACTTCATTCTTGCCGCGCTTCTCGCCGGCCTGACCGGGATCCTGGAGGGTTTCCGCATCACGTCGATCGATCCGCAAGCTGGCGGCAATCAGATCATGTTTCTCGCCGTCGCCGCTGCCGTGATTGGCGGCACGCCCCTCGCAGGGGGATCGGGCACGATCATAGGCGGGCTGATCGGCGCGGCGGTGCTTGGCATTCTCAACGACGGCTTCACGCTGATCGGCATCAACGCCTTCACCTTCAACATGATTCTCGGCGCGGCAATTCTCGGGGCCATGATCTTCAACATCCACGTGGTTCGTCTCGCACGCAAGGGAGAGCTGTAATGTCCGAGGTGCTGGAGGCGCTGCGCGGTGAAGACATTGTGAAGCGTTTCGGCGCGGTCACCGCGCTCGATGGCGTGACGCTGACGCTAAGACAGGGCGAGATTCTCGGCGTGCTTGGCGACAATGGCGCAGGCAAATCGACGCTGATCAAGATTCTGACCGGCTTTCATCAGCAGACAAGCGGCAAGCTGTTTGTCGGCGGCGAGGAAACGATGCTTCGGTCGGTCGATCACGCCCGTTCGCTCGGCATTGAATGTGTCTATCAGGATCTGGCGCTCGCCAATTCCCTGAGCATCTATCACAACATGTTCCTGAATCGGGAAATCATCCGTCGAGGGCCATTCCGCCTGCTGAACAATCGCGCAATGCGTGAGCGCGCCGCGGAGTGTCTTGAAGAAATCGGCGTGCACGTGCCCTCGGTCGACCTGCCGGTCGAGCAGCTTTCCGGCGGGCAGCGGCAGGCTATCGCGGTCGCTCGCGCGGTCAATTCGAATGCAAAGATACTGCTGCTCGACGAACCGCTAGCCGCGATGGGCGCCCGCGAGGCTGGACTGATCATCGACCTGATCCTTCGGCTCAAGGCGAAAGGCGGTTTGTCTATCGTCATGATCATGCACAACTACGCGCAGACGCTCGACATCGCGGATCGCGTGATGCTGATGCAACGCGGACGTGTGACGTATCAACGGGAGGCAGCCAGCACGTCGGTCGAGGAGCTCATGGATATCGTCCGACGCGAATATCGGGCGATGCGGGCAACGACGCATTGATACTTTGCGGCAAGTGCTGCTTCAGGGGTTAATCGCAGCGGCAGCGCAGCGACGGCACCTTCATCGGCACAAGCGCGGCGTCCACGGTATACCGCTGAACGAGATCCTTATAGATCCTGGGCGCTCGCGCTGCCGAGCAGGGTCGCCGACGCTCATTCAACGGCCGCGATCGCATCACAAGCGTCGAAGCCAAACAAGCTGCGAGGCGTAGTCCACAAAACACGTCGGCGTGCGTCCGGATCGGGAATCAGACGCTGGACCAACGCCAGCAGCGGAGCATAGTCCATCCGCACCGGCGAGCGCAGGAACGGCCAATCCGAGCCCCACACGCAGCGATCCGGGCCGAACGTGCGAAGAATCTGCCGCGCGAAAATCTGCGCGTCTTCGTACGGATATTCAAGCTGCGAAAATTTTTGCAGCCCGGAAAGCTTGACGACGGTGCGCGCGGTGTCGGCAAGGCGCAGGAGCGCCTGGAAGCCGGGCTGATTCAAGCCGGCCGCAATATCGGGGCGACCGCAGTGGTCGATCAGTACCCGCGTCGCAGTCCGCCCGATCAGCGGTTCGAGCGCGACCAACTGATCGCCCGTGACCTGGATCTGCGCGAACATATCGAGGTCGGCCAGCGTATTGAATAACGCGTCGGCATCGTTCATCACGTCGACGCCTTCCATCGCCGGATTGAAGGCGACGCCGACCACGCCGGCGCGCTTCATCTCCAGCAGCGCTTTCCGGCCCACGTCGTTGTCCACCACGGCGATGCCTTTGAAACGATCGCCATGACGCGCTATGGCATCGAGCATGCAGCGATTGTCGGTGCGGTAGCCGCTCGTCGGCCCGACCAGCAACGCATGTCGCACGCCGTATGCGTCCATTACGTGAGCAAACTGCGCAGCGGTGCCGATCTCCTGCATCGACGGCCGGTACGCGGTGTCGGCGCGATAAGGAAAGCGCGCGGGATCGAGAATATGGTTGTGACAGTCGATCTTCTCTTCATCGAAAATATTCATTGATGCGACTCTCCGAGAGATTCGTGACGGCGGCGTGCAACTTCAAGCATAGCGCGCGTGCTTCGGTACGCAAGCTCGAGCCGGTCCTTCGCGGGCAGCGACGGCAACGGCATCTCCACGCCCAACGCCGTTTCAGCGGGCAGCGCGTCCAGCAAGTCGATGAGCGGCAACTCCCCTTCACCCGGCGGCAGACGGCCGGTGCGCGCTTCGAGGATCGTCGCATCGTCCCCAACGGGCGCGTGCTGAGATGCGTCGCAAAGCTGCACGGCTCGCACCATCCCCGCCGGCAGTGCCCGGATGTCCGCCGGGCTGCCGCCCGAGCGCGCGAGATGCAAAGCGTCGACGAGAATCGCGAGGTTGGCACTGTCCACGCGCTCGACCATCGACCGGGCCTGATTCAGCGTGCCGACATGGCGCCAGCGCATGAACTCCAGATCGACACGCAAGCCATATTGCGCGGCCAGTTCGCACAGGGCCGCGAGGTTGGCGGCAAGCCGCCCTGCGTCTGAATCGTCGCCCGAGACTGTCACGCAACGGGCGCCCAGATCGGCTGCGGCCTCGAACATCGGCGCATGGGACGCGACGTCGATATCGGGCAACACCGGAATGAACTCGACGTCGTGCACCGCCACGCCCTCGTCGGCAAGCACGCGCCGCAGTGCGCGATGCGCTTCGCTCCCCACGATGGACGGGTACGCGATCGCATCCGCGGAGGTCGGGTTCAGCCTCAGCCCCACCGCATCGAATCCCGCGTGCGCCGCTTGCGTCACCCATTCCAGCGGGGCCAGCTCCAGCGCGGTGAGATGCGCGACGGCAAGCTTCGGCGCTTCTGTCCGCGCGCTCAATACGTGGCCCTCCCGCCGGTCAGATCGAAAGTGAAGCCGCTCGTAAAGCTGCATTCTGGACTCGCGATCCAGCTAACCATCGCACCGACTTCCTCGATCTGAAGAAAGCGGCCCATCGGAATCTTGGCCTTGCTCGCCTCGATATGCGCGTCGGACATCTCGCTGAACAGTTCGGTTTCGACCATCGCCGGCGCGACGCAGTTGATGAGCACATTGTCCTTCGCCAGTTCCTTCGCCGCGGCCTTGGTGAACGCGATGACACCCGCTTTCGCCGCCGAGTACCCCGAGATGAACTGAACGCCTTCCTTGCCCGCGATCGACGCCACGTTGACGATGCGCCCACCGCCGCGCGCGCGCATATGCGGAATGGCCACGCGGCAGCAGTAAAACACGCTATTCAGATCCACGGCGATCACACGTTGCCATGCGTCCACCGGATATTCCCAGCACGGCGCCACCGGTCCATTGATCCCCGCGTTGTTCACGAGAATATCCACCTGACCGAGACGTTCGAGCGTGGCCGCGAAGGCCTGTTCGACCGAGTCGATGGAAGCAACATCCACCTGCTGAACGTGGTCGGGCGCGAAGCCCAGACGTTGCGCGCCGCAGTCGTCCACGTTCAGGTCCCACACCGCCACGCGTGCGCCGTCCGCTTTCAGCTTTTGAGCGATACCCAGACCAATGCCGCGCGCGGCGCCCGTGACGATGGCCACTTTTCCGTCGAGAGAACGAGTCATACGAAATTTATTCCTGTGCCTGGAGAATGTCGTCTTGTAGTTCGATGCGCCTGATATCACCGACGACGAAGATGTACGAAAGCGCGCCAACCAGCGTGACGGCCGAGATGAAGGCCAACGCGTAGACGAACGAACCCGTCGCGTTGACGATCAGGCCGATCACCAGCGGCGTGACGATCCCCGCTGCGTTGGCGAACAGATTGAAAATACCGCCGCTCAAACCGAGCAGACCTTTGGGGGCGATGTCCGAGACGATCATCCATGCGAGCGCCGACATCCCTTGAGCAAAGTAGGCAACGCAAAGAATCGCGATGACGGTTGCGGTGGACTCGACATAGTTCGCCAGGACAATGCTCGACGCAGCGAGCAGGCCCACGATGACCGGCAGCTTGCGCGACCAGTTCAGAGAGATGCCCCGGCGCAGCATGGCGTCGGAGATCCAGCCTCCCGCGAGCGTACCCACGGACGCGGCGATGAACGGCAGCACCGCGATCAGCCCGACCTTCAGCCACGGCATATGACGTTCGGTGACGAGGTAAGTCGGGAACCACGTCAGAAAGAACACGTTGGTCGAATTGCAGGCGAACTGGCCGAGGCAGATGCCGAGCATGCTGCGCCGCTTGAGCAACGCGCCGATGTCGGACCAGCGAAAGTGCGTGGCCTGCTGGCTTCCGTCGACCACGCCGCCGCCATCCGCGATGTAATCGAGTTCGGCGCGATTCGCGCGCTTCGACTGATGCGGCTCGTGAAAGCGCATGAGCCAGATGCCGCCGAACACGACCCCGACCGTGCCGACGATGCCGAACAGCGCGCGCCATCCATAACGTTGTTCGAGCCAGAACAGGAACGGACTCAGGAAAGCGAGGCCAACGTATTCCGCGAACGTGTAGATGCCGGTTGCGCGGGCACGCTCGCTCTGTGGAAACCAGATCGCGACCACGCGGCTGTTAGTCGGAAAACACGGCGCTTCGGCAATACCGATCAGCAAACGCATGATCAGCAGCGACACGAAGCCCGTTGCCAGACCCTGCAATCCCGTGAAAAGAGACCACAGCGTAAGCGCGAAGAAGTAGGTCCAACGGGTTCCGACACGGTCCAGCATCACGCCGCCGGGAATCTGCGAAGCCGTGTACGTCCACGAGAACGCTGAGAAGATCACGCCCATTAGCGCCGGATTGAGGCCGAGTTCGTGACTCATGCTCGGCGCGGCAATCCCGGCGACGCTGCGGTCCAGATAATTGATCATCGTGCCGACCGCCAGCAGCGCGAGTATGCCGAAGCGGGCGCGGGTCCGCCGCGCGGTCGTGGCAATGTCCATTGCCGCGACTCCAGACTGAGTTGCGTGATTCATCGTGTCTCCATCCTGTCTATTCTTGGCGCGCTTCGCGAGCCGCCGCTTGCCCGAGGCCCGTTGCCCGCTTCGCAGCCGTTGTTCAGGTCGTGCGGCTTGTGCGCGTTACGCATTGCGGGAGACGGGCTCCCGTTGAGCAGATACTAGATAGTTGCCGCAAGCTTGTCGTATGCCGAGTTTCAGCTACCCTATAACTTTTGGTTAATATCTCCGGATACGCGTTCTGGAGGATGCATGCGGTTCAAGCTCAGGCAGATGGAAGTGTTTCGCGCGGTCATGCTGACCGGCTCGATCAACGCAGCAGCGAAGATGCTCTACGTGTCCCAACCGGCTGTCAGCAAGCTCATCTCCCACACGGAGACCACCTTGGGGCTGCGCCTCTTTGAACGCACGAAAGGCCGGCTGATACCGACAGCGGAAGCGCAGGCGCTATTCAGGGAAGTGGAACAGGTCTATCAGGCGGCACTGAGCGTCGATGAATTCGCGCGGGCGCTGGCGCTTGGGCCGGCGAGCCTGTTGCGGGTGTCGTGCAGTCCGTCGTTGGCGACGTCGATTGTCGCGCCCGCCATCGTCGAGTTGAAACGGCAGTTGCCGGGGCTCAGCGTGGATTGGCACACCACCCTGATGGCCGACATGCCGCTTGAAGTGTTGAGCAAGGCCGTCGACGTGGCGGTCACGTCGATGCCGATCGAGCACGAACACCTCGACGTCGTGCCATTCATGCGCGGCAGAATGGTCTGCGTCGTGCCGCCTCTTCATCGCCTTGCCGCGCCCGAACCCATTGCACTGGCCGACCTGATTGGCGAGCCCATGATTCTCTTCAGGCGCGACATTCCGTTCGGCACGATGATCGCGCGCGCATGCCAGCAAGCCAATGTCGAACTGCAATCCGTGGTGGATGTCACGCGCGCGGACCAGGCGCTGGCACTGGTGAAAGGCGGACTCGGGCTCGCTATCGTCGACGAGTTCGCCGCGGAAGGTCAGGGCTTTATCGTCCGTCCGTTGATCGAGGAACTCGAACTCGTCTCGACCTTTGTCTATTCGAAGTTCTCCCCGCCTTCCCGCAATACGGCGCTGTTGATGCACGCCATCTACAAGCAGGCGCAACGTATAAACCGGCAGATTGCGGGTGCGTCGCTGCCGGACTAGAGCAAACCCGCGAAGTGCAGCACGACAAACGACACGGCGCCGCCCGCTATCAACACCAAAGCGTTGATTCGCGTCGTCATCACCAGCACCGTTGCGATTGCCGCGATAAGCCACGCTATCCAGCCGCCATCGAGTTGTTTCATCAACACGTAGACGGCGGCCAGAATGAGACCGGCGGCGACGGGCCGCAGACCCGCCTGTAATGCGTTCAACCAGCGGGCGCCTTCATGTCTGTTCCACACGTGCACGACGCCGCACATCAGGAACGCCGTTGGCCCGAATAAAGCCAGCGTCGCCACGAGGGCTCCGCCAAAGCCGCCGACCTGCCAGCCGATCAATGTCGCCAGCAGCGACCCCGGGCCCGGCGCGAGGCGTGCAATCGCGAAGTCGCTCAGGAATTGGGCATGCGTCATCCAATGATGCACGTCGACGACTTGCCGTTGGACCTCGGCAATGATCCCTTGCCCGCCGCCGACCGTCACGATCGAAAGCGGCGCGAAAACCGAAAACAGTGCGATGAGATTTCTGGACACGTGATGTGGCTTTCTGAAAGTTGCCCGACTGTCGTTATTGCTGCCGCGGCGAACGGACGTATTCGTAGCCGACGCTCAGGGCGCCGGCTATCAACACGGTCCACACGAGCGACGCCCTGAATAACGCCACCGCCACGAAGGTCGCAATCAGCATGAGATACGAAAAAACGCGCCGCGGCAGCCTGCGCGCGGCGGTGATCGCCATCGCCGCGGATAGGCCGATCGCACCTGCCGCCGCACCGGCCAGCGCGGTATGCGTCAGCGGAAGATAGGCGATGGCCGAGAAGAATGCGCCGAGCAGCACGATCAGGATGGCCGGCGGGAAGATGATTCCGCAAAATCCGGCCAGCGCCCCGCGCCAGCCAAGCAAACGATAACCGATCCAGATGGCCAGGTTCTTGACGTTGACGCCCGGCAGCGCCTGCGACAACGCCAGTCCGTTGAGGAATTCATCCTCGCTCAGCCAGTGCCGGTCGTGCACGAACTCGCGCAGAAACCAGCCACTCAATCCGCCGCCAAAACTCGTGAGCCCGATGCGGGAAAAAATAAGGAACAGCCCTAGCGCGGTCACCTTGCCGGGCGCACGTTCGCCGCCTTGCCCGATGTCTTCGTGCCCCGATGCCGCGTCGAGAACGTCTTGCCCGTTGGTGCCTTTGACCAATGCTCCCTCCTTACGAACTGTGTGGCATAGCCTGTGAATCCTGGCGCGTCGTTGGCGTCATTTGCGTCGTTGCGGCCACAACGACGCTGTCACCAGGTTTGCCCCGCGTGCTAAATGATAGCTGCAATAGGCCGGATTCATTCACCCATCATGAAACGACGCCAAAGCCTCGCCCCCTGCGCGTCCGTGCGAACAGTCTCCTTGACACCCGTTCAGGACGGTATTTAATTCCACTATCTGCCGGCCGGGCCACAACGTAGAAGTACATTTACCTGCTGTTGCCGGAAATCCAATTTCGCACCGAGCGTGATTTTCATTTCATGCGGCGCCGTCGTTCGCCTGACCGCCGGACCTTCTGATGCCGTGATCTCGCCGTGACGGGATGCATCCGCTGCGAATCGAGCCGCTTAACGTGCAGTCAACGCTGGAGACGTGCCATGAGCCCGACAATCAATCGACAGTGGAAAAGTTGGGCCGCAATCGCGAGCGCCTTTCTGCTGGTGTCGTGCGGCGATTCGCTCAATTCGAATCCGACGGTCCCCGATTCGATCATGCAGGTGATGCAAAAGCCGATCTACCAGAACGCGACCTGGTCGATGCAGGTGGTCGATCTCGACTCGGGCCATGTGATCTACGACATGAACTCGAGCGCACAAATGCTGATCGGTTCGGTGCGCAAGCTCTTTTCGGTCGGCTCCGCGCTGAATCAACTGGGTGCGCAGCATCAATTCGTCACGCCGGTCTACCGGCAGGGTACGGTCAATGCGAGCGGCACCCTCAACGGCAATCTGATTCTGCTGGCAAGCGGCGATCTGACGATGGGCGGCCGCGCCAACCCGGACGGCACGATCGCCATCACGAACTTCGATCACAACGAGGCCAACTCGCTGGGCAACGCGATACTAGCCACGCCCGATCCGCTCGCCGGCTTCAATTCCCTCGCGGCGCAGGTGGCGGCTGCGGGCATCAAAACAATCAATGGCGATGTCGTGATCGACGACCGCCTTTTCGAGCCCTTCAACTTTCGCGGTGAATTCAACGTGCGGCCGATCTTCGTCAACGACGACGTGGTCGACGTCACACTGAACCAGAGCGGCGAAGGCTCGCCCGTTCCATTCGACTGGCGGCCCAAAACGGCCGCGTTCAGCGTGCAATCCACGCTCGCGACGGGCAGCGCGGCCTCGAAGCTGGATATCGAACTCGCGCCTGAACTGCCGTTGTGCATCGGTTCGCCGGGTTGTGTCGGCAACGTAACCGGTAGCGTGCCGGCGGGCTTCGTGCCGCCACTGACGAACGCCTACCCACTGATCCGCACGTTCCGCGTGACCGAGCCCTCGAATTACGCCCGCACGGTGTTCATCGAGGCGCTGGCGCGCGCGGGTGTCACGGTCACGGCGGCGCCCGTCGCCGCCAATCCGGTTCAGTTGCTGCCCGCGCAAGGCTCGTATTCGAGCGCGACGCAGGTTGCGCAACTCACTTCGCAACCGTATGAGCAATACGTCAGATACATCATGAAGGTCAGCTATAACATCGGCGCCGATACGAGCCTCATGCTGTTCGGTCTTGCGAACAACAACGCCACGACGCTGACCGGCGCGTTGGCGGCGGAACAGAGCGAACTGTCCACCACGTTCAAGATCCCGTCGAGCCAGTACCACTTCATCGACGGCAGCGGCGGTGGCGACTCGACTGCGAGCGGCACGGCGGTCATTGCCATGCTGAGAGGCATGAGCACGACGCTGGTCTTTTCGCCCTACTTCGACGCGTTGCCGGTGCTGGGCGTGGACGGATCGCTGGCTACCATCACCGCCTTCGAATCCGATGCGACGCTCGCGGGAGCGAAAGGCCAGGTGCACGCGAAAACCGGCACTTACGTCACGGAAAACCCCTCTGCGCCGTCGTTACCGTTCCTGAGAGGACAATCCCTCGCCGGCTATATCGATGCGAAAAGCGGCCACCGTATCGTATTCGTGCTGACGGTGAACAACGTTCCCATTTCGGGCATCATCGACGTGCTATCGGTCTTCCAGGACGAAGGCACGATTTCGGCGATGCTCTGGAAACTGCAGTAGCGCGGCGGCGCAGCCTGCCTGCGTTTGGTCAATACCGTGCGTAGACGATGCCGAGTATTGCTGCTTCGTCGTCGAATACATCGAGCGTGTCGGTGAGCGCGGCCACCGGACCGGCGTTGTTGACGAACAGCGCGTAGGCGAGTCGCCGTCCGCTCCTGGCGTCGATATAGCCGGCCATGTTCATGGCGACCATCTGCCCGCCGGAGACGGTCGCGCCACTCTTCACGACGATATGCTCCTTGCCCGCCACGTTTTTACCGATTGCGGCAAGCGAACCATCGACACCGAGAATCGAGAGTGCGTTCCGATACACCGTGTAGTTCGGCCGGCGGCTCATCACACTGAGCAGCGTCGCGGTGGTGCGTGCCGTCGCGCGGCTGTCAGGTGTGCCGCTGCCATTGGTCGGAAAATTGAAGCCGGCTCCGTCAAGGCCCAGATCGCCTGTCAAGGATTGACGCTCGGTGGCCAGCGCGTCGCTGACGGTCCGCGCGCCTTTCGTCAAACCCTGGTACATCAGGCTCAGATTAGCGCCCGTATTCAGGCTGACCTTGAGGATCAGCTTCGCGAACTCCGAATACGGCAACGACGTAAAACTCGCGACCTGCGTCGCGCTCGTATAGGTTTGCGGCGCGGGCAATCTGTCTGAAGCATTCGGCTGGACAGCGGGCGCGGACACCGTCACGCCGGCGCGCATCAATGCGTCGATGAATGCGGTCCGCGCAAAGGACGGCGGATCCTCGACACGCAGGTTGCTGACGTACAGGTCGTTGCCAATCAACGCCGCCTGATAGCCGGCGGGGATCGACGCCGGCGTGCTGAGGCTGGCTTCGCCGGAGATCGTTCCTTTACAGCCGGGCGTGGCGAGACAACTGAGCGGCCCTTCGTCGAGCGCGTCACCGGATGTCACGATGTCCGGTGCGCTGTTGGCCGCGGCCGTAATCGACGTTCCCTGCATGGTCATCGCACTCGTGCGCGGCCGCCAGTCGAGCTGGCCAGGTTGCCCCGCGTTCGCACCGGGTGCGAGCGTCACATCGATCACGTTCTCGTTGATGAGAATCGGCGAAATCAGCACGTTGCCGTTCGGCACGCGGAACGCGTCAAAGAGCCTGTCGTCGATGATCACGTCGCCGCTGATGGACGTGATGCCCGCCGCCCTGACCTGCGTCGCCAACTCGTTCACGGCCGTCAGCGGGTCTTCGGGCGTCAGGATCGCACCATTGAAGGCACGCGCCTCGTTGTGGTCGAAGTCGGTGAAATCGATCGTGCCGTCGGCCTTCATCCGGCCGCCGAAAGTCAGATCGCCGGATGCCTTGACGATGAGATCGCCGGTCAGTTTGCCGGATGCGTCGACCGTGCCATTACGATAGACCGGCGTTTCAAAACGATAATCCGGACCGATTGCGTTGAGCGCCGTTCCCACCGAGAAGAGCTTGCGCACCGAGCCGGTCAATGACAGCACGTCCGGCTGCAGCGAGTACAGCACTTCGCCCGTGCCCGCGTCCATGACGATCATCGACCATTGCGACTTCGCACTCGTATAGCGCGACTTGTCCATGATCTGCGTAATGGGATCTTGCGAGATGTCGCTGCCACAACCACCGACGAACGAACATGAGGCGATCAACGCCAGAACAGCCAGGAATTGCGTGCGCATGGGAATTCCCGCCGATCGCCATGGGAGAGTTTCAGCATAGTATGCCGACGGCAGGAATACAAAATGCTGTACTGCAACGCACGGATTTATTTCGTACGAGAGGGTGATTGGCTGACGCTAGCTCGTCTTCGGACGATAACGCAGTGAATCGATAATCAGCGCCATCGCTCGCGAAGACTCGGATCGGCTGGCGTAATACGCGTGCAAGCCCGGAAACGTCGGACACCAGTCGTCGAGCACGCGAACGAGACGCCCAGCCGTAACGTGAGGCTGCGCCAGGTCAGACGGAATGTACGCGAGACCGTAACCGGCCAATGCGGCGTCGAGCATGTGATAGGTGCCGTTGAACGAGAACTGGCCCTCCACGCGAACCTGAACTTCACGACTGCCCTTTCTCAATTCCCACGCGTAAAACGCTCCGAGTGTCGGCAGGCGCAAGTTGATGCAGTTGTGCGCCATCAGATCCTGCGGCTTCTTCGGCAACGGCTGCTTTTCCAAATAGGCCGGCGTGCCGACGATCGACATCTTCATATCCGCGGCAACGCGCACCGCGATCATATCCTTTGCGACCTGGTCTCCGTTACGAATGCCGATGTCGTAGCGGTCCGTCACGATGTCAGTTAAGCCGTAGTCGGTGATGATTTCGATCTTGATCTCCGGATATTTACGGAGCACCTTCGACAACCTGGGCCAGAGAACCGTGTTGGTCGCGTAATCGGTCGCCGTGATGCGAATCGTGCCAACAGGTTTATCGCGAAGCTCTGTGACGGCTGTCAGCTCGGTTTCGATCTCCTCGAAGCGCGGCGCCACCGTCCGCAGGATGCGCTCGCCTGCCTCGGTTGGCGATACGCTGCGTGTGGTTCGCGTCAACAGCCGCAGGCCGAGCCTGTTTTCGAGTGCGCGGATCGTGTGGCTCAAAGCCGATTGCGATACACCGAGTTGGGCGGCCGCACGAGTGAAACTTCGTTCGCGCGCGACGGCGATGAAGGCGAGCAGATCGTTGAACTTTTCGCGTGGCATTAATGAACCGATCTCATGGGTGATTGCGGAATTTAACCACTAGTCACACACGCGTGCACTGGTTAAATTCGTCAGGTCAATGGCGGCTTGCGATTAGAGCCGGTTGAGACGCGCTACATGAACTAACGCCACGCGTTTGCACAGGCATGCAGGAATATTCATGAATGTACTTCATAACCTCTTGCAGTTTCATGGACTTAATCTCTAGACGGCGAATGTCTATGATCCCAACTTAGCCGCTGTTTATAGCGTGGTCCGGATGCACGTATCGGTTGACGGACAAGTCGTGCCTGTCACCGAGGTCGGTTCCGGCATCGATGTCGCCACGGCCTCGTCGGGATGAGTGACAAAGCACAGGCGTAGCCTGCATGGAGAAAGCTAATGGATTATCGATATCTGGGCCGTAGCGCCCTCAAGGTTTCACCCTTGTGTCTGGGCGCGATGATGTTCGGTGGTGAAACGGATGAAGCCACGTCGAAGCGCATCATCGATAAAGCGTTCGATCAGGGCGTCAATTTCATTGACACAGCGGACGTCTATCACGCCGGCCGTTCCGAAGAAATCGTCGGCCGTGCAATTGCCGAGCGCCGCGACAGTTGGGTAATCGCCACGAAGTTCGGCTATCCGACGACGCAGGGTCCGAACGAACAGGGCCAGTCGCGCAAGTGGATCATTCAGTCGGTGGAAGCCAGTCTCAAGCGCCTCGGCACGGACTATATCGACATCCTCTACTTCCATCGCGCACTGCTCGACGCGCCGCTCGAAGAGGGTGTCCGCGCGATTGGCGATCTGATTCGCCAAGGAAAGGTTCGTTACTTCGGCTTGTCCAACTTCTGCGGCTGGCGCATTGCTGAGATCGTGCGTCTGGCCGACCGGCTCGGCATCGATCGGCCAGTCGTCAGCGAGCCGCTTTACAACATGGTCGACCGCACTGCCGAAGTCGAGCAGTTGCCCGTAGCGGCGCACTATGGCATCGGCGTCGTGCCTTATAGCCCGCTCGCCCGCGGCGTGCTGACCGGCAAATACACGCTGAATGGCGCGCCGCCGGCTGATTCGCGTGCAGGGCGCGGTGACAAGCGCATCCAGCAGACCGAATGGCGGCCTGAATCGCTGGCGATCGCACAGCAGGTTGCGGCGCACGCCGAGGCACGCGGTACAAATTCGATCGCCTTCGCATTGGCCTGGGTGCTCAAGAACAAAATCGTCAGCTCGACTATCGCCGGTCCTCGCACTGAGGCTCATTGGGATAGCTACGTTCAGGCGCTGGATGTGCAACTGGGGGCCGACGACGAAAAGTTCGTGGATAACCTCGTGCCTCCGGGTCACGCCTCGACCCCGGGCTACACGGATCCGGGATATCCGATTGAAGGCCGGCGAACTGTTTGAAGCAGGATAGCGGGCGTACGCGCGGGTGAACCTCTTCACGCGCATCACCCGTCTTCAGGGACGGCGGCGCAGTTCGCGCCGCCCCGCATCTAAAGTCAAAGCATCAGGTGACAAACACCGGAACTCGAATCAATTCGAAATCTCGTCGAGCGCTTTGCCCCGTGTCTCGGACCCCAGCGTGGCGATAACTACCATCCCGCATAGGGCCACCATGGCGAGATAGGCGAACACCGCTTCCACGGCAAAATACGTCAGCAGGGCGCCGATAATCATCGGCCCAAAAACCGACGAAAGACGCGTCACCGCAGCAGCCGCGCCGACTTTGCTCGAGACACCGGATACGGGCGTTCGATTGGCGCCGGATCGCGCCGCCTGGATTCCGGCAGGACTGCCTCATTCGGTTTTCATGGATCGCACATTCCGCTATCACAGCCTTTACATCGACCGTTCCCTCTACGCAAGCGATTCGTTTCTCGTACTCGCAGTCAAGCCGCTCCTGAAGGAGCTGATCCTCGATGCAAGTAACTGGACAACGGATAGTCTGGATTTCAGACAACGCTACCGAAAAACTCTCGTCATCGTCGACGAACTGAAACAGGCTCCTCTGTCATCAACCGGCATTCAGATCCCGGACGATCGGCGCATCGCAGCCATTTGCCGAGAACTCGAAAGCGATCCATCCATCGGCAAGTCCATCGAGGCATGGGCTCGCGACGCGGGGGCAAGCGAAAAAACGATCCAACGCGCGTTCGTTGCCAGCACAGGACAGACATTCCAGCAGTGGCGCCATCATGTCCGCATGACGAGAGCCCTGGAACTTCACGCGCGAGGCATGCGGTTACTCGATATCGCCGTGTCGGTCGGCTACGCGACGGAGGGCGCCTATTCACAGGCATTCAAGAAGTTCTATGGACACCCTCCGAGCTTATTGAGGTCCCGCAAGTTATGAGCGATACCGTCGGCTTGCGTACTGCCCTATAAGGATTCCCTGACCCAAAGTTCAGCATCGACCACTCTTATTTTCTTGATCTCCTGACAGCACCACGAAAACTGGCCGCATACGATGAACGCACGCCGATCGTCCTTTAAATGAGTATCGCCATGGTTCCCTATCTGTCTGAAAGAGAAAATTCGATCGAGCACATCAACGCAATGTGCTTGCATCTCTTCGACCGGTGGTGCGAAACCAGAAGCGTCGTGCCGCTAACGTATCTGTTAAGAGGCTGGCCGATGATGAACAGCGACCCCGAGACGCTTCGGCGTCTTGGAACTGCGTTACGCGAGCTCAGACGGCAACATCTGCACGATTCCAGCGATGCCACCTTTCAGGAAGTTTGCGAGCTATCGGATTGTGTCGAGGATCTGCTGATTCTGTCGTCCCTGCCAACGTGGCTGACGAGCGGGTGGTAGCGCGAACGCAGATGTGGAGGCCAGCGTGCATTTCAACGAAATCAGTGACGAAGAGTGGTTGCTGCTCGCGCCCATCCTGGCAAATCCTCCGATTGTTCACCGGCAGCGCGGCCGGCCACGCGCACCGGTTCGCGTCGTGGCGAATGCCGTGCTGTGGGTACTGACAACCGGCGACTCCTGGTCTATGTTGCCGAGCCACTATCCGTCGGCGCCGACGTGCCGGCACCGCTTCGAGGCGTGGCGTTCGAGCGGCGCCCTCGCGGAGATGTACCGGATTCTTTCGAGTACCGGACGCAAGTTTCGGTGCGGTCCGCAACTGACACTGGAACGCCGCGATGCCCTGACGCGCGGCATCGATCGCCAGACTCGGGACGAAGGTTTTCGCCGGGTGTTCTGGAGAGACCAGGCGTCGTGGCAGACACCGCGCGAGACATGGCAGTCATCCGAAACGGCCGATACGTTCAGGGACATCGCGCGGCAGCTCCCGCATCCCGTCAATTCCACGCATGCCGTAGCCGAGCGCATCGAATCCCGCGCGCCGGTGACACCCCTTCATTCCATTCATCGAACCGCGTCACCGTGGATGGGCCTTGCGTCGAAAGGCCAAACCGAATCCGACCCGCGCGGCTACGTCATCTACATTGCCGCCGACCGGTTAGCGAACACCCGTTTCCGCGGATGGGCCGAGATCGTGCGTGATGAAAGGCGAGTCGCGCGTTCCGGGCTGATCGGTCCGGGCTTCAAAAACTGCGAGACGGCACAGCAATACGCGCTCGAATGGGCGCGGCGATGGATCGACGAGGAAAGCGGTGAAGATAGCGACGCCGCCGAACCGGACAGCCACGTCCGGCAACAAAAAGCCCGCTCCGGGTGAGCAGCGCATCGACAAGCGGGTGCGCCGGCTCGTCTGACGCCGTCAATGCACCACGCCGAAGATCGCGTTGACGCCCTCCGCGGGCGTCAGACCCACATCGAAATAACCCTCCAGCCTCAAAGCGGTCGCGTCGTCGAGTATGAAAGGCGGCTGGATGAAGCCAGTCGCGAATGCGTGGTCGTACCATTCGCTCAGCCACGCGCGCAATTTCGTTTCGTGCCCCGACAATGTCCCCAGGTTGTCTGCGTTCATCGATGATCTCCTTTGTCCGGCCTCGTTCACGTCACACGACGAGTGGCTCGAAGCTCATTCTGCACAGGTTCTTTGCCGGCGGAAATACGTGCCAGGTACCGTCTTCGTGCCGGAAGAAGAACAGCAGGATCGGACCATCCGGACGCCTGACTTCGACGCATACCCGGCAAGTCAGACCGTCCTGCGAACCATGCAGCGTGAGCACACGGACCGGCAGCGTGCCCGCCGTTGCCCATAATTTCTCGCGCAGTCCGCGTAGTGAGCTTTTCGTCGCATCCACATCTGCCCCCGCACCTTAGGTTCCCATTTGACAATCGTGGGACAACGGCGAGGATTCTTCAGTCAGCAGCGCCGGATTGTTGATTCGGGAAACGCTGCTTCGAGCCTCAGGATTTCCCTAACGGCTCTGTCACTCGGTGACCAGACCGTGCCTGATCGCATACCGGATCAGCTCGGCGTTGTTGTTGAGGCCGAGCTTTTGCATGAGACGCATCTTATGGGTGCTGATGGTCTTGGCGCTGAGCGAACACGACTCGGCAATCTCGTTGATGCTTTGACCGGCGGCCAGCATCTGCAATACCTGAAATTCACGGTCGGACAACACCTGGTGCGGTGGAGCGTCGCCGGAATGCGTTTCAAAGACCATCGCGTCGACCAGTTTCGGGTCGATGAACCGCCCGCCTCCCGCCAGCTTGCGGATCGCCGCGAGCAGCACGTCCGGATCGCTGTCTTTCGTCACATAACCCGTCGCGCCGGCGCGCAGCGCGCGCGACACGACCTGTGCCTCGTTGTGGATACTGAGCACGAGGATCGGTAAAGGTGGCTGCTCGGCACGTACGCGCCGGATCAGATCGACTCCGCTGATGCCGGGCATCGTCATGTCCAGCAGCACGAGATCGAACCGCCTCGCGCGCAGCCGGTCGAGCACTTCCGAACCTTGCGCGGCCTCGGCGGCGACGACGATATCCGTGGTCGTCGCGATAATCTGTTTCAGGCCGCCACGCACCACGGCGTGGTCATCAGCAATCAGGACGTCGATCATTTTCTGCCCCGCCTGTAAGCGGAATGTGAATGGAAATAGCAGTGCCCATGCTCTGCGCACTGTCGATAGTCATCGCGCCGCCGATCAGGCGGGCGCGCTCCTGCATGCCGAGCAGTCCATAGGAATAACCCGTACGCGCCATGTTTGGATCAAAACCGCAGCCGTCGTCGCTCACGTGGAGTTCGAGTGCCGCCGCCGTGCTGGTCAGCGTCACGTCGGCCCGCGTCGCATGCGCGTGGCGCCCGACGTTGGTCAGCGAAGCCTGAACGATACGAAATACGGCTGTGGCATAAGCCTCCGGCAGCACCGGTTCGCCTCCGTTGATATGCAACTGGCAAGGAATGCCATTGCGTCGCATGAAGTCCTCCACGAGCCACTCCAGCGCCGACACGACTCCGAAGTTCAGCGCCACCGGCCGCAGATGGTTCGCGACATTGCGGACCATCCAGATCGTCTTTTCGACCAGTTCCCGCATGTCCTCGGCTTTGCGCATCGCGTCCGGATCCTTGCCGAGGCGCATTTTCAGCAGCGAGACGTCCATCTTCAGGGCGGTCAGCAACTGGCCGAGTTCATCGTGAATCTCCATGGCGATGCGCTTGCGCTCTTCCTCGCGAATCGCCTCCATATAGGCGGACAACTCGCGCAATTGATTGCGCGATTCGAACAACTCCTGCTCGATACGCTTGCGCGACGTAATATCGCTGAGGCCCACGTAGATCGCCGGCGCGTCGCCGAACGTCGCCACGCGCGCGGTCGCCATGGCCCAGAACGCCGAGCCGTCCACGCGCCGCATCTGGACTTCGCTATTGTTGAAACTGCCCTCCGTGCGCAGATGCGACACGAGCCGGTCACGGTCGCCGGGATCCACATAGAAATCGACGATGTTGGTCAGCGTGCCCATGCCCGTATCGATACCGAACAGTTCTCGCAGCGGTTCATTCGCGTACAGGATGACGCCTTCGGGCATCGACGTGATGCACAGCGGAATCGGGCTGGTTTCGACAATCGTGCGAAAGCGCGCTTCGCTCGCCTGCAATTTCGCTTCCGCCCGGCGGCGCTCGTCGACCTGAGCGGAAAGCCTCGCGTTCGACTCCGCGAGTTGCCGCGTGCGCTGCTCGACCTGCTGCTCCAGTGCATCGCGTGCGCGCGACAATGCGGCTTCGGCCTGGTGGCGCACCGCCACTTCGTTCAGGAGCTGGCGGTTCTGCACGACCAGCTGCCGGTGCATCACGCGCAAGGCGAGATGGGTCTCGATGCGCGCCATCATTTCATTGACACGGACGGGCTTCGCCACGTAATCGACGCCACCGGCCGAGAAACCCTCGACCATGTCTTCCGCGCCCGTCAACGACGTCATGAAAATTACCGCGATATCGCACGTGCGCGCATCCGCCTTGAGTCGCCGACAGGTCTCGAAGCCGTCGATGCCAGGCATCTTCACGTCGAGCAGGATCAGATCGGGCTGGGAGAACAGCGCGCGTTCGAGCGCCTCTTCGCCGTCGAGCGCAACGAGTACCCGGAAGCCGCGGTCCGTCAGGCTCTCGACGACCACGCCGAAATTCGCCGGCGTGTCGTCCGCAATGAGGATCGTCGGCCGTTCGCCGGCCTCCACGTTGGGCTCGTTCATGGCTTGGGCTCGACATTCAGATGCCGCTCGACCAGATGGAGTATGGCTTTCGACTGGTAGTCGCGAGCGAGCGCGCAGAGTTGCGCCGTGAACGAGCGATAACGCGAATCGCGCGCCGCCACGCTCTCCGCCCACGCGATGATTTCATGCATGTCGCCAAGGCGGGCGAGATGATGCAGTTCCTCCATCTGTTGCCGAGGCACGGCCGCAAGACTGATTTCGGGCGTAGCAGTGCGAGTGGGCGGCGCCGGCGATGCATGGGTCCACTTCAGACCGAGCAGCGTGGCGACCTGTGCCAGCAGCGCTTCGAGGTCGACCGGTTTGGAGAGGAATGCGTTCACCCCCGCTTCAATGCTCATCGCCCTGTTGACTTCGGATGGGCTGGCGGACATGGCAACGATCGGAACATCGGCGAACTCCTGCAATTGACGCAGGTCGCGTGTCAGTTCGAATCCGTTCATTTCGGGCATCACGATGTCCGTGAGAATCAGCGCCGGTCGTTCGCGCTGCGCCTTCTCGAGCCCGTCGCGGCCGTTTTCCGCCTCGACGGTATCGAAGCCGAGACGGCCTAGCAGATCCACAACGATCTCGCGATTGACCTCGACGTCGTCGACGACCAGCACCTTCCTGCGCGGCCCCTCATAGCCCGTCGCCGTGAACGAGAGCGCCGTAGGGCCCGTCGTCTTGCGCAACACGGGCGTCATGCTCGCTGCCGGCAGTTCGAAGCGGAAAGTACTCCCCTGCCCGATTTGGCTTTCCACCTCGATCTCGCCACCCATCGCACGCACGAACTCGCGGCTGATGGCCAGACCGAGGCCGGCCCCGCCTGCTCGTCGCTCGGCCGCGCCCAGTTGCTCGAACGGCTCGAAGATCGTATTCAACTGATCGTGGCCAATGCCGATCCCCGTGTCGCGCACTTCGAAACGGACGCGGTTCGACTCGGACCTCGAGATATGCAGGCTGACGCAACCCGAATCGGTGAACTTCACGGCGTTGGCAAGCAGGTTGAGCATGACCTGCCGCAAGCGCCGCTCATCGGCACGCACGCCGACGGGCGCATCCCCGGCGATTTCGCAGATGAAGTCGAGGCGCTTCTGCTCCGCTTTCACGTCGATGATGTCCCGAATGACATCGACAAACCCTGCCAATGGCACGTCACCGATTTCGACACGCAGCTTGCCCGCTTCGATCCTCGCGAAATCGAGCGTGTCTTCGATCAAGGTCAGCAGATGTTCGCCACTATGGCGGATCGCCGCCACGCGTTCACGCTGCCGCTCGCCCAGCGTGGTATCGCGCTCGAGGATCTGCGCGTAGCCGAGAATGCCGTTCAGCGGTGTCCGCAGCTCATGACTCATATTCGCGAGGAATTCGCCTTTGGCGCGGTTGGCCGCTTCCGCCAGATTGCGTGCTTCGCGTTCAGCCGCCGTGTCCTGCTCGTCGCGATACGCGCAGTACAGCCGCGCGCCCATCGCATTGAATGCGGCCGCCACGCGATCCAGTTCGTCCGGATCACGCCGTTTGCGCCGCTGGAGACTGAACGGCTGAGGCGGCTCACGGAAATCGTAGTCTTCCACCGTGCGCGCGATGGCCGCGACGTGCCGCATCACAAGACGGGACAGGATGTAGACGATGAACAGCGAGACGAGGAAAGTGTTGGCGGCCTGAGTGACAAGAATCATCGCAGCGGTTCGCATCAGCTCATGGTAAAGGTCGAGCAGCGTCGCCTCGACGTAGAGCTTGCCGATCTCGCGCTCTTTACCCTGCACGCTATAGAGGAGCGGAAACTCGCGGGCAATGACGGGACCGGCTGAGCGCTGACCCGCGCTCAGGTAGGCAGATTGACTGTCTTTCCCCGTCTCGCGGATTTCCACGGCACGAATGTCGGCGAGACGCAGAATGCCGTTCAACTCCAGTTGCAGCTGGGCGCCGTCCAGGCGCCAGAGCGCTTCCGCGAGACTGTCGCAATTGCTGCGGTCAATGTCCGCAAGGCGATTTTCAATCTCCTCTACGCCCCGGTAGTAGTCGCGGTAAAGCTGCAACCCGGTCAACAACACAGTGACTACGCAACTGACGAGCAGCACCGTCACGAGAAGCCGCGACACAAGGCTGCTCCTGAAGCTGCCGATCAAACTCCACCATGCATCGAACAGGTTGTGCTTCATACATCCCCGCGAGTGCTACGGTTCTTGTTTCGTCTATTCTGCACTCGTTGCCGCTGCGCGGCCCAGACCAATCGGCCGCCGCATCGGCAGGGTGGCGATTTAATGTTTGCCTGCCCCGGCCGGCCAGTCACTCTCATTTCCTGGTCTGCGCCGGCGCTCATTCTGGGTGAAACGCGCCGTGATTAATCTGACGAGAATCTACATGACGTACATGATCGGCTCGACAGGCGGCGAATCGGTGATCGCCCGCGGCAAGCAGATCCGCGGATACAGCAGAATCTCATCGATGCATGACGTCAGCTCGCCGAGGATCGGCCGGACGCGGCCGCCGAGAGCGTCGGGGTTCGACATCCTCAGTTCGCGCAATCCGTCCGACAGTCGCTTCACGGACGCGTATCCCCAATCCGGCAACGGCCAGCAGTGCAACAGATAGCTAAGCGGTATGACGCTTCTGCTTTCGCACCAGATATCGAACAGGCGCTCGCATGCGGTGTTGAGGAATTCAACCGCGACTTCGCGGTTTTCTGAATGACCGTTCATAACGGGTCCGCTGATATAGACGATTTCGATAAAACATCCTAGGGAGACCGAGGGCGGCACACAGTCAGGAAGCCCGGAAAAATGCACTTCCGATCTGCTGAATATGCCGTCAGGAAATCCTGAATGCCTGCGCATCGGCATTTGGACGCCGGTCTGATGCCGTACGGGGCATCAAAAGCCATGCTCTGGGGAATGCGTCGACCTGTTCCGGACAACATCCCGCACTTCCTGACAAAGGGATTACACGGTTTGTCAGCACGATCAGGACGTGGCACGATGAAAAACCGATCAGGCGAGAATCTGCGCGGACAAGCGCCCAATTGAGCGCGTCATTCCTGTTTCGAGAAATCATCCATCCATGCATCGCAGGCGCTTTGTACTGGCAGCGCTGAGTGCGGCGGGCATCACGCTTCGCGCGCGTGCCGCGCCTGCCGACCCTCCCGTTCACTTTGACATCGTCTATCCCCGCATTCGGCCCGCCCGCGACGTGCACGTCGCGTTTGCGCTCGCCGTCCTCGATCTGGCCATGAAAACGGCCAACGCATCGTACACATTGCACTCAGCCGACATGGAAATGGAGCGCGGTCGCGCGCTGGCCGAACTGGCCGGCACCAACAACATGATCAATCTGCACTGGACGAGCATGGAGGCGCAAGCCGAGCGCGGCAGGAATGTAGTGCGGATTCCGATACATCGTGGGCTGATCGGCCACCGGGTGTTCGTCATCCGAAAGGATCGGCAAGCCGATTTCGACAAGGTCGAGCGCTTCTCCGATCTGAAAGCATTCGCGTGCGTGCAGGGAATTGGATGGATCGATACGGAGATCCTGAAAGCAGCCGGCCTGAATGTCCAGACCTCGACCTATGACACGATGTTCGAGATGACCCAAGGTGGCCGGGTCGACTATTTTCCACGCGGCTTAGTTGAAGCATTTACTGAACTCGATGGACGCCAGCACCGGGAACCGGATCTCGTGGTTGAGAACCGTCTGCTGCTGAAGTATCGATCGGATTTCATTTTCTATGTCGCCTCGGGCCACGAAGCGCTGGCGGAGACGATCGAAGACGGGCTCATCGCTGCGTATCGCAATGGCGCCTACATGCGACTGTTCAACTCTCATCACTACATCCAGGACGCGCTGTCACGCGCCAGGATCGCGTCCCGGCTGACCTTCACGCTCGACAACCCTTTCCTTTCCGAAGCGGACCGCAGGATTCCAGACGAGTACTGGATGAGCTGACGTCGTCCGCGGCGCGCCACGCCGTTGGAAGGGCTATGCCTGGGCCAAAATCAGGAAATCCTGATATCAAGCCGCATGCGGCGTCGCCGTATACATGGAGAGGCGGCGCTAGTCCCGCGACGCGGGCATCAACTCAAATGCAAACGGCCATAAGGAAAAGAAGTGAGCAAATTCGCCCACATCGTCAGGTTCAGAATCATTCGTCGCGACCCACGAACGCCTACACATGGACACTGACAGGTGAAGCCGCAGACGTTCGTCCTACAGGCGCGGCTTTGCGATCGCGCCGCGGCGCTCAAGACGCGCATGGCCGAAGCGCATGACAAAGCGAAAGAACTGGCCCAGCGCGCGGAGGGCTGTCTCGCGGTGCTGGATCACCTGCGGCAGGGCACGTCCGCCGCGGCAAATATCGCTTTGGCGGACGATGCCGGACCTCTTATCGAGGCGCTATATCGGGCGGAGAGTGACTGGCACGGTCAATTGCAGATGTTGAAGGGGCTGCTCACTGAACTCACGGATCAGAGTCAGAGCAACCGTGGCGAGATCGAGTCGCTCGCCTCGCACGCGTTTCGCTCGAAGACGACTCCTGAGGCGATTGCCGCCGCCGGGCGCGCTGTCGAATTGCACGAGGCCCACTTTCAGGAAGTCGACGCGCAATTGGACGCGGCGCGGTCATGGTTCGAACGCTTCGACGTGCAGATCAACGCGATTGTCGCCCGCTTGCGAAAATCGCCTTGACGATTCAATCAGGTTCTCGGCAGCTACGCAGCGTCGACAACCGGTATGCGCACGGTGATCGAGGTGCCGCTGCCAGGCGCGCTGAACATCGAGATCTCGCCGCCCGGCTTCCGCGAAATATCCGATCCGGCTCCAGGCGAAGGAGCGGCAAGCCGCGTTTGCGCCTTCAACAACGTCGCATTCCCCCGCAAATGGCCGGGGTTTACCCTCCAACACTGCGCTAACGCTTGCAATCTCCTCGAAGTGGAGCTCAAAATGTAAGCGCTATCATCGAGATGCCTGAAGCGAAATTGCCAAAAAATCCCATGAATAGCTCAAAATCACCGGCAAATGTAAGCGCTAACATACGCCACTGAACGACACCGTCGCCCAGGTGGATGCGCAATTTCCGGCCGCCCGACATCGCATCGGCGCGGCTTGCTCACACCAACCGAAGACATGAAACGGAGACAACGATCATGAGCGCAACACCGAGCCTCGAGCAGGCGCCACCGAGAGTCCGCCGCGCCCAGATCGTGGCGCTCACGCTGCTGATGGTGAGCGGCATCGTCAACTATCTGGATCGCGGCACGCTCGCGGTTGCCAATCCGCTGATCCGTCATGATCTCGGGCTGTCGCTCGGACAAATGGGGCTGCTGCTCTCCGCGTTCTCGTGGAGCTATGCGCTCTTTCAGTTGCCGGTAGGCGGCCTCGTCGACCGGATCGGACCGCGCAAGCTGCTCGGCATCGGCCTGATCGTCTGGTCGCTCGCGCAGGCGGCGGGCGGATTCGTCTCGACCTTCGGCTGGTTCATCCTCGCGCGGATCGTGCTGGGCATCGGCGAGGCGCCGCAGTTTCCGTCGGCGGCCCGTGTGGTGAGCAACTGGTTTCCGCTGCGCGCGCGCGGCAAGCCGACCGGCATTTTCAACTCGGCGTCGCCGCTCGGCACGGCGCTCGCGCCGCTGTGCCTGTCGGTTCTCGTCGTGCAGTTTCACTGGCGCTGGGCGTTCATCGTGACGGGCGTGGTCGGCCTCGTCGTGGCGCTCGTGTGGCTCGCGGTGTACCGCGACCCCGTCAAGGCCACCATGACCGAAGCCGAGCGGCACTATCTCGAAGGCGACGAAGCCGACCGCAAGCCGGCACCCACGGTCACCTTCGCCGAATGGCGCTCGCTGTTTTCGCACGGCACCACGTGGGGCATGCTGATCGGCTTCTTCGGCTCGGTCTACCTGAACTGGGTGTACCTCACGTGGCTGCCCGGCTATCTGACGATGGAACGCCACATGAGCCTGATGCATACGGGCGTCGCGGCATCGATACCGTTCTTCTGCGGTTTTCTGGGCTCGCTGACGGCCGGCTGGTTCTCCGATCTCATCACGAGCCGCAGCACGAGCCCGGTCGCGAGCCGCCGCAATGCGGTGGTGATCGCGATGCTCGGCATGGTCGCCTTCACGATTCCGGCGGCGCTCGTCGAGAGCAACACCATCGCGATCGTGTGCATCTCGGTGGTGATCTTTCTGGCGAATGCCGCATCCGCGAGTTCATGGGCGCTCGCTACCGCCGCCGCGCCGCCGAACCGCGTCGGCTCGCTCGGCGCCATCCAGAACTTCGGCGGTTTTCTGGGCGGCGCCCTCGCGCCGATCCTGACGGGCTACATCGCGCAGAGCTGGTCGTTCGTCCCCGCGCTGCTGACGGCCGCAGGCATCGCATTTATCGGCGCGATGAGCTACCTGCTGCTGGTGCGCAAGCCGATCGAAGACCCGTCCGCCCCAACCGAATCCGTGCGAGCGCCCGCATGATCGCGCGCGCCGCCTCGACTCAACGAACCCTCTCCGGGAGATCACGAGCATGACCACTTCCAAACAAGCCACCACGTCGATCGAAGGCATCGTCCCCGTGATGCTGACGCCGTTCGACGATACCGGCGCAATCGACTACGCCGGACTCGAACGCCTGATCGAGTGGTATATCGCGCATGGATCGGACGCGCTCTTCGCCGTCGCGCAATCGAGTGAAATGCAGTTCCTGACGCTCGCCGAGCGTGGCGCGCTGGGACGTTTCGTCGTCGACAAGGTGGCGGGCCGCATTCCTGTCGTCGTCTCCGGCCATATCAGCGACGACCCCGAGGCGCAGGCCGAGGAACTCAACGTCGCCGCAAGCACGGGCGCACAAGGCGTCGTGCTGGTGACGAACCGGCTCGACCCGAAGCAACAGGGAACCGAGGCTTTCGCGGCGAATCTCAAGCAACTGCTCGCGCGCCTGCCGTCCGACATTCCGCTCGGTTTGTACGAATGCCCCGCGCCCTACCGCCGTCTTCTCTCCGACGACGAATTGAAGCTGTGCATCGACACCGGCCGCTTCATCATGCTGAAGGACGTGAGCTGCGATCTCGCCACGGTCAAACGGCGCGTCGCGCTCGCCGCAGGTTCGCCGCTGAAAATCCTCAACGCCAACGCGGCCATCGCATGGGACGCGATGAAGGCGGGTTCCGCCGGCTTCAACGGCGTGTTCACGAACTTCCACCCGGATCTGTACAGCTGGCTGCGCAACGATGCGGCGCAAGACCCGGCTCTTGCGGAGGAACTCGCCACGTTCCTCGTGCTCGCCGCCGTCTCCGAATCGCTCGGTTATCCGGCTCTCGCGAAGATCTACCATCAACGGATCGGCACATTCGCCTCGATTCGCTGCCGCGTGATCGACTACGACGTGCGCGAACGCTTCTGGGCGCTCGATGCGGTGCTCGACAAGATCGTCGCCGGCACTGAGCATTTTCGTGGCCGTATTGCGGCACTCGGCGGGAACCGCGCCGTTGGCTAGCGTTTGCCCGGAGGACTTCCGGATCACAGGAACGTCCGCTGAAACTGTCACGCGCGCCCACGCTTCGCGCGCGTAGGCGGCGGTAAGATGGCGGGCGTTCTCCGATTCACTCTGCGCGTTCCAACCCGATGCCTGACTCCCTCGACCCGCCGGCCGCCGCCCGCACCCCGACGAACCGCGCTCGCCGCAGCACAGGCCGCAGCGTGCTGTCCGATGTCGCCAAGCTTGCGGGCGTCTCCACGGCAACCGTATCGCGGGTCTACAACGAGCCGGACAAGGTCTCCGCGAACGTGCGCGAGCGCGTCGAGCATGCCGCGCTCACGCTCAACTGGTTTCCGAATGCGGCGGGCCGCGCCCTCGCCTCCACGCGCAGCCATATTGCCGGCATCATCATTCCGACACTGGATGATCGCGTGTTCGCTTCACAGGTGAGCGGGATGCAGGCAGCGTTCGCGGCACGCGGCATCACACTGGTGCTCGGCTGCTCGAACTACGATCCCGCGCAGGCGCTCACGCAGGTGCGCGCGATGCTGGCGCGTGGCGTGGAAGCGATGGCGGTGGTGGGCGAAGCTCATCCGCCCGAACTGTTCGATGCGTTGCGGCTCTACCGCGTGCCGTATGCGGTCACGTACGCATATCGCAAGGACAGTCCGCACACCTGCATAGGCTTCGACAATCACGCGGCCTATGCGGAGATCACCGAACATCTGATCGCCCTCGGGCACCGCTCGTTCGCGGTCTGCATCCAGCCGACGCGCGATAACGACCGCGTGCAGGCGCGCGTCGCGGGCATTCGCGCGACGCTCGAACGTCACGGCCTCGCCGTGCGGCCGGAGCATATGTTCGAAGGCGAGTCGACCATGGGATTCGGGCGGCGCAGCCTGCGCACGATCTGGCAAGCGCCGGGCGAACGTCCCACCGCGATCATCTGCGGCAACGACCATATCGCGCTGGGCGTGCTGCGCGAGGCGGAGGAACTGGGCATCGCGATTCCCGGCGAATTGTCCGTCACCGGGTTCGACGATCTGGAAATGGCGCAGGAGATTCGCCCGGCGTTGACCACGATGCGCGTCGACACCTATGAGATCGGCCGGCTTGCCGCGCAGTATCTGCTCGACACGCTCGACGGCAAGCGTCCGCTGCACGGGCACGAGGTGCATGCGTTGTTTCAGCACCGGGAGTCGACGGGACCGGCCGCGAGATAGCCTCGCGGCGCGGCGCCTTATCGACGGACTACAGCGTGGCGGTCACGCCGCCATCCACATAAAGAATGTGACCGTTGACGAAGTTCGAAGCGTTGCTCGCCAGAAAGACCGCGGCGCCGACGAGATCTTCCACATCGCCCCAACGCCGCGACGGCGTCCGTCCAATCAGCCACTTGCTGAAGGTCTCGTCCTTGACGAGCGCCTCGGTCAATTCGGTCTTGAAGTAGCCCGGCCCGAGACCATTGACCTGGATGCCGTGCTGGCCCCAGTCGATCGCCATGCCCTTCGTCAGCATCTTCACGGCACCCTTGCTCGCGGTGTAGGCGGCAATGTTGGGGCGGCCCAGTTCGCTTTGCACTGAACAGATGTTGATGATCTTGCCGCGTTGACGCTCGATCATATGCCGCGCCACCGCCTGCCCGACGAGGAACACGCTGTCGACGTTGGTCTTCATCAGTTCCTGCCATTGTTCATGGGAGAACTGTTCGAGCGGCGCGCGACGCTGCATGCCGGCGTTGTTGACCAGAATGTCGATTGCGCCGATTTCGCGTTCGATAGCGGCGATCGCCTTTTCCACTTCATCCGCCGATGTCACGTCGAAACTTGCGGCATGGACGGTGGCCCCTTCATCGCGCAAACGGCTGACAGCCTCCGCCAGCCTCGCCTCGCTGCGGCCATTCAGAATGATTTCCGCGCCGGCGCCGGCCAGTCCTTTTGCGAGCGCGTAACCAATACCGGTACTCGACCCTGTGACCAGAGCACGACGGCCCGACAGATCAAACATGTTCAGATTGCTATTCAACTCAACCTCTCCTCGATTCTAATTCTTCCGATTTCCATTGCGTGCCAGCGGTTGCGCTCAACCATTGCATGACCTCTCGCAGGTTGCAAGCGCTGTCTTGCGACGCGCAAAGATGAAGCACTCCGGCTTCGCCCACAGGCGACTCGAGCGTATCGAACTGATCCGCGACCAGCGTCGCGGGAAACTCATGATCGGTCCGTCCCGCCACGCGCGCAATCGCCGCGGACAAGGGAATGTCGAGAAACACGAATCGCAGCCCGGCGACACGCGCGCGCATGCGCTCCCGGTAATGCCGCTTCAATGCGGAACAGGACAGTACCGCGACGCCTTGAATCTCGTCCATCTGCCCGGCAAGACGATCCAACCATGGTTCGCGGTCACTGTCGCACAAGGCGATACCGCGGCACATCTTGTCGCGGCTTTCCGCCGAATGATGCTCGTCCCCTTCGATAAACACGCCCGCCAGCGCGACGGCCAACTCACGCGCGAGCGTCGACTTGCCCGAGCCCGACACGCCCATCACCACTATCTTTTCTGTCACGTTGCACAATCCAGCCACGTTGTTCCGGCAGACGATCGATCCGATCGCGCCGGCCATTCAAGCGGCAGCGGTGCGCCGATGAGCGCACCGCTACAGCGCACGCTTTCCGCTTCAGGACACCGGCGTGAACTTGAGCTGGTTGATCGGCGTGACCTTGTCAGTGCGCGTCAGACCATAAGGCGTCTTCGGTCCGAGCCATTTGTTGAAGATCGCGCTCATCTCGCCGCTCTGCTCCATCGCCGCCAGCGCCTTGTTGACCGCGCTCAGCATGGCCGGTTCGTTCTGCCGCAAACCCACCGCGATGGGCTCGATCAGCATCGGCTCCGACGCAATCGCCACCGCGCCGTCCGTGCCGTCCACCTGCTTCGCGATCTTCGTGGCGGTCATCTGATTGGTCACGAAGCCTTTGACCTTGTTCTGCTCGAGTGCCAGAAACGCCGAGCTGGTATCGTGAAAGGTCACGGCCTGGCCATCCTTGATCGAAATCGGAATCGACTGCGCGGACGTCGAGCCGTCGGCGGCGCTGATCTTCTGCCCCGTGAAATCAGCCAGTTTCTTGCTCGCGTCGGCTTTCTTCACGACCAGGACTTCCTTGGTGGAGTAGTACGAGTCGCTGAAGGCAATCTGCGTGGCACGCGTCTTCGTATAGGCCAGGTTCGCCACCACGATGTCGACGCGCCCGAGCTTCAATTGCGGAATGCGTGCTTCCACGGCCAACGGCTCCAGCTTCGCCTTCACGCCCAGTTGCTTCGCCACGGCGTTGCATAGGTCCACGTCCATGCCTTCGAGCTGCCGCGTCTGCGCGTTCGGATACGAGAACGGCTCGACATTCGAATACACGCCGCAACTCAATTCGCCGCGACCCTTGATGTCGGCCAGTTGATCAGCATGGGCCGAGGCAATCGATGCAACCGCACCGCCTACGACCAACATCCCCGCAAAAACTTTCTTTACCTGCATCGTGATGCTCCTGAAGTGTATGTGTAAAGCAACCCATTGCTGATCAAAGGTGGGCAAACCGAATCGCTGAGGCGAACCCCTCGCCTCAATGCGTACGAAGATCGGACAGGAATCGCTGCGCGCGTTCGTGTTTCGGACGCGAAAAGAACTCTTCCGGCTCCGCTGTTTCGAGAATCTTCCCTGCATCCATGAACCACACGCGATCGGCGACTTCACGTGCAAAGCCCATCTCGTGCGTGACGCACATCATCGTCATGCCTTCCTGCGCGAGACTCTTCATCACGTTCAGCACTTCGCCGACCATTTCGGGGTCGAGCGCGCTGGTCGGCTCGTCGAATAGCATGGCGGGCGGATCCATTGCCAGTGCTCGTGCAATCGCGACACGTTGCTGCTGGCCACCGGACAATTGTGGCGGGAAAGCCTTGGCCTTGTTCGACAGACCCACACGCGACAGCAGATCCGCCGCCTTGCGTTCCGCTTCCGCACGCTTGAGGCCGTTCACACGCATCGGCGAAAGCGTGATGTTGTCCAGCACGGACAGGTGCGGAAACAGGTTGAACTGCTGAAACACGAAACCGACCCGGCTGCGATATGCATTCAGACCCAGCTTCTTGTCGTGAATATCCTGACCATCAAAAAAGATCTGGCCGCGGTTGATCTCTTCGAGCCGATTGACGGTGCGAATCAAAGTCGATTTACCCGAGCCGGACGGCCCGCACACCACCACGACCTCGCCTTTGCGAACCTCGGCGTTCACGTCCACGAGAGCGTGATATTCGCCGTACCATTTGTTGACGCTGGAAAACTTGATCATGCGAATTACCTCGATGTGATTGAACGCCTAGTTCTCGGTGGGCAGCGGGTCGGCCAGCGCGACGGCGTCGGCCTTGCGGGTCTTCGCCACGACACCGGCACGCTTGCGTGTCACGCGCCGCTCCAGATACTGCGCAAGCTGCGTCAGCGCATAACAGAGGGCGAAGTAGCTCAAGGCGAGAATCAGGTACACCGGAAACGGCTTGGTCAGCAGCCGGTTGTTGATCTGATCCGCCGCGAAGGAGATCTCCTGCACGTTGATGATGTAGCCGAGCGACGTTTCCTTGATCGTCGAAACGAACTGCGTGACCATGCTCGGCACCACGTTGTAGAGCGCTTGCGGCAGAATGACCGCGCGCATGGTCTTCATGTAGCTCATGCCGAGCGCACGCGACGCTTCGGCCTGCCCTTTCGGCAGCCCCTCGATGCCGGCGCGGATGATCTCGCCGAGATACGCGGAGTCGTAGATCACCAGCGCGCACAGCATCGTGACGAATCCGGTGACCGGATAGCCGGTCAGCACAGGCACGAGAAAGTACACCCAGAAGATCACCATCAGCAGCGGAATGCCGCGCACCATGTAGACGAGTCCGGTGGCCGGCGCCCGCAGAAAGCGGAACGGGCTGATACGCGCCAGGGCGACCAGAATCCCCAACGGAAAAGCAATCACGAGTGCCGACAGCGACAGCAGTATCGTCAGCACGATGCCGCCTAGCGGTCCATGCGGATACTGCCCGATAAGCAGCAGCGTCCAGTTGTCGCGCAGGATGTCGAACATGTCACTTCACTCCCGGAATGCGGTAGTGCATCGCGATCCTGGCGCCGCCCAGCATGATGACGAGGGACAGGCCGAGATACACCACCGTGGCGACGAAATACGATTCGAAGGACAGGAAGGTTTCGTTCTCGATTTGCCGGGTGACATACGTCAGCTCCGCGGCGCCGATTGCCATGGCGAGACTCGTGTTCTTGAACAGCAGCACCGCGTGATTGACCATCGGCGGAATCGAATTGCGCAGCGCTTGCGGCAAGATCACGAAACGCATGCCGTTCAGGAAGTTCAGACCCAGCGCGCGCGAGGCTTCATACTGACCGTAGGAAATCGCGCGCAGTCCGCTGCGGATGTCCTCGCTCAGATAAGCCGCACTGCACAAGCCGATCGCGATCACCGCGAAGATGAACTGACCGTTGTAGTGGTTCAGTACGGTCTGCAGCGAGTCCGGCAAGATGTTCGAAATGCCGAAGTACCAGAACAGGATCTGGACCAGCATCGGCACATTGCGATGGTATGCAACGAACGCCGCGACGAAGGCCGTGGCGAGACGATTGTTGGTGAGGCGGATCAGCGTGAGAAGAATGCCCACCATCAGCGAGAGGGTCCATGCCAGCGCGGCCATCGCGAGCGTGAGTTCGATCCCGTGAAGGAACAGCGCCCCGTAGTCGCCTTGCAGCACTGTCGCCAGATCAAAATGAAGTTTCATGTTGCCCATCCCAGTGATTCGGATCGAAGCGATGACCACGGTCTGATTCGACCTGCGGCGGCATCGTTATCTCTGCGGAGGTCGTCGTCGACTCCCGTGTTGAATTGATACTAGCTCGCAAAAAAAGGCCGTTGCAGAGGCCTTTCTTCTGGTGCAATAAGTTTCGGGAATGATGAAGCGAGCGGGCTTCCGGCAACGGAACAGACGGGGTTCTGCATGGTGTTTGTCTCCTGTATGCGGCGCCTCTTTGAACGCCTCATCAGTGGATGCGCGCCTCTGCGGGCGCGCACAATTTCTCGCGAAACGACGCCGGCGCGGCCCGCCGCGCCGGTCTTCGCTCAGGCTGCCGCGGTTGGGCGAGCCAGCACCTGCGGATTGACCGGTGTCGGCGGCTTGCCGGCCGAAGCGCCGCAACCCAGCGCGGCGAGCAAATTGTCTGCGCAAAGCGACGCCATTGCACGCCGCGTGCTGACGGACGCACTGCCGATGTGCGGCGTCAACACCACGTTCTTTTGTGCGAGCAGCGCCGCACAGACCACCGGCTCGCCTTCGAATACGTCCAGACCGGCCGCCGCGATGCTGCCTTCGTTAAGCGCCACCGCGAGAGCCGCATCGTCCACCACGCCGCCGCGGGCAATATTGGTCAGCGTGGCCGACGACTTCATCTGCTTGAGCTCGGCCGCGCCGATCGCATGGTGCGAGCTGGCCGAGTACGGCACCACGACGATCAGATGATCGGACTCGCGCAGCAGCGTCTCCTTGTCGACATAGCGGGCCCGGCAGCTCGCCTCGACATCCGGCGCCAGTTGCGAACGATTGTGATAGATCACCCGCATGTCGAAACCGAACGCGCCGCGCCGCGCGATGGCCTGGCCAATGCGGCCCATGCCGAGAATGCCGAGCGTCGCCCCATGCACGTCGCTGCCGACGAACATGTCGTAGCGCCCGGTCTTGGTCCATTCTCCCGCGCGCAGGAAGTGTTCCGACTCGGTGATGCGCCGGGCTGTTGCCATCATCAGTGCGAAGCCGAAGTCGGCGGTGGTGCCGGTGAGCACGTCGGGCGTATTCGTCACCAGCACGCCGCGCGCGGTGCAGGCTTCCACGTCGACGTTGTTGTAGCCGACGCCGATATTGCACACTGCCTTGAGCTGCGGGCAGGCATCGAGCAAGGTCGCGTCGATCTTGTCGCTGCCTGCCGTCATGGCGCCCACTTTCCCTTGCAACCGGGCGATCAGCTCCTGCTGCGTCCAGATCGTATCTTCCGGGTTGTCGGTCACGTCGAAGTTCGCGCGCAGACGATCGACGATGTCCGGAAATGACGCACGGGTAACCAGTACCGATGCACGCATGGAAAACCTCCTTGTAGAACTCGGGTGATGTTTCTTGCGCATGGGCCATTGGCCGCGCAAGAGTCGGAATGGCTTAGCCGAACGCGCCGACCTCGCGGGTCACCGCGGTCGATATCTCGCGATTGCAACGGAATGGCCGCGCCGTCGGCATGAAGGTCTCGGCGTGCTCGCGCACATGGGATCCGGCCGCGCACCGCCGGCAGCAGCAGCACCGCCGGCCTGGCGCGCAAGTCGCGCGGCACGAACCGAAGACAGGCGTGGACTTATGCGTCGTTGCCAGCCGGATCGCGTTTGATCGTCGTCAGACCGCCGGGCACCTGCAGCGTGGGCAGGATTTCCATATTGCTGATATTGACCGCCAGCGGCGCGGCGATCGCGAAGGCAATCGCATCGGCAATATCTGAGGGCAGCGGCAGCTCGAAGCCATCAATAAACTTCTTGCGCGCCTCTTCGATATCGCCATGCACGTGACCGAAGATATCCGTGGCAACACGGCCCGGGCAGATCTCCGTCACGCGCACACGCCTGCCCGTCGCGTCCACGCGCAACTGCCGCGACAACGCGTGAATACCCGCCTTCGTGGCGCTGTAAATGGAGTTGCCGTTGAAGTTGTAGATGCCCGCGATCGAGCTGATATTGACGATATGGCCGCGATCCCGTTCGACCATGCCCGGCATGGTGAGGCGCACGAGATGCAGGACCGCTTGCAGATTCACTTCCACCTGCAAATCGATGTCTTCGGCCCCGGCGTCCAGAATCGAGCCTTTGGTCGATATGCCGGCATTGTTCACGACGATATCGAACGGAACGTCCTGCGTGAGTTTCGTCAGCGCCGCCAGATCGCGCACGTCGATCGCGTGCGGGATGCAACCGGTGCGCTCCGCCAGTTCATTCAGACGATCGGCGTTGCGGGCGAGCGCATGCACTTCGAGTCCTTCACGGCGGAAGCGCTCGACGATCGCCGCACCCATCCCTGTCGAAGCGCCCGTCACCAGCGCGGTCTTATAGTCTGAAAACGGCATGAATGACCTCTATCTGTAGTTCTGAAATACCGCACCTTCGAGGCGTGCGACAAGCCTGTTACCAATGTATACGCCGTGAAAACGTCGGGCAAAGACGGATTGGCTTTGTAGCGATAAGGCCGGCTTATGGTTCGCCGGATTCGCCGGATTCGCCGGGCTCGCCGATGCGCCGCCTAGCGCACGAGCTTCGACACCGGCACCACCCGGCCACCCGCCGATTCGATCACGCCGCGCACCGTGCGCGCGAGTTCGACGGCGCCTGGCGTGTCGCCGTGCAGCAGGATCGATTGGACCGCGATCTTGAGCTTGTTGCCGGTGATCGTCGTGATGGTGCCCTCTTCGAGCAATTCCTTGACACGCGCCAGCACGGCCGCGCGGTCCTTGATGACCGCGCCCTCGAGTTTGCGCGACACCAGCGCGCCCTGGTCGTCGTAGGCACGGTCGGCGAGAAACGTGTTGGCCGTGCGAATGCCGATACGATCCGCGGCCCGCTCGATTTCCGTATTCGTCGAAACGCTGATGATCACATCGCGGTCGAACTCGGCGACGGCCCGCACCAGCGGCTCGGCCAGCACGTACGACGCCGCGGCCATGTTGCCCAGCGCGCCGTGAAAGCTCATGTGCGTGACGCGATGCCCCGCGGCTTTTGCAATGCCGGCGAGCGCGCCCATCTGATACACCACGTAGTTCGCCAGCTCCAGCGGGTCGGCCTGAATCTGCCGCCGGCCGAAGCCCATCAGGTCGGGAAAACCCACGTGCGCGCCGACATCGATCTGGCGCGCCAGAGCCATCCGCACGGTCTTGTCCATGATCACGGGGTCGCCCGCGTGATAGCCGCACGCGACGTTGGCGGACGAGACGATATCGAGCATCGCTTCGTCCTCGCCCATCCGGTACGGTCCGAAGCCTTCACCAAGGTCCGCGTTCAGGTCGATTTCCACAATTCACTCTCCGTTCTTTGAGCGCTCTACGCCGCCGGCGAGAGCTCGAGCAAGGGCGTTCCATACCCGACTGTCGTTCCGTGCGCGGCAAGCGTGCGCGTCACCACGCCGTTCACTGGTGCGACCAGCGGAATGCACAACTGCGCAATCTGCAGCAAGCCGACGATGTCGCCCGGTTTCACCTGAGCGCCCGCTTCGACCAATGGCGTCGAGTGCGCCGGATGCGTCGCCAGAAAGATGCCGGCCGAACTGGCATTCACACTGACGGACTGCGGTTGCGTGTTGTTCGATGCCCGCGCCGCTGCCGAGGCTGAAACCGCCTGCGAAACCACATGATCCGTCGCGCTTGCATCGGCCGCACACGAGGCCCGCTCCAGCGTCAAGCGAACCGTCGTCCCGGCCCTGCTGATTTCGATGAACTCGATATCGACCGCTGCCAGCCACGACGTGATCTGCCGAAGCTCGCCGATATCCACTTCGTTTTTTTGGGTCATGTTTCAGTGTCGGGAAGGACGAAAGAGCTCAACGAGATTACGCACTTTGACGAGATAGCCGTTCAGTTCGTCCAGTGCCGCAACGGCTTCAGGATAGGTCGTCTTCACAAAGCGAATCTTCGTACCAATGCGCGCCTGCGCAAGCCGCCACAAATCCGCTTCGATGACCGTGCCGATCTTCGGATAACCGCCCGACGGCTGCGCATCCCGCAGTTGAATGATCGGCTGTCCGTTATGCGGCACCTGGATCACGCCCGGCACGATGCCATGCGAACGCTTTTCGATCGCATGCGTCGGGACCAACGTCGGGCCGGCAAGGCGATATCCGTAACGATCGCTTTGCGGCGTCACTTTCCAGCCGTCGCGCCAGAAGGTCTCCAGCGACTCCGGCTGGTAGCAGTCGTATTCGGCGGCGGGCAGCACGCGGACCACGGTTTCGCCCGCTTCGGCTGCGGGAACGGATGACGGCGCCGGCAACGAGTACTCCGGTGGCACCGTGCCGAAGCCCGCCGCGTGCGCAGGATCCTGCGACGCCGCGCGGCCGGCCAGCTCAGCCGCCTTGAGCACATCGCCTTTCTGCAACTGACGGCCGTTGTAGCCGCCGAATTGACCGCGTAACTGCGTGCTGCGCGAGCCGAGCACGACCGGCACATCCACGCCGCCGGCAAGCGACAGATAACAACGTGTGCCGCTGGCCGGTACGCCGATCGTCAGCACGTCGCCCTGTTTCGCCTGCACCGTCCACCACGGCAACACCGGCCGCTCGCCCAAACGCGCCGCGCAATCGGCGCCGGTGATCGCGAATGCGAGGTCTTCAAGGAAGCGGATGCGGAACGGGAACATCGGAATCTCGATGCCGGCGGCATCGTCTGGATTGCCGAGCAACAGGTTGCCGACCGCGAGCGCGAGCCGGTCCATCGCGCCGGCCGTCCCCACGCCGTAGCGCAGATAGCCTTCGCGACCCTGGTCCTGCACGGTCGCGAGCGCGGACGAAGACAGTATCTCGATCATGGAACAATCCTCTCGACGCGAAAACGGATCATGTCGCCGGGTGCGAGCGTCGCGGGGTTCGCGCGCGCCGGGTCGAAGAACGACATCGACGTATGGCCGATGGTGTTCCAGCCGCTCGGTCCCGCGGATGCCGAAACACCGGTTTGCACGCCGCCGATCGACACCGCACCGCCCGGCAACCCAAGCACCGGCACCTTGCGCCGCGGCGTGGCGATTCGCGGGTCCATTCCACCGAGGTAGCAGTAGCCCGGATGGCTGCCGAGCGCATAGACGGTATAGAGCGGCGCGCAGTGCAGCTGCACGACTTCATCGACGGACAGTCCGGTGTGATCCACCACGTCCTGCAGATGCGGCCCGAACTCGCCGCCGTACTCCACCGGCAGTTCCACGACGCGTCCGTCGATCTGCAACTCGCCGGCCGCGGCCCACGCGTCGCGCAATGCAGCGTCGAGCGAATCCAGGTCCGCTGGCGGCGTGAAAAACGTCAGCATCAGATTGGTCACGCCGGGCACCGCTTCACGCACACCCGGCCACGTTTCGACCTCGCGCGCGAGCGCCCAGATGCGGCGCTGCGCATGCAGATCGAGTGCGCCCGGCGCTTCGAACAGCATCGCCGTGGTGCCCAGCATGCTGATGCGAAGCGGCTGCTCCGATTCGTCCTGTTTCATTGCAAGGGCAGTCCTGTGTGAATCCGGTCGTAGCCGTTCGACTGCGTCCGCGTGCGCGATCGACGCATGTTCAACAGTCAGCGTCATGTCTGTTTCCTCTTGGCGAGCCAGCGCTCCAGATGATGAATATCGACCCCGCCTGCGCCGAATCCTTCGTCTTCGAGCATGGCCCGATGCAACGGCACGTTGGTGCGAATCCCTTCGACGCGCATCTCCGAGAGCGCAAGACGCATGCGCGCCAGTGCCTCGTCACGGGTTGCGCCGTGCGTGATCACCTTGGCGATCAGCGAGTCGTAGTAAGGCGGCACGACAGCGCCGCCGCTCATATGCGAGTCGACCCGCACGCCGTTGCCGCCCGGCAGCTCCCACACGGAAATCTTGCCCGGGCAGGGCACGAAGGTGAACGGGTCTTCGGCGTTGATCCGGCATTCCAGCGCATGGCCCTGAGTGCGAATGTCCGATTGACGAATCGTCAGCGCGTGCCCTTGGGCGATGCGAATCTGTTCCCGCACGATGTCGATGCCCGACGTCATTTCCGTCACGGGATGCTCGACTTGCAGCCGCGTGTTCATTTCGATGAAGAAGAACTGATCGTTCTCGAACAGGAATTCGAAGGTGCCAGCGCCGCGGTAATTCGTCTGCCGGCACGCCTCGACACAGCGCTCGCCCACTTGCCGGATCAGTTCCGGATCGATGCCGGGCGCGGGCGCTTCTTCCAATACTTTCTGATGACGCCGTTGCAGCGAACAATCGCGCGAGCCCAGCCACAGCGCGTTGCCGTGCGTATCGCACAAGACCTGAATTTCGACGTGACGCGGATGCTCGAGAAACTTCTCGACGTAGAGTTCGGGCTTGCCGAAGGCGCGGCGCGCTTCCTCGCGTGTCACCGAGACCGCTTCGAGCAACTGTTCGGGGCCGGGCACGACGCGCATGCCGCGTCCGCCGCCGCCGCCCGCCGCCTTGACGATCACCGGATAGCCGATTTCCTCGGCGACGCGCAGGATCTCGGCGGAGTCGTCGGGCAAACCGCCGTCCGGGCCCGGCACGCAGGGCACGCCGGCCGCGCGCATGGCGCGTTTGGCCGCGACCTTGTCGCCCATCGTGCGGATCGAATCCGGTTCGGGGCCGATGAAGGCCATGCCCGCCGCCTCGACCTGCGCGGCGAAATCGGCGTTCTCCGACAGGAAGCCGTAACCGGGATGAATCGCCTGCGCGCCGCTCACGTGCGCGGCGAACAGGATCGCGGTCCGGTTCAGATAACTCTGCCCCGGCGAAGCAGGGCCGATGCACAGCGCCTCGTCGGCGAGACGGACATAGCGGGCGTCGGCGTCGGCCTCGGAATGCACGGCGACGGTTTTCAGGCCCAGTTCACGGCAGGCGCGCTGGATTCGAAGCGCGATTTCGCCGCGGTTGGCGATCAGTACTTTATTGAACATGGTCGTTCAGCCGATCCGGAAGAGCGGCTGGCCGGATTCGACCTCGCTGCCCGGCGTCACCAGAATCTCCAGCACAGCGCCGCTGAACTCGGACTCGATCGCGTTGAACATCTTCATCGCCTCGATCGTGCAGAGCACTTGCCCTTCCTCGACCGTGTCGCCGGGGTTGACGAATGGCGCCTCGCCGGGCGCCGGTGTCAGATGAACGACGCCGAACATGGGCGCACGGACGAGTTGCGGTTCATGCGCGGTTGCGGAAGTTGCGGAGACTGCTGGGATTGTGCGCGTTGTATCGACGGCTTGAGCCGGCGCCGGCGTTTGAGTGCCTTGCGCTTCGGGGGCGAATGCCGTGGCTGCGCTTTCCTCGCCCGATGGCGCATCGGCCCGCTTACCGCGCCGTTTGGCCTTCACGAGCTTGACCCTTTCCTCGCCCTCGATGACTTCGAGCTTGCGAAGCGGAGATTCCGCCAACAGGTCGATAAGCGCCTTAATCTTCTGGAGATCCATCACTGAGTCCGTAGCCGGTTGGATGCACTCCGGCTCACTGCAAGCCGGGCGATCGACGATGGACTCAATGTATCCGTCACATAAAAATTGCGCCAAGACGGTTTGGCTTTGTAGCGATAAGGCGCGCTTATGTATCGGCGGTATCGGCGCCGGGCTCGAAGCGCACGTCGAGCGCAAGGTCGCCCGCCAGTTCCAGCAGGATGTCCTTGACGGCCGCGGCGGGCTCGGAAAGCGGCAGATGGTCGGACAGACAGACCGAAAGTGGAATCTTGATGACCGGCGAAACGATCCGGCATTGCACGATATCGCCCGCTGCCGCGACCACGCGCGCGGTGGAATCGGGCAGGATCGTCGCGCCGATACCCGCACTCACGGCCGCCGAGAGCGTCGACGCCGATTCGATTTCGGCCACCACTTTCGGGATCATCTGCACGCGCGCGAATCCTTCGTCGACGTATTTGCGCAGATAGTTGTACGGACGCGGCAGCAGCAAAGGCACATCGCGCAATTCGGTCACGCCGATCTGCTCCTGCGTGATGCCCATGCTGCGCGGCGCGACAAGGAACAGTTCCTCGTTCATCAGAAGCTGGAACGACAGGCCGTGCACAGGCTTGTCGCCATACAGCACGGCCATGTCCATGCGGCCGTTCATGATCAGTTCGCTGAGCGTCGTGCCGAAGTTCTCGTTGATATACAGCAGGATGTCCGGATGCCGGGCCCGCACGGTTCGCAATAGCGGCAACGACAGCGCCGATGCCCCGGTGCCGGGCGCCAGGCCCACCGAGACCTGGCCTGACAGCGTCTGGCCCGCGCTTTTCACGTCGGCCTGCGCCTGTTCGTACTGGCGCAGGATCAGCTGTGCATGGCGATACAGCGTGGCCCCTGCCTCGGTGGCGGTGACGCCGCGTTTCGTGCGCACCAGCAGTTGTTGCTGGAACTCGTCCTCGAGCGTGATCAGTTGCTGGCTCAGCGCCGGCTGGGCGATATGAAGCACTTCGGCGGCCTGGGTCAGGCTGCCGATATCGACGATCTTCACGAAGTACTTCAAACGCCGCAGGTTCACGGTAGTCGCGTCTCAACGTTGGGGGATGGCAACAATGATAGGGCAAGCGCCGCCCGCCGCACAGTGCTTAAAAAACTCCCTGCTCGCTCTGGCATGCCGGAAAAGGCGCTGTGTCAGCGTATTCCCCGCATGGACCACGGCTGCGGGAGCCGGACTCGCGCGCGTGTCTTCGCGTCATAAGCGGATGTTATTGCCCCAGCGGAAAGACGTCTTGGCTTGAACTTTTTCTCACGCTTAATGTGAAGGCTCGTTAAATGCTGTTGAGGAGTCAAGTGTGAGTGCATCGCGCATCGCCGCCCGCGTCCAGCGAATCAAACCTTCGCCGAGCAGCGCCGCGGCCGACCGCGCCGCGGAACTGCGGCGGCAGGGCAAGACCATCGTCAACCTCGTGGTCGGGGAACCCGACTTCGACACGCCGGCGCATATTCGCCAGGCCGCATTCGAAGCGATGGAGCGTGGCGAGACACGCTATACGCAAACAGCGGGCACGCCCGCGCTGCGCGCCGCCATCGCCGCGAAGCTGCAACGCGAGAACGGCCTGTCGTACGATCCGAAGCACATCATCGTCACATGCGGCGCCAAACACGCGATCTTCAACGCGCTCGCCGTGACCGTGGAAGCGGGCGACGAAGTCCTGATTCCCGCGCCGTACTGGGTCTCGTACCCGGACATGGCGCTCGCCTGCGATGGCGTGCCGGTCGTCGTGCCCTGCACCGAGGCGGACAGTTTCAAGCTCACGCCCGCCACGCTCGAGGCGGCGATCACATCGCGCACGCGCTGGCTGATCATCAATTCACCGACCAATCCCACCGGCGCGACCTACGCGGCCGATGAACTGCGCGCGTTGGCGGACGTGCTGCTGCGTCACCCGCAAGTGCTGGTGATGATGGACGACATCTACGAGCACATCCGCTTCGAAGGCGAAGCGTCGCAGCATCTGCTGTCGATCGAACCCGAACTCAGCTCGCGTACGTTGGTCGTCAACGGCGTCTCCAAGACTTACGCGATGACCGGCTGGCGCATCGGCTATGCAGCCGGCCCCGCCGACCTGATCGGCGCGATGGACACGCTCCAGTCCCAATCCACCAGCAATGCCAGCTCGATCAGTCAGGCCGCGGCGCTTGCGGCGCTGACCGGCGATCAGAGCTTCGTGCAGCAATCCGTGCGGACTTATCGCGAGCGACGCGACCACGCGCTCGAAGCGCTCAACGCGATTCCCGGCATCAGTTGCAAAACGCCCGGCGGTGCCTTTTATCTGTACGTCAATTGCAGCGGCATGATCGGCCGCACGACGCCGCAAGGCAAGCGTCTCGAAGGCGACGTCGACGTGGTGCTGTATCTGCTGGAGCACGCGGGCGTCGCGTTGGTTGCCGGATCGGCCTACGGCGTCTCTCCTTTCTTCCGGATGTCGATCGCCACGAGCATCGAGATCATCGACGAGGGTTGCAGGAAGATCGCTGCCGCAGTCGCCGCTTTGAACTGAGAGTACGGCGGCGATGCGATAGACCGCATCGTCGCCTCGTAAAAAGACATGCCGCGCCGACAGGACGCGGCAGTCGGCTTGGAGCTTTCCATCTTTTCGTCAATCTGCAAGGGGATCTATTCGTGAAAAAGCATACTTTAGGCATACTAACTGGATTTGGACTGGCCATTTCGGGGATCGCGCACGCACAATCGAGCGTCACCCTCTACGGCATCATCGACGAAGCCGTGCGCTACGACACCCACCAGAACAAATCCGGCGGGAAGCTTTTCACGATGGGTAGCGGCGGCGAGATTCAGGGAAGCCGCTGGGGCCTGCAGGGAACCGAAGACCTGGGCGGCGGCATGGCTGCGATCTTCCAGCTCGAAGGCGGCTTCACGCCGAATACCGGCGTGACGCAGCAATCCACGCCGTCCGGCGCGGCGCGCCTGTTCGGCCGTACCGCGATGGTCGGGCTCAGCACGCCCTACGGCACGGTGACGGCGGGCCGGCAATACACCCTGGTGCACGAAATGGGGTGGATGCACGATATCTATGCGTTCGCCAATTACACCGGCACGGTCGGCTTTCAGGGCGCGGGCCTGACCGGCGGCGGCCGTCTCGACAATACCGTGCGTTATACCTCGCCGACGCTTGCCGGCTTCACTCTCAAGGGCGCGTACACGTTCGGCCAGACAGCGGGCAGCATTCACCAGAACTCGTCGCCGGCCGTGAGCCTGTCTTATGACAACGGCCCGTTGAGCGTCGGTGCGGCTTACCAGATCGTCAACGACATTGGCGGCCTGAATCCTTCGACCACCGCCTACGGCAGCACCTACTTCGGCGTGACGATTCCGGACAGCTCGCAAAAGATCTTCACGGCGGGCGCGACCTATAAATTCGGCCCGGCGAAGGTGTACGCCTCGTATATCTACAGCCACGTCTATCCGGCCGACTATCGCAACGACTCGTTCTCCACGGCCCTTCAGTACACCATCACGCCCGCGCTCGTGCTCGATCTGCCGTTCTATATCGACTTCGTCCACCACGCGGGCCAGAGCGGCACGCGCATCACCGGCGGCCCGACGCTCGATTACCTGCTGAGCAAGCGGACCGACGTCTATGTCGGCGTGGACTACAACCATCTGACCGGCGCATGGACCACCCTCGCCGCCGCGTCCGGCTCGAACCAGCCGTTCTATGGCTTCAATTCGCTGTTCGAAGCCGCGATCGGTTTGCGCCACAAGTTCTAACTCCCGCGTTTTCTTCCGGCATCTCTCGACACCGGAAGCACGTTTCAACAGCCAAACCACATCGGGACGCGCTGCCGCGTCCCGATCGTCAATGCACGTCCCGGCATCGAAAAAAGGCGGACCTCGATCCGCCCATCCCATCCATTCGCTTCTGGAGGAAACACTCATGAGAATCGGCATCCCTGCCGAAAGCCGCGCCGGCGAAACGCGTGTCGCCGGCACGCCGGAAACGGTCAAAAAACTCACCGCGCAGGGGCATACCGTTCTGGTCCAGAGCGCCGCAGGTGAACGCGCTCATTTCCCCGATACGGCCTACGCCCAGGCGGGCGCCACGCTGGTCGGCGCAGCCGAAGCATTCGCGGCCGACGTCGTGCTCAAGGTGCAGGCGCCGACAGAAACCGAGCTCCGGAAAATGAAGCGCGACGCGATTCTCGTCGGCATGCTCAATCCGTTCGACGCCGATCAGGTCGCGCAAATTCGCGCCGCGGGCGTGGCCGCTTTCGCACTCGAATCGATTCCGCGTACGACGCGGGCTCAAAGCATGGATGTGCTCTCGTCGCAAGCCAATATCGCCGGCTATAAGGCCGTGTTGCTGGCGGCCAGTTTGTACCAACGCTTCGTCCCCATGCTGATGACCGCCGCGGGCACCGTCAAAGCCGCGCGCGTACTCATCCTCGGAGCGGGTGTCGCGGGATTGCAGGCGATTGCCACCGCCAAGCGTCTTGGCGCCGTGATCGAGGCCTCGGACGTGCGTCCCGCCGTCAAGGAACAGATCGAATCGCTGGGCGCCAAGTTTCTCGATGTGCCATGCGAAACCGACGCAGAGCGCGAAGCCGCCCAAGGCGTAGGCGGCTACGCGCGGCCCATGCCGCCCTCGTGGATCGCACGCCAGGGCGCGCTGGTGCATGAGCGGGCCAGGCAGGCCGACATCATCATCACGACCGCGCTGATTCCGGGGCGCACCGCGCCCACCCTGCTCAACGAAGACACGGTTCGCACGATGAAGCCAGGCTCGGTGATCATCGACCTCGCGGCTGGCAAAGGAGAAAGCGTCGGCGACCGGCGTGGCGGCAATTGTCCGTTGACCGAAGCCGATGCCGTGGTGCTGCGGCACGGCGTGCAGATCGCCGGCTATACGAATCTGCCGGCCATGGTCGCCACGGACGCATCCGCGCTATACGCTCGCAACGTGCTCGATTTTCTGAAGCTGATCATCGACGCCGGCGGCAATCTGAAGATCGACACCAGCGACGACATCGTGGCGGCCACCTTGCTGGGTCAGGACGCCTCGATCCCGCAAACCGCCTAAGGACACTGCGATGGAACTCATCACCCACACCACGACCAATCTCATCATCTTCGTGCTGGCGATCTATGTCGGCTACCACGTCGTCTGGAACGTGACGCCCGCCCTGCATACGCCGCTGATGGCCGTCACCAACGCGATATCCGCGATCGTCATCGTCGGCGCCATGCTGGCCGCGGGGTTGACCGTGGGCAGCGCGGGCAAGGCGTTCGGTGCAATCGCCGTGGCGCTGGCGGCGGTCAATGTGTTCGGCGGATTTCTCGTGACGCGCCGCATGCTCGAAATGTTCAGGAAAAAAGAAGCGAAAAAGCCTGCCGCAAACGCCGTTAACGGAGTCGCGCAATGAGTATGAACGTCGTTACGCTGTTGTATCTCGTCGCCTCCGTGTGTTTCATTCAGGCGCTCAAAGGACTGTCGAATCCGAAAAGCGCGCGGCTCGGCAACGCCTTCGGCATGGCCGGCATGACGATCGCCATTCTGACGACGCTCGCGCTGATCGCGAAACAGGCGTCTTCGCTCGGATCGGATCTGGTGCTCGGGTTGGCGGTGCTCGTGGTCGCGCTGATCGTCGGTGGCGCGATCGGCACGGTGGTTGCCGCGCGGGTCGAAATGACCAAAATGCCCGAACTGATTGCAGCCATGCACTCGCTGATCGGGCTGGCCGCAGTCTGCATTGCGTATGCAGTGGTGTCCGAGCCGTCCGCTTTCGGATTGGCCGCGCTCGGCGGTGAACTGCCATATGGCAATCGCGTCGAGTTGTTCATCGGCACATTTATCGGCGCGATCACATTCTCGGGGTCGGTGATCGCATTCGGCAAGCTGTCGGGCAAATACAAGTTCCGGTTGTTCCAGGGCGCGCCCGTCGTGTATCCCGGACAGCATGCGCTCAACCTCGCGCTCGCGATCGCCATGGTCGGCTTTGGCATTGCGTTCTTTATCACGCAGTCGTGGCTGCCCTTCATCGTCATGACCGCGGCTGCTTTCGCGCTCGGCGTGCTGATCATCATCCCGATCGGCGGCGCCGACATGCCGGTGGTCGTCTCGATGCTCAACTCCTATTCGGGCTGGGCTGCCGCGGGCATCGGTTTCTCGCTGAACAATCCGATGCTGATCATTGCCGGCTCGCTGGTCGGCTCGTCCGGTGCGATTCTGTCGTACATCATGTGCCGGGCGATGAACCGTTCATTCTTCAGCGTGCTGCTCGGCGGCTTCGGCGCGGAAGCCGCGGCTGACAGCGGCGCGAAGCGGGAGCAACGGCCGGTCAAATCCGGTTCCGCCGACGATGCCGCGTTTCTGCTCGGCAATGCCGAATCGGTCGTGATCGTGCCGGGCTACGGCCTCGCCGTCGCGCGCGCGCAGCATGCGTTGAAGGAGTTAACCGACAAGCTCACCGGCAAAGGCATCGACGTGCGCTATGCGATCCATCCGGTGGCGGGCCGTATGCCCGGTCATATGAACGTGCTGCTCGCCGAGGCCGAAGTGCCGTACGACCAGGTCTTCGAAATGGAAGACATCAACGCGGAGTTCGGCCAGACCGACGTCGTGCTCGTTCTCGGCGCCAACGATGTGGTCAATCCCGCGGCGAAGACCGACCCGGCGTCGCCGATCGCCGGCATGCCGATTCTGGAGGCCTACAAGGCACGCACCGTGATCGTCAACAAACGCTCGATGGCCTCCGGCTACGCCGGCCTCGACAATGACCTCTTCTATATGGACAAAACGATGATGGTGTTTTCCGACGCCAAGAAGGTCATCGAAAACATGACCAAGGCGCTCGAGTGAGCATGAGCATCCATAAGCGGCAGGTATCGGCCCAGACAACTTTGCTCTTTGTCGGTCGCGCCTTTAAACGCTAACGTATAGCGTGCTGATCCCGCATTCACCGTTATAGGCACTTACCATGCATGCACTCGTCATTCACGCACCGCTCGATCTGCGCATCGAGGAGGTGCCCACGCCGGAACCCGAAGCCAACCAGTTGCTGGTACGGGTTCGAGCCGGCGGCATCTGCGGCTCCGATCTTCACTACTTCAATCACGGCGGTTTCGGCACGGTTCGCATCAAGGAACCGATGGTGCTCGGCCACGAAGTATCCGGCGCCGTCTCGCGTGTGGGCCCCGGCGTGACGGACATGCCGGCCGGCACACGGATCTCCATCAGTCCGAGCCGGCCTTGCGGTCTGTGCCAATACTGTCAGCAAGGGCTGCAGAACCACTGTCTGGATATGCGCTACTACGGCAGCGCGATGCGCACGCCGCACGTGCAAGGCGCATTCCAGCAGGAAATCGTGATCGACCGTTCTCAGGCTCACGTGGTCGCGGACTCGCTGAGCGATGCGGAAGCCGCGATGGCCGAGCCGCTGTCCGTCGCGCTGCATGCCGTGCGGCGCGCGGGTTCGCTGCTCGGCAAGCGCGTGCTCGTGACGGGTTGCGGGCCGATCGGCGCGTTGATCGTGGCCGCCGCGCGCAGGGCCGGCGCGGCGACGATCGTGGTGACCGATGTCAACACACTGCCGCTCGAGAGCGCGCTAAAGGTCGGCGCGGACCTCGCGATCAACATCGCCGAAACGCCGGACGCGCTCAAGCCGTTCGCCGTCGACAAGGGCAGCTTCGACGTTCTGTTTGAAGCGAGCGGCAATGCGGCGGCATTGCGCGGCGGCTTCGACGTGCTCAAGCCGCGCGGCGTGATCGTCCAGGTGGGACTCGGCGGAGATATCGCCCTGCCGATCAACGTGATCGTCGCCAAGGAATTCGATCTGCGCGGCGCGTTTCGTTTCCACGAAGAGTTCGCCGTGGCCGTCGAATTGCTGAACAAGGGTTTGATCGACGTGAAACCCCTGATTTCGGGCATTTTCCCGTATCAGGATTCGGTCAAGGCATTCCAGACCGCCGGCGATCGCTCCAAAGCGATGAAGGTGCTGGTGACTTTCGATTGATAGCACACGAAAGCGGTGATTGCGCAGCCATGCGTGATCGCCGCTTCGCGCCACTTGGGCCGGTCACGTCATCTTTTGCTACCGGCACGCGCGAAGCGCAATCGTCGTTGTCCTCAATCGGACCGGCAGGCGAACCTTACGGACCATGACAAAGCCGACGTCGGAAAAAACAGACGTCGGCCCTTGCGCTACTCTCCAGGCATTGCTCAGTTATTGCATCGCGCTTCGAGCGCATCGATGAACGCGCGGTTCCAGCGGCCTTCCTTCATCGCCCGCATGGTTTCGGCTTCCGCTTCCAGAACGGCTAGCGCTTGCTCGATGACGTGTGCGGCATCGTCCTGCGGAATGGCCAGCAAGCCATCCTGATCGCCGACGACGATATCGCCCGGATTCACCACCATGCCGCCGACCGACACCGGCACGTTGATCTCGCCCGGACCGTCCTTATACGGACCGCGGTGCGTGACGCCACGCGCGTAGACCGGAAAATCCCGCTCGCGGATTTCCGCGACATCGCGGATTGCGCCATCCACCACCAGACCGACAACACCCACGTGGGCCGCATAGAACGACAGAATCCCGCCGACCACGGCGTTGTTGAGATCGCCGCCCGCGTCCACGACCAGCACGTCGCCGGGACGGCAAAATTCCAGCGCCCGCAGGTAAGTGAGGTTGTCGCCGCCTCGTGAGCGCACGGTAACCGCGGTGCCCGCCATGGTCTGCTTGCTGGGCCGTTGATACGGATGGAGTCCCACACTGCCGATGTTGCGATGCATGTTGTCGCTGAGCGCAGAGACGGGGATGGCGCGCAATGCGGTAAGAATCGTGTCGGCGGCTTGAGCCGCCGACGGGTTTTTCCTGATGGCTTTGTACATGATCGATCTTGGCTTCCGGGTGGCTGAGACACGGATACAACGGTATATCGCCCCTGCGAATCACGCCAAGACGGGTTCGTTCTTGCACGATAGGAAACGCTTATGAAGCACGGTCGTGCCCGCGCAGGCGGCCGGAGAACAAGGTTTTCCCTAACCTACCTGTTCCGGGTGGTTACCCACCCTCCCGTACCCTTTACCGTGGCGCTACAAAGTCCGCATGACCGGTCGGGACAGCGAAGCCCGCCAGCAGAAGGACGACAGGAGACAACCTATGACCGCTTCCCCTGATTTCCAGGCAAAGTCCGCATGGACGATGACCTTCCTGCTGACGGGGCTCGCCCTCATCAATTTCCTGGACAAGATCGTGCTCGGTCTGGTGGCCGTGCCGTTGACGGCTGAACTGCATCTTTCGCCGGAAAAATTCGGACTTGTCGCCGGCAGCTTCTTCTGGCTCTTTTCCATTTCGACGGTCCTCGTGGGGTTTCTTTCAAACCGCTTCCCGACCCGCTGGCTACTGCTGGCGATGGGTCTGAGCTGGGCGGTGCTCCAGTTGCCGCAAGCCATGGCGACGAGCGCGTTGGGGCTTCTCATCTGCCGCGTGATCCTGGGCGCCGCCGAGGGCCCGGCGTTTCCAGTCTCCGTGCATGCGTTGTACAAGTGGTTCCCCGACCGGAAACGCAATCTGCCTGTCGCCTGCATCAATCAGGGTGCGGCCTTCGGCATGCTGCTGGCCGGCCTGCTGATTCCGCTCGTCACGAGACAGTGGGGATGGCGGATGAACTTTCTGCTGCTCGGCGCGATAGGCGCAACGTGGAGCGTGCTGTGGGCGTGCTTTGGGCGCGAGGGCGGACTGGGCAAACAGCAAGCCGCCCCGATCCTGCGAGCTCAGGCGTACCGGCTGCCCTATCGGCGGATCCTCACGGACCGTTCGGTCCTCTCCGTGTTCGCACTCGGATTCACTGCCTACTGGACATTGGGCCTGAGCCTGACCTGGATACCCACCTACCTTGAAAAGGGGCTCGGATTCAACGGCGTCGAAGCCGGACGTTGCTTCGCCGTTGTGGTCGCGACCGCGACACCCGTCAACGTGGGCCTGAGCTGGTTATCCCAGCGCATGCTCGGACGCGACGTGTCCACACGCAAGGCGCGTGTTCATCTGATCTGTCTGTCGGCGGCTGCCGGGGCTCTGCTGTATGTCGCTCTCATGGTGCTTCGTTTGCCGCCGTTGCAGAAAGTGGCGCTACTCGCGATCGCGGGCGCGCTGCCGACTTTGAGCTTCACGCTCGCTCCAGCGCTGCTCGCTGAAATGGTCCCGGACAGCCAGCGCGGATCGCTCGTCGCGATCCACACGGCACTGGCCAGTCTTGGCGCCGCATTCGCGCCGGCCGTGATGGGACGGATCGTGCAGGTCTACGGCGGTGGTAATAGCCATGCCTATGAACTCGGCTTCACTGTCAGCGCCGTACTGTTGATCGCAGCCGCCCTCGCCGCGCTGCGCTGGCTTCATCCAGATCGATCGCACAAAACACTCCATCACTTTGCTGCGCAGGCCGCGGCTTGATGCCCCTCTGCCAAGCCAGCGCTGATGGCGGCAACGGCCGCTGTGCGTGCGCAAACCTCTTTCACTCAATAAAGGCACCATGATCAGACCTGATAACAACGCTCGCGGCACCATGATCGCAGCGGAGTACGACTATATCGTCGTAGGCGCAGGCTCGGCAGGCTGCGCGGTGGCCGCCAGACTGGCGGAGGACCGATCGGTCACGGTGGCTCTGCTCGAGTCCGGGCCGCATGATCATCACATGAGCGTGTGGGTGCCGATAGGTCTTGCATCGACCGTGCAAAAGGCCGGGGCGCGCAACTATGCGTACCACACGGAGAGCCAGGCCGGCCTTGACGGACGCCCCTCCTATCAGCCGCGCGGACGCGGACTGGGAGGCAGTTCGTCGATCAACGGCATGGTCTACATTCGCGGCCATCGCAACGACTACGACGAATGGGCGGCCCTGGGTTGTACGGGCTGGGGCTACGACGATGTTCTGCCCTATTTCCGCCGCAGCGAATGCAATCAACGCCACGCCGGGCGCACCGACGATCCATGGCATGGAGGGGACGGCCCGTTGCACGTCAGCGACTTGCGCACGCCCAACCCGTTCTCCCATCGTTTCGTGAACGCCGCCCAGCAAGCCGGCTTGCCGCTGAACACGGACTTCAACGGCGCGGAGCAGGAAGGCGCCGGCCTTTATCAGGTCACGCAATTCAATGGCGAACGCTGGAATGCCGCGCGTGCCTACCTGCACAACGGCAACGCGAAAGACTCGGATCTGAACGGCGGCCGGCCGAACCTCGACGTACTCACGGATACGCAGGTATTGCGTCTTGTCATCGAGGACAAACGTGCGCGCGGCGTCAGCGTCGTGCGCGAAGGCATCGAGCAAACGTTGCGGGCCCGGCGCGAAGTCATCCTCAGCTGCGGCGCTTTCAATTCGCCGCAACTGCTGATGGCATCGGGTATCGGCCCGGCGGAGCATCTGCGTAGCCACGGTATCGAGGTCGTCCAGGATCTGCGCGGCGTCGGCGAGAATCTGCAGGACCACCTCGACGTGATCGTCAACAAACAGGTCAAGTCCAACGACCTCTACGGCTATTCGACGGGCGGCTTTCTGCGGCTGGCATCCGGAATGTGGCGCTACCGGCGCGATCGCAGCGGCATGGTCAGCTCCAACTTCGCGGAGGCGGGCGCCTTTGTGAAGAGCCGCCCTGAACTGGCCATTCCAGACGTGCAGCTAGCGTTCGTCCTCGCTCTGCTCGGCAATCGCAACGTGGCGAAACGCAGCAGGCTCGGGCATGGCTACTCCTGTCACGCCTACATCCTGCGTCCGCAGAGTCGCGGTCACGTGCGTCTGCGTAGCGCGGACATGCGTGACGCACCGTCGATCGACCCACGCTTTCTGTCAGCGGAGGCCGACATGGACGCTCTGGTCGCCGGTGTCAGGATCGTCCGCCGTATCTTTGCGCAACCAGCGCTGGCTGAAGCGGGTGGAAAGGAACTGCTGACAGACGATTTCGGACCGGACGATTCGAACGAAGAGGCGATCCGTGCGTTCGTGCGCAGTCACGCCGACAGCGTCTATCACCCGGTCGGCACATGCAAGATGGGCGTCGACGCGATGGCCGTGGTCGATCCGAGCCTGCGTGTGCGTGGGATCGAAGGTCTGCGCGTGGCCGACGCGTCGATCATGCCGACGCTAATTGGCGGCAACACGAACGCGCCCGCCATCATGATCGGTGAGAAAGCCGCCGATCTGATCCGTGCCGACAACCGGTAGATCGTCGCTCCGCGCGCTGAGCCGGCCAGCAGAAAGCGACGCGCGAAAGAAGAATCCGGCATACGCAAACCGCGTCCGCCTGTGAAACCGCCCCAACCGCAGCGAGCCTCACGTTCCGCGGCATATGCGGGCCCAAACAATGGAGACATGACATGCAAGCAACAGAGATCGCGCCCGCTTCGACAGTGCCGCACCCGGATTCCGGCGCCTGGCCATTCGCCGTCGAACGCTACACGCCGACAATCGGCGCGGAAATTCGCGGCGTCGACCTGCGCGATCCACTCGATGACCAAACTTACGCCGCGTTGCGCCGCGCACTGTTGAAGTTCAAGGTTCTGTTCTTTCGTGACCAGGACATCACGCCGGCCCAGCACGTCGCCGTCGCAAAGCAGTTCGGCGAACTGGAAATTCATCCTGCGTTTCCCCACCATCCCGAGCATCCGGAACTGGTGATACTCGGCCGCAACGATACCAAACGCGGTCGAGAGAACCTGTACCACTCCGACGTATCGTGGCGCGAGATCCCGTCGATGGGCTCCATGTTGCGATGCTTGCAATGCCCCGAGGTCGGCGGCGACACCATGTGGATCAACATGGTGGCAGCCTACGAGAATCTGCCCGACGACGTGAAGGCGCGAATTGCCGGCGTCAAGGCGGTCCACGACTTCCTCCCGCTATTCGGCATTGCGGTTCCCGAAGACCAGCACGCGGCGATGCGCGCGAAGTTTCCGCCCGTCGAGCATCCGGTGGTGCGAGTCCACCCGGAAACCGGCGAGAAGATTCTCTACGTCAACGAAGCCTTCACGACTCATCTGTCGAATTACGGCCGGTTGACCGCTAAGGAATATCGCGTCGGCTTCGACTACAAACTCGCCGAAATGGATCTGCTGCAGTACCTGTTGCGTCAGGCCCAGGCGCCCGAATACCAGGTCCGCCTCAAGTGGCGCCCGAACACGATCGCCTTCTGGGATAACCGCTCGTGCCAACACTATGCGGTGCAGGACTACTTCCCCGCCCCGCGTCACATGATGCGGGCGACGGTGATCGGCGATCGTCCGGTCGCGGCCTGAATTGGACGCGGCCTGAAGAACCTGAGGAAACGAAATGAAAACGCTGAACACCTTCTATATCGATGGCCAATGGGTCGAGCCGTCTGCCGGCAACACGCAAACGGACATCGTCAATCCGGCCACCGAGACGCTGACCGGACGGCTGACGATGGGGACGGCGCAAGACGCGGATCGTGCCGTCGCCGCGGCGCGGGCCGCCTTTCCGGCCTGGTCGGAATCGAGCCGCGCCACGCGGATCGCGCTGCTCGAGCGGATCATCGAATGCTACCGCGCACGGCTCGACGACATCGCAGAAGCGGTCCGCATCGAGATCGGCGCGCCCATCACGCTGTGCAAGCATCTGCAGGCCGCAATCGGCCTCGCGCAGCTTCAGGCCGCATTGGAGACGCTACGCGATTTCGAGTTCGAGACTCATCACGACAAAAGCTACGTGCGCCGCGAAGCGGTCGGCGTCGCGGCATTGATCACGCCGTGGAACTGGCCGTTGAACCAGATCGCCGCCAAAGTCGCGCCGGCCCTGGCAGCAGGCTGCACCGTCGTGCTGAAGCCTTCCGAGATCGCGCCGCTGGACGCTGTCATCTTCGCGGAAATCATGCACGAAGCGGGCACCCCGCCGGGCGTCTTCAACTTGATCTTCGGTGAGGGACGTGTCGTCGGCACGCGATTGTCGTCGCATCCTGATGTGGACATGGTGTCGATCACCGGTTCGACACGTGCCGGCGTCGAAGTGGCCATGAGTGCCGCGCCCACGGTCAAGCGCGTCGCGCAGGAACTCGGCGGCAAGTCACCACTGTTGATTCTCGACGACGCCGATCTGCAAGCAGCGGTGACGAGCGGTGTCGCCCAGTGCATGGTCAATTCCGGACAGACCTGTGTCGCACCGACCCGCATGCTGGTGCCGCGCGAACGATACGACGACGCCGTTGCGATTGCCGCGGCGGTCGCCAATGGGATCGTCGTCGGCGATCCGGCGGACCCGGCCACCAGGATGGGCCCGATCTCGAACCGCGCGCAATACGAGAAGGTGCAGCACATGATCCGAGCCGGTATCGAGGAGGGCGCCCGCGTCATTGCCGGCGGTCCCGGCAGGCCGGAAGGACTCGCGCAAGGGTTCTACGCGCGTCCGACTGTCTTCGCGGATGTCCGCAACGACATGACGATTGCGCGCGAGGAAATCTTCGGACCGGTGCTGGTGATGATCCCGTACGACGGCGAGGAACACGCCATTGCGATCGCCAACGACACGGAATACGGCCTGGCCGGCTATATCGCCAGCAGCGACACCGGACGCGCGCGCCGCGTGGCCGCGCGCCTGCGTGTGGGATCAGTGCGCATCAACGGCGCGATGCTGGATATTACGGTTCCCTTCGGCGGCTATAAGACGTCCGGTAACGGACGTGAGTACGGAAGCGAAGGGTTGGCTGAGTTTCTTGAGTGCAAGTCGGTAACGGGCTGAGGCCCAGTGCCCTTGTACAAATCAAAGGGCCTGCTCACAACCCATGAGCAGGCCCTGGCATCATTACCAGAACGCTAGAAATACGCTTTACAACGTGGACAACGTCAGCGCGTTCGTCACCGAGGTGACACCCTCGACGCCTTCGGCCGCCTGAGTCGCCAGACCGACCTGCGACTCTTCCGGCACGGTTCCTTCCAGTATCACCGCACCGTTATGCACCCGCACGGTAATCGTGGCGGCCCTGAGGCCTTTCGTTCTGCTCAGCGCGCGAATCACGTTCTTCTGGAGCGCGCGGTCGGCGGCCTTGACCACTTTCGCGTCCGATGCATACGGCCGGGCGGGCACAGGCGCCGCATCGCTGCTCTGCGCGTACACGTCGAGTGACGCCAGAACGAGCAGCGCCCCACCTACCAGCGTGAATACCTTGTTTTGATTCATCGATGTTTTCCTGTTGTTATATCGAACCCGTTGAAAACAGACATGACAGCGCTCACGGGCGACGTCGCCACACGACGTCTTCCCGAAAACGCGCACCGCCGTCAGAAACGATGTGTCATGCCGAGCACGGCAAGAGCCTGCTTCGAACCGGCTGCGACGCCCGTCACGCCAGGCCAGCTCATGTTTGCGCTGCCGTTGTTCTTCAGGTAACCGGCCCGCATGTAAAGACTCGTCCGCTTCGACAGACTGTGGTCGACGCCGACCTCGATCCCTAGCGTGTTGTCGTGAACCCCACGCACATTCCGTTCAATGCCGGCGATTTCGATCACGTCCGCCGCCGTGGCCTGGATCGTCGCCCCCAGTTCCATAATGCTGAACGAGTGAACCAGCGAAGAAAGCGGCAACTTGACTGCGGGCGTGACGGTGACGAGCGCGCCGGCGGGCGCATCCTTCGGCCGGTTATACGAGTAGTTGAACTGGAAGTTCACGATGCCCAGCCGGTAGGCCAACGCCCCCGCGAAGTGCTCTGTTCCCATCAGGTCGAATGTGGTGAGCAGCGTCGGGGCAGCGGGCACCAGCGGCGCACTCTCCTGTGATCCATGCTGATATTGGTAACCGACGCCGGCATAAAAACCATAGCCCGAATAGTTCGCCGCCAGGTCGACCATCGCGCCGGACCGAACCTGCACGGGTTGCGTCACCGTGGAAGGCATCGCGTACATCGCGTAGACGTGCACGCCTCTCATGTCGGGCGACATATAGACGATCGAATTGCTGGTTCGGCCGGACACGTACTGCGTCGCTAGCGTGGACCGGTCGGTTGCGCCGGCGAGGTCGGCCGCTGCCAGCGGCGACATGACTTCGTTGCCACGGAACGGGTCCGTGAAGTAGACAGCCCAGAAACTCGGTTGATACTGACGGCCGAAGGTCAGCGAGCCATAGGTATCGTGTTTCAGTCCTACCCACGATTGCCGGTAGAACATCGCCGTATTGTCGGCAAAAAAGGCGCCGTTGTTGATGTTGAAGCCGGTTTCCACGTCGAACACCGCCTTCAGCCCGTTACCGAGGTCTTCGGTTCCCTTCAGGCCGAACAGGGAACCGGTTGAACCGCCACTTCGTTCGGAAAACGAATGATTTCCGCCATTGTCCAGATACTGAACAAACGCGTCTGCTACCCCGTACAGCGTCACGCTCGACTGGGCCGCCGCTCCCCCGGCGGCAAGAATCAATGTAGCCCCGCAAATACCCTGACTCATAAAACGCATGCATGTCTCCTCTTTGTGTTTGCCGTGTCCGATGGACACGGGTCGAGCAAACTCACGCAGATCCCCGCCGGACGACGGCCGGCAATACCAGGCCGATCTTTGCCAGCCCATATTGCAGGCACCTCCGGACAGATGACCTACCCAAACAGAGGGGGGACGGGAATACCCCGAGCGATGAAGCGGGCGGCGATCCGCATCGAGACCGCCCCCCCGATGCAGGGGGCGGCCGGCGTTCGCCGTTCAAATAGGCTCGATAATATTGAGATTGTTTCCGCAAGCGAGATATCTATGTCTGCCATCCCATCGAATCCTTCAGCGCGGCGGCTCGTGCATACGCGCCGTGTCGAATGCATGGGCTTCGTACGAAGCGACGGCCTGTTCGACATCGAAGGCCGCATGCGCGATACGAAGGCCGACGACACCGATCTGCTCTTCAAGTCCGTGCCCGCCGGTTCGCCGATTCACGAAATGCGCATCATCGTCACGATCGATTCGAAGCTCGTGATCCATCGCATCGAGGCCCATACCGACTCCGCGCCGAGCCGCTTTTGCACGGAAATCAACGACGCGTATCGCCGCCTCGAGGGCTTGAGTATCGGCGCGGGATTCATGAGGGAAGTCAAGAGCCGGCTGAGCGGTCCAAATGGCTGTACACATCTGACCGAACTGCTCGGTCCGATCGCCACGACGGCCATCCAGACACTGATGGGTTGGCGCAAGACCACGCCCGTCCAGAACGAATCCGACGACGGGGAAAAAACTGTTCAGGCGCATCCGATGATCGACACCTGCCACGCATGGCGCGCGGACGGCGACGTCGTGCAATTCGTATCGCGGCGCAAACACGAATTGCCGCGACGCGACGCGCACACTGCCAACACAAGCCGCCCGCCAGGCCAGGGATGATTCGGGAAGACACTCCCCTGCCGGTCGTGAAAACGCTATCTGCGCTGCGCTACAATGTGCCGATTATCATTTCGTCCTTTGGCCCACGCCGGCGAGGCGCGAAGCCGAAGCGCGCAAGGCGCAGGTCAAGATGCCGCAGAATTTCCCTCCCGTGGACCCACGCCGCTCACAAGGCGGCGCCGCGGAATCCCGAACTGATCCCCGCTTGATTCCGCCCCGCAGCACCGCTCGCATCGTCGCGCGCGAACGCCTTCTGGCGCAGTTACTCGACGCACGGCGCAATCGTTGCGTCGTACTCCAGGGTCCCGCCGGCTGCGGCAAGACAAGCCTGTTAATCGCGTGGCGCGAGGCCTTGCTTCCGCTCGGCTTCGATATCGCATGGCTGACACTCGCACCTGAGGACAACGAACTCGCGCACTTTCTCGACTACCTCGTCGCCAGCCTCGCCCACGTCGATCCGGCGATGTGCCGCGAAGCGGCCCTGTTAGACGGCCGCGGCATGGACGACGAAACGGTCGAACGCACGATCATCGCCCTCGTGCACGGCATCGCGGCCCATTCGAACGACGTCGTACTCGTGCTGGACGACTTGCATCACGTTACCAATGCGCGCAATCACGAAGCATTGCAATGGCTGCTCGACTACGCGCCGGCGAATCTCCATCTCGTGCTCGTCTCGCGTGGCACGGTGCCGCTTTCACTGGGCCGCCCGCGCGATCAGGGCCTCGTGCTGGAACTGGACATGCGCGACCTGCGCTTCACGGCCGCCGAATCCGAAGCATTCCTGAAGGGGCAAGTGGGCGAGATTGGCCAGCGCAACGCGCGGCACATGCACGAACTCACCGACGGCTGGGTGGCGGGACTGCAGCTCTTCGCGATGCGTCTCAAGCGAAAGAAGCAAAGTGTTTCGGACCTCGCGTCGGCCGACCCGCCCGCTCACGCCCAGCTTCTGGACGCCCGCGGGTTCGCGGAGTACTTCGAACGCGAAGTATTGTCTCGCCTCGCGCCTTCCGAAGTGGAACTGCTGGTCCGGATGGCGAGCTGCACGCGGGTATGCGCACCGCTGTGCATCGCATTGATCGGCGACGAACAGTCGCCCGCCGAAGTGCGTGCGCTGCTGACGAGACTGGAGAGCGACAACCTGTTCCTCGCACCCATCGAAAGTTCGGGTCGCGAGTCGTGGTATCGGCTGAATCCGCTCTTTCGCGAGACACTGCTCGAGCGTTTTCGTGCACGCAGCGAACCGCATCAACGGAACGTGCATCTGGCCGCATGGACCTGGTTCCGCGATCACGAGCAGCCCGACGACGCCGTGCGGCATGCGTTACTCGCGGGCGAGCCGGCAGCGGCGGCCGACCTCGTGCTGCGCGTCGCGCGAACGATGCAGATCAACGGCGACCTGCGCAAGCTGGTCGGGCTGATACGTCTTCTGCCGCTTGCCGAAGTGCAAGCCCGTATCGGACTGCGCCTATGGATGGTGCATCTGCAACTGTATGCGCGTGAATTCGATGCCTGCGCCACCGCCATCGCGCGCCTGCACGCTGATATCCCCGAAAGCGATGCGCATTCCCGCTATCGGCTCACCCTCTTACAGGCGGCGCTCGCGGTCCAGCGCGACGACTCCGACGAGGCGGTATCGGTGTTGCCGCACTTGCTGCCCATTCCGGCCGACGCCGACAGCCTCGCCGTCGGCGGCCGCAACAACCTGCTGTCGTGGATTTACATGCGCCTCGGCGAGTACGAAGAAGCCCGCCGCGTTCAGAGCGAGGCGCCGCAACTCCTCGTGGACGGCGCACCGCTCATGGGTACCTCGGCCGGCATGCTGAACGGCCGCTGCATCGCGGGTTTCAGCTATGCGCTGGAAGGCCGGTTCATCCAGGTCGAGCGGATCAGCCGAGACGTTCTATTCGAGGCCGATCGGCGCGGCAGCGCCGCCGCCGAAGCGGCGTGTTTTGCGGCAGCCCTGCTCGGCGAAGTGCTGTACGAATTCAACGAACTGGACGCGGCTCGCAAGCTTCTCGAGGATCGCATCGACGTGCTCGAACGCGTGTCCATTCCGGACTCCGTATTGCGTGTACTGACCGTGCTGTCTGCGGTCCATTGGGTAGCGGGACATCGTCTCGATGCGTTCGCCTATCTCGAGCGCCTCGAAGAATACGCGACGCAATACGGTTTGCATCGGCTCATCGCGCATAGCATGGCGGAGCAGATTCGTCGCCATCTGCTGAGCGCTCAGTTCGATGCAGCGGAAGCCGGCCTCGCCCGCATCGACATGATCGCGGCGCGGGCCGTGGACACCTCGGTGGCCACCCCGGCGGGGGCAGGCGCGGAAATCCACGCCATGGCGGAGAGCTCGCACATCAATTGCTGTATTGCCCACGAAGATTTCGAAAGTGCCGCGGCCCGCCTTCAGGCGCTGATTCCATTCTGCGAGGCCCGCGGCTGGCAACGTCATGTTGCGCATTTCCAGATGCAGGCGGCCGTCGTCGACGCGCGGCGCGGCCGGTCCGATGCGGCGCGCGACGCCGTGCTCGCCGCGTTACGCCGGGGTCACCGGCTGGGTCTCGTGCGCAGCCTGCTCGACGCCGATCCCGGCGCGCTGGATCTCATTACCGCAGTGGTACAAGGCGAGGCACACGATCCGGTTTTGTCCTTCTATGTGAACCGGCTGCAGGCTGCGCGGAAGGCCACCTTGAGCCGCGGCGGAGAAGCGGCCGCCAAACCCGGCACCCGAAGCGCGCCGCCCACTGGCGCCGAGACACTGAGCGAGCGCGAAGCGCGGGTTGTCGGCCTGCTTGCGCAGGCGTTGCCGAACAAGAAAATTGCCCGCACGCTCGGCATCTCGCCTGAGACCGTGAAGTGGCATCTGAAGAACATCTACGGCAAGCTCGGCGTGACCAGCCGCGATGAAGCGGTAGCACGCGTACGCGACCTCGAACTGGGCTCGCCACCCGTTGCCGGTGAAGAGGCCGGCTGACGCGCCCAGGTCTTCACGTACTCCGCCGGGCGTCCCCCTCGCGTTCTGCTCCATCCCTCCTGGCCACCCACCTTGGGTGGTTCGCTCCCGGCCACGAGCCCCTATCCTATAACTCAAGGGGTCGCGCGCAACCGTTCACGGCAGGCGCGCCTCACAAAACAAACGCAGGTGCGCACCTTGGCGCGCACTGAAGCTCAGGAGACAAGCGTAATGACTACGCTCATGGCTAATGACTACACGGCAGCCCCTTACCGTCCCGTACGCTTTCCCGAACGGCGTCCGCTCGTCGCGCGCCGCTCCGACGGCACGTTGATGCTCAGTTCGGCCAGTCCGCCCCCCGACATTACGCAAACCAGCTTCGCTGATTTCATCCCCGAATGGGCCGAGCGCCGCGGCGCCAGTCCGGCATTCCGTGAACGCGATGCAAGCGGCGCGTGGCGCTCGATCAGTTGGCGCGAACTGTGGCGTCAGGTGCAAACAGTCGCCGCCGGATTGCTGGACATGGGCCTCGGACAGCAGCGCCCGCTCGTCCTGCTGTCGGGCAATTCGATCGAACAGGCGGTGCTGCTGCTGGCAGCCGAATACGTCGGCATTCCCGCCGCACCGGTGTCGCCCGCCTATTCGACGCTGAGCAAGAACTTCGCGCGGCTGAAAGGCGTGCTCGAACTGGTGCCGCCGGCGGCCGTGTTCGTGCAGGACGCGACGCCGTTCGAACGCGCGCTCGCGATCGCTGAACTGACCGCAACGCCGGTCATCGCTGTATGCAATCACCAACGCTCACAATGCGCATGGGCCGACCTGCTTGCCTGTGAGCTGACGCCGGCGCGCGCTGCCGCAGTGGCCGCCGCGCACGCGGCCATCCGCCACGACGACACCGTGCGCATCCTCTTCACATCGGGCTCGACTGGCACCCCGAAAGGCGTGCCGCTCGCCTACAGTAACTTCAGGGCGGTCGCCGCTTACTACGCCGACAATCTCGGCTGGCTGCAAGAATCGCAGCCGGTGTTTCTCGACTGGCTGCCCTGGCACCACGGCCTCGGCGGCGTCCTGAACATCGGCCGCTCGATACAATTCGGCGCGACTCACTATATCGACGACGGCCGGCCACTGCCTGGCCTGATCGAGCGCACCGTGCGTAATCTCCGTGAAGTCTCGCCGACCATCTTCACCAGCGTGCCCTCAGCATGGGCCGTGCTGGCGGGCGAACTCGAGCGCGACCCCGTGCTCGCCCAGAGCCTGTTCGCCAACGTGCAGTATTTCGGCTACGGCGGAGCAAGTCTGCCGACGGACGTATGGCATCGCATTCAGCGCGTAGCCGTCGACACGATCGGCAAGCGCATCGTGTTCTCGACGGGCCTTGCCTGCACCGAGACGAGTGGAATGGGCACTTACTGCGGCTGGCCCGCGACCGATCTCGGCAACATCGGCGGACCGGTGCCGGGCTCGGAGGTCAAGCTCCTGCCGCTCGAAGGCGGCGATGGCCGCTACGAAATCCGCATGCGCGGCGCAAATGTGTTTGCCGGCTACATCGGCAATCCCACACTGACCGCCGCCGCTTTCGACGACGAAGGTTACTTCCGGCTGGGCGACGCCGTGCGCCTCGCGAATCCCGACGATCCGGGCCAAGGCCTGCTGTTCGCCGGCCGGGTGGTCGAGGACTTCAAGTTGACGAGCGGCACCTGGGTGCGAACCGGCGCGGTGCGGCTCGGCTTGCTCGACCTGTGCGCCCCGCTGATCTCCGACGCCGTGATCTGCGGCCACGACCGCGACTTTCTCGCCGCGCTCGCGTGGCCGAATGTGGCCGCCTGCCGGCGTCTCGCCCCCGAGCTCGCCGAGCTCGACGCGGCGGCGCTGGTCGAGCATCCGGTCGTGGTCACCGCGCTGCGCGAACGGCTTGCCGGTCACCAGGGCGGCGGCGCCAGCCGGACCATCGAGCGCCTGATGCTGATGGCCGAACCGCCTTCGATCGACGCCAACGAGATCGCCGAAAAAGGTTACGTCAACCAGGCCGTGACCCGCGCGCGCCGCGCGCATCTAGTCGAGCAGCTTTACCACTCCGAACCTGCCGCGCATATCGCCTGCGCGGGATAACTCCACTCACGGACTCACGCCGCGTCCATTTTCAGGAATTTAGTTATGCAAATTACACGCACCGTTTTTCGTGACGATCATGAAATGCTGCGCACCACGGTGCGTCGCTTCCTGGAGCGGGAGTGCACGCCCAAGCAGGCCGAGTGGGACAAGGCCGGCCGTGTCGACCGCGAGACATGGTTGAAGGCGGGCCGCGAAGGTCTGCTGTGTCTCACGTTGGCCACGGAATATGGTGGCGGCGGCGGCGACTTCGGCCACGCGGCGGTCCTCAACGAGGAAGTGAATCGCGCCGGCTTGAGCGGTCTTGGCTTCGGCGTGCACTCCGACATCATCGCCCCGTACATTGCCCGCATCGGCAATGAAGAGCAGAAACAGAAATGGCTGCCCAAGACATGCACCGGCGAATCCATCCTCGCGATCGGCATGACGGAGCCGGGCACCGGCAGCGACCTGAAGGCAATCCGGACCACGGCCCTGCGCGACGGCGACGAGTACGTCATCAACGGCAGCAAGACCTTCATCAGCAACGGCCTGAACGCCGACCTCATCATTCTCGTTTGCAAGACCGATCCGAGTGCGGGCTCCAAGGGCGTGAGCCTGATCGTCGTCGAGGCGACGCGTGAGGGATTCCGCCGTGGCCGCAAGCTCGACAAAGTCGGAATGCACTCGCAGGACACCGCCGAGCTGTTCTTCGACAACGTGCGCGTGCCCGTGAGCAATCGCCTCGGTGAAGAGGGCAAGGGCTTCGCCTATCTGATGGGCGAACTGCCGCAGGAACGGCTCTCGATCGCCGTCGGCGCTGCTGCCAAACTGGAGGCCTGCCTCGAGCACACGATCAACTACGTCAAGGACCGCAGGGCGTTCAATCAGACCGTGTGGGACTTTCAGAACACCAAGTTCAAGCTGGCCGACATCAAGGCGCAAGCAACCGCCGTGCGTGTCCTCGTCGATCACTACCTCGCCGAACACGTGCGCCGGCGTCTCACGCTGGAAGAAGCTGCGATCGCCAAACTTTTCGCCACCGAATCGCTCGGCAAGGCGCTCGACGACATGGTGCAGCTGCACGGCGGCTACGGCTACATGCTGGAGTACCCGGTGGCCCGGGCGTTCGCCGACGCGCGCGTCACTCGTATCTATGGCGGCACGAGCGAGGTCATGCGTGACCTCATCTCCCGCAAGTTGTAATCCGAACATCCCATACCAAGGAGCAGTGATATGACTCGTCAAGTCTTCGTAGCCGGCGTCGGCATGATTCCGTTCAAGAAGCCGGGCACCAGCGATCCCTACGACGTGATGGGCGCGGGCGCCGTGCGCGAGGCGCTGGCCGATGCCGGCATCGATTACGCGGACGTTCAGCAAGCCTACGCCGGCTATGTGTACGGCGATTCGACCTGTGGTCAGAAGGCGCTTTATCACGTGGGCATGACCGGCATTCCTGTCATCAACGTGAACAACAACTGCGCGACGGGTTCGTCCGCGCTGTTCCTCGCGCGGCAGGCCGTGCAAAGCGGTGCGGTCGACTGTGCGCTCGCGGTGGGCTTCGAATTCATGCAGCCGGGCGCGCTGTCGTCGAAGTGGAGTGACCGTGCGCCGGCGCTCGAACGTGCGATCAATCTGGTCGACGAACTGGTGGACCGCACCGATCTGCCGAATGCGATTCGCCAGTTCAGCGGCGCCGGCCGCGCCCACATGGAGAAGTACGGCACCAAGCTCGCCACGTTCGCGAAGATTCGCGCGAAGGCGAGCCAGCATGCCGCGCGCAATCCGCTGGCGGTGTTCCGCACCGTCGTGACGCCGGAAGAAGTGCTCGCCTCGCCGATGATCTGGGAGGGCGTGCTGACGCGTCTGATGGCCTGCCCGCCGACTTGCGGCGCGGCGGCGGCTATCGTGGTGTCGGAGGAATTCGCCCGCAAGCGCGGCTTGCGCACCGACGTGCTGATCGCCGGCCAGTCCCTGACCACCGACCAGCCGAGCACCTACGACACGCGCGACATGATCCGCGTGGTCGGCTTCGACATGACGCGCGCCGGCGCTGCACTCGCCTATGAGCAGGCTGGCGTCGGTCCGGAAGACATCGACGTGATCGAACTGCACGACTGCTTCGCGCAGAACGAACTGCTGACCTACGAAGGGCTCGGTTTGTGCGGTGAAGGCGAAGCGGAAAAGCTCGTCAACGACGGTGACAACACCTATGGCGGAAAGTGGGTGGTCAACCCGTCGGGCGGCCTGCTGTCGAAGGGACATCCTTTGGGCGCCACCGGTCTCGCGCAGTGCTATGAGCTGACGCATCAATTGCGCGGCACGGCCGAGCAGCGCCAGGTCGAAGGCGCGAAGGTCGCGCTGGCACACAACCTGGGGCTCGGCGGCGCGTGCGTCACGACCGTATACAAGGCCGCTTGATGCACCGACTTATGTGCAGCTTCCGACGGAGTGTCCGACATGATCGATAAAAAACACATCGGCAAAGTCATTCCCGCGTTTCGCACGGTGGCCGAAGCGGGCCGGTTGCGCTTTTTCGCCCAGACAATCGGCGAAACCAATCCGGTCTACTTCGACGAATCCGCCGCGCGCGACGCGGGCCACCCTAACCTGCCGCTGCCGCCGACCTTCCTGTTTTCATTGGAGCTGGAACAGCCGGACAAAAGCTGGCGCGACGAGATCGGCATCCAGGTCGCCCGCATCCTGCACGGCGAGCAGTCGTTCACCTATCACCGGATGGCCTACGCCGGTGACGTGCTGCTGTTCGAATGCCACATCGCCGACATCTACGACAAGAAAGGTGGCGCACTCGATTTCGTGGTGCGCGAAACGCGCGTGACGAACCAGAAAGGCGAGCACGTGGCCGATCTGCGCAGCGTGCTGGTTCATCGCAATGGCTGAGGAGGAATACGAATGAGCACATTGAGCTTTGACGCCGTCAAGGTCGGCGACACGCTGCCGCCGCTGACGCTCGCGCCCATCGATCGCACCACGCTGGCGCTGTTTGCCGGCGCCTCGGGCGATCACAACGCGGTCCACATCGACCTCGACTTCGCGCGCCGCGCCCGCATGCCCGACGTATTCGCGCACGGCATGCTGTCGATGGCCTACCTCGGCCGTCTCTTGAGCGGCTGGGTCGACCAGCGGCAACTGCGTCAATTCGGCGTGCGCTTTGTCGGCATCACGCATCTCGGCCACCGGATCACGTGCAGTGGCCGCGTAGTCGAGAAGTTCGAGGCCGACGGCGAACGCCGCGTGAAAGTGGAAATTCAAACGGCGAATCAATACGGCGAACCGCGCGTGCTCGGCGACGCCGTGATCGCCCTGTCATGAGCATCAAACAAGGAGACGGAAACATGGGAAAGCTTGACGGCAAAGTGGCGCTCGTCACCGGATCGGGTCGCGGCATCGGCCGCGCGATCGCCGAGAAACTGGCGAGCGAAGGCGCACGCCTCGTCATCAACGACCTCGACGCCGACCCGGCGCACGAAACGGTCGAAGTCTTGAAGAAGATGGGCGCGGACGCCGTGGCCTGCGTCGGCAACGTGGGCGCGCCGGACTTCGCCGACCGTTTCATCAATACGGCGATGAGCACGTACAAGGGCATCGACATCATCGTCAACAATGCCGGTTACACGTGGGACGACGTGATCCAGAAGATGACCGACGAGCAGTGGTACGCGATCATCGATTGCCATATGACCGCGCCGTTTCGCATCCTGCGGGCCGCCTATCCGCACGTGAAGGCGCTCCACGCCGCCGACAAGGAAGCCGGCCGCGACGTGTATCGCAAGATCGTCAACATCTCGTCGACGTCCGCGCTCAATGGCAACGCGGGGCAAATGAATTACTCGTCGGCCAAGGCCGGCGTGATCGGCATGACCCGCGCGCTGAGCCGCGAATGGGGGCGCTTCAACGTCAACGTGAATTGCGTGGCGTTCGGTCTGATCCACACACGCATGACGACGGCCGACGCTCACGCGGGTGCGACTGTGAAGATCGAAGGACGCGATATTCGGGTGGGCCTCAATCCCGAGATGCTCAAGACGCACGCGCAGCGCAATCCGCTCGGACGCGGCGGCACGCCGGAAGAAGCGGCAGGCGGCGTGTACCTGTTCTGCTCGCCCGAGTCGAACTACATTACCGGGCAGACCATCGCAGTGGCCGGCAATCTGCAGTAATCCAAGGAGTCCCGGCGGTGAACCGGGACGCCACCTTCGCCGGCCTGCGTCGAAACGCACGCCGGCGTTTTTTCGGCTAGCGTGGCGAAGTTCAAGGTGAGCTTCGCGATGACGGGACGAACCCGTATTCGCTGGTGTCGTAGCAAATGCGAAGGGGTATCGCTACGTGATACATGCGATACCCCTTTTTTTACTGCGTTGAAACACCTCAGATGGCACTAACCAGCTGCGGCACCGCATCGAACAGATCGGCCTCAAGCCCATAATCCGCGATACTGAAGATCGGCGCCTCCGGATCCTTGTTGATCGCGACGATCACCTTCGAATCTTTCATGCCGGCCAGATGCTGAATCGCGCCCGAGATGCCACACGCCACATACAGTTGCGGCGCGACGATCTTGCCTGTCTGACCGACTTGCCAGTCGTTCGGCGCAAAGCCCGCATCGACCGCCGCGCGGCTCGCCCCAAGCGCCGCGCCGAGTTTGTCGGCGAGCGGCATGAGGACATCGGCGAATTTCTCGCTGCTGCCGAGCGCACGGCCGCCGCTCACGACGATCTGCGCGTCGCCGAGTTCCGGCCGGTCGCTTTTCGCCACCACGCGCTCGACGAAGCTGGACAAGCCGCTGTCCGCTACCGCATCGATCGTGTCGATCCGCGCCGCACCGCCTTCGGCCGCCACGGCATCGAATCCCGTCACACGCACGGTGAGCACCTTCACCGGATCGCTGCTTTGCACCGTCACCAAGGCATTGCCCGCGTAGATCGGACGCTGGAACGTGTCCGGGCTCAGCACACGGACGATATCGGAAACCTGCGCGACGTCGAGCAGCGCCGCGACGCGCGGCGCGACGTTCTTGCCTGCACTGGTGGCGGGAAACAGGATATGGCCGTAACCTGCGGCGAGCGCGACAACCTGAGCCGCGACGTTTTCCGCGAGGCCGTCGGCTAGATGTGGCGCGTCCGCATGCAGCACGCGCGTGACGCCTTTGATCGCGGCGGCGGCTCTTGCCGCGCCGGCCGCCTCCTGCCCGGCCACGAGCACATGAACCTCAGCGCCGCATTGCAGCGCCGCCGCTACCGTGTTCAGCGTGGCGGTTCGGATCGAACCGTGGTCGTGTTCAGCCACGACCAGCACTTGATTGGATGCACTCATATCGATTCCCTCAGATGACTTTGGCTTCGTTCTTGAGCTTCGCGACCAGCGCCGCGACGTCGGGCACCTTTATGCCCGCGCCGCGTCCGGCCGGCTCAGTCGTGCTGAGCGCCTTCAGACGCGGCGCGATATCCACGCCGAGTTGTTCCGGCGTGACGACATCCAGCGGCTTTTTCTTCGCCTTCATGATGTTGGGCAACGTCGCGTAGCGCGGCTCATTCAGGCGCAGGTCGCTCGTGACTACCGCCGGCAGCGTCAGCCGAAGCGTCTCCAGGCCGCCGTCGATTTCACGTGTGACGGTCGCGCAATTGTCAGCCAGCTCGATCCGGCTCGCGAATGTGGCCTGCGCAAAACTCGCGAGTGCCGCCAGCATCTGCCCGGTCTGGTTGCAGTCGTTATCGATGGCCTGCTTGCCGAGAATCACCAGTTGCGGTTGCTCCTTGTCGACCAGCGCCTTCAACAGTTTGGCAACGGCGAGCGGCTGTAACTCCGCATCGGTCTCGACCAGAATGCCGCGATCCGCGCCGATCGCCATTGCCGTGCGCAAGGTTTCCTGGCAAGCCTGGGTGCCGCACGATACCGCGATCACTTCGCTCACCACGCCCTTTTCCCGCAGGCGCACCGCTTCTTCGACGGCGATTTCATCGAACGGATTGATGCTCATCTTGACATTCGCCAGCTCGACGCCGGAGCCATCCGACTTGACTCGAACCTTGACGTTGAAATCCACCACGCGTTTCACCGCGACCAATACTTTCATTTGTTTGTCTCCGCCTCAGCTTGATAACCCAACCCATGTTCACGCATACGTTCTACGGCGGCTTCATCGAACCCCCAGTCGCGCAAGGCAGCGAGCCCATGCTCGCCGCGCTGCGGCGCCGGCTTCGCGATTGCCGACGGCGTCGCGGAAAAACGCGGCGCGGGCGCCGGCTGGACCACGCCCGCCACCTCGACAAAACTGCCGCGGGCGCGATGCTGTGGATGCGCAGGCGCTTCCGAGAAACTCAGCACCGGCGCGACACATGCATCGCTGCCTTCGAACACCGCACACCACTCGTCGCGCGAACGCGTGAGAAATGCCGCCGCGAATCGCTCGCGCAGCACGGGCCAGCCGCTGCGGTCATGCTGGGCCGGCAGCCCCGCATCCGCGAGGCCGAGCTTCGACAGCAATTCCGCATAGAAGCGCGACTCGACCGCGCCGACCGCCATGTACCCACCATCCCGTGTGCGATAGCTGTCGTACCAAGGCGTTCCGCCATCCAGCAGATTGCTGGCGCGCTCTTCCCGCCAGTTACCCGACGCAAGCAGCCCCCAGATCACCGAGCCCAATTGCGCCGCGCCTTCGATCATCGCGGCGTCGATCACCTGGCCTTCCCCGCCACGCTGGACGTTGAACAACGCCGCCACCACGCCCAACGCGAGCAGCATGCCGCCGCCGCCGTAGTCGCCCACGAGGTTTAGCGGCGGCACGGGCGGCCCGTCGGCGCGGCCGATGCCCGACAGCACGCCGGACAGCGCGATGTAGTTGAGATCGTGGCCTGCCCGCTCCGCGAGTGGCCCTGTTTGTCCCCAGCCCGTCATGCGGCCATACACGAGGCGTGGATTGCGAGCCAACGCGGCTTGCGGCCCAAGCCCAAGACGCTCCATCGTGCCGGGGCGAAAACCTTCGATCACGACATCGGCGCGCGACATCAGATCCAATGCGGCCGCGACCGCCTGCGGCTGCTTCAGATCGAGCGTGACCGAGCGACGCCCACGGCCCGTGACGTCCGCACGCTTGCCGTTCGTCTTCGGTCCCAGATCCTGAGGTGGAAGCGGCCGGTCGATACGCAATACGTCCGCGCCCATGTCGGCGAGCAACATGGCGCCAAACGGACCCGGACCGATGGCCTCGAATTCCAGCACGCGAATACCGCTCAAAACACCCATTGTTCCTCCACTCTCCGTTTTGCATGACGGCGCGCCTGGCACACCGCTGTTCGTCGGCATGAATTCTTCAATCGCCATTGCCTGAGTCGAAGTAAGCCAGAATGCGCGGCAAACCGGACCACCCCGCGCGGGTGGCGCCGCTGGTGAGCTAATGGCTAGTTAATGGCGCGCGGTGCGCCGGGCTTGCACACGACGACCGTGTGCACGGCCTCGCCCCACGTGTCGTGTGTCCAGCTTCATCGTGGTTCGAAGGCGAGTTGGCCGAAACGCTCGGACACGCTTCAGTCATGCTATAAGAATGCGCGAACTCGATGCCGGGCAAGCATTCGATCACTCGGCCCAGTTGCTCCGCCCTACCGAGCGGCGCTTAACGCCCGACCCGGTCACTACGATAACGACGGTTTTTCCCGACTCCACAAGCCGAATGCAAACCATTGACGCCGGGTAGCCCTACGACGCCCATCAATCGCTCAGCGCGTCCCCATGATCGCCACGCGCTTTGGCCAAAGCGAAATACGTCTGTAAGGCAGGGGCCGAGTCGTCGCTCAACGAGCAGATTCGCGCCAGCCAGTCGGCCTCCGCGGGCCACTCGCCTTCCACCACGCGCGGATAGATCTGCCGCACGAACTGATGCAGCGCCTTTGCGCCGATATTGCCGCTGATGCCGAGAAGAACGTGTAAGGCTCCGTGCGTCGATTCGAGGTCGCGTGCCGCCACGCTGGCAGCGAGTTGTGCCACAGTCGAACGGATTTGCTCGATGCCGTTGAGGAACGTCTGGTCCAGCAAATCGAGCGCCACCAGTTCTTCAAGGTGCTTCTCGTCGAGCAGCGGGCCATCCTTGACCGGCGCAGGCTTGCCGGCTTGCACCGCGGGCGTCCGCGCTGGCTCTGCTTTCGCCGGTACATGTGAGGCACGCTGCTGAGCAAACTGCCTCGCAAGGGAAGCATAGAGGGAGCCGATCTGCACGGGCTTGATCATGACCTCGTTCATGCCCGCCGCGAGGCAGGCCTGCACGGCTTTCATGTCGGATTGGCCGGTCAACGCGATGATAGGGATCTGGGCATACGCGTCGGCACGGGCGCGAATCAACGCCGTCGTTTCCACGCCGCCCATTCCCGGCATGTTCATGTCCGTGACGATGGCATCGATGACGACCTTCTCCTCCAACCTCGCCAGCACGGCCGGCCCATGTTCGGCCTCGACGACGCGTGCGCCGCATCGCTCCAGGTAACCTTTGGCAATCCGCCTGCTGTAGGTGTCGTCGTCCGCCACCAGAATCGTTTTGCCGGCGAACCCGTCGAATGGATGGCCGTGAACATGCCGATTGCCGCTTTCGAAGAGCGTCTGGAGCGCCGTGATCAGTTCCACCGCGCTGACGGATTTGCTGATCATGTCGTCCATGCCGGCGCGACGGGCGAGCACACGCGTCACATTGGCCGGCTCCGCCGTATGGGCGGCGATCAGCACGTTCCAGTTCGGGTATTGATGGTCGGCGCGGATTTTCTCGGCGGTGGTGTAGCCGTCCATGACCGGCATATTGATGTCCATCAGCACGAGGTCGTACGGCGTAGACTGTTGAAGCGCGCTCAACGCCACTTCGCCGTTTTCCGCCTCGCTCACGTCCGCGCCCACCTTCGACAGCGCGCGACGGCTTCGCGCTCGCTGAACGGCGTCGTCGTCCACGACGAGAATGTGCTTGCCGGTGAAAAACGGCGTGGCGCGCTCGAAAATCTTCTGCTCATGCTCTCCCACTTCTCTGCTGGAGACGACGGGGAATTGCAGCGTGAACTGGGTAAATTTCCCGACTTCCGAGCGGCAAGCGATCGTGCCGCCGAAGGCGCGCATCGCGCGCTGGCAATAGGCAAGGCCGAGCCCCGTACCCGCTGAATTACCCGCGGTCCGAAAAGGCTCGAACAGATGCGGCAGGAGGTCGGGCGCAATGCCGGGGCCGGTGTCATGAACCAGCACCGTTTGGCGGTCGACCGTCAGCGTAAGCGTCGCCAAGGGATGCGCGGCAATGTGATGGAGCGCGTTCTTGATCAGATTGAACAGCGTGAACAGATAGACGGTTTCGTCGACCTTGAAGATGAAATCTTCCAGCACCGCGAGTCGGACCTTGGCGCGCTCCTTCTGATCGCCGAAACCGTATTCGTCCAGCGCTTTACGCGTGGTGGCCGCCGCGCTCAGATAGGTGAAATGTTCCGAGCGGATGGGTTTCGCACTGACTTCGTCCAGCGTCATGGCGATAATGCGCAGACCCCGATCGATCGACAATTGGCCGTGCGCGAGATGCCGATAAAGCAACGCCGCCCTGTCATGCGACAAAGCCGGCGACGGGTTGACATCCGTCACCGCGGGCAGCGCCTCTTCCATGCGATCCAGTACGTGTCTCAGTTGGCTGAGAGGATTGCGCATTTCATGAGCGATCGAGCCGGCGAGCGCGCGAAACGCCACATTTTTCGCCTGCGCGACGATGCCCTTCAGGTTGCTGTAACTGAACGTAAGGCCGGCGAAAATGCCGAATGTAAAAACCGGCAGATACGTGTAGAGAAAGAGCTGCCCATCCACGTGGAGGGATTGCGGAATAACGATCCTGGCACACAGGACGGCAACACCAATACCCAGAATCAGATTGAGTGCTAACGCAACGAATGACGGAAAGATGGCGATCAGGAAAAACACCATGCCCAGCTCGGCCATTGACCAGAGCATCGAATAGTGACCGGCAATCAGGTAATAAGTGAAAAAGAACGGTAGCGTATAGGCTACCGTTACGAAGTAATACCACGGCAGGAAGCGCGCGGCCGAAGCGGGCCAGAAACGGCGCAAAAGCAGCAGCGCACAGGCGGCTGTGCCGAAAGCACGCATCAGCAGGCTTTCATTGGGCTGAGGATCGATGTACGTCCACCACAGCCAGTACAGCGGATGTCCGATCGTACCGATTACGCCAACAGCCAACACGCTGTAGTCCGACACCTTGGCCGAGTCATGAACCACTCGGTTGAGGTAACGGATGCTCCCTGAAATGGCTCTCATGTCGTGCTTTGTCTTTATTTATCCAGCCTCAGAATTTGAAGCTGCTGACGTTGAATGACATGCCGGCGCTGCCGACCCAGCACAGCACTCTGTCACCTCTCTTCAACTGCCCGCCGTCCTTTGCCAGTGAAATGGCAGCCGGGATCGAAGCCGAAACGAGGTTTCCGGTTTCCGGATAGATGTGATACATCTTGTCGTCGATCCCCACCTTGGCGCCATAACCTTGCCACGCCGCCTTGGAGGATGCGTGGGTAAAGACGATGTCGATGTCTTTCTTCGGAACAGGCAGTTTAGTCAATACCGCGGACAACTCGTCCGAATTCTTGTGAAGCTCATGGCCGAATGAAGTGAAACGCATGTCGCCGTTTTTCCCGATCCGCTCGGTCGGGTGGCAATACCCTTCGTAGCCGGGAATCGGGATGGTGCACAGGTCCGACACTTCCGGCTTCGCGCGGAAAGCGAAAGTGAAGTTATCCGGCTCTTTTGCGACGAGCAACGTAGCGGTCGCCGCCTCGCCTATCGTGAACGACGGCAAGGTATATTCAATCTGAGCCTGGTTCTTCAACGCAAAATTCCCCGGATAGAGTGGACCGCCTGCAAGCATATTGAACTCGGCATTCACAATCATAGCGTTTCTGTACTGACCCGACTTGAAAAGGCTGTCGATAATCGCCATGGCTCGAGTCCAGCTCATGCAGGCGTCGACCACATCGAAACATTCCGCATTGACGAAGCCAAGCGTGCTGGCCATCATGTGGCTGTTGCCGGGTTCGAGGAACCCTCTTCCAATACCGACATAAATAAACAGCTCGATATGTTCCGGCTTCAGATACGTTTCCGATAGCGCCTTGCGCGTCGCCATCGCGACATGATCGATAGGCGACTCGTGGCTTTCGCACCAGCGCCGGTTGACCAGTCCGCTTCTGTCGAGCAACGTCTTGATGGTGCGCATCCCCCTGTCGATGTCGCCCTCGTACTCCTTGGAATGGAATCGAATCATATCGATCACTTCCTCGTTCGTAACGATCCTGGAGGGCAAGCTGACTGCTACGTTCTTAATAAGCATAAAGAATCCATGAAAAAATATTAACGCGGTGGGTAGAAGTACGTTTTGCGCCTATGGCGGCGAGTATCTGGGACGCCCGATACCCGGCCTCGCGGCGCTGGTACATTAACGCGTCCACCGCGATTCATGAAAAAAGTCCCGTTCTGGCGTGTTGCCGACGGGGGTGGGGAACTGGGGAGGAGGCTCGGGGCGCCGAGAGGGGCGTTAGCGGGTCGTGCCCGGGAGGGGGCCTGGAGGTATGCGAGTGACAAAAGCTGGTTGGGCGCCAGCCAGGAAAAACGTCGGCACCTGGACTTCAGGTTTTTTGCTGCTCTTGCAGGCGCGCCCTTGCCGACGCGATCGATTGCTGCAGCTTGGCCTGCAACGCCTCACGCGGCGGTAACACGGTGAGGTATTCGGCAACATGGATGCCGCTTTTGTCGAGTTCGAGCAATTCGATCTGTTCCTGCTTCTTGCCGGCACACAGAATAATCCCAAGTGGGGGCTGCTCGTCGGGCTCCTGTTCGTACTTCGCGAGCCAGCGCAGATACAGTTCCATCTGACTCTTGTACTCGGCCTTGAAGGCGCCTAGTTTCAGTTCGATAGCCACGAGACGTTTGAGCTTGCGGTTGTAGAACAGCAGGTCGATGTAGAAATCGTCATGATCGATCTGTACGCGCTTCTGGCGCGCCACGAAAGTGAAACCGGCACCGAGCTCGAGGAGGAACTGCTCCATCTCCCTCAGGATGGCGTCCTCCAGATCCTTCTCCAGATAGCGGTCGTTAAGCCCGAGGAAATCCAGCACATAGGGGTCCTTGAGCAGCACGTCCGGCGACACGCGTTGTTCTTGCCGTAGCTGCGCAAGATCGTGTTGCACTGTTTCTGCGGGTTTCCGTGAAAGTGCACTTCGCTCGAACAACATCGAGTTGATCCGCTCTTGCAACTGCCGTGACGACCAGCGCTCGAGTCGGCATAGCTCGAGATAGAAATCACGCTTAAGGGGATCGTCGATATACAGTAGCGTCTTGAGATGGGTCCAGCTCAATTCTCTCCGCACCGCGGAGAGAATTCCTTCATCCGGAAAAACCTCGGCGGCGCGAACGCAATGGCGAAGCTGCTGGCCGCTCCAGCCACGACCATACTCAGCGGTCAGTCGGCGGGCAAGTGAAGCGACGACCTGTTGGCCGTACTCGGCGCGCGCACCGCGCAGCAACTCTGCGCGGATGCAACGGCCCACCTGCCAGTACAGCAGGGTCAGCTCGGCGTTCACTGCAGTGGCCACGCGCTCACGCGCCGACTCAATTAGCAGCCGGACCTCGTCCAACAGCGGCAAGGGCGTAAGGTCACTCATTCGGTCATACACGCAAGTAACGGACTATTGGAGTTTGCCATCGCTGACAACTCGAACGATGCGTGCCACTCTCGGGCCTGGCGAGCCGCGCCGCGATGTTGAATCGCTGGTCCCCGGCTTCGTCGTCCCGCCATGCAGAGAGTCGGCGTTACGCCGATGCCCACGAGCCGGACGCCGTCGGAACCTTTCCACATGTGCATTGGCTCCGGAGTGCCCGGAAAGCGGTTTCCTGCTTTCATCGTGATTCTCATGGTGCGGCGGCCAGACGTCTTCAACGGCGTGGATGGACAAGTTGCTGACCTGTGAGCGAAGATGCCAGGACGGGCGGCGTATCCACATCCTCGTCAAACTTCGCCGGCGGCGGCAATTGTGTCAGCGTCGGCGGTCGCGCTGTTCCATACATTGATGGATCGAGGGCGGTCGTTTGTCGAGCATCGCGCTGGGGTGCCGGGAAATTCATCGCAGGGAAAGGGTCAATGGACACGCTACAAATGATGCGAATATTTGTTCGCATTGCAGAAGAGGGCAGCTTCACGGAGGCAGCCCAACGTCTGAATATCACCAACGCCAACGCGTCGCGGTCGATCGCGCAACTTGAGGCGCATCTGCGCACGCGTCTGCTCAACCGCAGCACGCGCCGCGTCGCGCTCACCGAGGCCGGGCAACGCTATCTGGAGCGATGCGAGCGGATTCTCGCCTATGTCGATGAAGCCGAGGCCGAAGCCGCGGATGCGCAGGCTCGGCCGTCCGGAAAACTGCAGGTGCACGCGACGTCGAGCTTCGGTCAGATATACGTCTTACCGGCAATCTTGCGCTATCGGGAACACAATCCCGCGGTATCCGTCGAGCTGACGTTGTCGCAACACGTGCCAGACCTCCTCGACGAGGGCTACGACGTGTCGCTTCAATTGAGTATGTTCGATCTGCCCGATTCGGGGTTCGTATCGCATCGTCTCGGCGACGTGCACAGCGTGCTATGCGCAGCGCCGGCCTATCTAAGCGAGCGCGGCGTGCCACGCTCGGTACAGGAGCTGCGCGGGCATGCCTGCCTGCAAATCGTCTCGTCTGTGTTTCCGCGCGATCGCTGGCATCTGGAAGGACCCAATGGCCGGGAAACGTTTGAATTTCCCCCGGCAGACTTCCAGGTGAACGCTATCGAAGCGCTGAACGTTGCGCTGCGGGAGGGCGCTGGCATCGGCTCGCTGCCCATGGCGACGGCGTTGCCGGCGCTGCGCAGCGGTGCGCTGGTCCGTGTGCTGCCCGATTATCAGTTGCAGAAGCTGACCGCCTACGTACTGTACCCGTCGCGTCAGTACCTCGATGCGAAGATCAGGACCTTCGTCGATTTCCTTCGGGAATTCGTCCCGCAGGCGCTCGCGGCCGACAAGTCGGCATTGTCGATGTATTGCCAGCCGTGATCCGGTGCATCGGCAGGTCGCTCGTTCCGGGGCGCGGCTGTCGGTGATTTCGGTAGCTAGCTCGCAACTTCCCTCGCTCGCATGGTTCGCGCGCATTGCGCATCACCGCCGCTTTACCGAGGCCGCGGCTGAGATGGGCGTGTCGCGGGCGGCGCAGTCGCAGAATCTGAAGGCGCTCGAGCGGCAACTGGACGTCAAGCTGCTTTATCGGACTACTCGGGATGTCGCTCACCAAAGACGGACAGCGGCTGTTCGAGTCGCTGCGGCCGGCATGTCTGGACTGACTCTACCGGGATGAGCCCTTTTTCATGTCCTGTTCCGTCAAGAGTATGACCCCATCCGCCGCGTGCGTCCGCCGCCTGCTTCGAACGACTAAACTCGGCTTCGGTCTTTCGAGGGGGCGCTTCTCATAGGCGAACCCCACCCCTCGATCTTACAGCCTGCCGCTCCCTCGGGCGGCAGGCTCTTTTTCGTGGACCTCTTCAAATTCAGGCAATAAGGATGTCGTCGGGAACCACCGGTGTGACGGTTTGCGAAACACTGGGATATCGTCGCTCGTGACCTGGGAGGATCAGGCCAATGCATGTCGCCCCAGGTTCATCCACGATCGAGACTATTGTCCTCACCCGTGGGTCAAAGACGATCACAGTTCCAACTGGAAAACCGTGAGACGCTTTCGAGGAAAGCATGCAGCTACCGAACGTAGATAATTTCATCAAGGACTCGCAACACGGCGTCACCTACAACATTTGCGCCTACCGCAAGCTTTCCGTTCAAGAAATGACACGCGCGATGCAAGTCTTCATGCAACAACAGGGCGAGCGCCAACCGAAGCAAGGATCGGTCGTCAAGATCTTTTCCCTGGTCGGGCTTGGGGATCAGTAGCCGTGGTGAAGTCCTGGACGCCGCTTGACGGACGTTGGACACGCTCGCCATTGCGCGCGTGCCAACATGCTGCGGGTGGATTCGAGGCATGCTGCACGGCAAGATAGACAGTGTCGACGACGGCGTCTAATCGAACACTGACAGCAGATCGGCGATGTTCGTGTTAGGCAATCGCTTCGCGACCATGTCCCAGAAGATCACATCGCGCATCGCACTGGCATCTTCCGCCGTCTTCCACTCGCGCGCACCGACGATGGAATCGGCCGTTTCGCGAGCTGCGGATACGATTGTCTGAATGTCTTGTTTGTGCATGAATCCGTTAACGGTCGCGCGCAGAGCTTATTTAGCCCCACGCGCAATCGTTTGCTTAAAAATTTCTACCGTCTGCTCTCCCGCCTGGGACAATGCCTGCAGAAAGGTAATAGACCGCATACGCCAAAATCCCCCTGGCCGCCGGCTTCCGGCGTGACCGAGAAGTCGACTCGGCTCGCGAGTTGTCGCATTGAACTGGTGTGCAGATGCGCCGTGTCCCGGGACGCACCGTGCCCCAGCATCGTCGAAACCGGGACAAGGCGGCCGAGCAAAATTCTACCTCTTCCGGTGTGCCGCACCGTTTTGCGGCGGTTATCGGAAAACTTAAGTCCGAAAGGACCACACCGTTGGGCCGCATCACGAATGACCTGAGGCACATATTTTCCCAACATCGGCCATGGCGCTGTGTGGCAGCGCCCGACGCGGCGCAGCGAATGCGCCACCTTTGATCAACTTGTCGGGTATGCAATTCACCACAAGATATTTGGCCGCTATTGGACTATGCACCGTTATTGAGCACAATTACCCCAAAATCGATATAAATTGATAAAAGGATGCAGTATGCATCCCGTCCCAGTTTGTAGAGATATACGATAACCCTTTCTAAATCTTACCTTAATCATGGTTAGAATCAGACGCCCAAAGGCTGCTCGCCATTTCGCCGCTCAGCGTCCGTAACAGCCAATGTGTTGGTTAATTCGGACATGAAATACTGACAAGAGAATCACATGTATAGCATGCTCTAATAAGAAAAAAGACGGAGTCTTGGGGAGAAGTCTCTGCCGACCACACATTTCCGGGGAAAAATAAATGGATTTGGTACATTCTCTGCCGCGCAGTTCGCGGCACAGTGCCGTGCCGATGCAAACGAATGCGCTGACTCGCGTCGACATCGCGCTGTTCAACGGATTCGCATTGCCTACGGTCGCGGCACTCATCGAGATTTTCCAGAGGGCTAACTCGCTAGTAGACGCACCGCAATCGGGCCGCGCACGTTACGACGTCTCACTGCTTTCCGCTGCGGGCGGCCGCATCGCCAGTTCGTCATCGGTATTTGTCTGGACCGACGATGTCCAGTCGCATCGAGGCACGAATGAGACGCACCTGTTGTTCATTGCAGGCGGCGCGGGCGTGCAGCAAGCATGTCGCGACGAGCGGTTGAGCAACTGGCTGCGCCGCCGACATCCGTTCAGCGAGATCGTGCATCCGATCGCGGAAGGCCAACTGCTGCTCCAGGCAGCCGGGCTGCCCAGTCGCTACTGCCCCCTTCTTTATGGAGGTAGCGAAGCACACGGCCTGCATCCGGCGCGGTTGACAGAAGCGCCGGGTGCCGTATCGACGGCGCTACGTATCGTCGAAGAGGATCTCGGTGCCGATCTGGCACAACGGGTTGCCGAGTCGATTGCGCCGCAACCCAAGACGCCTTTCAGCTCGTCGATCACGCTAGACGTGACGCCGCAGATCAGCGAGAAGATCCTGGCGTCGGCACGCTGGCTGGAAGCGAACGTCGATCGTCCCATCTCGATCGACGACGCGGCGCAGGTCGCGGCAATGAGCGAGCGCAACTTCCTGCGCCGCTTCAAGAGCGAGATCGGCATGACGCCCTCCGACTACCTGCTTCGCGCACGTCTGAATATGAGTTGCCGGATGCTCGTTGAATCGCGTCTGCCAGTCGACAAGATCGCGCGTCGCTGCGGTATCGGCAGCGGCGGGCAGTTGTCGAAGCTGTTCAGAAAATATCTCGAGACGACGCCGACGGACTATCGGATGCGCAATCATGTGGCACAGCAGAAGCCCCGAGCACAAGTACCGGATCAACGGCGTGAGTTCGATCCGGGCGCTCTGACCGAAGTTGACTACGCGAATCAAGTCGAAGCGTAAAACAGAACCCGGCGGTACATCGCTGCCGCCGGGAAGATGAGCACGACCGGTCGCCACTCGAGTGCTACGTTCGACTGGATAACGGTTTTCACGACACGCCAATTCCATTCCAACAAACCGGCAAGTCGGTCGTGGCGTTGGAAAACGCGACGGCCAACTTCCGGGTAGTCGCTCGCGTTCCACACCATGGGTCAGCCACACGGGTCTATGCGCCCTCGAAATACCTGGATGATCAGACCGCAACGAGCCCATCTTATGTCATGTTCAGTCAACAACGTGACGCAATCCGCCGCTTGCGTCCGGTGTTTATTTCGAGCGAATAAACTTGGCGTCGGCCTTTCGAGGGGCGCTTCTCTCAGTCAACCCCGACCCCCTCGATTTTTCTAGCCTGCCGCTCCCTCGGGCGGCAGGTTCCTTTTTTTCTCCCTCATATTCAGGTTCCAGTCGCGTGTCCAACTACACGTTACGCATCGTCTCGCGAGACACCTGCATCAACGTCCTCGATTCATACGAATACTCCCGAACGGAGCACACATGGATGAGAAAGTGACTTTTGTGTACGAGTACACGGGTGGTTTTGGTACTTACCGTACTACCGGAAAAAGGCTCGCATATCATCTTCCCCTTGTTGGCGACAATGTAGTCATGAAGGTCGATGAACTGGGATTCGATGATGTTTTCAAAGTGAAGTCACGCCTCTTCGAGTACGACAAAGCTGGATCGTTGACTGTTACATTGACTTTATCTCATACCGTAACGTAGGAATACTATATATCTATAATAAATAGTATTCTTCGCAATGATGCGCCTGGATGCATGGTTCTGTAGCCCTCCCCACGCCTCCCAACCGACGAATCGCTGAGCTGATTGAGCTCAACCCGGTGCCGGCGGATACAGACAACACATGCGGGAAACTGACGGCGCGGGCCAGACATCGAGACCGGAAACCCGACGACAACGTTCAGTTATTTTCATAAGCGTGCGTTGGTGCTTCCGGAACTATCTTTGCTCGATATATTTTATCGCAACCACTCCGATAGATCGAATTTAATTCACACATGAAAATTCAATCGCACCTTTACCTTAAACACATCAATTATTCAACGGTTAATTCCCCGGCCCGCAAAACCACACCATGAATTTGGCAATTCTGGCCAACACCTTGGCAAATTCGGCCAGTCATTAATGCAGCGCAACAACGTTATGTAGCATTCGATCAAACAATTAAAAGCGGCTTAGAGACGGCCGGCAAGTCACTCATTTCCGGGAAAGTACGATGGAGTTTCTTTGCAACGTGAAGCATAAGAATGCACTTCAAGCACGCGCTTTGCCACAGACCGCCGGCGTAAACCACATCGGTATTGCATTGTTCAACGGATTTGCTCTACCAGATGTGGCGTCCATCATCGAGATATTCCAGTCGGCGAATGCCCTGAATGACGCAGGCGAGCCCCGCCGTACGCGCTACGAGGTCTCGCTGTTGTCGGCGTCCGGTGGACGTATCGCCAGTTCCTCCTCGGTGTTCGTGTGGACCGACAGTGTCGAATCGCACGGGCACGACGATGACTTCCGCGCGCTGTTCATTGCAGGCGGCACCGGCGCAACGAATGCGTTCCGCGACGATCGTCTGATTGTGTGGCTCCGGCAGGCGTTTCCGAGAAGCGGTATCGTCCATGCGATCGCTGAGGGACGCTTGATGCTCGAAGCGGCGGGTTTCTCAAACGCCCACGGTGCGCGTGTTGAGAAGGACGGCCACGCGCGAGGCGTATTCCCAACCCGACCGCTTGTCGACTCGCCAAGCCCGCTGCGAACCGCCTTGCGTATCGTTGGCGACGATCTCGGGCCGGAAGTCGCGCAACAGGTCGCCGATTGGGTTGCGCCGCAAGGCGAAACGCAGTTCAGCGCAATCCTGCGTACCAAAACGGCATCGCACATCAGCGACAAAATCCAGGCGTCCGCGCAATGGCTTGAGGCCAACGGCGCTCGTCCGATTTCGATCGACGATGCCGCACAGATCGCCGCGATGAGCGAACGGAATTTCCTGCGTCGCTTCAAGAGCGAAATGGGCGTAACCCCGTCGGAATACCTGCTTTACGTGCGGCTCGACATGAGCTGCCGCCTTCTCGCCAAAACAAGCTTGCCCGTCGACAAGATCGCACGTCGATGCGGCATTGGCAGCGGTGGACGGCTTGCCAAGCTGTTCCGGAAGCACCTGCTCACCACGCCGACGGAGTATCGAACCAGCAAGCAAGGTACCCGCAGAACATCCTGACGCGCGCCGGCAGCAAATCCACGGTTTCTTTCCAAACGCCTCAGCGAATCTGGAACGCTTGAGCGGTACGCTCAAACCGCTCATCTAGCGTTTGCGCAAGCGCGTCCCACCAATGGGGCCGCGCAAGTCCGAATCGTTCACTAAAGCGGTCGTTGTTAAGAGCCGAATTGCGCGGCCGCGCCGCACGCGTCGGAAACGCCTCGCTCGGTACGGCTTCGATATGTTTGACGCGTACCCGGCCTGACGGCGCGAGATTGCGTGCATAGTCGATGATCGCGGAAGCATAGCCGTGCCAACTGGTCACGCCTTGCGATGTCAAATGAAAGAGTCCGCTTTGGAAGCGTCCTTCCCGACGCTCGCGCATCGCTTGCGAAATAGCATGAGCGGTCACGTTGGCAAGCATCTTCGCCGAAGTCGGTGCGCCAACCTGGTCGTCGACGATCTTGAGCTCTTCACGCTCCCCGGCGAGCCGAAGCATCGTCAGCATGAAGTTTGCCCCGCGCGTCGCGTAGACCCAGGAGGTCCGGAAGATCAGATGATCGCATTCGGACGCAATGATCGCGAGCTCTCCGTCGCGCTTGGTCGCGCCGTACACGTTCAGCGGCGACGTCACGCAATCTTCCGAGTAAGGATCCGCCGACTTTCCGTCGAATACGTAATCAGTCGAGAAATGAACGAACAATGCACCCGCACGTTTTGCCGCGCGGGCTATCACGTCGACCGATTCGGTATTGACGAGCCGTGCGATTACGCAATCGTCTTCCGCCCTATCGACCGCCGTATAGGCCGCGGCGTTGACAACAACGTCCGGACGGTAAAACCTCATCAAGCCGTCAAGCAGCACCGGCTTGCTGAGATCCGCAAGCTCCCGGTCCCAATGAATCACCTCGCCGAGCGGCGAAAGCGAGCGTGCGAGCTCCCAGCCGAGTTGCCCGCGCACGCCTGTGACCGCGATTCTCATCAGTAAACCTCAGCCTCGTTGAAGCGGCTACCGGCGGCGTCTTTCGATGAAACGAACGGAACACCATTCAGTTCCCATTCGACGGCGATGTCCGGATCGTCCCAACGCAACGTACGTTCGTGTTCCGGGTGCCAGAATGCAGTGGCTTTATAAAGGAACTCAGCGACATCCGACAGTACGACAAAGCCGTGCGCAAATCCCGGCGGAATCCATAGCTGCCGCCTGTTCGACGCGGACAACCGCACGCCAACCCATCGCCCGAACGTGGACGACCAGCGCCGCAGATCGACCGCGACATCGAACACTTCACCCACGACAACCCGAACCAGCTTGCCTTGCGGATGCTGGATCTGGTAATGCAGGCCTCGCAGAACCCCTTGCGCCGAAATCGAATGATTGTCTTGCACGAACGTATAGCCGCGCGCCACTTTTTCTTCGAACTCGGCCTGATTGAATGTCTCGAGGAATGCACCGCGTGAGTCTCCAAACACGTGTGGCTCGATGAGCTTCACGTCGGGAATCGCGGTATGTCGAACTTGAATGGTCATGAGTGGATGGTCGAAATGAGAGACGACAGATATCGGCCGTAGTCAGTCTTTTGCAAAGGTGCAGCAAGGCGGCCCAGCTGCTCGGCGTCGATCCAGCCGCGCCGGAATGCGACTTCCTCGGGGCTTGCAACAAGCAAGCCCTGCCTCTGTTGTAGCGTCGCGATAAATGTCGCCGCATTGATCAGCGATTCGTGCGTGCCCGTATCGAACCAGGCAAAGCCTCTACCCAGCGTCTCCAGATGAAGTGCTTCGCGCTCCAGGTAGTGCCGATTCACATCCGTGATTTCCAACTCACCGCGTGCGGATGGCTCGATGTTCGCAGCAATATCGCAGACGTCGCCGTCATAGAAATAAAGGCCTGTAACGGCGAAATTCGAGCGCGGCTTCACGGGCTTTTCCTCGATCGTCAGCACCTTACCCCGCGTGTCGGTCTCCACCACGCCGTAACGTTGCGGGTCGTGCACGTGATACCCGAAAACGGTCGCGCCTTTGGTTCTTGAATGCGCATTGCCAAGATGCGTACCCAGGTCCGCGCCGTAGAAAATGTTGTCGCCCAGAATCAGCGCCGACGGCTTCCCATCGACGAATTCCCGGCCAAGTATGAACGCTTGAGCCAGCCCATCCGGTGACGGCTGCACCGCATACGTGATCTGCATACCCCATTGGCTGCCGTCGCCGAACATCGTCGCGAAGCGCGGTGTGTCATCCGGCGTCGAGATCAGCAGGACCTCGCGGATGCCCGACATCATCAGCGTGGACAGCGGATAGTAAATCATCGGCTTGTCGTAGATCGGCAGCATCTGCTTGGAAATAACGCGCGTGATCGGGTATAGCCGCGTACCAGACCCGCCGGCGAGAATAATGCCTTTACGGCTCGAGTCCATCGTTTACGCCCTCTCTAGTTCGCTTTCGGGTTTCCAGCGCCGATACGCGCCAGAGCGGATTTCTTCGAGCCATGCGCCGTTTTCAACGTACCACTGCACCGTCATCGCCAAGCCGCTCGCAAACGTCTCGCGCGGCACCCAGCCGAGCTCGCTACGCAGCTTCGTTGCATTGATCGCATAGCGCCGGTCGTGTCCCTTTCGATCCGAGACGAAAGTAATCTGGTCGCGATAACTACCGCTCCCGCGCGGCTTGATCGCATCGAGCAGATCGCAAATGAAATGAACGACCTCGACGTTGGTTTTCTCGTTATCGCCACCAATGTTATATGTCTCCCCCGGCACCCCACGGGCGAGAACCGTACGGATCGCCTCACAATGGTCGCGTACATACAGCCAGTCACGCACATTGCCACCATCGCCGTAGACCGGTAGTGCGTCGCCGCTCAATGCCCGTTGAATCATCAAAGGAATCAGCTTCTCCGGGAACTGGAAAGGCCCATAGTTGTTAGAACAGTTCGTGGTCAGCGTAGGCAATCCATAGGTGTGATGGTATGCGCGGACGATATGATCCGAACTGGCTTTAGATGCTGCATAGGGGCTGTTTGGCGCGTACGGTGTCGTCTCCGTAAATGCGGCATCGATGGCCGATAGCGATCCGTATACTTCGTCCGTTGACACATGCAGGAAGCGAAACGAATCACGTTCCACGCCGCTTAGTCGCTCCCAATACAGCCGCGCAACATCGAGCAGTTCACCGGTGCCCGTCACATTTGCATCGATAAACTCGCGTGGACGGTCGATCGAGCGATCCACGTGACTCTCCGCTGCAAAGTGCACCAGGGCACGCGGCCGATGTTGTTCAAAGATAGCGCTCATGGCTGCGCGATCGCCGATATCTCGGCATACGAACACATGACGAGGATCGTCGTGCAGCTCTCGCAGCGTGCCGTAATTACCGGCATATGTCAGTTTGTCGATATTGAGTATCGGCTCATCGTGGCAGGCAAGCCAGTCGATGACAAAATTTGCGCCGATAAAGCCGGCGCCTCCCGTTACGAAGATCATTTGAAGTTCTCTTGGATGACGGCTCTTACACTTTGCATCGTAAAGGGACGACTATTTTCCTATCGGCCATATAGTTGGCGCATTCAGACATTCGCCGGCCTCCTGCTTAAACCTCACCAATTCATTCAAAGCGATCTTGCGACTCCTCGAATCTATTTCCCCGGCGATTGGCATCGCGAAATTCGCTCGGCGTGAGCGAGAGGCGACGTCTGAATATTTTTGCAAGTCGCTCGCCACTGCCCATTCCGCAACGTCGCGCGATCGTATCGATCGGCAATCTGGTCCGCTTGAGTAAGCTGCACACGACACCCAATCGAATCTCGAGCAAATACTCTGACGGTGTCATTGACGTCTCCGCCCTGAAACGACGAAAAAACGTTCGTTCACTCATATTCGCGACCTCAGCCGCATGCGCAATTGAGATCGGGTGCATGTAGTTCTCTCGTAGCCAGTTCGCCCCCGCTCTAATCGGCGTCGTCCATTCCGCCGATGACGTGTCAACGGTTTGCGCGTCACCACTATTAGCCGACGTCCACAGACTCGCGTCTTTTCTCACAGCACTGCGCGACGAGGTGAGATAAACCAGAATCTGCGACTCGATCTGTTTTCGCGCATGCGCGTTGGCCAACGCCAACGCCGCGACAAACGAAACCCCTGCTTCCGTCATGGACGGCGCCAGTCTCGAGCGTGCCCGGGCACCACCCAATCGTCGCCCGCGTTGTGCAGCACTCGTTGGCGCCATCACGAATCGATACAACGAGCTATCGCTATCCCACACGACGACATCGGCACGCGCCACCAAGGCCGACACGAAACGCAACACGTCCGGGTCGTCGACCGCATCCAACCCGCACTGCGCACCGACCACAAACACCCCGTCAAATTTCTCCGATAAACGAGGTTCGATCGGATCCGTCCAGATCCGGATCGACAGCGAGTCAGCAACGTAGCCGCCTTCAATCGACAGTAACGACACTTTGAATATCAGGCCAAGTGGCGGCACGCCCTCCTGCACGGCGTCGTCGGCGTGAGTACCGCTAAAGATGTCCGCAAGCGCATCGACCTCCTTGATGGAGAACCCCGCGAATACGACTATCGCAATCTTTACTTCCGATTCCATGGAAGGTGCCGCGACGTTATCGGAGAATGCGCCTTTAGCTCTTGTGCGGTTTGTGTACGGGTGCATGTTCCTGTTTCCGCGACCAGCGCTGGCTTTGTCACATATCTTGACTGCCAATATTACTTACGGCGTGCTGTCGACAACGATCGCTGGCTCCCGGTGCCATGGATTTGTCCGAAATAACGCCAGCCTTGTGCCAACCGCGCCGAGCATGCACATTTACTTCTTGAAAACACCGACAATGTGATGGTGTTCGAGTACCAGTAGCGACGTAATCCGTCGTTCATCGAGCAATGCCAACGCGTCCTGCACGCGAGTCGCGGGTGACACCATCGTGGGTTCTCTGGACATGAAGTCTTGCGCGCATTTCTCGAATGCATGAGGACCGTGGACCTCGATCAAACGGCGAACGTCACCGTCGGTAATCAGGCCCCAGCCCGTTTCGTCCCGAATGATCGCAATCCCAAGACTGCCGCGCGTCATCTCGCTGACGATTTCCATGACCTTCGCATCGGGCCCGACGAACGGAAGCTTGTCGCGGACCATCTCATCGCCCACTGTGCTCAGCAGTCGCCGCCCAAGCGATCCTCCAGGATGAAAACGGGCAAAGCCCTCAGGCTTGAAATCGCGTGCCTCCATCAACGTCACGGCGAGCGCATCGCCCATTGCCAGCGTCGCAGTCGTCGAAGCGGTCGGCGCCAGTTGAAGTGGACACGCCTCTTTCTCGACACCGATATCCAGATGACAATGCGCCGCGCGGGCAAGCGTCGACTCACGATTACCCGTCATTGCGATCACGAAGTTGTGATTGTTTCGCAGAAATGGGAGCAGTTGCACCACCTCGTGGGTCTCGCCCGAATTTGAAATGGCGAGAAACACGTCGTCGCTGGTGACCATCCCGAGGTCACCGTGATACGCCTCGCCGGGATGCATGAAAAACGCCGGCGTGCCGGTGCTCGCGAAGGTCGCGGCGATCTTCTTACCTATGATTCCCGACTTGCCCATGCCGCATACAATCACACGGCCGCGCGTTTCGAGAATGCGCGCTATCGCTTGGGCATAGTCGTCGTTCAAAGCGAACGCGAGCGCGGCGACGGCGCTGGACTCCAAAGCGAAAACCCGCTTCGCCGACGAGATGTAGTCGTGGGACGTCATGATCTCCCCAATGCGTTCACAAAAAGTATTTCCCTTACTCGCGCGACATCCTCTTTCGTATCGACACCGGGCGGCGGCGGCTCCGGCCACTCAAATACGCGAATCGGCATACCTAGCCAGATCGCGCGCATCTGTTCCAGCCTTTCGAGCTCTTCAAGTTCGCATGAAGGTGTCTCCGTCAGCCGGCAAAGCGCCGAGCATTGATAGGCGTAGATACCGACATGACGCGAGTACGCGGACAACGGCCAGTCGTCCTGCGGAAGATCGCGGCAAAACGGAATCGCGGAACGTGAGAACACGATTGCCTGCCCCTGCGCGCCGACCATCAGTTTGACGACGTTTGGATCGGTCAAATGGGACACTTCGGTCAGAGGCACCGCAACAGTCGCCATGTCGAAAGACTGTGCTTTCGCGCAGAATTGCACGAACGAAGCGAGCAACGCCTGCGGAACGAGCGGCTCGTCGCCTTGCACATTGACGACCAGATCGTTTGGGCTCCAGCCCAATTCACGCGCGACCTGCGCACAGCGATCAGTTCCGGACTGGTGTTCGGGGTCGGTCATCCGGACGGGAATCCGGTACGCCTCCAGACTGCCGATAATCCGTTCGTCGTCGGTGGCCACCACAATGTCTACCGTCTCGGGCAATGCCGCTCGAACGGCTTCATAGACACGTACGATCATCGGTTCGCCCGCCAGATCAATGAGCGGCTTACCGGGCAAGCGAGTCGACCCAAAGCGTGCCGGAATCACTACGTGAATCGAAGCAAGGTCACTGGACGATCGCACTGCGCACCTCCCCGGTCAAAAACGATTGATAGATCTCATCCAGCGTCATCCCGTCGGCCAGCAACACGTTCTCGGCAACTTCGCGGGCGACACCGTGGCCGCCACGCGCGCGCGTGACATGGTCCGCATGACGCAATACAAGCACGTGTGCATCGCCGGGAGCGAACGCACGCCCCACACGCAACATCACCGGCAAATCAATCACGTCGTCACCGACGTAGACGATCTGCTCGTCCTGCAATCCCCGCTCCTGCTTGATCGCCTCGTACACAGACAACTTGTCGCGGCTGCCGGTAACGACCACGTCAAAACCGAGTTCTTTTACGCGACGCATCAGCGGCGCACTCGATCGACCCGACAACACGCCGGTCGCAATCCCGTATTCCCGCAACAGTCCGATCGCCAGGCCGTCGCGTACGCTAAAAGACTTGAGGTACTCGCCGTCGCCATTGAAATGCAGCGAGCCATCTGTCAGTACGCCGTCCACATCGAATAGAACCAGCCGGATTTTTCCCCCGTACTCTCTTGGCCTGCTCATTGAATATCCAGCGCCGGCAAGCTCTTGATCAGATCGTCAAGGTCCTTCATTTGCTGGAGAAACGGCTCGAGCACGGCAAGCGGAAGCGCGCTCGGACCATCACAGCGCGCGCGATCGGGATCTGCATGTGCTTCCAGAAAAAGTCCGCTCAGGCCGACCGCGAGACCGGCACGCGCAAGCTCGACGACCTGGCGGCGCCGGCCACCTGAAGCCGCGCCACCAGGATCGCGGTATTGCAGGCTATGCGTGACGTCAAAGATCGCCGGCGCTCCGTCCGATGCTTCGATCATCTGCCGAAAGCCGAGCATATCAACGACCAGATTGTCGTAGCCGAACGAACTACCGCGCTCGCAGAGAATGACGTTGTCGTTGCCGACTTCACGGCACTTGCCGACAATGTGCGCGACCTGCGAAGGGCTCATGAATTGCGGCTTCTTGATGTTGACCACACGGCCCGTCCTGGCAATAGCCACCACGAGGTCCGTCTGCCGCGCGAGAAATGCCGGCACCTGGAGCACGTCAATGACCTCCGCAAGACGTGCGGCCTGCTCGACCTCGTGTACATCGGTGATGACCGGCACGCCGAACTCACGTTTGACCGCTTCGAAAATCCTCAGACCTTCATCGATACCGACCCCACGGTAAGAGTGAATCGACGAACGATTCGCCTTGTCGAACGAAGCCTTGAAGACGAACGGAATGTCCAACTTCGTCGTTGTGTCGACATAGTGGCGGCAGGCATTCAGTGTGGAGTCGAGATCTTCGAGAACATTGATGCCGCCGAACAATACAAACGGCAGACGGTTCGAGACCGTTACCGCACCTGTGATTTCTACCGCACGATCGTTTGTCTTCATCGCTCACACCTACGCCAGAAAGAGTTAGAACAGTCGACCCTGACCGCTGTACCCGGAATATCCGAGCGCCGTGGTCTTCGGTCTTTAGTCTCATGCACTACACGCGTTGATGTTAGCTGCGCGTCTCGCTTCCGTATTCATAGGCTGCATAGCGATATGAGCCGTATTTGGAGCCATAGCCATACCGTGCATGCGCCAGATTCAGTCCGTTAAAGAGTACGCCATTTGCGTCGACGCCGTTTTGTGCAAGCCGCTTGACCGCCTCTGCGATCTCGCCTGCTTTCGTCACCGCCGCCCGGGCGACGAGGAACACGGTGCCGGCATTCGGCGCGAGAATTCCGGCGTCGGCAGCTGCGAGTGTAGGCGCCGTGTCAATCAACACGATGTCGTACATCTTCGACAGGTCTTCGATATACGACGCCACTCGGTCACCCAACAACAGCTCCGCGGGGTTTCGCGGCAGCGTCCCAGTCGAAACGAAGTCCAGTCGCGAGATTAGATCGCGCCGCACGACCTGATCGAATGTCGAGAGTCCTGACACCAGCTCTGAAAATCCGCTGCCGCGTTCAAGTCCGAATGATTGATGCAAATGGCCCTTGCGCAAGTCACCATCGATCAGCAGCACTTTCTTACCCCCAGCCGCGAGCACCGCCGCGAAATTCACCGACACGAACGACTTGCCGACAGCCGGCGCTGATCCTGTCAGCAGTACAACGTTGTTTCGCGCATTGACCATCGCAAACTGCAACGCAGTTCTTAAGCTGCGTAAGCTTTCGATAGCCGGATCGCTGGGCGAATCGGCTGCGAGGACGTGCGTACCCGCTTTCTTTGCGCTCGACGTCCTGCTTAGCTCCTGTTGACGCTTGCTCAACGGAATCGTCGCGTACACATGCAGCCCCGTGCGACGTTCCAACTCGGTCGGATCGCTAATGCCGCGGAACAGCATGTTGCGTACGAAGGCGAGCACCGCGCCTGCAAACAAGCCGACAACCAGCGATCCGGCCAGGACGATCACCTTTTTCGGCTTGACCGGCTTCTCAGGAACCGCTGCCGTGTCGACAAGCCGCACATTCCCCGTCTTACCCGCCTTGACGAGTTGCAATTGCTGAAAGTTGTTCAGGAGCGACGTGTATAGATCCGTATTGACCTGGACGTCGAGTTGCAACTGAACAATCTGCTGCTGTACGTCGGGCAACTGCTTGATTTTGGAGGATGCCGCGTCGCTGTATTGACGCAACGTCGCGATCTGCGCGTCGATGGTGCGGATCGCCGGATGGTGCCCATTGAAACGTGCCGCCAGCCCTTGGCGTTGCTCCTCGAGCTCAAGCAGCTTGGTCTTTGCATCGACGGACTGCTGCAACACCACCTTCGCTTCTTCAGTCAGATCGACGCTGCCGAGTTTGTTCCGCGCCGCCGTATACCGTTGCTGGGCCTGGTCGAGGCGCTGCTTGATAACCGGCAGTTGCGAGTTCAAAAACTCCAGAGACTGCGCAGCTTCGGCGGATTTTCGCTCGACGTTTTGCCGGATGTACTGCTCGCCAACCGCATTCAACTCGGCCGCCACGCGCACCGGGTCGGTATCGAGCAGACTCGCAATCAATACGCCCGATTGCTTCACCTTCTCCTCAACGTCGAGGTTAGTCTGCAAGTCGGTAATACTCTTCATCCGCGAATGGCGTCGAAGCACGAACTGCGTATCCGGCAGACCTCGAATGGATTTCACCCAGAGAAGGATCTTTCCGCAACACGACGGTACGGACTCGACCCGCCCCACCTGCCCGACAAACGGCTCAGAGAGATCGTCGCCAGTCAACCGGTAGTGTGTGGCGTCGATCACCGTCAGGCGGAATTTGTCGTCCTCGAGCGATACCGGTACGTCGAACTGACCCACATCGATATGCTCGTTTCCCCATGCATAACCACCCATGCCGAACAGGCCTGGCGTGGAAAGCTCCTGGTTGCGACGCGCTATCCAGTTCCCGATCAACGGAAAGTAGCGCGGCTGTGCGTCGATAAACAGTTTGAGATTGTCGACCGCCCGCGTAACGACAAGGCGCGACGCCAGAATCTGGCTTTCGGCAGCGGCCGTCGATTTCACGTCGAATAACGATGAAACATCGCCTAAAAGGCCCTTCTCCGCCGAGCTTTCCGGGCTGTCTTCGACCTGTATGAGGAGATCGGCCTCATAGACCGGATTACTCAGAAACGCGTAGAGCGTGCCGGCCACGACGAAGAAGGCCACGACAATGCCAATCAGCCAACGGCTTTCGATCAGCACGTCGAGGATCGTCACGAAATCCAGTTCTTCTTCGCTATCGGGTGCCCCCGTGGGAGGCAATTTAGTTTGCGTCATCAAATAGGTGCCAAGGTAGCGAGGGGACGAATGTCCGTTCGGTTAAGCCACAATTTTGAGTCGCTCGACCCAGTCTTCGATCGCGCGGTCAATCAAGGTGAGGCACGCCTGGAAATCTGAACGCTCGCCTCCGTAAGGGTCGAAAATATCCTGATCAATGAACTCGCCCAACCGAAATACTTTTCCACGCGTGGTCGGATAACGATCGACCACGCTCTGTTTTTGTTTTGCGTCCATCACGAAAATAACGTCTGACTGCGCGCATAAAGGCGCCGATAGTGGCCGTGCACGGTGATCGTCGATCATGATGTCGCGCTCGCGCATCAACTCGCGCGCGATCGCATCCGCAGGGTGGCCGATGAGCGCGCCCAGCCCTGCGGACTCCACCCGAACATTGCGCAGCCGTGTGCGCAAAAGCCCCACCGCCATCGGGCTTCGGCAGATGTTGCCGATACAGACCACGAGAACCGATTGGACCATGTTCAGTTACCCGATGCAGTTCGTTGCAGGTAATACGCTCCCGTCGCACTGCCCACCAGCGGTGTCACGACGCGGTACCACCTGATCACGCCTGGCGCGTCCACATACACGACGTCGTCCGGCTTCATTTCAAAACCTGCGGCAAGCACCATTCCGGTCGGCGATTTGCTGTCGAGGTGAAATATCTTCGGCAATCCATCGTCCGATTTCGCCCGCACCACATAGATTTCACTCGCGTCGCCGCTCAACTGACTGACACCGCCCGCATCGCCAAGCGCGTCGCTTAGCGTCAGGTGACCATTCGTCTTGAACACCACGGGCCCCGGCTTCACGACTTCGCCGGAGACCACGACCCGATGTTCCATCAAAGGCGGAACCCGGATCGCGTCCTGGTCACGGATCGCAATGTCCTTCGGATTGAGCCCACGCTTCAGCATCTCAGGAAGGTTGATCCAATGCGTGATGCCGCCGCGGGTCAGTTCGATTCTGCTCAGATCGCCCGTTGCCGCAACGCCATTTGCCAGGTTCAGCATTTCGGCGAGTGTCATCGGGACATCGGTGATCTGCTTTACACCCGGTTGGCGCACTTCGCCATCGATATAGGCTTTCTGACTGCGATACCCGACGACGCGCACCGTTACTTGCGGGTCGTTGAGGTTCTGCCTCAGGTGATCAATCAACTCTTGCTGCAGTTGCAGCTCGGTGAGTCCACTGGCCTTGATCTTCTTGACATAGGGAAACTGGACATATCCGTCCTTGCTAACGACAAAGCCAGGCAAGCTCTGCGCCGCCATGCCGACTGTAGCCGGAGAAGCGCCCGAGTCTGTACCGATCGCGTAACTCAGGTTAGGCATCACCAGTTCAGGGTGATCCCAAACGATGATCGACAGCACGTCCTGCGGCCCAATCCGGTAGACCGTGGGTGGCGCGATCAAGGATGCATAGCTGGTGTCGGCCGCCATGGCGGCCTTGCGTACTGAAGATTCCTGCTCGATCAGCTTGAACGTAATCGGAGTAATCACCGGCACCGATGAAGGATCCTCAGGATCGATTGGCTTATGTGGATCGAAACTCATCCCAGGCGCAAATGCGCAAGCACCAAGCGCAAACACCGAACACATGGACAAGCGTTGAATAAGTAATGCAAAGCGATTTCTCATTGGCAGTGTGCTAAGGCGGTGTGGATCTGCAGACTTCAAAATGACTGAATGAAAGAGCGGCGAACAATGGCCTGTTCGAACGCCCTTGAATGTCAGTCGCGCTTTACGGCTGTGAGACCGCATCGCACAGTCCGCCGTCGCTCTCTTGACGGCTTGTCTTACCGGGATCGGATATTACCGATGCTGCGTCGCGGCGAATCGCATTGACCGAAAACGGCATGCATTTGGCGAAATACGGAAAGTCCTGGGCGCCGCCCGCCGGCTTCGACGCCAGACCCGATGACTTCGCGCCCCATATGGCCGAATCGGACATCAAGTCCCCACGCCGCTTCCGGCCGTTCTCAAAGCACCTTGCATGCGAGCGTTGAGTCGATTCGGACGATTCATTGCCGTTTTCCGTCATCGGAATTTTCACCGCCAACCTCGTGGTTATGATGCAACGCAAAACCGGTTAGCGCCCGCAAACAAATCGCTAGGGGAATGCAAATGCAATCAGTCAAACCGCTTGGGTTTCATCCCGGCACACGCGCACCTGCCTTTCTTTTCGCCTTGCTGGATGCGTGTCTTGTATTGGCGGGCGCAGCAATCGCATATGTATTCCGTTTCGACGATTTCACTGCGTGGAGCGATCCCACGCTGCTTCTCGTGGCCTTCAACACGGCGATGACCGTTTTGCTATTTCCCACGCTCGGGATCTATCAATCGTGGCGCGGACGGAGTCCGCTGGAAATGGTGACACTCGTCACGATCGGATGGGTGGCCGTCTTCGTCCTGGGCCTCGTACTGGTCTTTACGACACATCAGGGCCACACTCTGTCGCGACTCTGGTGCGGGACGTGGCTCGTCACCACGCTTGCACTCCTTGTCGCCTTGCGGCTCGCAGAACATCAATTGTCGAAACAGCTATGGAGGCGCGGCATCAATGTGCAACCGGTCGCGATCGTCGGTGCAAATCCGCTCAGCCTTACGCTAATCGATCGCTTGCGTAAGAACGCTCAGTCTGGCTTCTATCCCGAGTGTGTATTCGATGAAGACCCCCTTGCCTCAACGTACGCTAGTGGACTTCCGGTTGTTGCTTCTCTCGACGGACTTGCCAATGCGGTTCGCACCCGAGGCATAAAAGAAATCTGGCTCGTTCTGCCATTGCGGGAAGAAGCCCGTGTTCACGCTGTATTGAACGCATTCCGCCATGATTTCGTGAACGTCCGCTTCATTCCGAACGTGCGTGACATCTCGCTTTTCAATCACTCGGTCTCAGAGGTCGTCGGACTATCCACGATCAATCTATTGGCATCGCCGTCCGCGGATCCACGTTTTGTATCCAAGCAGATTTTCGATCGCATGTTTGCGGCACTCGCATTACTCGGTTTATTGCCGCTGATGCTTGTCATCGGAATTCTTGTGAAGTTGTCGTCGCCAGGACCGGTTTTCTTCCGCCAATGGCGCAAGGGCGCGAACGGCAACGAATTTCAGATCTACAAGTTCCGGACGATGGTGGTCCATGCGGAAGATGCCGGCCAGTTGACTCAGGCCAAACGGCGCGATCCCCGTGTGACGCCGGTAGGTGCGCTGCTACGCAAGACCAGTCTTGATGAGTTGCCGCAGTTCATCAATGTCCTCAGAGGCGAGATGTCCGTGGTCGGTCCGCGCCCGCACGCGTTGCAACACGATGAGCTCTACAAGGACCTCGTACACGGTTACATGTTCCGCTACAGGATCAAACCTGGCATTACGGGCTGGGCGCAAATCAACGGCTATCGCGGCGAAACCGACAAGATCGAGAAGATGCAAGGACGAATCGCCTTCGATCTCTACTACATCGAGAACTGGACTTTCGGTCTTGATCTCAAGATCGTTCTGAAAACCTTCATCCATGGTTTCGGTGGTGCCCACGCGTACTGACATGCTCGCGTTTCTCACGTTCTACACGCGCATTCTGTAGCGGTTAGTAACCCAATTTTGTATCTCGCGTCCAGGATAGGCGCTGCGATTCACACCGAAAGCAGCCGCCTTTGACCTTTATCTCAATCTTCGAGCTCGCATGAATATCCTCATCACCGGTGGTGCCGGCTTTATCGGCAGTGCACTCGCGCGTACCCTCAACCGCCTCGGCGATACTGTCACCGTACTGGACAACCTGTCTCCGCAGATTCACGGGACTAATCCCGATGAATCACCCTTGTTCAAGTCGTTGCCTGAATCCGTGCGGTTCATCAACGGTGATGTACGTCGCCGTGAAGACTGGCGCGCCGCACTGGAAGGCCAGGAAGCCGTCATTCACCTGGCTGCGGAAACGGGTACCGGTCAATCCATGTACCAGATCGACCACTATGTCGAGACCAACATCCGTGGCACGTCGTTGATGCTCGATTTACTCGCCGAAGCGCGCGACGCGGGTCATGGCACCGTGCAACGGGTAATCGTCGCATCGTCCCGCTCGATCTACGGCGAAGGCAAATACCGCGGCCACGCCGGCTACGTGTATCCAGGCGCGCGGAAAGCCTCGGATATGCGTCTCGGACTGTATGATTGTCTTTGCCCCGAAACCGGCGAACGCCTCGAACTGGTCCCGACCGACGAGACCTCCAAGACCCATCCAAGCTCTGTCTATGGCGTCACGAAGCTGTTCCAGGAGCAACTGGTTCTGACCGTCTGCGAGACGCTCGGTATCGGCGCGATCGCACTCCGCTTTCAGAACGTATACGGACCAGGCCAGTCGCTGCGTAATCCGTACACCGGCATTCTATCGATCTTCTCCACGTTGCTGCTTCAGGGAAAAGACGTCAATATTTTCGAAGACGGTCTCGAAAGTCGCGACTTCGTCTATATCGATGACATCGTCGAATCCATTGTGCTCGCGCTCGATGCAACCAATACAGCGGGTGTCGCTTACAACGTCGGATCCGGTAAGGCGACGAGCGTGCTTCAGGTCGCGCAAACGCTGAAGCGCTTCTATGGCGCAACCGGCGCGCTCAATATCACGGGCAATTTCCGTCTTGGCGACATCCGCCATAACTATGCGGACCTGAAGAAGATTCGTAAAGAGCTCAATTTCGAGCCGAAGGTGTCGTTTGCAGAAGGTGCGATGCATTTCTGCAAGTGGGTCGAAGAACAAACCATCTCTGACGCCGGCTATGACCAATCGGTCGCCGAGATGCGCAGTCGCGGGTTGTTGAACTAAGCGCGCACTCTCACTCTTCAAGGAACCTCGCGATGAAAATTGGCATTGTGACCGTCCTTTTTAAGTCGAACCCTGTGATTGCAGGGTTTATTGCGAGCATGAACGCTCAGCGATTCACGGATTTTCATGTCCTGTGTATCGAGAACGACGTCGACAACCAGGGCTGCGAAGCCGCAATTCGTGCAGATCTGAAGGTCCCGTACACGTTCGTTCGCAACAAATCGAACGTGGGTGTCGCCGCGGCGAACAATCAGGGACTGGACTTTTTCCTTCCGGATGAAAGCTTCACGCATGTCCTCTTTCTGAATAACGACATCGAAGTCAACGCCGATTTCCTCCAGAAGCAAGTCGACATTCTGATTGCCAATCCGCGCGTTGACGCCCTTGCGCCAAAGAGTTTTTACTACGACACACCCGGTAAGCCATGGTACGCCGGCGGCAAATTGAGCTACCTGAAGGGCGGCTGTCGTCATTTCGGCCATAACAAACCTGATCGACTGACCAAGAATCTCCTGTATCCGGTCGACTATGCGCCAACTTGCTCGCTGATCGTCAAATCGCGGCCGTTAAAGGAGTCCGGAATCCGGATGTGGGAAGAGCTATTCGTCTACTACGACGACACGATCTTCTGCCTTGAATTGAAAAGGGCCGGGATCAAGATGTATTACACGCCAACCATTCATCTTCAGCACAAGATCAGCTCTTCGACGGGTGGCAGCCGCTCAGACTTCTCGCGTTATTACCTTACGCGCAACTGGCTTTACTGCGGACTGAAAACGCACAATCTAGCGGTCGCCGCTTCGGCGATCGTGTTGACCGTTTTTCATGCGGTGGCGCGTCACAAGATCGAACTTCGCGCATTGCGTGACGCGTTTCTGATGAAGCGGACTGTCGCATAACCACGTTCGACATCGTATCCGGCCGGCGCCTGGCTCGCTCACTACACTATGAAAACTAAAGTTGTCACGCTGGTTTATTACCATCCGATGGCGCGCTTCTTCTGTGCAATAGAGGATGCATGGAAGCAGTTGGACCCCAACGTGGAATTTCTTCATCTAGCCGTATTTCCGAGTGCATGGGCGTACTTCCGTCTGCACGGGCGTGCTACCAAGGCGCTGTCGTGGAAAGCATTCCTGACGATGTCCAAGGACCGTTCGACCGACCCGGACGTGGTATCGGCTCTGACCCGGTTCCACTCCTCCGATCCGGGTATGACCGATCCGCAACGCGATGCGCTTAACCGTCAGGCGCGGACGATGCTCGAAGTAAGCCGATCGGTTATCGAGCAGTTCGATCCGGACGTGGCCATCCTCAGTGGCGATACACGCTTGCCCGCCGAAGTGTTGATGCGCACACTGGCCGATTCGCGCGCAACGACGTGGTTTTTCGAGCAGGGACCGTATCGCACGACGCTACTGGATCGCGAGGGTGTCAACGCGAATTGTTCGTTCCGTACGGCTCTTGCCGATCTTCCTGCGACGGGTCCTGAGTTGGTCGTACCGAACCAGCGTCCGAGATGGAACAATCGTCTCTACTCAATGGTCGACAAGTTTATCGTTGCGCAGTCGCGGCTTACCGGATTGCTGCCGCCCGATCTCCGTCCGTATCGGCTCGAGAAGTGCCCGTCGTCGCGTTACAAGGCATTGGTGCGCCAATCGGACGCGGTGTCCGACCGGCGAAAGACGCTCCTTCTTGCAATGCAGGTGCCCGAAGACGCGAACAACATCTATCACAATCCACTTCAGCTGAGCGACGCCGGACTGATCGAGTTCGTGATGTCGGGTATCCCCAAGGGCTGGAAAGTCGTTGTCCGCGAACATCCGCTGTACCGGCGCAAATACAGCGCAGCATTCTATGCGCTGTTGGAGCGTCTGGAAGGCATCGAACTCAGCGGTCGGTCGCTATCCGAGGATATTGGCCGGACATGCATAACGGTCACGGTCAACTCTATGACGGGACTTGATGCTTTCGCGGCCGGCCACAGGGTCATCGTGCTCGGCGAATCGTTTTACGATCATCTTAGCGGAATCCTGCCGGCCCGGACGCCAGCCGAACTCGGACATTTGGTCGAACACCCATCCGACAGGTCAAAGCCCGCGCCAAACATGTTACTTGGCGCGTTGGTCGACCGGTACTTCTTCCCCGGACACTTCACTGACGTCGATCTCGGCTATACGCGCGGTATTGCGGCGCGCGTAATCGAGTCGCTCCGCGTCGAAGCTCGATAAACAGATATGACGCCAGCTGGACTTCCGCGGTCACCGACCATCGTCAGACGTATTGCGTCGAGTTTCATCTTCAGGCTCTCGGGCGCGGTAACGAATTTCTCGTTCGTCATCTTTCTCGGCCGTTACCTCGGCGCGTCGCAGACGGGGCTCTACATGATCGGCATGGGGTTTCTGTCGGTGCTGTCGACATTCTGCCGTCTCGGTCTCGAACAGATCGTCATTCGCGACGGCGGTCCGATGGTACGCGATCGTCAATGGGTGCAGCTACGCCGCTTGTACCGTCAAACCATGTTGCTCGCCGCGGTTGCGAGTCTTGCCCTCACGCTTACGGTCATTCTTCTATCCAGACCCTTGGCGATCTACGTCTTTCACAAGCAGGAACTCGCGCCCGTACTAGTGTGGTTCGCAGTGGCGTTGCTACCTACGTCGATCGCCATGATGCACGTACCGTTTCTGCAAATCATCGGAAAGCCAGAGAGAAGCATTGCCGTTTTCAGCGTTTGGGTACCGCTCCTCTCGTTCCTTTCACTGTTCTGCGTGCCGCCGTCGAGCGCGGTGACGGCGGCATATATCTTCGTCGGCGCATCGGTCGTCAACCTCGCTATTGCGCATGTTCCCTTCAGTACGTTCATGCGTAATGCCGCGGGCCGCTCCGGCTCAACCGGCCCAGTATGGAATATCCGCTTGCTTCGACCAGCACTACCGCTGCTGATCGGTAACACCTGCCAGATGGCGCTGCTATGGATCGCCGTCTTTGCAGTGGGAATCCACTCGTCCCCCTCGGACGTAGGCGGGTATTCGGTCGCCCAGCGCGTTGCACTGACGCTATCGGGGTTTCTGGTTCCGCCTATCGACGCGCTAGTCGGTCCCAAACTCTCCATGATGCGCGGTACTTCCAGCAAGCGCGATATCGAGTGGATCGTTCAACGAGTGTCGGCCGCGCTGCTGATCCTCGTGTCGGGTCTCTTCGTCATATTGGCCATATCGGGTCATCAACTGTTGCGATTGTTCGGCAATGACTTTGGGGCAGGTTACGGCCCACTCCTGTTCCTAAGCGCGGGGCAGTTGGCCGTGGTCGCAAGCGGTTCGATACGTCCCTTACTGGTGGTTCATGGACTCGAGAGAGTCATCCGCAATGCGATGGTAATCGCGACCCTGGCGTGCATAGCCCTTGCCGCGATTCTCGTGCCAGCGCTTGGCGGTACTGGCGCGGCACTCGCTACCGCTCTTGCACTGGCAGGCGAAAAGCTCGCGGAGGGATTCGTGGCCTGGAAGGTTCTCGGCATCTGCGTCTATCCGTCGCTGTCGTTCTACCGGCGTGAGATCACCACCCTCCTGAAGCCCCACGCCAAACGCACACAAACGGAATAGCCACGTGAATATAGGCATCTTCTTCAAGATCCGCAATCGTCTCAGGACGTCACTTCAGAGCCTGGCGTATCCACTTTTCTTCGCGCGCTTCGGGGCACGTTCCCGCATTCTCAGGCCAATCCGGATCGACGGATCGGACAACATCATGATTGGCGCCGACGTCTTCATCAACAACTTCGCATGGATCGAGACGATTCACGCATTCTCCGTGCAACCCAGGCTTGATATCCGGGACCGCGCTTACATCGGTAACAGCGCACATATTATTACGACCCACTCGATCGAGATCGGATGCGACGTACTGATCGCCGATCGCGTCTATATCGCCGACTATATGCACGGATATGAGGACATCCACAGACCGGTCAAGGCGCAAGACCTGATTCAGCGTCAGCCAGTCAGCATCGGCGACGGCTCGTGGATTGGCGAGAACGTCGTGATACTCGGAGCAAAAATTGGCCGCAACTGCGTGATCGGCGCTAACGCCGTAGTTTCCAGCGATATCCCCGACTTCTGCGTCGCCGTCGGCGCACCTGCCCGCGTGGTTCGACACTGGGATCAGGATCGTAGGCAGTGGGTAAAGGGTGCGCCTTCCGCGCGTAATCCCCGTCAAGCCAGCGTCACAACCGAAATCAATCATGCTTAATGTCCTCTTCCGACGCGATATCCGCGCCTCGCTGCTGCTGACCGCGATCCTGCTCGTCAGTGGCGGTTGGATAGTCGTAGTTCGCGTTGGCAATTCCGCAATGATCGCCGCAATCGCGGTCGTTCTGTTCTGCAGCTTTCTGGTATCGGTGCGCTTTCCTCGAGCAATCCGTGGGAGCTACGGAATCCTGGTTATCGCGATTTTTGTCGCCAGCTACGCGCAGGACTTTCAGATCGACGACAAGGAGCTCTTTGTCATTTTGAAAGCGCTAATTGCGGGCGTCTCATGCATCTATTTCAAGCGAACACGCCGCGACTTTCGCGAGCTTTTTGTCGACGTGATGTACTACATGGCAATCGTCTCGCTAGTCCTCTACCCGCTCGCCTACGTCGCACCCGGCATCGCACGCCATATCGATGACGAATACAGCACCGTCTTCGGCCTTCTCTATGTCCGTTCGACCGATCTGCAGCGCTTCAATCACTACCGTAATCAGGGCATCTTCTGGGAAGCCGGTGTGTACGGCGTAATGCTGACGATGGCTTTCGCATACAACTTCCTGAAGTACAAAAAGCGACCCAACTGGGTATTTCTTCTGGCGGCTCTCTCGACTCAATCCATGGGCGCCTTATCGGTCTTGATGCCATTCGCCGCCTATTGCTACATGCATCAGCGCCAGCCAAGACTCGCGAATCTCGCGGCGATCATGTTGGGTGTGGTGGTGGCACTCGTACTGGCTGCCCCCGGCGCGATCGACGACGCATTCTCGACCCTGTTCGGCCGTTCGCTACAAGGCGACTCGAGTATCACCGTTCGAATCAACGACATGACACTCGGTGCGCGCGCCGCCGCAGACAGCCTGCTGCTCGGCCGTCCAAGCGGTGATATGGACGCCTATAACGCCCTCGCTCTGGACGAGTATGGGTACATCAAGGAAAACGACGCCGGCATATCGAATTCGATTACCAGCATGATCTACAAATACGGCGTACCCGTCACGGTCATCTATTGCTGGGTTCTTTGGCTCCGGGTGCGTAGAGATTTCGGAGGCATGGCGCCACTTGTTTTTGCCGTTTTTGCAGGCTTGCTGATGATCGAACCACTCGGATTGTCGATCTTCATCTTCATGCTTCTCGCCTACCGGGACTATCCGTCGGTAGCCGGCCGGCAATAGGTCCGACGTGTCTCCCGAGCGCCATTTTCAATGCGTTTCTAGCGGGTTACCCGGATCTGCCAAAAGTATGTCGAATTAAGACGCACGACGCACAACCCATAGGTTGCTCAGTAGAGTCACAACGATCGAGGCATACAGGATAGAAACACATGAGCATTTTCCCAGTTGTTCTATGCGGCGGCAGTGGAACGCGGTTGTGGCCGATGTCTCGTGGTGGTCAACCGAAACAGTTCCTTACGCTCGCGGGCGAGCACTCACTGTTGCAGACTACGCTGAAACGCGTCGACGCTCTCGACAACACCAGACCGCCGGTTCTGGTTTCGAATGCGGAGTACCGCTTTCAGCTTGTCGATCAGTTAAAGGAAATCGCTCTGGACGTCTCCGCGATCATTCTTGAACCCGTCTCGAGAAACACGGCGGCAGCGATTGCTGCCGCAGCATATTTCGCCATTCAGGATGATCCGAAAGCGCTGTTGCTCGTACTGCCGTCTGATCACGTCATTCAAAACATAGACGCGTTTCACAATGCAGTCGAAACCGGCATAACCCTGGCGCGCGACGGACGACTCGTCACATTCGGCGTGGTGCCGACTGCGCCGCATACCGGGTTCGGATACATCCGCAAGGGTGCGTCTTTGGCAAACAAGGAACAGGAGGCGTATAACGTTAGCGCTTTCGTCGAGAAGCCCGACACCGCGCTCGCTGTCGAGCTGCTAGCCAGTGGCGAATACTTGTGGAACAGCGGCATTTTCCTGTTTGGCGCAGTCGCCTACCTGAACGAACTGGAACGATACGAACCAGACGTCGCCCGTCTCGCGGATCAGGCATATAAGGACGCACGTCCCGATCTGCAATTTCTTAGGCTCGGCAGCGATGCGTTCACCGAATGCCCAAGCATCTCGGTGGACTATGCGGTTCTCGAGCGTACGGATCGCGCGGCAGTCATCTCTGTGGACAATCTCGGCTGGAGCGATATCGGATCATGGACTGCACTGCATGAGATCGCGCCACAAGACGAGCAGCGTAACGCACTCATAGGCGATGTGCTGCAAGATTCCGTGTCGAATTCTTATATCCGCGCCGAGCACCGCATGGTCGCCGCAATTGGCGTCAGCGACCTGGTGATCGTCGAAACGGCAGACGCTGTGCTCGTCGCACATCGCGATCGCGCCAAGAACGTAAAAACTATCGTCGACAGTCTCAATGCATCAGGACGGCGTGAGTCCGTTACGCATCGGCGCGTGACGCGCCCGTGGGGCTCGTATGAATCCATCGACCAGGGCGAGCGCTTCCAGGTCAAACGGATAGTCGTAAATCCCGGCGCCCAATTGAGTCTTCAACTGCACCATCATCGGGCCGAGCATTGGATCGTAGTCAAGGGCACTGCGCTGGTTACGAACGGCGACCGTGAGGACCTGCTGACGGAAAACCAGTCCACATATATCCCCGTTGGCGTATCGCACCGTTTGTTCAATCCGGGAAAGATCCCACTTGAACTGATCGAAGTTCAGTCCGGAGCGTATCTCGGCGAGGATGACATCGTTCGGCTTGAGGACCGCTATGGCAGAACCGGCACCGCATAGCGCCTAAGCGCTGCTCCCGCACGTTTCGACAGCGGCGGCCCAGCGCGTTTCACCACACCGATCTTGCGCGCGTCAGGCCGGATCAAGGCTGACGCAACAAGATTCTCACGTACTTAGTTATCCAAAGTCTCCGACTGAATCGTCATGCGGAGCGCTTCGTCACGCCGTATCGATCTGAGGCATGTTAAATGACCACGAAATGCACGATGTTCGGGATAGAGGTGGACGCCATTTCAATGGACACGGCTGCGGAGACGTTGGCGCGGTGGCTTGAATCGCCGCGCGCAAGATGTCGTTACGTCGTCACGCCGAACGTGGACCATGTCGTCAAGCTCCGAAATTCCCCGGCATTCCAGGCCGCGTATGCAGGCGCGTCGATGGTGCTCGCAGACGGCAAGCCGCTCGTGTTCGCATCTCGGATGATGGGTCGCGCATTGAAGGAAACGGTGCCCGGCAGCGATCTCGTACCACGTCTCTTTCATCAGGCGCCGTCAATGCATCAGCCCATGCGCGTGTTTCTGCTTGGCGCTGGCCCCGGCGTTGCGGAGCGAGCGGCACGGATCATTGCGCAACGCTGGTTGAATGTTCTGGTAGTCGGTACGTACAGCCCTCCTTTCGGATTCGAGACACTACCGTCCGAATGCGATCGCATTCTCGACGAAATCGCCGCAGCCGAGGCGGATCTGTTGATCGTCGGACTCGGCGCGCCCAAACAGGAACTGTGGGTGCATGAATACAGTGCGCGAATCAGCGCAAAGGTGGCGATTTGCGCGGGTGCGACGATCGACTTCATTGCAGGCGAAAAAGCGCGTGCGCCCGTCTGGATGCGCAGGACCGGCCTCGAATGGTTGCACCGGATCGTCTCCGAGCCCCGGCGTCTGTTGCGCCGCTATGCGCACGACGCTGTGGTATTCCCTACGGTTCTGGTCAGGGAACTCGTTAGTAACGCAGTTGCACGCAATAAATGATTCACGAACGAGAGCCATACAGTGACTAACCGACGACAGGCAATCAAGGGCGCCCTCGCAGGCACGATTCTCAGCGCGGCGGCGGCCGTCAACGGTCAAACGAAACCGGCCGCGTCAGCTGCGGACACGGAAATGCCGAAAGACATGCCATCAGGCGCGGGAAACGCTCAATCTGTCACGTTCAAGGCGTCGGCGCCGACGAGTATCGTCCGGACGGTGGCCGAAGAGTTGAACGATGCTGATATCAATCCCAAGCGATTTGGTGCAAAGGGTGATGGTCGCACGGATGACAGCGTCGCGATCCAGTCCGCGATCGATCTGCTCGAGGCACGTGGCGGCGGCGTGGTTCGCTTTCCTGCTGGGCGTTATCGCTGCAATGTCATCCTGAAGAACGGCGTGTCACTAGTATCGAGTAGCACGATGTTCGGTTATCTTCCCGGCCATATTTCCGGCGTAACGCTGGTACAGGCAGATCAAGGCTTCGTGGTCGATACGCCGCCGACACTCGTGCGCGGGATCGGCATCAGCGGCATTAATTTTGAAGGGCGCGGCGCAAATTTCCATGGTGGCGGGGTTCGCTTTCAACTGGTCAAATGGGCGGCTATACGACGTTGCACCGCCAACAATTTTGCCGACCAAGGTTTTCAGCACCTCGCAGGATTTGGCGTCGTTTTTGAGGATATTCTGACGACAAACGTCTTGCTCAATCGCCAGCGCGACCGGATCTCCGGATGCATCGAAGTATTTGGCACCGATGATTTCCTCAACCGCATCGAAGCCAACCCTTCTCTGATCGCAGGCCGGGGCGTGGTGACGTCGGATCTTTTTCTGTGCGGGATTGTCGTTGGCGGGGCAAATAATTTCCTGTCGAACTGCATTGGTGAAGATGCCGAACGCGGCATCTACATTGCACCATTGCGAGGATCACAACACCGCATTTCGCAGTGCCGGGCCGACTCCAATATCGGCCACGGCTTCTATGTCGATGGCAGCGCAATATGGAGCACATGCTTCGGCTACAACAATAGTTCCGCCGAGGTCGGCACCTACAGCGGCTTCTATATGTCGTCAAAGTCGCGTTCGAACGTGCTGACCTCATGTCGCTCCGAGGGTCGAAAGGAGCGTCTTCAGAAGTATGGTTTCGAGGATTACGTCAGCGAATCCGATCCGGATGCGCGCAATCAATACTTCGCATGCGCGGGAAGCTTCAATCAGGCTGGGTTATTCCTGGTCCAGAATCACGAAGGGTCGAGCGTGTCAGGTGCGCCGCTCACCAGCAAGCCTCCGGGTGGGACGCGGATCGTCAATGTCACCGGATCGAGTCTCGTCGTGCTTGATAACTACATGACACCCACAGAAATCTCGTATTTCTCCGGCGCCGCCGACGGTCAAACGATTCGGGTACTGGGGAATGCAAATGTGACGGTCGTTCACGGATCGGGCATCGTGACGCGTTCATCCAAGGACGTTGTTCTGACGGCGGCCACGATCTATGCGTTCACCAAATACGCCGACAAGTGGTATATGAATTGAGTGGAGACGACAGTGGTCCGCGCGACATGTGCTTCAGCTTCATGCTGGAGGAGTTTCATACTGGTCAGCGCAGTCCCACCACTCATATCCGTTGAATATGGCGTGGCCAGTAAGCCAGCGCGAGACGGCGTCATGCATTTCAGAATCTCGCTTCCGTCCGGAATTTGCAGCTCAAGCCGAGCGAGTCCAAAGCCGGCGACCGTCGCCGATACTCTGCACCACGTCAGCGTACGCATAAGCGCGGCGCAACCACGCCTTCAATCGCTCGTCGAAATCACCTTTCAATGTTGTGCCGCCCAGCACGAACAGCGCACGCACATCCGGGATGTAGCGGATTTCGGCCACATCGGTCCACGCCAATATTCCGGTCGATGATCGCACCGCTCCGCCGTGGCGCATCCCCACAGGAACTGCCTTATCGCCTGCCTCGCGACGTGCTATTTCAGAATCGACAGTAGATCGGCGACGCTTATGTCGGGCAATTTCTTGGCAAGCATGTCCCAGAAGATCAAATCGTGCATGGCGCTTGCATCCTCGGCCGTCGCCCACTCACGCGCGCCGACTATGGCATCGGCCGTTTCGGAAGCGGCGTTAATGATTGTCTGAATTTCTTCTATACGCATGAACGCGTTATCGGCTACGTTCAGGGCTTATTTAGCCCTGCGCGCTGAGAATATGGAAAACCGCCGCAAAATTTCTGTTTGAATCAGTTTAGGCGGGCGAACAGGCAGTGGCAGATACATGATAACGGGAGTTCCTATCGGAAATTACCCAGGAAAGCCCTACCTTGAAAAGATCGAATCGAGTGACGTCTCGTAAGGCTTAGTGGTGCAATGATCGGCGTTTTGTGGGCTTTCTTTGTAGCGCGCCCCTGCATAAACCATTTTTTAGAAGGCGTTATACATTCCGTCTCATTTCCCATGGAATTTTATCTCGAGAATCATAAATTCATGCTAATCGGATTGCAGATGCGTTCGAGAGCGGATTTTCCCCGCGACTGCGGAATTTTTTACAGGCCAGGTCGTGAAGAGCCAACGTATTGGCCAAATCAGACATGTAATAATGACGCTAGAATCATTTGTATAGCATGCAAGGATAAGAAAAAAGCAGAGAGTCTAGGGAAGGGGCTTTGAAGGCCAAAACATTCCGGGGAAAAGCAAATGGAGCTGGTACATACCCTGCCGCGCTGCCCGCAAAGTGCCGTGCGGGCGCAAACGGGTGAGAAGACTCGCGTCGAGATAGCGTTGTTCAATGGGTTTGCGTTGCCAAAAGTCGCCGCAATTATCGAGATCTTCCAGAAAGCAAACGCATTCGGCGCATCACAGCAATTGCGTCGCGCGCGCTATGACGTCTCATTACTGTCGGCTGCGGGCGGCCGTATCGCGAGCTCGTCGTCAGTATTCGTCTGGACTGAGAGTGTCGACTCGCACCATGTCACGAATGACAGACATCTGCTGTTTATCGCAGGTGGCGCGGGCGTACCACATGCTTGCCGCGATGAACGCCTTGGCAATTGGCTGCGCCGCAGGCACCCATTTAGCGAGATCGTTCATCCAATCGCCGAGGGCAGGCTGCTACTGGAAGCAGCAAAGCTTCCCAGCCGCTACTGTCCCCTCTTATATGGCGACAATGAAACGCGCGACTACTATCAAGTACGAGCGCTGAGCGAAGCTCCGACTGAGGTTGCCACAGCACTGCGTATCGTCGAAGAGGATATGGGATCGGAAGTGGCGCGTCACGTTGCTGACTCAGTCGCTCCTCAGCAGGATATGCCTTGGGACATGTCCATTTCCCGCAGTGGGGCGCCCCAGGTCAGCGAAAAGATCATGGCGTCGGCACGCTGGTTGGAGGCAAACGTCGACCGGCCTGTTTCTATCGATGCGGCCGCGAAGGTGGCGGCGATGAGCGAGCGCAACTTCCTGCGCCGCTTCAAGAGCGAGATCGGGATGACACCCTCCGACTATTTGCTTCGCGCTCGTCTTAACATGAGTTGCCGGATGCTCGTCGAGTCACGCTTACCCGTCGATAAGATTGCGCGGCGCTGCGGCATTGGCAGTGGCGGCCAGTTGGCCAAGCTGTTCAGGAAATATCTTGCGACGACACCCACCGATTACCGCATGGGCCGGGAGGCGTGTTCGACGGAGCAATCCTGAGCGAGCGTCTCGGCTAAGCCCTATCGACGGAGAACGCCGCGATTCCTTTCGCCGCCCGTTCCTTGTGAACTTTCCGCGAAGAGATTATTTGACGGGTTTCGCCAAAGAAATCCGTACATGACATCGTCATACCCTGATTGGGTCGCAACGGGGGCCTTGCTGCTGTCCCCGATGCTGCAGACGCGCGCGCTATAGGCGGCGCGCCGCGGTGCTCCCACCAAGCCTTCACGTATTCGGTTTAGCCAATAGAGGTGCCTCTTCCGCCATCTCGCATCAATCGCCGGTTTCCGCTCTTATGCTTGCGCTCGACCACCCAGAGTGATCCGCCAGACAATGCGCAGGCGCTATCCGATCAACCTCGCTTTGGGCCCGTCTTTTTTGGAAAACAGGCTGCTCTTTGGCGTCTCTATCGCGAACACCCGGACAACTCATGCTCAAAGTTACCAAGGCAATATTTCCGGTGGCGGGTCTTGGCACCAGGTTTCTCCCTGCCACCAAAGCAAGTCCGAAGGAAATGCTGCCGGTCGTTGACAAGCCACTGATTCAGTATGCGGTCGAAGAGGCAATGGCAGCCGGCATCACCGAAATGATCTTCGTCACGGGCCGCAGCAAGCGCGCGATCGAGGACCACTTCGATAAGTCATACGAAATCGAGGCGGAACTCGAGGCGCGCGGCAAGGACAAGCTGCTGGAACTCGTGCGCAGCATCAAGCCGAGCCATGTGGACTGTTTCTACGTGCGTCAGCCGGAAGCGCTGGGCCTGGGCCACGCGGTGATGTGCGCCGAGAAGCTGGTGGGCGACAACCCGTTCGCCGTGATTCTCGCGGACGACTTGCTGTACGGCACGCCGCCCGTCATGACGCAGATGATCGAGGTGTTCGACCACTATCACAGCTCGGTGATCGGCGTCGAAGAGATTCCCGCTCAGGAAACCAAGTCGTACGGTATTGTCGACGGCAAGGGATGGGAAGACTCGATCATCAAGATGTCGGGCATCATCGAGAAGCCGGAGCCGAGCGTGGCGCCGTCGAATCTCGGCGTGGTGGGCCGCTATGTGCTGAAGCCGCGCATCTTCGAACATTTGCGTGCGCTGAAGCCGGGCGCAGGCGGCGAACTGCAACTGACGGACGCGATCCAATCGCTCCTCGCCGACGAACAGGTGCTGGCGTACAAGTATCACGGCACGCGCTTCGACTGCGGCAGCAAGCTGGGTTATCTGAAGGCGACGGTCGAGTTTGCGCTGCGCCATCCGGAGGTGGCCGCCGATTTCGAAGAGTACTTGCTTGCGCGCTCGCCGGTGCTCGCCGGCTGACAGACCGGCCATCGCAGATACGGCCGACACGACCACGGATCTTGCGAAGCAGGAAGCGTGCAATCGTTTGACGGGCGATGACGCTTGACTATATCGGCCAAGATTGTGGTTCATTCAGCCGCGCTTTCATTGCGCCAGTACGGCTTCGATAGTATCAAAACCTGTCGACTCGTTCTTCAATGTCGAAGAACGATTGCCTCAAGCCGTTGGCCGTTTTTTTGATCGCAAAAGTTCGAACGAGTGGCCTTCAATTTCAGGCGGTTTAATCTAGCGGGTGCGCAAGAAGTTATGAGCGAGTTTATTCCAGAGTATCTGGTCCGAGAACAGGCAGCCGTGGGTACGCTCGTATTGTTCGCCATTCTGCGCATTGTCTCCGCCGCTGTCGCCTTCGAGAAGGGCTGGCGCATATCCGTCGTGCAAGCCTATTGCGTTGTGATCGCGGTGCTTTACTGCCTACCCCAGTTATTTGATCTGTTCGTGCACCTGTATGGAATGCGGGCTGCGGCTGCGGCCGCGGAACTCGAAGGTAAGGCAGCGGGCTCTGCGATTGCACTCTTTTTCGCGCCCATTCTGAGTCACAAGCTCGGCTACGAATAGTTACCCTTCGCGTCACAATCCCTCGTAGGCTCTTTGACGAATCGCGATCAATCTGATCGCAGCCCCCGGCTGGGACCATGACCGCTTCGAAGCTATCAAGCGGCAATGTCTGGAGACTCCCGGGATCGTCATCGCAAGTCGACAAGCCCGACTACCGGCTGTATGACATCCAGCGCGCCGTACTGCCGACAAAGCTGCCATTGCCTGAGTTCCATCGTGAACTGGTGCGCACGCAGCAGGTACCCAACCGCAAGCACCTTGTCCGGCATCCACTGCGCGGCGCGGCAAGCGAAGCGGCACATCTGGTGATGCGTGCACAAACGAACTCTGTGCGAACGCTGGCACGTCATCCTCCTCGAAATAGGCGTCGAGTCAGCTGCGCGATGAGCCAGCCTAAGCTTTTTCCTTAAAACCAAATCGACTGGAAACTCCGACAGACGGTGGCGAAGCCTCGTTGCTTGCCGTTTCGAATCGAAGCGTCGATCCAAATCCTGCATTTTGAAACTATCGATGCATGCAGGTGCGATTAGACAAAGCAACGTGCCGGCGCGAAAGAAAGTACCAGTCCACACGACGATACTCGATCGCATGTCCAATCCCATCCTTGCGCGCCCTGCATCTATTCCGGAGCGCACTGCGGAGAACGCACGATGAACGCGATCAGATTTCAGTGGTTCCGAACCGGCTACGTTGCCGCAGCCGCTTGCCTGACGATCGGTGCATCGTGCACGCTGCAGGGACCCGGCCTGATGCGGGCGTTCATAACTGTCGGGACCGACGTGCAGCTGCCACTCGAACGCATTGCCACGGATAACCCGAAGCCCGCGCAAGTCACCAACGTTTCAGAGCCGCTGCACACCCCCGCCTCGCAATCCGCGCACGCGCAATCGTCGGTTCATTCGTGGAACGAGGGCAGCAGCCACCGCACGGACGCCAATGCGCGCGCGCCACGTCCTACGCCCGGCTATCTGCGGACGATCACGGATTTCAAGTACTGGACGTAATGGCGCTGCGAGTCGGCGTCGAGGGCGCGGATTGAAGCGCAGCATCCGCCGTGCGGCAAGAACACAATCGCTCGATGAAAAAACTGGCGATACTCGTGGAGAGCACCGCCAGCCTTCATCTGTGCTCTACGACTGCAGGAATTCCAGCAAATCCGCATTCACCTGGTCCGCATGCGTCGTGCACATGCCGTGCGGCGCGCCTGCATAGGTTATCAGCTTCGCAGTCGGCATGATCTTCGCGGACAGCACACCGGAATCGTCGAGCGGAACGATCTGATCGTCGTCGCCCTGAAGCACCAAAGCGGGCACGGTGACTTTCTTCAGGTCCTCGGTGAAGTCGGTTTCGGAGAACGCCTTGATGCAATCGTAAGCGCCCTTGATCGACACTTGCATACCGGCCAACCAGAACCAGTCGATCGTGCCTTGCGACACCTTCGCATCCGGCCGGTTGAAGCCGAAGAATGGCAGCGCCAGATCCTTGAAGAATTGCGCGCGGTTCTTCGCGACGCCTTCACGAGTGCCGTCGAACACCGACATCGGCAAACCACCGGGATTGGCTTCCGTCTTCAGCATGATGGGCGGCACCGCCGACACCAGCACCGCTTTTGCAACGCGCTTCGTGCCGTGCCGGCCGATATAGCGCGCCACTTCGCCGCCACCCGTTGAATGGCCGACCAGCGTCGCTTCCTGCAGATCCAGAGCTTCGATCAGTTGCGCGAGGTCGTCGGCGTACGTGTTCATGTCGTTGCCGTTCCACGGCTGGCTCGAACGCCCGTGGCCGCGGCGGTCATGCGCAATCACGCGATAGCCGCGTTCGGCAAGGAACATCATCTGCGCGTCCCACGCGTCGGCATTCAACGGCCAACCATGCGAGAACACGACCGGCTGGCCCGTGCCCCAGTCCTTGTAGTAAAGCTGCGTGCCGTCTTGTGTAGTGAAAGTCGCCATGGCTGATGATCCTTTTCAAATGAGGGGAATGCTGCTTCGGTGAAATCCTTGCGTGATACAAGGTGTCCAAAGCATTATTCGTCTGGATCGAATGCAAGCCTTTCCTCGTCGCCCTGAAGTTTCGACATCGCACGGCACGCGAGGTGAGCCCGGCGGCAACGCCAGTGAGCACGATGACGGCCAACCAGCGCAAGCCGTGCGAGAAAGAAGCGAGATCAGGTTTTTGTTGCGTCGTTAAGAACGGACGTCAGGATCATTGCGCCGGCATTGCGCGGCGCAGGCCGGCAGGGACGCGGCCTGTACACCGCGTCGCCGCGACGAATCGGGCGCCCGCTCATCGCGCAGACGCCCTCGGTGCGAGCCCGCGACGCGCACCACACCTGGTCGCCATAGCAGCAGCGCGTCGAGTCGCGCCAGGAGATCGTCGCCGTCGAAGCCGTCGGCCGGTCCAGCAAGCTCACTGTGACGCAGTGAAGCGCCGTGTCGTCCACGTGACGCGCCGGGTTGCCTTCATTCAGCCCACTGCCGCGGTCTTTCGACCCGCTCGCGGGCATGGACAACAGGCCAATGGTTTGCATCCACGGATCGATGAAATTTGCGTTTGCCAGCATGTCGCGACTCCGATTGAAGAGTTACCTGATTGAATGGCTTTGGATTGACTGAACCTGCTTATCGAGCGCCATTCGCTTTCATCCTCCAGCAGTAAGGCGTCTCGCCGACAAAGCGTTTGAACACAGTGGTGAAATGCGCTTGCGAGCGAAAACCGCAGCTCAGCGCGACATCGAAGACGTTGTGCTTCGAACTCAGCAACAGATGCTGTGCGTGTTCGATCCGGCGGCGCAGCAGGTATTCATGCGGACGCAAGCCCGTCGCGCGCCGGAATTGCGCGGCGAAATGCATGCGGGTAAGGCCGGCGCTCGCGGCAATGTCGGCGAGGCCAATCGTCTCGGACAGATGCGCGTCGATGTACTCGATCACGCGGTTCATGCGCCACTGCGGCAGCGCGGCCGCTTCGCGGTTCTGCGCATTCGATGCGGCGAATTGATGGGCGACAATGCGTGACACGATGGCGAGGCTGACGCTTTCAGTAAAGACCTTGCCCAACGCGGCGTCGCTGGTCTGTGAAACGACTAGCGCCTGACCAAGCCTATCGAGTGCGGCGTCGCGGACCAGCTTCGGGTCGCCAAGCACGATGTCGCCCGCATGCGGACGCTGGAACAGATCTTCGTAGCACTCCGCAAGAACTTGCTGTGACACGAACAGATGCAGCACGTCGACGGACGACTCGAACACTGCGCTGACGGACACGGCGGGCGCCGTGACCTGAACCACACCCGCCGTCACCCGCCCTTGCATGAGCCTGCGGCCCGCGTGATTGAAGGTCAGCGACACGCATTTCAGCGCCAGGCCGATGCAGTGATCGGACTCGTTACCGTGACTGACGACTTCGAGCGGCGTGGTGATGTGGCGCGTCCAGCGCGAGACCTGCACATTGCCCTGCTGCCGGCACGACTCCGCCCGATACGCGCGCGGGCTGCGCCATTGATGCTCGGCGTCGATTGAGCTGGCAATGCGTTGCGGCGCGATGTCGGCACCGGGTTCAGGATACGAGAGCAGCGAGCTGGTCATGACATGTCCGTCCGATAGAGTGATCTGCCTGCGGTCGAGACACCTGCACCGCGATGACTCAAAGTTAACCAAACGGAGCTCACGCGCCTAGCCGTACATACGGTTGCCTACGACGTCAAATGGGTGGGTCAACCTATATGAAGGTTTAATAAGGGCGGGAAATGCGCAGATGAAATAGCCGCGCGACGGCACCCGGTTACGTACGGAGGCGTCGCATTGAGAGGGATTCGAGCGAGAAACGAACGACGATGCGATTTTGGCCGTTCGCACGGCAAAGATGCCCGCGCGGTTCAGCCGCGCTGAACGCGCGGCGGCGTAGTGGTGCCTGGTGGCGATTTGACGCCGAGGGCTTCCGCCTTCAGCACGAAATCGGCAAGCGAGCGCGACTCCATCTTCTTCATGGCCTGACCGCGGTGGATCTTCACCGTGATTTCACTCAGCTTCATTTCGGCGGCAATCTGCTTGTTCATCAAGCCGCTCGCGACAAAGGCCATCACTTCGCGCTCGCGCGGCGTGAGCGATGCATAGCGGCGGCGCAGATCGGCGACCGAACGTTCCGCTTCGCGCCGTTCTTCGTCCTTGCCGAGGGCGGTTGCCACGGCGTCCAGCATGTCCTGGTCGCGAAACGGCTTCGCGAGAAAGTCCATCGCGCCGGCCTTCATTGCCTTGACCGACATGGCAATATCGCCATGCGCGGTCATGAAGATAATCGGCACACGCACTTCGCCCGCCGCAATCTGTTCCTGCACCGCGAGGCCGCTCTGCCCTTTGAGCCGCACATCCAGAATCAGACAGCTCGGCACATCCGGCATCTGGAACGCAAGAAATTCATCTGCGGACGCGAACAGTTCAATCTGCAAGCCCACTGAGCGCAGCAACATACCGACCGCTTCACGCATCGACTTATCGTCGTCGACGACATAGACAATCGAGTTACTCGCGGTGTTGCCCGTTTCACTGCTCATGACAGGTTCCCTCATCGAGCGGCAGAATGAACTGCAGCACTGCACCCTTTCCCTCTTGCGACTCAGCCCAGATCCGGCCACCGTGCGCCTCGACAATCGAACGGCAGATCGACAATCCCATTCCCATGCCTTCCGCCTTCGTTGTAAAGAATGCGTTGAAAAGCCGCCCGGCGTTCTCTTCGCTGATGCCCGTGCCGGAGTCTTCCACGATCACCTGTGCGTGCCGCGCATCGAAACGGCGCGTGCGGATGCGCAATTCCCGCGGCCGACCCGTGATGCCCGACATCGCCTGCACGCCGTTCATCACGAGGTTGATGATGACCTGCTGCAACTGCACACGGTCGGCACACACCTGCGGTGGCGGACATGCGTAATCGGCATCCACTTCGACACGGTGCCCATCCAGTTCGCGTCGCACCAGTTCGATGGATTCTCTCACTATAGCGTTCAGATCGAGTATCGCCTGACTCGGGTCGCGCTTTTGCGCCATCGCCCTGATCTGGCGGATCACATCGCTCGCGCGCCTGGCGTCGCGAATCATCTGGTTAATGGACTGCCCGACTTCGTTCAGATCGATCTGCGGACGGTTCATCCAGCGCAGGGCGGCGTCGCCGCACGTGACGATCGCCGCAAGCGGCTGCGTGACCTCGTGCGCGATCGACGCGGCCAGCTCGCCGAGCATCGTCACGCGCGTCACGTGCGCGAGCTCGGCCGTCGAACGGTCGAGCGCTTCCTGCGCCACCCGCCCTTCCGTCACGTCCATCAGCGCGCCGACGTACTCGGAATGCGCCGACTGCGACGCTGCAAGATGCGCGACGTAGTGCACATATTTGACGCTTCCATCGGGCATCGCGAGGCGATGTTCGACGTCGACGAGCGGCGCGCCCGCCAGGCTCTGCTGATAAGCGTGCCTGACGAGCGCGATGTCTTCGGGATGCGAGCGCTCCAGGATCAGCCGGAAACTGGGCGTGACGTGCTTCGCATAGTCGAAGATCTGATACGTTTCGTCGGACCACCACATAGCGCCGTCGGGCAATTTCGTCGCAATGCTGCCGGTGCGGCTCAGGCGCTGCGCGTCGGACAGGAACGCTTCGCTGCGCTCGAGTGCCTGCTCTGCCTGCTTGCGTTCTTCGATATCGGTATTCACGCCGTACCAGCGCAAAATGTTGCCGGTGCTATCCCGCAGCGGTTCCGCGCCGATATGCATCCATCGGTACACGCCATCGCTGCGCCGGATGCGCGAGACGTTTTCAAACGGCACGCCCGTGGCAATCGCTTCGTTCCAGGCATGCTGCGCCGCAGGGTAGTCGTCGGGATGAACGATCGAGCGCCAGATATCGCCATCATTGTCGGCAAGTGTCACGCCCAGTTCGTTCCAGCGCCGGTTGATGAAGCTCAGTCGCCCGTCGCTCGACGAACTCCACACCATGCCCGGAATCGCATCGATCGTCGCGCGCAATTCGTCCTTCTGGCGCTGCAATTCGCCTTCCATCTGCTTGCGCACGGTGATGTCGTTGTTGGTGGCGAGCACGGCGCGCGGCTTGCCCTTCGCATCGCGCCACAGCGCCCAGCGGCTCGAAATGATGACGGTGGCGCCGTCATTGCGCACGCGCTGCAATTCGCCTTGCCAGCGGCCCGAACGCAACATCTCGCTGCGAATCTCGTCGAGTGAGACTGACGAGTGGGTCTGCGTCAACTCATGAATCGGCTGGCCGATTGCCTGCTGCGCGGTCCATCCGTAGAGTGCTTCCGCGCCGTGATTCCAGAACGTGATCAGATCGTTCATGTCGTACACGACGATTGCGTCATGCGTCAGATCGAGCAACTGCAATTGCTCTTGCAGCGTCGCGGTGTTCTTCTGATTGCGCAACGCCAGCACCGACGTCGTGGCGATGGCCAGCAGGCTGACGGCACAGCGCGCCATCGCGCCGCCCGAGTAGTGCTCGTCATGTGACATCGCAAACGCAATCACCGTGAGCGCCACGCAGCTCCATGCGGTGAGGATCGCCGCAGACCGCGAGCCTGTCGATGCGACGAGCAGCACCACGACCACATACAGCACGGCAATCGCGATATCGAGTGGCGTGAGCGCGTCGATCAGGAAGACGGCCAGGGCGATGGCGGCCGCGAGAACGGACAGCACGCGCGCGTCATGCCGCAGCGGTTCGCCAGCACGTGAGCGGAATATCATGACGACGATTGGGCGCGCCGCGCGGGGAGGCGGGAGACTAGACGGCGCGATGTTGGCATAGGCGTTCCAGGCAAACGTTCGTTGACGAGCACCGGAACCCTGTCTCGTGCCGCAAGAACGGCACATCAAAGTCAGACATGCAGGACGCCGACTCATAATCCGATACTTATTTTATCCGAATTTCTCAATATCCAGCTGTTAAGGCCCGCTGCGTGCGAGCTTCAATGAGGCTCGCCGCCTTCGGCCTGGAGCGTTTCGAGGCAACGCGACACGGCCGCGCCATCGACAGGCTTGCTCAGCACGCACATCGCTCCGCCGTCCAGCGCCTGGCGGCGCACCGTTTCCGATGCGAAGGCGGAGATAAAGATGATCGGCAGCGTCATCCCGCCGTCGAGCAGGCGCCGCTGCATCTCGAGCCCGGTCATGCCCGGCATCTGGACGTCGGAGATGATGCACGCGACATCGCCGATCTGACCGGACGCGAGGAAATCTTCAGCGGACGCATAGAGCCGGACGTCCCAACCCAGTGAACGAACCAGGCTCGATGTGGCGATGCGGACGGATTCGTCGTCGTCGATGATGGAAACTATCCGATGGGTATGCAAGCGACTATCCTCTGCCATACATGCGGTTACGACGGCACGTTGTTGTCTTGCCCGCCGTTCAGGTGTTTCCATCTTATGGACAAAACCCTGCCGCGAAAATCATATGTGTGTATAGGGGAAGGCCGGGGAAGTCGGCATCAAGCTCGCACGTCGGCTTCGCGCGGCGCACCCGTCGAGTGCCGGCCGCTGCCCGTCGTGCGTATTGGAAGTCGCGCGAGCCTTCACTAACCGATGCTTTGGGCAAAGCCGCTAGATTGGCGACATCGATAACGCATTCGCCCGACAAGATCGTCATGCACGACGCAACCCAACTTCTTTGCGCGCAACCTCGCTGGCGCGCCGATCATCATTTGCTCTTTCACGCGCCTGGTTCGCATTGAAGGGCGAGCGTGCCTCGCCGAGAAGATCGAAACGTCGGTAGCCCACTCTTTTTGATCCGCACAATAGAATTCACGCCCAGGAGCGCCTCATGTCGACAATCATTGAACGTCTTGAAGGAGAAGCGCGCGAGCGCGTGATCTGTTGGCTCAGGCGTCGCATGATGGAATGCGAGATCACGATCGAAGCGCTAGAACATGCGCTCAATCGCGATGTCGAGGATGAGCGGATGATTCGCTATCGCGATGCATACGGCAACGCGTGGACGGGTCTCGGCGAGATGCCCGAGTGGCTGCGCCGCGCAGTGGCGGCGGGCCAGAGTATCGATCACTTCCGCTGTGGCTGAGCGTCCCGCTTTGCGCTGCCCGGCCACCGAACAGCTACTCGCCGCGATCAACGGAGCGTTTCTATTACCGCAATCTGACACGTGCCCTGGCAATCAACGCTGACGTCGACGAATCGTGCTTCTTCTCATCGACG
>NZ_JAQQEK010000001.1:0-682952 GCF_046027355.1 Paraburkholderia sediminicola | reverse complement strand
GCCACTAGCCGTCGTTCGATGTACCGGCGCCAATCGTCGACAATCTGGTGAAATCATGGTTTGAATCAAGCTTCGTGTTACCTGTGGCCGACCCCGCGTCATAGGATGGTTACGCTATTATTTCGGACCGTTCATACGACAAGAAATCAAAACATGAAACGATTTGCAGGATTACTGTTTTCTCTATATGCGGTCGTCGCACTTGCACAGGCAGACACGCAAAACGACTTGAGCGCGGTCGCCGGCCCTGAAGCCGCGTCAACATCTGCGCGGTACGTACCTGCCGACAAAATACCTTGCCAGTATGGCTTGCCGGCAGACGCTTCGTACGGGACAGGCCCGTACGGACTCGCCGCAGTCCACGTGATTTTGGACGAGAATGGAACAGTAAAAAGCACTAGGATTTCGCAAACGTCCGGCAACGCTGACTTTGACGATCTTGCGCTGCACCAGTCGCAGCTGGCTGCTTGCAAACCCTTCCCGGGTCTGTTCGGCAAGAACATTCCCGTCGAAACAACTTTCGTGTTCGGAGCCAAATCAGCCAAACAACTCTACCCGCAGAAGGTCCGGCGTCTCGTTCGCTCTCACCTCATATGGCATGGGAGTAGCGTCGACCTGCCAACGGTGATTTTGGTGAATTGCGCCCCAGACGGCAAGGTGCTGTCGGCAACGATCGTTCAGTCGAGCGGCAACGTCGAGTGGGATGCAGCCGCGCTAAATGCGGTCCAACTCTCTGATCGGATGCCGGAAGATGAAAATGGGAAAGCACCGGCGCAGTTCAAGATTACGCTCTATCAGCACGGGATAACGCCGAAACCAAACGCAAACTTGCATTGAGTCCGCCTCGACGTGCCTCAACGTTGGGGCGTCATTGATTGATCGCTTACGATACAGGGTGTTCAACGTCGGATTGAGCGACCGCGTTTGAGGAGGATGACTGTCTCCTTTGGGCCCGAACTGGGCCGTTCAAAGTCACTTTGCCGGGTCTTCTCGGCCGGCGATAGTTCAGGGGGTGGAATGACAGGCGCAAGGCCTGTCAGATATGGATTGCAGCATTCGCAGCGTTATACAGCAGCGGCCGCTTAAAAGGTACAGCGGGGAGGTGTCAGAGCCGGGGCTCGCCACGTAGCGCGAACGGACGGCTATGCCGTCCGCGCTGCCGTTCCCTGGTGCTGCGCTTTGGATCAGCCCAGTGGCCAGTTCAGTATCACAAGGCCGTCGTTGTAGTCGTCATCGGTTCCATCCTCGGACGCAACCAGCCCGAAATAGGCCTTCTGAAAAATATCGACCTGCCTTGATCCAAGCTTGGACTGCTTCCCGTTAGCTTCCACGATAACCCGGACACTCCCTTTCCCCGAGTTCAGAATCTGCGTCTGGAGGTTTCGGTCCTTCGTGCCCGAACCCGTGAATGTAGCGCTGGGCTTCGAGGCGTCATCCACAAAAACGCTGACCGTCTGCACGGCAGCTGAATTCACGAGCACCGTTACGCCAAACGCCGTGTTTGAGGGCAGATTAAATATCCCGTTCCGCTCCCCCCCATTGCCCTTGCCGTCACCACCGTTGCCACCGGCCTGTTCCGATGCCGCCTTGATGACCTTCCATGAGGTGGTATGGTAATTACCGTTGTACGTTCTGGGTAGCGTCGATGACGTGAAGACGCAATAAGCCTCGCCCTCAACACCAGCGCGGTCATATGAGTCGAGGTACCCATTGTCCGCACAGTTGAACAGGTAGATGGCATCGCCGTCGTTCAGCGGTGTACCTTCATCATTCAGCGCGGAGCCATCTTGATTCGTATGTCCGATTTTCCACTTCGATCTCGCATCGATTGAAGTGTTATTTTTTTGAACTGCGCCTACGCAATGAATTTCATTTACTGGGACAGTATTGCCATCAATAGTGGCAAGGACGACTTCCTCATTGTCTACCAGCATGCTTCGCAAAACGATTGCGTCGCCCGACTTTACTGGCTTTCCGTTTTTTGTTTGGTCAACAGGCTCTATTTTCCAGGTGACAGATTTTCCGCTTCGCTTCGATGGTTGCGCCGCGTATACAGCGCCGACTCCACCATTGGATGGCAGGGCCCCATAGACGTCCAAATAATAGCCGGGGGCCTTCGGGTCGTCAAAGGTGGCTTGGTTTGATAAATACAGCGTATCGCCATATAAGAGATTGCCAGACATTTTGCACCCACAAGGTTGTTGAAAGGAGAATGATGTTAATGTTATGGCCCGGTTGATGTTCCTTTCGGACGCCTGTAACTTGGCGTATCGATGCCAATGCCATAGCTATCAATATTGATATTTACGCCTAGGCCGCCTTTGCTATGAAGGGAGCCACGTTGTGAGCTTGGGTGACTACCCAAGAGGCCAGTTAAGAATCGCGATACAGTCGTTGTAGTCGTTATCAGTGCCATCTTCCGCGCCTAGGAGGCCGAAGTAGATTGTCTGATTCAGATCGACCTGACGCGACATCAGCTTTGACTGCTTGCCGTTTGCCGTCACCGTCAAGCGGACGTGGCCGGTAGCGTCCGACTCGAGGATTATGGTGCCCATTTGACCGTCTTGGGTCCCCGGCTTGCCAGTCAGGGTGTGGGGCTTCGGATCATCGCCGATGAAGACGTCGATTTCCTGAGCTGCGGTCGAGTTCACAAGCCCGGTCACACCAAACCTCGTATTCGGCGGGAGTTTGAAAGTACCGTCCCGGACGTTGGAGCCAGGAATGGATCCAATCAACTGGAAGTAGCAAGACGGGTCGATATCCTTCTTTGTCGGAGCGAGAGCGTCTTCAACGTCCTGAGCTGACCAAAGGGAAATATAGAGTCCGTTATCCGCCTTCAGCACCACGGACGGAGAGGCGGGGGTGTCCTGGTACGAAAATACGCAAGTCTCATCAACACTCTTTTTCCCGGCCCAAATGCAGTCGCCGCCTGAAAATGCAAAATCTTCGTGGGTCCTTGAGAGATAAAGCCCATTATCTCCAAGTAACGTGATCTTGCCGGGCGCTACCACTTGAACCGTGAACTTGCAAAATGCATCCAGGCTTTCCGTTCTGGCCAGGATCAGATTCGTGTTCTCATCTCTGCCAACAAATAATCCGTTACTTGCCTTGAAAGAAATAGTGCTCGAATCCATATCCATCTCCTGATTGATGAATACACGCGGAGGCTGAATTTTTGAGTTGAAAAGAGCCTGCCGTGCGATTGCCGTGACGCCATGAGTGAAGTTGCAGCCCTTTGATCGCGAAGATTATCGTATTTGTCTGACAAAAGAGCCTATCCAGATTGGTCGCTTGTAATTGCCAAAAAGAGGTATATGGAAGCCGGTACTGGCGGAGCGCGTCGTGACATCGTCTACACCGTACCGCGCGAAGTAGATCCCGCCCAACGCCATCGATAGGCGGGCTGAGGTACGGACGTAAATCGTCCGCCTGGGACAGCAGGGCGTCAGGATTCGAATTAGCTCGGTCGTGATCGATGACGCGCATGACCGCTTCAGTGCAAGAAGAGACAAAGCGGCACGCTGTCGTCGAATGGCAGAGATGGATCGTCTACGGAAGTTCAGTTATCGGTCGAGGCTCGTTTTGCTTGGGCCGACCGCGTACTTCCGGGTTCGGCTCGACCGCTATGGGTCTCCAGCGATACGATCGACCTGGCCGCTCTCGGGCTGCACGCGGCCAGGAACATTCATTCGACACCTCGGTCCGGATCGTCGACAAACGGCCGGTTAGATAATCCAATACTCATCATGTCGATCGACGTTCCCGGAACCGAAGGTTATGCCGAGTCTGCCGCCGCCCTGGCTAACGAATGGCGCAAAATCTCGTTCCGAGACCACCACCGACCAGTTCTGCATCTGATACCGAGGGCGCCTTCGCGCGTCCTCGACGTGGGGGCCGGCATGGGCCGCGACGCTGCCGCATTGGCAGCGATGGGACACTCGGTGGTAGCGGTTGAGCCCGTCGACGAACTGCGCGCTGCCGCGATCAACTTCTATCCGGCTTCCAACGCCGCCTGGCTCGACGACAGTCTTCCAGAACTTTGCCTCGTCCGGGCGAAAGCGGACACATTCAGTACTGTCTTGGTTACTGCAGTATGGATGCACCTCGACGAAGCCCAGCGTCGCCGAGGAATGGGCGCCATCTCTGATCTGTTAGACGCGATCCGACCTCGCCGAGGTGCTAGTCCGAAAGACGGTTAGGGGTCGACTGCCGCTCCAGACACGCCCAAGGCCAACGGATCTTTCGAGCCTTCATCACATAAGTTTCTCGAAGCAACTCGACGATAAAACGAGCCTCGCCGCAATCTGCTTGATTTGCATACTTCTCGAACGCCGAGAACCGTGGATCGGCCTGGCTGTCGCGTAAAAAAATCCTATTTCCGGCCGAACATTGATTCACTCTGCCATTAGCGATACCCTTAAATCGTTCATGGTCGTCGAATGCTGCTCAACCCGGAGACAACCGTTTCGTGAAGCGAGCGTGGGCTTTTTCCTGCATCCTCGCCTTGACCGCGATCCTCGGCGGATGCGGCAAGGACGGATCGCAAAACACGACTCAGGAACCCGGCGCGTCCGCGAGTCAGGTGCCGGGTCAGCTTGGGCCAGCCGCGAGCGACACACCCGCCGCGTCGGGCGCGCAGGCGCGGAGCGCGCCGGCCGCCGTCACCAAGGCGCAGTTGCCGGGGGAAGCAGCCGAAACACTGCGTCTGATCAAAGCGGGCGGCCCTTTCCCTTTTGCCGAGGACGGTGTCTTGTTCCGCAACAGCGCGGCGTTGCTGCCGCAGCATCCGCGCGGCTACTACCACGCATACACAGTTCGCACGCCTGGCTCGGCGGATCGCGGGCAGCGCCGCATTGTATGTGGTGGACCGCGCAAGCAGACCGGCGACTGCTACTACACCGACAACTACTACGCCAGTTTCAAACGCATTGCAGAATAACCTGAGCCAATGAAAATCGCCCCGGGCCTCCGATAACGGAGACGCCGGGGCGTTATGTTTTCAGAGACCGTGCTGCGATGGCACGATCAGTGGCAGAGGTTGCGGGGACCGTTTCTGCCGCTTCTTCTCACTCGTATTCGGTGTCCCGCCACGGACCGCGTCTTCCTCGGCGTGAGCACGTCCTTCCAGCGCGTGCCCGCTGGGAGCTTGGACGGATCGTGAGTAGTAGCCTGGCGAGCGTAATCCGCTTATCGGTCAAATCCCTTCAGCCTCGACCTCACGACGATCGCCGCTACGCACCAACGGCAACTCCCAACCCCGAACCTTGACACCAAGACATCATGACGTCATGATGTCTCACATGACCACCGACCGCAGCAACCAGCTCCCTCTCTACGCCCAAGTTGAAGCGACCCTCGCCGCGCGCATCGCCGACGGCACCTATCCGCCGGGCACCCAGCTACCCAACGAAGCCAGCCTGCTCGCCAGCTTCAACATCAGCCGCACCACCCTGCAGAAGACGGTGCAGAACCTGATCGCGCGCGGCCTGATCGAAATCCGCCGTGGCAAGGGCACTTTCGTCACCCAACCGCGCCTGACCCAGCCGCTTACCGAACTGAGCGGCTTCGTCGAGGACATGCGCGCGCACGGCCGTCATCCAACTGCCCGGCTGGTCGGCAAGCAGATCGAAAAGGCCAGCGAAGCGGTGGCCGGCAAGCTGTCGCTCGAACCCGGCACGCCGGTCGTGCACATCCGGCGCGTGCGCATCGCCGACGGCACGCCGCTCTCGTTCGACGAAACCTGGCTGCCGCAAGACATCGGCGAAAAGATCATGGAAGACGATCTGGAAGCCGAGCCGATCTTTACCCTGCTCGAGCAAAAGTACGGCATGCCGCTGATCGAGGCGGAATACCGGCTCGAAGCGATCGCCGCCGACAAGGCCATCGCGCGGGCGCTCGACATCGCGCCCGGCAGCCCGATCTTCCTGATCGAGCGCACCTCGTACGGCGACGGCAACCGTCCCGTCGACTATGAAAAGCTCTACTACCGCGGCGACCAGATCCAGTTCGTGACCCGCCTCGCGCGGCGCAAGCCGCGCGGTCAATGACGGGCGCGGCGGCGATGGATCTGCACTACACGTTATGGCTGTTCGCGGTGTCGCTCGGTGCGAGCGCGCTGGGCGGCATGCTCGGCATGGCGAGCGGCATTTTCATCGTGCCGGTCCTGACCATGTTCGGCCACGTCGATATCCACGTCGCGATCGGCGCCAGCATCGTGTCGGTGATCGCCTGTTCGTGCGGTGGCGCGGCTCCCTTCCTGCGCGGACGCCTGACCAACGTCCGGCTCGCGCTCGTGCTGGAAACGGCGACCACGCTCGGCGCGCTGTCCGGCGTGCTGCTGAGCGGGCTGATTCCCGTACCCGTGCTGTACTTCATCTTCGCCGTGATCCTGCTGTTGTCGGCGCAGCAAATGCTCGCGCGGCGCACCGATCCGGCGACCGTCGCCGCAGCCGCCGACATGCCCGGCGCCGACTCATGGGGCGCCTCGTTACGGCTGGATTCGAGCTATCCGGACCGCGCGCTCGGACACGACGTCGCGTACCGTGTGCAGCGCGTGCCGTTGGGCCTTTCGCTGATGTACGGAGCGGGTTTGATTTCGGCGCTGCTTGGCATTGGCAGCGGCGTCCTCAAGATTCCCGCGATGGATACCGCCCTGCGTCTGCCGATCAAGGTCTCGTCGGCGACCTCGAACTTCATGATCGGCGTGACGGCAGCGGCGAGCGCCGGCGCGTACTTTCTGCGCGGCGAGATCGTCACCGCAATCGCCGGTCCGGTGGCCTTGGGCTCGGTGGCCGGCGCGTTGCTCGGCGCGCGCGTGCTCATGCGCGTCTCCAACGACAGGCTGCGCGTGCTGTTCGTCGCGGTGCTCGCGGCGCTCGCCGTGCAAATGCTGCTCGAAGCCTTCAACGTGCGCCTGTTCGGAGCGTCGGCATGAGCCGCTTCGCGCGGGCCGGCGCGCGGCTCGAACACTGGCTGGCGGCGCTGCTGCATTACGGCACATGGATCGCGACGGGCACGATCGCGCTCGGCCTCGCCATCGCCCTGGCCGCCATGCGGACCCAGAGCGCCGGTCAATCGACGTCGGCCGGGATGTCCGTCGTGACCGCCGGCATCGCGCTTTTTATCCTGCTGCCGGTAATGCGGCTTATATTGATGTTAGGCGTGTTCCTGCATCAACGGGATTACCGGTTCAGCGCGATTGCCGCACTGGTGCTGGCGATCGTGGCCGCGGGATTGGTGGTCGGCGCGGCGTGAAATGCGCGGCACGCACGCGCCCTGGTATGATGCCCATCGCGCCTTCCGTGGAGTTCGGTACACCGGTGCTCCTCACGCTGCTCCTTTCGTCACGAGAACCATCATGCCCGTCCAACCCGACAAAGTCCCCGCTGCCGGCACCACGCCGCACAAGGCCCCGCGCAAGGTCATGCCCATCGCCGCGCGCAATCTTCTGATGGTGGCCGTCGGCATCGTGGTCTTCGCGGTCGTGGCGACCGTCGTGCTTTATGGTCCGATTACGTACGGCGACGAGATTCCGAACTTCGGCATCATCCTCATGCTGACCGTGCCGGTGATCGCGGGCGTGGCGTTCCGGGTCGGGCTGGATGCATGGTTCGATCGGAAGTGAACGAAGAATGCCCAGCAGCGGGACGCCTCGCAGCGTCCGCGTCTAGCGCGTCGAGGCGCTAAGGGGCAACACCACCCACACCTCCAGCCCGCCACCCTCGCGCGCATGAAACTCCAGACTGCCGCCATGCAGCCGCGCGATTCGCTCGACAATCGCCAGTCCCAAACCGGTGCCGCCGCTATGCGAACGCGCATTGCGCCCGCGCTGAAACGGCGCTTTCAGTTGCTCCAACTCCTGCGCTGAAAGACCTTTGCCGCGATCGCCGACCGCGACATACACCGCCTCGGGCGTGGCCCAGCTTCGCACCGCCAGTCCGGTTCCGCCGTACACGATCGCGTTCTGCATCAGGTTCATCAGCAGACGCATCATGCTGATCGGCCGGTACGGCACGGCCGGCAAATTCGCGAGCGACAACTCGAACTCGTGCCCCAGCCCCGCGAAGTCGCCCGCCAGCCGTTCGATCAACGCATTCAGATTGCCGGGCTCCGGCTGCTCGCGCTCACCGCTGCCCGCGTAATCCATGAACTGCTGCAAGATCGTTTCGATCTGGTCCAGATACGATTCGGCGGCGATCACGAAGCTGCTGTCGCTGCCGTTGGGCATCGCCATGGCCATCGAAAGGCGCAGCTTGGTGAGCGGCGTGCGAATGTCGTGCGAGATGCCGGCGAGCATCAGCGCGCGCGTCGCCTCGGCTTGCTGCAGCGCCTGCGTCATCTGATTGAAGGCGCCGCTCACCGCGGCGATTTCGATGGGGCCGTCGGTCGGCAATGGGGCGGGCGTTTCGCCGGCGCTCACGCGGCGCGCCGCCCGCGTCAGTTGCTGGAGCGGCTGGTTCAGGTGGCGCTGGATCACGTAACCGGTCAACGCCGCCAGCGCGCCGAGCCCGAGCGACAGCACGATCGCGGCGTCGAGTCCGTTGCCCTGCGCGTCTTCGGGAATCGGCAGCGCGATCCAGTACGGCGCTTGCGGGGCGTCGGCCGGCGCGTGCATGCGGATCCATAGGCGCTGGCCGCCCACCAGTTGCCAACGCGTCGGCATGTCGGCGGGCAGATGCGCGCGCAAGCTCTCGAGAAAGATGCCGCGCTGATAAACGCGATACGCGCCCATGAAACTCGGCGGCGGCGCGGCGACGGCTTCGTCCGGAACCTGTGCGCGCACGTCGAGGCGCGTCGTCAATTCTCGGCGCGCGTTGGGCGGCGTGGCCGCGAGCAGGTTGTCGAGTGTGGTCACATAGGTGGCGAACACGGCCGCCGCGCGCTCGACCCTCGGCCGCTGCACATAATGCAGCAACACGGCGAGCGAGCACACCTGGCTCAGCATCACGAGCGCGATCAGCAGCGCGATATTGCGCGCCAGCAGCGTTCTCGGCAGCAACCTGTGCAGCAGAGAGCGCGTCATGAGTCGACGTCCGCGACCAGCATGTAGCCCACGCCCCACACAGTCTTGATGAAGCGCGGCTTGGACGGATCGTCCTCGACGATCTGCCTGAGCCGCAGCACCTGCACGTCGATGCTGCGATCGAGCGCATCGTGCTCGCGGCCCCGCGCGCGAGCCAGCAGATTGTCGCGGCTCACCGGCCGGTTCGGCGACGACGCCAGCGCGACCAGCAGCAACATCTGCGCCGAGTGAATGTCCAGCAGCTCGCCCGCGCGCGACAGCTGTTGCTTGCCGACATCGAGCGAGAAATCGCCGAAGCGCACGCTTTGCGAGGTCACGGTGACCTCGCCCGAGGCCATCTTCTGGCGGCGCAGCAGCGCGTTGATGCGCGCCACCAACTCGCGCGGAAGGAACGGTTTGGCGAGATAGTCGTCGGCGCCGGTTTCGAGACCGACCACCCGGTCGAGCGGATCGCCCTTCGCGGTCAGCATCAAGATCGGCAAGGTCTGGCCCTGCTCGCGCAAGCGGGCGCAGATGGCGAGGCCGTCCTCTTCGCCGATCATCAGATCGAGCACCAGTAGATCGAAGGGCTCGCGCTCCAGGTAGCGGTCGAGGCGCTTGCCGTCCTCGGCGACTCGCACGTCGAAGCCGTGGCTGCGCAGAAAGCGCTGCAGCATGTTGCGCAATTCGACTTCGTCGTCGAGCACGATGATTTTGGCGGGGCGATCCATGCGAAGGCTCCTCGATTCAGGCTAGGCGTCGGGCGGCGTTTTCCGTGCCGCGTGCCGCTCGCCCAGACGCTGCAACAGCACGTAGAACGACGGAATGAACAACACGGCGATGCAGGTGGAAGCGAGCATCCCCGAAAATACCGCAATCCCGAGCGAGCGGCGCGCACTCGCACTCGCGCCGGTGGCGATCACGAGCGGCACCACGCCGAGAATGAACGCGAACGAGGTCATCATGATCGGCCGGAACCGCAGGCGCGCGGCTTCAATCGCGGCCTCGGCGATGCCGACGCCCTGCACGCGCAGATGCCGCGCGAATTCGACGATCAGAATCGCATTCTTCGCCGACAGCGCGATCAGCAGCACGAGACCGATCTGCGTGTACAGATTGTTGGCGGCGCCGAGCGCGGCAAGCGTGCCCGCGGTGCCGAGCAAGGCCAGCGGCACCGCCAGCACCACGGCGACCGGCAGCAGCCAGCTCTCGTATTGCGCGGCCAGCACGCAGAACACCAGCAACACGCCCACGGCGAACACCCAGTACGCGGAATTGCCGACCAGCTTCTCCTGATACGACATCGCGGTCCACTCGTAGCCGATGCCCGCCGGCAGAATGCGCGCGGCTTCCTGTTCGAACGCCTTGATCGCGTCGCCCGTGCTGTAGCCCGCCGCCGGATTGCCGTTGATGGCGGCGGCCGGCGCGAGGTTGTACAGCGTCGCCACCGCCGGGCCGACGCTCGTATGCGCGTCGATGAACGTGCCCAACTCGACCATATGGCCGCTATTGCTGCGAATCTGCAGGCGGCGAATGTCGTCGGTCTCGCGGCGAAATGCACCGTCGGCCTGCACGAACACCGGGAACGTATGGTTGAAGGTCGTGAACTGGTTCACGTAGCTCGACCCGACGTAGTCTTGCAGCAGATCGAACACATTGCCGACCGGCACTTGCAAAGACTCCGCCTTGGCGCGATCGAGCGTGAGTTCGACGGTCGGCACCGAAGCGCGGAACGGGCTGAACACGCGCTGCAGTTCGGGCCGCTTTGAGACGCCTGCGATCAGCGCATCGGTGGCGTCCTGCAGACGCTGATAGTTCTGCGAGCCGTCGTTCAGCATGACCTGCATTTGCACACCGCCGCTGTTGCCGAGGCCTTGGATTGGCGGCGGCACGATCACCACGGAGCGGATGTCGGGCAGCTTCGCCAGTTCGCTATTCATGCGCAGATATAACGAGCGCAGGTCTTCGCCGTTGCCGCGTTTGCTCCAGTCGTCGAGCGTCACGTAGATCAGCGCGGAATTCGGCAGCGACGCGTTGTTGTCCAAAGGCGAGATGCCGCCAATCGACACCACGTGACTCACACCCGGAATCGCGCCGATCCGCTTCTCGATCTGCGTGCTCGCCTCGCGCGTGCGTCCGAGCGAAGCGGCGTCGGCGAGTTGCGCGGCGATCAGCACATAGCCCTGATCTTCGAGCGGAATGAAGCTGGTGGGAATGCGCGTCAGCAGAAAAGCAGAGCCCGCGCCGAGCACCAGCGCGAGTGTGAGCGCAAGCCCGCAGCGCGCGACGAACCACGAAACCACCCGCACGTAGCTCTTTTCGACGCGGGCGTAACCCTTGTCGAACACGCGATACACGATATTCGGCTTGCCGGGCCGCGCGTGCCGCAACCAGCGCACGCTTTGCACCGGCTTGAGCGTAACCGCGTTGATCGCGCTGATCACCGTCGTTGCGACAACCACCAAGGCAAATTGACGATACATCTGCCCGGTCACGCCGCCGAGAAACGCCGACGGCAGAAACACGGAAATCAGCACCAGCGTGATGCCGACGATCGGCCCGAGCAATTCATGCATCGCGTCGATAGCGGCCTGCTTCGGCGTCTTGCCCTGTTCAATATGCTGCGTGATGCCTTCGACCACCACGATCGCGTCGTCCACCACGATGCCGATGGCCAGCACGATCGCGAACAAGGTCAGCAGGTTAATCGAGAAGCCGAGCATATAGATCGCACCGAACGTGCCGATGATGGTCACCGGAATCGTCGTGGCCGGCACCAGCATCGCGCGCCAGTTCTGCAAAAAAAGCAGGATCACCGCGAGCACGAGCAAGGCCGCTTCGAACAGCGTCTTGTAGACGTCGATCACCGATTGCCGCACGAAGGTGGTCGTGTCGAACGGCAACTGGTAACTGACGCCCTTCGGCATGTCTTTCGCAAGACGCGCCATGGTCGCCTTCACCGCATTGCCGACCTCCAGCGCATTCGCTTCGGGTAACTGATAAATAGCGATGCCCGCGGCCGGCTTGCCGTCGAGATTGAAGAACTGACCATAACTGGACGAGCCGAGTTCGGTGTGTCCCACATCGCGAATCCGCACGAAATGGCCGCCGTTGTCCGGATCGGCCTTGACAATGATGTCGTCGAATTCGTGCGGGTCGGAAAGTGCGCCGTGCATCGTCACCGTGAGCTGGAACGCCTGGCCACCCGAGTTCGGCTCGGAACCGAGCTGGCCCGCGCTCACGTCCTTGCTCTGGCTCTGGATCGCGTTCATTACGTCGGCGGCAGTCAGATTGCGCTCGCTCAACTTCTGCGGATCGAGCCACACGCGCATGCTGTATTGCCCGGTGCCGAATACGGTCACGTCGCCCACGCCCGGCAAACGCGCGAGCGTGTCGCGCAGATAGATCACCGCGTAGTTGCTCAGAAACAGCGAATCGTATTTCGGATCCGGCGATTGCAGCGTGTAGAGCTGCAGGATCGCGGTCGAACGCTTGCGCACGGTCACGCCCTGCTGCTGCACCGCTTGCGGCAGTTGCGCGGTCGCCGCCGACACGCGGTTTTGCACCAGCACCTGCGCCTTGTCGACATCCGTGCCGACGGCGAAGGTGACCGTGAGCGTGTAGGTGCCGTCGTTGGTGCTGGTCGACTGCATGTATAGCGCGTTTTCCACGCCGTTGACCTGCGTCTCGATCGGCAGCGCCACGCGGTCGATCAGCGGCGCGGCGCTGGCGCCGGGAAAGCGCGCCACCACTTGCACTGTCGGCGGCGTGATGGGCGGATATTGCGCGATCGGCAGGTTGATCAGCGCCACGGCGCCGAGCAGCATCACGATCAGCGCGATCACATTGGCGAGGACCGGCCGCTCGACGAAGAAGCGGATCATGACTCGCCCTGCGCCGCAGCGGCCGCCACCTGCACCCTGGTGCCCGGCGCTACCGCCAGCGCGCCGCCCGTCACGACCTGATCGTTGGCGTTCAGGCCCGACGTAATGGCACGCAGCGAGCCGTACAGTCCGCCGGTCATCACCGCGCGTTTCTCGATCACACTCGCGCTGTTCACGACCAGCACGAAGGCGCCGGCCTGCTCGCGCAGCAATGCGGTATCGGGCACCAGCAACACGTTTTGCGGTGCGCCGGCGGGAATATGCACTTCGACCGACATGCCCGGAATCAGATGCGCGTCTGGATTGGCGATGTCCGCGCGCAGCCTGATCGCGCCGCTGTTGGAGTCGACCCGCGTATCGACGAATTCCAACGCGGCGTCCTCGCTCTTGCCAGCCGGCGCGCCGAGCACGTTCACCCGCACCGTGCGGGGCGGCTTCGTGAATAGGCCGATGCGGTTCGCGTCACGTTCGTTCAGTGTGAAATTCACGTACACCGGCTGGATGCGATCCAGCGTGGCGAGCTTGGTCGAATCGGACGCGCCCACCAGATTGCCGACGTCGAATGAACGCGCACCGATGCGCCCCGCAAACGGCGCGCGAATCTCCGTGTAGCCGAGATTGATGCGCGACATATCGCGTTTGGCGAGCGCCTGGTCGCGCGTGGTCTGCGCTTTCTGCAACGTCGACTCGGAGGTCGCGTTATCGGACGTGAGCTGCTTCTGGCGCGTCAATTCCTGTTCGGCGTTGACGAGTTCGGCCTGGTCGTAAGTGAGCTGCGCGCGGTACGTGTCCGGCTCGATGCGGAACAGCAACTGCCCCTGCTTGACGTTGGCGCCGTCGCTGAAACCGATTTCCTTCAGCACGCCCTGCACGCGCGCCACCAGCGTGACGGTGGCCGAAGGCGCGACCGTGCCACTCAGATCGAGCTGCTCGCGCACCTCGCGCGGCTGCGGCCGCATCACGCTGACTTGCGGCAAGGGCGCATTCTGGGCGGCCGGCGCGTTGCCGTCGCGGCAGGCGGCCAGCGCGATGCCAAGCACGATGCAAATCCCCACCCCGACACGTCTGATTATCAGGCTCTTATCTGCCATGTTCTTATTTCCCATTCTCCGGCTCGCCTCCGCTCGCGCGCGCCAACGCGGAATTCGCGGGCGGGTTCAACAAGCGGCCCCAATCCGTGCGCCGCGCCATCTGTTCGGCAATCTGTTCGCTCACCACCTGCTGCCCTTGCGCGACCTCCCAGCCTCCGCCGAGCGCGCGATACAGCGCCACCGCGGCGATCGCCGCAAGCCCCTGGTTCTGCGCGAGCGAATCGCCGTCGCGCAACACGGAACGCGAGGCGTCGAGCACCGTGTCGTACGTGACCGAGCCCGAGCGATACTGCGCGTTAGCGAGCCGCAGCGCGCGCTGCGACGCATCCGACGCGCGCGCCGACGCGGCCAGCGCGTCGAGCGTGGTGCGCAGTCCGGCAATCGCGTCTTCTACTTCTTTCTGCGCTTGCAGCACCGTGTTCTGATAGTCGAGCACGGCCTCCTGAAAGGTCGCGTCCTGAATCCGCACGGCGTTTTTCAGTTGACCGCGATCGAGGATCGGCAGCGTAATGCCGGCGGAAAAGAGGCCGATGGTCTTGCTGCCCCATTGCGACAGTCCAATGCCGTGCTGTTCGCCCGACGACAGCCCGAACAAGCCCGTCAACGACAAGGACGGATACAGCTTCGCCTTGGCCGCGCCGATCAGCGCCGATTGCGCCGCCGCATTGAGCGCGGCCTGGCGCACGTCGGGCCGGCGCCGCAGCAGATCAGCGGGGATGCCGACATCGATCTGCGTCGGCGGCACGGGGATCGCGCTGCTGCCTTTGAGTTGCGCGTCGACGGCGTCGGGCGGATCGGCGAGCAGCACGGCAAGCGTGTCGCGGTCCTGCGCGCGCGCCTTGATGAGCGGCGGAATCTGCGCCTCGGTTTCCGCCACCAGCGTGGCGGCCTGTTCGACATCGAGCTGGCTCGACGCACCGCGCTTGTAGCGCGCCTGGGTCAGCGTGAGACTCTGCTGGACCGACTTCAGATTCTGTTGCGCGACGACGATGCGTTGTTCGAGCGCACGCAGATCGATATAGGCATTGGCGACGTCGCCGAACAGCGACACCAGCGCGTTGTCATACGCGGCTTCCGACACGCGCAATTGCGCGCGGTCCGATTCGATCTGCCGGCGATATTTGCCCCAGAAGTCGATCTCCCAGCCGGCATTCACGCGCAAGTGCTCGGCCCACAGATGGGTCGGCGGAATCGGGCCGACGCCGCTCGTATTGATATGGTCGGCGCCCACGGACACGCTGCCCGACTGCGGCAGCAGATTCTCCGCGCTGGTCGCGAGTTGCGCGCGCGCCTTGAAGATGTGCAGGCCGGCCACTTGCAGCGACAGGTTGCGCTCATACGCGCGCTGCTCCAGCGCGGTGAGCACGGGATCGTTGAACGCGGTCCACCAGGCCGCTTGCGCGGCCGGCGCGGCGTGCGCCTCGCCGGGCAAACTTTCGAGCCACTGGTTTTCGAGCGTCGCTTGCGGCTGTTTGAAATCCGGGCCGACGCTCACGCAACCGCTGAGCGCCGCACTGATCGATACGATGATCGACGCGCCGGCGATGCGCAGATAGCGGGACGTGGCAGGTTTCATCGCGCGTTTTTATTGGTTTCGGAGGACGGCCGAGGGCTCGGCAGGACGGCTCGCACGCTGGCGCCACACCGCGCCGCGCCACGGCTTCATGGTCCCGCCGACGCCCGCGCGGGTCAGTGCGCTGCCCCGCGTTCCTGCATGAATGCCTCGATCTGCGCCAGGGTGATGTAGCCCGTCTTCTGCGTATCGATCTCGTCGAAGTGCTTGGCGACCATCGGCATGCCCGCGGCGGCCTGGTCCTTGGTGAGCTTGCCGTCGTGCGTGGTATTGGCATTCGCAAAGCGCGATTGCAACTGCTGCACCATGCGCTCCATGCGCTGCGGGTTGCCGCCTTGAGGCGCGGCTTGAGCGAACGTGACGGTGGATGCGCAGCACAGCAACACGATAGCGATCAACTTCTTCATGACTGACTCCTTCGATTGAGCCACCGAGCGTCGCTTGCCGTTTGCCGCGATCCGTTTCGATGACAGGCCGAATTCTTGGGGAAGCGTCGCCCGAAGGCAACGTCAGAATCATGTCGACTTATGTCATGGCTTTTAAGGCATCGCGATGAGCCACCGCGTGTGCCGCCACCGCAAATGCAGCATGCGCTCCATACACCCGCACTCATGCCGAAGCCCCGCCGCGGCGTGACATGGAATGAAATGAGTTTGCGATGCCGTTTTCACGGCGCTTTGCGTATCTTTCGTCTGCCGGCGCCATCAGCGCCTCGTCGCGACGGCTGAACTCTCACGTCACCCGAGCCGGCCGGCCCGCCTCTTCACCCGAAGACGCATCGCACCGCTCAACGCATCAGGAGTACCAATTGACTATCCGTCTCGTCTGCGCCTCAACTGTCACCGCCATCGGCCTCGCCTGTTCTTCGACCGCGTTCGCCCGCGTGGTCGTCTATCTGCCCGCCGCCGTGGTCTACGCACCGCCGCCGCGCCCGGTCTACTACTCGGTGCCGGTCAATCCCGTGTATGTGGTGGCGCCCCCGCCGGTTCCCCTTCCCGTGGCCGTTCCGGTCGCGGCCACCGTGACGGCGCCGAGGCCCGTTCCCCTGTACACCACCGTCGTCGTACCGGCGCCGACCAACTACGCGATCGTGCCCGCCCCGGCCGTGACCTACGCCCAGCCCGTCATGATGATGCCGCGTTAGGTGCGCTCAGCGTTTTATCAGCCGATGTGCTGATTACAACAAAACGCCGTTGAACCAGCATAGGACATGCCGTTGGCGAGAACGCCTGGTGAATTCCCGTTGTCAGGAAGAATGTCCGGCGGCGTTTTGCGGAGCGCGAGTTCGTGTTGCAAAACTCCGAACAGACCCTTGGAATAAAGCGGTAGGTTTCGCGGTTATAGAGGGAGGCCAAACGCGGCGCGATTGCGTTCCAGCGGGTGCGAAATATCGCTTGCTGAATGTCGTTTGTCACGTGGCGCATGTCCATTCGTGGCACATGTCCGTCCAACCATCGGACTCGCGAGCGGCTTCCCGGACAGGTGTCGGGCCGGCCACCACCCTTTGGGGAAACATCAGATGAACTACCAGGAACTCGACAAGGAGATCGCCCACCTCGAACGGGTATTCGGGATGATCTCCACCAACGATCGCATTCCCCTGTCCTATTGGCACGATCGCCTGCGAAATTTGCCCAGGCCGACGTTGATGCCGACACAGCGCGCGCGCATCGCGCGGCTCGAGGAGACGTTGCGCTCACTGAGGGAAGCGAACGAAGCGTCGTTCACCGACGCGCCGCTGCGTCCCATCGGTACGCGGTGGTAACGCGGCGACCCGGAACCCGCCGCCGCCCTCGAAGCTGGATTCACGCCTTCAGCCGGTCAGAATCCGTGCGCCGAGCGCCAGCACGAGCGCCGGCAGCATCACCAGCGCGCCCACCTTCAGAAACTTCATGAAGCTCACGTCCTCGCCCTCACGGCGAATCGCGTTGAGCCAAAGAATCGTTGCGAGTGAACCGGTGATGGACAGGTTCGGACCAAGGTCGACGCCGATCAGCAGCGCGTCGATCACACGCTCCGGACTGTGCGCCTGCATCACGGTCGAACTGGCGATCAGACCCGCCGGCAGGTTGTTCATCAGATTGCTGCCGATCGCGATGACGGTGCCCGCCCAGCCCGCCGTGGCCAGTTCGTGCTGTTGCGCGGCGTGCCGCGTGAGTTGGGCCGCCGCCGTGATCACGCCGGTGTGATCCAGCATTTCGACGAGCACGAACAGCGCGGCGACCAGCGGCAGCACGCTCCACGAGATTTCGCGGATCATCGGCAGCGGCGATTTGCGCTCCAGAATCAGCACGACCAGCGCGGTCAGCGCGCCGAGTATCGCGGTCGGCATGCCGAGCGGAATATCGAACGCGGAGACCGTCAGCAGCACGACGGCCGTGACCGCGATGCCCGCGAGCGCCACGCGGCCGCTCGACGACAACTCGACCGGTTCGAGATTCGCCTCGCACGCGCCAGCGAGCGCGTCGCGCTGGGTCCAGCGCAACATCACGTAGGTCGCGACGATCGACAGCAGCGACGGCAGCGTGAAGCGCATCAGCCAGGCGCCGAGTGCGGGCGTGTGATTGCCGTACAGCACGATGTTGGCCGGATTCGAGATCGGCAGCACGAAGCTCGCCGCATTGGCGATGAACGCGCAGACGAACAGCAAGGGCAGCGGATGCGTCTTCGCCTTTTTGGCGGCGGCGAACACGGCCGGCGTGAGGACGACGGCGGTGGCGTCGTTCGAAAGAAACGCGGTGATCACCACGCCGACCAGGTAGACGAGCAGGAAGAGTTTGCGCGGCGAACCCTGGGCATGGTTGACCGCGAGCACGGCGACCCAGTCGAACAGGCCTTCACGGCGCCCCACTTCCGACAGCAGCATCATGCCGAAGAGGAACAGATAGACGTCGGTGCCTTTGCCGATCGCCTCGAGCGCCAGATGGACCGGCAACAGCCCGAGCGAGACCAGCAGCAGCGCGCCGGCCACGGCCCACACGGCTTCGGGCCATTTGAACGGCCGCGTGATGACGCCCGCCGTGGCGGCGGCGGCGATACCCCAAGACAGAAAAACGGAATTCACGAAGTGAGCCCTGGATGATTGATGACGCGCGAGCGCGATGCCCGGCATGGCCGGACGGGCGCGCCGATGATGCGGCGGCCGCAGGCGCTGTTATAGCAAGTTGCGCGCCCGTGGTTGTGCCGTTGCGCGTGCTTCATCCCACGCGGTTCACCGCCGCAATGCAATCGCGGCCGTTGTCCTTCGCGTGGTAGAGCTGCGTATCGACCAGATTGACGAAGGCCACCGGATCGGCCGCCTCGACCGGAATCGTGGTGCCGACGCCGAAGCTGGCGGTCACCGTCTGCCGGAACGGCGAGCGCTCATGCGCGATCTCTTCGGTCGCAATGCGGTCGCGGCAACGCTCGGCCACCTGGCGGGCGGCGTCGGCGCCGGTGTTCGGCAGGATCAGCACGAACTCTTCCCCGCCGAAGCGGCCGACAAAGTCGCCCGGCCGCACCGCGCTGCTCAACACGCCGGCGACCCGCTTCAGGCACTCGTCGCCCTGCACGTGTCCGTAGTAGTCGTTGTAGGACTTGAAGAAGTCGATATCGACCATGATCAACGAGAGCGGCGCCGCATGACGCAAAGCCGCGCTCCATTCGCGCTGCAGGCCGGCGTCGAACGCGCGGCGATTGCCGACGCCCGTCAGGCCGTCCTTGAAGGAGAGCGCCTCGAGTTCCCGTTGCAGCGCGGCCAGCTTCTCCTCGGTCTTCTTGCGCTCGCTGATATCGAACATGAAGCCGACCAGCGACTCCACATCGCCGCGCGCGTCGCGCACCACATGCACCACGTCGCGCAGCCACACGTATTCGCCGCGGCTCGTCAACGCGCGATAGTCCGCCTCGTGATCGGTGCCCGCCTTCGACTGCGCGACACAGAATTCGACCACCTTCTCGCGGTCGTCCGGATGCATGCGCGCGGCCCAGTCCTGCACGGTTTTCCAGCTCGAGGGCGCCCAGCCCAGCAGGGCTTCGATCTGCGGGCCGATATAGGCGAACTCCATGGTCGCCCAATCGATCTTCCACGGAATCGCTTTCGTCGATTCGAGCAACGTCCGGTAGACAGCCGCGTCGTGCTCCATGTAGCCTTCCACCCCGGCTGCGGCAGGTGCCACGGGTGCCATCTCGTGCCGCAGAAAATCCGCGCCTAGCGCGATATTGTTGTTTTCAATCCTGTTCATCGGTCTCAACTCTCCTGGCGGTTCAGCCGGCAAATTAACACAGCGGACGACTCCCGGCCCTTTACGGCCGCCTCACCGTTTTATTCCAGCGACATTAGCGTCACGGATACAACAATCTGTTCCTTTCTCCCCGGCTATTCAGTTTTCATTGGCATCCCTACCATTCGCACTCACCTGCAATACCCGATAACCCAAGAACGTCAAAGTATGAATTCCAGTCCTGTCCGTTCAGACCGCTACCACGGCGCCGCCATAGCCTTGCACTGGCTGATCGCGGCGTTGATCATCTGCGGCTTCTATATCGGCTGGATCATGACCGATATCCCCGGTTTCACGCCCACCAAGCTGAAGTATTTCTCCTGGCACAAGTGGATCGGCGTGACCGTGTTCGTGCTTGCCGTGGCCCGCGTGCTGTGGCGCGCCACCCACCGCGCACCGGCGCTCGACAGCGCCACGCCCACATGGCAGAAGGCCGCCGCCCATCTGGTGCACGGCGTGCTGTACGTGCTGATGCTGGCGATTCCGCTGTCCGGCTACTTCTATAGTTCCGCCGCTGGAATCCAGGTCGTGTATCTCGGCATCGTGCCGCTGCCTACTTTCATCGGCCCGGATCAGGCGCTCAAGGCAAGCCTGCGCACTGTCCACGTGCTGCTCAATTACACGTTGCTTGCACTGGTTGCGATGCATGTGGCGGCGGCGCTCAAGCATCAATTCGTCGACCGCGACGGATTGCTGGCTCGAATGATTCCGTTCCTCAAGTAACGGCAGGCGATTAGCTACGGCTTGTTGGCAATCTAATTCCCAGTGGTGCGCAATCAACGCACGCGGGTTCGATAGGATGCGTACCACCATGAAATCAAACTTTTATCACTCCGTTCAACGCGTAACGTTCGCCGGCATCACGGCTTTGTCGCTGTTCGGCGCGAACCTCGCGCATGCCGATGTCGACACGAGCAGGAGCAGCGTGATCGCCACCACGAAACAGATGAACGTGCCCGTCGACGGCAAGTTCAAAAAGTTCTCGGCGCAACTGAATTTCGATCCGGCCAAGCCGACTGCCGGCAGCGCCAATGTATCGATCGACACCGGCAGCTACGACCTCGGCGCCGACGACTACAACAAGCAGGCCCAAGGCAAGGAATGGTTCGACAGCGCCACCTTCCCGGCCGCGACCTTCGTCTCCAGCGCGATCGCGCCGGCGGGCGGCAACCAGTACAAGATCACCGGCAAGCTCACCATCAAGGGCAAGTCGCAAACCGTCGTGGTGCCGGTCACCATTGCCAGCCAGGGCGCCACGCAAACCTTCGACGGCGCGTTGCCGATCAAGCGCTCGCAATTCGACGTCGGCACCGGCGAATGGAAAGACACATCGGTGGTCGCCGATGAAGTCGTCATCAAATTTCACATTGTCGCTTCGAAGAAATAACTCGACACGAAGCGTCGCAACACTTTCTGAAACCTGGAGAACACCTTGAAGAAACAACTTTTGCTCGCCGCGGGCGCGCTGGCCGCTGCATTGTCGTTCAACGCCATGGCAGCCGATACGTATCAGCTCGATCCGACGCACACCTATCCGAGCTTCGAAACCGATCACTTCGGCGGCCTGTCGATCTGGCGCGGCAAGTTCAAGAAGAGCAGCGGTACCGTAGTGCTGGATCGCGCCGCTAAGACCGGCACGGTCGACGTGACGATCGACATGAGCTCGGTGGATATCGGCAACGACAAGCTCGACGCGGAACTGGTCACGGACAAGTTCTTCGACGCCGCGAAGTATCCGACCGCCACCTACAAGGGCACGCAGATCCGCTTCGACGGCGACAAGCCGGTGGAAGTGATCGGCACGCTGACCATGCACGGCATCACCAAGCCGGTCAATCTGAAGATCGAATCGTTCAAGTGCATCATGAACCCGATGCTCAAGCGTGAAGTGTGCGGCACGGAATCGACCGCGACGTTCAATCGCGACGACTTCGGCGTCGACTTCGGCAAGACTTACGGCTTCAAGATGCAGACCACGCTGCACATTCAGGCCGAAGGTATCAAGCAGTAAGCGCCTGACTGTCAAGCTTGCGCTAAGCGGTTGCGGCAACCGGTCCCTCGACCATCACGTTGCCGCAACCCGCTCCCTACTCTCCACGTCAGTCCGTTTCTGCGCTCAGCCGCTCACCAGCGAGCGGAACGTGTCCACGCTTTCCGTGTAAGTCCCCGTCTGCCCATTCGATGTCACCGTGATACCGACCGTCGACGCGTCTTTCGGCGTGATGGTCTCGACGGTATCGCTCGTCGACAGCTGGATCACACCGGCCTGCACGTTGCCGCCGCTGATCGTGACCGGTGTCGGCGTCGCGACGTTGAAGGCGATCACCGCGTCAGCCACGGTCACGCTGCCGCGCGTGATGCCCTATCTCGGCATTGGTTACGGCCATAAGCCGGTCTCGAAGGGCTTCGGGATGACGTTCGATCTCGGCGTGGCGTACGGCCGCCCGCGCACCAGCTACAACGTGCCGGCGATCTATTCGATGTTCACGCCGCAATCGAACATCGACGAGCAGGAGCGCAAGATCAGCAACGAGGTGGAACGCTACAAGCTCTATCCGGTGCTGCAGATCGGGGTGAGCTATCGCTTCTGAGCACTTTCCCGGGTGACGGCGTCGAAACCCTTTGTCCTGTTCCGCCGACGCAAGCCATGGGCCTAAGGTCCAATACCGCGAGCTGCCGACGTGAAATACCCTCAGGCGGAGATTGGCAAATCTCGACAGAACGGCCCCCGCCCCTAGCCCCTACCCATCGCCAAAGGGCGGGGCAGCCGGCGTCCACGGACAGGACCGACAGGGAGACCCGCATGCTTCGCCCTTCCGAATTCCTGACGCGATCGGGCCGCCATGCCTGTCCGAATCCGCAGGCCGAGGCGGCCGTGGTCGTCATCACCGGCTCGTCTTCCGGCATCGGACGCAGCACGGCCAACCTGTTTGCCCAGTATGGCTGGCGGGTCGGACTGATTGCTCGCGGACGGGCCGGCCTGCAGGCCACGTTCGACGATGTCAGCCGCCACGGCGCGATAGCCGCCATGGAAGAGGCCGATGTGGCCGACCTCGGCGCACTGGAAGCGGCCGCCGCGCGCATCGAGCGGACGCTGGGTCCCATCGACGCATGGATCAACTGCGCGGGCAACGGCACCTACGGGCGCTTCCTGGATACCCCGGCCGACGAATTCCAGCGCGTCACCGAAGTCACCTACATGGGTACGGTCAACGGTACCCGCGTCGCGCTACGGCGATTCGTGCCGCGCGATCGCGGCTCGATCGTCAACGTCTGTTCCGCGGTCGCGTTTCACGGCATGCCGCTGCTATCCGCTTACAGCGGTGCGAAACACGCGGTTCGCGGCTTCGGCCAGTCGGTCCGCGCGGAACTGGCCCAGGATGGCAGCCATGTGCGCCTGACCAGCGTGTTCCCGCCCGCGGTGAACACGCCGTTTTTCGATCACGCGATCTCTCACATGAAGCAACTGGGGCGGCCGATGTCGCCGGTCTACCAGCCGGAGGTCGTCGCCGAGGCCATCCGCCTCGCGCTGATCAGCGGACGCGCGGAAATGCCGGTGACTTCCACGGCCATCCTGTTTTCGATCAGTGCCCGACTGATGCCGGGGCTTGTCACGAGAGCCATACGCAAGCTCGGCTACGGCGGGCAATTGACAGATCAGGCGACGCTGCGAGAGCGGCATGTGCCCACCTTGTTCACCGCCTCCGAGACCGCCTCGCCGGCGCACGGCGCCTTCGACGCCCTGGCGCGTTCCGGCAGCATGCACATTCGCATCCTGGGTCTGCTCGCACGCTGGCGGGAGCCAGGCCGCTTGACGCCGCAGCCGGCAAGGCAGCCTCCGCACGGACTTCCGGAAACGGATGAAACGCCCGTTCAGGAGCACGCGCTGGATTGAGCGGCGCGCGCCTTCTGCTCAGCCGTCAACGCAGTGTTTCCACGACAGTGCTGCGTGCCACCAATGTCCTCGACGCGGCTTCGACCCGATCCACCAGCGCCAGGTCCAACGCTCGCCGGTTCGGACGAACCACGGCGCGGTCTTTCACATAGACGCCGCTGACCGCCTCCCAGTCCGGCGCCAGGGCAACCTGCAACGGCGTATCGGCGCCTTGTTGCGCGGTTCGCAGGAACGGCCCCATGAGATGCCACGCGAGCCCGATTGCGCCGTGTTCGCGAATCAGACCGGTCGCCACCATTCCCGGATGAACGACGTTCGCCACCACGCCGCTGCCACGCAGCCGTTGCGCTCGCACGAAAGTCGACATCATCATCGCCAGTTTGGAGCGGCCGTAGGCGCGCACCATACCCCAATGCCGCACGAGTTCGAGATTGTCGGGATCGATGCGCGCCCGGTCCGAGGTCGACGAACCCACGTTCACGATCCGCGAAGGACGGCCCGCCCGCAGCGCGCCTTCGAGGGCATCGGTGAGAACGAGTGGTGCGAGATGATTGAGCGCCAGCACGATGTCGTGGCCTTCCGCCGTGGTCGTGCGTCGCGCGGCGAACATCCCGGCGTTATTGACGAGCACGGCTAGCCTCGGGTGCGCGACCGCGATCTGCTCGCCGAGATGTCGTGCCGCGCGCAACGAACTCAGATCGGCGAGCCTCAGCTCCGTGCTCGCGGCGGGCGCGTGCTGCCTGATCCAGTCGGTAAGCGCGTGCCCTTTCTCAGCGTCCCGGCACACCAGCACCACATGATGATCGGCCTGCGCGAGGCCGAGCGCGATCCAGCGGCCGATCCCGCCGGTCGCGCCCGTCACGACCGATACCCGCTGCTCAGGCCGAATCATGGAATGCCGCCCCCCTTGCTGATTGCGTCCGTTAAAGAACGGCTTGCACCTTCGACATCATAGGGGTTTGAGTGCGCAAAAGCAGCCTCGGGCGGGCCTGGCGGCAGCCGTCAGAACCGCTTCCTGATGCCGATCATCGCCGCCGTCGTATTGGCACCCGGCGCGACAGGCTGCCGGATGGGTATCGTGCCCGTTGCAATAGGCCGCGGCGAGTTTCAGGCCGAAGTTGACATACCCACAAAGTGCTGAGCGGTCCTTGCCCGCACGGAGCAAGGTACTATTACGGTCTGGCCGTCGCTGTCATCAATTTGTGTCATCCGTTTCCGCCCTTCCATGAGTTCTGCAAGCCGCCGTATCGCGCACCTCGACATGGACGCGTTCTACGCGTCCGTCGAGCTTTTGCGCTATCCGGAACTGCGTGGCCAGGCGGTGGTAATCGGCGGCGGCCGTAACGGCGTGCCGCAAACACTCGAAGACGGCACCCGCCGCTTTGCGAAGCTGCGCGACTACGCGGGCCGCGGCGTGGTGACCACCTCCACTTACGAAGCCCGCGCGCTCGGCGTGTTCTCGGCCATGGGCATGATGAAGGCCGCCGTGCTCGCGCCGGACGCGATCCTGCTGCCTACCGACTTCGACTCCTATCGCCACTTTTCGCGCCTGTTCAAGGCGGCGGTCGCCACCTTCACCGACCGCATCGAAGACCGCGGCATCGATGAAATCTATATCGATCTGACCGAGCTGCCAGGCGAGCCGCGCGAGATCGCCGCGCGCATCAAACAGGCGGTCAATCAGGCCACCGGCCTCACCTGCTCGATTTGCGTGGCGCCGAACAAGCTGCTCGCCAAGATCGGCTCCGAACTCGACAAACCCGACGGCCTCACCATCCTCACGCCCGCTGACATACCCTTGCGCGTCTGGCCGCTGCCGGTGCGCAAGGTCAACGGCATCGGACCGAAGGCCGCGGAGAAGCTGACCGCGCTCGGTCTCGCCACCGTCGGCGATCTGGCGGCGGCGGACGCGGGGCTCTTGCAGGACCACTTCGGGCGCAGCTACTCGGCGTGGCTCATGCAGGTCGCGCAAGGTCACGACGAGCGACCGGTGGTGGTCGAATCGGAGCCCAAGTCGATGAGCCGCGAGACGACCTTCGAGCGCGATCTGCACCCGCGTCACGACCGGCCCACGCTATCGAGTTCGTTTACGGGCTTGTGCGTGCGCGTGGCGGAAGATCTTGTGCGCAAGGGCTACGTGGGGCGCACCGTGGGCATCAAATTGCGTTACGACGATTTCCGCACGGTCACGCGCGATCTGACGCTGGACGTGCCGACCGCCGACGCCGCCGAAATCCGGCGCGCGGCGACCGAATGCCTGCGCAGAGTGGAATTGAACCGCAAGCTGCGGCTCCTCGGCGTGCGCGTCAGCGCGTTGACGCCGGCCAACGCGCTGCCGACGCCGCGGCGTCTGCCGGTTCAGGCCGACTTGCCCTTCACCAGCGACGAATAACCGGTTCCGTCAGCCGCCGCACTCGCGTTCGAGCGCAACGCCGACACGTTGGCTTCCATCGGTGAGACCGCCGCGACCGAGAATGCAAAGGTGTTGATGCCGTGCGCGCTTTGCGCGGACACGGTGCCGCGATGCATCTCCGCGATCGCTTTCACGATCGCGAGACCCAGTCCGTGGTTTTCGCGGCTGTTCGTGCGCGAGACCTCGGCGCGATAGAAGCGGTCGAACAGATGTTCGAGCACATCAGGCGCAATCGGCTCGCCGGGATTGGCCACCGCGACGCGCACCTGATCCTGGTCGCTCACGATCGTCACGCTGATCTCGGCGTCCGGCTCGCAATGCTGGATGGCGTTCATCAACAGATTCGTGCAGGCGCGGCCGAACAGCGAGCGGTTCACCCGCGCCATGGCGTCGCCGCGCAATTGCGCATGCACCCGCGCTTCTTCGAGCGGGATCTCCAGAAACTCCAGCGTATGCGCGACTTCAGCGGCCAGCGACACGTCGATGAGGCCCGTCGCGCGTTCGCCCTGATCGGCGCGGGCGAGGAACAGCATGTCGTTGATGATCGCCCGCATGCGTTCGAATTCCTCGAGATTCGATTGCAACGTATGGCGCAGATCGTCGACTGAGCGATTGCGTGTCAATGCCACTTCCGTCTGGCCGATCAGAATCGTCACCGGCGTGCGCAGTTCATGAGCCACGTCCGCATTGAACGATTCGAGGCGGCCATACGCGCCGTCGAGCCGCTCCAACGCACCGTTGAAGGAGTTGGCCAGGTCGTTCAGTTCGAGCGGCAGCGAGGCCGTATTCAGACGCTGCGAGCGGTTGTTCGGGCTCACGGCGGAAGCGTCGCGCGTGAGGCGCGTGAGCGGCGCGAGGCCGAGCCGCGTGACCGAATAGCTGAGCAGCAGCACGCCGAGACTGCCCAACGCCGACAGCGCGGCGAGCGCCAAGCCGAACACGCGCATGGTGCGCACATTGGGTGAATAGCTTGCGGCCACCTGCAATTGCACCGCCGGGCGCGCGCCGTAAGCCGGGATTGTCGCCGTCGAGGTCAGCATGTCCTGGCCGCCGCCGGCCGGCGTCACGCGCGCATAGCCGCCCGCCCAGCTCGTGACCACCGAACCGTCGACCGGCGTGCCGTAGTGGAAATACGGATCGGTGCTCGATACCGCATACACGGTGCTGCCGTCGTGCGGCGTCATGTCGGTGAGCTTTTCGCGCGCCATGCGCCACTTTTCCGGCGTCACGGCGTGATAGACGATGATGCGCGCGATCTGCGTGCGGTCGTCGAGCGACTCGCGCAGATGGTGTTCGAGCTGCGTGCGCAGCACCAGAAAGAGCCCCGTGCCGACCAGCGTGAACACGAACAGCGCGACGAACGCGAACATCAACGCGAGGCGCCGGGCAATCGAGCGGTTCATGACTGCTCCGCCTCTTCGCGCACTTCGAGCACGTAGCCCATGCCGCGCACGGTATGCAGCAGTTTGGAGGGGAACGGGCCGTCGAGCTTGGCGCGCAATCGTTTGATCGCGGTCTCGACCACGTTCGTATGGCTATCGAAATTCACGTCCCAGACGAGTTCGGTAATCGCCGTCTTCGACAGAATGTCGCCTTGCCGGCGCGCCAGCACGCTGAGCAACTGGAATTCCTTGGCGGTGAGGTCGAGCCGCACGCCGTCGCGGGTCGCGCGCCGGCCGATCAGATCGACGAATAGATCGCCGACGGAAATCAGCGTCGACTCCTGTGAACGCGTGCGGCGCGCCAGCGCGTGCAGCCGTTCGACCAGTTCGAGGAACGAAAAGGGTTTGGTGAGGTAATCGTCCGCGCCTTCGCGCAGGCCACGCACACGGTCGTTCACATGATCGCGCGCGGTGAGCATGATGACCGGCGTGGACTTGCGCATGCGCAATGCCTTCAGCACGCTGAAGCCGTCGCGTTTGGGCAGCATCACGTCGAGGACGATCACGTCGTAATCGAATTCGGTGGCCAGATGCATGCCTTCCTCGCCGTCGAGCGCGACGTCGACGACCCAGCCCTGCTCTGTCAAACCGGAGCGCAGGTAATCCACCACCTTGTGCTCGTCTTCAACAATCAGCAATTTCATGCGCGTCCCCTTGTATGTGCATTATACGAAACGCCTTGCAATCTTCTTGCGCACCGCCGCGTGCTCCTGTTGTTGCCCCTGCTGCTTCATGATCCGGTAGCTCACCGCGCGGGAGCCATCGCCTCCTTCGTGTCGTTGGGCTGCGCGCCCGTGGGCGTATTCGACATGTCCGTGCCGACGTCCCAGCCGCCGCCGAGCGCCTTCACGAGCGAGACCGACAGCGTCATCTGCTGGCCGTGAATCTGCACGTCCTGGCGCTCGCTGGTGAGCAGTGACTGCTGCGCGGTGATCACGTCGAGGTAAGCGACGAGGCCACCCGAATAGCGGTCGTTGGCGAGCGCCAGCAGATGCTGCGCGTCGGTGACGGCCTCGCTCGACTGCTTCGCCGCGCCGTCCAGCACGGAGAGTCCGGTGATGCCGTCCTGCACCTGCTGGAACGCGGTGAGCACGGTCTGGCGGTAGTTCGCCTCGGTGGCCTTGTAGCCTTCGCTCGCGAACTTCACATTGGCCGCGCGGCGGCCGCCGTCGAACAGCACCTGGCCCACTGCCGCGCCGAGCGTCCACATCAGCGTGGGCGCGCTCAGCAGGCTGGCGAACTGCGTGCTCTCCCAGCCGATGCTCGGCGCCAGCGTGAGGCTCGGGAAAAACGCCGCCTTGGCGACGCCGATCTGCGCGTTCGCCGCGGCCATCGCGCGCTCCGCCGAGGCGACATCCGGCCGTCGTTGCAACACGTCGCTGGGCACGCCGAGCGGAATCGACGGCACGCGCGCATCGATCACCTTGGGTGCGATCGAGAACTGCGGCGCCGGCACGCCGACCAGCGCGGCGATCGCATGTTCGAACTGCGCGCGCTGATTCAAAAGCAGTTGCGCCTGCACGCGCGTCGAGTCGAGCAGCGATTTCTGCTGCAGCACGTCGAGCCCCGACACCGAACCGAGATCGTGTTCCGTGGTGACGTAGTCGAGCGCCTTCTGCTGCAGTTTCACCGACTGATTCAGCACGTCGATCTCGGCGTCGAGCTCGCGCAGCGAGAAATAGTCGGTGGCGAGATCGGTGGTGAGCACGAGCCGTGCGTTGGCGAGGTCGTCGGCCGATTGCTGCGCGGAAGCCGCCGCGCCCTCCACTTCACGACGTATCCGGCCGAATAGATCGGTGTCGTAGTTGATGGTGGGGCCAAGCTGCACATTGTTCTGCACCGTCGACGTCGTGGGCGTGCCGTAATTCGTCTGCGGACGGTTCTGCGAAATCCGGAAGCGCGATCCCTGCGCCGCGAGATCGACTTCGGGAATCTGCTGCGCGCGGTTGTTCGCGAGCGTCGCCCGCGCCTGCTCGTAATGCGCGCTGGCCGCCACCAGCGTCTGATTCTGCGCGAGCGCCTGCGTTTCCAGCGTGGCGAGCGTTGGATCGCTGAATGCGCTCCACCAGTCCGGCGAGATCGGCGCATGAGACGGCACGGCCACGCGCCAGTACGAATCGGTTTGCCAGGTGGGCGGCACCTCGGCCTGCGGCCGCTGATAGTCCGGCCCGACCGTGCACGCGGCCAGCAGCGCCGCGCCTGCCAGCGTCGTCAGCGCACGGCATGTGGCCACGTGCTTCACGACGCCCCCTTGCCGTTGGCCTGCGGCTGCTGGATCTGCACGTGATCGCCGTCCGCGATCGAATCGCTCGGGTTGATGATGATCTTGTCGCTGGCCTCGATTCCGCTTTCGATTTCGAGCGACTGTCCGAGATCCTGCGCAATCACGATCTTGTGCAACTGCACGTTGCCCTTCGCATCAACCACCGCAACCCGCGGGCCTTCAGCGCGAAACAGCAAGGCGTTGCCCGGCACCATCAATTGCGCGTGCGCCACCGCCGGCACCGCGACCTGGACATAGGCGCCCGGCCGCAGTTTGTCGTCCGGATTCGGCAGCGTCACTTCGACCTGCAGCGAACGGGTAGGCACGTCGATCGCGCCGGAAATGTGCGTGATCGTGCCGTGGAATTGCTGACCCGGCAGTTCGGCCTGCGTCACCACCACCTTCTGTCCCACCGACACGTTTTGCGCATACGCCTGCGGCAATTGCACATAGACGCGCAGCGGGTCCGACTGCGCGAGCGCGAAGAGCGCGCGGCTCGTGCCGCTGCCCGCATCGATCAGGTCGCCGACATCCACATTGCGTTGCGTGACCACGCCCGCGAACGGCGCGACGATTCGCTTGAACGATTCGAGCTGTTGCAGGCGCTTGACGTTGGCGTCGGCGGCGGCGAGGTTGGCCACGTCCTGCGTGTAAGTGCTCTGCCGTTCGTCGAGTTCCTGCTGCGAGACCGCATCGCGCTGACGCAGTTGCTGCCAACGGTCCAGCGAGCTCTTCGCAAGGCCGAGGCTCGAACTGGTTTGCTGACGCTGCGCCAATGCCTGCGCGAGTTCCTGATCGATTTCCGGCGTATCGAGGTCGGCGAGCAGCTGGCCCTGCTTCACACGCGTGCCGATATCGGCGTACCAGTGCAGCAGATAACCGGTGGAGCGCGCGTAAATCGGCGATTCGACGTAGCCGCGCAACGTACCCGGCAGCAAGGTATTGCCGCCGCCTTCGGTCTGCGTCGGACTCACCACGTTCACATACTGCGTGGCGTTCTGCTTCGTGGTCTCCGCCACAGAACGGTTCTGCATCATGTTCGCGACCACGGTGCGCAACGCCCCGACGGCCAGCAGCGCCAGCACGATCCAGACGGCGATTTTGGCGCGCTTCCATTCGCGATGGCGCGGCGGCAAGGCGTGGCCGCCTTCGGTCTCTCGCGAGGGAATCGCTAGCGATGCATGAGTTTTTTCGGTCATCTCAGTCAGCCATCTCAGTCAGCCGTCATTTAACTTTACGCGGGCTTGCCGGCGCCGCCGTGCTCGGGCGCGGGGCCGTCACCGTGGGAACCCGTGTGATTTGCGTCGCCATCGTCATCATCGCGGTGGCGGCGTGCAAGGCGGGAGTGAATCGCCGCGAACACCAGCGGCACGAAAAACAGTGTCGACACCGTGGCGAACAGCAAACCGCCGATCACCGCGCGGCCGAGCGGCGCATTTTGCTCGGCGCCTTCGCCGAGACCGAGCGCCATCGGAATCATGCCGATGATCATCGCGAAGGCGGTCATCAGCACCGGCCTGATCCGGCTTGCACCGGCTTCGAGCGCGGCGGTCAAGGGCGGTGCACCAGCCGAGAGCCGCTGGCGCGCGAACGCCACCATCAGAATACTGTTGGCCGTGGCCACGCCCATGGTCATGATCGCGCCGGTCAAGGCGGGCACACTCAAGTGCGTGCCGGTCAGGAACAGCATCCACACAATGCCCGCCAACGCCGCGGGCAGCGCGCTGACGATGATCAGCGGATCGACCCACGACTGGAAATTCACCACGATCAACAGGTACACCAGCACGATCGCCATCGCCACGCCGATCCCCAGACCGAAGAACGAACTGCGCATGGTCTGCACCTGGCCACGCACGGTAATCTGGCTGCCGCGCGGCAGCGACGCACGCACGTTGTCCACCAGCTTGTCGACCTGATTCGCCACACTGCCCAGGTCGCGCTTCTCGACGCTCACATACAGATCGATCACCGGCCTGATGTTGTAGTGTGTGACTTCCGCGAACTGAGTCTGCGGCGAGACCCGCACCAGATTGCCGAGCAATTGCGTCGGGCCGGTGGTCGAGCCCGACACTGGCGTGCGCAACAGCTCATCGATCGACGACACCTGATACTGCGGCGTTTGCACCGCCACGTTGTATTCCACGCCGTTGCGGTTGTTGAACCAGAAACCCGGCGACGTTTGCGAACTGCCCGACAACGAAATGAGCACGTTTTGCGCCACGTTGCTCGCGCTCAGATTGAGTTGCTGAAGCCGTGTGCGATCCATCTGAAGATTGATCGCCGGTTCATCCAGTTTCTGCTGGATGTGCGTGTCCACTGTGCCGGGAATCATGCGCACCTGTTTCAGCAGCTTGCGCGCAATGTCGAAGTTACCCTCCTGATTCGCGCCGGAAATCTGCACGTCCACGGCAGCAGGCAGGCCGAAGTTGAGAATCTGCGTAACGATGTCGGCGGGCTGAAAGAAAAACTCGACGCCCGGAAAGCGCTGCGGCAGGATCGCGCGCAGTTTGTCCATGTAGATTTGCGTCGGCTTGTGATCTTCATTGAGCGCCACCTGGATCTCGCCGTCAAGCGTGCCGATCGTGCCCGCGTTGCTATACGAGAGATTGATGCCGCTATACGGCAAACCGAGGTTGTCGAGAATCGTGCCGAGTTCTTTCTCCGGCACGACCTCGCGAATCACCTTTTCGACTTCGTCGGCGAGACGCGCGGTTTCCTCGATGCGGGTACCGGTCGGCGCACGCATATGCAGGCGAATGTCGCCGGCGTCCACGCTCGGGAAGAAGTCTTCGCCGAGCACGAAAATCAGGCCCATCGAGACGACACAAAAGCCGAGGAACACGCTGCCGAACATGCCACGGCGCACCAGCAAGCTGCTGAGAATCATGATGTAGCCGGCACGCATGCGCTCGAAACCACGATCGAAGCGGTGATACAGGCGCATGAACAGACTCGGCTTCGCGCCCTGCTTCGGCTTGTGCGCGTGACCCATCAGCAGCATCGCGAGGGTCGGCACCAGCGTACGCGACAGAATGTACGACGCCAGCATCGCGAACACCACGGCTTCAGCGAGCGGCACGAACAGGTAACGCGCCACGCCGGTCAGGAAGAACATCGGCACGAACACGATACAGATACACAGCGTCGACACCAGCGCGGGGATCGCGATTTCGCCCGCGCCGTCGAGAATCGCATCGTGCAGATTCGTGCCCATATGCAGATGCCGTTCGATGTTCTCGATCGTCACCGTGGCATCGTCCACCAGAATCCCGACCGCCAGCGCGAGACCGCCGAGCGTCATGATGTTGATGGTCTGCCCGAGCGCGTGCAGCGCGATCAGCGAGGACAGGATGGACAGCGGAATCGAGATCGCGATGATGCAGGTGCTGCGCCAGTTGCCGAGGAACAGCAGAATCATCGCGGCGGTCAGCGCGGCGGCGACCAGCGCCTCGCGCACCACGCCCTGCACCGCCGCTTTCACGAACACCGACTGATCGAACAATGGCGTGATCTTCAGATCTGGCGGCAACGCGGCTTGTGCATTCGGCAGCAGCCCACGCAGCGTGTTGACGATAGAGAGCGTCGACGCACTGCCGTTCTTGAGCACCGACATCAACACGCCGCGATGGCCGTCCTGCCGCACGATATTGGTCTGCGGCGAGTAACCGTCACGCACGTGCGCGACTTCACGCAGATAGGTGGTCGCGCCGTTGAGTGTGCGCACCGGAATATCGTTGAGCCCTTCCACTGTGGCGGGCGAGCCGTTCATGTTGATCGTGTATTCCTTCGGTCCGATCTTCGCCGTGCCGGTCGGCAGAATCAGGTTCTGCGCATTGAATGCGCTGACCACGTCGGAGGGCGTCAGGCCTTTCGCGAGCAACGCGCGCGTATCGAGGTCGACCGAGATCAGCCGCGACTTGCCTCCGTATGGGTACGGCACGGCGGCACCGGGAATCGTCACGAGCTGCGGACGCAGGAAGTTCAGCGCCGAGTCGTTGAGCGCCTGCTCGGAGAGCTTCGGGCTCGACAGGCCGAGCTGGATCACCGGAATACTGGAGGCCGAATAGCTGATCACCAGCGGCGGCGTCGCGCCTGGCGGCATCTGCTTGACCTGCGCCTGTTCAACGGCCACCGTCTGCGCGATCGCGGTCTGGATGTTCGCATTCGGCTGCAGGAACACCTTCAGGATCGTGATGCCCGCGAGCGATTGCGATTCGATGTGCTCGATGTCGTTGACCGTGGTGGTCAGACTACGCTCGTTCACCGAGGTGATGCGGTTGGCCATGTCTTCGGCCGACAAGCCCGTGTAGGTCCAGATGATACTGACCACTGGAATATTGATTTCCGGCAGCACGTCGACCGGCGTGGTGAACAGCACGAATGGCGTCGCCAGCAAGATCAGAATGGCCATCACGATGAACGTGTATGGTCGTTTAAGCGCAACGTTGACGATCCACATGAAACGCGCCCGAATGAATGCAGGTAAGGGATGGGTGAATCAGCGCTTATGCTAGATCGGTAGCACCAACGCCTGCATGGCGCGAAAATGGCGAAATTGTCAGGAAGGCTAATGTAAGGAATAACGGTGTTTGAACTGCGTGGGAGTTTGCCGGGAAGCAAACGCTTGATGAGCGACGATAGCCGAGGTTGGCGCGCCGCTTCAACGCAATGTCACGCGAGGAGATCGCGAGACATCGCATAGATTGTTTTGCGCGAAGCAAATACTTCACGCACATTGAAAGCTTAGTCGATCACCGTCCACTTGCCATGTCGCTGCCAGCGTTACTTCGCAAACAACGCCGACATGTCAGCAAACGCCTTGAATTCCAGTGCATTGCCCGACGGGTCCAGGAAGAACATCGTCGCCTGCTCGCCCACTTCGCCCTTGAAACGCACATGCGGCTCGATGATGAAATCGATGCCGGCCGCTTGCAGCTTGTCCGCGGCGGCCTGCCACTGCGCCATCGAGAGCACCGCGCCGAAGTGACGGACCGGCACGGCGTCGCCGTCGACCTTGCTGGTGTGACGGTGGCCGATTTCCTCGGGCGCGAGGTGCGCGACGATCTGGTGGCCGTAGAAATTGAAATCGACCCACGCGTCCGAGCTGCGCCCCTCCGGACAGCCCAGCAGTTCGCCGTAAAACTCGCGCGCGGCGGCAAGGCTATGAACAGGGAACGCCAGATGGAACGGCGGCAATGCGGTATCGGCAACGCTCATGATGGGGAAACTCGCTGATTGGAATTAGGTTGAACGTGCCGGCGCTTTGAAGGCCACACGCGTGAGGCCAAGTTTAACCATGACTAAAAATGGTGAAAAACGATATATATTTGATCTGACTATCACCAAAATCGATCAATCGACCATGCTGAGTGAACTCAAGACTTTCATCGCCGTGAGCCAGTACGGCACGTTTTCCGGCGCGGGCGCGCGCATCGGCCTGACGCAGTCCGCCGTGAGCGCGCAGATGCAGCGGCTCGAAGAGGAACTCGGCTTCGCGCTATTCGACCGTACGGGCCGTTCCGCCACGCTCAATGACGCCGGCCGCGAAACGCTCGCGCTCGCGGAGGAAATGATGACGCTCTACGGGCGGCTCTCCGAACGCGGAGCGGTCGCGGCGGAAAGCGGCATGCTCCGGGTAGGCGCGATTGCATCGGCGCAAGTGTCGTTTCTCGCCGACGCGCTCGCGCGTTTCCGCGACGACCGTCCCGGCTGGCGCATTCGCGTCGTGCCCGGCGTGTCGCTGGGCTTGCTGGGGCAAGTGGACTCAGGCGAACTGGATCTGGCCGTCATCATCAAACCGCCCTTCGCGCTGCCGTCCGAACTCGAATGGCGCACGCTCGTCACCGAGCCGTTCGTGCTGCTCGTGCCCAAGGCGCTCACGCGTGGCAAGGGCGAGGCGCGGTCCTGGCGCGAACTGCTGCGCAGCGAACCGTTTATCCGCTACGACCGCAGCTCGTTCGGCGGAAGGCTGGTCGACCGGTTTCTGCGGCGCTCGCGGCTGAATGTGCACGACGTGATCGAGCTGGACGAACTGCAAGGGATCGTGCAACTGGTCGCGCGCGGCATCGGCGTGGCGCTGCTTCCGAATAGCGCGGGACTCGGCAAGTGGCCGGCCGGTGTCGTCGCGCTGGAACTCGGCGAGGCGACGTTTCAGCGAGAGATCGGCCTCGTACAGCGTCCACGGCATAGCCGGCAGGCAGTGGCGGGCGCGCTTGCTGATTGCATTGGCGCCTCGGCGGGAGCGTGAGTCGCCGCGCACCTATAGGATTGTGCTGTTGCCGGAACGGCCAACTGTATCTGTGAGCTTCACCCCGCCGCGCGCGAAAATCCCCTTTCGCGCGACGCTTCGCGCGCTTTACCCGTGTGCGCACCGAGCCGCACACTTTGCCCGCCGCCGAGGTTCAACCCATGATCGCCAGCACCTTCCTCACCGCCGATGTTTTGATCGCCTACAGCGCCTACTTCGTCGGTACGGCGAGTCCCGGGCCGAGCAATCTCGCGATCATGTCACTGGCGATGAGCGCGGGCCGCCGCTCCGCGTTGACCTTCGCGCTCGGCGTGGTGTCGGGTTCGTTCTTCTGGGCGCTGCTGGCGTCGCTGGGCTTGTCGGCGGTACTCGCCACTTACTCGGAATGTCTGGTGGCGATCAAGATCGCCGGCGGGCTGTATCTGCTCTGGCTCGGCTTCAAATCCGCGCGCTCCGCGTTTCGTCCCAAGCCGCTGCCCACGGGCACGGCGCGCCAGGACGAATCGCTCAAGCGCCTCTATCTGCGCGGCCTGCTGCTGCATCTCACCAATCCGAAAGCAATTCTGGTCTGGCTGTCGATCGTCTCGCTGGCCATGTCGCCGGCAGGCGGCACCTCGCACACCACGCCGGTGGTGCTCGGCTGCATGTGCATCGGCGTATCGGTGTTCAGCAGTTACGCGGTGCTGTTTTCGACCGCTTCCGCACGGCGCATCTATTCGGCGATCCGCCGCTGGCTCGACGGCTCGCTCGCGATCATGTTCGGCATTGCCGGCATCAAGCTGCTGACCTCGAAAACCTGAGCGCGCCTCGCGACGCCCGCCGCTCTGCGATACTGTCGCCGTGACGATTGAAGCGGATAGACGAATTCGATGAGCGGCAGCAACGAAGTGAACCCGGCAGCGCAGCGCTCGCCGTGGCAGAAGCGGCTCTATCTGGCGGGCGTCGCGGCGCTGGTGATCGGCGTGATTCTGGCCGTGATCATCTATGCGACCACGCCGCCGCCGGACAGCGCCGTCTCCATGTACAGCATCGCCGATCCGCGCTATCAGATCGAATTGCAGCGTATCGGCGGCAATGCGGCGGTGCTGATGGCGCAGCTTCATCAGTGGTTCGACGGACTGTGGCACGGCACGGCGCTCGCTTATACGGTGGCCGTGCTGGGCGCCGTCATCGCGGGAATATGCTTCTTTATCGGTTATTTCTTCGCCGACGAATAACCTCCACGCGAGAAGCTACGCGCCCCCCCCCCGCGCGCAAACCAGCGCTCACGTGGCCTCTTTCACGTGCCGATCGGGCTTCTCCACGCCGGCGGTGCGCAGCGCCTCGTGCAAAGTGTTGAAAATGCAAGTTTCCTCGACGATCGGCGTGATGCCGTGCCGGTCCATATCCGAACGCAAATAGCGGTTCACGCGCGCGAAGAGCACCTCGATGCCTTCGCTTTTCAACGTCTGGATCAACTCGCCGATCGAACGCGAGGCCGAATAGTCGATGTCGGTGATCGCGCTCGCGTCGATCACGAAGCAGTGCACCTTGCTGGGCGCGAGATCGATCAGGCGGCGCGTATCGTCGACGAAAAAGTGGTCGTTCGCGTAAAACAGATCGGCGCCGAAGCGGTAGACGATCAGGCCCGGCGCAGTCTGAATGCCGGGCACGGCGGGCACCGGCACCCAGACGCCGTCGTTGCCGGGGGCGAGAATCATCGTGTGCGGACGGTAGCTGTGGCGGACGTGCCGCAGCAGCGATAGCGCCACCGCCACCAGAATGCCGTGCTCGACGCCGATCAGCACCACCGCCGCCGCGGTGAACACGGCCAGCGCGAATTCGCCGGGGCTTTCGCGGCGAATCGCAAACAAGGTCTTCAGATTGATCAGGCCGATGGCGATCGTGAACACGATGCTGGCAAGAATGCAGTGCGGCAGATACTGCAAAAAGCGGCTGAAAAACAGCAGCACCGCCACCACCACCGCCGCGAAGACCAGTTGCGCGAACTGGCTGCGCGTGCCCGCGAGATCGGCCATGGCGGTTTGCGTCGGGCTGCCGTTCACCACGAAGGCGCCCGAGAACGCCGCCGCCGCGTTGGCCGCGGCGATGCCCAGCAGGTCGGCGTTGGTATCGACGGGTTCGTGATGACGCTCGGCGAACACGCGGCTTGCGGCGGCGCTTTGCGCGACGATCATCACAAAGCAGGAAGCCGCCACGGGCAGCAAATCGAGCACCTGCTGCCATGTCACCGACGGGATGCGCAGCGGTGGCAAGCCGCCCGCCACCGGGCCGAGCACGGCGATGCCGTGGGCCGGGAAATGGTAGAGATCGCTCGCGGCGATACCCGCGACGACCGCGATCAACGGCACCGGCACGCGTGGCAGAAAGCGCTTGCACGTCAGAATCGCGACGACCACCAGCAGTGAAATGGCGAACGTCGGCCGATTGATCTGTGTGGCTTCGCGCACCACCAGCACGAGCTGATCGACGCTGCGCGCGGCGTGCCCGGGCAAGCCGAACATGTCGCCGAGCATCGCGATGCCGACCTGCACGCCGACGCCGGCGAGAAAGCCGACCAGCACGGTGCGCGACAGAAAGTCGGCGAGAAAGCCCAGTTTGAAAATCCGCGCGATGAACAGCAAGCCTGCGGTGAGCAAGGCGACCATTCCGGCGAGCGCGGCATATTCAGCGCTCGACGCCGGCGCCATGGTGGAGAGCCGGCTTGCGAAGATCGTGGCGGTCGCGGAGTCGGCGGCCACGACGAGGTGCCGCGAGGCGCCGAAAAACGCAAAGGCGATCAGCGGCAGAAAGACCGTGTACAGACCCGTGACGGCCGGCATGCCCGCGATACGCGCGTAGCCCAGCACTTGCGGAATATCCATCGACGCAAGCTGCACACCGGCCAGCGCATCGCGCGCCGCCGCGGCACGGTTTAGAGGAAGGACGCCCTTCAGCACGCTGGCGCGCGCCGTGATATTCGCCAGAAAATCTCGCATACGCGATACTGCCCTAATCCAGGTTATCGCGCATCGTGCCGCGACTCGGCACTCAAAGGCAAGACTTGTAGCGAGATCGGCTCAAGAAAAGAGAACACCGCATCGCGCGCCCGAATGGCGCTGCGGAAAACACCCGACTTACGGATTCAACGCTTGAATTGCCCCGTGACCGGATCCACGTGCCGCGCGAAACCAACCAACGCGGCGATGCAGATCGGGCAGGCAATGAAGAACACGGCCAACATCTCGCACCCCGTAACATATTGTTACCGCCGAGTTTAAGCGATCGGCATGCGAATTGAATGAGGGAAAACAGCAAATCACTGTGTCGGCAGCTACAACAATCTCGCGTGAGTCCGCGAACGTCCGCGTCGAGAAATAAGCAGAAAATGCGGCATAAACCGTAGCGAAGCGTATGTTCCACGGCGCGCGCGAAACGCAAACGGTTGCGAACTCATTCACCCATCACGATCGACACGTCGATTTCCGTTTTCACCGCCCGGCAATTAGACGAACGCTTCTAGCAGATTGAAAGCGCGTTGGAATCATCAGGCAAGAAGCGATCGAGTCACGCGCCCGGTCATGGCTGTTTCCATGCTCCACGCGGTCTCCCCGTATAATCCCGCATGACCCGAATCCTGCATCACCTAACCTCGCAACCGGCCGCTTATCGCCGCCGCGCCGCCCACCGCCCTTCGGCGGTCGCATGAAAACCCCGAAACGTCTGCTCCCGCTGGTCGAGGAAGGCCTGATCGACGAAGTCATCTGCCAATTGATGAGCGGCAAGGAAGCCACCGTCTACGTGGTGCGCAGCGGCGACGCCACGCGCTGCGCGAAAGTCTATAAGGACGCGAAGCAGCGCAGCTTCCGCCAGGCTGCGTCCTATCGCGAAGGCCGCAAGGTCAAGAACAGCCGCCAGCAACGCGCGATGGAAAAGGGCAGCCGCTATGGCCGCGAAGTGCAGGAACAGGCCTGGCAGAACGCCGAAGTCGACGCGCTGTTCCAGCTCGCCAACGCGGGCGTACGCGTGCCGCAGCCTTTCATCTGCACCGACGGGGTGTTGCTGATGGAGCTGGTGACCGACGCCGACGGCAATGTCGCGCCGCGTCTGAACGACGTCGAGTTGACGGAAGAACGCGCGCTGGAATTGCATGCGCTGCTGGTGAATCAGGTGGTGCGCATGCTGTGCGCCGGCATGATTCACGGCGACTTGTCCGAATACAACATCCTGCTTGCCGCCGACGGCCCGGTCATCATCGACCTGCCGCAAGCGGTGGATGCCGCAGGCAATCTCGAAGCGCCCGCCATGCTCGAGCGCGACGTGAACAACCTCGCGACGTATTTCGGCCGCTTCGCGCCGGCGCTGCTGGAGACCACCTACGGCAAGGAAATCTGGGCGCTCTACGAAGCGGGCGCGTTGCATGTCGACGCCGCGTTGAGCGGCCACGTCGCCTTGGATACCACGCCGATCGATCTCGAAGCGGTGCTTCAGGAACTCGAAGATACGCGGCTCGACGAAGAAGCGCGCCTGCGCTACGAGCAGTCGCTGCGCAGCGGCACCTAAGCGTTGGCCGCGGGCGGCGGATCGCCGCCTCGCAAGACGCAGCTACGTCGTGCGGCTCAAACGCGCCGCCTTGATCGCGGCCGCCGCCACTCCCGGCGCCGGCCCCACCGACTCGCGCATCGTCACGCTTACCGGAAACTCGCGGAAAATCTCCCACGTGGTCCGGTAGCACTGATTGACCAGCCAGCGCACGGCGTTCTGCGTCAGTTCCGCGGTCGGAATATGTACCGAGGTGAGTCCGGGCGCGGCATACGCGGCCGAGTAATCGTCGTCATAGCCGATCACCGAGACCTCCTCGGGGATGGCAATGCCCGCCTGGTGAAAACGCGCCAACGTGCTCACGGCCATCGTATCGTTCGCGCAGAACACGCCGGTGAAGGGACGCTTCGCGTCGAGCAGCTTTTGCGCGGCGGCGTAGCCGCCTTCGGGCGAGAAGTCCGATTCGATCAGCGTGACGTCGTCGCGTGCAATACCCGCGCGCGCCAGTTCGGCAAAGAAGCCTTCCAGACGCGTCTGGTTGTCCGACGCAGTGAAGGGCCCGGAAATCACCGCGATGTCGCGGTGCCCGTGATCGAGCAGCGTACGCGCCGCCAGTTCGCCGCCGCGGTGGTGGTCGGCGCAAAACGACGCCTCCGGCAACTGATCGAACGCACGGTTCAGAAACACCATTTTCGGGTGCATGCGGTGCAGCATGATCAGGTCTTCGTCGTGCAGATCATGGCTGATCACCACCACGCCGTCGCAATCGCGGCCAATCAGAAAGCGCACCGCCTCGATGGCCTGCTCGCGCGGCGACACTTCGCCGCAACCGGTCGCGACCACTACGTGACGGCGCACCGCGCGCAGTTCGGTATCGGTCTGCTTGAGAATCGTGCCGTAATAGGAGCCGAAGAAAGTCGGCACGAAAATGCCGACCATGCCGAGCGACTGCGTTGCCATGGCCCGGCCGATGGAAGACGGACGGAAGTTGAGTTGTTCGATGGCCGCCTTCACGCGGGCGGCGGCATCGGCTGAGATGGGTCCTTTACCCGAAATGGCACGCGAGGCGGTCGACATGCCCACGCCGGCCAGTGCCGCGACATCTTTGAGTGTTGCCACGCGGATCTCCGTCAAGCATGTTGTATTTTCAGTGACGCCGGGTGCCGGCGCTACAAACGCGCGCCGCCCGCTTCGTCGAACAGAGAGACATGGGTACTGTCGAACGAGAACGCCGCGGTGTCCCCTAGCGCCACCGGCGTCTTCGTCTGGTCGATCGACGCGACCTGCACTCCATGATAGTCGAGCCAGATAACGCGGTGGTTGCCCATCGGCTCCACCAGCGAAACTTTTGCGTGTTCGCTCGCACCTTCGGCCAACCGCACGTCTTCGGCCCGCACGCCGAGCACGCACGGCAACGCGTTGACCGGCGTGGTCTTGAACGGATACGCCGACACGTCCAGGCGCCAATGCCCGGTGCAGAAGTGCAACGCGCCGTCGCGTGCTTCGAGGGTGCCCTTGAGCAGGTTCATCGCCGGCGTGCCCAGAAACGTCGCGACGAACAGGTTGTCGGGGCGCGCGTAGACTTCGGCGGGCGTGCCGAACTGCTGGATCACGCCGCCGCGCATCACCGCCATGCGGGTGGCGAGCGTCATCGCCTCGACCTGATCGTGCGTGACGTAGATCATCGTCGCGCCCAAACGCTGGTGCAGTTGCTTGAGTTCGCGGCGCAGTTCGGTGCGCAATTTGGCGTCGAGATTCGAGAGCGGTTCGTCGAACAGGAACACGTCGGCTTCGCGTACGATCGCCCGGCCGATTGCCACCCGTTGCCGTTGGCCGCCTGAAAGCTGCGCCGGTTTGCGCTTGAGCAGCGGCCCGAGTTGCAACATCTCGGAGGCGCGCGCCACGCGCCGCGCGATCTCCGCTTTCGGCGTGCCGTTGATGCGCAAGGCAAACGACAGGTTGCGCTCCACGCTCATGGTCGGATACAGCGCGTACGACTGGAACACCAGCGCGATGCGCCGGTCTTTCGGGTCGGCCCAGGTCATGTCTTCGCCGGCAATCTCGATAGTGCCGTCGGTCACGTCGATCAATCCGGCAATGCTGTGCAGCAAGGTGGATTTGCCGCAGCCGGACGGGCCGAGCAGCACGACGAATTCGCCAGCTCGCACGTCGAGATCGAGGTTCTCGATCACCGTGTTCGCCCCCAGCCGGATGGTCAGGTTGCGTACGGCGACGTTGGCCGGATTCGTGAGACCCGCCGCGTCCGCCGCATCGGAACTCCCCGCCACGCCCGCCATGTCCACGGCGTTTGCCAGATTAGCCACGTTTGTCATTGCCCTATCCCTTGACGGCGCCGGATGCAATGCCGCGCACGAACCAGCGGCCCGAAACGAAGTACACCGCGAGCGGCACCATGGAGGTCAGAATGGTCGCCGCCATATTGACGTTATAGAGGCGTTCGCCGGTCGTCGTATTGATGATGTTGTTCAGCTGCACCGTCATCGGCAGGTTTTTGGTGCCGGCGAACACGAGGCCGAGAATGAAGTCGTTCCAGATCCCCGTGACCTGCATGATGACCGCCACCACGATGATCGGCGTGGACATGGGCAGCATCAGCTGCACGAAGATGCGCCAGAAGCCGCCGCCGTCGATGCGCGCCGCCTTGAACAGTTCCTGCGGAATCGACACGTAGTAGTTGCGAAACAGCAGCGTCATCACCGGCATGCCGAAGATGGTGTGAATCACCACGATACCCGGCAGCGAGCTGAACAGATGCACGCTCGCCAGCACGCGCACGAGCGGATAGACCATCACCTGCACGGGAATGAACGCGCCCATCAGCAGCACGCCGAACAGCAGGCCGGCGCCGCGCGGCCGCCAGAACGACAGCGCGTAGCCGTTCACCGCGCCGATCGCAATCGACAGAATGGTGCTTGGCACGACAATGCGCACCGAGTTCCAGAAACCGACCTGAATGCCGTTGCAGTCGAGCCCGGTGCAGGCGGACTGCCACGCGGCGCTCCACGCGCTGAGCGTGAAATGCGTTGGAAACGCCAGCAGATTGCCGAGGCGGATCTCGCTCATTGGTTTGACCGACGTGACGAGCATCACGTAGAGCGGCAGCAGAAAGAACAGCGCGGCCGTCAGCAGAAACGCGTAGACGCCGAGGCGCGCCGGGGTGAACGCAGTACGACGGCGGCGCGGCCGCGCGCGGCGAGGCGTGCCGCCTTTGAGCGGCGGACTGAGCGTGTTCATCACACCTCCTTGCGCAAGGAGGCGCGGCTGCGGGCGTAGAAGAACGGCGCGAGAATCGCCAGCACCGTGGCCAGCAACACGATCGACGCCGCCGAAGCGAGCCCGATATTGGCGCGGCCGAACAGATAGTCCATGATGAACTTCGCCGGCACTTCGCTCGCCGTGCCGGGGCCGCCTTGCGTCATCGCGACCACGGCGTCGTAGAGCTTCACGACCATCACGAACAGCAGCACGAAAGCGGTGGAGATCGACGGTCCGAGCATCGGCACGACGATGCTCACATAGACCCGCCAGCGCGGAATGCCGTCGATGCGCGCGGCTTTCCACAACTCGTCGTCGATGCCGCGCAAGCCCGCGAGCAACAACGCCATCACCAAGCCCGAGGCCTGCCACACCGTCGCGATGACGATCGTATAGATCACCCAGTCCTGATCGACGATCCAGTCGAAGCGCGCGTGCGCGAAACCGAGCTTGTGCAGCACGGCCTGCGCGCCCAGTTGCGGGTTCAGGATCCACTGCCAGACGAGCCCCGTCGCCACGAACGACATCGCATACGGATAGAGAAACACCGTGCGCAACGCGCCTTCGGCGACCACGCGCTGATCGATGAAAATCGCCAGCAGCAAACCGATCACCATGCACGCCACGATAAAGCACGCGCCGTAGATCACGATGTTTTGCAGCGACAGCAGCCAGCGGTCGTTATTGAACAGCCGCGCGTATTGTGTGAAGCCCGCGAAGTCGCCGGAAGGAAACGTGCGCGAATTGCTGAGCGACACGCGCGCGGTCCAGACCATCGTGCCGAGATACGCGAACACGACGGTCAGGACCATCGGCAGCAGCGCCAGCCACGCCGCGAACGGAAAACGCTTTTTGAGCGGCTTCTTCTGCCGCGCTTGACGTGTCTTCGACCCGGCGGCCGGCAGCTTGAGCGCGTGCATGCTGCGCACCTAGCTCTTCAACGCACTGGCGAACGCTTTCTGCGCGTCGTCGACAGACTGGTTCTTGTTCCAGAAATTGGTGATGACGTCGATCAACGCGCCCTGCGTGTCAGGCGAAAGCAGCATTTCCGGATTCGGCAACTGACGCGACTTGTCCTTCATGATCGCAATGCCCTCCTTCGCGCAGATGTCGAGACTGCCGGCGTCCACATCGGGACGAATCGGAATCGAGCCTTTCTTCGCGCTGAATGCGACTTGCGCGGCCGGCGAGGTCATTACCGTGGCAAGCAGATTCTGCGCCTTGATCGTGGTGGGATTGTCCGTTTTCGGGAACACGAAGACATCGCCCGCGACCAGATACGGCGAATGCGGACCGAAACCCGGGAAGCAGCCGAAGTCCTTGCCCGCGCTCTGATTGGCCGCCGAGAATTCGCCCTTGGCCCAGTCGCCCATGATCTGCACGCCCGCCTTGCCGGAAATCACCAATGCGGTGGCGTCGTTCCAGTTGCGGCCGGGCGAACCGACATCGACGAAATCGTGCAGGCGCTTGAACGACGCCAGCACTTTCTTGAAAGCATCGGACTTCACGGCGTTCATGTCGCGATCGCGGTACACCTTCAGATAAAGATCGGCACCGCCCACATCCGCCAGCACCGCGTCGAAGGTGATTTTCTCCTGCCAGGGCTGGCCGCCGAGCGCGAGCGGAATGACGCCCGCGGCTTTGAGCTTGCCGAGATCGGCGATGAACTCGTCATAGCTCTTCGGCTCGCCGGCGATGCCCGCTTTCTGGAACACCGGCTTCGAGTAGAAGAACCACGCCGGCATATGGATATCGACGGGCGCAGCGTAGTAATGCCCCTTCACCTTGATGCTGTCGAGAATCGACTGCGGGAACACGCTGTTCCAGTTCTCTTTCGCGGCGACGTCGTCGACGTTGTTCAGCAGGCCCTGATCGATCAGGTCGTGAAACTGCTTGGACGTATTGAACTGCGCGGCCGTGGGTGGATCGCCGCCGACGATCCGGTTGATCGCCGTGGAACGCGCCTGATCGGCGCCGGCCACCGCATTGTCGACCCATTGGCCGCCGGCCTTGTTATACGCATCGGCAAACTGGCGAATGGCGGCTGACTCGCCGCCCGAGGTCCACCAGTGAATCACGTTGGCCTTCAAGGGCTCCGCCTGCGCGACGACGCCATATAACGCCAGTGCCGCAACCACGCCTCGCAAGACCATTTTTTTGCTGTTCATTCCGTCTCCTCCAGGCTTGGCGCCCGCGTTTTCAAGTCGACATACAAACCAGCTTTTACCTGCTCTTAACTCCGTGCCTTGCGCTCCTTCAAAAATTTCGACACCAGCTCCGCGCTGCGTTTGATCGTGCGCTTCTGGGTAGCGTAATCGACATGTACGATACCAAAGCGTCGCTCGTACCCGAAGGCCCACTCGAAGTTGTCCATCAGCGACCAGAGGAAATAGCCGCGAATCTCCACACCGGCCTTGATCGCCTCGTCGACCGCGGCGAGATGGCGCTTGAGGAACGAGATGCGCTGGCTGTCCTCCACATGGCCGTCGATCACCTTGTCGTCCGACGCCATGCCGTTTTCGGTGATGTAGATCGGCGGCAGGTTCGCATAGTTGGCCTTGAATCCTGTCAACAGATCACGCAGGCCGTCCGGATACACTTCCCAGCCCATCTGCGTGCGCTCCACGCCTTCGAGCGGCACGTCCCTGAAACCGTGCGCGCCGTCGCTCGCGACATTCGTGCGGAAATAATAGTTGATGCCGAGGAAGTCCAGCGGCGCGGCAATGGTTTGCATGTCGCCGTCGACCACCAGCGGCTCGGTGCCCGGCCACAACTTGAACAGATCCCGCGGGTAGCTGCCCTTGAGGAGCGGATCGAGAATCCACGCGTTGTGCTGCACCTCGAACAGATGCGCCGCGCGCTGGTCGGCGGCGCTCTCGCTGTTGGCCGTGCCGCGTCCGATGTTGGCGACAATGCCCTTTTGCGAAGCCGGATCGTTGGCGCGCAACACCGGCATCGCGAGGCCGTGCGCCAGCAGCAGATGATGCATGGCCTGCGTGGCATAGCGCGCGTCGGCGAGCCCCGGCGCGTGGTGGCCGTTGCCATAGCCGAGATAGGCCGAGCACCACGGCTCGTTGAGCGTCATCCATGCGTCGACGCTGCCGGCCAGTTCGCGGCTCATCAGGTCGGCGTAATCGGCGAAACGGTACGCGGTATCGCGATTGAGCCAGCCGCCCCGATCTTCCAGATGCTGCGGCAAGTCCCAGTGATACAGCGTGACGAAGGTCGTGATGCCCTTTTCTTTCAGCCGCGCCAGCAGGCGTTTGTAGAAGTCGAGCCCTTTGCGGTTCGGTGCGCCGGCCGCATCCATCACGCGAGGCCAGGCGATCGAGAGCCGGTAGCCTTCGAGGCCGAGCCCGGCCAGCAGGTCGCCGTCCGCTTCCCAGCGATGATAGTGATCGCAGGCCACCGCGCCGGTGTCGCCGGCCAGCACCTTGCCGGGCGTCGCCGAGAACGTGTCCCAGATGGACGGCAGGCGGCCGTCTTCGTTCACCGCGCCTTCGATCTGATACGAAGCGGTGGCCGCGCCGAGCAGGAAGTTCTTGCGCCACAGCGACGAGTCCGCGGGCGGCGTGAAAGGATCGGCGAGTGATGGGGAATGGGGAGAGAGAGCGTCGGATACAGCGGATGTGTCGTTTGCCACGAATTCTCCTATGTCGACCAGAGTTGGCGCTTTAGCGCTTTACTCTGGTCCCATGCAGTCGCAGTCGACCAGAGTTGGCGCTTTAGCGCCTTACTCTGGTCCCATGCAAGTAGTTGCCGCTGAGGTCGTTGAACCGGGTACTGTGGAAGCTCTGGCGCACCCGCGTCCGAAACTGAGTGGAAGCGCTTCCACATGACCAGCGAACGATAGCAGCGGCGGATTCGACGCAGCAATCAGGGTTTGTCTGGAGAGGCACTGGCAAGCGCGGCGCCGCGATGCGCCGGGCATTGCAAGAGCCTTCGTCAGAGGCAATGCGAAGACGTTGCAAGCGCGGCGGGCACTATGTCATGCGCCGCCAGCGCGATGGAATCTCACGGCTTCGCGGTCAGGTCGAACACGCCGCGATCGTAGGCTTCGCAATAGGTTTTCCAGTCCGCCACCACCTGAGCCTCGCACTGCGTCGCGATAGCGACCAACGGCAACTGCCAGTCCTTGCGATTGCCGAACGCGATCAGATCATCGGCGATCGACGACTTCTGCCGGCCCCCGCTGCGCAGATGCGCCCACGCACTCAGCTCGGCCATGCTGTTGACCACCTCTTCGAGACGCGGCAGCTTGCCGTCCCAGTCGCTCAAGGCCACGCGATCTTCGGAAGGCTGCAGGCTGCGCAGCACATACGAGCGCTGATTGAATTCGACCGCATGCAGGAATGCCTGCGAGACCGCCTGATTGCGCCGCTGAATTTCGACGACGCGCTGCGCCTGCGTCTGCCACGCCGGCTGCGGCGTACTCACGTGCGGCGTCACGGAAGAAGGCAGCGCCTCTTTCAGATCGATCAGATAGTTGCCGTCCGGCGAGCCTTTACCTTCGACGAGGATCACGTAACGATCCACGCCAAGGCTCCCGGTGCCGGCAATCCGCCGCGCGACATCGAGAATGCGGAAGAAGTCGGGATTGGGCTCGCCCGCGGCGAACTTTTGCATGAACTGCGTGACCGCGGCACGCTGCGCGTCGCTGACGGCCAGCGCTTTCTTGCCGTCCACTTTCAGCGTGCGGGATTTGCCTTTGAGCACGGTGCGGCGGTCCAGGTGCGCAACCCGCGTGCGGCTCGCGAGCGCGACGAACAGATCGCGCACCATCCCGGTTGCGGTTTCGCCTTCGATCCAGCGCGACTTGCCGTTCGCGAGCGCCGCGCCATATGCTTCCAGCGCGGTGTGGCAAAGCGCCAGCGCCTGCGCGCGGCTTAGCTTGAGATCGCTCGCGCCGACCAGCACGCTCGTGAGCAGACGCACCAGCTCGTAAAGATTCGGCGCGAGGCAGGCTTCGTCGAAGTCGTTGTTGTCGAAGTAGATCAGCCGATTGTCGGCCTTGTAGCTGCCGAAATTTTCCAGATGCATGTCGCCGCAGATCCACACCGGCGGCGCGTCGTCGAACACCTTGTCGCGCGGCAGACGTTCGTAAAACAGGTGACACGTGCCGCGCAAAAACACGAACGGTGAAGTGCGCATGGCCTTGTATTTCATCGCGAGCCGTTCGGGATCGCGACCGGCGTTAAAGCTAGCGATGGTCTTGGCGATATCGAGCATGAATGTCCTTTGAATGTGAGGTCAAGCGCGGCCTCACCCATCTTTCAATGCGCGCGGATGGACTCCGCAAGCGCATGCAGATTGAGCGGCTTCACGCGAATCACGCCGCCGCGCGGACTGTCGATGTCGGCAATCATGAGCGCCCACGCCGCTAAGGGGTGCGGTTCCACCACGCGGCTTGCGTATAGCCCTGCGTGTCGAGCACATCGTTCATCCCCGCGACGGCGAGCGCGACCACCGGTGTGGGCTGCGCGGCGGCCGACTGCTTCACAGTAGACCACATCGCGTCGTCCTCGATTTTCCTGAAGCGCCGCAGAAGCGCCGCGCCGATCCGCGCCGACAGCCACAGCAACGCGAAGGACACGATGAAAACGAGCGGCGGGTGGTCGAGACTAGTTTGCATGGTTAGCGCTTTTCTCGGTGCGGGTGTTGCTCACCACGCGGGCACGCGTCTAAGCCGCGTCCCGCGCGCCGAACTTCTTGCGATACGCGCCCGGACTCGTCAATGCAATGCGCCGGAAATGCCGCCGCAACGATTCTTCGGAACCGAATCCCGCCAGGTCCGCGACGCGCGCCATCGGCAACGGCGCCTGCGCTTCGAGCAGTTCGCGCGCAATGGCCACGCGCTCGCGCACGAGCCACTCATATGGCGCCATGCCGGTGGCATCGTGAAACTGCCGCTGCAGTGTGCGCGGGCTCATCGCCGCCCGCTCGGCGAGCGAGCGCAACGTGTGCGGCAAAGCGGGATGACTGCGCACCCAGTCCATCAGTTTGGACAGCCGACCGCTGTCGTCTTGCGGCATGGGACGCGGCACGAACTGCGCCTGGCCGCCCTCGCGATGCGGCGGCACCACGAGCCGCTGCGCGACCCGGTTCGCCACCGCGCTGCCGTGATCGCGCCGCACCAGATGGAGCAGCATGTCGAGCCCCGCCGCCGAACCTGCCGAGGTAATGATCTGCCCTTCGTCGACATAGAGCGCATCCGGTTGCACGCGCAATTGCGGATAGCGCTGCTGCAATTTTTCAGCATAGCGCCAGTGCGTCGTGACGGTCTTGCCGTCGAGCACGCCCGCCGCCGCGAGCACGAACACGCCCGAGCAGATCGAACAGAGGCGTGCGCCGCGCGCGTAGGCGGCGCGGATTTTCTTCAGGAGCGGTTCGGGCGGCACTTCGTCGGCATCGCGCCAGCCGGGAATGACGATGGTGTCGGCGCGCTCCAGCAGCTTGAGCGTATAGGGCGCGGCGAGCGTGATGCCGCCCGCCGCCCGGATCGGCCCCGGCTCGCTTGCGCAGACCGCGAAGCGATACCAGTCCACGCCGAGTTCAGGACGTTCGAGCGCGAACAGTTCGGTCACGCAGCCGAATTCGAAGGTGCAGAGCCGGTCGTAGGCGAGCGCGACGACGAGATGATTGTGCATGGCGTGATGTTACCGGAGATTGACGATTCCGCCACTTATCCCGTGCGGCGCGCAACGCCACAATGAAGTTGTCTGAATCGCGACCACCAGGCAACCCACACATTTACCGCTCCCACCGGAACTCACGTCACCATGCCGACCTTGAACACCGTTACCGCCATTCCCGCCGCCGACAGCGCGGCCGCGCAAGCACACTTCCAGGCCTCGCTGCAGTTCGAAACCGATTGCGCCGATGTACACGACGCGCTCGCGAGCGGCGCGCCCGGCTTCGTGCTGCTCGACGTACGTGGCCCCGCGCTGTTCGCGCAGGGTCATGTGCCGGGCGCGCTCAATCTGCCGCACGGCAAGATCGTGGCTTCGAAGCTCGCCGGCTATCCGCCGGAGACGCTCTTCGTCACGTACTGCGCGGGGCCGCATTGCAACGGCGCCGCGCGCGGCGCGCTGCGCCTCGCCCAGTTGGGGCGGCCCGTCAAGCTGATGAGCGGCGGCATCACCGGCTGGCTCGACGAAGGCTTCGCCCTCGCACAGGCGGCACACGCCGGCCAGACGGTCGAAGCCAATGGCTAACATATTGAAAATCAATTAAATAAAAGCCCCGAACGGTCGATAACAAGTTCAGCCGCTTCCCTCCTGGCGGTTGGACTAAACATGCAGAGCTCATACAACCTTTGGCTGGTCACCATCTCATTCGTCGTGGCGACGCTGGCGTCGTACACGGCGCTCGATCTGACCGGCCGCATTTTCCTGCTGGCATCGGCGCGGCTGCGGCACGCCTGGCGGCTGGGCGGCGCCGCCGCGCTCGGCGTCGGCATCTGGTCGATGCACTTCATCGCGATGCTCGCCTTTTCGCTGCCGATCCCGCTCGGCTACGACTTCACGACGACCGCCGCGTCGCTCGGGCTCGCGGTCGGTGCTTCCTATCTGGCCCTGTACGTCACGACCCATGTGCGGCTCACGGCGGGCCGCCTGCTGGCGGGCGGCGTGGTAATGGGGTTCGGCATTGCCGGCATGCACTACACCGGCATGGCGGCGATGCGGATGGCGCCGGGCATCCGCTATCAGCCGGCGTGGTTCGCGGGCTCGCTCGCGATCGCGATCGGCGCGTCGACCGCCGCGCTGTGGATGGCCCGCGCGCTCAGCAACGACGACGCGCGCCACGTGGTACGCAAGCGTCTGGCCGCGGCACTGGTGATGGCCGTCGCGATCAGTGGCATGCATTACGCCGCCATGGCCGCCGCGGAGTTTCCGCTCGGCGCCGTCTGCGGCGCGGCCAAAGGCGTGAACGCCACGTGGCTCGCGACCTCGGTGATCCTGCTCACCTTTGCCATTCTGATCGTCACGCTGATGCTGTCGCGTTTCGACGCGCGCACAGACTTTCTGGTCGGCGCGGTGTCGACTCTGAACGGCCAGATCGTGCGGCTCGCCACGCTCGACACGCTCACCGGCCTGCCGAACCGCAGCACGCTGACCGAGCGCATCGAACGCGCGATCCTCAGCGCGCGCCGGCAGCGCACGCTGTTCGCCATCCTCTTCATGGACCTCGACGGCTTCAAGACCATCAACGATTCGCTCGGCCACTCGGCCGGCGACCAGGTCCTGACCGCGTTCGCGCAGCGCCTGCTGCTGTGCGTGCGCTCGGGCGACACCGTGGCGCGGCTAGGCGGCGACGAATTCGTGGTGTTGTCCGAAAACCTCGGCTCGCGCGAAGACGCCGGCGCGCTCGCTGAAGGCGTGCTCGAGCGCATGCGCCTCGGCGTGTGGACCGACTCGCAACCGCTGCAGGTGATGCCGAGCATCGGCATTGCCCTCTATCCGCACGACGGCGACACCGTCGAAACGCTGTTGAAGCACGCCGACGCGGCCATGTACGAAGCCAAACGCGCGGGCCGCAGCACCTATCGCTTCTTCGAACGCAGCATGAACGAGGCCGCCACGCGCACGCTGCAGATTCAGAACGCGTTGCACGAAGCGCTCGCCGCCGGTCATCTCTCGCTGCACTTCCAGCCGAAGTTTCATGGCACCGGCAACTCGCTGGCGGGCGCCGAAGCGCTGATCCGTCTGCATCATCCGCAACTCGGCACGTTGACGCCGCTCGAGTTCATTCCGATCGCCGAGCGCTCGGGGCAGATCGTTCAGATCGGCTATTGGGTCGTGCGCGAAACGTGCCGGCAGATTCGCCAATGGGTCTCGCAAGGCCTGCCGTCGATGAAAGTGGCGATCAACCTGTCGCCGCGCCAGTTGCTGCAGCCGAACCTGGTAGCGAGCATGCTCGAGATCGTCAAGTCAGAAGGCGTGGCCTGCGAGCAGATCATGTTCGAAATCACCGAAACGGTGGCCATGCACGACGCGCCCAAAACCATCGAAATGATCCGCGAATTCCAGGCGAGCGGCTTCGAGATCGCGATCGACGACTTCGGCACCGGCTATTCGAGCCTCGCCTATCTGCAGCGTTTTCGCGTCAAGCAACTGAAGATCGACCGCTTCTTCACCAACGGCCTCGACGCGCACGGCCCGGAAGGCAGCGCGATCGTGTCGGCGATCATCGCGCTCGCGCACTCGCTGGAAATGGATGTGGTGGCCGAGGGCGTCGAAACCGAATCGCAACTCGACATGCTCAAGTCGATGATGTGCGATGAGATGCAGGGGTTCCTGCTCGGCAAGCCGCTCAGCGCCGACGACTTCGGCAACCTGCTGCGGGAAAGAATGGTGGCCGCGTGAGCCTGACGATCGTCTGAAGCGCGTGGTGTTCGCGAGCGACCTGCTGCTGGCGAGCGGGCTGATCGTGCTGGCTTTCAAACTGCAGATCGTCGAGCGGGACATGCTCGCCACGCTCGATCGCGGCGCCATGGAACGTCTCGCCACGAGCCGCGAAATGCGCGCGGAACGCAACGTGCGTGGCGGGCTCGGCGACACGCTCGGCCACGACGCGCCGGCACAGCGCCAGCCGCTGCCGCGAACGGTCTGATTCACCAGGCAGGCGCCGCGCCGCCTAGCCGGCCTTGCGCTCGTCGAAGGCGCTGTCGGCCACCGATACCAGATGCGGCGTCGCCAGCTGCGCCGCGTCCCGCTTGGTGAGCTTGCCGTCCACCGAGGCGCCGCAATCCATCCGCAACTGCTGGTAGTAGATGTTGCCGGTCACATGGGCATTGCTCTGCAACTCGACGAAGTGATCGGCAATCACATCGCCGACGATCCTGCCGTTGACCACCACGTCGTAGCCGTGCACGTTGCCTTCGATCGAGCCGCGGTCGCTCAGGACCAGCAGCGTCTGGCCGCCCGGCTCGCCGCTGATGTTGCCCGTCACGTGGCCGTCCATGCGCAGGCCGTCGCTGAACTGCAGGTCGCCGGTGATGCGCACGTCGTGAGCGACCAGGGTGGCGAGCTTGGTCTGCTGGATGCCCGCGGTTTTTTTCTTCTTGAACATAACGATTCCTGGAAATGAAAAAGGTCGTCGCGTGATGCTGGGCGTGGCGACGAGCCGGGAGTGGCGGGTGCGGTTGCTGGTTTGTGGTTGGTCGCTTGCCCTTGCTAGTTCGTGCTGCTGGGCTTGCGTTGCCGGTCTGCGCGCTGCGCACGCTCAACGGCGCGGCGCTCCGGCGGGTGCCGGCGTCCGGCCCTTGCTCTGGCCGCGCAGAAATTGCAATTCCGCGTTGAGCCGCGCGACCTCGGCCGCAGCACCGTCCGCCGCCTTCTGCACCGCGGCGCGCGCCGCCGACTCTTGCGCCAGGGCGAGCCGCGCGCGGGTCAGCTCGGTCTGCTTCGCCGTTTCGTCGACGGGCGCCGGGATGCACTGCTCCCGCGGCATGCCGGCGCGCCTTACCTGCCATGCCGTGAGCGCCGCCGCGCCCGCGCAGGCGCAAAGCACGCTCACCACGGCCCACACCGTCACCCGAAAAGCCAGCGAGCGCGCGGGCCGAAGCGTGTAGGCGCGGTGGGTCAGACTGCCCGCGTCGCGCGGAAAGCGTCGGTCAACCATGAGGCGTGGGCGAGAAAAGCGCGAGGTAGGCGGCCGGGTTGACCGGCGCACCGTCGACGAGGACTTCGAAATGCAGATGCGGACCGGTGGAGCGGCCGGTCGAGCCGACATCGGCGATGTATTGACGCGGCAGCACCAGGTCGCCGACATGCACGACAATGCGCGACGCATGGCCGTAGCGAGTCATGAGCCCGTTGCCGTGATCGACTTCGACTGCGTTGCCATAGCCCGATTTCTCACCGGCGAAGACCACGCGGCCGCCCGCTGCCGCCAGAATCGGCGTGCCGGTTTTGGCGACCAGATCGAGGCCCGGATGAAAGCTCAGCCGATGCGTGAACGGATCGGTGCGATTGCCGAATGGCGAGCCGAAGCGCGCGCTGTCGGCGGGCATGCGGCCCGGAAAGGCGGCGTACGCGATAGCGTGATCGGCGGTCTGCTGTTCGAGCGCGGACAGGGTCGCGGCAATGCAATCCAGTTGCTGGCCGGTGTGCTCGGCATCGGCATGCCGGCCCGATGAAGACGTGAGGTCGCTACAGGGGCGCGGCGGCAACGAAGGGCCGCCCTCGCCTTCGCTGTCGGCGGCGGAGGTGTCGGGTTCGGACGCCGCGCCCGGCGTCGCTGGCGCGCGCGGCGCGAGCCGCGGCGTGTTCAGGCGTGCCTCGAAATCCCGCAAGTCGCCGACCTGCGCCGTGAGCCGGGCGATGCGCGGTTCGATCTGCGCCACCGAGGCGTTCAACTTGCCGAGTTGATCGATCGCGTAGTCGTGCTCGACGCGGACCGCCGCCTGATCGCCTGACCCGTTGCGCGCGGACCAGTGCGTCCCGATCGCGAAGCCCGCGGCGAGCGCCAGCACGGCCGTGCCGCCGGCCGCGCTCAAGGCGAGCGTCAGCGCGGTGCGGCGCGTGACGAAGCCGACCGAGCCGCTGGCAAGCTGACTGCCGGCGCGAAACACGGAAGCCATCAGCGGCTCCCCGCGCGCGATGGGCTCGCGACGCGCGCACGTACGCGTGCGGCACAACGCATGGTCGAAACCGGCAACGCGTTCAGCGCGCCGGCCGCGCGACGGATGCCGGGCGATTGCAAACGGGACAGAAGATCAGCGAACGAGGCTAACTGCATGCGGCATCGACCGGATACGCACCGGTCGCGATAAGGAACAGAGGCGCCGATTATCCCCTGGCAGCACGAAGCATCATCTCAAATACAGGACGATGGGACGATGTGTCACGCGCGGCGCGTACGCCGTGCCGCGCATGCCCTCTGTTTCGCCATGAGCGCCCGCTCAAACCGATACTTCGGTCTCCTGCGACTCGCTACGCTCCCGTTCAGCCAGCGCTTCGAGCCGCTCGATCAGCGCACCGCTGGCGCGCGTCATCGGCATGCGCAGTTCGTCGCGTATCAGGCCTTGCGCGGCCAGCAAGGCCTTGACCGGGGCGGGATTCGGTTCGGCGAACAGCGCCTGGATCAGCGGCGCGAGCGAATGGAAAATGCGCCGGCCATCGGCGAGCCGCCCCGCCGCGAGCGCGCGATACATCTCGACGAAACGCTCGGGCCGCACATGCGCGGACGCCGCGATCGCCCCGCTGCCGCCCAGACACAAGGTATTGAAAATATTGATGTCCTCGCCGGTGAGCACCTGCAGGCGGCCGTCGCGAATCAGCGCGAGCGTGGTGTCGAGCGAACCGGCGCAATCCTTCACCGCCTGAATCCGCGGATGCGCCGCGAGCGTGAGCAGCGTGTCGAGTTCGAACCGCACGCCGGTTCGATACGGAATGTCGTACAGCACGACCGGCTTCTCGCTGGCATCGGCAAGCGCCATGAAATGCCCGACGATCCCCGCCTGCGAAGGCCGGATGTAATACGGCGCGGCCATCAGTACGCCGGCAACCGGTAGTGCGTTCAATTGCTCGATGCGCTCGCGCATGCTCGCCGTGTGATTGCCCGATACGCCGGCCAGCACCGGCAGCGCTCGCCCGTCCTGCGCCAGATGGGCGGCGGCCTGCGCTTCGTCGAGAATCGTCGCCAGCACGGCGTCCTGTTCGGCGGCGTCGAGCGCGGCGGGTTCGCCGGTCGTGCCGAGCGCGACCAGCCCGGCGATGCCCGCGCCGGTATAGCGGCGCACCAGCGCGCGCAAGGCGGCGTGATCGACGGCGCCGTCGGCGAACGGCGTGATGAGCGGAACCCAGATACCCGAAAAAATAGACATGTCTTTACCTCGATGACGACCGTATCGATTCCGTCAGGCAGTGCGAGGGAGGAAAGACAGGAAAGTGCCCAGGCGGGCGTTGACCGGCTGTTCCGTCGCACATCTGACGGAACAGCGAGCTCCGGTCAGATGAGCGGCTGTTTTTTGGCTTTGGCGCCGACGTTCGAACCCCACGCGCGTGCGGCAACGACGCTCGCGTGAGCGAGACGTGCGGAGGTCGACGGGCGGAGTCTGAGCGTGGGGCCGGAATGCATGAGACGCAGTGTAACCGCGACCGGCGCGGCTTGGCAAAGTCCATCGCGAAATTGCTTGACTTCTGCCGCAGGAAAACTAATATACGCACCGCGTACATCAGCCCGCCATCCCCTCTTCCGACAGGTGCCTCATGAGCGTCCCGCAACAAGCCTTCCTACGCGATGCGATGCGTCGCCTGAACATGACGCGCGACACGTTCGCGAGCCGCATCGGCGTATCGCGCCGGGCGCTCGACACGTGGCTCCTGCCGGACGACTCGCAGGAATCGCGGGCTATGCCGGAAATCGTCGAGCGCTTCGTGTCGGAAATCGTCGTGCATGGCGAGCCCGGCGAAAAGTATACGCAAAGCGTAGACTCACAGTCGCTCGCCAGCCAGATGCTGTTCGAAGGCAAGCCGCAGCTGCTCTCGGTGGATCAGTTCTCGCGCGACTCGGTGGAAGCGCTGTTTCGCGTGGCCGACATCATGCAGCCGATCGCCCGGCGCCGCAAAATCTCCCGCGTGCTGGAAGGCGCGGTGCTCGGCAATCTGTTCTTCGAGGCTAGCACGCGCACCCGCGTGAGCTTCGGCGCGGCGTTCTGCCGGCTGGGCGGCTCGGTCTGCGACACCACCGGCTTCACGTTTTCGTCGATGGCCAAGGGCGAGTCGATCTACGACACCAGCCGCGTGATGAGCGGCTATGTGGACGCGCTGGTGATCCGCCATCCGGAGCAAGGCTCGGTGGCCGAATTCGCGCGCGCCACCAACGTGCCGGTGATCAACGGCGGCGACGGGCCGGGAGAACACCCGAGCCAGGCGCTGCTTGATCTGTACACGATTCAGCGCGAGTTCTCGCGCCTTGGCAAGATCGTCGACGGCGCGCATATCGCGCTGGTCGGCGACCTCAAATACGGGCGCACCGTGCACTCGCTGGTCAAGCTGCTGGCGCTGTACCGCGGCATCAAATTCACGCTGATCTCGCCGCCCATGCTCGAAATGCCGAGCTACATCCTCGAGCAGATTTCACGCAACGACCACGTGATCGAGCAGACTCACGATCTGACCGCCGGGTTGCGCGGCGCCGATGTGGTGTACGCCACGCGCATCCAGAAGGAGCGCTTCACCGACGAATCGTTCGAAGGCTACACGCCGGATTTCCAGATCAATCAGGCGCTGGTGGATAGCGTGTGCGGCGCCGATACGCTGATCATGCACCCGCTGCCGCGCGACAGCCGGCCGGGCGCGAACGATCTGAGCGTGGACCTGAATCACGATTCACGGCTGGCGATCTTCCGGCAAACCGACAACGGCATTCCGGTGCGGATGGCGATTTTCGCGGTGCTGCTGGGCGTCGAGAAACTGGTCCAGCATTCCATGCGCGATGCGGCATGGCGCCCGCCCGCCTATCTCGGCCCGGACGATGCGGTGTTTCACGGTATCGATTGATGGATCCGTGGGCGGCTCGACGCCGTCCCACAGCGCGCGGGCACAGCCTCAAGCCGCGGCGCTGGCCGCAATGGCCCCGTTGCGCTTGAACGCCCCGGCGAAAAACAGCACCTGATACTGCACCGCGTTGGCCCAGTACTTCCAGGTGTGGCCGCCGGGCCGCTCCGCGTAGTCGTGCGGCACGCCGAGTTCGACCAGGCGCTCATGCAGCGTCCGGTTCGATTGCACCAGCGAGTCGTTCACCCCGCAGTCGATCGTCAGCGCGATATGCGCATTGCCGAAACTGCGCGCATTCTCGACGATCGCCTCGTTGTTCCAGAAATCGGCATGCCGCATCGGATCGCCGAATACCTGGTCGATGCCGGGCTCGTCCTCGCAGCCACGCGGATCCACCGCGCCGCTGATACTGCCCGCGGCGCCGAATTCGTCCGGCCGGTCCAGCGCGATACGCAAGGCGCCGAAACCGCCCATGCTCAAGCCGGTAATGGCGCGCGCCTGACGCGTCGCAATCGTGCGGAAATGCGCATCGACGTAGCTCACCACCTCCGTGCCCACATAGGTTTCGTACCGGCTGTGCGGATCGACCGGACTGTCGATGTACCAGCTTTCGTGGCCGCCATCGGGCATCACGAGGATCACGTGATAGCGGTCCGCCAGCTTGCCGATCTGCGAATTCGAGGTCCAGTCGGTGTAATTGCCGCCCGAGCCGTGCAGCAGATAGACGACCGGAAAGCGATCAGCCGCTTTGCCGCGCGCGTATTGATCCGGCAGCACGACCGTCGCTTCGAGCGACTTATGCATGGCCGCGCTCGGAATGGTGACGACCCGCGCCTGAAACGCCCAGCCAGGCGTCGTAAAAAGCAGCGTCAGAATGAGCCAGAACGCACGAGCTTTATTCATGGTTTGTCGCTCTTCCCTTTCCAGGAGTCCGAAGAACACTGTCCGGCACACGGCGGCACAATTCTGTCGACGACTCTAGCAATGGCGACTTACAACCAAATTTCAGCGAAACCTACGATCCCGTCAGCTTGGGGTTGCGGTAATAGTCCCGCGAATCCTATTCGACGTGCGCGCCGAAGCCGACTTTTTCGGGCTCGATATCGGCCCGCAACGTCAGTTCCGGAATCGTGTATGCGCCGCTGTTCTGAGGCCGGAACGGAATCGGCGCGGTGTTCCAGAGATCGTCGAGACGCTGCCCGAGTGCATCACGCACTTCTGGATAGTTCGTTTCATCGATGCGGCTCGTGCGGTAGATCACAAACGGCGGCAACACGTCGAAGCCAGGGTAATACAGAATGCCGTGCTGAATCGGGAACAGCACGTCGTCCATCGGACCATTGATGCCGCGCGGACTATAGTGCGATTCCCAGCCGCCCGTCGTGACCACCAGCATCGCGCGCTTGCCGGCGAGTGTGCCTTCGCCGTAACGCTCGCCCCAGCGCGCGTCGGAATGCTCGCCGACGCCGTACGCAAAACCGTACGCATACACGCGCTCCACCCAGCCTTTGAGGATGGCCGGCATGGTGAACCACCAGAGCGGAAACTGCAGAATCACGGCATCCGCCCACACGAGCTTCTCCTGTTCGAGCTCGATGTCTTTGCTCTGCAGCCCATTCTCGAACGCATGCTTCGAGTCGAGCGCAGGATCAAAGCGCTCACCGGGTTGTTTCGCGAGGCTGTCGTTTGCATCGAGCGATGCTTTCCACTGCATTGCGTACAGATCGGATACCTGAACGGTGTGTCCGGCATCTTCAAGACGTTTGACCGCAAAGTCCCTGAGCGACCCATTCAACGACTTGGGTTCCGGGTGCGCATAAACAAGAAGAACGTTCATCACATGGCCTTCATGGCTAAAAGAAACCAAAGATAGCCCTCGCTCCAGTATATTGGAAATGAATTGCCAATATGTCAGGTATAGCCATGAATAATCTCAGGAGGCTCGACCTCAACCTGCTCGTCACGCTCGACGTGCTGCTGTCGGAACACAACGTCACGCGCGCGGCGCAGCGGCTGAACTTCTCGCAACCGTCGGTCAGCGTGCATCTGGCCAAACTGCGCGAGGTCCTCGGCGACCCGCTGTTGCTGCCCGGACCGCGAGGCATGCGGCCCACCGCGCGCGCCGAGGCGTTGCGCGAACCCTTGCGCGAAGCGCTCGAGGCACTCGAGCGCGCGGTGGCGCCGGCACGCCCTTTCGATCCCGCCGAAGCGACGCAAAGCTGGCACATTGCCGCGACCGACTACGTCGAATCGACGATCATCCTGCCCGCACTGGCCGGCCTGCGCGCGGCGGCGCCGGGCACGCGCCTCGCCGTCGTCGAATTGGTGCCACCGCGTATCGCGCGGCAAGCAGAACAGGGGGAGATCGATCTGGGATTTCATACCAGCGAAGGCGCGCCCGAAGGATTGCGCCATCGGGTGCTATTCGCCGAGCAGTATGTTCTGGTGGGCCGCGCCGGCCATCCGCGTCTGAAGCGCCGGCCGACGCTCGCGCAGTTCTGCAAACTGGAGCACGTAATCGTGTCGCCGGACGGCGGTGGATTTGCCGGCGTGACGGACGAAGTGCTCGCGAAGGCCGGCATGACACGCCGGGTCGTGCTGTCCGTGCCGCACTTTTTGTTCATGTTGTCGGCGCTCGCGAGTACCGACCTGGTGGGCATGCTGCCCGCGCGACTGGTACGCGGCAACAGTGCGCTGCGGGTGGTCGAGCCGCCACTGGAAGTGCCGGGCTACGAGATCGCGATGCTCTGGCACGAGCGCTCGCACCGCGATCCGGCGCATCAGTGGCTGCGGGAGTACATCGCGAATTCGGCGTGAAATCGCCGTGGCTTGCGATCACGCTTCGCTGTTAGCGCGGCCGATCGCATCCAGTTCCGCGCACACCTCGGCGGACAATTTCAATTGCGACGCCTGCAGATTTTCACGCAGGTGCCCGACGCTCGACGTGCCGGGAATCAGCAGGATGTTCGGTGCCCGCTGCAGCAGCCACGCGAGCGCCACTTGCATCGGCGTCATGCCGAGTGTTTGAGCAATATCCGACAGCGCTGACGACTGAATCGGCGTGAACCCGCCAAGCGGGAAGAACGGCACATACGCGATCCCCTTCCCCGCGAGTTCGTCGATCAACGCGTCGTCTTCCCGGTGCACCACGTTGTAGTGATTCTGCACGCAGACGATTTCGGCAATGCGCTGCGCTTCGGCTATCTGCGTCGCCGTCACGTTGCTCAAACCGATATGGCGCACGAGCCCGCGCCGTTGGAGTTCGGCAAGCGCCGTCACCTGCTTCTCGATCGAGCCTTCAGAGGGCGCGTGCACGTCGCCCATGATCCGCATGTTCACGACCTCGAGCACATCGAGGCCGAGATTGCGCAGATTGTCGTGCACGCCGCGCTCGATATCGTCCGGTTCGAGCGCCGGCAGCCACGCGCCGTCGCTGCCGCGCACCGCGCCCACCTTGGTGACGATCACGAGGTCGCCGGGATAAGGATGCAGCGCTTCGCGGATCAACTGGTTGGTGATGTGCGGCCCGTAAAAATCGCTCGTATCGATGTGATTGACGCCCGACGCCACCGCTTCGCGCAACACGGCGAGCGCTGCATCGCGATCCTTCGGCGGCCCGAACACGCCGGGTCCGGCGAGTTGCATGGCGCCGTAGCCCATGCGGCGCACCAGGCGGCCGGCCAGCGGGAAGGTGTCCGTGGTATTGAGATTCGACATGACGCGCTCCTTGGTGAGTGTTGAATGGAAGTATGGACGCGGTTGCGTTGTTTAATAAAGCCGTCTAACGTGTACGGGTTGTTTAAAATTCTGCACAATCGTTATGGAATTGAATGATCTGGCCGCCTTCGCCTCGGTCGCCCGCGCAGGCGGCTTTCGCGACGCGGCGCGCGTCAGCGGCGTGTCGGCGTCGAGTCTGAGCATCGCCGTGCGCCGCCTCGAGGCCAAGCTCGGCCTGCGCCTGCTCAACCGCACCACGCGCAGTGTGGCGCCGACCGAGGCCGGCTTGCGTCTCATCGAGAAGCTGGCGCCGCTCTTCAGCGAGATGGAAGCGGCGCTAGACGTGCTGAACGTGCTCAGGGACAAGCCGGCCGGCACGCTCAAACTGAACGTGCCGTCGAGCGCCGCCCGAATCGTCTTGCCGGGCATCATCGCCGCGTTCCTGAAGACGTATCCCGACATCCGCGTCGAGGTCGTGGTCGAGGATGGTTTCGTCGACGTGCTGTCGATCGGCTGCGACGCCGGCATTCGCTATGACGATCGGCTCGAACAGGACATGATCGCGATTCCGATCGGACCACGCGTGCAACGCTTCGCCACGGCGGCGGCGCCGAGCTATCTCGACGCGCACGGCCGTCCCGATCATCCCAGTGAGTTGCTTTCGCATGCGTGCCTGCGCGGCCAGTTCGCCGGCGGCGCCATGCCGATCTGGTATTTCGAGCGCGACGGCGAAGTGTTGCAGTTGAATCCCTCGGGACCGCTGCTGGTGCGGCCGGGCGCGGCGATCGATCTCGCGGTCAGCGCGGCCGTCGCGGGCGTGGGTGTCATTCACCTGTTCGAAGACATGCTGCGCCCGCATCTCGACAGCGGCGCATTGGAGCCGATTCTGGAGCCGTGGTGGCAGCGTTTTTCAGGCCCGTTTCTTTATTATCCGGGGCATCGTCATTTGCCCGCGCCGTTGCGCGCGTTCGTCGATTTTTTGAAGGTGCTGAATCCGGCCTGATGCGAGGCGGAGAGAAATTCGCAGAGGGCAATATTGCCGGTCACCGAAGAGGCGACACGCGCGATTCGGAAGAAACTGCCCGTTGCGGTGATCCATCAATAGCTAATGCCGTTGCTTGCACAGTTGCGCGACCGTCGTCAAAAAAAGCTCCGCGCCCACCGGCTTTCTCAAGCAGACATCCCAGTTCTTGACCGCGCCGTCGGGCGGCGAAACAGCGGTATGCATGAGAATCGGCACGTTGGCGAGCTCCGGTATCGCCTTCAGCCGACGGCACAACTCAGCGCCATCCATCAGCGGCATCATCCAGTCGGTGATGATCAGGGCGGGAACACGGATTGCGGCACGCGCAACCGCCTCCGCGCCGTTGCTCGCGCAACCAACTTCGTAACCTTCGTTCTCGAGTATCAGGCGCCACGCTGCCAGGATTTCCGGCTCGTCGTCCACCAGCAAGATTGAGTGCATCAGGGGCCGCCGGGTTAAACGTTCGAGTTAGCGTTATTGTCATCTGCCGACAGCGCCGCAAGAGGTGTTCCACAATTGCCAATTGCGGTGATAATGGTGCGAATGATCGGCTGCAGCGACGCTTTCGGAACACGCGAGGGCGCAGAGCTTGCCAGCCAGGCCTTCAATTGACTCCAGCCGAAAGTACCTGTCCTGTGAGGCACGCCATGCGCCTCCAGTCCGACGCGCTTGGGTGGTTCAAGCCTCTGTATGTTGTAGAAACTTCACCCCAATGCGCCATCATGACCGACACACGCGTTAGCCCGCTGCGCAATTTTGCTGACTTCGTTCGCGCGGAACGGACCCGGCTCACCGAGCAATGGATGAATGCCGTATTCGGCGACTCCGATCTCGTCGAAGCGGACAAACTCACTTATCAGCAACTCGCGGATCATCTGCCGGAACTTCTCGAAGGACTGTGCGCGGCGCTCGATGTCGAGGATCTCGAACGGGTCGAGACGGCCCTCGAGCGCGATGCGAGAAAACATGGCAAGGTGCGCTGGCGCCAGTGCTATCGTATCGAGGAGCTGGTGCGCGAACTCGATCTCTTCGATCAGGTTCTGGCCGAAGCGCTCGAGGAGTTCGCCAGTCTCGACAGCACGTTCACGCGCCGCCATGAGAGCCGCGCGCGGCGCCTGATCGCCGAAACCTTCAGCATGGTCACGCTCGCGTCAATCAAGGAAGTGGTCAGCGAACGGGACCGCAAGATCGACGAGTACACCGGCCGGCTAGAGCGCGCCAATCACGAGCTGATGCTGAAGCAGCGGCTGGTAAGCGACCTGTATGAGTCGCGCATGCAGATTACACGCAGCGTGGTCCACGATCTGCGCAACTTTCTGAACACGTTTTCCATCGCGCTGCAATTGATCTCGCGCGCGCCTGCAAAAGCCGAAACGGCGTTGACGCTGGCGAACCGCCAGGCCGCCGACATGAAACAGCTCGTCGAGCAGATGGTCGAATATTCCGTGGTGCTCGGCGACGGCGCCCCGTTCGCATTCGAACAGGTTGAACTGCGCGAGCTGTACGATGAACTCGTCACCTCGTCGCGCCCGTCGATCGAGGCAAAACGACTCACGTTGCGCGCGGCGTTCGACCCTGCGTTGACGGCCGTCACATCCAATCGTCTCAAGCTCAAACAGATTGCCGTCAATCTGCTCTCCAACGCGACCAAGTACACCAAGTCGGGGGAAATCGAATTGAACTTCGCGATGGCCGACGCGGAACACTGGTCGATTCGCGTCGCGGATACCGGCGTGGGCATCGCGCCCTCGGATGCGGACCGCGTGTTCGACGAATTCGAGCGCGCCGCGGGCGAAGATATTCCCGGCACGGGCCTCGGTCTCGCCATTGTCAAGGAACTGTGCCGCGTGTTGAACGGACACATCCATTTCGTCTCGCGCGAAGGTGTGGGGACTACGTTCGAGATCCGCTTCCCGCTGGTGCTAGTGGAACCGCAATAGGACCGCACGACTGACGAAAACCCATGATCCAGATCACGACCGCCCAATTCCCAGAGCAACTGGAAGCGGTCCGGGCCATCTTCCGCGAATACGCCGAGAGCCTGGGCATCGATCTCGGCTTCCAGAACTTCGAGTCCGAGCTCGCCGACTTGCCCGGCAAATTCGCGACACCGCGAGGCCAGGTGCTTCTCGCGCACAACGAAGAAGAACTCGTTGGCTGCGTCGCCATGCGGCCTCTCGACGATACGACGTGCGAAATGAAACGGCTCTATGTCCGTCCAGCGGGACGCAGCCTGCAGGCCGGCAGGCAATTGGCGACGCGCATTTGCGATATCGCGAGAGACGCGGGATATCACCGCATTCGTCTCGACTCGCTGCCGACCATGCAGGCCGCGCTCGAGCTTTATGCGTCGCTGGGTTTCGAACGGATTCCGGCTTATGTCTTCAATCCGATTGCCGGCGCGGTATTTCTGGAACGCAATCTGATTCGCCCGGAAAATCAACCGGCATAGTCCGGCAATGCGACACCAATTAATCATTACGTTTAGCAAACAACAATTTTAATTTTGTAATAAATAATCAGCGAATTAATAGCGGCGTAAAGTCCGTACGCATTCACTTCCGCACGAATCCACGCGCAGCTTTCCGAAGCCGTCATTACGGAAATTCGTCGCGTCCTTGACAAAGGACTACGGCGTCACCTATTTTTTATCTGCCGCCAATATACGAATATTCGATTGCGGATAAACATGCCGGAGACAACCGGAATATTCAATCACACTATTTAGTTATTCTACTCATCCTGCATAGCGGGAAAATGGCTATGCATTTTTAAGCAAATTGGTCTCCACCGCTGTATTGCGGCGATGCATCCAGAATATTTCGAACTCCGATGCATCTTCATCCGCTATGGCGGCCTTTGTGAAAAGGTATCTGAATCCACCACCGAGGATAGAGATGAAACGAGACGAGCGTCTTCGAGGCAATAGCCCTTTTCGTCAGCGCAAGCTGCCGGCTCCAGGGATTCTGGCAATGACAATGGCAGCGGCAGTCATGCTGCTCGGCGGATGCGGCGGCGGGGACGGCGGTTCGTCGTCCGGCACGGCCGTGAGCATGCAGCAGAGCGCCGCGAATCAGCAACTCAGCGCTCAGGCCGCCTCGCAGCCGCAGGCGCCGACCGCCAATCAAACCTATATCGACCCGGTCGCCTATTCGGCCAAGGCCAACGACGGCCTCGCGCCCGCCCAGGCCTCGGAGAAGGCGGCGGTGATGCACTACCAGTGGACGCTCGGCAGGACGCCGATCAACTACACCACCACCACCGGCCATCTGACGGCGGCCGATGCGAACGGCAACCCCGAAGCCACCATGTCGTATGTGGCGTACACCGCGCCCGGCACGAACGGTGCGGCGCGCCCTGTCACGTTCGTCTACAACGGCGGCCCGGGCTCCTCCTCGATCTGGCTGCGGCTCGGCTCATTCGCGCCGACGCGCGTGGCCACGCCCGACCCGGTGTTCGGCAACTGGCCGAACTACCCACTCGTGGATAACAAGGAAAGCCTGATCGACACCACGGACATGGTCTTCATCGACCCGCCGGGAACCGGGCTTTCCGAAGCGATTCTGCCGAACACGAACAAGAAGTACTGGACCACCGACGCCGACGTCAACATCATGCGCGACTTCATCCAGCGCTATCTGGCGGTCAACAATCGCAGCAGCTCGCCGATCTATCTGTATGGCGAGTCGTACGGCACGCCGCGTACCGACATGCTGGCGCTGGCGCTCGAATCCGCCGGCGTGCATCTGACCGGCATCGTGCTGCAATCGGCAATCCTGAACTATTTCGCCGATGCGATCGAAGCGGTCGCCATCACGGAGTCGTCGGAAGAGCTGGCGCTCGATACGGATACGCTGGCGGGCTATTTCCCCGGCTATGCGGAGGTCGCGGCGTACTACAACCAGGCGTCGCCGGCGCCGCTCAATCAGGATCTCTACGCGTTGCAGACCACGCTGTTCGTGACGGCGGAATATAAGAAGTTCAGGCGTTACTCGCAGTCATGGGTGCTCAGCCAACTCGGCATACCCGGCGCGTTGGGCAAGCCCGTGTTCCCCAATGCGAAAACGATCGAGTCGTGGACCTTGCCATCGGGTTTGACGGTGCAGGCGTTGCAAGGCTATTTCAACCGCGATCCGTTCTCGACGAGCCTGCTGCCCGGCACGACGATCGGCCGCTATGACGGGCGCGTGTCGTTGCCGAATTCGGATCCGCGTCTGCAAAGCGATTCCGATCCGTCCGACATCCTGATCTCGCAGCCGTTCACCACGGCGCTCGCCACCCAGATGCCGGACTATCTCGGCTACACGGCGCCGAATGCGACCTATATGCCGCTGAACGACGACATCATCGAGGTGTGGGATTTCTCGCACGACGGGCAGGCCTTGCCCGACACGATCCCCGACCTGCTCGGTGCGCTGACGCTCAATCCGCAACTCAGGGTGCTCTCGGAAAACGGCTTCCACGATCTGGCCACGCCGTTCCTCAATACCGAGAAGCAGTTGGCGCGGTTGCAGACCGTGCCAGGCCTGAATCCTGACTTGCAGGTCAATTTCTTCCAGGGTGGCCACATGATCTATCTTGACGACGTCGCCCGTCCGCTGATGAAGCGCGACCTCGTGCGCTTCTACCGCGGCACGCCGCTTCCCGATGCGCTCGCGCTCTGGACGCTGCCGGCGCCGTGGCGCGACGAAAGTCCCGCCAGCGAGCCGACCGCCACCGCCACGGCGCAAGTGACGGCGCCTTGACGGAGCCTTCACGGAACCTGGTTCGCGATACCCTAATCACTCAATCCATGCGAGTCATCATGTCTCTTATCGATAAGTTACGGCGTGTCTCCCCGTTGATTGCTCTCGGCTGCGTGGTCGGCAGTGCGTACGCGTTGCCGCCGCAAGCGGTAGCGCCCGCGACGCCGCCCAACGGCGCACGCGGCGTCGACGGTCCGTTCTTCCCGCAAAACCGGGCGGCGCCGATCGCGCCGTCGACCGGCACGGCATTGCAGCAGCAAGCGCAACAACGGCTCGAGGCGCGTCTTGGGGCGAACTCGGCGCTCAGCAATGGCGCGTCCGTCACGAAAGCGCAGGCGCAAACCCAGGGTCTCGGCTTTGTGGCGAAGCACTTCGATCAGATCGACACGAGCCATAAAGGCAGTGTGACGCTGAGCGACGTCAGGCAGTATTTGCAGCAGCAAGGGCGGTAGCGCGGAAGGCCACTACACCGCGCATGGCAAAAAGCGCTCCCGGTTCTGGAACCGGGAGCGCTTTTTTTGTGGCGCAAGTGGCGCGAGTGACAACCACAACGCTAATCCGCATCAGCGCTGCCGCCCATCGACAAACATCCGCTCATCGCGCCGCCTCTGTCGCTCAGCCCGCGCACGACCACCTCGGATGATTTGCCGTCGCGTCTCGCCAATTCCGCAAGATCGAGCAACGCGGCGTAGCGGGCGGAGCATTCTTGCGACGATCCACTCGCCCCACGCGTATCGACTGGTGCCACGGAGCGGCTCATTGCAATCGCCACTCCCACAGCCACCACCATCGCTGCCAACGCGCCTGCTTTATAAAACCTCCGTGTCGAAGAACCATCGAATGACGATCGGCACACCATGTCGCCACTTTGCTCAGCTGTCACGCGGGATTTGACTCGCATAGCCGCGCCCATCACGCCCAGTGCGCCGGCACCCAGACACGCCCGACCCAGTGGCCCGGCACCCACACGATCGGACGCGGCGCCGGCGCGACATACACGACCCGCGGAGCGACATACACGGCAGGCGGCGGGGGCGGCGGTGCGTAGACAACCGGCGGCGCGACCACGACAGGCTTCGGTGCAACCACCACCGGTGCAGGCGTCACGACAACCGGCGGCGGCACATAGGCAACCGGCGGCGTCACCACGACCGGAGGCGGCGGCACATACACAACCGGCGGCGCGACCACGACCGGCTTCGGCGCCACCACCACCGTCGTGCCGCCCGTCGTGACGACACCGGTGGTCGCCACGACCGTCCCGCTCGACGTCACCGTATTGCCGTGCGTGACGGTCACACTCGTCGAGGTCGTCACGACGCCCGGTGCCACACGCGTGGCCGAACCGGAGTGGTTGACGGTTCCGCCATCCGAACCGGTGACGGTGCCCGAACGCGAGCACGTCGAGCCGGCGCAATTCGTCGACGCCGAATGGTTGACCGTGTTGCCGTTCGATCCCGTCACCGATCCCGACGACGAATACTGCCCCGTGCCGGTCTTCGTGACATCGCCCGACGTGGTGGCCGTCTTGCCGTCCGGTCCCGTGAGCGTGCCGGTGTGCGAGCACGTGCCGCCGGCACAGTTGGTGTCGCCTGCATGCTGGACGGAGTTGCCATAGCGCCCCGTCGCGGTGCCCGAATTCGAGAACTGGCCCGGCGCATTGCGCGTCACCGTGCCGGTGTTGGTCGCGAGGCCGCCGTAAGGGCCGGCGACGCCACCCGCATGCGAGCAACTACTGCCGCCGCACGAGCCGTAACGCGCGCCGTTATAGGTGCCGCGCGAGGTGTACGCCGTGCCGTGTTGCGACCAGGCGAACGCCGATGCGCTGCCGAGCGCGAGCACGGCGACCGTGGCGGAGAGGACGAGTTTGCGCAGCGCGCCGCGGGCGGATGAAGCGGTCGTCACTGAGTCGGTTGCAGAGGCAAAGACAGAGGCGGCGGCCGGGGCGACGAACGAACGATTTTTCACGGTATGTCCTTCTTGGATTCGGGCCACTTCTGTCACTGCTGCGTGGCGACGAAACGGACTATAGGAGGACGCGCCGACATAATCGACAAGGAAGATATGTCACCCTGTTTCACCACGACGAAGGCCCGTGCGACAAGGGTTTGCGGGCGTTTTTCGCGCTGCGTGACATATTCCGACATAGATTGTTGCAAGCGAAATGGCGGCCCGCGCCTGCTTTTAAACGGCGGCGGTGCCGCTCCTCGCTGCGGTCTACAACAACAAGCGAGGGCGGCAACCGTTCTTCATATCATTGCGTTGCACGCGCCATGGCGACATCGGCAATTTGGTCCGCCTGATACGACGAGCGCACCAGCGGCCCCGCCACCACCTCGCGAAAGCCCATCTCCAAGCCCGCCTCGCGCCAGGCGTCGAACTGTTGCGGCGACACATACCGCCGCACCGGCATATGAAAACGCGACGGCGCGAGATACTGCCCGATCGTCAAGATGTCCACGCGATGCGCGCGCAGATCGCGCATTGCGTCGAGCAGTTCTGCGTCGGATTCCCCCAATCCGGCCATCAACCCTGATTTGGTCAGCATCGCCTCGTTCGCCTCTTTGACACGCGCGAGCAGTTGCAGCGAACCCTGATAGTCCGAGCCCGCGCGCGCGGCACGATAGAGAGCGGGCACCGTTTCGAGGTTGTGATTGAAGACATCCGGCCACGCGCCGGAAAGCGCCTGCAAAGCCCGCTCGACGCGTCCGCGAAAATCCGGCGTCAGCACTTCGACCCGAATGCCCGGCACTCGCTCGCGCAGCAACGCGACACAGCTTGCAAAATGCGCCGCGCCGCCGTCGCGCAGATCATCGCGATCCACCGACGTCACCACGACATAGCGCAAGCCGAGCGCCGCCACGGCATCGGCAAGCCGCGCGGGCTCGGCTTCGTCCAATGGCGCCGGGCGGCCGTGCGCGACGTCGCAGAACGCACAGCGCCGCGTGCAGATGCCGCCCATGATCATGAACGTCGCGGTGCGCCGCGCAAAACACTCGCCGATGTTCGGGCACATCGCCTCCTCGCAGACCGAATGCAAACGGTGCTCGCGCAGGATCGCCGCAATGCCGGCGACCGTCTCGCTCATCATCGGCTTCGCGCGCAGCCACGGCGGCTTCGGCAAGACCTCGCCGTCCGTGGCCGGCACGATCTTCACCGGAATCCGCGCGAGCTTGTCAGCGCTGCGCTTGCCGTGCTGACCGAGCGCGGTGACGCTGTCGCCATGCAATGCGGCGTCCATCTCAGCCCCCCAGAAAATCGTTGAGCAGACGATTCACTTCGGAGGCCGCCTCCATCTGCACCATATGCCCGTTGCCATCGAGCACATGAACGCGGATGTCGCCTGGCAGGCCCTGCGCATGCGCGGCCGGGATGATCTGATCGCCGGCGCCCCAGATCAGCAGACTGCGCGGCGCGAGTTCCGCCAGCCGGTCCCGATAACTCGCGCGTTGCACGTTGCCGTCGAAGGCCGACGCCGCGATCTTGCGCAGCGCCTCGGGCACGCCTTCGAGCCGCTTGTACTTGACGATGTCCTCCACCAGTTGACGCGTCACGAGACTCGGGTCGGCGAAGAGCTTCGCTAGCTGCGGCTTGAGCGCGTTGCGATTGCTGCCTTCAGTGAAGCCGTGGATATAGTCGCCATTGATCTCCTTGCCCAGACCCGCACCCGAGATCAACGCCAGCGACGCCACACGCCCGGGCGCTTTCGCCGCCACGGTCATCGCGATCAGTGCGCCCATCGAGTGTCCGATCAGATGCACTTTGTCGATGTTGCGATCGTCCATGAACGCGATGACGCTGTCCGCGAGCTCGTCGGCACTGCCGGTGTCGAGCGTCTTGCCCGATTCGCCGTGACCCGGCAGATCCAGCGCCCACACGGCACGATGCGCGGCAAGATCGGCGTGATTGAACAACCAGTTGTTCAGATCGCCGCCGAAGCCGTGAATCAGCAGTGCGGGCGTGCCGCCTTCGCCGAGTTTCAGATAGCGCACGGTGCGCCCGCCGATCTGCGTTTTCTCCGGTTGCGGGCCACTGTCGCCATCCGCCGACGTGGCCGGCACGAAGTCGCGCTGAAACGCTTCGACCTCGGCGTCGATCTGCGCGTCCGGCGTCTCCGCGTCCGCCACCACTGCCAGCAATGCACCGATCGGCAGCGTGTCGCCTTCCTGGGCGATCTGCCGGCGCAGGATGCCCTCGAACGCACACTCGACGCCCGACGAGATCTTGTCCGTTTCCACGTCGAGAATCTCGTCGCCTTTCACCACTTTGTCGCCGATGGCCTTGAGCCACCCGTTGACCTGTCCCTGTTCCATCGACAAGCCCCATTTGGGCATCGTGATCATATGGATCGGCATCGCTCAAGCCCTCACTTTCAGTACGGCCTCGGCGATCTGCGCGGCCGACGGGATATACATGTCCTCGAGCACGCCGGCAAACGGCGTGGGCGTATGCGGCGCGGTCACCATTTCGATCGGCGCCTTCAGCGAGTGGAACGCGCGCTGCGCAATCAGCGCGGAAATGTCGGTGGCGATCGAGCAGCGCGGATTCGCTTCGTCGACCACGACCACGCGTCCGGTGCGGTTCGCGCTCTCCAGGATCGTTTCCTCGTCGAGCGGCGAGGTCGTCCGCAAGTCGATCACCTCGACCTGGATGCCGTCCTTGGCGAGTTTTTCAGCGGCTTCGGTGGCGTAGTGCACCATGCGTCCGTAGGTGATGATCGTGGCGTCGTCGCCGTCGCGCACGACGTTCGCTTCGCCGAACGGAATCGCATACGACTCTTCGGGCACGTCGCCCTCGCGGCTGTATAGCAACTTGTGCTCGCAGAAAATCACCGGATCGTTGTCGCGGATCGCCTGGATCAGCAGACCCTTGGCGTCATACGGCGTCGACGGGCAGACCACTTTCAGTCCGGGGATGTGCGTGAACAACGAGGTCAGCATCTGCGAATGCTGGGCCGCCGCGCGCAGGCCCGCGCCCTGCATCGCGCGAATCACGACCGGCGTGACCGCCTTGCCGCCGAACATGTAGCGAAACTTGGCAGCCTGATTGAAGATCTGGTCGAAACACACGCCCATGAAGTCGATGAACATCAGCTCCGCGACCGGCCGCATGCCGCAGGCCGCCGCGCCGACTGCCGCGCCGATATAGCCGCCTTCGGAGAGCGGCGTGTCGAGCACACGGCCCGGATACTTGTGAAACAGTCCCTTCGTAACACCGAGAACGCCGCCCCACGCGTCCTGTTCACCGGGCGATCCGGCGCCGCCCGCGTTGTCCTCGCCCATCACGATGACGGTTTCGTCCCGGGCCATTTCCTGACTCAGGGCTTCGTTGATTGCCTGAGAGAATGTGATCTTGCGTGCCATGTCTGTCTCCAATCGTTTAGGTATGCAACGCGCGCGTTACGGATAGGACACGTAGACGTCGCTCAGCAGGTCTTCAGCAGTCGGCAGCGGCGCAGCCTTGGCTTCCGCCACCGCACTGTCGATCAGACTCTTCACCTCGGCATCCACACCACGCAACTGATCCGCGCTTAGCATTTCGGCGCGCACCACGCGCTCTTCGAAACGCTTCAGGCAATCCTTCTCGTCGCGCAGTTTCTGCACTTCACCGGGCGCGCGATAGGTTTGCGCGTCGCCTTCGAAATGGCCGAAATAGCGCGAGAACTTCACTTCGACGAGGGTCGGGCCGCCGCCTTTGCGCGCCCGTTCGATCGCTTCACCGAGCGCTTCATGCACCGCGAAGAAATCGAAGCCGTCCACGATCACGCCCGGCATGCCGAAGCCGCTCGCGCGGTCCGCGATGTTGTCGGTCGCCACCGACCACGTCGACGACGTCGCTTCCGCGTAGCCGTTGTTCTCCGCCACGAAAATCGCCGGCAGCCGCCACACCGAGGCCAGGTTCAACGATTCGAAAATCACGCCCTGATTCGACGCGCCATCGCCGAAAAAGCACACGCCCACGCCGCCCGACTTCTTGTACTTCGCCGCCAGCGCCGCGCCGCAAATCAACGGCCCGCCCGCGCCGACGATACCGTTCGCACCTAACATCCCTTTCGACAGATCCGCGATATGCATCGAGCCGCCCTTGCCGTGGCACACGCCGGTCTTGCGTCCGTAGATCTCGGCCATCATGCCGCGCACGTCCACGCCCTTGGCGATGCAATGGCCGTGACCGCGGTGCGTGGTCGCCACATAGTCGGCGTCGTTCAGATGCAGCATCGTGCCGACCGCCGACGCCTCCTCGCCCGCGTACAGATGCACGAAGCCGGGAATCTCGCCGGTCGCGAATTCCACGTGCAGACGCTCCTCGAACTCGCGGATCGTACGCATCATGCGATACGCCTTCAGTAGCTCTTCCTTGCTCAACTCAGTTGAAACCGACATGGTGTGTCTCCTTGGAATGAATGCACTGCCTGCCCACAACCTACGTTTGATGCGCAACCACGTTTGCCACTTCCCGCACCAGTTGACGCGACGCCGCGAAACGCAGCGTGCGTTCGACGTCGACGGTCAGCGGCCCTTCCCAATCCAGCGCGATCTCATAGCGGTCGCCGCGCTCCAGTTCGATTTCGCGCTCGCCGTCGAAGGCGAGCGTGCCGTGTTCGGTTTCCAGCGGCCGCCACACGCCGACTTCGAAGCGTTCGCATGTGCGCATCAGCACGCGCTCGACGCGGCCCGGCGCAATCGGCGCCACCAGCGGCACGCCGGATTCACCGGGTGCGGCGAAGCGCAGATGCAAACCGTGCGACGCGGTGCGCTCCACGGGCGCCCAGGCTCCGCCGATCGACGAGAGTCCGATGCCGTCGGGCGCGGCGAACGTGAGAAAGAGTTCTTCGATATCGGCCGGATCGGAGACGGCCCGCGCGCCGACAAAGCGCTGGCGGCTCACGCAGACATCGACCAGCGCGATCTCCTCGCGGCCGCGATTCGGGCCGGCCGTGCAGCGCACCACGAGCCGCTTGTTGCGCATCAGCGCCACATCCGGCGGCACCGCGCCCGACGCGACGAGCGCGCCGGCAAGGCCGGCCACGGTGGCTTCGCGCAAATCCGGAAAGGCGTTGTTGGTGCCGGTGGACAAGGTGAGTAGCGGCACTCTCCCGCAATGCGCGGCGACGGCGCGGTGCGTGCCGTCGCCGCCCAGCACGGCGATCAGCTCGACGCCCGCCTGCAGCATCGCGGCGACCCCCGCGTGGGTATCGGCGACGCTGTCGGTGATCGGCTGTTCGATGAACTCGACTTCCGGCCAGCGTTGTTGCGCGGCGATGGCGTCGTGCGTGTCGAGCGCGCGCAGCAGCAGCGCCGCGACGCCGGTCCGGTCGCGCAGACACAGCACGCGTGTTACTCCGAGCATGCCGAGCCCGGCCAGCAAGCGCACCACCATGTTGGCTTTCTCGGAGGTCGGAAACACCGACGCATAGGAAGTGAGGCGACGAATGTCGCGACCCGACGCAGGGTTCGCGATCACGCCGACGGTGATGGGCGATGGCACTGTGCTTGTCTCCTGCCCGCGTTTAGCGCGGACTTATATAGGGAGCGCCGTAATCGAACGGTGGCGCTTTGTCATGCGCAGGACACTGCAAAGGGTGTGCCAATTCGCTGAAAAATCGCACCAGCGCGCGAAAGTGCCCTGTTTAAAGGGCTTTTCGCATCGAGATGCAGGGTGGGATGGTGAACCATCGCCACGCGACGCAGCGTTCCAGGCGTCTCACGCCTGGCGCGTGCGACGTTCGCAGCGTGGCCGAACAGTTCGAAGACGCGTCGCAAACCCTTTACCCGCCTCGATCTGCGCCACAGGTCAAGCCGTCTCACCTGAGACTGAGACAAACGTCTCACGCGTCTCGCGTGCTGCATTGCAGTGTGATTCATCAACCCGGATGTGATACAAGAACACCCTGATCTCACTGTGTGTCGCTCGCCGGGAGCCGACCATGCCTTACGTCTCGCAGACCCAGCACATCGACCGCGTGCGTGGCGCCATTGAAGGACGCCTGCCCGCGCCTGCCGATTCTCCGCGGCTCGTCTCGTCGTGGCAGCGCTCGTTCGAACAGTACCGGCTCGACCCGGGCGCCGTGATCGGACCGCGCGTGCTGACGTCGGCGGAATTGCGCGAAGTGCAAGGCAAGGAAGAAGCCTTTCTGCGTGCGTCGGGCCAATGCCTGACACGTCTGCACGACATGATTCGTGTCGCCGACTATTGCGTGATGCTCACCGACGCGCACGGCGTCACCATCGACTACCGGATCGACCGCGAACGCCGCAGCGATTTCAAGCATGCGGGCCTGTATATCGGTTCGTGCTGGTCCGAACGCGAGGAAGGCACGTGCGGCGTGGCGAATGTGTTGACCGATCTCGCGCCGATCATCGTGCACAAGACCGATCATTTCCGCGCGGCGTTCACCACGCTCACCTGCAGCGCGGCGCCGATTTTCGCGCCGACCGGCGAGATGATCGGCGTGCTCGATGCGTCCGCCGTGCAGTCGCCGGATAACCGCGACAGTCAGCGGCTCGTATTTCAACTCGTGCGGCAAAGCGCCGGTCTGATCGAAGACGGTTACTTCCTCAATCAAACCACCCAGCACTGGATTCTGTTCGGCCATTCGAGCCGCAACTTTGTCGAGGCGCAGCCCGAAGTGCTGATCGCCTTCGACGAATGCGGCAATCTCGTCGCCGCCAATCGCAAGGCGCGCGAGTGCATCCCGGCGCTGAACGGTCCGCGCCATATCGACGATGTATTCGACACATCGGGCTCGCACCTGCACGACGTCGCGCGCACGGATGCGATTGTCGGCTTGCGCCTGCGCGCGACCGGGACGACGCTGTATGCGCGCATTCGCGCGCCGCTCAGGCGCGTCTCGCGCTCGGCGTCCACGATGCACGACGGCGCCGCAAGATCGTCGCAAACCGCGTCGCAAGACGATCTGCAACTCGGTGCGCTCGGACGCTTCCTGCACAGCGCGGATCCGCAGATCGCGCACAACGCCGCCGTCGCGTTGCGCGTGATGGGCAAACGTCTGCCGATTCTGATTCTCGGCGAAACCGGTGTCGGCAAGGAAGTGTTCGCGCGCGCGGTGCATGATTCGGGTGCGCGGCGCGCGAGACCGTTTATCGCGGTGAATTGCGGCGCGATTCCCGAATCGCTGATCGAAAGCGAGTTGTTCGGCTACGCGCCCGGCGCCTTCACCGGCGCACGCAGCCGCGGTGCACGCGGCAAGATTGCGCAGGCGCATACAGGTACGCTGTTTCTCGATGAGATCGGCGACATGCCGCTCGATCTGCAAACGCGGCTGCTGCGCGTGCTGGCCGAAGGCGAAGTCACACCACTCGGCGGCGATGCACCCGTGCGCGTGGATATCGACGTCATTTGCGCCACGCACCGTGATCTCGCGCAGATGGTCGCGGCCGGCACGTTCCGCGAAGACCTCTATTACCGGCTGAGCGGTGCGTCCCTGCCGATGCCGCCGCTGCGCGAGCGTGCTGATATCCGCGACGTGATCGACGCGGTCTTCGACGAAGAAGCACAAATGGCCGGCCACGTGCTCACGCTGGACCCACAACTTGCCGAGCGTCTGGTGGGCTTCGCATGGCCGGGCAACATTCGCCAGTTGCGCAATGTGCTGCGCTACGCCTGCGCGATCTGCGACGGCGCACGCGTGGAATTGCGACATGTCGCGCCGGATATAGCGGCATTGCTCACGCCTGAGACCGCGCACAAACCGACGTTGTTGCGGATCGCTCCGCATGACGGCCGGCAGCGGGACGCACGGCAGGACCCGCGCGAGGAACGCGCACGCATCATCGACGCGCTTACACGCCATCAATGGCGGCCGAACGCAGCGGCGCAAGCGCTCGGCATATCACGCGCCACTTTGTATCGACGCATCGCGTCGCTGGGCATCGTCGCGCCGCATCGACGTTGAAGCACCAACTGTCAGCGTGACGCGCGACCACGCGCAAAACGCGACGGTCGTCATCAGCACTACGCGTTTTCGTATTCCATCTGGCGTCCCCGTTCGAACGGATTGCGATCTTTTCGATTGACAAGACCTGCGGCAAAACGGCACACTCAATCTCATGTTGACGCACATCTCCATCGCGAATGCGATTACACACCCGAAGCGAGCCATCATCGGCTGGCCATTGGGAGTGCGTGCGCGTTAGCAGTCTGAATCTGCGTAACACATCCCCAAGGCCCCGCCGGTAACGGAAGGGGCCTTTTGTTTTGTGGGCGCCTCCGTCAGCCGGCTTGATGACGGAGAACGAGATGGATCAGGCAAGCCCGCAGTGCATGGATGACGAATCGAGTCTGGTGGCGTATCGGCAAGACGACCGTCTGCCGAAGCTGGTGCTGCATTTTTCAATCATGCCAGGCGCGACGGTGACCTGGCGTGTCGAAGCCGATAGTACGCTCGCCGTGCAAGGCGCGCGCCTCTGGCTCACACGCGTCAGTTCACCTTACGATCATTGGCTCGATCCGGGCCACACCTTCCAGCTGCAACGCGGCGAGCGTGTGTGGCTCAGCACGGATGGCGAATGCGCCGCGCGCGTGTCGTTGAGCTACGCGCTACCGGCGCGAGGCGGCCTGTTCAGACGCTGGCTGGGACGGCTCACGTGGTTGAGTCTGGGGCCACCTGCGCCGCGTTAGCCGCGCACGTGACGGCGAGGCTTTTGCGCGCGGCAGGAAAAAACAAACACCCCTGCAATGAGGGGTGTTTGGCTGGCATGCCGTCTTGCATGAACACGCAATCATGCAAGACGGCCCGACCGCTTGCGACGTTACTTCGGTGTCACCTGCACGGCCGCCGCCGACACGAATACCGCGTGGATCGTATCGCCGACCTTGACGTCCTTCAGATCGACGTCGGGACCGGCTTCGAGCGTTTGCGTCTGATACGCGCCGCGCAGCGTGACCAGACGCTTCTTGCGATCGATCTTCTGCACGGTGGCGAGCACTTCGATCTGGCGCGCCGATTCGAAGCCGCCCGAGGCCTGGGCATACACCTGCGTGTCGACACGCGCGCGAATGCCCTTGTCCTTGCCGGTGACCTTTTCGGCCTTCACGAGGAGCGCATTCTTGTAGAGCACGTCCACCTGATCACCCACTTTGAGGTTGTCGAATCCCGACACCTGCTGGCTCACGAGCACGACCACCGCGTTGCCGTCCGGCCCGTTGAGCGTGAGCGTGCGGCTGCCCGGATCGATACCGACGATCTGCGCCTTCACATGCACCGGCTCCACCGCGCTGACGACGCCTTGCGCGGCACTGGCCATGGCATCTTGCGCCCATGCCGGCTGCGCTGCGGCAAACGCCGCGACCATCAACGCTGCTCCAATCGTCGTTGCCTTCACTTGCATGCTCCTTGAAAAAATTGTTTGATCCGGCGTGACGGCGATCTGAAACGGCGGAATGCCGGCTCTTAACGCCATGAGCGCCCGCGTATCTTCAGGATGATAGTTATCAAAAGGTACGACTCAAACGATTTTACATGCCTTACAACAACCTGCAATTGATTGAATTGTGATTTTCAAATGAATACGTGGCGTCACGAAAAGAGCCGCGGCGCAGCGTCACAGCGCCTTCCTGTCAGTTGACACACCGCGCTATTTCGTCGGCCATTCATAATGGGCGACCTGTTTTAAATGCAGACAGCATTAAACGCATACTGCACGGCAGTCGAATGGACCATGAATGCTCCGCTTTATTCGAACATAATCAAAGTCGTTTTTTAACCGAGATTAGACATGCATTCGATACCCACACCTTCCTCGCGCGGCACAAAAAAAACAGCCTCGTCGCGTGAGCGACGAGGCTGTTTCATCTCGCTTCAACCGAAGCGCGGTCCAGGCAGCTAAACCATCACACCCGCTCGATCGCGATCGCAATGCCCTGGCCGACGCCGATACACATCGTGCACAACGCAAAACGGCCTTGCGTGCGATGCAGTTGATACATCGCCGTGGTCACCAGACGCGCGCCGCTCATGCCGAGCGGGTGGCCGAGTGCAATCGCGCCGCCGTTCGGATTGACGCGGGCGTCGTCGTCGGCCACGCCGAGTGCGCGCAGCACCGCGATGCCTTGCGAAGCGAACGCTTCGTTCAGTTCGATCACGTCGAATTGATCAATGGTCATGTTCAGACGCGCCAGCAGTTTTTGCGTGGCGGGCGCCGGGCCGATGCCCATCACGCGCGGCGCGACGCCGGCCGTGGCGATACCCAGCACGCGAGCGCGCGGCGTGAGGCCGAAGCGCTTCGCTGTCTCTTCATTCGCGAGCAGCAGTGCCGCCGCGCCGTCGTTCACGCCCGACGCGTTGCCAGCCGTAACGGTGCCGTCCGGACGCACCACCCCCTTGAGCTTGGCGAGCGTTTCGAGGCTCGTCTCACGCGGATGCTCGTCTTGCAGCACCGTAATCGGATCGCCCTTCTTTTGCGCGATCGTCACGCCGACGATCTCCTGCGCGAGCGTGCCGTCGCGTTGCGCGCGCGCCGCTTTCTGCTGGCTGCGCACGGCGAAAGCGTCCTGATCGGCGCGGCTGATGTTGTAGTCGGTGGCGACGTTCTCGCCCGTTTCCGGCATCGAATCGACGCCGTACATTTTCTTCATCAGCGGGTTGACGAAACGCCAGCCGATGGTCGTGTCGTAGATCTCGGCCTGGCGCGAAAACGCGGTGGGCGCCTTGCCCATCACGAACGGCGCGCGGCTCATGCTTTCCACGCCGCCCGCCACCATCAACGCGGCCTCGCCCGATTTGATGGCGCGCGCCGCGATGCCGACCGCGTCCATGCCCGAACCGCACAGCCGGTTCACCGTCGTGCCGGGCACGCCTTGCGGCAAGCCGGCCAGCAACAGCGACATGCGCGCGACGTTGCGGTTGTCGTCACCGGCCTGGTTCGCGCAGCCGTAGATCACGTCGTCGATCGCGTTCCAGTCGACGTCCTTATTTCGCTCCATCAGCGCCTTGAGCGGCACGGCGCCCAGATCGTCGGCGCGCACCGACGACAGCGAACCCGCATAGCGGCCGATGGGGGTGCGAATCGCGTCGCACAGGAATGCTTCGGTCATGTGATGTCTCCAGTTGATGTACTGCATGCGCTGCGCCGCGGCCGGATTGCCGGCGTGGCGCGGACCGGACGCACCGGCAAGCGCGACGGGAAGCGGCTGCAAGGCGGCTGTCGCGTCAGTTCAGCTTAGCGCAGGATGATGAACGATGGGCTCGAGATTGCGACCATTTGTTCTTTCTACGAACAGACGGTCATATATCGAACAACTAGACACGATAATAGGCGCGTGGCCGAAACCATGTCAAGCGCGGCCAGGCCTGCACCAGGGAATACGTGCAGGCCGCGGCCGTTCTTGCAATGGGTCTGACGAATGACGCGCCCGTACCGGCGGCCCTGTTTTCAAGGCGCCGGCACGGGGCTGAAGACTGCGTGGGGTTCTACCGGGTCTGGATATGCTCGTCCTCGATATAGCTGCGGATGACGTCGGCAAAACTGCGCTCGCCGCTCAACCCCAACCCTTCGGCGCGGGACGTATCCCACCGTCCCGGCCAGCTACCCACGATTTTTTCGACGCGCGCATCCGGCTCGAACACGATCCGCCCGGCGACCGCCTCGCCCGCGACCTCGCGCAGCGCGGCGACCATTTCGTCGACGCTCACTGAAATGCCCGGCAAATTCAGCACGCGCTGGTTACCGAGCGCGGCCGAATCGAGTTCGAGTCCGGCGATCAGGCTCTCGATCGCCTTGCGTGGCGACAGCAGCCACAGGCGCGTCGAGCCCGCGACCGGGCACACCGCCGCTTCGCCATTCAACGGCTCGCGAATGATGCCGCTCGCGAACGACGACGCCGCCGCATTCGGCTTGCCCGGCCGCACGCTGATGGTGGGCAGGCGCACCACGCGGCCGTCGACGAAACCGCGCCGCGCGTAATCGTTGAGCAGCAACTCCGCGATCGCCTTCTGCGCGCCATACGACGACTGCGGATTCAGCGCAGTGTCGTTCTGCACGACCGCGGGCAGTTCGCCGCCATAGACCGCCACGGAACTCGTGAACAGGACGCGCGGCCGGTGGCCACGCTGCCGGCAAGTTTCCAGCAGCAATCGCGACGCATCCAGGTTGATGCGCATGCCGAGATCGAAATCCGCTTCAGCCTGGCCGCTCACGATCGCGGCCAGATGGAAGATCGCCGAGGTCTTGTCGTCGATCACGCGCTCGAGCACGCTGCGCTCGGCGATGTCGCCCACTTCCGTGCGCACGCGGCTGTCGCCGAAATCGTTGGCTTGCACCACGTCGAGCAGCACCAGTTCGGTGATCGCTTGCGGCGTGCCTTGCGTGTCTTTCAGGGAACCCCGCGCGAGCAGTTCACGCGCGAGACGCTGGCCGAGAAAACCCGCGCCGCCGGTAATCAGTACTTTCATGATGGGTTTCGTCCTTGTTAGCGGGTCGCGTTCAGATACGGTTTGAACCAGCCGAGACCGGCCGAGGTGCCCGCACGCGGCCGGTATTCGCAGCCGATGTAGCCGTCGTAGCCGAGCGAGTCGATCAGTTCGAGCAGATACGGATAGTTCAGTTCGCCCGTGTCGGGTTCATGCCGTTCCGGCACGCCCGCGATCTGGATGTGGCCGATGCCGGCCATATCGCGTTTGAGTTTGACTGCGAGGTCGCCTTCGACGATCTGGCAGTGGTAGCAATCGAATTGCACCTTGAGATTCGGCGCGCCGACTTCCGCGCAGATCGCTTGCGCCTCGTCCTGACGGGTCAGAAAAAAGCCCGGCATGTCGCGCGTATTGATCGGCTCGATCACGACAGTGATGCCTTCGGCTTGCGCGGCCTTGGCGGCATGCGCGAGATTGTTCAGGTACACCTCGCGATGTTTGGCGCGCGGCTGATCCGCGCCGATCAGGCCGGCCATCACATGCAGCTTGCGATTGCCGATCACGCGCGTGTAGTCGAGCGCGGTGTCGATGCCGCGACGGAATTCGTCTTCGCGGCCGGGCAGCGAGGCAATGCCGCGCTCGCCGCCGGCCCAGTCGCCGGGCGGCGCATTGAAGAGCGCTTGCGTCAGACCGCTCGCGTCGAGCCGCGCCTTGATCTCGTCGGCGCGGAAATCGTAGGGGAACAGAAACTCGACCGCCTCGAAGCCGTCTTGCGCCGCGGCGGCGAAACGGTCGAGGAAAGCGTGCTCGTTGTACATCATCGTGAGGTTGGCGGCGAAGCGAGGCATGGCAGCAACTCCTTGAAAACGGTTTGATGCGGCGCGCGGCAGCGACCCATGCCGCGCGTGAGTGTCGATTTATCGGTTGACCAGTTTGGCCGGCGTGAGCCACGTGGCGATCGCACCGATCACCAGCATGCCGGCCAGCACGTACATGCCGGTCTGCGTGCTATGCGTGAGGTCCTTCAGATAGCCGATCATATAAGGGCTCGCGAAACCCGCGAGATTGCCGATCGAATTGATGATCGCGATGCCGGCCGCCGCCGTCGCGCCCGACATGAACGCGGTGGGCAGCGACCAGAACAGCGGCGCGCAGGTCAGCACACCAGCGGCGGCGAGCGAGAGAAACGCGATCGACACCACCGTGTTATCCGCGAACGAAGCCGCCACCGTGAAGCCGACCGCGCCGAACAGCGCCGGCACGATCAGATGCCAGCGGCGCTCGCGGCGCTTGTCGGCGCTGTGTCCCATCAGATTCATCACGACGATCGCGCACAGAAACGGAATCGCGCTCAGCAGGCCGATATTGAATGCGCCCGTCACCCCCGTCGATTTAACGAGCGTCGGCATCCAGAACGTCAGGCCGTATTGCCCGGTGACGAACGCGAAATAAATCAGCGACATCCACCACGTGCGCGGATCGCGGAACACCGCGCCGAGCGAATGCTTCTGGGTTTTCTCCTGCGGCTGCGCGGCGGCGATTTCATCGGTGAGCAAGCGCTTTTCGCGTTCGTTCAACCACTTCGCGGCGGCGATACCGTTGTCGAGATACAGGATCGTGGCGATGCCGATCGCGATGGCGGGAATCGCTTCGATCAGGAACATCCACTGCCAGCCCGCGAAACCCGAGCTGTTGTGGAACGTCTGCATGATCCAGCCGGACAGCGGATTGCCGAAGATGCCCGACACCGGAATCGCCGACATGAACACCGCGATGATCTTCGCGCGCCGATGCGACGGGAACCAGTAAGTCAGGTACAGGATCACGCCGGGATAGAAACCGGCTTCGGCGAGGCCGAGCAGGAAGCGCAAGATGTAGAACTGCATCGGCGTCTTCACGAACACGAACACGGCCGACAGCAAGCCCCACGTGATCATGATCCGCGCGATCCAGATACGCGCGCCGAGCTTGTGCATCAGAATGTTGCTCGGCAACTCGAACAGGAAATAGCCGATGAAGAACACGCCGGCGCCGAGGCCGAACACCGTTTCGCTGAACGCCAGGTCCTGCGACATCTGCAGTTTCGCGAAGCCGACATTCACACGGTCCAGATAAGCGACCACATAGCACAGCATCAGAAACGGCACGATGCGCCAGAATACTTTCTTATACGTACGCTCGACTTCGGCGGCGCCGGGTTGTCCGGCGGCGTCGACTGCAATCGGCTGGCTCGATGTGGCTTGATACGAAGTCATGCATTGTCTCCTTCAGTGGATGGCCTGACGCGGCGTGTTGAGCGCAACGTGGCCTAACTTTGTTTTGTCGGCTACGACTACCAGCGCGCGCCGAACACGGTGCGCAGTTCTTCGAGTGCGGCTTCGTCGAGCGGCGCGGGCCGCGGGTTCGTCAGCAACCATAAACGCGCGGTCTCTTCGAGTTCTTCGAGCGCATACGCGGCTTGCGCCACTGAACGCTCCCACACCACCGGACCGAGACGTTCGAGCAGCACGGCGCGAACGCTGTCGGCGAGCGCGGCGATCTGTTCGGCGACTTGGGGGTCGCCTGGCCGCTTGTAAGGGATCAGGGGGACGTGGCCCACTTTCATCACGTAGTACGGCGTGATGGGCGGCAGCACGTCGGCTTCGCGCCAGACGCCCGCGAGCGTCAGCGCGACCAGATGCGTCGAATGGGTGTGGACGATGCCGCGTGCTTCGCCGTTGCGCGCATAGATGCCACGATGCAGCGCCAGCGTTTTCGACGGCCGGCCGCCGGACACCGCGTTGCCGTCGAGATCGACCTTGGCGATACCGGCGGGATCGAGGCGGCCGAGACAGGCATCGGTCGGCGTGATCAGCCAGCCGTCGTCGAGCCGCGCACTGATGTTGCCGGCGGTGCCAACCGTGTAGCCGCGTTGATAGAGACTCGCGCCGGTCACGCAGATTTCCTCGCGGGTGCGCGCTTCGTTCGTCGTATGGAGTGCGGGCGCGCCGGTCATTGCGCGGCTCCGTTCAGGTGACGCAGCGCTTTTTCGAAGAAGTCGGTCGTGCCGAAGTTGCCGGATTTCAGGGCGAGCGCGAGCGGTTCCGCGCCGGTCGTCGCGGTGGCCGGCACGCCGGGATCGATCTGTGCGCCGATCCGCAGCGTGTGCACGTCGAGCGCCTGCACGACGGCGCCTGAGGTCTCGCCGCCCGCTACCACGAACTTGCGCACGCCGCGCTCGCGCAGACCGCGCGCAATCGCAGCCAACGTGTTTTCAACCAGATGCCCTGCTTCGTTCACACCGAGTTCGCGTTGGACGGCCTTGACTTCGTCGGGCGTGGCGGTGGCATAGATCAGCATTGGCTCGGCTTTGTCCAGGTACGGTTGCGCAAAAGCCAGCGCCTGTTCGACGACGTTCTCACCACGTGCCGCCGCGAGTGGATCGATGCGAAACGCGGGCCGTGTGGCGCGCCACTCCGCCACCTGGGCGTTGGTCGCTTTCGATGCGCTGCCGGCCAGCACCGCCGACAATCCGTCGACTCGCGGCAACTGCGCGGCGTCGGCCTGTTCTTCCAGCAAACCCGCACGGCGAAAGTTGGCCGGCAAACCCAACGCGACGCCGGAACCACCGGTGATCAGAGCGAGGTCGGCGCAGGCTTCGCCGAGTACGTAGAGGTCGGCGTCGGATACGGCATCGGCAATCGCCATGCGCACGCCTTCATGGCGCAACGTATCGAACGATTCGCGCACGGCCGACACGCCTCGCGCCACGGCGTCATAACGCACGAGACCAACTTTCGATTGGGTCTGACGTTGCAGCACGCTCACGAGGTTCGCATCGCGCATTGGCGTGAGCGGATGGTTTTCCATGCCCGACGCATTGAGCAACGTGTCGCCGACGAACAGATGGCCGCGAAAGATCGTGCGGCCGTTCTCGGGGAATGCCGGACAGGCGATCGTGAACGCGCTGGCGTTGCCGTCCGCGGACAACGCGTCGAGCAGCGCATCCGTGACTGGACCGATATTGCCCGCGTCGGTCGAATCGAACGTCGAGCAGTATTTGAAAAAGAACTGCCGGCAACCTTGCGCGCGCAACCAGTCGAGCGCGGCGAGCGATTGCGCGACCGCGTCGTCAGCGGGAATGGTGCGCGATTTCAGCGCGACTACCAGCGCGTCGGCCTCCACCGTTTCATTCGACGCGGGCACGCCGATGGTCTGCACGGTGCGCATGCCGCCGCGCACCAGCATGTTGGCGAGGTCCGTGGCGCCGGTGAAGTCGTCGGCGATGCAGCCGAGTAGCGCGCGTTTCGTAGTAGCCGTCATGACGCTCCCCAGTTCACTTCGCCGCCGGCACTTCGATGCCGGGGAAAATCTTGATCACCGCGGAATCGTCTTCACCACCGTGACCGGCCGTGGACGCCATCATGAACATCTGATGCGCCGCCGCCGACAGCGGCAGCGGGAATTTCGAGCGCCGCGCGGTGTCGAGCACGAGGCCGAGATCCTTGACGAAAATATCGACGGCCGACAGCGGCGTGTAGTCGCCGTTGAGAATGTGCGGCACGCGGTTCTCGAACATCCACGAATTGCCCGCGCTATGCGTGATGACCTCGTACAGCGCATCCGGATCGACGCCTTCGCGCAAGCCGAGCGCCATCGCCTCGGCGGCCACCGCGATATGCACGCCGGCCAGCAACTGATTGATGATCTTCACCTTCGACCCGGCACCATGCTCGGAGCCGAGGCGATACACCTTGCCGGCCATCGCGGCCAGCACGTCCTCGCACGCGGCGTAGGCCGCCGCCGGACCGGACGTCATCATCGTCATCTCGCCGGACGCGGCGCGCGCCGCGCCGCCTGAGACCGGCGCATCGAGCATCTGCAAACCGGCCGCCTCGATCCGCTTGCCGAGTTCGATCGCGAAGTCCGGCGCCACGGTCGCGCTGGCGATCACCACGCCGCCCTTTTTCATCGCGGCGACCGCGCCCTGCTCGCCGAACAGCACGGCCTCCGTTTGCGCGGCATTCACGACCAGCGTGACGACCACCTCGCACTGCGCGCCGAGTTCGGCTGGCGTCGCGCAACCCACGCCGCCTTCCGCGACGAACGCATTCAGGACCTCACTGCGCAGATCGCACGCATGGACCCGCAGACCCGCGCGCAGCAGCGAGCGCGCGACACCCAGGCCCATTGCACCAAGACCGATGACACCGACATTTCTGGACATGCTTGACCTCTATGAATTCGTTGGGCGCTCGCGCCTGAAACTGAGCACCGACGCTCAGCGGTACAGCTCAGCAAATCCCCGCTTCCGCGAGACGCCGTGCCGCGTTGTACATATGCGTTCGCGCCGCATTGCGCGCCGCCATCGGATCGCCCGCACGAATCGCGGCGGCGATTGCCGCATGCTCTTCGCGCACCTGGCGCGAGAAGTCCTCGCGCAACGCTTCGTTGCGGCGCGTGACGACCGTGCCGGCTTCGAGGTACTGATTCAGGAACGTGAGGGTTTTGAGGAAATACGGATTGCCGGTGGCCGCCGCGATCGCGCGATGAAACGCGACGTCTTCAGCCACGCCGTCCTCGCCTTCGGCCACGGCCTCGTCGATCTTCGCGAGCGCCGCGTCGATCGACATCATGTCGGCGTCGCTGCGGCGCATGGCGGCTTCCGACGCGACTTCCGCTTCGATCGCCCGGCGCAACGCGAGAATCTGCACTACCGAACCGGGCTCGACCGCTTCCGCGTAGTCGATACGCAGCGGCCGGACCGTGCCGTGCGCGGCGACGAACACGCCACTGCCCTGACGCGGCTCGACCACGCCCTCGTTCTTCAGCCGCGAGATCGCCTCGCGGATCACCGTGCGGCTCACGCCGAACTGCTGCGCCAGCACGGCCTCGGTCGGCAGCTTGCCGCCGCGCTCGAAGGTGCCTTTGTCGATCTGCTTGAGAAGCTGCTGCGCGACGGTGTCGCTCAACGCTCTCGCAGGAATCTTGTCGAACATCGATGCCTCGATTGATCATGTTATCGGGTCATCATACAAATTTTAGATGCCGCCTGCATCCATGCAAACCCTGGGATTTTTGTGCATCGGGCGGCAAAGTTGGCGAAACAGAAGGCTTAAGCTATCGTCACGCCTTTAGCGCGCCGCGCGGGGGATTCAAGCGCGGCGCGGGTCCGCACTTCCTCGAACGCATCTTTCAAGGCCCATGAGCAAAGCCCTGCCGCCGTCTTCCGCCGTTCCCGTCAGCGTCGAACCGGCCCCGGACAAACCGGGCGACTCTTATGTGCAGTCGTTCGCGCGCGGCCTCGCCGTGATCCGCGCGTTCGACGCCACGCGCCCCGAGCAGACGCTCACCGACGTCGCCGCCGCCACCGGCCTCACGCGCGCCGGCGCACGCCGCATTTTGCTGACGCTGCAGACGCTCGGCTATGTGGAAGCCGAAGGGCGCCTGTTCCGCCTCACGCCGAAGATTCTCGACCTCGGCTTCGCGTATCTGACCTCGATGCCGTTCTGGAACCTCGCCGAGCCGGTGATGGAACAACTGTCAGCGCAGGTTCACGAGAGCGTCTCGGCAGCCGTGCTCGATCGCACCGAGATCGTCTACGTGCTGCGCGTGCCGACGCACAAGATCATGACGATCAACCTGTCGATCGGCAGCCGCTTGCCGGCGTATTGCACGTCGATGGGCCGCGTGCTGCTCGCCGCGCTCGACGACGAAACGCTCGAGGCGACCCTGAGTTCGGCGCCGCTCTACGCGCACACGCCGCGCACGGTCACCGACAAGGAAGAGTTGAAGAAGCTGATCGCGCAGGTGCGCCGCCAGGGCTGGGCGATCGTCGATCAGGAGTTGGAAGGCGGGTTGATTTCGCTGTCCGCGCCGATTCGCAATCGCCAGGGACGCGTGATCGCCGCGATGAATATCAGCGGCAACGCGCAGCGCAATTCGTCCAGGCAGATGGTGAAGGCGTTTCTGGAACCACTGCAGCACGCCGCGCAAACCGTCTCGGAGATGGTGGCACGGCGCGGGTAATCCCGACGACGGGCGCCGCGCAATGACGGCGCCCTGTTCGAGCAATCAATCGATCGGCTTGTCCGCCGTTTCCTTCAGCATCGAGACCGCGATCAACGACACCACGACGCACGCCGCCACATAACCGGCCGGCGCCAGCTTGCTGCCGGTCAGCTTGATCAGCCACGTCGCGACGAGCTGCGCGGTGCCGCCGAACACGCACACGCTCAAGGCATACGCGATCGAAATGCCGGTGGCACGCACGCGCCGCGGAAACGATTCGCACATCAAGGCGAATTCCGACGCCGAACCCATCGAGTAGAACAGCAGCATCAGCGCGGTCAGCGACATGATGACGGGCAACTGCGGAAAGCGGTTGATCAGCATGAAGGCCGGAAACAGCAGCAGCACCAGCACGCCGCGTCCGAACAGGATCGGCCGCTTGCGGCTGCCGATACGATCCGACAGCATGCCGAACAGCGGGCACGTGACCAGCATCACGAAGCCCGAGGCGACGCCCACCAGCATCGATAGCGACATCGGCAGGCCGAGCGTGTGGATCGCGTAGGTCGGCATGTAGAAGGTCAGGATGTAGGTCGAGACCGTGCCGCCCATCACCGTCAGCGTGATCAATATGAGCGGGCGCAAATGGCTAGTGAAGAGTTCGTGCAGCACGCCGCGTTCGATCGCGTGGCTGTGGGCGCTGGCCGCGTCGTCGGCCAAACGGCGGCGCAGGTACATGCCGACCGGTGCAATCAACACGCCGAGCAGGAACGGAATGCGCCAGCCCCAGCTTTCCAGCGACTCTTTCGGCAACGCGCCGGACAGCGCCGCCGCGATACCCGAGCCCATCAGCGCCGCGCCGCCTTGCGTGGCCAGTTGCCAGCTCGCGCGAAAGCCACGCCGCGTGCCGCCGCCCTGTTCGAGCAGCGTGGACGTGGCCGCACCGAACTCACCGCCTTGCGAGAAGCCTTGCACGAGACGCGCCAGCACGATCAGCAAAGGCGCCGCGAGACCGATTTGCGCATAGGTCGGCGCGATCGCGATCAGGCCGGTGCTCACCGCCATCAGCATGATGGTCAGATTGAGCGCGGCTTTGCGGCCCTTGCGGTCCGCGTACACGCCGAGCATGACGCTGCCGAGCGGCCGCGTGATGAAGCCCGCCGCGAACGTCGCCACCGACAACAGCAACGAGGTGGTCGGATCCGCCGACGGGAAATACAGCTTGCCGATAATCACGGCAAAAAAACCGTACACGGTAAAGTCGAAGAACTCGAGCCAGTTGCCGATCACCGCGGCGGCGATCGCGCCGCGGCTGGCGGGCCGGCTCGCCTGAACGGCGTGGCTCGCATTGGTCGTGGTATTCATCGCGTGGTCTTCCTCGTTGTTATGGTTGTGGGGGCTGGCTGACTGCGGCGTGGCTTGCAGGCTCGATCACTGGCCCAGATAGCGTTCCACCAGCCGCGTCCAGAACGCCGCGCCGACCGGCAGATTGCGGTCGTTGAAGTCGTAGTGCGGGTTGTGCACCATGCAGCCGTCTTCGCCCGCGCCGTTGCCGATGCGCAGGAACGTGCCCGGCCGCTTCTGCAGCATGAAGGCGAAGTCTTCGCTGCCCATCAGGATGTCGGTCTGCGCCACCACCTTGTCGTCGCCGACCAGTTCGCGCGCCACCTCCACCGCGAAGTCCGTTTCGGCATCCGAATTGACCACCACCGGATAGCCTTCGATGTACTCCACGACCGCCTTGCCGCCATAGCTCGCGGCCTGCGATTCGGCGAGTTCGGTAATGCGTTTCTTGAGCAACGCGCGCACCTCCGGGCTGAACGAACGCACGCTCAACTCCAGCTTCGCGCTGCTCGAAATCACGTTGTTCGCGGTGCCCGCGTGCATCGAGCCGACCGTCACCACGGCCGGTTGCGACGGATCCACGTTGCGCGCGACGATCGTCTGCAACGCCATCACGATGCTCGCCGCCACCACGACCGGATCGACCGTGAGATGCGGACGCGCCGCGTGGCCGCCGACGCCTTCGATCGTGATGATCGCCTTGTCGCCCGCCGACATGAACGGCCCTTTGCGGAACAGCAGCACGCCCGGCTCTTCGCCCGGATGGTTGTGCACGCCGAATACGGCGTCGCAGGGGAAGCGCTCGAACAGTCCGTCGTTGATCATCTTCAGCGCGCCGCTGTCGATGCCGCTCTCCTCGGCCGGCTGAAAATACAGATGCACCGTGCCCGAAAAGTTGCGCGTCGCCGCAAGACGTTGCGCGGCGCCGAGCAGCATCGTGGTGTGACCGTCGTGGCCGCATGCGTGCATCTTGCCGTGCGTGCCGCTCGCATACGGCAGACCGGTTTGCTCGATGATCGGCAGCGCGTCCATATCGGCGCGAATGCCGATGCTGCGCTTGCCGTCGCCTACTGTCAGCGTGCCCACCACGCCCGTCTGGCCGACGCCGCGCGTGACCTGCCAGCCCCATTGCTCGAGCTTCTCGGCGACCAGCGCGCTCGTCTGGTGTTCCTCGTAAGCCAGTTCCGGATGGTGGTGAATGTGATGGCGAATCTCGCGCAGGCTTTCGGCGGCGGGCGCCAGGTCGGACACTTCGGTAAAACGCGCGGCTTCGCTCATCTCTATGGCTCCATGGATTCAGGCCGCATCAAAACGCGGCAAACAGGCGAGCACTATAGCCACGCCGTTTTGTTCGAATAAGATGCTGTTTTTTTCACCCCGATTAACAACCGTTATATACGGGATTACCCCAATGAAACCGCAGCAGTTGCAGGCGTTCGTCGCCGCCGCCCATCACCGCAGTCTGCGCGCCGCCGCGCGCGAACTCGGCGTGACGCAACCGGCCGTCACGCATACGATCCGCGAGTTGGAAAGCGCGCTGAATGCCGAGTTGATGGTGCGCAGCGTGCGCGGCATCGAATTGACGGCATGCGGGCTTGCGTTGCTGCCGCGCGCCGAGCAGTTGCTTGGCGATATGCGGCGCACGGTCGAAGCCGTCGAACAGGTGAAGGGAGAGCTGGCCGGCAAGGTCAGCGTGGGCACCATGCCGTCGATCGCGCTCACGGCGCTGCCGCATGCGGTCTCGAAGTTTCGCCGCGCGATGCCGCTGGTCAATCTGCATCTGGAAGAAGTGACAATCCCGGACGCCGTCGCGCGTTTGCGCAACGGCGCGCTGGATATCGCGGCGATCCATCACGTGCAGGCGCTCGACAGCGATCTGGTGCAAGCGCCGCTCTACTCGACGCAGTTCGTCGTTGCCATGCGTGCCGGGCATCCGCTTGCCAACGTGACGCGCCTGCATGAGTTGCTCGACGCTGAGTGGATCGTGACCGTGGGCGCCGATCACTTCCCGCACAGCGTGATGATGGCGATGTTCGCCGCGCACGGCTTGCCGGTGCCGAAGCGTCTGCTGAGCGCGCCGTCGTCGTTCGCGGTCACGCTCGGACTGGTGTCGCAAACCGATGTGATCGGCTGCTTCACGCGGCCGCTCGCGCAGATGGTCGCGCCGCTCGGCATCCGCGTCGCACAGATCGAAGAGGCGCTGCCGAACTACGATCTCAGCATCATTTCGCGGCGCGGCCTGCTGCCGACGCCGGCCGTGCTGCAGTTCGTGTCCTGCTTGCAGGACGCCACGCGGGAACGCATGGCGGCAGCCGGATAGTACGGCTTACTGAACGTCGGCTTCCGCCTTCAGGAACGCAATCAACGCATACCCGGCTTCGTCCAGCTCGCCTGAATTGTCGATCGTGGTGCAGCGCACGCCATCCGGCAACGAGAATGGCGCGCGGCGCGCGAGCCGTGCCGCCACCTGTTCCGCCGACTCGCGCGCCCGCGCGCCGAGCCGGGCTTCGAGAATATGCGGCGCGGCGTCCACGTGCACCACTTCCGTGTTCGGATAACGCGCCAGCACGTGCTGCAAATGCTGACGCGAGCCGTTCACGACCACCGTGCAGCCGCGTGCAAGCCACGCGTCGATTTCGATACCGATCCCGTAGCGCAACGAGTGGCTCGACCATTCGAGCGCGAACAGGCCGAGCACGGAACGCGCCGCGAACTCTTCGACGCTCAACGCCACATGTGCCTCGCCATTGCCGCTCGGCCGCGTGATGTAGCGATGCGCGAACAGAATCGGCTCGCCCATCAAGTGCTTGCGCGCGAACTCCAGCAACGAATCCTTGCCCGCGCCGGACGGCCCCATTACATAGATCAAACGACCTGTCATTGTTATTTCACCTCGTCGGTCCGGAACGGCACACGCTGCCACAACACGAACGGCTCGCCGGGCGCCGGTTCGACGAAGAGCGCGGCGTGATCGACAAGCAGCGGCCCGAGCGCGGGCGTTCGCGCTAGCCACCATGCGACCAGCGTGGCGCGCTCCTGCGCGTCGGCGAGCGAACTGGAAAGCGTCATGTGAAAACGGAATTCGTCGAACACGTACGGATAACCCCATTCGATCAGCAACGCGCGTTGCCGTTCGCTGAGCGGGGCCGCCAAACGGCGCGCCAGATCGGCGGCGGACTGCCGCGCGCGCAAGGCGTCGAGCGTTTGCAACGCGCTCGTGGCCAAGTCGCGGATGCTGGCTTCGCCTTGCGCATCGGCAGGCCGCAATGCAACGAAATCGCCGAGCGTCGCGGCTTCCACCTGCAACGCGAATGCGCTTTGCGTCCGCGCCCATTCACGCGTGGCTTGCAATACATGTGCCTGCGTCACGCCGTCGGCGAGTCGAAACGGCGCGACCAGTGTGCCGTGCCAACCGTAGCGGCGCGGTGCTTCGGTGAGTTCTGCAAGTGGACGCGTCAACTCGGGAGGTTGCGGAGATTCGCAGCGCTCGCCGCTTTCCGCGTCGCGCGCGAGCCACGCCGACCCGGCCCGCCACCACGCCGATTCAGGCGACGGCGCGTAATACACAGCGAAACGAGCTTCGGCACCCCATATGGCGCCGCTCATAGGTCGTGCTCCACCAGCAGTTGCACACGGTCCGCGGCAAAGTGCGTGAAGCCGTATTTGACCGGCGTACCTTGCAGATCCACATCGACGTTTTCGACCCACAGCACCGGCTGCTGACGGTTGATATTCAAACGCCGCGCCACTTCCGGCTCGGGCAGCACGCTGCCAATCCGGCTCCACTTGCGCAGATAGTCGTTCACACCGAATTCCGCCATGGCCTTGGTGATGCCGCCGGTGCGCTCCAGTACTTCCGGCAGGTCCGCGAAACGCGCCGCGGGATACCAGTTGCGCGCGAACGTGAGCGGCACGCCGTCGGACTCATGCAGCGACTCGATCCGATAGACCGACGCCCCGGCCCGCAGGCTCAACGCCTTCGCGACGCTCGGCTCGGCCTTCACGCGCGCGGCCGACAACATCGTGCCCGCCGCCGCGTGATGCTGCTGGCGCAAGTTTTCTGTAAACCGCGTGCGGCGGCCAATCGTATAGTCGATGGCGCCGGGCTGCACGAAGGTGCCACGCCCCTGCTCGACGCTGACGAGGCCCAGCGCCGCAAGACCCAGCATGGCCCGGCGCACGGTATGGCGGTTCACGTCGAAGCGTTTGGCCAGTTCGCCCTCGCTCGGCAGGCGCCCTTCTTCGCCGAAACCGCTGGCGGCGATTTCCGCCGCCAGGATCTGCTCGATCTGCCGCCACACGGCAACGCCCGCGCCGCGTTCGAGCATCGTGCCCGGCGTCGCGTTGTCGTTCGATGTCATGGTGCTGTCATTCCCTTGGGTTCAAATATTCGCTATGACGTGCATTGTAGTGCGCAAGCCGTGATGGAAATGTGAAATGGTTGCATGCGCTACACGGCTCGACAAGCATACGCCTAAACGTCTAGACGTTTAGATGAATAGATGGTCAAATGTCTACTCGCTGGATCAACAGGAAATTCGATGAGTGCCACTTCCACCTCGCCTTCCTCCGCTCCGCCATCGGCTGTCCGGCGCGCATGGATGGCCGTCCTCGCCCGCACGCCGCGCGCCGATCTCGAAGCCGCGTTGGCGCGCGCGCTGCATGACATCCCCACGCCGACGTATGACTGGCTGCGGCCGCCCGAGATCGGCCTCGCGATGGTGCGCGGGCGCGTCGGCGGCAGCGGCGATCCGTTCAATCTCGGCGAAGCCACGGTAACGCGCGCCACCTTGCGTCTGCGTGCATCGAGCGACGCTTCCGCGGCCGTCGGCGTGGCATGTCATCTGGGCCGCGACCGCCGCCGCGCCGAATTGGCTGCGCTCGCAGACGCGCTCCTGCAAATGCCGGAGCATCACGCCGTCTTGCATAAGCAACTGATCGAGCCGTTTGCCGCGCAGCAAGCCGCGAAACGCGCCGGGCGGCAACAGGACGCCGCGGCCACGCGCGTCGAATTCTTCACGATGGTCCGGGGCGACTGATGGAAAACTCACAGATTGCATTGTCTACTTTGACACCGGGTTTCGCCGACCCGGTGCACGACACCCAAGCGGTGTTCCGCACCTTGCTCGACGCGCTGTCGCGGCCAGGCACGGTCGGCGTGGTCGAGAACGTGCTGCCCGAAGTGCGGGCCACGCGCGCCGAGCTCGCCGCCTTCGCCGCGCTGCTCGCGCTCTGCGACTACGCGACGCCCGTGTGGCTTGCGCAGCCCGACACGGCGTTGGGCTCGGCGTTGCGCTTTCATACCGGCGCGCCGCTCGTCGACGAACCAGGACAAGCCGCGTTCGCCTATATCCACGACGCCGGCGCGTTGCCGCCGCTGGAAAGCTTCGCGCTTGGCGCGGCGGAATCGCCCGAGCAATCGGTCACGCTGCTGATTCGCGTCGAAGCACTGACGGGTGGCGCGCCGGTCGTCCTGAGCGGCCCGGGCATCCAGCACACCGCGACGATTGCGCCCGTCGGCCTTCCCGGGCATTTCTGGCGCGAACGTGCCGCGCTCGCGCCGCTCTTTCCTTGCGGTGTCGATTGTTATCTCGTCTGCGGCGCGCGCCTGATCGGCCTGCCGCGCACAACTCAAGCGAAGGTGAACTGATGTACGTTGCCGTCAAGGGTGGAGAACGCGCGATCGAAGCGTCGTGGCGTCTGCTCGACAAGGCACGCCGCGGCGACACGCGGCTGGCCGAACTCAGCGTCGCGCAGATTCGCGAACAATTGCGCCTCGCGGTGGCGCGCGTGATGACCGAAGGCTCGGTCTACGATGAAGAACTCGCCGCGCTCGCCATCAAACAGGCCGCCGGCGATCTGGTCGAGGCGATCTTCCTGCTGCGTGCGTATCGCACCACGCTGCCGCGCTTCGGCTACACGCAGCCGATCGATACCGAAGCGATGCAGGTGGAGCGCCGCATTTCGGCGACCTTCAAGGACGTGCCCGGCGGGCAGTTGCTGGGCGCGACTTACGATTACACGCAACGTCTGCTGGATTTCGCGTTGCTCGCCGAGGGCGATGCGGCGGCTAGCGTAACTTCGTCGTCTTCGAGTCAAACCACCGCGCCTGAATCAGAAGCGATGCCGCGCGTCGTCAGCCTGCTCGACAAAGAAGGGCTGATCGAACAGGAACGTCCCACGCCGAATGCGCCGGAACCCGGCGACTTGTCGCGTGAGCCGCTCGCCTTTCCCGCGAGCCGCGCCACGCGCCTGCAAAATCTCGCGCGCGGCGACGAAGGCTTTCTGCTTGCGATGGGTTACGCGACGCAGCGTGGCTACGCGCACTCGCATCCGTTCGCGGGCGAGATCCGCTTCGGCACCATCGCCGTGGAAATGGAACTCGACGAGCTGGGCGAAACGGTGGAAATCGGCGACATCGACATTACCGAATGCCAGATGATCAACCAGTTCGCCGGCAGCGGCGATGTCCCGCCGACGTTCACACAAGGCTACGGCCTCGCGTTCGGCCACTCGGAACGCAAGGCAATGGCGATGGCGCTCGTCGACCGCGCGCTGCGCGCCGAAGAACTCGGCGAAACGCTTGCCTCGCCGACGCAGGATATCGAATTCATGCTCTCGCATAGCGACAACGTCGAAGCGTCCGGTTTCGTGCAGCATCTGAAGCTGCCGCACTACGTCGACTTCCAATCGGAACTGGAACTCGTGCGCCGTTTGCGCGCGCAGCACGCCTTGCAGGGTGAGGATCAACCCAACGCTCAGCAGGAGCAGGCAGCATGAACGCGCCCGACACATCACTCGCCACCGCGCCCATCGCGTCATACGACAGCGCCGCCGACGGCTACAACTTCGCGTACCTCGACGAACAGACCAAACGCATGCTGCGCCGCGCCTTGCTCAAGGCCGTTGCGGTGCCCGGTTATCAAGTGCCGTTCGCCTCGCGTGAAATGCCGCTGCCGTTCGGCTGGGGCACCGGCGGCATTCAGGTCACCGCGGCGATCATCGGCAGGCAGGACACACTGAAGGTGATCGATCAGGGCTCCGACGAAACCACCAACGCGGTCAACATCCGCCGCTTCTTCGCGCGCACCACCGGCGTGGCGACCACGCGCCGCACGGTCGACGCGACGATCATTCAGACCCGTCACCGCATTCCCGAAGCGCCGCTCACCGACAAGCAGATTCTGGTCTATCAGGTGCCGATGCCCGAGCCGCTCTTTCGACTCGAACCACGTGTCGCCGAATGCAAGAAGCTGCATGCGCTCGCCGATTACGGCCTGATCAGCGTGAAGCTCTACGAAGATATCGTGCATCACGGCAGCATCGCGACGACGTATGACTACCCGGTGATCGTCAACCACCGCTACCTGGCTTCGCCCTCGCCGATTCCGAAGTTCGACAACCCGAAGATGCATATGAACCCCGCGCTGCAATTGTTCGGTGCCGGCCGCGAACGGCGCATTCACGCGATTCCACCGTACACGCCGGTGCGCAGCCTCGACTTCGACGATCATCCGTTCGAAGTGCAGAAGTGGCAGCACGCGTGCGCGCTGTGCGGATCGACGGAGAGCTTTCTCGACGAAATGATCGTGGACGACGCCGGCAAACGCATGTTCGTCTGCTCCGATAGCGACTACTGCCACGAACGCCGCGGCGACGCGGATCTCGATCTGCCGGCGCGCGAAGCACGCAAAGGAGAGCCCGCATGACGCCGCTTCTGAGCGCACGTTCGCTCACCAAACAATACGGCGGCCGCAACGGCTGCAGGAACGTCAGCTTCGATCTGTATCCGGGCGAGGTGTTGTGCATCGTCGGTGAATCCGGTTCGGGCAAGACCACGCTTCTCAACACGCTCGCGCTGAAAAACGCGGCCGACAGCGGCTCGCTTCGCTACACGGCGACGCACGGCGACCAGCTCGATCTGCTCGCGTTGTCCGAACCGCGCCGCCGTTTGTTGATGCGCACCGAGTGGGGCTTCGTCCAGCAGAATCCGCGCGACGGACTGCGCAGCGGCGTCTCGGCCGGCGCGAATATCGGCGAGCCGTTGATGGCCGTCGGCGCGCGTCACTATGGCGATATCCGTTACGCGGCCACGCAGTGGATGGAGCGCGTGGAACTCGACGCCTCGCGCATCGACGAATTCCCGGCGGCGTTTTCAGGCGGCATGCAGCAGCGCTTGCAGATCGCACGCAATCTCGTCACCAGTCCGCGGCTCGTCTTCATGGACGAACCCACCGCCGGTCTCGACGTGTCGGTGCAGGCGCGTCTGCTCGATCTGCTGCGCACGCTGACGTCCACGCTGCATCTGTCGGTGCTGATCGTCACGCACGATATCGGCGTCGCGCGTTTGCTCGCGCATCGCTTGATGGTCATGCAGGGCGGCGAAGTCGTCGAGGCGGGTTTGACCGATCAGGTGCTCGACGATCCGCAGCACCCGTACACGCAAACGCTGGTTTCCTCGGTTCTGCCGGTTTGAGGCTCACAATGCGATCCATTGAAACAAGCAGTGAAGCGCGCGCCGGCGAGCGCGCGTTCGTCGACAACGCGGCGCTGATGTTGCGCGCGGTCGGCATCGGCAAGACGTTTACGTTGCATGGCCAAGGTGGCGTGCAGATCGAAGCGCTGGCAGGCGTCTCGCTCGATGTGGAGCGCGGCGAGTGCGTGGTGCTGATCGGGCCGTCGGGCGCGGGCAAGAGCACGCTGCTGCGCTGCCTGTACGGCAATTACCTGGCGAGCAGCGGCTCGATTGCGATTCGCGATGCGGCGAATGACGGCCAGCCCGTGTCGATTACCGGCGCCGAACCGCACGACGTGTTGCGCCTGCGCCGTGGCGTGGTCGGTTATGTGAGCCAGTTCTTGCGCGTGATTCCGCGCGTGCCGACGCTCACGCTCGTCGCCGAACCGCTGCTCTCGCGCGGCGTCCCTGAAGACGAAGCGCGCTCGCGCGCCGCCGCACTGCTGGCCAGATTGAATGTGCCGGAACGGCTGTGGTCGCTCGCGCCCGCCACGTTCTCCGGCGGCGAACAGCAGCGCGTGAATATCGCGCGCGGTTTGATCGCGGAGCACCCGCTGCTGCTGCTCGATGAACCGACGGCCTCGCTCGACGCGGAAAACCGCGACGTGGTCGCCGATCTGATCGTCGAGGCGCGTGAGCGCGGTGCGGCGATCGTCGGCATCTTTCACGACGAAGATACGCGCAACAAGGTGGCCACGCGCCGCCTGGAACTGCAGCCGCCGCTGCGTCACTAACCAATACGAAACAGCACTACACTGACGCATGCGGCGTCAATGCGGAAACACCCACACAGCCACACTCAAGTCTGACTGACTACGGAGCAAGTCGATGTTGATCAGGAACGCTCGCATCGTGACGCGAGACGAAGTATTCACCGGCGTGCTACGCGTCGAAGACGGCGTGATTCGCGACGTCGAGCGCGGCACGACCTCGGCGCGTGAAGCCGAAGATTGGGAGGGCGACTATCTGTTGCCCGGCCTGATCGAACTGCACACGGACAATCTCGAGAAGCATCTCGCGCCGCGTCCGGGCGTGCAATGGAATACCGACGCCGCCTTCGTGATCCACGACGCGCAAGTGGCCGCGGCCGGCATCACCACCGTGTTCGATGCGCTCGCTATCGGCTCGCGCACGAACGTGGGCCTGCGGGGCCGCGATCTGCAGACGCAATGCGCCGCATCGCTCACACGGTTTTCCGAGCGCAAGCTGCTGCGCGCCGAACACTTCCTGCATCTGCGCTGCGAAATCGCCACCGCAGACGTCGTGGAAGTGTTCGACTCGCTGTGCGCGCATCCGTTGCTGCGGCTCGCCTCGGTGATGGATCACACGCCGGGTCAGCGTCAGTGGCACGACCGTGAGCAATGGCGCCGCTTCCAGGAGCGCAACGGCAAGCTGAGCGACGAACATGTCGCGACCGCGCTGGCCGAACTGTCGGTCGAACAGGCGCGTTACGCCGATGCGCACCGCCGCGAGATCGTCGCGCGCTGCAACCGGCTCGGCATTCCGGTGGCGAGCCACGACGACACGCTGATCGAACACGTCGAGCAGGCCAAGCAGGAAGGCATCGTGCTCGCCGAATTCCCGACCACCCGCATCGCCGCCGAGGCCGCGCGCGAGCATGGCATTTCGACCATCATGGGCGCGCCGAACATCGTGCGCGGCGGCTCGCATTCGGGCAACGTGTCGGCGCTCGAACTGGCGCGAGCCGGCTTGCTCGATATCCTGTCGTCGGATTACGTGCCTTCGAGCCTGATGACCGCCGTGTTCGAACTGGTCGACAAAGCCGGCTGGACCTTGCCGCGCGCGATGGCGACGGTCTCCGCCGAACCGGCTCGCACCGCCGGTTTGCACGACCGCGGTTCGATCGAAGCGGGTTTGCGCGCGGACTTCGTGCGCGTGACGATGCTCGATAAGTTGCCGGTGCCGCGCGCGACGTATCGCGGCGGGGCACGGATCGTTTGAAGGCTTTTTTATAGGGCTTTTATTGCTCGCCGGGCGCACGTTGCGCGCACGGCGAGCAGGTTCAACGCGTGGTCGGCAACTGCCCCCACGCCACCAGCACTTTCTGAATCCCACGCGCATAGGCATCGCGCTGCTTTGGCGTTTCCGAGTGGTACGCGCCGATCGCGCGCCACGTATTGCCGTGCTTGACCATCTTCTGTTTCAGCAGCCAGGCGGCCACGTACACGTTCACGCACGGATCGATCAGCGCGCGATGCGGCACGCCTTCGCGCGCGAGGTCGTCGAAGTGAATCGAGTTGATCTGCAACTGACCCACGTCGACCGAGCCATTTGCGTTCTGGCGTATCGCGCTCGCGTCACCCTTCGATTCGTACCACGCAAGCGCTCGCAGCACCCACGGGTTGACGCCCTGATACGCCGCGGCTTCGTTGAAGCAGTCGTCGGCTGCTTGCGCGACGCCGCACACCGACAGGCAGGCGAGCGCAATAAGGAAGATCTTCAAGGACATGACGCATCCTTCCGCTAGTTAGTGATAAAGAGTGGCGAGCGTCGGTTTATTTGGCCAACGCCTGATCGATCTGTCGTTGCACGGAGTCGAGATAGGCATGCGAGGCGTCGGACACGACGATGCGCACGACCGGGCCCGGCGGACTTCTGCGCTCCTGCGCCTGCACCGCCACATGCGGCTTCTTTCTATGCGTAGCGGGCTTGAGCGGCAAGTCGTCGTCGCCCGCGGCTGGCGGCGGGAGCATCGCGAGCGATGGCAACGGCGGATAGACCTTGTCCGCCGCGGCAGGAAATGTGGCGGGAAACGCGCCGGCGGATTGCAGGTCCGCGCCCGGCTGACCGGCGAAGGCCGGGGCGCTCAGGAGCCCGGCCAACGCCAGCAGAATGATACGAACCGTCACGGTGCCCTCCTTCATTGAACCGTCCTGATGGACACGCTATACGGCTGCCCCACTCCGGCGGTGCGGTTCTCGAAGTTCACGCGCGCCGTGCGCTGCGCGGGCACGCCCTTCCACACCGCCTGATTCAGGTAAGCAAAGTCCTGTCCCAGCGCGGTCACGAGCACGACCGTGGACTGCGGCTGCGCGGCGGCCAGCGCGCCCGCCTTGGCGAGCACGGCGGTGAGTTGCGGATCGCGCGCGCCGAGTGCATCGGGCGGAATGTCGAAACTGATCACCTCGTTCGGCGCCTTGTCCGTATGGGCCGCAGTCGGCGGAGGCATCTGGGCGCACCCGGCGAACGCGAAAACGGCAGCCAATAACCCTATCTGTCGCTTCACGGAAGTCTCCCGTCAAATCCGTTGCTATATCGGAGTTTTCGGCAGGCTCGAGGCAAAGTTGATACGGCGGAAACGCTTCGCCGAAAATCAAAAAGACTTGCCTCAAGATCGGCGCAAACGATTGCTTCGACGCTCGGCGAAGCGGGGATCGAGGCAAAGTTGCCTCGCGGTTTTGAGGCGAAGAGAGAAGCAGGCGGCGCAATCAGAAAGCGATTCGCAAGCATCCAGAAAGCCACCGGCAAAGCCGGACATGCAGCAACAAGCGATCAGGCGCATCCGGTGCATCCAGCGCCTCAAGCCAGCGGCTCGGCCTCGCGCCCTTCCGTTGCGCCAACGCCCGCCTGCGCGTGCACCTGCTCGAATTGTTCGCGGCGGCGCATTTCGAGCACATCGTGATAGCTCATATAGGCGCAGCGTCCGCCGGATTTGGCCGCGTACATCGCGGCGTCTGCGTTGAGCAGCAGCTCCTCGGCCGTGCCGCTGTCGTCGGGAAACTGGCTGATGCCGATGCTCGCGCCTACCGTCATGCCCTGCCCGTCCACCCGCAGTTCTTCGTTCAACGTCGCCATGATCCGCGAGGCAATCGCGGGCGCCGCCTCCGCCGAGCGCGGTCCCTCGATCAACACGATGAACTCGTCGCCGCCCAGACGCGCCACCACATCCGCGGAACAGAGCACCTGCTTCAAGCGGCGCGCTACCGCCACGAGCACCTTGTCGCCGACGGCATGGCCGAACTGATCGTTGATCTGCTTGAAGCGGTCCAGGTCGACGAACAGCACGGCCAGCCCTTCCTCGCGGCGCGTCGCTTCGTCGATTGCGCTTTCGAGTTTCTCCATGAACAGCACGCGGTTCGGCAGTCCGGTCAACACGTCGTGCGTGGCGAGATGCACGAGCTCGCGCTGCTTGGTGTGCAGCACATCCATCTGCGATTTGATTTCGCGGCGCAGCCGGTCGAAGCAGCGCGCCAGCACGCCGATCTCGTCGGTCCGTTTGAGCGGCAGCGTTTCCATGGCGTGCTCGGCGAACAGATGCGTCGCCGCGTACGCGAGAATATGCAGCGGCTTGGTCAGCGCGCGCGCAAACAGAACGGCGAGAAACAGCGCCAACACGCTGAAAATCAGCACCATGCGCACGATTCGGTTGCCGAGCAGATTCGCGCCGGACAAGACGTCTTCGAGCGGCTTGGCGAGACCGAGCACGATGAAGCGGTTGCCCTCCAGATCGCCGAACGGCCTGCGCACGAAAGCGAGCACCTGGCCGGCGGCCTGCCGTGGCCGCCCAAGGCCGTTGACCAGCACCTCGCTTTGCGTCTGTTCGAAAAGCGGCTTGGTGACGGAGAAACTGTCCTGCATCAGCACGCGCCGGCCGCGATCGAAGCCGAAGGTTTTCGACGCATCTGGATTGACGAGGAAATCGCCCCACTCGTTAGCCAGATAGACCTGATAGTCGCTCGGCAAATCGCTTTGCAGGCGCTTGAACAAACCCGCCAGATCGATGTCGATCACGATCACACCCACCACCGCGCCATTGGCGTTCGACACCGGCGTGCCAAGCCGCAAGGTCGGCTTGCCTTGCGCGGCATGCGTGCCGTACTCGTGGTTGACGGAGATCGGCGAGGTATAGATGCGGCCCGGCGAAAACGCCAGCGTGTCGAACACGTACGCGAACTGGCCTTTCTCCTGCAACTTGTTCCCTTCGACGCGCACGAGGCCGTCCGCGTCGCGGTCGAAGCGAACCAGTTCGAGTCCATAGTGCTGACGCGTGATCAGACGGACTTGCAGGTACTCGGGGTGATGCACCATGAAACTGGAATAAACCTGCGCCAGCCGTTCGCGCGCCACGTTCGGGCCGACACCGTCGTCGGTCTGCGCGACCTCCGCCGTGGACGGCATGCTCGCGAGCACGAGCGCGTCGGCGGCGACATCGTCGATCGAGGTGGAAAAGCGCTGGCCGAGCAATTCCGTCGACATGAGCAGGCTGCGCTCGGCTTCGTTCACGAGCATCGTGCGGTTGGCGCGATACGCGTAATAGCCGGTCGCGCCGGACGCGAGCACGCCGATGCACGCAAGCAGCACGGATAGTTTGAAGGTCAGCCCCGGGCGTATCATCAAAAACGCTCCGACCGGTCCCCGGACACGATTCGGGCCCACAGGTCCTCGCGCCGCTGAATATCCTCGACCGGGCCGATCCACACGATGCGCGCGTTATCGCTGTTTTCCGCAGGCGCCGTCAATGTGTTGGCGAGTCCCTGGCGTTGCGTCAGCAACGCGCTGACGCCCGGTTCGAGCATGTAGTTGATCCACGCGAGCGCCAGCGGCTGATCGGCCGCCGCGCGCGTCATCGACCAGCAATCCAGCCACGCGAGCGCACCTTCGTCGGGAATCACGTAGCCGACGTCGGCGCCCGCGCGGCGCAGCAATTCGACCTGCTGGGTGCCGTAGTTGCCGAACATCAGCGCGACCTTATGCTGAATGAAAAACGCGGTCGCCTCCTCGGGCAAGGTGTAATAGGTCAACAGATTGCGGCGCAGATCGACGAGCTTGTGCGCAATCGCGCGCATCTCCCCGGCATCGAGTTGAAAAGGATGGGGGTAGCCCAGCGCCAGCGCCGTGAACGAGAAATTGTGCTGCGCGCTGTTGAAGTCGAGCACCTTGCCGCGGTAGCGCGGATTCCACAATTCGCGCATGGAGCGCGGCGCCACCGCGACCTGCTTGCGGTCGTAGATCAGCCCCATTGACGAATACGTGAACGGAATGGCGTATGCCTTGCCGCCCGACGTGAGGCCGCCGATCGATGCGAGCGCCTGAAAGCGCGGCAACTGTTTTTTGGTGTTCGGCAAGCTGGCAAGATCGAGCGGCGCCAGCAGATTCGCCTGCGTGTAGCGCTGGATTTCCGCGGTATTGGCGGCGAGCACGTCGAAAGGCGGCGCGTTTTTGGCGTGCATCTGGGCCCACAGCGCCTCGTCGGAATCGACCAGCGTCACTTCCACTTTGGCTTTATAGCGCGCCTCGAAATTCTTGACGACGTCGGCGTCCGCGTAACCGGGCCATGCCAGCACGCGCAGAATCTTTTCATCGGCTTTAACCGGCGACGCCGAAAAAACGCCCAGGCAGATAACCGCACCGATCAGGAATGTTAAAAATCCCGGACAAACGCCGCGACACGACAAACGTGCGCGCGCCAGGGCGGCAGCGATTCGTGAATGGAAGAATCGTTTACAAAAGCGCTTTTCATCTGCCGTCAACATCATGTGCATAACCAACACCGTTTAGCAGAAGGCCTTTCCGACGAGCGCAAACACGCGGACTCGATCCGCGGACGGGGTGCTCGGTGACTTTCTTCAGACAGATACGCTCGATGCTGCACGTAGCGGAGCGCGAGGAGCATCGATGATAGCGCTAAGGAAACCATTTTTGGTTTTTGGCTTAGCCAGAGTCGAAAAAATATCCGGTCGGACGTGATGCAGCAAACCCGCTCATCTGCATTTAACGGCACCTTATGCGGAAACTTTAACTCGCCGCTGGTCGATTGAAACGCGCGCAAGCACTGTAATAGCGCGCGACAGTCCGCGCTTAATATCGCCATTCGGAAGTCGCGAGCGCCGCTTCTAAAGAACCCCCACGCCGATGCCGATAAACTCTCTTGCCCAGTCCGCCGCCGGCGGTCGACGGCAGCGTCGCCGGATGCCGCGCGGCCTGTCTTCCGGGCAGTCGAAGAGTCGGACAAGAAACAGACAATGCGCTTGAGCAAAACAGAGTGGATGTGGGTGGCCGTCGCGGCCGGATCGATTGCGTGCTTCGGCGGTTGGCTTCAGGGCGAAATGAACCGGGCCGCGCTCGCGCGCACTGAGCGCGAGACGCAGGACATGCGCGGCACCTGCGCGGGCATGTCCGCGCAAGACGCGCAGATGATGGACAAAGGCGAACTGTGGTGCGGCGAGGTCGGCGCCGGGCGCGCGGATTCGCTGGGTAAGGAGTAGATGGCCGGTTTTTAGTCCGCTCGCGCCAGGGCGGCTTGAATCGCGCGTCATTCGGCCGACCACCGCAATACGGACGCAATTAGCCAACTTCATTACTACGCGATTACATGCGTGAGGCGAGCGGGCATTCCATCCAATACGCATCACGGCCACTTTTGAATCTCCACCACATTCGGGCTTTAAAAGCTATCCTCATGCGCCATCCGGTGTTTCACTAGCTACCCAATCTTTTTGAACTGATAAGCTTGGCGCGCGCTGCTGGCCGCCCCGGCCGGCAGCTTCAACCCAAGCCCGGTCGTGAGTCGCGCCGGGTGCCCCGCAGCGGCACAATCGCATGCGGGCGAATTTGAACTACACCGAGGAGTAAAACAGTGAAAAAACTGCTAGCGGCTTTGACGGTTGCTCTGCTTGCTACCGTCTCGATTGGCGCACACGCTAAAGATTGGTCGACCATCCGTTTCGGCGTTGACGCCAGCTATCCTCCGTTTGAGTCGAAGGGCTCGGACGGCAAGCTCGTTGGCTTCGACATCGACCTCGGCAATGAAATCTGCGCGCGCCTGAAGGCCAAGTGCGTGTGGGTCGAAAACGACTTCGACGGCATGATCCCGGCCCTGAAGGCGAAGAAGTTCGACGGCGTGCTGTCGTCGATGTCCATGACGCCGCAACGCGCCGAGCAGATCGCCTTCTCGAACAAGCTGTTCAACACGCCGACGCGCCTCGTGGCGAAGAAGGGTTCGGGCATCCTGCCGACGGCCGACTCGCTCAAGGGCAAGACGGTTGGCGTGGAACAAGGCACGATCCAGGAAACCTACGCGAAGACGTACTGGGAAGCGAAGGGCGCGAAGGTCGTGCCGTATCAGAACCAGGACCAGGTCTATGCCGACTTGCTGTCGGGCCGTCTGGACGCAGCGCTGCAAGACGCGGTGCAAGCTGAAATCGGCTTCCTGAAGACGCCGCGCGGCGCCGGCTTCGACTTCGTCGGCAAGGACCTCGACGATCCGAAGATCCTCGGCAACGGCGCAGGCATCGGCATGCGCAAGGAAGACACCGATCTGAAGGCGAAGGTCGACAAGGCAATCGCCGACATCATCAAGGACGGTACGTACAAGAAGCTCGAGAAGAAGTACTTCGACTTCGACGTGTACGGCAGCTAAGTTGGCCATGCGCGTCTGACGACGCGCTTGCCGGTTGGCAGAAACGGGCTCCGCCACATGCGGAGCCCGTTTCATTTGCGGCGCCGCATAAAACCACACACTGCGTCATATCGGCTAAGATCGTGCGATCGAGGCGCCCAGAAGGCGCCGCCCGCCGGCCCGAGACTGACCGGCCGTCAAGCAAGTTTCCCCACTGTTATCAACGAGATAGCGCGGCACGCCCCACCTGGCCGCGGATTTGAAAACTATGCAAACCCAAACCCATCCGCTGATTGCCCCGACGCTCGGCACCGCCCGTAACCTCACGAGTTTCCACTATGGTCCCGGCGGCGGACAGAAGATCTACATCCAGTCGTCGCTGCATGCCGACGAGTTGCCGGGCATGCTGGTGTCGTGGGCGCTGCGCCGCAAGCTGGCCGCGCTGGAAGCGGCCGGCAAGATGCGCGGCGAAGTCGTGATCGTGCCGGTGGCCAATCCGATCGGGCTGAATCAGCACTTTCTCGGCCATCTGACGGGGCGCTTCGAAACCAACACCGCGCAGAACTTCAACCGCAATTTCCACGATCTGTCGGCGCTGGTGCAGCCGGTGATCGAGTCGCGCCTGACCGACAACGTCGACGCCAACCGCACCGCCATCCGTACGGCCATGCGCGAGGCGCTCGACGCACAGAAGCCGGCGACCGAACTCGAATCGCAGCGCCTCGCGCTGCAAAAGCTCTCGTACGACGCCGACGTCGTGCTCGATCTGCACTGCGACTGGGAAGCCGCGATGCACCTCTACACGAACCCGGATCTGTGGCCGGAAGTCGAGCCGCTCGCCTGCTACCTGGACGCCAAGGCCTCGCTGCTCGCGCTCAATTCGGTGGGCAATCCGTTCGACGAAATCCACAGCTTCTGCTGGTCGGATCTGCGTGGCCGCTACGGCGACCGCTTCCCGATTCCGAACGGCTCGATCTCGGTGACGATCGAACTGCGCGGCCAGCGCGAAGTGTCGTACGAGTACGCCGAGCATGATGCCCAGGCGATCATCGAATATCTGACCTCGCGTGGCGTGATCGACGGCACGGCCGCCCCGCTGCCGCCGCTTGAATTCGCCGCCACGCCGCTGGCCGGCGCCGAGCCGATCGTCGCGCCGATGAGCGGCGTGCTGGTGTATCGCTGCGAAGTGGGCACCTGGGTCGACGTCGGTCATGAGATCGCCGATATCGTCGATCCGCTCACGGAGCAAGTCGTCACGCTGAAGAGCAGCGTGGCCGGCGTGCTGTACGCACGGCATCTGACGCGCTTTGCGACGGCCGGCCTGGAGTTCGCGCGTATCGCCGGCGCGAAGGCGTTTCGCAGTGGCTCGTTGTTGAGCAATTAAGGCTTGTGAACCGCGAGTTGCGCCGCGCAATCGCGCAGCGCCACCGTAAAGGCTTGAACCGAAAGGCAAATCGCCCGCTATTTCAGCGGGCGATTTGCGTTAACGCGTCGTGTGTTGAAACGCTGATCAGAAGGCCGGAATGATCGCGCCTTTGAATTGCGTATCGATGTACTTGCGCACTTCGTCCGACTCGTACGCCGCCACCAGCTTCTTCACCCACGGCTGATTGCGGTCCTGCTCGCGCACCGCGATCAGATTCGCGTACGGGCCCTTGAGGTCCTCGATCGCGATTGCGTCCTTGGTTGGCTGCAGGCCGGCCTTGACCGCGTAGTCGGTATTGATCGACGCCGCGTCGAGATCGCCGAGCGCGCGCGGCAACTGCGCGGCGTCGAGTTCGACCAGCTTGATCTTCTTCGGATTCTCCGCGACGTCGAGCGGCGTCGCGTTCACCCCGTTCGTGCCGACGCCCGGCTTCAACTTGATCACGCCGTACTTCTGCAGAAGCAGCAGCGCGCGATTGCCGTTCGACGGATCGTTCTGGATGCCGACCTTCGCGCCTTCCGGCAAGTCCTTGAGCGACTTGAGTTTCTTCGAATAGAAGCCCATGGGCGACACGTAGGTCAGGCCGACGTTGACGATCTTGTAGCCGCGCTGCTTGATCTGGCTGTCGAGAAACGGCTGGTGCTGAAAACCGTTGGCGTCGAGGTCGCCCGCATCGAGCGCCGCGTTCGGCTGAATGTAATCGTTGAATTCGATGACCTTGACATTCAGACCTTCCTTCGCCGCCACTTTCGTCACGACCGTCCAGATTTGCGCGTCCGGGCCGCTCATCGTGCCGATCTTGAGTTGTTTGTCGTCCGCGTGCGCGAACGTGGCCGTCAGCGAGACGGCGGCGATAGCGAGCAGATTCTGGATGATTGTCCGGCGTTGCATGCGTTTCCCCACGGGCGATTTGTTGATAGGCGCGCATCGTCGCATGCGGCCGCGGCGCCCGAAACCAATCGTTTTTCACACGCTTATATGCACGATCCGGAAAAAGCTTATATGCGCGCGCCCTGCGCGATTTGCGCTGGCGGCGCTATGTGAGTGTCGCGTAGGCGCGACAGATTTCAAAAATAACCCATGCTGTCACATACCTTACTCTGCGTTCCCTTAAATTGCGGGCCATCGCACGACCTTACCGAAGAGTTCGGCGTGGCGATCGCTTAATTTTTAATCGGAGAAAGTCTTGAACAAGAAAGTATTGACCGCCGCTACTCTCGCCGTCTTCGCCACCGCCGCCCACGCGCAAAGCAGCGTCACGCTGTATGGCTTGATCGATGCCGGTATCAGCTACGTGAACAACTCGAAAACCGCAACGGGTCACGACAACCTCTTCAAGTACGACGACGGCGTTGCCCAAGGCAGCCGTTGGGGCCTGCGCGGCACGGAAGATCTGGGTGGCGGCCTGAAGGCGCTGTTCGTGCTGGAAAGCGGCTTTAACAGCGGCAACGGCACGCTCGGCCAGGGCGGCGCACTGTTCGGCCGTCAAGCTTATGTCGGTCTGTCGAAGGACGGTATCGGCTCCCTGACGTTCGGTCGCCAGTACTCGTTTTCGACGGACTATCTGGGCGGCAACTACTCGACCGGCGGCCAGACCGTCGCGGGTAACTACGCTTACCACATCAACGACGTCGACCAGTTGACGTCGAGCCGTATCAACAACGCAGTCAAGTTCAGCAGCGCGAATTTCGCGGGCCTGACCTTCGGCGCGATGTACGGCTTCTCGAACCAGGCTGGCGCATTTGCAGGCTCGCCGACGGTCGGCACGACCGCCGGTTCGTCGCGTGCTTATAGCTTCGGCGTGAACTACGCAAACGGCCCGTTCGGCGTCGGCGCGGCTTACACGGACATCCGCTTCCCGGGTCAGGCAACGCCGGCCTTCTCGACGGCGATGGCCAACGTGACGACCGGCACGGTGCGCGATCTGCGCACGTTCGGCGTCGGCGGCCGTTACTCGATCGGCGCAGCAACGCTGTGGGCGTTGTACACGAACACGCGCTTCGAGCCGCTCACGGGTGGTTCGACGACGTTCGCCGCCTATGAAGCAGGCGCGAAGTACGCGTTCACGCCGGCTCTCACGGCAGGCGCGGGCTACACGTACATGCACCTGAGCAACGCGAACACGGGCCACTGGAACCAGGCGGACCTGAGCGTCGACTATGCGCTGAGCAAGCGTACGGACGTGTATGCACTGGGTATCTACCAGATCGCTTCGGGCCACAACGCGGCAACGGGCGATGTGCAGGCGCAGATCGGTTCGAGCACGAGCTACTTCAACACGTCGGGCACGGGTTCGGACAACCAGTTGGCATTCCGCGTCGGTATCCGTCACAAGTTCTAAGCGAGTCTCTGTTAGGGGGGAACGCGAGTTTCCTGCTGGACCGAGGTTCTTGAAAAACGCCCTGCGGGGCGTTTTTCTTTTTGCGCGAGCTCTTTTTCATCTGGGATCATTCGCCCCGCTAATACTCAGGATTAGAAAACAGACTTTTACTTATTGTTTTTGGCTTCCGATAAAGGCACCAGGCCATGCGCGCAATGGCTGCGTTCAACACCGACCCCGCCATGCCCCAGGAGAAGCCCATGAGTTCCTACCGCCCCGCGAACACGCCACCCGCGCCGGACGACTCGCCCAGCGACATGAAGAAAATCGCCGTCGCGAGCGTGATCGGCACGACCGTCGAGTGGTACGACCTGTTTGTCTTTGCAACGGCCTCCGCGCTTGTCTTCAACAAAGTATTTTTCCCCGGTTTCGTGCCGCTGATCGGCACGCTGCTCGCCTTCGGCACCTTCGCCTCGGCCTATCTGGCGCGTATTGTCGGCGCCGCGCTTTTCGGCCATTTTGGCGACCGGCTCGGGCGCAAGGCCATGCTGCTGGTTTCCCTCGTCATCATGGGTATTGCCACGTTCGCCATCGGACTGCTACCGAACTACGCGTCGATCGGCATCTGGGCGCCTATTCTGCTGCTCACGCTGCGCATCGTTCAGGGTCTCGCGCTCGGCGGCGAGTGGGGCGGCGCCGTGCTGATGGCCGTGGAGCACGCGCCTGAAAACAAACGCGGGCTGTATGGCTCGTGGGTGCAGGTCGGCGTTCCCGCAGGCACTCTCATCGCGAATCTGGCGTTTCTGCTCAGCAACGCCGTCATGACGAACGAGGCCCTGCTTTCGTGGGGCTGGCGTATTCCGTTCCTCGCCAGCGCGTTGCTCGTCGGCGTCGGGCTTTATATCCGCCTGAATACGTCCGAGACGCCGTCGTTCCGCAAGGTCAAGGAAGCGTCCGCGCAGGTCAAGCTGCCGATCGCCGACGTCCTCACGCGCTACTGGAAGCAGGTGCTGCTCGGCGGCATCGCCACCATGTCGACCGGCACGTCGTTCAATCTGATTGTCGCGTTCGGCCTCACATACGGCACGCAGACGCTAGGCTTTTCGCGCAACGTCATGCTCTCCATCGCCCTGATCGCCTGCGCGCTGTGCATCGTGCTGCTGCCCGCTTTCGGCAGGCTGTCCGATGTGGTGGGACGCAAGCCGGTGATCATCGGCGGCATCGTGGCTGAGGCGCTGCTTGCGTTTCCGCTCTTCTGGCTGCTCGACACCCGCGACTTTTCCTTCGCGCTCCTCGGCTATCTGCTGATGATGACCGCCTTCGCCGCCAACTATGGCCCGATCGCCACCTTCCTCGCCGAACTCTTCGGCACCGAGGTGCGTTATTCCGGGCTGTCCGTCAGCTACATGCTGTCCGGACTGCTCGGCAGCGCCGCCACGCCCATTGTGACGACGGCGCTGCTGTCCGCCACGGGGCGCGGTTCGTCGGTTGCCTGGTACATGATCGGCTCGGCGGCGGTGTCCGCGATCGCGCTCGTGCTGCTGGCCGAAACACTGCGCAGGGATATCTCGTCCGGCGCGCGCGCCCGTGCCACCACGGCCAGCCTGTCATAAACGTTCGATACCGGATCTCGACACCATGCACGCTCCAATCGACAGCACCTTGCTGCGCAAGCTTCAAACCGTCAGCTTTCCGACGCTCGGCCACTTTCTGGAACAGGGCTTTGCGGACCACCACATCCGCGCGCTCGTGCCCAACGTGAAAGTGATCGGGCGAGCGGCAACGCTCAAACTCGGTTCGCCCGATGCGGTCGCGGTGAACCGTGCGCTCTCGCATCTCAATCCCGGTGACGTCCTCGTAATCGACATGAGCGGCGACCACGCGCATGCCCCGGTCGGCGCGGTCACCGCATGCGCCGCGCTAAACGCCGGTGCGAACGGGATCGTTGTCGACGGCGTGGTGACGGATCTGCCCGAGCTGCAACGCACACGCCTGCCCGTCTTCGCGCGCGGCACGACCTTGCTCACGACCAAAAAGCTCGATGCCGGCACCAGCGTCTTCATGGAGCCCGTCATGTGCGCGGGCGTGCTGGTGCGGCCCGGCGACATCGTCCTCGCCGACGATAATGGCGTATTGTTTACCAACGCCGCGACGCTCGCGGACGTGATCGCCATGGCGCTCGCATCGGATCTCGCGGAACCCGCGACGCTTGCCCGCCTCGACGCCGGCGAGCCCATTCGCGACGTCCTTCAGTGCGCAGGGCACGCCAGTATTCACGATGCTAATGGTCAGCATTAGAACAATGAAATTGACGTGTCCTCTCACGTCGGCGAACACTACGCACTCGACAGCAAGTGCGAACCTCGGAGTCTTTTCAAATGCAAACGACGCAATTATCCGATCCTGCGCTGGAATCGCGCGCTGCACGCGGCGCGCAGTCCGATCAAGAGCAGCATGTGCGGGAAGAACTGGCCGCGCTTTACCGGCTCGTCGCGCATTTCCGCATGACGGACATGATCGACACGCACATTACCGCGCGTCTGCCGAGCGCGCCGGGTGAGCCAGCCGCCTTCCTGATCAATCGCTATGGCGTCCTGTTCCACGAGATGCGCGCTTCGGATCTGGTGAAGATCGATCATCAGGGCAAGGTCATCGACGAGCGCGCGCAAACCGAGCCCGCGTTGTTCCGCGTGAACGCCGCGGGCTTCACGATCCACTCGGCGATTCACGCCGCGCGGGACGACCTGCATTTCGTGATCCACACGCACACGGCCGCCGGAACCGCCGTATCCGCCCAGGAACAAGGCCTGCTGCCGATCAGCCAGCATGCGTTGAAGTTCTACGGCAAGCTCGGCTACCACGATTACGAAGGCATCGCACTGGAACTCGGCGAACGCGAACGTCTGGTTCGCGATCTCGGCACCTGCAAGGCGATGATCCTGCGCAATCACGGATTGCTGGCCGCGGGCACCACGGCCGCCGAAGCATTCCACGAGATCTACTTCCTCGAGCGTGCCTGCCAGGCGCAGATTCAGGCGCTGGCCGGCGGCAGCGCATTGCGCATCCCGCCGCGCGAAGTCTGTGAACTGACCGCGAGCCAGTTCGATCGCGAGGATTCGGCGGAAATCGCGGAGCTGGCGTGGCAAGCCGCGCTCCGTCTGATCGACGACCCGCAATCCGATTACCGCAGCTAGCCTCATTCCCCATTCTCATTGCCTTTGCGCTCAGCGCCGATGCCCGGCCTGAGCGCCGCCGACCCCATGACCAAACTTGTCCTGATGAGCCGCGACTACGACATGTCGCATCTGGTGCCGCCGATTCTTCGCGCAGCCCCGGAACTCGATGTCGTCCTGCACGATGCCCGATCTCCTTGCGACGCGGAAGTCGCGGTCTGCTGGAACCCGCCTGCCGGCGCCCTGGCATCGCTGCCGAAACTGCGGCTCGTGCATAGCATCGCGGCGGGCGTGGACAACATCCTGTCGGACCCGGCCCTTCCCGCCGTCCCGCTGTGCCGGGTCGTCGATCCACAACACGCGCGCGGCATGAGCGAATTCGTCACCTGGGGCGTATTGCACTACCATCGCCAGCTCGACCGTGTGATGGCGAATCAACGTCTCGAACGCTGGTTCCGTCACGATCAGCGCGATCCGTCCGCCTGCTCGGTGGGCATCATGGGACTCGGTGAAATCGGCAGCCGCGTCGCCACCGACCTGCAGCGGCTTGGCTTCACCGTGCGCGGCTGGGCGCGCAACACGCGCGAGCTGCCCGGTGTCGCCACCTACGCCGGCCCGCAAGGTTTCAGGCCTTTCCTGCAGGGCACGGACATCCTCGTCTGCCTGCTGCCGCTGACGGACGAAACACGCTGGATTCTCAACGCCGCCACGTTCGAGCACTTGCCGCCTGGCGCGAAACTGATTCACGTCGGGCGCGGGGAGCATCTCGTGCCCGCCGACCTGATCACGGCGCTGACCCGCGGACAGATCGGCGGCGCCATCGTCGACGTATTTCCCACTGAGCCTTTGCCCGCCGGCGACGCCTTGTGGCGCGCGCCGAATCTGATCGTCACGCCGCACATGGCGTCGGTGGCCAGTTCGGAGACGATCGGCATGCAGGTCGCGCACAACGCTCGCCTGCTGACGCGCGGCGAGCCGTTGCAAAACGTGGTCGACGTATCGCGCGGCTACTGAGCTTCCAGAGGCATGCTCTCGCTTTCGCGTGCGTCGAGAAATGCGTTGAGCGAATCGAGGAACGCCGACTCCGCCGCACTCATCTTCCGGTCGACCGACCACAGCATGTAGATGTCGAGGTCGGCCACGCCCTCATCCGGCGGCAACCGCTGAAGGCGTCCCTGGGCGACATCGTCGCGCACAATGTGTTCCGGCAGGCAGCCGATGCCAAAGCCCGCGAAGATGAAACGCCTGACCTCGGTCATGCTCGACGACGAACCGACCACGCGCCCGGTGAAACCCATCTCGTCGCGAAAGAACGTGAGCGGCGACAGATGATCGCCCACCTTGTCGCCCGTGAAGGACACGAACTTTTCGCCGGCCAGATCGGCGATGCGCAGATCGCTGCGCCCGAAGAGCGGGTGATGACGTCCGCAGAAAAGGGCGTAGCGCTGCCGCAGAAACACGCGGCTATCCACCCGCCTGGGCAGCGCGCGCCGCGGCGTCAGCCCAAGCGTCGCGGACTTCTGCTGCAGGCTGTTCACCACGTCCGCGCTGCGCATTTCCTGGCTTTCGAGTTCGATGCGCGGGTAGGTGCGATGGAATTCGGCGAGAAAGGTATCGTAGGCCGGAAAGTCGATTCCGCTGACCGTGCTCACGCGCACCATGCCGGAAATGTCGTGATCGCGGTCCACATTCGCGAGCGAAAGACGCGAGATCGTGCCGTAGACATCCTCGGCAATCTGCTTCACTTCAATCCCGGCCTGGGTGACCTCGATGCGTGGACCGTGCCGGTCCACGAGCCGCAGGCCGAGCTGCTCTTCCAGCCGGCGCAACGCCTGGCTGACAGCGGGCTGCGTCAGATGCAGCCTGGTTGCGGCACGACTCACACTGCCTTCCTTGGCAATCGCGAGAAACGTGCGCAGCAGATTCCAGTCGAGACGGTCGTTCAGGTAAGTATCCGGGCGATCTTTGCTCACGCTGAGCCTCACAGGTTTCATCATCCATCAAAATTATACTTAGGATTAGAATTAAAAATTTTACTAATCATTTTTGATTCCCGATAAAGGCATCACGACGAACCCGACGCGGCGCTCACGCCGCGGCTTCAGGAGTAGTGATGCTGAAAATCAACGGAGAACGGCTCTGGAAGAGCCTGATGGACATGGCGGCGATCGGCGCCACGGCAGGCGGCGGATGCCGGCGTCTTGCGCTGAGCGAGGAAGATGCGGCCGGTCGCGCGCTCTTCTCGCGATGGTGTACGGAGGCGGGCCTTACATTGTCCGTCGACCAGGTGGGCAATCTCTTTGCACGGCGCGTCGGCAGACAGCAGGAGACGGCACCGGTCGCGAGTGGCAGCCATCTCGACACCCAGCCGGAAGGCGGCCGCTTCGACGGCGTCTATGGTGTGCTGGCCGCGCTCGAAGTCGTACGCACGCTCAACGACTCGGATATTCAAACCGACAAGCCCATCGAGATCGTGGTGTGGACCAACGAGGAAGGCGCGCGCTTCACGCCGGCCATGCTCGGCTCGGCGGCATTCACCGGCGTCATGCCGCTCGCGCAGACATTGAACACGCGTGACGCGGCAGGCACGACGGTTGAGGAGGCCTTGCAGGCGACGGGTTACGCCGGCGCGCGCAGTGTGCCCGGTGTCGTGTTCGATGCTTACTTCGAGGCCCATATCGAACAGGGTCCCGTGCTCGAAGAAAGCGGCGTGCCGATCGGCGTCGTGACGGGCGGCCAGGCGATCCGCTGGCTCGACGTCCGCGTGCGAGGCCAGGCCGCGCACGCCGGCACGACCCCGATGCAGTACCGTCGCGATGCGCTGTTCGCCAGCGCGGAAATGGCCGCTGAACTGGAAAACATCGCCGCGGATTTCTTCCCGCAGGGCCTCGCGACCATCGGCGAATGGCAGGTGCGCAACGCTTCGCGCAACACGATTGCGGCAGACCTGAGCTTCACCGTGGACTTGCGCCATCCCGACGACGCTCTGATTGACAAAATGGAAGTCCAGTTGCGCGAGCGTTTCGATGCCGTCGCGAAACGCAGACGGCTTTCGGTGGACATTGGCCAGCACTGGGTCAGCCCCGCCACGCCGTTCGATCCGCAGTGCATTGCTGCCGTGAGCCATGCAGTCGAGACGCTGGACTATCCGCATCGGCGCATCGTGAGCGGCGCCGGCCATGACGCCATTCATCTCGCGAAGCACTGTCCGACCGCGATGATCTTTATCCCCTGCGTCGACGGTCTCAGTCATAACGAGGCCGAAGACGCGCTGCCCGAGGACGTCAGGCGTGGCGCGGATGTACTGCTGCACGCCATGCTCGCACGCGCGGGGCACGCCGCATGAATGCCCATCGCCCTCCCCGGCCGCCCCATCAGCGGCGCACATGGCTCTTTGTCCCGGGCAACGACGACACGGCGCATGCCGCCGCCCTTCGGAGTGGCGCGGACGCCGTCGTGGTGGACCTCGAGGAGATGACGTCGCCACCCGAGCGTCCGGATGCGCGCCGACGCACTGTGGCCTTTCTGCCTCGCGCCGACGCAGCCGGCACGATCGCCTCGGTAAGAATCAATAAACTGGAGCACGACGGCCATGCCGATCTCGAAGGCGTCATGCCCGGCCGGCCCCGGGCGATCTTTCTGCCGCATGCAGAGAGCGCGGCGCAACTCGCGGCGCTCGACAGCGCGCTGGCCGACATCGAGCGCAGGCTGGACATTGCGCCGGGCTCGACGGAGATGGTTCCAGTTATCGAATCCGCAAAGGGTCTGGTCAATCTGGGAGCACTGCTTCAGATCAGTCCGCGCATAACCTGCTGCATGCTGGCCGTCGAGGACCTCGCCGCGAATCTCGGCGCGCGGCGCACGCCGGCCGGCGAGGAGTTGCTGTACGCGCGCAGCCGCTTTCTGATCGAATGCGTGGCCGCCGGTTGCGTCCCCGTGGACTTGCCTTGCACGTGGCGATCGGCGGCGGTTCTCGAGCGCGACATGGAACGATCGACGCAGCTCGGATTCGCCTCGAAGAGCGTCGTCTATCCGGAGCACGTGCCGGCGATACATCGCGCGCTCACGCCTTCTGAAGCCGACATGCGCGCCGCGCGCGCGCTGGTCGAAGCGCATCGCGCGCAGCAGGTCAACGCCAGCGCCGGGCCATCAGGCTCCGCATGGATCGACTACCCGGAGCTGAATAACGCAAAACGGCTGATTTCGCGCTACGAGCTGTTCAATCCAACCGAATGACGCATTGCGCCTGGTTAACAGGCGTTTCACGCGTTGCCGACTATCAGTGAGACGCAACAAAATCGTCGATCTTCGCTGCGGGCGAGAGCGCGAAAGACGCTCGCATGTCCCGAGCCTCATCCACCGGCGAGCGTCCAAAAAACCGCTTGAATTCGCGGCTGAACTGCGACGGGCTCTCATAGCCAACTCGCGCGGATGCCGAGGCGGCCGTCAAGCCGTCGCGGATCATCATCAGGCGCGCCTGATGAAGCCGCGTCGACTTGATGTACTGGATCGGAGAAGTCTGCGTGACGGCTCGAAAATTGGCGTGAAATGCCGGCACGCTCATGCCGGCCTCGTCGGCGAGACGGCTGACATCGAGTGGCTCGGCAAAGTCCGTGTGGATCCGCCGCAGCGCCTTGGCCACCCTGCCGAAGCGGCCTTGATGGGCGAGCGCCGCTCGCATCGCCGCACCACGCTCCCCGACCAATACCCGATAGCAGATTTCACGCACGATTGCCGGCCCGAGCACCTGCGCATCGAGCGGCGAGCTCAGCGCCCGTAGCAGGCGCAACGTGGCGTCGGCAAGATCGCCCTCCAGCGGCGTGGAGACGATCCCAAGCGGCGTGCCTTGCTGTTGGCAGGCCGATTGATCGATCGCCAGAATCAGGTCGGTCAGATCGGTGAGATCGAGCCGCAGCGACACGGCCAGCATCGGCTCGGACTCGCTCGCCTCGGTTTCCGTGGAAAACGGCAACGGTACCGACAGAATCAGGTAGTGCTGCGCATCGTAGACGTACACCTCTTCGCCCAGAAAGCCCAGCTTGCGCCCCTGGCACACGATCACGATGCTGGGTTCGTACAGCACGGGCGTGCGCCCCAGCGGCCGGTTCGAGCGCATGAACCGCACCGATTCCAAGGCGGACTGGGTGTACCCCTCATTCGGCGCCAGACGCCCAAGCAGGCTCACCATTCTTGTGGAAACCGGGTTGTCGGCAACGGTCACGAGAACTCCTTTTTTCGCCAGGTCAGGTTAAGCGATTCCGCCGGACTCGATCAACGGGCAACCACCCACGTCGATAGGAATAGGCAATACCGCCATTGTCACGTGTATTCGCATGCAGGTGGCCCGCTCATAAGATGGGTCATCGGTTGCGCAGTGCAGCCGAAACGCTCGAGAGACGCCGCCGCGATTGCCCTGCTCCCTCATGTGCAGGCTCCGTAGCGTCCCCTCAGACGAACCTGCACGGACTATCGGAACGGAGAACGCACCATGACAACGCAAACCAACCACCCCAAGGTCATCCTCATCACCGGGGCAAGCAGCGGTATCGGCGCAGCAACGGTTCGGCTGCTCGCCGCCCAGGGGCATCAGCTCGTGATCGGCGCACGGCGCACCGAACGACTCGCGGCGCTGGCCGAAGAACTCCAGACAAGCGGCGGCTCGGTTCGTTATCGGGCACTCGACGTCACGTCGGCTGCCGATGTGAACGCTTTTGCGCAGTTTGCGCTGGACACCTTCGGCCGTATCGACGTGATCGTCAACAACGCCGGCGTGATGCCTTTGTCGCCCTTGAGTTCGCTCAAAGTGGCCGAGTGGAATCGCATGATCGACGTGAACGTGCGCGGCGTGTTGCACGGCATCGCCGCGGTACTGCCGACCATGGAGCGCCAAGGGTTCGGCCAGATCATCAATATGTCCTCGATCGGCGGGCTGTCCGTCACGCCGACGGCGGCCGTGTACTGCGCCACCAAATTCGCCGTGCGCGCCATCTCGGATGGTCTGCGGCAGGAAACCGACAAGATTCGCGTGACCGTGATCTGCCCAGGCGTCGTGGAGTCGGAATTGGCCGATTCGATCTCCGACGAAACGGCGCGCGCCGCCATGCGTGACTTCCGCCGGATCGCGTTGACGTCCGACGCCATTGCGCGCGCAGTCGCCTATGCGATCGAGCAGCCGGCGGATGTCGACGTGAGCGAACTCGTCGTGCGTCCGACGGCAAGTCCCTTCTAACAATCCCCTTCCCCAAGGAGAATTTCATCATGACCTCACCCGTATCCATAGACCAGCCGTTCGCCGGCAAAGTCGCCATCGTCACCGGTGCGGCTAGCGGCATCGGACTCGCCACCACCGAGCTGCTGCACGCCCAAGGCGCCACCGTGATCGCCGTCGATCGCGGCGCCAACGTCGAAGCGTTGGCGCGGCCGGGGATCGTACCGCTCATCGCCGACGTCGCGCACGAAGAAAGCGCGGTGCGTGCCGTATCGACAGCGACGGAACGCTTTGGCAGGCTGGACATTCTGGTCAATAACGCGGCCATCATCATCAACAAGCCGGTGGTTGAAATGACGCTCGACGACTGGAACGGCATTCAGGCAGTCAATTCCACCGGCGCGTTCCTTTTCTCGCGCGAGGCAATGCGCGCGATGATGCCGGGGAAGACGGGCGCTATCGTCAACGTGGGCTCATACGCGTGCTACCAGGCGTTTCCGCTGATCGCCGCTTACGCGGCATCGAAAGGTGCGCTCGCCCAGTTGACGCGCGCCATGTCGCTCGAGGCGATCGATCACGGCATTCGCGTCAATGCGGTCGGATCGGGCGACGCGGTGACGAACATCACGAACCACACGCACGAAGACGGACCGGCTTTTCTCGCCGCGCACGGCAAGAGCGCGCCGATCAAACGGGCAGCCGATCCGCGGGAAATCGCCGAAGTGATCGCCTTTCTGGCGTCCGATAAAGCTAGCTATATCGTCGGCGCAGTGGTGATGGCCGATGGTGGAATGAGCGTGGCGCTCAAGTAATCCACGGCCACCTTCCTTCAAACAATCGCCCCGAATTACGTTCGTATTACTGATCTATCAAAGGACATCATCATGATCAAGTCTGCAAAAATCTGGCTTGTCGCCGGCGCGGCGCAAAAGACCGCAGCGGTTCAACACGGCGTCGACGCCTGGAAAGGCTCTCCCGAAGCGACGGATTTCGTCGAGTAACGTCAACACCGGACATCTGGCGAAAACCTGGATTCGATCCGCCACTGGAAGGCGGCGCGACGGAAAAGATTCCAGTCGCGCCGCCCTGCATCGCGAAGTTCACCCGACCAGAAGCGTGGACTTCAAGGGGACGGCATTCGCCAGATTGTAGAAGTTGGGAGATGTGGCCATGACTGCGTCGTGGATTTCAGCGAACTGTTCCTTGGTGCCGCTGCCCTTGATACGAACGGTGTAACGCAGGCTCTCGTAGCCGTTTGCCACATTCGGGTCGATCCCGAGAAATCCTCTCAGGTCGATGTCGCCCTCCGTTTCAATCTCGAGCGATTGAAGCGTGATTCCGCGAACAGCGCACTGAGCCACGTAACCCACCGTCATGCAAGCGTTCAGCGCCGCGATCAGATGCTCCTGAGGATTGGCGAACTGGTTCGAGCCGCCGAGTTCGAGAGGCTCATCGATATCGATCGTGAATCGACGCGACACGTCCTGCCCTCCGATCGCGAACCCCTTTACCTCGGAGTGACTCCGGGCCTGGCCCTGCCAGGTCGTAGCAACGCGCCAACTGGTGGTGGCTTTCGATGCATCGCCCTTGACGCCCTCGATCAGGGAGAACAGGTCGTCGACGTTGAGGCCGTTGACGACATTGGCTTCATGGGTCTGTGCATTGGCATTCATGTTCCATCTCCTGTACAAAACGTGGATTGTTGAGCTTCGGCAAATCTCATTGCGCAGTGGCGAGCGCGGTCTGCATGCGCATGCCCTGGTCTGCGTGATGTCACGGTCGCTACCGGCCCAGAACCAGGCGGCTGACCTGGCATTCCGGTGGCTCAAATGTACGTTTGGGAGAAGCGGCGTTCTATGATCAGGTCGCCGTAAGATATGACCGAAACGCCTGATCAGATTGGATGCGTGTGGATGAACGTTGCGCCGGGCATGGCAACGGTGGCGGTCTGCAAGACTCTCTAGCGCACTGCCTACGTGATCTCGTGTGCGAGCGCAGCAATCGACCGTGCTAGGCTACGCGTAGCTATCGTCCCGCATGGTAGATTGCGGCGTCAGGCGGGAAGAGAAACACCGAAAGTTCACGTTGCCCGAATATCCGCATCCGCTCGCTCGTTTAATCAAAACGCAGGCGATATAAGGTGGATCGATGATCGACGTTAAGCGTATTGTCCGGCAGCGGCGCCTGTGCGTCGCGCTATGCGGCTGCGCCGCAGTGGCCGGCTGCATGGTCGGTCCTGACTACCGCTCTGCCCCCGCGCCGGCTACCGACACCTACACCGCCTCGCCACTGCCCGAACAGACGGCCTCTTCGCCGGGTGCCGCCGGCTTGCCGCAACGCTTCATGCCGGGACAGGACATTCCCGCCGCCTGGTGGGCCCTCTTTCATTGCGAGCCGCTCGATACGCTGATCCGTCAGGCCCTCGCCAATAGTCCGAACATCGCGGCGGCGCAAGCGGCCCTTCGGCAGGCGCGCGAAAACTTTTCCGCGCAAGCCGGCGGCACCCTTCTGCCCAGCGTCGACGCGCAACTGGGCGCCACGCGCGAAAAGTTCAACGGCGTCACGTTCGGCGAGCCCGGACTCGTCGACGAGTTCAACCTCTACAACGCATCGGTGAACGTCTCGTACAAACTCGACGTGTTCGGCGGCGCACGGCGCGAACTCGAAGCGTTGCACGCGCAAGTCGATTACCAGCGCTTTCAGTTGCAGGCCGCCTATCTCGCGATGTCGGCGAACATCGTGACCGCGGCCGTCAAGGAAGCGTCACTGCGTGCCCAGATCGACGCAACCGAGCGGATCGCCGCGGAAGAAGACGAGCAACTCGGCGTACTCGGCAAGCAGTTCGAACTGGGAGGCGTGGGCCGTACGGCGGTGCTCGCGCAGCAGACCCTGTTGGCGCAGACCCGCGCAACGCTGCCACCGCTGCAGCAACAACTCGACCAGGTGCGCCACCAGCTCGCCGTGCTGGCCGGCAAACTGCCTAGCGATACCGCGTTGCCCGAATTCAGGCTCGAGATGTTTTCGTTGCCCGAGACGCTGCCTGTCAGCCTGCCGTCGGCGCTGGTGCAGCAGCGGCCTGACATTCTCGCCGCCGACGCCGTGCTGCATCAGGCCAGCGCGCAAATCGGCGTGGCCACCGCGGCGATGTATCCGCAGATCACGCTGTCCGCCAGCTACGGCGCCGAGGCCCTGACGCCGGCCCAGGTATTCAAGGCGGGCAGCACGATCTGGAGCCTCGGCGCCGGCCTGCTGCAACCGGTCTTCCACGGCGGCCAACTGAGCGCGCAGAAGCGCGCGGCGGAGGCGGCGTACGAGCAGGCCGACGCGCAATACCGCGAAACGGTGCTGCTGGCGTTTCAGAACGTCGCGGACTCGCTGCGCGCGCTCGATCACGACGCGACCGGCCTGAAAGCGCAGACGGATGCCTGGCGTGCCGCCAACGACTCGCTGGAACTGACGCGTGGGCAGTATCGCGTCGGCGGGGTGAGCTACCTGTCGCTTCTCGATGCCCAACGCCAGTACCAGCAAACGGTGGTGAGCCTCGCGCAGGCCCAGGCAGCCCGCTACGCCGACACCGCGGCCCTCTTCCAGGCGCTCGGTGGCGGCTGGTGGAACGCCGCGCCGGCCACCGCCGCAACGACGCATTGACGCATTGACGCATTGACGCATTGACGCATTGACGCATTGACGCATTGACGTACCTTCGACCGGACACTCGCTTCACCGCTCTTTGCAACACGCGCCGTCAGAAACGAAGGAACGAAGGGACGAACCGTCCGGCGCTTTCGCCCAATGCCGTGCAAGGACATCACGATGACCGAAAGAAAACCGATGACAAAACGGATGGTGATCATGCTGATCTGTGTCGGCCTGCTGCTGGCCGCGCTCGTCGGCTTCAACGTGTTCCGCACGCATATGTTCGCGAAGTTCATGGCGGGCAACTCGGCACCGCCCGCTACCGTCTCGGCAGTCGTCGCCGGTTATCAGCAGTGGCAACCGCAGCTTGCGGCGGTCGGCAGCCTGCGCGCCGTGCGCGGTGTCGATGTCACCACTGAAGTCGCAGGCCTCGTGCGCGAGGTGGCATTCAACTCGGGGCAGGAAGCGAAAGCCGGGCAAGTGCTCGTCAGACTCAACGCCGACAGCGACGTGGCGCTGCTCCAGTCGCTGCAGGCAGCCGCAGAACTCGCGCAGACGGTCTACACGCGCGACAAGGCGCAATACGACATCAGGGCGATCGCCAAGGCGCAGCTCGACGCGGACGCCGCCGACCTGAAGGGCAAGAAGGCGCAGGTCGCGCAACAGGCGGCGCTCGTCGACAAGAAGACCATTCGCGCGCCGTTTGCGGGGCGCCTGGGCATCACCACGATCAATCCGGGGCAGTACCTCAATCCGGGCGATGCGATCGTCACGCTGCAGGCAATCGATCCGATTTACGCGGATTTCTACCTGCCGCAGCAGCAGCTCGGCCAGCTCGCGATCGGCCAGACCATCGTGGTCGATACCAATGCGTACAGCGGGCAAACGTTCGTGGGCAAGATCCAGTCGGTCAGCCCGAAAGTCGACAGCACCACGCGCAACGTGCAGATCGAAGCCAGCGTGGACAACCACGAGCGCAAGCTGCTGCCGGGCATGTACGCGAACGTGAAGATCGACGCGGGCGCCGGACAGCGCTACCTGACGCTGCCGCAAACCGCCATCACCTACAACCCCTATGGCGCGACCGTGTTCGTCGTCAAGCCGGGCACGCAACCCAACGCGCAGGGCAAGGCGCTGCCCGTCGCGCAGCAGGTGTTCGTCACGCCTGGCCCGACGCGCGGCGATCAGGTCGCGATCCTCAAAGGGGTCGACGCCGGCACGCAGGTCGTGACGAGCGGGCAACTCAAGCTCAAGAACGGCACGCCGCTCGTCATCAATAACAGCGTGCAGCCGACGGACAATCCGAACCCGACGCCTCAGGAACAATAGAGAGGCCGCGCGATGACCTTCACCGATCTCTTTATCCGGCGCCCCGTGCTTGCTTCGGTCGTCAGCCTGCTGATCCTCGTGCTCGGGCTGCGCTCGCTCGCCGCTCTGAAAGTCAGCCAGTATCCGCAGACCGAAAACGCCGTCGTGACGATCAGCACGGCCTACTACGGAGCGAATGCCGACACCATCGCGGGCTTCATCACGCAGCCGCTCGAGTCGGCGATCGCTCAGGCGCAAGGCATCGACTACATGTCGTCGACGAGCAGCACCGGCGTCTCGACCATTACCGCAACGCTGCGCCTGAACTACGACGCGAACCGCGCGCTGACCGAGATCAATACGCAGATCGGCTCGGTGCGCAACCAGTTGCCGCCGCAGGCGCAGCAGCCGGTGCTGACGGTACAGACCGGGCAGACCACCGACGCGATGTACATGGGCTTTTACAGCGACGTGCTGCCGAGCAACAACGTCACGGATTATCTGTTGCGTGTCATCAAGCCCAAGCTCGATTCGATCGAAGGCGTGCAGACCGCCGAAATCCTCGGCGGGCGGCAGTTCGCGCTGCGCGCGTGGCTCGATGCGACGCGGCTCGCCGCGCACGGCGTGACGGCCGCCGACGTCTTCACGGCGCTCGGCAACAACAACTATCTCGCGACGCTCGGCACGACGAAGGGGCAAATGGTCAGCGTCGACCTGAACGCGGGCACGGACCTCCATACCGTCGACGACTTCAAGCAACTTGTCGTCAAGCAGAAGAACGGCGCGATCGTGCGCCTCGAAGATGTCGCGAACGTCGTGCTCGGTGCCGACAGCTACGACTTCAACGTGGCGTTCAGCGGCAAGCGTTCGGTGTTCATCGGCATCAAGGTCGCGCCGGACGCCAACATTCTCGATGTCGCCAAGCGCGTGAAGGCCATCTTTCCCGGGCTGCAGAAGCAGTTTCCGACCGGCATGACGGGGGAGATCGTTTATGACGCAACCGATTTCGTCAACACGGCGATCGTCGAAGTCATCAAGACGCTGGTCGAAGCGCTGCTGATCGTCACTGCGGTGATTTTCCTGTTCCTCGGCAGCTTGCGCGCGGTCGTCGTGCCGCTGATCGCGATGCCGTTGTCGCTCATCGGCACGTTCTTCGTGATGCAGTTGCTCGGCTATTCGATCAATCTGCTGACACTGCTCGCGTTGGTGCTCGCGATCGGGCTCGTGGTGGACGACGCGATCATCGTCGTCGAGAACGTCGATCGCCACATGAAGGAGGAAGGCAAGGCGCCTTTCGATGCCGCGCTGATCGCCGCGCGCGAACTCGGCGGACCGATCCTCGCGATGACCGTCGTGCTGATCGCCGTGTATGCGCCGATCGGTTTTCAGGGCGGCCTGACGGGCGCCCTCTTCACCGAGTTCGCCTTCTCGCTGGCCGGCGCGGTGACGGTGTCCGGTGTGATCGCGCTCACGTTGTCGCCGATGATGTGCTCGCGCTTCTTTCGCGCGGAGCAGGAATCGGGGCGTTTCGCGCGCTTCGTCGACCGCCAGTTCGAGCGCGTTCATCGTGGTTACGGCCGGCTTTTGCACGCGACGCTCGACACGTGGCCCGTATTCACCGTGATGGGCGCGCTGCTGCTCGGCGGCACGGTCTACCTGTTCATGACGTCGAAATCGGAACTCGCACCGCAGGAAGATCAGGGGATCGTACTGTCGCAGATCCAGGGGCCGCCGAACGCGACCATCCAGCAGATGCAGACGTACGCGGACCAGGTATTCGACATATCCAAGGCCTTCCCTGAATACTCGCAGATGTTCCAGCTCACCGGCGCACCGACACTCAACCAGGGGATCGGCGGCGTGCTGTTCAAGACGTGGGATCAGCGCAGCAAGGGCGCGACCGCGTTGCAGCAGGAATTGCAGCAAAAATGGAATCAGATTGCCGGCGCGCGCGTCGCGGCGTTCCAGTTTCCGCCGCTGCCGGGCTCGCAGGGCTTGCCGGTGCAGTTCGTCATCAGCACGACCGAGCCTTTCGAGAACCTCAACGAGGTCTCACAGGCAGTTCTGCAACAGGCCCGCGCGAGCGGGATGTTTTTCTTCGTCGACAGCGATCTCAAGCTCGATAAGCCGGAAGCCACGCTCGTCGTCGACCGCGACAAGGTCGCCTCGCTCGGGCTCTCGCAGAGCGACGTCGGACAAGCGCTCGGTTCAGCGCTCGGGGGCGGCTATGTCAACTACTTCTCGATTGCCGGGCGCTCGTACAAGGTGATTCCGCAGGTATTGCAAACCGACCGCCTGAATCCTTCGCAGGTGCTCGATTACTACCTGCGCACGCCGGACGGCAGTGTCATACCGGCTTCGACGATTGCGCATCTCGAACACAACGTCGTGCCGGAATCGATCAACCACTTCCAGCAACTCAACTCGGCGACGATCTCCGGCGTGATCGTGCCGGGCGTGTCACAAGGCGAGGTGCTCGACTTTCTGCGCAAGGCGACCGCGCAGGCCGCGCCAGCAGGCTATTCGGCGGATTACTCGGGGCAATCGCGGCAGTTCGTGCAGGAGTCCGGCGGTTTCGTGATCACGCTGATGTTCGCGACGATCATCGTGTTCCTTGCGCTCGCGGCGCAGTTCGAAAGTTTCCGTGACCCGATCGTGATTCTGATTTCGGTACCGATGGCGCTGTTCGGTGCGCTGATCTTCATCAATATCGGCTTGACGACGCTGAACATCTACACGCAGGTCGGGCTCGTCACGCTGATGGGGCTCGTCAGCAAGCACGGCATTCTGATCGTCCAGTTCGCCAACGAACTGCAACACGCCGGCAGATCGAAGCGCGAAGCCCTGGAAGAAGCAGCCGGCGTGCGGCTGCGCCCGATTCTGATGACGACGGCGGCGATGGTGCTCGGCGTCCTGCCGCTCGTGGTCGCCTCGGGAGCAGGCGCCGCGGGCCGCAATGCGATGGGGCTCGTGATCTTCACGGGGCTGTCGATCGGCACGCTCTTCACGTTGTTCGTGGTGCCCGCGATGTATATGTTTCTCGCCGCCGATCATCGTCAGGACGCTGGAGCGCCGAAGGCGGGTTAAGGCAATGAGCGTCTCACGCACGATGCCTGCTTACCGCGGACTCGGGAAGCCAAGAGCGTCCGCCTTCGTTCTCAGCTCCGCGAAACGGCCGCCCACCGGGCTCACTGCCGTATTGGCGACGATGCTGCCCGGCGTGGCCTGACTCCTGCCGAATGTTTGCACATCAGTGGTTAACATATGTTGCGTTAAATATTTTTCTGGCAACATATGTATCAGACCCGCCGCGCACACGCACAGAGACGGGTTCTCACCACGATGGGGAAATTGCTATGAAACACAGGCTGCTGATGGCCCTCGCGACTTTTGCCGTTGTTTCGACCACCGCCTCGGCGCAGGAGATGCAGTCGACCCTGGCAAAAATCCAGAACGGGAATTCGATTTCGATCGGACACCGCGAAACATCCGTGCCGTTTTCGTACGTTGATACGAATAATCAGGTGATCGGATTTTCCCAGGATATGTGCAACAGGATCATCGACGCGGTGAAGGCCAAAACCGGCCACGCCGATCTGCACGTCCGCTTCATACCGGTTACTTCACAGAACCGCATTCCACTCGTGCAGAATGGCACCGTCGACCTCGAATGCGGCGTGACGACGAACCTGACGTCCCGGCAAAACCAGGTCGCGTTTTCCGACACGTTCTTCGTTGCCACGACGCGTCTTCTGACGCGCAAGGACTCCGGCATCAAGGATTTCGCGGACCTTGCCGGCAAGACCGTGGTGACCAACCAGGGAACCACGTCTGAGCGCCTCCTCAGGAAAATGAACGAGGAGAAAAAGATGAACATGCAGATCATCAGCGCAAAGGATTACGGTGAAGGCCGTGTCACGCTCGAAACCGGCCGGGCCGTGGCCTACATGATGGACGACGTCCTGCTTGCCGGCGCGCGCTCGCTGACGGCCAAGCCTGCGGACTGGGTCATTGTGGGAACGCCTCAGTCGTCCGAAGCATATGGCTTCATGCTTCGCAAGGATGACCCGGAGTTCAGGAAGCTGGTTGACGACGTCATGATTCACGTGATGAAAAGCGGCGATATCAAAACCATGTACGACAAGTGGTTCATGAAGCCGGTACCGCCGAAGGGCATCAATTTCGACTTTCCCATGAGCGAGGCGCTGGAAAAGTTGTACGCAGCGCCAAACGACAAGGCCTTTGACTGAGATTGGGCGATGCTGCGGCGCGCGGTCGAAACGGTGATCTGCGCATGGCTGCAGACGCGTCACGCAACACGGCCCGGACATCCCGGGCCGAATTTCAGATCGCCGCCAGTTCCTCGGTAATCGCCAGAAAACGCTCGACATCGCGCGGCGAATGACAATGCAGCGGCGATATCCGCACCGCACCATCAAGATTGAACGACTTGAGCATACGGCCCGAGTAGAGACTCGATGCCACGCGCTCATACACGATGACGCCGCGCTTTTCGTATTCGCGCACGGCGTCGGTCGGCTTCAGATTCGCGAAAGCGATGCCGACGATCAGGTCGCGCTTCCTCAGGTCGTGATAGTCCCACAATACGTCGACGCCATCGATCCGCCTGAGACCGCGTCGCGCACCGTGACCGTCCAGCAAGGCGGTGAGCAGCGCACGCTCCACACCCGCTTCCTGCTGGACGGACACATTCAGCGCTCGGCGCGTCTGGGCGGCGCCGGCCACTATCCGGCCATCGACGTGTTGCGCAGCATGGGTGTGCGGCCCCGTCCGCTCAGACATGAGTGCACTGGCGAAGACAGCGCGGCAGTGGACCTTGATTTCCCGCATACGCGGATTGCGCGTCCTGCGCCGCAGAACGGCGCTCGCGCTCGCACAAAGGAACGCGAACGCGGCACGTGCCGCTCTTGACTCGCTCGAACTCCTTCGAATGAAACACGCCGGACAATGGGCGCCGCTGCTCGAACGCTGTCACTACGCTGCGCCCAACGCCGCGCTTTGGCGCGAAGCGCTCGCTCAGCGTTGAGTGAGCTATCACCACCTGCTCGCAATGCGGACCGACACACTCTCTCTTGCCGCATCTACCACGCGGCACTCCCGCGTGTCGCGCATGCAGATCAGCAGAACGCGACGCGCATCTCAATCATCCAAGAGTGAGTGAATATGGCATTGAACACGAGTGTTGGAACGCGGCCGATTACCGGACAGGAATCGTATTGGGGCGACGTACAACCCACGCCCGAAGCAATCGGGCTCGTCAACGCAAGTCCGACACTGCAGTCCCAATTACAGCACTATGGCGCCGACGTGAGTTCGGACAAGTTGAAGCCGATGGCGTTGGGCAAGGGCAACGGCACCTATTTCGAGGGGCAAGCCGAGAAACGTATTGTGGTCGGCCAGGATATTCATTCGTCGGGGAGCGCTGGTGTACTCGTGGGCTCCCTGTCGCACGAATTCGGTCATTACGACAATCAGGCGAACGATAAAACGTTCAGGTCCCGGTACGAGGTCAATCCGCGTGACCCCAACGCCTATAACGTAGCGGCGCTAACCGGGGCGCATGCGGAAGGAGAAGCAGTCGCCAACAACTGGCAGGTGCAACAAGAGGTCGAAAAGAACACCGCCACGCCCAACGCGCCCGGAACCCGAATCTTCCTGGGCGGAGATAATCTCCAACAGAAGCTCGATGATCAGCATACTGCCGATCTCATCGGCGGAAAATCAGACGCAGTGGATCGCAACCATCTTATCGTTACCGGAATGAACGACTACGTCAATGAAGTTCCCAGCAACGCACCTGAGAAAAGTTACTATCAGTATTACGGCGATTCCAGCGGCGTGCCGGCGCCTGTACCCGGACGTCCGAAAGAGGTCACATTTGAGGGCGACGACAAGGGTGACATCAATCAGATGACGGAAAACTGGCAGTCCGGCAACCTGGCCAGGCAGACCTTCTCTGAAGGAAAGATCCAGTCTTCGGAGGTACTGGACGACAAGGGCAAGGTAACTTCCGCGGCGGTTTATAAGCACAATCAGGATGGCGGCTATTCGGTCGACGTCAAGAACCAGGACGGACATAAAACCGAACATGCCGATTTCCAGGCAGACAGGTCCGGCACGGTGCGCAATTACGCGAGCGACGGCTCGGCGCAAGCCACGTCGTTCAACGCCGACAACCACAACACGCAGATTGTGGATTACGACGCAAAGGACCGAAAGACCCACGCGAATTATCTGGACCCGGACACGGGCTACTCCACAGTTCAGGACGCCAGGACGCCGGACGGCGGTCACACGGTGTTCAACTTCGACACACAGGGCCGCGTCCGTGCGGAGTTCCAGTACGATCGCGATGGAAACCCCAAGTTGTCGGCTGACTTCAACGCGGCAGGCAAGAATACGTTGGCGGTTCAGTACAACAAAGACGGCAGCCGGCTGGTGACGGCGTTCAATGCCGATGGTTCGCGAGTCGGCCATGTTGTCGACAGAAACGGCAACGCGGGGCCGAATTACACCGCTCCACCGACGGGTGCGGCAACGCCTAAAGGCGCAGCGGCTCCAGTACAGAGTTAGCTGGGTAAAGGCATCGAGGCATCCAGTCCGCAGGAGCAGCCAGCCGGTCCGGCGCCCGCCGTTGCCGGGAGGCAGCCGGCGAGCGGTGGTGGCTCGCAACAGGATACGGCCGTTGCATCCGGAAGTACCTCAACGCAAACGGACGACACGGATTCCGGCGCCGACAGTCAGACGACCCTGAACGCAACCCAGTACGTCGACGACCAGCAGGATGCTTCCGGAGCTGACGCCGCGGAAGGCTGATCGAGCGAATGAACCGGACGCGATAGCCACAACGGCGCCGCCTCCAGAATCAAAGCGCACGTTAGTTCAGCACCGCGTGAGCGACGCGCGGCTTCGGGTAACGCTCGAGGCCGCGCGAATCCGCAGAACCACACACTATCCTTACCGCGCGCTGCAAAAGTGAACAAGTCAGAAGCGGCGCGTATCGGCCCATCGCAGTAATCGACGGAATCGGTGGACAGTCTGGCTACGATTCGAAAGGTTGGTCCGCTCACGCCACATCTGTTACCCTGCGCCCTTCGCCACCGCTTGCATTCGACTCGATGGAAACCCCTTTCAATGATCGTGGCGTGTCGGTCACGCGCAACGCACTCTCGTCCGCCGGCCAGGTCTTTCCGCTGCGCGATATCGTGGACGTGCGGGTCGTCACCGTGCCGAAGAACAAGGTCTTGCCGCTCACGATTTCACTGCTCGGCATCGCCGGCGTTATTGTCGGCGCGATATGGCGCTCGCCGGTCGGCATGGTGTGCGGCACGATGCTGGCCGTGGTCGGCTGGCTCACCTGGCTAACCCAGGACATCACGCACCGTCTGATGGTGCAGACGGCGAACGGCGATCGCGAAGCGCTGATGAGCGTCGATCGCGAGTTCGTCGAACGCGTCGCCGTCGCCGTGAACGAGGCGAAAGCCGCAGCCGCGGCGCCGAAGGTTTGATGCCGCGGTTCGCCGCTGTTTGCCACAGTACCACTGCCACACACAGTCCGCGCGTTAACACAATTTTGATTCGCCGCGCGGCAGCTTTTGCGCCTCCTTGAGACGCGCGTCGCTAGAGTGGACGGGTATCAACAACGCGCGCCGCCCGCCGGGTCGGCGCAACCTTATGCTCCCGTCCGCCGCTACGTCCGATCTTCCCATCACGCGCACCTCCTCGCGCACCCAGCGCACGCCGCAAGCGCCACGCATGGCTCGCCGCACGCATATCGTCGTGCCACTCATCATTATCGACGTCACCGTGCCCGGCACGTCGTCGGCAAACGGGCGGCGCGCGTTGCACGCCGCGCTCGGCGACGACCTGCGTCTCTATGTCGTCACCATCGACCAGCAACGCGAGCGCGTCACCTTCCGCGTCGAAGTCACCTCGCGCACTCTCGAAGACGTGATCGGCCTGCTGACCGTCAAACTCGATCGCGCCACGCTCGGCCGCGCGCAATCAACCGTGATCCGGCGTCCGCGCGACTATTGATCCAGATCGACACTTGCACGGGCCGGTTGCCCGCCGCGCCCGCGCCTTCACACATCTTTGCAATTGCACTCGAGCGGCCATGTAGAGTCGCCGCTCCTGTTATCGCGTGTTCCCTCCCGCAGGTTCGCAAGCGTCCCGGTTTCACTGCTCACGCCGCGGCCAATCCAGCGAGATTGCCGCTCGTGCTGTCCGCCTCGCAGCGTGCGATGCCTCGCCTTCGTCAGGGACCCGCCTTTTTGCAAAGCGTGTGATCTATGTTCCTGTCGTCTCTCGATGCCGCGCGCCGGCATTTACGCCCCAACCGGCGTCGTTTCGGCGCGGCCGCGCTCGTCCTGACTGGGGCGCTCGCCGCACTCAGCGGCTGCGCCGTGACCTTCCCGACGCCCACGCCGCCCGCGCCGACCGCCTCCCTGATCACCGGCGGCCAGGACGGCCTGCTGATTCCGCTACAAGTGGAGCGCGTCGACGCGGGTCACGCGCGCCTCGGCCTGCCGGTCCAACTCGATGGCAAGCCTGTGTATGTCGCACTGGACACGGGCACGCAAGGCGTGCGCGTGCTGAAGTCGGTCCTGCCGGCCACCAGCTATCCGAACGCCGGTCCGGTGAGTTCGCTGCCGTTGGCGAACGGCGCGCAAGTCTCCGGCGCGGCCGTGAAACTGCCGATGAGCCTCGCGGGCACGAAGCCGGCGCAGATCGACGCGCAAGCCGTCGAGTTGGTGAACTGCCAGCCCAACGCCCGGCGCTGCGTGGGCATGGACGGCTACACCGGTGAATTCGGCTGGGCGTTCTCGGGTCTGTTCGGCATCGGCGCGGCGCAACCGGACGACACGTGCTGCACGCAACCGCTGCGCGCGTTGCCCGGCAATATCGGCCAGCGCTATCTGGTGCACTCGAACTTTGCGAAACCTTACCTGGTGCTGAGCCCGTCGAGCGCGATCACGAAGGACTACACGATGGTGCCGATGACCGTCCTGCAAGACGGCACGGCGCAATGGCCGAGAGGCTGCGTCAACGTCGGCGACAAGATGACCTTTTGCGCGCCGCTGGTGTTCGCCACGGCCAGCACCGACATGATCCGCGTCGAAATGGACAAGGCGCCGAACTGGACCGGCGACGACGACGTAGGCAAGGTGCTCAACCAGGGCAACTACAACGCGGCGGTCGGCTCAGGCAAATGGGTGCATCGCTATGAAGGCGCGCAAGTGACGATCGTCAAGACGAAACCGGGCGCCGACCGCATCGTGATCGGCCTGATGGGCATGCAGAATATCGACGTGCTGTTCGACTTCCCGCATGGCCAGATTGGCCTGCGTGCCGCGAACGAGGTCGAGAAGTTCGCGCAGTAAGCGTTGCGGCGGCAGTCATTGAAAAGGCCGTGCGATTCACCCGCAATCGCACGGCCTTTCCACGTCGAGACTGAAACGAAGCAGTCGTCCGCTATTCGATATTCAGCGGATTCACATGCCAGATGTTGCGAGCATATTCGCCGATCGTACGATCCGACGAAAACTGTCCCATGCCCGCCACATTCTCGATCGCGCTTTCGGCCCACGCGCGTTTGTCGACGAAGCGCGCGTCCACTTCGTCCTGTGCCTTGGCGAACGCCGCGAAATCGGCGAGCACCATGTAGTGATCGCCCCAATCAACCAGCGTGTGGAAGATATCCGAGAAGCGCAGCGGATCGTCCGGCGAGAAGAAGCCCGTGCGGATCTGGTCGAGCGCCATGCGCAGCTCCGCATTCTCTTCGTAGATTTGCCGCGGCCGGTAGCCGCTGGCGCGCAAGCTGTCCACTTCGTCGGCGGTGTGGCCGAAGATGAAGATGTTCTCGCGGCCCACCGCGTCGCAGATTTCGATATTCGCGCCGTCCATCGTGCCGATCGTCAACGCGCCGTTGAGCGCGAGCTTCATGTTGCCGGTGCCCGACGCTTCCGTGCCGGCCATCGAAATCTGCTCCGACAGATCGGCGGCCGGAATGATCAGTTCCGCCACACTCACGCCGTAGTTCGGGACGAACACCACCTTCAGGCGATCGCCGACCAGCGGATCGTGATTGACCTTCTCGCTGACGTCACCGATCAGCTTGATGATCGTCTTCGCCATCCGGTACGCGGACGCGGCCTTGCCGGCGAACAGCACCACGCGCGGCACCCAGTCGAGTTCGGGATTCGCGCGAATCTGGTTGTAGCGCACGATCACGTGCAACACGTTGAGCAGCTGCCGCTTGTATTCGTGAATGCGCTTGACCTGCAGATCGAACAGCGCATCCGGATCGAAATGCAGTTTCGTGTGATGCGCGAGACGGTGCACGAGCCGCAGTTTGTTCTGCCGCTTCGCTTCGCGGAAGGCCTCGATAAAGCCGCTGTCGGTGCGCAGGTTGCGCAGTTGCTCCAGTTCGAACAGATTGCTGCGCCAGTGTTTGCCGATCTGCTGATCGATCAGCGACGACAGCGACGGACTCGCCTGCGCGAGCCAGCGGCGCGGCGTGATGCCGTTGGTGACATTGGTGAAGCGGTCCGGATAGATGCGCGCGAAGTCGGCGAAGATATCGCGCGTCATCAGTTGCGAATGCAGCTTCGACACGCCGTTCACCTTGTGGCTCGCGACGATCGCCAGATACGCCATGCGCACGCGCCGCTGCCCATATTCGTCGACGAGCGAAATGCGGCGGATCATCTCGGCGTCATGACCCGATTGCTCGCTGACATGCTTGAGAAACTGCGCATTGATCTCGAAGATGATCTCGAGGTGCCGCGGCAACAGCCGCGCGAGCATCTCCACGTCCCACGTTTCGAGCGCTTCGGGCATCAACGTGTGATTCGTGTACGAGAAGATTTGCGTGACATGCTTCCATGCCTTGTCCCACTGCAGATGGTGGACGTCCACCAGCAAACGCATCAGCTCGGGAATCGCCAGCACGGGGTGCGTATCGTTCAGATGCACCGCCACTTTTTCGGAGAAGCGCCCGAAGGTGCTGTGCGTGCGCTGATAGCGGCGAATCAGATCCTGCATGGTCGCCGAAACGAAAAAGTATTCCTGCCGCAGACGCAGCTCGCGGCCGGCCTGGGTCGAGTCGTCCGGATATAGCAGACGCGAGACGTTCTCCGACATGTTCTTCGTGTCGACCGCGTTGCGGTAGTCGCCACGATTGAACGCGCCGAGATCGAGTTCCTCGGTCGCGCGCGCGGACCACAGGCGCAGCGTGTTGGTCGCGTCCGTTGCGTAACCCGGAATGACGGTGTCGTACGCAGTGGCGTTCACGTGCTCCGTGTCGATCCACTCGACATGTTCGCCACGCTGCACCGTGCGGCCGCCGAAGTGCACCATGTACTTGATCTCGGGACGCGGAAACTCCCACGGATTACCCGCGCGCAGCCAGTAGTCCGGCGCCTCGACCTGCTCGCCGTTGACAATCTGCTGACGGAACATGCCGTATTCGTAGCGGATGCCGTAGCCGAAGCCCGGAATGCCGAGCGTCGCCATCGAATCGAGAAAGCAGGCCGCGAGCCGGCCGAGGCCGCCGTTGCCGAGCGCGGCGTCCGGCTCGATATCGGTGAGCGCGTCCATATCCACGCCGAGACTCGCCAGCGCTTCCTTCATCTGGTCATGAATGCCGAGAGCGAGCAAGGCGTTCGTAAACGTCCGGCCGATCAGGAACTCCATCGACAGGTAATAGACGCGTTTCACGTCCTGTTCGTATTGCAGGCGCGTGGTCTTCATCCAGCGCGCGACCAGCCGGTCGCGCACGGCGAGCGCCGCGGCGTGCAGCCAGTCATGTGGATGCGCGGTGACGGCGTCCTTGCCGACGCCGTACATCATGCGATTGGAAATTGAGCGCCGTAGCGCGTCGACGGTACTGTTGAGCTGGTCGAATTCCAGATCGACGGCTGTCATCGAAGCCTCCGGGGAAAAAAGACGCGACATACGCGAACCGCACAGATGACGGGCGGGAGGCGCGTGCCGGTCAGGCGGGTTAAGAAACAGAGTACGACATTTTACGGCCACCGGACACTGGCGGGCGCGAGCGCTTGGTTACGCACATGCCATGCCCGCTGACATCAGCCGGTGCGCCACTTTTTCGCACGCGCGAGGTGCAAGCCACGTGTGCGCGGCACTGTGCGCGTGCATCGGTTCCGCAAAACAGGCAAACGATTGCGAAGCGCCCGATGCGCACTGAATAGAAGGCAACGCCATTATTTTTTCGCCGCGTGACGCGCGGATGAAAGAGCCGATGGGCCCGGTGCGTGGTCAAATCGAAGCGCCTCGTCTGCTAAGCGGTTGTGCCGGAGTGGCGTGTGACAACACGAGCGCGCGCCAGTTCGCGGCCGGCGCGCGGGCTTGACCGTTAGTTGCATTCATAACGGCATGATCAGCGCCCTCTCCGCCCGCGTCCCAGCACGATTTCCGCGTCTCTGTAACAATCACTACATTCGTCGCGCGCCCCGCCTGAAACGCGTCAAACGCTGGATTCAGGCCACACGCGCCACACGCCACGCAACTCCTGCCACTCGCGCGCCTCGACTCGTCCGGCTGCACGCGGGCATGCTCAACCCGACGAGCCACCGCCTTGTCCGACAAACCCAGCGCCACCGCCGCCCACCCCTTCCCCGCGGACGTCCCGATGTCCGCCGCCAACCGCCGCGCGATGGCCGCGATCATGCTCGCCGTCGCGCTCGCCACGCTCGATACCGCCATCGCCAACACCGCACTGCCCGCCATCGCCGCGGACCTGCATGCGGCGCCGGCGGCGTCGGTGTGGATCATCAATGCGTATCAGCTCGCGATGGTCGCGACGCTCCTGCCGCTCGCCGCGCTCGGCGATATCGTCGGGCATCGGCGAATCTATATCGGCGGCATTGCGCTGTTCACGCTGGCGTCGCTGGCGTGCTCACTGGCTTCGACGCTGCCGCTGCTGGCCGCCGCGCGCGTCCTGCAAGGCCTCGGCGCGAGCGCGATCATGAGCGTGAATACCGCGCTGATCCGTTATCTGTATCCGCCGCACCGGCTCGGACGCGGTCTCGGCACCAACGCGCTGATCGTCGGCGTGTCGTTCGCGGTCGGGCCGACGGTGGCGTCGCTGATTCTCTCCGTGGCCGCGTGGCCTTGGCTGTTCGCGGTCAACGTGCCGCTCGGGCTGCTGGCGTTGGGCTTCGCCTGGCCGGCGTTGCCGCACACCGAGCGCGGCAAGCACAACTTCGATCCGGGCGCGGCGCTCCTGAACGTCATCACCTTCGCCGCGTTGATCTTCGCGCTCGGCGAGGCGGCCCAGCGCGCCTCGACACAACTGGTGCTGAGCGCGGCGGCGATCGCGCTGGTGTTCGGGCTGCTGCTGATTCGCCGCGAAGCGGGCCACCCCGCGCCGATGCTGCCCGTCGATCTGTTCAAGCGGCCGGTATTCGCGTTGTCGGCGGTGACGGCCGTGTGCTCGTTCGCCGCGCAGGGGCTGGCGTTCGTCTCGCTGCCGTTCTACTTCGAGGACGTGCTGCATCGCAGCCAGGTCGAAACCGGCTTTCTGATGACGCCGTGGCCCGTGGTGGTCGCGCTGGCCGCGCCGCTGGCGGGCAGTCTGTCCGACCGCTATCCGCCGGGACTGCTCGGCGCGATCGGTCTCGCGGTGATGTCGGCGGGAATGGCGTCGCTGGCGCTTCTGCCGGTGCATCCGCATGTTCTCGACATCGGCATTCGCATGGCGATTTGCGGCGCGGGCTTCGGCTTCTTCCAGTCGCCGAATCTGAAAGCGCTGATGGCGAGCGCGCCGCCCGAGCGCAGCGGCGGCGCAAGCGGCATCGTCGCGACCGCGCGGCTGCTTGGGCAGACCACCGGCGCGGCGCTGGTCGCGTTGAGCTTCGGGATTGCCGGCCGGCATGGGCCGACGCTCGCGCTGAGCACCGGCGCGTTCTTCGCGGGCGCGGCGAGCCTGGCGAGCGGCCTGCGGTTGTTCGCGCCGTCGCATCGGTCGGGCGTGCATGCGAAAGCGTCGATGAAATGAAAAAAGCGGGCGCGCCGGGGTGACAGTGCGTCCGCTTTGTTTTTGCTGATTTTCGTTGCTGCTTTTGTTCGGTAATCGACCCAAACCTCACCGCGCCGCGAAATACCCCTTCACCGCGGCGATAAACGTATCGATATCCCCACGCGACACGTCCTTATGCGTCACGAATCGCGATGCGTACAGCATCTGCGTGAGAATGCCGCGCTCCTTGAGCCACGCTTCGAGCGGCGCGCAGTGCTGCTGCGGAAACTGCGCGAACACCATGTTGGTGGCAACCGACTGCACCTTGACCTGATCGATGGCTTCCAGACCCGCTGCCAGATGCGCGGCGTGCGCGTGGTCGTCGGCGAGGCGCTCGACGTTGTGATCCAGCGCGTAGAGACAAGCCGCCGCCAATACGCCGGCCTGACGCATGCCGCCGCCCAGCACCTTGCGCCAGCGGTGCGCCACGTCGATCAGCGCGTGGCTGCCGACCAGCACCGAGCCGACCGGCGCGCCCAATCCCTTCGAAAAACAGACCGAGACCGAATCGAACGGCTCGCACAACGCCGCAACCGGCTTGCCCGACGCGACTGCCGCGTTGTAGACCCGCGCGCCGTCGAGGTGAGCGGACAGGCCGTGCTGACGCGCGAGTTGCACCGCCTCGGCGACATACCCCGCCGGCAGCACCTTGCCGCCGATGGTGTTTTCCAGCGCCAGCAGCCGCGTGCGCGCGAAATGGTTGTCGATGGGCTTGATCGCCGCGGCGATCTTCTCCAGCGGGATCGAGCCGTCGGCGGCATTTTCGAGCGGCTGCGGCTGGATGCTGCCGAGGACCGCCGCGCCGCCGCCTTCATACTTATAGGTATGCGCCAACTGGCCGACGATGTATTCGTCGCCACGCGCGCAGTGGGCCATCAAGGCCGCCAGGTTGCTCTGCGTGCCGCTCGGGAAGAACAGGCCCGCCTCCTTGCCGGTGCGTTCGGCGAGCGTGGCCTGCAAACGCAACACGGTGGGGTCGTCGCCCCAGACGTCGTCGCCTACTTCGGCGGCCGACATGGCCGCGAGCATCGCCGGGGTTGGACGGGTTACGGTATCGCTGCGCAAATCGATCATTGTGTGTCCCTGTGCGTCTGTGAATGACAGCCTACGACAGCCGGTCGCACCGCGCCGTCGGCATCGACGGGCGGACACGGCGCCGGCAGTTTAGCCACACAGTATATTCAATTAACGCGGCGCTGAAATCGCGCTAAAAAGAAGCCTCAGCCGCCCGACCTGGGCAGCCACGCGAGCGGATCGACCGGCTGGCCGTTCTGGCGGACCTCGAACTGGATCGACGCCACACCTCGGCTATCCACCCCGACTTCACCGATGGTTTGCCCCTGCGCGACCGCGTCGCCCTCCTTGACGAGCAGCGTGCTGTTCTGCCCGTAGGCGGTGATCAACGAGTCGTCGTGCTTGATGATGATGAGCGGGCCGTACGCCTCGATACCCGTGCCGGCGTAGACCACCCGGCCGGTGGCGGCCGCCTTGACCGGATCGCCCGGCCGGCCGCCAATCACAATGCCGTTCGATTTACCCGGCGCGAAGGCTTTCAGGATCGGACCGCGCACCGGCCATTGCAACACGCCTTGCTGCGGCCCGGCGGATGCCGTGGGCGCGCCGGGCGTAGCGGGACCGTTCGGCCCGACTGCGACCGGCGGCGTCACGACGCTGCCCGAGGCCATCGGCGGAGACACTCGCAGCACTTGCCCCGGCGTCACGGCGGCGTTGACCGCAAGGCCGTTCCACGCCGCGATCTCCTGCGGTTTGCGGCCGTATGCCGACGCAATCCCGCCGATCGTATCGCCCGGATTGACGCGGTAGAAACCGGCGGGAACAGGCACCGTGCTGAGCGTGGTCGGGCCGGAAGGCGTGTTGCTGTAAAACGGCGTGCTCTCCCACGGCATCGTCGTGCAGCCGCTGACCATCACGCCGAGCGCGGCCGCTGCCAGCAACCGGGTCCCCGTCAATTGCCATGGTCTTGTCATGTGATTTTCCTCGACACTTTGTTCAGTCAATCGGATTCAATCGATGCCCAAGCATTTGCCGTGCCGCTCGTCTCGAGGGCGCGGCGACGGTTATCCATTATGCCGCCGCGCGCGTCGACAACCGCGCCGGCATGGCATCGGCCGTCCGCCAACATTCAGACGCTGCCTTCCGCCTCGACCACCAGAATGCGCGCCGCCCCGATCGGATGTGCCACGTGTTCGGTGCCGACCGAAGCGTAGAACACGTCGCCGGTCTCCAGAATGGCCGATTGTTCGACGCCGCCTTCGCGATACCGCATCTCGACGCGGCCATCGAGCACGGCGAACACTTCCTCGCCGTCGTTGACGTGCCATTTATAAGGCTGATCGGTCCAATGCAGACGCGTCGTAATGCCGCCCATGTTGGCGATATCGAGCGCGCCCCAGGCGCGCGTGGCGGTGAAATTCTTGCTGCGAATGATCTTCATGGTCACGAGGCAGTTGAGAAAGAAACGACGCCGGCCAGTCATACGCTCCATCAGGCATGACGAGCCGCCAAGGCTTGGCCGAATCGCATCCCGGCTGGCCCCATTATAGGTGCGCTGGTCCGCTCGCCCGTCGCCAGCAGGCCGCGCGGCCGATTTGTGTGAGCATTGAATCCTTGGAGCCCTCGCCTATACTCAGTCATGCTGCCCTGACGCGCCGTAAGCAAAACGACTGATTCTGCAAGGGAGTTGAGAATGAACAAAGCCACGTTCCTGGCCGTACAGCTCAACGTCGACGATGTCGCGGCGTCGCCCGGTTTGGTCGAGTTGCTGAACACGCATCTCGTTTTCGCCGCCGACGTGGCCGAAGCCGCCGACGCCCTCGTCCAACTGGCCAGCATTGCGGGATTGTCGAGCGGCGTGGAGGCAAGCGTCGAGATTCCCGCGTTGGCGATCGAGCGGCTGCGCGAGGCGCTCGACAATCTGAGCGGCTACGACGAATCCTGGCTGCTTGCCCTCGAACCCAGCCGCGCATTATTCGATGAAATCGGCCGCCGGCATCGCACGCTGCATTAGAGCCACGCACGCGGATTGCATCCGGATTGCATCCGTATTGCCGCGCACCCCCGGCGCCCGTTCACCGACGCCGCCGGTCCGCCAAGTTTCGCTCACCGCTCGCCTGCCAGACTAACCGGCACGCTTCAGTGTCGCCGCCGTCTGCAGATTTCGGGCGACTCAACCGGAGGACCGCCGTGAAAAGTCTCCTGAACCGCCACAATGTGCTGGCAGGCCCGTCGCATCTCGTGCAGGACGTGCGCGAGAGCGCTTCCGATCCCTTATCGCCCGACGACAACGAACCGGCGCCGCTGGCCGGCGCGGCCGATGCCGCATCGCCAAGGCCGGTTCGTCCGGTGAGCACCTTGCGGCCGGTGCCGGTGGTGCCGGCACAGGTCGGCGTGCGCGGCGTGCAGATCGCCGACATCGCCGAAGTCGAATGGCTCGCCGAAGAGGAAGCGTTGACACCGTTTCGCGTGTTCCGCAGCTTCGACTATTCGGTCAGCCTGCTCTTCCATGCGAAGGAACTGACTTACTACGTCGCCCTGTATGAGGACGGCTCGCTGTGGCGCGCGCTGAAGGCCACCGATCTCGAAGCCGCCCAAACCGCCTTCCATCATTTCGAGGAGCAGGCGACGCGGCTCGCGGACGGCGAAACCCGCCGCGCCCAACTCGAGGCGCAGAACGAACAGCTCGCGCGCATGATCGCGCGCTCCGAGGCCCAGGCCGAACGGCTGCGCAGCGATCTGCAACGGCGCGGCACGCACGAGCAGACGGTGTCGAACCGGCAGCATCAGGTGCGCAAGGAAGTGTCGCAACTGGAAGCGCAGCGCGTGGCCGCGCAGGCGCATCTGAACAAGGCGCATCGGCAGATTCATCAGCTCAATCTGACGAGCAACGAAGCGATTCCGCATTTGCCGAATCGTTGAAGAGCGCGTCGACGAGTGCGCACCGACCTCGTGTCAGATGCCGGCGCCCGAACCACGCCGTAAACGACAAACGCCGCCCGGCAATCCGGACGGCGTTTTTATTTGCTTGCCGCCTGTGAGTCAGGCGGCGTTTCCATCAGCTTCGGCGCAAATTAGTTGCCGAAGTAGACCGAGTTACGGTCGTTGCCGCTCACCGGACGGCCAGCTTGCGAGCTGCCGGCGATCGGTGCGCCGTAGCCGCTGCTGACAGCCTGGGCGGTGCCGTTTTGAGCATCGACGCGCGCTTGGGCGGCCTGGATGTTAGCCGGGTAATCGACGTGATCGCCCACCGGGTTGTAGCCGGCCTTTTCCAGTTGAACCAGTTCAGCGCGGACTTGAGCGCGCGTAACCGGCTGATTCGATTGAGCAAACGAAGCGACAGGAGCGGCCAGAGCGGCGGCGACGACAACTGCAGAGATAAGAGCCTTCATGATGTAAACCTCCAGAACTTGTTTTTTAATTCGCTGTGGGCTTGTTGTGCCGTAGCGCTTAAATAGAAGTTTAGGAGTGTCGACACCTAGGGGAAACCCCTAAAACAACGAAACTCTATTTCGAATTTCGCAACAGTAGGCGGAGTGTCGCACCGCCCTGTTATCTGCACGACAGCTTTCGGCAATAATTCACTGTCTTGATTTGAAGCGTTTTCACAGCCCGGCGCGCCTTACTGCAAGGGTGCGCCGGGCCGCGATTCAAACGCTCAGCTCCAGTTCGCGTGAAAGCTGCCCGGCTTGTCGATGCGTTCGAACGTATGCGCGCCGAAGAAATCGCGCTGCGCCTGCACGAGATTTGCCGGCAGGCGTTCCGAGCGATACGCGTCGAAATACGCGATGGCCGACGCGAAAGCCGGCACCGGCACGCCCGCGTTGATCGCCGCAATCACCACTTCGCGCAAAGCCGACTGGTAGTTCTTCGCGATGTCGCGGAAATACGGATCGAGCAGCAGATTGGCGATCGCTTTGTCCTTCGTATAAGCGTCCGTGATCTTTTGCAGGAAGCGGGCGCGGATGATACAGCCGGCGCGGAAAATCTTCGCGATCGTGCCGTAGTCCAGATCCCACTTGTATTCTTCCGACGCCGCGCGCAGTTGCGCGAAGCCTTGCGCGTACGAAATCACCTTGCTGAAGTAGAGCGCGCGGCGTACCGATTCGATGAAGGCGTCGCGCTCGGCCCCGAGCGGCTTGGCCGCCGGGCCCTCCAGCACCTTGCTCGCGGCCACGCGCTGCGTCTTCAGCGACGACAGCACGCGCGCGAACACGGCTTCCGTGATCAGCGGCAGCGGCGCGCCGAGGTCGAGCGCATTCTGGCTGGTCCATTTGCCGGTGCCCTTCTGCGCTGCGCGATCGAGGATCACGTCGACCAGATCCTTGCCGGTCTCGTCATCTTTCTTGCTGAAAATCTTCGAGGTGATTTCGATCAGATAGCTGTCGAGCTCGCCCTGATTCCACTCGGTATAGACCTTGCCGAGTTCTTCGTTCGACAACCCGACTACCTGCTTGAGCACCGCGTAGCTTTCCGCGATCAGTTGCATGTCGCCGTACTCGATGCCGTTGTGCACCATCTTCACGAAGTGGCCCGCGCCGTCCGGTCCCATGTAGGCGACGCAAGGCTCGCCGTCCGGCGCCTTCGCGGCGATTTCCGTGAGGATCGGGGCCACGAGGTCGTACGCGTCGCGCTGGCCGCCCGGCATGATCGACGGACCTTTCAGCGCGCCTTCCTCGCCGCCCGACACGCCCGTGCCGATGAAGTGCAGTCCCGACTTCGCGAGATCCTGATTGCGGCGGATGGTGTCGGTGAAATGCGTGTTGCCGCCGTCGATCAGAATGTCGCCCTTGTCCAGCAGCGGTTTCAACTGGTTGATCGTGGCGTCGGTGCCCTCACCTGCCTTGACCATCAGCAGAATGCGGCGTGGCTTTTCCAGCGACTCCACCAATTCTTCCAGCGTGAAGGCCGGCACCAACTTCTTGTCCGGATATTCGGCGATGAGTTCGTCGGTTTTCTCGCGGCTACGGTTGTACACCGACACCGCGTGGCCGCGGCTCTCGATGTTGAGCGCCAGATTACGGCCCATGACCGCCAGCCCCACCACGCCGATTGCCTGTTTGCCCATGTGAATTCTCCAGAGTCCAAAAAATGTCGTAGCGCCGCGCCGGAAAGAACGTCGGCGCGACGTCGAGGGTGAAAGAATAAAAGAAATGCCAGCTTGCCGCTCGTTGGCGGACAACGGGCGGCGCTTTTCGCTGTGTTGAATCTGCGCTGAACCCGCGTTTAACCTTCGTCAGACCCGCGCCGCGGCCGCGCGTTTCCTGAACACCAGACTGAAATTGTTGGCCGGCATCGCGATCGGCTCGTCGCACACGAGTCCGACTGAATCGCCCAACGCCACCACGACTTCCATGTCGCGTACGCCCCATTCCGGATCGCGACCGCGCAACTGCTGATCGAATGCGTCGTTGCTCGGAGAAGTATGCGCTCCGCCGCGTTTGTACGGACCGTAGAGATACAGTACACCGCCATCGACGAGACGGCGGCTCGCGCCTGCGAACAGCGCCTGCGCCGCGCTCCACGGCGAGATGTGAATCATGTTGATGCAGACTACGGCGTCGAGCGTGTCCACGCCCCAGTCCGGCTGATGCACGTCGAGCGCGAGCGGCGCGCGCACGTTCGCGAGCCCCTCGTGCGCGGTCCACGCGGCAATCGAATCACGCGCGCCGGCATCGGCGTCGCTCGGTTGCCAGTCGAGTCCGGGCATGGCGCGGGCAAAGCAGATCGCGTGCTGGCCGGTGCCGCTGGCGATTTCGAGCACACGGCCGGTCGTCGGCAGCGCCGTGCGCAGCACCGCGAGGATCGGTTCGCGGTTGCGTTCAGCGGATGGCGAATGTTGCCGCAACGCCGGTTGGGAATCTGTCATGTTCAGCTTCGGTTCAGCTTCGGTTTCAGTACAGGGTCGTGCGCACGCGTTCGGCGAGTTCGCGATCGTAGGTGGCCGCGTCGAACTGCGCGCCGTTGATGCGCCGATGAATCTCGCCCGCGCTCGGCAGCCGCGAACGTTGGACGTGATGCGCCGGGTCCCACAGTTTCGAGCGCACCAATGCTTTCGAGCAGTGAAAGTAGACGCTGTCCACGTCGATCAGCAGCACGGTGCGCGGCAGTTTACCTTCGACGGCGAAACTGTCCAGCCATTGCGGATCGTTGGTAATACGGCCGCGGCCGTTCACGCGCAAACTTTCGCCGACGCCAGGAATGATGAAGAGCAGCGCTAGACGCGGCTCGACGATGATATTGCGCAGACTGTCGAGGCGATTGTTGCCGATCCGATCCGGCAGCGCGAGCGTGCGTTCGTCGACGATGCGCACGAAACCCGGCGCGTCGCCGCGCGGCGAACAATCGAGCCCTTCCGGGCCGGCGGTGGCGAGCACGACGAACGGCGCGACTTCTATGAACGCGCGATAGTCTTCGTTGATGTAGGGAATCTCTTTGCGCACGGCGCGCTCATGCGGCTGGCCGTAGAGGGCTTCGAGCTGTGCGATCGTCGTCAACATCGGCATTCCTTTTTTGTTGGTGTGGCCGTTCAATCCAGCGCCAGCCGGCCGGCCAGCGCGGTCAGCGTCTCGGCGCACGGGGCGGCGATTTTCAGCGATAGCAGCGGATCGGCGCGCGTGCGCCCCAGATTGATCGCGACCACCGGCTTGCCCAGCTTCTGCGCCCACACGCAAAAGCGATAGCCGGAGTAGACCATCAGCGACGAGCCGACCACCAGCACGGCGTCCGCCGCGTCGAGCGCGTGCGAGGCCGCCTCCACGCGCTCCTTCGGCACGCTTTCGCCGAAAAACACCACCGCGGGCTTCAGCAAACCGCCGCAGTTCGAGCATGCCGGAATGCGGAAGCCGCCAAGATCGTGCCACTCGAGATGCGCGTCGCCATCGGCGGCGGTTTCGGCGGTCACGTCGACGAGCGCCGGATTCTCTGCTTCAAGCGTCTGCTGGATCGACGCGCGCGAGTGGTGCATGCCGCAATCAAGACACGTCACGCCGTCGATGCCGCCATGCAACTCGATCACCTCGCGGCTGCCCGCCCGCTGATGCAGGCCGTCGACGTTCTGCGTCACCAGCGTCGGCACGTGGCCGGCCGCTTCGAGCCGGGCCAGCGCCGTATGCGCGGCGTTGGGCTGCGCGTGCGCGACCACCGGCCAGCCGACCATGCTGCGCGCCCAGTAGCGCTGGCGCATGGCGAGCGTGCCGAGAAACTCCTGCACCGTGATGGGCGGCGAGCGTTTCCATTCGCCGTTGTCGTCGCGGTAGCCGGGAATGCCGGAGTCGGTGCTGATGCCCGCGCCGGTCAGCACGAACAGCCGCGGATAACGCTGCACGAAGCGATGCAGGTCGTCCAGCGTATGCGATTCATTCAGGGGTTCGAGAGGCGCGGACTGAAGGTCGGTCATGACGGGGCATGGTGAAGGGCTGCGGCGGTCTCAAGGCGAAATCTCGAGCGCCGTTCAACGGTGCGAACGCGGCTTGCTCTGCCGCGTTGCCGTCTTGTGCTGCGCCTGCCGCGCTTGCCACTCGGCCAGCGCGGTTCGATAACGGTCGAGCGCGTCGTCGTAGAGATCGAACACACACGGATTGCAGCCGCTATGACAACAGTCGTCGAGATCGGGCTGCACGGGCGGCACCGGCTGCGGGTCGTCCTTCGGTGTGGCTCGGGGCACGGCGAATCGCGTTCCATCAAGGCGGGGAAGCGACCAGTATAAGTTGATCTCGTGCGGCCTGCTCTTTGCGTCCGACGCGCGTGAGTTCGTCAACCCCGGCCGACGAACGGCATCTTGCTCGCCATGATCGTCATGAATTGCACGTTCGCCGAGAGCGGCAGTTCCGCCATGTGCAGCACGGCGTCCGCCACATGCTGAACGTCCATCAGCGGCTCGACCGCGATCTCGCCGTTCGCCTGCGGCACGCCGCGCGCCATGCGTTCGGCCATTTCCGTCGAGGCATTGCCGATGTCGATCTGACCGCACACGATGTCGTATTTGCGGCCGTCGAGCGACACGGCTTTCGTGAGCCCGGTGATGGCGTGCTTGGTCGCGGTATAGGCAACGCTGTTCGGCCGCGGCGCATGCGCCGAGATGGAACCGTTGTTGATGATGCGCCCGCCGCGCGGGCTCTGCGTTTTCATCAGACCGAAGGCCGCGCGCGTGCACAGGAACACGCCGGTGAGATTGGTGTCGACCACCGAGCGCCATTCGTCGATATCGAGTTCGTCGATATCGACCGGCGAACCGTTGCGGCCCGCGTTGTTGAACAGCACGTCGAGCCGGCCGCGGCGCGCGCGGATCGTCTCGAACAACGCGGCGACGCTGTCGGCGTTCGTGACGTCGCACGCCACGGCGAGCGCGTCGCCGCCGAGTTGCTGCGCTTCCTGAACGACGGCGTCGAGCGGCGCCTGACGACGGCCGGCCAGCACGACGCTATAGCCGTGTTCCAGCAGCTTGAGCGCGCACGCGCGACCGATCCCGCTGCCCGCGCCCGTCACCAGCGCGACCTTCTTGATTCCCGTTTCCGTCACGGCACGTCTCCTCGTTTGTGCAGTCGATGCATGGTGCAGACCGCTGCGCGCGAACTTCCAGGACCGGACGGCGTGGAAAGCGCCACGGGAAACGCTCAGTGAGCGCTCAATCCAGCGCGCGGTCGTTCGGGTTCGCGAACAGCGACTTCATATCCGCCGACAGCGGATAGTTCAGGTTGATGCCCTTCGGCGGAATGGGCTGCGTGAACCACTTCCGGTACATGGTTGCGGCCTCGCTCGAAGTTTGCAGCCGGGCGATCACGCCGTCGGCGAGTTTCTTGAAGCCCGGGTCCTCCTTGCGGAACATGCAACCATACACTTCGGACATCGGCGAGGTGCCGGTGATCAGGTAGTCGTCCGCGTCCGCCTCTTTGGCTTTAGCACCATACAACAGCGGATCGTCCATCACAAATGCCACGGCGCGGCCGGTCTTCACATTGAGGAACGATTCCGCGTGGTCTTTCGCGCTGATCAGGCGCATGTTCATGCCCTTCTCGTTGTTCATCTGCCGCAAGAGCCGTTCCTCGGACGTGCCCGCCGTGGTCACCACGGTCTTGCCGGCGAGATCGGGAAAGTCCTTCACGCCCGAGCTTTTCTTCACGATCATGCGCACGCCGTACTGGAAGAAGCTGTTCGAGAACGCGACCTGGTTGTCGCGGTCTTTGGTGTGCGTGGTCGAGCCGCATTCCATATCGATGGTGCCGTTCTGCACCAGCGGAATGCGGTTTTGCGACGTGATCGGCACTTCCTTCACTTTCAGATTCGGCAGGTTCAGTTCCTTCTTCACCTCGTCGACGATCTTCAGCGCGATGGCTTGCGAGTAGCCGATCACCTGCTGCTGTTCATCGTAGTAAGAGAACGGCACCGACGATTCGCGCACGCCGAGCGAAATCACGCCGGTATCGCGGATCTTTTTCAGCGTGGCGCTTGACTCCTCGGCTCGCGCGGTGCCGGCAAGCGTCGTGGCGATGGCGATCGTGGTGAGGGCTACAGCGAGTTTCATGACGTCTCCTTTCGTGTAACGGGGGTTGTAGTGACGAAGTGATTCATGCGGCGCGCTAGCGCTGCCATGCATAGGCGCCGAGGTCGAGCGGCGGCGCGCGGCGCGCGATCGCATCCGCGATCACACGCGCGCTGCCGCAAGCCAGCGTGAAGCCGAGCGCGCCGTGTCCCGTGTTGAGCCACAGGTTGCGATAAGGCGTGGCGCCGATGAGCGGCTTGCTGTCCGGCGTGGCCGGCCGATGGCCGCACCAGGTCTGCGCCTTCGCGTAGTCGCCGGCCTCCGGGAAAATCTCCTGCGCCTGGCGTTTGAGCAAGGCCAGGCGCCGCTCGCGTTGCGCGACATGCATGCCGGCGATTTCGACCATGCCGGCAATCCGCAAACGCTCGCCGAGCGGCGCGTATACCACCTTGCGATGCAGATCGGTCACGCTCACGCGCGGCGCCTGGCCGGGCGCACCGGGAATGGTGAGGCTGTAGCCGGTGAGCGGATACATCGGCAGTCGCACGCCGAGCGTGCGCAACAACGGCGCGCTGCCGTTGCCCAACGCGACCACGAAGGCGTCCGCGCTGACATCGCCGTGCGGCGTGCGCACAGCGACCGCCGCCCCGCGCTCGGTGACAACGGAGTGCACCGGCATGTCGTAGCGAATCGTCACGCCGTAGCGCGTTTTCAGCACGTTGGCGAGCGCGACACTGAAGCGGTGGCAATCTCCCGCTTCTTCCGACGGCGTGTGAATTCCGCCCGCCAGCAACGGCTGTGCGCGTTCGAGAGCCGGCTCCAGCGCCACGCAGGCGGCGGCGTCCAGCGCACGCTGATCGGAGCCGGCCGTTTGCAGATAGGCCATCTTGCGACGTGCCGCATCAAACGCATTTGCGTCGCGGTACACGACGAGTTTGCCGTTGCGCACGTAGTTGAAGTCGATCGCTTCGCGTTGCACGAGATCGTGCAGCGTAGCGCGGCTCAACGCGCCCAGTTGCAGCATTTCGATGGCCGTTTGCCTCGCGCGTTCGCCGCGGCAGGCAAGCAGAAAGGACAGGCACCAGCGCCACTGCCGCGGATCGAGACGCGGCACGAAACGCAACGCGGAATCGCTTTGCAGCAGCCATGCGGGCAGATGCGGCAGGACCGACGGATCGGCCAGCGGCGCGACATAGCTATAGCTCAACTGGCCGCCGTTCGCGAAGCTAGCTTCGAGCGCGGCGCCGTCGCGGCCTTCGAGAATGGTCACCTCGTGGCCGTCGCGCGCCAGTTGATAGGCGCTCGTCAAACCCACCACGCCCGCACCGAGTACACATACCCGCATAAACATCACGCCTTCGAAGATTCATCCACGTGAGTGTGGCGCGACGAAATGTCCGCAGCAAATGAGCAGATGCACGGCTCCATAACCCAGGGTTAAGAGCTCCAACGCGAGGGACGGCTCAGGCGAAGGGCCCGCGCAACACGTCGAGGAACGCGTTGCCGGCCTGCGAGTCCATGCCGCCGTCGCGCCACAGCGCGAACACGCCCGCCGACAGCGCGGGCGTCACCGGCCGGATCGCGACCGGCTCCGCGCCGCTGTGCGCCGTTAGTTCGTCGAGCAGCGCATAGCCGATGCCGCGCGCGGCGAGAGCGCGCGCCACGTACCAGGTCTGCGCTTCGACGGTGGCGACGCTTTCATCGAGACCCTGCGCTTCGAGCGCATTGCCGATCAGCTCGCCAAGCGGATCGGTATTGCCGATGCTGATCCAGTCGCGCGCCAGGAAGGTCGCAAGATCGATCGGCCGCCGCGCGTCGGGATCGTCGGGCGGACAGACGCAGACAATCGCCGTGCGGCCCAGCTCGACCGCGGTAACGCCGGGCCGTGCCGGTGGATTCAGCGCGATCGCTAGATCGAGATCGCGCGTGAGCAGCGCGCCCAGCAACTCCTCCGTATGCCGCGTCTGAATCTTCAGCGATACGCACGGATAGGCGCGGCGAAACGCCTGCACTGCCGGAGGAATCAGACTCAGCCCGAGACTCGGCAGACAGCCGATGCGCAAATGCCCCTCCGGCTGCAACGCGAGATTGCGCGCCAGATGGCGAATGCCGTCGAGATTCGCCTGCAGCTTCTGCGATTCGGAGAACAGCAACTCCGCTTCACGCGTCGGCTGCAAGCGGCCATGCACACGATTGAACAAACCGAAGCCGAGGCTGCGCTCGGCGTGCGCGAGCGCCTTGCTCACGGCGGGCTGCGACACGCACAGCAGTTCCGCCGCTTTCGACAGCGACCCCGTGCGCATGATGGCGTGAAAGATTTCGATGTGACGCAAACGCATGGACGCATGACCGGCACGAACCGGCGAATTGAGCACGGTGAGTTGAACGAGCGGCCGTCCCGAAGGCCCGGCCGTCGCGAAGCATAACGTCTTTCAGCGCGCTTTCATTATTTGCCGTTCCTGTCGGCGGGCGCGTCGCGGCGCGCATCAATGGTATCGTTTGCTGTTGCGCGCCACGCGCGCGATTCAAGGCCTTCCCAGGAAGGAGGAAGGAAGACAGGAAGCACGCTTGATGAAAGAACTCTCCACGCCGCCACATGGCGTCCACGACGCGCCGCCACGGCGCTGGCCGCAAACCGGCTATCCCGCGATGCTCACCGCCACCGCCGCATGGCATGCATTCGTGCTGGCCGGATGGCTGTTCGCGCCCGCCGCGTGGCCCTGGTGGCTCGCCGCGATCTTTGCGAATCACGCCATTTTCACCGTGGCCGGCCTGTTGCCGCGCACCTCGCTGCTCGGCCCGAACTGGACGCGCCTGCCCGCCGACGCACGCAACGCCGACGCAGTCGCGCTGACCATCGACGACGGTCCCGATCCGCTCGTCACGCCGCAAGTGCTCGATCTGCTCGATGCCTTCGGCGTGCGCGCGACGTTCTTCTGCATCGGCGCGAAGGCGCAGCAGTATCCGGAACTCGCCCGCGAGATCGTCGCGCGCGGCCATGCGCTCGAAAACCATTCGCAGGTTCACGTCCACACGTTTTCCGTGACGTTGCCGGGCGCTCTCACGCGCGAGATCGACGCCGCGCAACGCACGCTCGAATCCCTGGGCGGCGAACGGCCGATGTTCTTCCGCGCGCCGGCCGGGCTGCGCAACATCTTTCTCGAACCGGTCTTACGCAAGCTCGATCTGCGGCTCGCGGCGTGGACGCGGCGCGGCTACGACACGCGCGAGCGCGATCCAGGGGTGGTCACGCGGCGGCTGCTCGACGGCCTCGCGCCGCGTGACATTCTGCTGCTACACGACGGCAACGCCGCCCTCACGATCGAGGGCACGCCGTTGATCCTCGCAGTGCTGCCGCGTGTGATCGACGCGGCACGGCAGCGGCACCTGCGTTTCGTGACGCTACGCGAAGCGCGCGTGGACAGCTAAGGCATGGACTCCGCGCGTGCGTGCTTAGGCACCCAGCCCATGCGCGTTACGCGGCTCACACGCACCCAAGCGCAGCGCTGCACAAACACCGCCGCTACACGCGGAAATCCGCCGCCATGTCCTCGTCCGAGCGCGCTTCGAGTTCGCCGCTGCGGCACGCCTTCAGGAACACGTCGTAATCGCGTTCCACCTGATCCGCGTACGTCGCTGCGTAGCCGGTGAGCGCTTCCGCGAACTGGTCGCCACGTCCGATATACGCGCTGACTTCGATCGCCTGCCCGCTCGCCTTGGCGTGCGCGCGCGCCATGATCCAGCCACATAGCCGCGCATAGCCTTCCAGCAGGTCGATGTCGAACAACTCGATGTTCGCCGAGAGCTTCATGTCACGCAGCTGGCGGAAATAGAAGTGCCGGCCGAGCGGCCCGGTCGCCCAGCCGAGAAAGATATCGCTCGCGGCCTGCAGCATGCGCTGTCCTTGCACGACGCGTTCGCCTTCGTGCTTGATGACCGGCGACTTGTAGAACTGCGCGATCACCGAAGGCCGCGCCTCCTTGATCTGCAGGAACAGCGGCTTGCCCATATGATCCACCAGCAGCAGCACCATGCAGCGCGTGCCGACGCTGCCTACGCCCACGACCTTGAACACAATATCCTGCACGGTGAAATGACTGAGCAGTTCGCGCCGGTCGTGCGACATCGTCTTCAGGTACTCGCCCCACATGCGGTCGAGCATCTTGCGCCAGTTGCCGTTTCTGAGCGCTTCGGTCTCTTCCGCGGTGAACAGCGTGTTGGCGCCCAGCACGTGAAACAGCGCCGGTGGCGCGTCGCGGATCGTCCAGTGGTCGCCGTCGTGTTCCGCCATTTTTTCGAGCAGGTTTTCCTGCGTGCGGCTCGCGGCCTTTTCCATGCCGCGCCGCACAGTGCGGCGGCGTTCCGGCGTCAACGCGGTTTCCGCCATGCGGTCGAAGGTGATACGGTCGTACCAGAGTTCGAGCGCGCCGCATTGCGCGTACTGCGCCATGCGGTCGCGGTATTCGGTGACCGCCGTCATCACCAGACTCTCAGCCGCGCCTCGGCTCAAACGCATGTGACGCGCGGCGACGACGAGGCTCGCGGTCAGACGTTTCAGGTCCCACTCGAACGGCCCGATCGACACCTCGTCGAAGTCGTTCACATCGAACACAAGTTGCCGCTCGGGCGTGGCGAAGCCGCCGAAATTCATCAGATGGCCGTCGCCGCAGATCGGCATGGTCAGGCCGGAGTCGCGTACCTGGCTGAGATCGTGCGCCTGCAGGATCGCGGTGCCGCGAAAAAACGTGAAAGGCGAGACGGCCATGCGCCCATAGCGCAGCGGCACGAGGTTGTGCACGCGGCCCTCGCTGCTTTGCTTGAGCAACTCGACCGGGTTGCGATGCAGTTCGCCTACCGCCTTATGGCTCGAACGTTTCGAATGCTCGCGGGCGGCGCGGCCCCGAGCCTCCCGTTCGGCGATGGTGCTGGCTTTCATGCTCTTCTCCGTTTTTCCGAGTCTTGACTAGCGGTTCGAGAGACTGCTTCTGCTGGCACGACAACATCCGGCATCTGGCGCATGCGCCCTCACCAACGATAGCCCACGCCGCCGAAAATCACATCCGAATCGCGATCATAACGGGTCACGACGCGGTTCCATTCGAGCCGCGCGTTCCAGTGGTCGGTCAGGCGATAGGAGCCCGCAATCGTGACGAGGCCGGAGAACTTGCCGGCGCCCGGCCCGGGCGTCGCGCTGTTTTCGTTCTCGTTGATCGCATAGTAGGCACCGACGCCGAGCGCCAGCGCCACCTTGTCGTTAAGGAACGCGCGGGTGGCCCACAACTGGCTCGTCAAACCGTCGCGGCGCGCCACCTTGCTGCTGCCTTCGTGAAGATAGCCGACCGTCACGTCGAGGTATTTCGCGAGGCCACGACGGTATTCGATCGCGCCGCCCAGGGCGCTCGGCGAACTGGTCGAATTGACGATGGTTTTGCCGAGATACACCGCCACTTCGTTGTCGGTGACCTTGTGCGTACTGCCGCTCGCCCAGTCGCGCGGACCGGGCGAACCGGGCGCGTCGAGCTGATAGCCGACGCCGAACATCACGCCTGCCGAATCCGGTCCACGCTGAACGTGCACGCGATTCAACTGGAGTTGCGTGATCCACCGGTTCGACGCGTAGTACGCGGCGCGCACGCTGTACACCACGCCCCAGCCGTGAGTGTTGGAATAACTGCCGCCCTGCTCTGAGGTCGTCGTATCGAAGTAGCGGTACGGGCCGACGCCCGCTTGCAGAACGAACTGCGGGCTGCCCACAGGAATGCGCGCCCAAAACTGGATCATCTGGCCGTCGCGATGATGATCGGGAATGTGCCCTTCGTTGAGCCACGTGAAGCTCGCGGCGAAATATCGCCCGAGGCCTTCCTGATAGTTGAAGGCCCACGTATAGGTGTTAATACTGCTTGCGCGCGAGCCGCCGCCGAAAAGCGAAAACTCCTGAGCGTGACTGAGGGTGGGAATGAAGAGCAGGCCGAGACCCGTCATGCAGGCGGCCGCCTTGCGACCCAGCCAATTTCGAGTAGCAGATGTCAGATTCCGCATGCGGCATTCTTCTCCGGTTGAGTCGCTAGCGCTGCCGGTGTTCGTGGTTCGACCGGGACACTGTGATGCGGCGAGGCGTCGCATGGAATGGCCGTCGATACAAACTGTTCGTCATGCTAGCAGACCGATCGGTAAAAAGGTTACGTATCCGTTTTGCATCAGCGGCAGATTAACTCGGGGGTTTTACCGGGCTCAGCAAATACAAGTTGCAATTGCAACGATCACAATGAGCGGACAAATTTACCGGCACCCATTCAGAAACTAACCGATTGGTGAATTTTTTCGTGTTTCACCCGGGTGAGCACTTCAGCAACAACGAATCCAGCCGTTTACCCATACATGCAAAAATTTTGTGACGCACAAGAAAAGGCCTTGAAATAGGGCCTGCGCTGATCGACCGTGCGTCGCGCAAGATAATCGGAGAGAGTATGTTTGTTGCAATCGGCTGGGTTGTAGTGATCGGTTCGGTGATCGGGAGTTTTGTCGGAGTGGGTGGGCACCTGCCGGCGCTCGTTCAGCCATTCGAATTACTCTGTATTTTCGGTGCGGCAATCGGCGCATTTGTCGTGAGCAATCCGACTTCCACGCTGAAAAAAACCATCAAGGCGATTCCGTCATGTTTCAAAGGCGGCGGCTACACCAAGGAAAAATATCTGGAGCTGATTGCGCTGCTTTATGAACTGCTTCAGAAGGCGCGCAAGGAAGGCATGATGTCGCTGGAAACGGACGTCACCGCGCCGGAAGAAAGCGTGATTTTCCAGAAGTATTCACACGTGCTGGAGGACCATCATCTGCTCGACTTCATCGTCGACTATTTGCGCATGATGTCCGGCGGCAATGTGAACGTGCTTGAAGTGCAGGACCTGATGGATGAGGAACTGGCCACGCATCACGCGGAAGCGTCGGTCGCGGCCAACGCCATTCAGAAAATGGCCGATGGCTTGCCGGCCTTTGGTATCGTCGCCGCGGTCATGGGTGTCGTTCACACGATGGGTTCCGTCGGCGCGCCACCCGCCGTGCTCGGCGAAATGATTGCCGGCGCACTGGTCGGCACATTCCTCGGCATTCTGCTCGCGTATGGCTTTATCGGCCCCGTGGCCGATCTGCTCAACGCCAAGGGCCGCGCTGAGGCCAAGCCGTACCAGTGCGTGAAGGCCGTGCTGCTCGCCTCGCTGTCCGGCTACGCGCCGCCGATTGCTGTCGAGTTCGGCCGCAAGGTGCTGTTCACCGCCGACCGTCCGAGCTTCCAGGAACTCGACGACGCCGTGCGCGCCACCAAGATGCCGAAGTCGGCCTGACGCGGAGCGCCATGATGAGCGAAAGAAGATCGCGCGCCTCGCAGGAGGAACCGGCGCCGGCGCCGGTGATCGTGCGCCGTTCGAGAAAAGGCGATGACCACGGCGGGCATCACGGCGGCGCATGGAAGATCGCCTACGCCGATTTCGTCACCGCGATGATGGCGTTCTTCCTGCTGATGTGGCTGCTCGGCTCCACGTCGAAGTACGACAAGCAGGGCATCGAGGATTATTTCAACACGCCCCTGTCGAGCCTGCTCGGCGGCAACGAAGGCACGGCCGCCACGCGTCCGAGCGTGGTGCAGGGCGGCGGACGCGACATCGCCGATACACGGCCTGGCGACGGCAAGAAGAGCCAGACCCAGCCCACGCCGCCCGCCACCGTCGCGCCGACCGTGGCGCCGTCCGATGCGGCGCGTCTCGAACAACTGAAGGCGAAGCTCACTACGTTGATCGAGCAAAGCCCCGCATTGAAAGCGTTCAAGGATCAGATCCGCGTTTCGATCACGAACGAAGGGCTGCGTATCGAGATCGTCGATTCGCAAAACCGGCCGATGTTCCCTTCCGGCAGTTCGAAGCTGCAGCCCTACGCGGTGACGATCCTCACGCAGATCGGCGCCGCGCTCAATGACGTCGACAACCGCATTTCGATTGCCGGCCATACGGATGCCGTGCCGTACACCGCGGGCCCGGAAGGCTATTCGAACTGGGAGCTGTCGTCCGAACGCGCGAACGCCGCGCGCCGCTCGCTGGTCGCCGGCGGCATGCATGGCGAAAAGCTGTTGCAGGTGCGCGGACTGGCGGACGTCTTGCCGCTGAACAGCCATGTCGCCGACGAGCCGACCAATCGGCGCATCAGCATCCTCGTCTTGAACAAGGCCGCGGAACTGGCGTTTTTCCACGATGGCGGACGCACCGCGATCGACGAAGCCACGCCGGCGAGTTCAGCCATTCCCGCCGTGGTCGGGCGCTTGCAGCCGGTGACCGGTTCGCGTAGCACGCCGTAGTATTTTTCGGCCTCGCGCCTGATCGATTCGGCGCGTGCGCTCGATAGCGCACACTGCAAAGCCCATGCTGCGTGTATAGAATCGAACCCATGCGCCCTGCCCTTTCCGAGCAACGGGAGACCGAGCTTCCGCTGCATACGCCTAGTGTTTCGTCGGTCACGCTGGCGGCGATCATCGCCGTCATTGCGTGGATCTCCATCGTCGCGCAAGCCGACGTCACGATCGACCGCACGCTCGCCCGCGGGCTGACCGTGCTCGACGGTTTCGCCCGCATGAGCAGTTACCTCACCAATCTGACGGTGCTCGCCTGCGCGATCTGTTTTACCTTTGTAGCGTTACGCAGCCACCGGTCGGCGCCCGCGCGGTTTTTCCGGCAACCCACCGTCGTCACTGCCGTGGTGGTGTATATGGCGTTTGTCGGGATCGCCTACAACCTGCTGTTGCGAGGTTACTGGACGCCCACGGCATTCCGGCTGCTGCTCAACGAATCGCTCCACAGTGTCTTGCCCATGCTCGCCGCGCTCTACTGGGTGCTGTTCGTACCACGCTTTCATCTGAAACCGCGGCATTGTCTGTTGTGGCTGGTGTATCCGCTGGCCTATCTCGGCGTAACCTTCTGGCGCGGGAGTTTGTCGGATTTCTACCCCTATCCGTTCATCAATGTCGAGAGGCTCGGGTTCAGGCACGCCGTGGCGAATTCGGCGCTGCTGTTCGGCGGCTTCCTTATGCTGATGGCCGTATTCGTGGGGATCAATTCCCGGCGGCGGCACTGACGCGCCAGTCTGGCGCCGCCTGTTTTGCTTTGTCCATCGGGCGCGCTTCTTGCGCCCTGTCTGGTGGACGTGAGCCGCGCTTTTCGGCGCGGCCTGCGCGAAACCCTGGTGTGGCAGCGTTGCGATCGCAATGGCTCACACGTAAATATGACAATGGGAGCAAAAACGTATGGACACCAATTCGGCAGCTAACTCAGCGGAAGGCGCAGTCAAGGAAGTCGCGGGCAAGGTTCAGGGCGCCGTCGGCGACGTGCTGGGCGACACTGGCACGCAACTGGCAGGCAAGGCGAAAGAGCTTAGCGGCAAAGCCCAGCAACTGTGCGCGAGCACCACGAGCCTCGTGCGTGAGACCACGGCGGAAAGCCCCTTCACCGCGATCGCGGTGGTCGCGCTTGCCGGTTTCGTGGCCGGCGCGCTGTGGGCACACGGCGCGTCTGGGCGCGACGATCGCCGTTGATTCTCGACGCGGTTGATCGCCGGGCGATCCGCGATGAGCGATCGCCCGTTTCGCGCTGATAGACCACTTTTATGCGCCGCTTTTCTTGCGGCGCCCCGCGCTCATCTCCAGTTCGACCCACGTCGGCGCATGATCACTCGCGTGCGGCTCGCCACGCACCCAGCGGTCGACCCCCGCATCGCGCAAGCGCGGCGCGAGGTCGGCGCTCAGCAGCAGATGGTCGATACGCAAGCCCGAGTTCGTGTCCCAATGCCGGCGGAAATAGTCCCAGAAGGTGTAGACCCGTTCGTCACCGAAATGCGTTCGCAGCGCGTCGGTCCAGCCTTGCGCGAGCAGCCGCTGGTAACGCTCGCGGCTCTCGGGTTGCAGCAGCGCGTCCTTCAGCCAGGAGCGCGGGTTATAGATGTCTTCGTCGGTGGGCACCACGTTGAAGTCGCCGGCCAGCACCACCGGATGTGCGCTCTTGTATAGCTTCGCCGCGTGCTTGATGAAATGGTCGAACCACGCCAGCTTGTAGTCGAACTTGGGGCCCGGTTGCGGATTGCCGTTCGGCAGATAGAGGCACGCCACCAGCACGCCGCCGACAGCCGCTTCGAGGTAGCGGCTGTGCGTGTCGTCCTCGAAACCGGGCAGGCCGCGGCGGCTTTCCAGCGGCGCTTCGCCTTTCGACAGGATCGCCACGCCGTTCCATGCGCTCTGCCCTTGCCAGATCGCGCCATAGCCGGCGTCGCGTAGTTGCTCGACGGGAAACGCGCTGTCCACCGCCTTGAGTTCCTGCAAACAGACGATGTCGGGCGCCTCGCGTTCGAGCCATTGCAGCAGCGCCGGCAGGCGTGAGCGGATACCGTTGATGTTGAAAGTCGCGATTCGAAGCTTGGCCACGGCATGTCCTCCCTGCAATGCACCCTATTGCGCCGCCGCGTCGCACCACTCCATCGCCCAGGACCTGGCGCATGAAATGGCATCGGCCTGGTCGGAAAAGGCGTCGATGTCGCCGGAATCGTGCGACTGGACGTGCTCTTTTTCTGCGGCACGCGAGTGATCTTCGCTCTCGCATAGTAGAGGCAAGAGCTAATGAGTTGCCAAACTGGTGGTCAGCGACGTGCGGCTATCCGTGCTACACCCACCAACCTGCGTCCGGTAGTGAGCAATTCCCCTGCGGAGCGCACGCCCCGGGTTGTCGGCGTCACGCGTGAGGAGACTCACCGGTCTGACCCTGTGAGAAGATCGTTTGTCCCGAAGGCCAATGGCAAGCTGAGGCCACTGGGCACACCAATAAGCCACTGGTGCCCAAAGACGATTCAACTGGCTTGTCGATATACCGCAGCGTATTGTAATAGTCAGTATTGCCGAAGTCATTTTCTTAGGGATGCGAGTGCAAACATAACTTAGGGATGCGAGTGCAAACATAAACTTGTGCCTCGTCAACGGCCAGACATTCGCAAAATAACGGCTTGGCGCGCGCAAGTTGACGTTCCGGCTGAAGGCGCGATTCCGCGTCTTGTAGAAATATTGGTAGGCAACGTATGAACAAATCCGCACGCGACGCAGCGACAGGGGCAATTCTCAAGAAACTAGAACGGGAAAATGCTGCCCTGCGCAAGGACCGCGAGAATCTGGAGCGCTTGCTGGCCGAACGTGATGAACTCCTGAACCTGAAGAGCTTTGCGCTCAATCGCGTGCGTGAAGCCGCCTATCTGATCGATGAAAACGGTCGTTTCGTCTATGTCAACGAGGAAGCCTGCCGGACGCTCCGCTACAGCGACACAGAACTGTTGCAGATGACGGTGCCGGATATCGACCCCGACTGGAGCGCCGAGAGGTGGGCCGAGGCATGGCGGGCGCTGAGCGAGAGCGGTGGCTCGCTTTTCATCGAAACCGTGCACCGCCGCAAGGACGGTGGCCTGCTTCTTGTCCAGGTCAACGCCAGCCATTTCGAATACGGTGGCAAGGAATACAACTTGGCACTCGCACGTGATATCACCGAGCGCAAGGAGGCGGAGCGACGGCTCTACGCGAGCGAACAGGCCTTTCGCGCCGTCGTGGAGCATTCTCCTGACTACATTGCCCGCTACGATCTCGACTATCGCCGCATATACGCTAACCCGGCCCTTCTCGAGTTAATGCGCCTGCCAGCCGCCGACGTGCTCGGCACGACACCGGCTGAACGGTCGTCGTTTCTCGACGCGGAGCAGTATATGGAGCAGTTGCAGCAAGTCGCGCAAACAGGTACTGAAGTGACGGGGGAGGTGCGGTTGCGCGACTTCGATGGACGGATTCGCTGGGGCCATCTGCGGATCCTTCCAGAATTTGCGCCCGATGGTAAGGTTGCCAGCGTGCTCGCCATCAGTCGCGACGTCGACGAATTGAAGCAAAGCGAGCAACTCTTTCGCACGATGACCGAGAATTTCCCAGACTTCATTGCCAGATTCGACAGCGAATGCCGGTATCTCTACGCCAATCCCGCCGTCACCCAGGCGTACGGCCTGCCGCAAGAGGCCCTGGTCGGCAAGCGGGCGAGCGAGCTTCCCACCAGCGACGCGGAGCAAACCGAGCGTATCGAGCGGGATATCCAACGTGCGTTTCTGGAGGGGCAGCCGAACGAAGATGAAACGCGATGGCAAACCGTCCATGACGTCCGCATACTCGAGGCGCGGCATTTTCCGGAGAAGGACGCCGAAGGCAAGGTCGTCAGCGTACTGGGCATTGGGCGCGACATCACGAAACTGAGAACGACCGAACTGGCATTGCGCGACAGCGAACGGGCGTTTCGCACGCTTGCGGAGAATGCGCCGGATGCTATTGTCCGCTACGACCGGAACTGCCGCCGCACGTATGTCAATCCGGAGTTCGCGCGCGTGAGCGGCGTCGAGGCCGAGAGGCTACTAGGCGAGCCTAAGGATGTCATGGGTGCGACGAACGAAGCAACACGTCTGGTTCACGAAAAACTCACGCAGATCATGGAAAGCGGCGTGGCGGCCAAATTCGAAGTGAACTGGAACCGGCACGGCGAGCCTCAGTGCTGGTATGCCCATGCCGTACCCGAGTACAACGCGGATGGGGCGATCCAGAGCGTATTGACTATCTGGCGCGATATTACCGAGCGCAAGGAAGCCGAGCAGCGCTTGCATGAGTCTTACGAGTTGCTGCGCGAACTCACCTCACAGCGCGAAACGGCACGCGAAGAGGAGCGCAAGCGCATTGCCCGCGAGATGCACGACGAACTAGGCCAGCACCTGACCGCGCTTCGCATGGGTGTCTCCACCCTGCGTGTGCGATTCGGCCACGACAATCCGGACTTCGGCGAGCAAGTCCAGAAAATACTGCTCCTGTCCGACAAGACAATGCAGGTGCTACGCAACGTCGTGACCGCGCTCCGTCCAGCAGTGCTCGACGCGGGTATCGCCGCCGCGCTCGAGTGGCTGGCTGCCGAATTTTCGCAGCAGGGCCAGACGACCTGCCGCCTGAGCGTGCCGAAAGAAATTCCGGAGCTTGCCGAGGAGCGGGCCGTTGCGATGTTCCGGATTGTCCAGGAGGCGCTGACCAATGTTACGCGACATGCCGATGCGAAACAGGTGTTCATTACGCTGGAGCAGAGCGGGGACGATTGTCTGCTGGAAGTTCGCGACGACGGCCGCGGATTTGATCCAGTGGCGATCCGCAAGAAATCCTTTGGATTAGCGGGCATGAAGGAGCGTGTGTTGATGCTGAGTGGTGAGCTCGACGTCACCAGCTCGCCGGGCAACGGCACCTTGATCAAGGTACGCGCACCAATTCGATCAGGGATGCTAAGTTGCCTTAATCCGTGTTAGGTCCGGGCCTTGGTCATGGCAAGCGTGTCGTCAGGGTTTGGCGTTTAAACCCTGACTAACGGGCGCCATGCCGCAACGCCCCCTCTTTGTCGTGGCGGCCACGCCCTTCTATCCCGCGAAGACGTAGCTGAACCGATCAATTCAGCTCTACGCACGCTTGCCCGTTTGCATCGCATGCGGGGTCGAGTTAGCTGGCCGCCTTCACCATGTCTTCGATCACCTTCTTCGCGTCGCCGAACACCATCATCGTCTTGTCCATGTAGAACAGGTCGTTGTCGAGACCGGCGTAGCCTGCGGCCATCGAACGCTTGTTCACGATCACCGTGCGCGCCTTGTACGCCTCGATGATCGGCATGCCCGCGATCGGCGACTTCGGATCGTTCTTCGCCGCCGGATTCACCACGTCGTTCGCGCCGAGCACCAGCACCACGTCGACCTGACCGAATTCGCCGTTGATGTCATCCATTTCGTAGACCATGTCGTACGGCACTTCGGCTTCGGCGAGCAGCACGTTCATATGCCCCGGCATCCGTCCGGCCACCGGGTGAATCGCGTATTTCACCTCGAACGCTTGATCATGAAATCGTCGACACCAAGCCTGACGGGTTCGCTCGGGCGCAACCGAATCTTTCTTTCGGCAGCTGCGATGATGCGGCGCCTTCCATCAGCAAACGCTTTGAGCATGCGGACCTGGTCAGCGCCTGCTGGTAGCCAGAAATGCTCTTCGAGCGCCTCTCGCGTGATCGCACAAGCGACATCAACCCGCTGGCCAGACAAGCGGAACACGATCTCGCGCCTGTCCGGCGCTACGTCTGGCGTCAGTTCACTAACGTCCATGACTCACCTCGCGAATTTGTCTGCGAACTTTCAACCATTTGTGGCTCACCTCCAAATTTAACAGAACTTATCGCGCCGGAATTCGGTGCCGGCATAGCCCGCGTGCACCAAGTGCGAGTATCGCCGCCGGCAAACGGCGCTCCATCAAATCGAGGCGGTTCCAGCGATGCTCACCGCCTTTGGAATTACCTTCGTCGGCACTCCGCAAAGTCGCGAAACCGATTTGCCTAGCTTGCGGTGGTCGCGCAATGTGCAGTTTATTTGCGGACACGCCACGCCGTCGCAGACGAAGCGACTCCGTTCCAATGTTTTTATGGCGCCTAACCGTCAAAAACGTGTCGGCATCCGCCATGCCATGCGATATATCTGGTATTGGAGTGTCCTCCAATAAACTCATCTATTCCACTATATCGACAGGTCCTGCCGCCCCTGGCGTTGCAGATAAGGCTTCCATTCTGTTAGAGGCCGCTTGAGATGCCAAGTCGCGACCATCGAGCGCCCGTCAAGAACCCGAACGAGGCAAAAAGAACGCGCCTGCAGTCGTGCGAAACTACAACGGAATCACGCTTATACTCCACACAAAGAGGCACAGCAATGAAACTGCAAGACCTTCAGATTCAAGCTCGCATGTCGGCTATCGAGAACGCGCTCGCGCTTGCTTTTGCCGTGATAGCGCAGGATGGCGAGAACGCCCCGGCTACACTGCAAACGTTCCGCGAAGTACTTACGCATGCCGGTCAAACAAAATTGGCGCGCTTCGCAACAATGGTCGGCGCAACGATCGACGAACAAATTGCTCTCGAACTGGCCCACGAACAGACTCTCGAACGTATCTTTGACGGCGGTGAACAATTCATACCCACCAACGACTGAAAACCCTGCACCGCAACGTAGGTCCCGAGCCTATTGCTCGCGTGTCCAGCTTTCCACCGACAACGCGTCCGTCAACTCAGTGGAGTACCCCTATTGCGCTGCAGTCTCAGCTCCATCGCCGGTCGAATTGACCATAAGCCATTCAACCACACAAAAGGCGGACTCATGGCAGGCATTGACCAACTCCTGATACAACCTTTTATTCAATGTCGTCTGATCGTATATTCTCCTGCGCTTACGAGTCGAACGGCTCACGCCCAAAACTGTACCTAACTTGAGTTTCCTGGCATGCTGCCTGACGGGCACTGCGTAGCAGTGAAAGCCATATACTTATCGACACTCCCTGAGAGCACACGGTTCGCATTTGTCCAACTGGCGCCGATCGAAAATGTGACAGTTCGAACGCATCCCGGAAGTGTTTCCCGACGTGGCCTCTGTGCAAAACAGATGCACACGTAGTTCTGCAAGACTTTCGTGGAACAAGACCTTCAATGGTGCACATATTGACGAAGAACTAATCGTTGTCTACGAGTACACAGGTGGTCTTGGCACAAACCGCACGGTTCAGACTCGTGCGTCAAGTCGGCGTTCTCTTGTCGGCGACAACGTAACAAGGGTGGTGAACGACATGGGATTCGATGACATTCTGAAAGTGCAGCCACGCCTCTTTGACTACAACGGGACGGGCTCATGACAGTCACGTTGAAGCTGTCCCACACGGTCGATTGAGGACACGCTGGCATGCCAAACAGTGGGCTCGTCAGCGCGTGGCCCGCGCCTCTACGAATGAGATACTCATGGAAGATATTCTTCAAATGCGGATGCAACTCCTTGCATACCAAACGCTAATCGCGGCGCTGCTCGCCAGGACCGCTCCAACAATCAACGAACTGGAGCGCATGCGACGGGCTATCCAACGTAGCGCAACCGTCCGATCTTCAGGCGAACCAGACCGCGACTCAATGAGCGAATACGCCGCGGCAATCGAAGACGTATTTCTGTGCGCGTCGCTCGCCATTACGGATCTCAAAGGGGCGCAGAGCGGATGTTAGCGAGACTCATTCGAAAGTGCGAACGCCACCGAATAGCGCCGGTGTGGTTCACCCAAAACGCCTGGCCAACCTCTGGTCTTATGCGCTGGATCTCAGGATCGACAATGCGTCGACGGCGCCGATGCCGTGCAATCGTTTTCAAAAAACATGACAACCATCGGTGTACTCAGTCTAAGGCATCCCTGTCACCCGCCAGGTACGTCGATCGAGCCGACGTTGTACCTCACAATAAGGCAGACACCGGTCAAAACGAACTCAGGAAAGCCCTACTTCGGAAACCCCAAAATCCTGCAGTGGAAAACACCGGCAACGTACCGGCATCAATGTCTCAATCAATTTCTTTTATATCATTCAGCATATAAACCAGCTCAAATGACGCTCTATACACTCCGTCTCATTTGCCAAAAAACAATGCCTCGCTAATCTTTTCCATCTTTTTGCACCACGCCGAGACTCACCCGACATAAATGTGCACCGCGATCGTGCGCCTCCTAATTGCCCAATGTCTTAAACTGCCAATGTTTTAGCTAGATCAGCCATGTAATAATGATGTCGGAATCATTTGTATAACATGCGTTAACAAAAAATAAAGACAGAGTCGAGAGAAAGGCCTTTGCAGGCCAAACATTCCGAGGGAAAAATGGAACTAGTGCATACTCTGCCCCGCTGCTCGCGGCAAAGTGCGGTGGTGACGCAAGCGAACGACATCACTCGCGTTGACATAGCGTTGTTCAATGGTTTTGCGCTGCCCAAGGTCGCAGCGATTATCGAGATCTTCCAGAAGGCAAACGCACTCGTCGCATCGCAACGATCGGCCCGCACACGCTACGACGTTTCGTTGCTTTCGGCTTCCGGTGGTCGCATTGCGAGCTCGTCGTCGGTGTTCGTCTGGACGGACAGCGTCGACTCGCACCGCGGCACGAATGACACGCACCTGCTCTTCATCGCAGGCGGTGCGGGCGCGCAGCACGCGTGCCGCGACGAACGCCTTGGCAACTGGCTACGCCGCAGGCATCCGTTCAGCGAGATCATTCATCCGATCGCGGAAGGACGGCTGCTTCTGGAAGCGGCCGGACTTCCCAGCCGCTATTGCCCGCTGCTGTATGGCGGCAATGAAGCATACGGTCTTTACGAGGCAAGCCCGCTGACTGAAGCGCCGGCCGCCGTGCACACAGCACTGCGCATCATCGAAGAGGATTTAGGACCGGAACTGGCGCGGCTGTTTGCCGAATCCGTCGCGCCGGAGCACAGGATGTCCTTCAACTCGTCAATGACCTACAGCGCGACGTCCCAAGTCAGCGAAAAGATCATGGCCTCGGCGCGTTGGCTGGAGGCCAATGTTGAACGCCCCATCTCTATTGACGACGCGGCCCAGATCGCAGCAATGAGTGAGCGCAATTTCCTGCGGCGCTTCAAGAGCGAGATCGGCATGACGCCTTCTGACTATCTGCTTCGGGCGCGCTTGAACATGTGTTGCCGGATGCTCCTCGAATCGCGTTTGCCTGTCGACAAGATCGCCCGGCGCTGCGGTATCGGCAGCGGCGGCCAATTGGCCAAGCTGTTCAGAAAGTATCTGGCGACGACACCGACCGACTACCGGATGCGCAAAATGGCACCTCAGGGTGGTTCGTCCTGAGCGTCTGCAGTGAGCCCAACTTGGCTCGGTACGCGTTGTCGGCAATTGGCCTGTCGGTAACGACATCAAACAGTCGGTGCGACCGCCCGCTTTGGATTTGCCTAGGCCCGGGTGTCGCGATAACTTGGAGATGCGTTGATGCCAGTAAGCGCCCGGAAACACCAACGCCGCATCGCTTGAATCAAGAATACGCTGGAGATGTGCGATTGCAATGTCGATGTTTTGTAGCGTGTAAGGGCTATTGTCTACGCTGCTTACGATACGGGATTTAATTGCCGCCTCCCGGTTCGCCCGCGCTATGCGTTGATGAACGCGTTTGCGCATGATGCGGGCACGAAGCATTGCCGTTCGCGCCGACGTCGTGGACTATATGGGGAAGCTAGGGACTCATTTATCCGGATATAGCATTTGTCCGCCCACTGGTGCCGGGAGTGTCACGGGGACGCAAGTGGACTATGGCAGCCTGGAGTTAACACCGGTTCTGGCGCTCGTTGCTTTCCCGCAGAATGCCTGTGACCTTGAAGCCCCAATTGGTGCAATGGAGACAAAGTTCATGAAGGCAGCCGTTTCGACGTTGCATCGGGGCTATCAACTCACGGCTAGCGCATGTCCTGCACACGGTGGTCTGCATGCCGCAGATCTTCTCATCGAGAAGCCGGGTCGCGCACCGGAATCTTTCGCCGCATTGGATTACTTCTTCGATGACCAGCAGGCGTTGAAATATGCGACCAGTTGGGGACGCATCTGGGTTGACATGAAGAGCTGAGACCTGCGTCGCGTCCAGGCGCGGCAATATGCCCGGACAACTAACGGAGACTTATATGCACGATGTCCCAAGCACCGAATCGTCGTCTTACCTCCTTACCCGGCAGACTCTGCGCTTCCTCGCGCGCGACTCCCAAATTCCCAGCATGGCCCTCGCCTATTGGCTTGGCGATCCAGAACCATCACGTGAACCGAGATTCTTCGACGCCATGCAAAAATTCGGCCCGCTGATGCAACTGGTTCTGCCCGACGAACGACCGGGTGTCTTCGTGCAGCGGGCGACCATTCAGCTGGTTCAGGATTGTGGGATTGTGAAACGGCTCATCTTTAAGGACGGCTCTTCGCTCGATGTTCGATATGCTGGGCCCTGCAGCGACCTTTGCGACGAGTGAACGAACGTCGCATGCCCGCGGAGCGCCTGGAGATGGAGGTGGCCCACTAACGTGTTGCTTCCGGCTCACAAGGGTACGCCAGCGCCGGGCTGACGAAGACTACTTGCGCAGTCTCTCATCGGCGACGATGCTGATGGGGTGTCCCATCAGTATTTGGTTGCCTGCCCAGGTAACTGCTTCCGGCGGCAAGTACGTCTAAAGCATTCACCCGGCGTTCATGAATCGTTCCCTTATTCGACGCTCGGTACGGATAGGACGAGATGAATACGGTGCCTGTGCATATTCATTAAAAAGTTGGCCAACTAGGGACACCGGAGGCCAGCAAACTGATTCACGACTTTATAAAGCGAGGTCGGCCACCTGAGACGGCTTCCCGTGCACTGCCTCAACCTATATCTGCGCGCCATCGCATTAGCCCAAAGCCGCGAGGTACTCACTTACTCAAGGCTAGAGCGTGTTAGGAACTTTGAAGGACTGGCACCGCGTGAACGAGCATAAGCATCGCGAAGACCACAAAATGAAGCCCGGCGAGAGTTTCGGGTAGCCGTTCATAATCACGTGCGAGACGGCGGAAACGGTTGAGCCAGCCAAAGCTGCGCTCGACCACCCACCGCCGGGGCAGCAGCACAAATCCCTTTTTCGCTTCCTGCAGTTTGATCACTTGCAGTTCAATGCCTTCGTCGCGTGCGGCCTGCACTGGCTCTTTGCCCGTGTATCCCTGATCCGCAAATGCCACCTTGACGGTATGTCCCGTTACTTGCTGAACCTGACGCGCAAGCTCTGCCACCTGTGCGCGCTCCTGTTCATTGGCTGGTGTCACGTGCACCGCCAGCAACTGTCCCAAGGTGTCCACAGCAATGTGCACCTTACTGCCGCGTTTGCGCTTATAACCGTCATAGCCCGCACGTGGACCACTCTCGCAGGTCGACTGTATCGTGCGACCGTCCAGAATCACGGCGCTGGGCTGCCCCTGCCGTCCCTGTGCCACGCGTATCACTGAGCGTAGGTCGCAGACCATGTGCTCAAAGCAGCCTGCCTGTAACCAGCGTTGAGTCTGCTGATACACCAGTTCCCAAGGTGGGAAATCATTGGGCAGCATCCTCCAGGGCGCGCCGGCCCGAGCCATCCAGCGTAACGCGTCAAACATGTCGCGCAGTTCGTATTTGCGCTGCGGCGCCGTGACGTCCATCAGCGTCAGATAGGCGGCCGCGAAGCCCCATTCTTCGTCGGACACGTCGGTCGGGTACCCTTTGCGGTCTGCTTTTTTCATCCCGCCAGGATACCAGGTCTCGCACCAAGTACCTAACACGCTCTAGGCACACATAACGTCGCGCGTTGCGTAAATAAATGGCTACCGGTGCAACTGAAAAAACTTGGCTTTGGGCAACCAGGTCATCAGACGAATGGGCCCCGCCGTCTCCGTATTGAGGCTCAATCGGAGACACATAAGACTGCATATGAAAAGCTATGTGTCTGCGCCCAGACGCTGCAGTCTGACTCGATGGAGTATGCAGGGCGTATGGATGCTTTTTTTTGCGAGACGAATTGTTCTCGGTGTGAAAGAATGGCGCAATAAGAGGCCTGGAAGAGTCGGTCCGATGGTCTGACCTGCGATTCATGAAGGGGACTGCCACGTCAATCGTGGTCGTTTCACTTTAAGTCATTTTGTTGCATGAACGTAGCATAAAAGAGAGAGGGCAGTATGACAAAGAGAATCGCGTATGTGACCGGTGGCATGGGTGGAATTGGAACAGCTATTTGTCAGCGTCTGCATAAGGATGGGCTAACCGTCGTGGCCGGCTGCGGACCCAACTCACCGCGACGGGAGCGGTGGTTAGCCGAACAGGCCGCGCTTGGGTTCTCCTTCACCGCCTCTGAGGGCAATGTTGGCGACTGGGAGTCAACGGAGGCCGCTTTCGCGAAAGTGAAGAAGGAAGTTGGTGACGTCGACGTACTGGTGAATAACGCCGGCATCACGCGGGACGGTGTGTTTCGCAAAATGTCGCGGGAGAACTGGAACGATGTCATTGATACAAACCTGACGAGTCTTTTCAACGTGACCAAACAGGTCATCGAGGGGATGGTCGGTAGAGAGTGGGGCCGGATAATCAATATCTCTTCCGTGAACGGCCAGAAAGGGCAGTTCGGTCAAACCAACTACTCAACTGCCAAAGCGGGCATTCACGGATTCACGATGTCGCTTGCTCAGGAAGTAGCCACAAAGGGCATCACGGTGAATACGGTTTCGCCGGGGTACATCGGGACGGATATGGTTCGCGCCGTACGTCCCGAAGTATTGGCCGCCATCGTCCAGAGCATTCCGGTGCGCCGTCTCGGAGAGGCGTCGGAAATTGCATCAATTGTTTCGTGGCTTGCGAGTAACGAATCGGCTTTCGCAACAGGGGCGGATTTCTCGCTCAACGGTGGCTTGCACATGGGTTAAGGAGGTGAACTGCGCCCCTTCGTCAGTCCAGCGTATCTGTCGCTTCTTGGCCATACGGTGGCTGACGACCTGGTTCACTGCTGACTCGGCTATGCTGCTGCTGATCGGGAGGCCCTTGCGATGCCGGGGGCCGTAGTTGACCAACGTGTGCGCGTTGTTCCTCAGGTAACTGGAGACGGTGTTCAGATTCCACCACAGCGTTTTGAATTCGTATACCTCTCTCGCCAGCAGCCGACTGTCCAGTGCCTTGATCCGCTCCATTGCCTTGCTGCCATTGCCTTGCTGCCCTTGCCATGCCACACCAACCACTTCGCGTGGGTGATTTCGGCCTCCAACCGCATGGCTTGCTCCCACCGTTGCGAGACCGATCAGCCTGCTCCAGACGAAACCGATGCCGCTACCGGAAGCACAAGCGGCCTCCTTGGGAGAGCCGCCTCAACTTTTGCACGCTCTCTCGCTGATTCGTCGACCAGCTCGCAATGCACCATATGGCCTGCGCCCGGCGCGATAACCAGGGCGATGTGAGGCAGATCCCGGGTGCAGTGGAGCGGAATGCAATTTGGGGGCAACAGTCCTGCCACCCTCGCCCACTAAAATGCTTATCGCCATCTCAAGCCTGGAAAGTGGGCGCGAAAAAGCGCCACGGCATGTTGGGTGAATGTCTCAGCCGGTCCGCGCACGGCCGGTCGCGTCCGGCAGCAATCGGCCCGACAACGGTCATTGAACGCCGCCTCGGAAATCACAGAAAATCGCCACATAAAGGCGCGTTCAAACGCACCAATTGATCTTTATCAAAAGAGTGTGACGATTAAGGGCAAGCGGCTTTGAACGGATTCGCACATGCTCCGTGACATCAGGTTTCCTTAAGGTAACGCCATTAGCATTACGGATGCATGCACGGTGCCCATCCCACGTGTCGATTTAAAGAGTCGCGGGCCCATGTGCTTCGTCGATCTTGTGGCGCTGGGCAAAGCGGGGAGCGGGAGTGATTAAGCAATACGAAATGAGGGCGCCAGCCTATGGCGTCGTGGCGCGTGCCCTTCACTGGTTGACGGCCCTGTTGATCGCGCTGCAGTTTGTGATCGGCTGGACGATGCCCGATGTCCACAAGGACACCCAGCCCGTTGGGCTGATTGCCTGGCATCTCGGCGTTGGCGCGACGCTGATCGCCGTGATGGTGCTCAGGGTAGTCTGGCGGCTGACTCATCGGCCCACGCCAGATGAGTCACGCCCGCTGCTCGACGTCCTCTCGAGCATCACTCACCTGCTTCTCTATGTCGCCTTGTTGCTCGTCCCGCTCGTCGGCTGGATCAACGCATCCTCCCGTGGCTGGACGGTTCGCCTGGCAGGGATGGTGCCGTTTCCGTCATTGAGCAAACCGGAATCGTCTTTCGGCCACGAGATGGGTGATGTGCACGGCATCCTGGCATGGGTGCTGTTCGCACTTATCGTCTTGCACATTGTCGCCGCGTTGTTTCATCGTTTGGTCTTAAAAGATCACGTATTGCAGCGGATGCTGCCCAGCGCCGGGCCATCGCGAGACTCGGTGCGCAATAGCTGAGTGGGGTGCTGCTATGGACAGGGGACATCGCCGAAAATTAGCGGGGAGACCGGCGCCCCTGTCTGAGGAAAGCGGCAGCAAGACCGCCAAGCCGCACCACGTTTTCCTGCACGTGGCGGCAGAGTCGCTCGGTGCATCCGTGGCGACGGCACTGCTTCCGGCGAGGATCCCCGAAGCGTGCGCGGCTTCAACAACAGCACGGCAACAGGTTGCCCAACGAACTTCGGTCGTCCCGGAAACTAGTCCATAACGAATGCCATCGGCTCAACGTGTATGACGCGGCGAATCTTATTTTTTCGATATTTTTCTTTCGCTATCCTTTGTTTTTGTTCAGTGCAAGTACATGCGGAAATCCGACATAATTTCGGCGCGATTCTGTCAACGGAATTCGTCAATCCAGAGCAAAACGTATCGTTTTGCCATGCTTCGACGATCGCCTACAAAGACGGCACTCTGGTAGCAGCATGGTTGGCGGGCAATAAAGAAGCAGGGAATGACGTTGGCGTGTGGGTAACGCGCTTTTCCGGCAATCACTGGGCAGAGCCTGTGCGCGTCGCCGATGGCCATTCGCCTGACGGCGGAGCGCTGACGACAATTAATCCGGTGCTCTTTGCTCCCCACAACGGCCCCTTGATGTTGTTTTTCAGGAGGGGGAAGCTGCCTGCCGATTGGCATCCTCTGCGCATGACCTCGCTTGACGGTGGCAGGACATGGTCAAAACCGATTGCCTTGGGCCGAGGCGTCTCAGGTCCGGCGAAAAACAAGCCCGTCCAACTGTCGAATGGAGTCGTGATAGCCGGAAGCAGCACCGAGGATGGTGGATGGAAAGTTCACTTCGAGCGTTCACTGGATGGCGGCAACACGTGGGACGTTGTGTACCCGCCGGTCGGCTCGCGTCCGGTCCAGGCGATCCAGCCCGCCATCCTCGATCACGGTCATGGACACTTGCAGGCATTGGTTCGGACGAAAAGCGGCTTCGTATTCAGCACCAGGTCGAGAGATTGGGGAAAGACATGGAGCGATCTCTCGCCGTTGAATATTCCGAATCCGAACTCGGGTCTGGACGGCGTGACCTTGGCTGATGGGCGCGACCTGATTGTCACGAACCCCCTGCCTTACGTCGAAGGTGGTTGGGACCGACATAGGCTGTCTGTCTTCATTTCGGCCGATCATCAGACTTATAGCAACGTGCTGGACATTGAGAATGAAGCAAATCAGGAGTTTTCTTACCCCGCGGTTATTCAGACCCCGGACGGCAAGGTTCACATCACGTATACATGGAAAAAAACTCACATAAAGCATGTCGTGCTAGATCCCCAAAGGATTCGTACCTCCCGTCAAACGTTACTGCTCGAGACTGAGCGTCAATAAGATTCTCAGCACCACCCATTGACGAAGCGTCAAACCGGCCGAGCGCCCAGAAGGGCCGGTTGGTCGCCAAATCCCATTCCGGGCTTGCCTCCCGCAACAGAAAATCGATGGTGTTGCCCTCCTCGTCCACCGTCCGATACAGATATCTCCACCGGCCGTTGATCCTGATGTAGATCTCGTCCATGCGCCAGCTTCCGTCGACCGGGCGTTTGCGCGTCGAAAGAGCTTCCCCAGTATGGGCAACAGTTTCAGCGCCCACCGCTGAACCGTCGAATGATCAACCTGCTGGCCCCGCTCAGACATCATCTCTTCGAAATTGCGCAGGCTCAGCGGATCCGCGACGTACCAGCGAACGCACAGCGCGCGGCACGTCGGGCGACGTGGTCGATGGAGACTTCCCGCTTCGCGATGGCGAGGCAATCGACTTGGTACGCGCTGCTTGTGTGCCTCATCCGACGGCCTGCTAGACCTCGCTGCGTTTGAGCAGATAGTCGAGACCTCCCACGCGATACCAGCGATAGCCATAGGGCTCGAGCACCACCGTATGCCGTCCGGTTGCATCGGCCTGACTGTGTTCATCGGAGAGCACGTTGACGAGCCGCGCGTCTCCTGCTTCGCCTGTCCCGGTTTTGAAACTGACCGTGCACGCGGCCGCGCTGAAGTTATGCAGACACACCACCGAGTTGTTGCGCCAGTCGTAGCGCAAGCCGAGCACGTCCTTGCGCGATATCCGCAGGATCGAGAAATCGCCCCAACTGATCTCCGGCACTTCGCGGCGCATGCGGATCAGGCGTTCCATCCAGTTCAGCAGCGAATCTGGATCGCGGCGCTGGCTCGCGACGTTCACGCGTTCAAAGCCGTATGGCCCACCTGAAATGACCCGTGCGACCGGCTTTGGATGCTTCGTGAAACCGCCGTGCGGCTCGGTCGACCACTGCATCGGCGTGCGCGCGCATTCGCGCTCCGGCAAGCGTAGATCGTCACCCATGCCGATCTCGTCGCCGTAGCAAAAGACCGGCGTTCCCGGCGACGTGAGCATCACGCTATACGCGAGTTCGAGGCGACGCCGGTCGCCGTCGAGCATCGGCGCGAGCCTTCGGCGAATGCCACGCTCGTAGAGTTGCATGTCAGGCGTCGGGCCGAATGCGGCGAATACGGTCTCGCGCTGCTCCGGCGTGAGACGTCCCAGGTCGAGTTCGTCGTGATTGCGCAGGAACACGCCCCATTGCGCTGTCGCCGGGCGCGGCTTTGTCACGCGAAGCGCCTTCCTGAGCGGTGCAGTGTCGGCGCTCGCCATCGTGTAGAACGTGGCCTGATTGACCTCGAAGTTGAACATCATCTGCAGTCGCTCGCCCTCGTCGCCGAAATACTGCATGTCAGTGTCGGGCAGAACGTTTGCTTCGGCGAGGATGATCGCGTCGCCCTTACGCCATTGCAGGAACTCGCGGAACGTCCGCAACATGTCGTACTGCTCGACGGGCTGCCGCACCTGTGGGCCCTTTGTCGCGATCACGAAGGGCACGGCGTCCATACGAAAACCTGATACCCCGAGCTGGATCCAGAAGCCCATGATCTTCAGCAGTTCCGCCTGAACGTGCGGGTTCGCCGTGTTCAGGTCGGGCTGGAAGTCGTAGAAGCGGTGGAAATACCAAAGGCCTGCTTCCTTGTCGTAACTCCAGGTGGATTTCTGCACGCCGGGGAACACAATGCCGTCAGTCGCGTTCGCGGGCTTCTTCTTCGACCACACGTACCAGTCGCGGTACTTCGACTCCGGGTCGCGGCGCGCGCTCTGAAACCACGCGTGCTGATCGGACGTGTGGTTCACCACCAGATCGATCATCACCCGCAGGCCGCGTTGCCGGCACGCGTGCGCGAACTCGGCAAAGTCGCCGAGAGTGCCATGGCGGGGATCGACGTTGTAGTAGTCGGAAATGTCGTAGCCGTTGTCGCGGCACGGCGAAGGCTGAAATGGCATCAGCCAGAGCGTCGTGATGCCGAGGCCCTGCAGGTAATCGAGCCGGCGCATCAAGCCCTGAAAATCGCCGATGCCGTCGCCATTCGCATCCATGTAGGTGCCCACCGACAGGCAGTAGACGATCGCGTTTTTGTACCAGAGGTCGTTTAACATGCGCAATGACTGTCGTGGTCTTGTTCGATGCTACGCTTGGGGAGACGATGACAGCACTCACCTGGTGGCAGCATGGCGTCATCCATCCAGTGTACCCGCGCTCCGCTTCGGGACGCGGCGTTTCAGGTCGCAAAGGGTCTGTTCAGCGACTAATAAAGGCCTATCCTTTCTGGAAGGCCCAGGTGTTAATACCTTCCTCCGGCTCGCATTAGGGTGCGCTTGTCGGCGCGTCGTGTGTGGTCTCCGCCCTCGCGGAAGAGCCCATGCATTTGTACGATCCATCGGCGCCCAGGACACGTGCCCAGGTGGTCGCCAGAACTTAGCGACTGGTTCGCCGCCGGTTTCAATCCGTCAGAGTGGATCTGCTACCCGGAAAATGCGCAAGCCGCGGGGCGCCGCCGGCTGTGGCTGCCTTCAAGGGGCGGCACGGAATGGTGTTGAATCAGCCGCATTGGAAGTGAGACCGCTGCGGCCCGAATCCTACGACTACCCCGTGTGGCGGACAGGCTCATTTTCACCAATAATGGCCCCATCTCCCTTACTGCGCGAGGGCGAACATGCGTTATAGCCCCGATGCCATCCGTACCATCGCCCTCGTCGGGCATGCCGGCAGCGGCAAGACCTCGCTCGTCGAAGCGCTGCTGTACCACGGCGGCGTGCTCCATGCGCCCGGCAGCGTCGAGCGCGGGACTACCGTCTGCGATTTCGACCCGCTCGAACGGAAGTATCACCACTCGCTCAACTCCGCCGTCACTCACCTGCATTACCGCGACACACGCATCTATCTGCTCGATACGCCCGGTTATCCGGACTTTTCCGGGCCGTCGATCAGCGCGCTGCCCGCGGTCGAGACGGTTGCCGTCGTCATCAATGCGCAGACCGGCATTGAAATGACCACCCGGCGCATGATGACCTGGGCGGGCGAACGCAAGCTCTGCAGAATGCTCATCGTGAATGGAATCGATGGAGAAAAGGTCGACCTTCCAGGGCTACTCACGCAAATCCAGCAAACGTTCGGCACGGAATGCCTGCCCATCAACCTGCCGGCGCAGCGCGGCCGCAAGGTGGTGGACTGCTTTTTCAACCCTGCCGGAGACGCCGATTTCCTGTCCGTGGAGGCAGCGCACAATGCGCTCGTCGATCAGGTGGTCGAGATCGACCCCGCCCTGATGGAGCTCTACCTGGAGCAAGGCGAGGCCATCCGTCCGGAACAGTTGCACGAGCCTTTCGAGCGTGCGCTGCGCGAAGGCCATCTGGTGCCGGTGTGCTTCACGTCGGCGGTCAATGGCGCCGGCATTGCGGAACTGCTCGATGTGTTTGTCCGGCTTCTGCCCAATCCGATGGAAGGCAACCCGCCGCTCTTCTATCGCGATTCCGGCGGCCGCAAGGAAGTCGTGCGTGCCGAACCGGTCGCCGACAAGCACGTGCTGGCCCACGCCTTCAAGATCGTGATCGACCCTTACATCGGCAAGATGGCCGTGTTTCGCATCTATCAGGGCACGATCGAGCGCGATAGCCAGCTTTATATCGGCGACAGGCGGCAGCCGTTTCGGGTAGCCCATCTGCTGATGTTGCAGGGCAAGGAACATGTGGATGTCCTGCGTGCGGGTCCCGGCGATATCTGCGCGGTGGCCAAGGCCGACGACATTGGCCTCGATGCCGTGCTGCACGACGCGCCCGAGGACGGCAACATTCACCTCGTCCCGCCAGACTTCCCGATGCCCATTTACGGCCTCGCGATCGAACCGGCGCGCCGCGGCCACGAGCAGCGGCTGTGGGAAGCGCTGCAGAAGCTGACCGCGGAAGACCCGTGTCTGCGTATCGAACGCGAGGCCAGCACCAACGAGACTGTCGTGCGAGGCCTCGGCGAACTGCATCTGCGCTACATGCTGGAGCGGCTATCAGACCAGTACAAGCTCGAAGTCGTGACGCGGCCGCCGAAAATTGCCTATCGCGAGACCATCGGCGGCAGCGCCGAGGGGCACTGCCGCCACAAGAAGCAAACCGGTGGCGCCGGACAGTTCGGTGAAGTGATGCTCCGCGTGGAGCCGCTGCCGCGAGGCGCAGGGTTCGAATTCGTCGACGCCGTCAAGGGCGGTGCCATCCCCGGCCAGTTCATTCCCGCCGTGGAAAAGGGCATTCTCCAGGTAATCGAGAGCGGGCCGCTTGCCGGCGTCCCGATGCAGGACGTGCGAGTCACGGTCCTCGACGGCAAGAGCCATTCGGTCGACTCCAAGGAGGTGGCGTTCGTCACCGCCGGGCGCAAAGCCTTCATCGATGCGGTCCTCAAAGCCCAGCCCATTGTGCTCGAACCTATCGTGGACATCGAGGTGACGATGCCAGAGCCCGCGATGGGTGACATCATCGGCGATCTGTCGTCGAGGCGCGGCCAGGTTCACGGCTCCCGCCCCATCGCCGGGGATGCCGTGGTCGTCGCGGGACAGGTGCCGCTTGCCGAACTCAACGACTATCAGTCGCGTCTGAACGCGATCGCCGGCGGACACGGCAACTACAGTATTCAACTCAGCCATTACGCGCCGGTGCCCGCCGCGATGCAGGAATCGTTGGTGGCGCAGCACAAAAGCCGGAGCGACGCCGCGCTGCCGTGAATGGCCGCCGATCGTGATCGTCGAGCGGTAACCCTTGGTCGCAGCGGAAACCAGTTAGGGTAACGCGAGGATGATCGCGCCCGGGCATTCCTTTGTCTGGTCCTCGCCCAAAGCGCCAATGATTCTGCTCGAATCGCTGGTGCTAAGCGCTGGAGCGCGGAGTCGAACACATGAAGCTGCCGGAATCCGATGGGCAAGTCATCAGGGTTCTCAGCCGCGATCAGGTCGTCGCGTTCGACTCGTCGCTGGTTTCGACAAAAGACAGGATAGCGGGCGAATTCACTGCCCGACCGATGAGACCGGAAACTCTGCCAAGTTCACCCGCGCCCTTGCGGAAAACACCACCATCGACCCGGCCCGGAAGGGACTTTCGGAATGTCCGGCAGCGGCCACACTTGGTGCTGCGTCGGACGCTTCCAAGCCGTCTGGCCGATCAACTCTCCGATTGGACGCGCCCTTTTTTTTCTCCTGGGCCAAGGAGCGGCCGACGAATGGGTCGGGTTTCATTCGACTGGTTGCTCGCTCGTCTTGCTGTCAGTGTCGTCAATCGAAAGTTCCTTCCTGCAATTGCGTCGGAGCACTATGCTTTTCACTAAGTGAGGCACGAGGCTGAGGCTTGCGAAGGGCTACCAGATAGGTGCGTAAATGCCGATTGATCCCCACGCGCCCGATGTCGTTCTTGTCGACTGTTCGACGCGAGGCTTCTGGGTACGGCATCGTCGTCGCGCGTGCGCGCGTTGGATTTACTCTTCGAGGAGGCAGCATCATGGGCGAGTTTGCGATTCAGGAATTTCGCGGGAGGCTGATCGATCCGTCAGACAAGGACTACGACGAGGCGCGAGCGCTGTACAACGGCATGATCGATAAACGGCCCACGGTGATCGCTCGCTGCACCGACGCCGCCGATGTCATCGCGGCGGTCAACTACGCGCGCGATAACAAGCTGCTTCTCGCAATCCGCGGAGGCGGACACAACGGCCCCGGTTTGGGCAGTTGCGACGGCGGGCTGGTCGTCGACCTGTCGCAGATGCGCAGCGTGCGCGTCGACCCGGCGAGCCGCACCGTGCGTGTCGATCCAGGCTGCACTGCAGCGGATCTCGATCACGCGACCCACGCCTTTGGCCTCGCCGTACCGCTCGGCATCGTCGGCAGCACGGGCGTCGCAGGTCTGACCTTGGGCGGAGGAACCGGCTATCTGACGCGCCAACACGGCCTCACGATCGACAATTTGCTCGAGGTGGATGTAGTGCTGGCCGACGGCTCTTTCGTCACCGCTAGCAAGGACGAGCACGCTGACCTCTTCTGGGCGGTGCGTGGTGGCGGCGGTAACTTCGGCGTGGTCACGAGCTTTCTGTTTCAGGCCCATCAAGCCAAAATGGTGTTCGCTGGTCCAATCTTCTGGGACGCCAAGGACGCCAGGCAAGTTATGACGATGTACCGCGACTTCATCCCAAACGCCCCCGAGGAGCTTGGCCTGTTTGTCGGCCTCAAAACCGTGCCTCCAGTCGATCCCTTCCCTAAGGAGCACTGGAACAAACGCGCCTGCGCTCTGATCGGCGCTTTCAACGGGCCGATCGCAGAGGGTCAGAAGCTCATGGCCTCGCTGCTCGAGAAACTGCCCGCCCCGCTGTTCAACTGGATGGGCGAGATGCCGTGGACTGCCATCAACAGTCTGTTCGACCCGTTCTTCCCTAAGGGCTTGCAGTGGTACTGGAAGGGCGACTTCGTCAAGGCGCTGCCTGACGAGGCGATCGACGTGCACATCGCCAACGCGCTGAAGGCACCGACCCCCTTCTGCCTGATGCACCTTTACCCCATAGACGGCGCCGTTCGGCGGGTCCCCAAGGATGCGACGCCGTGGAGCGCGCGGGACGCGTCTTTTTCAATGGTAATCGCGGCGATCAGCCCCGATCCCAAGGACGCCGAAGCGCTCAAGGCCTGGGGCCGTGCCTACTGGGAGGCCATCCACCCGTTCAATCTGGAAGGTGTCTACGTCAACTTCATGGACGCCGACGAGGCCGAGAACCGCGTCGAACTAAGCTACGGCGACAACTACAAGCGCCTTGCCTCGATCAAGGCAAAGTACGATCCGAACAACCTTTTGCGAGTCAACCAGAACATTAAACCGGAAGCGTGAATTTACGCGCGGACGACCGATGACTCTCCGGCGACGGGTGGAACACCGCGGTTTGATTCGGAGGATCGCGGAGACGTTGAAGAGGACGAGGCGGAGCAGATAGCAACCGCAAACAAGGCGGCAAGAACGCTTCTGTCCGCCCGGCAAAGGGGCGAAGTGTGCTGCCAGGAGCCGGCAGACAGCTTCACACTCTTCATTGACGGTACGGGCACGCCTCTGTAAATGCAAATGACGTGCCCCGCTCTGCTTACCCCGGACTCGGCTCGCGTCGTCGTGCTTGCTCTATGCAGCGCCGACGCTCAGCAGCGCAAATAAAGAACGTCTTAAAGTGGACGCGCGCGACCCCGACTGAAAAGTCGCAAGAGGGCAAGCAGAATAACCGCGCCAATCAGCGCCGTAATAAGTGAGCCGATTATGCCGCTTCCAAGGTGCAGGCCGAGCGCTCCGCCGAGCCAACCTCCTATGAAGGCGCCAACAATTCCGACAATGATGTCTACGACAATGCCGAAGCCGCCGCCATCGACGATACGACCGGCCAGGGCGCCAGCGATACCACCGATAATCAGCCAGAAAATAATTCCATGCGAGACGGGATCCATGTTTCTTCTCCTATAGCACTAAGACCACATTAGCGGCGAGCAAGCATTCCAATGATCAGTCCGCCGATGAGCGCCATCGCAACCGCTTTCCACGGAGCCTCATGAACGTAATCGTCGGTCGATTCAGAGACGGCACGGTACCGGGTCTTGACCGCCTCCTGCGCACCAGCAATCTTGTCCTTCAGGTCGGACAGCGTCTGGGACCCGCTTGCTCGGTCTCCGTCGCTGCTGTTGGTCGTCCCCGCGGGGCCCTTTTCATGTTGAGCTGAAGAGGCCGAATGGGCTGGGTCAGAAACCGGCGAGGACCCGGGCCCTGCGGTAGTGGGTTGGTGTGACTCGGACATTTCAACCTCCATCTTTCGTTTGAATATGGTCCAAGGTTCAGCAAGTGGCGTGCCTCACAAACACATTCGACGTGGGGTAGACGTCGCTATTAGCAACCCTCGGTTCCAAGGGATTGTGTTCACCGACGCTCAAGGTCCAGCACAGGCTAGGCCTCTCGTCTGTTTCTGTTCGCCAGGTCATGGCTCCGCCACGCGCTAAACGTCAGCCCGCTGCTTCGGACCAGTCACGAACCGGAATACTCCGCGCGCCTGTTATGGAAACCCTAAGACCGTCCCGGTACGCTCTGTCGGGCTCGCGCAGCGTTTGTGGTTCTTCCATCCGTAACTGTTCGATACAACTTCTTACGGTCTTCCGCGCAGATATCGAACAAACACCTTTCTTCGTATCTCTAACTCATAACAGGAGGAGAAAGCCATGATCAGACTATTTACTATATTGGCTCTGGGGGCGGCCTCGCCGGCTGTATCGTCGCTCCGCCGTATGGCTACGGTTACGAGCCGGCGCCCGCATATGAATCTGCGCCGGGCTACTGCGGATATGCGCCCGGCTATTACGCGGCGCCAGCCTTGGACGTTGGTATAGGCTTTGGCTTCGGTGGCCACGGTGGACATGGCGGCCCTGGCAGATAATGTTAGGCATCCCCATGATCGGCAATTGGGCTACTTACTCAAACACCCGCTCTCGCTGCCAGCGCAACTCGCCTATCCCTACAGCGCCACCCACTTGGCTTCTTGATCCTTGCCGGCCCTGGGTCTTCGCGCGGATCACAGTCGAAAAAGGCATCAAGCGGCACGTATAGATAGCCTGCCGTGGGCCGTCTGGAGACGATAGTGACTATGATGACAAGATGGACGCTGACGGTTGGCGTGATATGCGCATGTTGCCTGGCCGGTGTGGGCAATGCGGAATCAAACGACCGCCTTTTAAAGCTGCTGCAATTGCAAACCTTGAATCGCATGGCATCCGATTCCGCGCCCACGAAGAAAAACGCTTCGAACGACAACAGTGCGCGTCAGGATCGTGGCGCAGACCGTCGAGGGTCCCAGCCACACCCAGACAATAGTGGCGGCATTAACAATGTGCCGGCGCAAAAGCGATAGCAATCGATGGCGGGGGCATCTTATGGCGGAATCGGTCTACATCCCCCCATCGACGGGGGTACAACGACAGACTTGCAAAAAGTTGTCCTCGGCACACAGTAAGACCTAGGCGAGACGGCATACGGAAGCGGGACCGTGCACGGCAATCATTATGGCAACCTTAAGGCCGCGCATCGTTACGCCGTGTTACCGAAATCGCAACCTTCTTGCACCTGCATCCCGCACTCCTCCCTACACTGCGTTCCATCTCCACTGGCATCAATTCTCATACGAGCGACAAGAAAGTCATGCGCAAGAATTTAATATCAGCGATTGTGGGCGGTGCGATATTGGTGGCTTCCTCAATGGCATCCGCTCACGTAGATGTGGGCATCGGCATCGGCATCCCGGGACCGGTGTTCGTACCGGCGCAGCCAGTCTATGAGGCACCGCCACCCATCGTCTATGCGCCTGCGCCGGTAGCCGCCTATGGCTACGCCGATGACTGGCGCGAGCGCGACTGGCATGAGCGGCAGGAGTGGCGCGAACGGCAATGGCGCCGTCATGAGCACGAACGCGAGCGGCGTGAGCGTCGTGAATGGGACGAGGACTGACCGACGCGCGTGTGCTGCACGCGGCATCCGGTAAGCGATGCCGGTGGCGTCACGCTCGCGGTCACGAAATCGACACGCCTGGTAGCCACCCCACCCAAAACGTACAAGCTGCGGCGGCTTTCGGGCCAGGTCGACAGAGGAAGGCTGTTCACCGGCGAGGTGATCACCATATCGAGTTAGCCCTCAGCGTGAACGTGTATACGCGACGGGATCCGAAATCCTCACGACCAGGCATTCACGGCCACCATTCAAGTAGGCGGCCTTCCAGCTCCGCGGGCACGTGACGACCTTGTGAGAACCAGTGCCGCCCCTCGGCCCCGGGTCCACGAACGTGAAGCCGCGGCGGCCGGACCGATGCCGCAAACACTCACGACAACCGGCGCCAGGTATCACGCCAGCAAACGCGCAAGCAAACGCGCAAGCAAAAATTTAATGCGCGGACAAGTGCCATCGAGCCAGCCCTGCGCTTCAACAGCCGTACGTGTCATTGCCATGTTCTCCTGAGCGGCGAGTCCGTGCGACGAAAAAATCGGTTGCAGCCTGAAACGGTATTCGGTGGGCAACCTGGCGCGTTTTGCATAGCACAGGGCACATGCAGCGGATCCTCGACGATAGGAACTCCATGCAGGCTACAGATCTTCCCGGGATGTCCAGATAATGTCATCGAGACACCTAAGCGCAATCAACTCTGTAGGACAGAGCTGGTCGGCACCGATGGTGCCTAAGCGCTGCGCGAGCATCCGACGATAAAGTGCCGTCAGCAACTGCTCCTCAAGCGCGTCAGCACGATTGAACCGCGCCTGCGCATAGTGCTTACGCCAGTAACCGATCGCCCGTTCGGCCTGCGTCACCGAAAAAATCTGCATCGATCTATCCGTTGCAAAAAATGGCTGACGCTCGGCACGATATCCCGGGATGGCCCCATTGATGAAACCGGGGCACGCTTCAGCCGTTCCAGAGTCGGAACCGGCTCCTCCGCTGACTCGACGCGTCGTCCTTTTGCGCCGTAAACCGGAGGAGCCCGACTGGCTGTTAAACGAGTTGGAGAATGACAAGAAGGCCCGGCCGAACGTCAAACATATCGGCTCCCTCAAGGCGATCACGAATCCCAAGGTGCTGTACGGTCCGCGCGACTCAGTTTGGCACGTTCACGGCCCCGTTGGTCACAGTGATCGCATTGATGCCCGGACTCGCCGCGATCGCAGGCAGATTAGCCGTGGTCAGCGCGGGCGCGGCGCCGGCCGCGCCGCCACGCGGTATCGTGTGAATCACCTGTGACGGCGGCAGCGGCGTGCCGCTCTTCAGATGACTCCACATCAGATTGAGCGCCTGCAGGTTGTAGTAATGCAGCGGTATGAAGCGCGAATCGAAGCCCGCCACGCCGAGGAACGCATCGAAATGCTGGGCGTTCGTCACTTCGTAGAACGACAGCTTGCTCGCGCCGCCTTCGCTCACTTGATTCAGGCCGAGGTACGGCCGCGACGCGTGGTTGATCGGCACCAGCGCATCCGCGCGACCCTGCACGATGATGGCGGGTTTGCCATGCAGATTCGCATTCACGCGAATGGCCTCGACGCTGTTGGTCAGCGTGCCGTTCGTCCACAGCGTACGCAGGCAGGAGGCACCCGAGTAACTGCCGGCGGCGGTCGCCAGCCGGTGGTCCGCCGCGCCCCCACCCGAGTTGAAGACGAGGTTGATGCCGTTGGTCGGCGGCACCCCGTTGCCATTGCCGAACACCGTGGGCATCGGCGACACGGCCGGCGTCACGCCGGCGACTCCCGTCGAGCTCGTCGTGCCGAAGCTGAAGTCGCAGAGGTTGGCGGTGACACTCGCTTTTGCGTACGCATCCGCATAGGTCACGGCGACGGCCGGCACGGCTTGCGAGTCCCACATCGGCGCTTGCAGCAGATCGGAGTCGGTCTGATAGCCGTTCTGATGCAGTAGCGCGAGTGCGTTGGTCGCCTGGGTCGTCACGTTCCCACCCGCGATCACGCCAGTGGTTGCCAGCGACGCGCATCGCGCGGTGCGAATCGCCGTGGTCGTGGCGAGCGGCAATGTCGACAGATACGGCGCGCCGGCCGCGGCAGGCGCGAGCGCCGCGCACGGTTGCAGCATGTTGGCGAGCGTCATGTAGTCGGCGAGCGGCTTGCCGAATGCACCGACGGGCACGCCGCCCTGAGCCACCGACACCTGCGCGGGCAAACGCAAATTGATCTGCGGTTCGCCCACGACGACCGCGGTGATCCAACCGGACGTGTCCTGTTCCGCCGCCGCGAGCGACGCGCCGCCGCCATTGCTCACCGAGGCCGCGATAGTCGTGATGCTGCCGCTCGCGTAACGCACGGTGCGGGTCGAACCGTTGAGCGCGCCGTAAGAATCGTTGAGCGCCCAGTACGCGAACTGAATCGCCTCCAACGTATCCTTGCCCCAATCCTGCTCCGGATTCTGCTGCGAGTGCGCATGCTTGAACGCGTAGCGATTCGGAAACTGGCTGTTGTAAGACGCGAGATCGGTGTTGCCGAGGTTGGCCGTGAAGAAACTGTTCTTGCCTGCTGCGGTGGCATCCTGCAACGTGCCGTCGATCAGCGTGACCAGATTGGAAGACAGTTCATGCGCGCCGTTGCCGCTGCCTTTATCGGTGTACGCCACTGCGCAACCGCGCTTGAGTCCCCACTCGCCGGCCGCGGAAATCGCACCGTACACGCCACGCGAACCGGATGACGTCGCCGTGACAATGCACGGCTGATCGGCATTGAAGCTCGCCGGTATCTGCACCAGCATGGTGACGTTCTGCGTGCCGCTGCCGTCGTCGGCGTAGGCGAGGTATTCCTTGCCGGCGATCTTGCCTTCGCCGAGCGTGTCGTTGCCGTTCAGGTCGACGTTTGGCCCCCAGAAGCGCCCATAGCCGCCGTTCGCCGTCATGTCGACGAGCGCGCGATAGTTCGACCAGATGGCGAGGCGTCGTAGTTCGACGGCGGTAGGTTGCGTGGCGTTGGCAATGGCCGGCGCCGTGGCCGACCCGAGGCCGGTTTTGCCGAGGCCCGCGGTGAGCAGGTCGTCGGTATTGCCGTCATAGGACTGGCTCTTTACCGATGCGGTGGTGATAAAGCTCGGCAGCGTATTGGCTTGCGGTGGTGGATTATTTTCACTGCCGCCGCTGTGGCACGCAGTCAGCACGACTGTCACGGCCAACATGATCGCCAGGGTTCGCACCACCGGCACCGGTCGTTGCGCAGGCTCGACTCTGAAAGTGGACTTCACGTTTTTCGTCTCCGATATTTGCTAATACCGTTGTGAATGCAACGGCACCGAAATTGCTGCGTGCTGTCCAATGGATCGCGACGCTTCGGATACCGACGCTTCGCTAGCCTGCATTGACCTTTCAATGGAGTCAATAGAACGTCATGTCCTCGCATAACGAAAGTCAGGATCTGGGCGACGTCCCAGCCGCCATCCCAACACAACCTTCACGCCGCCGCTTTCTTCAATCCGCCGCCGCTGCCGCCACCGTCGGCGCGGCGCCGCATCTGCGCGCGCAAACTCAAACCCCAACCGCGCCACCGGCTCAGGTTCAGCAAGCCGTGCCGCCGCGCCCGGTCACGCTCACTGTGAACGGCCGCGCGTACACACTGCAGCTCGAGCCGCGCGTGACCTTGCTCGATGCGTTGCGGGAATACGCGGGCCTGATGGGCACGAAGAAGGGCTGCGATCGCGGACAGTGCGGCGCATGCACGGTGCTCGCCGACGGCCGCCGCATCAACTCATGCCTAACACTCGCCGTGATGCATGAAGGCGAGAACATCACGACCGTTGAAGGGCTTGCCGCCAATGGCGCGTTGAGTCCGATGCAGCGCGCATTCATCGAACACGATGCCTTTCAGTGCGGTTACTGTACGCCCGGGCAGTTGTGCTCCGCGACCGCCCTTCTGAATGAATTCCGCAACGGCACCGCCAGCACCGTCACGGCCGATGTGCGCAGCCGCCCCGCCCAACTCTCCGACGATGAAATCCGCGAACGCATGAGCGGCAATATTTGCCGCTGCGGCGCCTACGCGAATATCGTGGCCGCCGTACGCGCGGTGCATGAAGGCGGCGGCCAGAACAGCGGCGGCAACAACCCCAACGCCTGACGGAGCGACAGCATGGATGCGATCTCTTATGAACGCGCCGGCGATGTCGCCGGCGCGGTGCGGGCGGCGCAGCAGCCGGGTGCGGTGTTCATCGGCGGCGGCACTAACCTGCTCGATCTGATGAAAGGCGGCGTGGCGCGGCCGATGCGGCTGATCGATATCACGCACATCCGCGGACTCGATATGGTCACGACGCTGCCTGACGGCGGCATCCGGCTCGGCGCGCTGGTGCGCAATAGCGATGCGGCCAACCATGCGCTGGTGCGCGAGCAATACCCGTTGCTCTCGCAAGCATTCCTGGCGGGCGCGTCGTCGCAATTGCGCAATATGGCGACGGTCGGCGGCAATCTGCTGCAACGCACGCGTTGCGGCTACTTCTACGACACCGCCTTCACGCAGTGCAACAAGCGCATGCCGGGCAGCGGCTGCGCGGCGCTCGACGGCCACAATCGCACGCACGCGATTCTCGGCGCGAGTCCGCAATGCATCGCCGTGAATCCGTCGGATATGAGCGTGGCGCTTGCCGCGCTCGACGCCGTGGTGCGCGTGAGCGGCCCTGCAGGCGAGCGGACCATTGCGTTCGCGGACTTTCACCGGCTTCCCGGTGACCGGCCCGATGTCGATACCACCTTGCAGCCCGGCGAACTGATCACCGCCGTCGATCTTCCGCCACCGCTCTTCAGCGCGAACTCCCACTATCTGAAAGTGCGTGACCGCGCCAGTTACGCATTCGCGCTGGTCTCGGTCGCGGCCGCCTTGCAGATGGATGGCGATCGCGTGAAGACCGCGCGCATCGCTTTGGGCGGCGTCGCACACAAACCGTGGCGCGCGAGCGCCGCGGAACAGATGCTCACCGGCCAGCCGCTCACGCAAGCGACGCTGACCCACGCCGCCGCGGCCGCATTACGAGAAGCGCGGCCGCAACACGACAATCGTTTCAAGGTGCAGCTCGCGCAACGCGCGATCGTGCGCGCAGTGAACCAGGCCGCCGGCCGCGCGGGAGGTGTCGCATGAATCTGATCGGTCAACCGCTCGACCGTACCGACGGTCTGCTCAAAGTCACCGGCGAAGCGCGCTATGCCGCCGAATTTCCCGAAGCGCGTCTCGCGCATGCGGTGCTCGTCACCAGCACGATCGCGCGCGGCACCATCGCATCGATCGACGCGAGCCGCGCGCAGGCGCTGCCTGGCGTGCTGCTCGTGATGACGTATCAGAACGCGCCGCGTCTGCCGAACGGCGGCAAGCCCGCGTTGGCGCCGCCGGCCGGACGCCACCTGTCGCTGCTGCAGGACAACGAGGTTCACTACAGCAACGAACCGGTCGCCGTAGTGGTGGCGGATACGCTCGAACGCGCCACCGACGCCGCGCGCCAGTTGCGCATCGCGTATCAAAGCAGCGCCGCAACCGTGGACTTCGAGCAGGCCAAGCCGAACGCGCATGCGCCGGACAAACCGCAAGGCCGGCAGACCGACACGCAACGCGGCAGCTTCGACGACGGCCTGCAAAGCGGCGCGGTGCGCGTGGACGCGACCTACACCACGCCGATCGAACATCACAACCCGATGGAGCCGCACGCCACGATGGCGCACTGGGACGGTCCGCAACTCACGCTCTACGATTCGACGCAAGGCGTCAGCGGCGCGGCGCAGGCGATCGCGAAGACGTTCGGCATGCCGCCCGGGGACGTGCGCGTGATTTCGCCGTTCGTGGGCGGCGGCTTCGGCTGCAAGGGCTCGTCGTGGTCGCATGTGTCGTTGTGCGCGATGGCGGCGAAACAGACCGGGCGGCCTGTTCGGCTCGTGCTCGAACGGCCGCAGATGTTCGGGCCGGTCGGCGCGCGACCGCGCACCGAACAGCACTTCGTGCTCGCCGCGCGGCGCGACGGCACGCTGACCGCGATGCGCCACGACAGCATCTCGAACACCTCGGTGATCGAAGACTGGACCGAGACCTGCTGCATGGTCACGCGTATGCTGTACGCGGTGCCGAATCAGGTGACCACACACCGCATCGTGCCGCTCAATCTCGGCACGCCGACCTTCATGCGCGCGCCGGGCGAAACGACCGGTTCGTTCGCGCTCGAATCGGCCATGGACGAACTCGCGGCAGCCTTGAAGATGGACCCGCTCGCGCTGCGCATCAAGAATTACGCCGAGGCCGACCCACAGGAAAACAAGCCGTGGTCGGGCAAGTCCTTGCGCGAGTGTTATCAGATCGGCGCCGAGAAATTCGGCTGGTCGCGGCGCACGCCCGCGCCTCGCTCGATGCGCAATGGCAGCACGCTGATCGGCATGGGCATGGCGACCGCGACCTATCCGGCCAATCGCAGCGAGGCCAGCGCCATCGCGCGAATTTTGCCGGATGGCACCGCGATGGTCGCCTCCGGCACCCAGGATCTCGGCACCGGCACCTACACCGTCATGACTCAGGTCGCCGCCGACGCGCTCGGCTTCGCGCCGGAAAACATTCACTTCGCGCTTGGCGATTCGTCGCTGCCCAGAGCGCCGGGGTCGGGCGGCTCGCAATCGGCCGCGAGCGTGTCACCGGCCGTGCGCGACGCGGCGAGCCAGGCGCGCAGCCAGTTGATCGCGCTGGCGCTCGCCGATCAGGCCTCGCCCGTGCACGGCATCGCGCTCGACGACATCACCGTGGAAAACGGCTGGGTGATGAGCCGCTCGCAACCGGGCAAGCGCGATCCGGCGGCGGCGATCATCGCGCGCTCGGGCGGCAAGCCGATCGAGGCGAGCGCGACCGTCAAGCCCGGCGACGAAAAGCAGAAATACTCGCTTCACTCGTTCGGCGCGGTGTTCGCGGAAGTGCACGTCGATGCCGATCTCGGCACGATCCGCGTGGCGCGCGTGGTCGGCGTGTACGACGTGGGGCGCGTGCTCAACCAGAAGACGGCGCGCAGCCAGTTGATGGGCGGCATCGTGTGGGGCGTCGGGGCGGCGCTGCAGGAAGAGACCTCGCTCGATACGCGCTATGGCCGCTTCACCAATGCGAATCTCGCGGAGTATCACGTGCCGGTGAATGCCGACATCGGGTCGCTCGACATTACCTTTATCGACCGGCCGGATCCGTATATCAACTCGCTCGGGGTGCGCGGCATCGGCGAGATCGGCATTACGGGCGTGCCGGCGGCGATTGCGAACGCGGTGTATCACGCCACCGGCGTGCGCGTGCGCGATCTGCCCATCACGCTCGACAAGGTGATGCAGACGATGCAGGTTTGATGCGGTCGCCGTTGCGGTCGCCGTCGCGGTCGCGGTCGCGGTCGCCGTCGCCGTCGCCGTCGCGGTCGCGGTCGCGGTCGCGGTCGCCGTCGCCGTCGCCGTCGCCGTCGCCGTCGCCGTCGCGGTCGCGGTCGCGGTCGCGGTCGCCAATGCGGTTCATGGCGACGCGGTCGCGTTCAGATTTGTGTTCGCTTGCGCTTTCACCCGGCGCGGATGCAGTGGCAGTCGCGTTCACGTCTACGTTCGCCGGTACTTCCAAAGCGGAACGAACTCGTCCGCGCGTGGCGTTACGCATCGAAGAGCGCGCGGTGAGTTCGGCAGTCAAGCGCTATGCATCCGCATTGGCGCTTGCCTGTGGCTGCGTTGCATCGCACAATCGATCTCATCCCCTTCTACCGGTGCCCGCCCATGGCCTACGCCTCGCTCGCCACTGGCGTGTTGCTCGCCGCCGGCTTCGGTTCGCGCTTCGACCCGGACGGCCTGCACAATAAACTGCTCGCGCGCATGCCGGATGGCACGCCGGTCGCGCATGAGTCCGCGCATCAGTTGTTGCGGGTCGTGACGCGGGTGCTGGCCGTGGTGCGGCCGGGTTCGGACACGCTCGCGCGGCTCCTCAACGATGCCGGTTGCGACGTGGTGTTCGCGCTGGACGCCGAACGCGGCATGGGCGCGAGCCTCGCCGCCGGCGTCGAGGCCAGCGAGGGCGCCGAGGGCTGGATCGTCGCGCTCGCGGACATGCCGCGCATCGCCATCAGCACGATCGAAGACGTGGCGCGCGCGCTGGACGGCGGCGCATCGCTGGTCGCGCCGTTTTTCCAGGGGCAGCGTGGACATCCGGTCGGCTTCGGCGTCGAGCATCGCGACGCGCTGCTGGCACTCGACGGCGATACCGGCGCCAGATCCTTGCTCATGTCGCAGCACGTGACGCGGCTGGACGTCGACGATGCGGGCATTTTGCGCGATGTGGACACGCCGGAGGATTTGCGCAACGTGTAGTTGCGAGACCCTGGCCTGGCAGTTGTGACGTGACACGCTTGATCCGGACTGGCGTTCAGGCGCATACTGTATATCCATACAGTATTTTTGTCCGCATGGGTTGGCGCGTTACGTCGCGCATGGCCGCGGCGCGTCCGCATGAAACGCATTTCAATCGAACCGTCCTTTGCCGCCTGGCGCCGCGCGGCGCGGGAACTGCTGCGGCAAGGGGTCGAGCCGGAGCGAATCGAGTGGCTTGAGTTCGATTCGGTCGATTCGGGTACCGGCAGCGTCGCCGCTCCCGACAGCTCCGCCGCTACCCCGGTCGTCGCCACGCCCGCCATTCCTCGTGAGCTGCTCGCCTGGCTGAAGACGGCGGCCTGCTTTTGCGCGCCGGACCGCTGGTCCCTGCTCTACCGCATCCTGTGGCGCTGGACGCACGGCGAGCGCCACGTCCTCGATCCGCAAGACGTCGACGGCGCGCTGCTCGATCAGCGCATCCAGTCGGTCGAGCACGAAACCAGTGATCTGGTGACACTCACCCTGTTCAGGCGGCGCGATCCGTCCATGGGAGCGCCGGAATTCGTCGGCTGGTACGAGCCACATCATGATCTGCTGGCGCAGGCCGCCGAGCGCTTTACCGAGCGCATGGGCGATTCCACGTGGATGCTGGCGACGCCGCAGGGCGCGGCGTTCTGGAATGGCATGTTGCTGCGAATCAGCCGGCCGGCAACGGAAGAAAACGGGCACGTCACGCACGCTTTGCCGGCCGGCCAGCAGAACGAGCCAGCCACGCCGACATTGCCGCCGAGCCAGCGGAACAGGCCGACCACGCCGACATTACCACCCGCCGCCATGGCCGGCGAAGCCACGACCAGCGAACCCACCGAGGCGCTCTGGCTCGCGTATTACGCCAGCGTCTTCAATGCGGCGCCGGCGCCCGTGCCGCTGCGTTACTGGAGAACGCCGCCCGCGGGTCCGCCGCTGCCCGCGCAGCTCGCGCGCGAGCGCAGCCGTCTCGGCGCGCAGAGTGGCACCGTCACCGTTCCGGAGATGCCGCCGCTCGAATATTCGGCGGTGACGCCACCCTTGCGCGAGCCCACCGGCCCGCTGGCCACCTGCCGGCGCTGCGCGTTGTGGCGCAACGCGAAGCAGGCCGTCGCGGGCGCCGGTCCGGCTCAGGCGACGCTCATGGTGGTCGGCGAACAACCCGGCGAGCACGAGAATCAGCACGGCGCGCCCTTCACCGGGCCAGCCGGTCAACTGCTCGACACGGTGCTCGCGCGCGCCGGCCTCGAACGCGCTGCGCTGTATCTGACTTATGCCGTCAAGCATTACAAATGGGAAACGCTGGAACAGCAGCGCGTCCACCGCACGCCCGCGCGGCGCGAGGTCGAGGCTTGCCAGTACTGGCTGGAAGCCGAGCTCACGCAGGTCGCGCCGCGCGTGGTCGTCACGCTCGGCGCGACGGCGCTGAAGGCGCTGACGGGCGCGCACGTCAATCTGTCGGAATATCTGGGGCTGACCATCGACCACGGCGGGCGGCTGATCGTGCCGACGTGGCATCCGTCATATGCGCTGAAAATGGCCGACGGCCGGCTGCGCGAGGATATTGTCGCGGGCATGGTGGCGGCGTTCAGTCGCGCGGCGGGGTTGGTGGCGGAAGAGGCGTAGCTTTTTTTACCCTTGGATTTGTGCTGCTCGAACACGCGTCGGCTTCATTGATTGACTATCGTATGGCCAGCGCACCCAAATTCATAGCAGGGCCGCCGCCTTGATCTGCTCGTTTTCGAACGCGGGCTGGAAGGCGTCGAGGTCGTCGTCAGTCATGCCGACCGGCGCCGACTTCGCGACGCGTTTCCAGTCGCTGACCGCGTTGCGAACTTCATCGAGGATGCGTTTCGCCTCATCGGCGGAGAGCCTGAAGTAGCGGGCTTCATTCATCACGGCCTCGATCGAGTCGACCGGCCCGTAGTCTTCATTGAGCCATAACTTCAACTCGGGGTCCTTATCCGGGAAAGGGTTGATGTCGAACGCCGGCGCGAGCCGCCACTGCCCATGCTCGACGTGCAGGAAACCGTGGTTCTGCACATGGTCGTCGACATTGGTAATCAGCAGATTGAACACGAGTCGCCGCCACAACTCCTCGAGGTCGCGCTTCGGGTCCGCGCAACGCGCAATGATGCAATCAGCTATCTGGGTATAGGCGTGCTCTTCCTGCCGTGACGCTTGCAGCATGGAACCAGCCGAGAGGTACGGAATCCGGCCGCCGTTCGCAACACGATCAAAGCGGCGCACGAGCGCAACCGGGATGTTTTCCGACATGACGATGCGCGATCGCGCCACCGTAATGCCGGCGGCTGCGGCCAGATGAAGAGCGAGCACTTCCCCACGCGTGACACTGCGGTCGTCGTTGACGCTCGGAAACTTGCCGATGGCCAGTTGCCCATCTTCATCGAGAATCGTGCATTTGGGTCGCATACCGCCAAGCGATGTCCCGCGCCCGCGCAAATACTTCAGGTCGGCTGCGGTTTCCTTGTTCATCTCGACCGCGCGAGTGGCGCCGATCAAATGACCCAATTCGAGCAAGGGCGGCGTGCCACGCCCTCCGTCTTCAATGCTGCGCAAATAGTTGCCCGCCTCGTCCACGAGTCGCAACGCGCCGATCCGGCTCATATCGTCGACACCCAGCAGGTAGTCCATCTCCGTGAGCCCGGCGCGCGGCACATCCTGCCCCTTCTCCTGCGCCGACTTGCGACGCCTTGCGTGGTCACGCGCGATAACCCGGCATCCCCATCCGTCAGGCTCGGTATCCGCAAATGCGAAGTGGAAAATCGAATCGTCGCTGGTGGGCGCCTTACGGAACTGCTGACCGTAAACCAGTTGCAGATCGGGTGAAATCTCGAACCGGTCGGTCGCTTGCAGCCACGCTTCGTGATAAGCAAAGGTTGAGCTTTCGCGTGCGCCGTCCTTGTTGAAAGTCAGGGCGCCGACGGGAAGCGCGGCTTGGCCAAGCGCCACCTGGACGATCTGCTGCGACATAGGCCGCTTCATAGTGCCCCCGATTCGGGCGTGACACGTTTATTGCGAACCCGCTGCGGCAGTTGCTGGTTCATTAAGGTCAGCCCGATGGTATCGGCAGCGGAGTCGATTAGTCCGTTGATTTTGTCCAGTTCACCCAAGACGAGAAACGCCTGCGCGATCGTGCCGATAGAAATACGTTCGTCGCCGTGTTCCATGCGACGCAGCGTAGCTACGGACGTCTGAATGCGCTCGGCCATTGACGCCTGAGTCAACCGGCGACGACGGCGCGCCAGCGCAAGGTCGGCTCCGAGTTTCTTCAAGGCACGCACGACAGGCAGGGGAAGCGGATCTCTCTTCCTCTTAACGCTCACAGGTGAGCGCTTATTCAGCTTTGCGGTTTCCATGTGAGCGGTAAACCTCGTGATATGGGTTTCCTATTGTCCGCGCGCATCGCTTCCCGGTCAAGAAAATCGACTTAAACGCTCATATATGATCGCTTAATTGATTTTAGAGATCATACGTGAGCGGTTAACATGAAGGGTAGAGTTGTGCGGATGGCAGCACTTGTGCAGCCAAAAGCGGCGTTCCGGGAATTGAGATTCGCTGGCGTTCAGCGCGCACGAAACGTCACGTCCTGCCCATCGCAACGACGCCTTCTCGCTGCGCAAAGGTGAGCCGATCCGGGAAACCTTCCACCCACCACGGTGAGCCTCTACAGGACCCATTACCCGCCGAGCCCCTCAGGCACGCCGCTTGCGCACCACAAACCCGCCGCGCAAGCCGCGACGATTCCGCCTAAGCTGATGTGACGCCGCAATTTCCCAAGCACCGGCGCGACGCTCGAGCCTCGAACGGCCTCGCCAACGGCTCGCGCGTTGCGAACTCATCACACGTCCCATGAGCGAAACCAGCCCACGCCTTTTCATTGTCTCGCCCCATTTCGACGACGCCGTCTTCAGTTGCGGAGCATTGCTCGCCGCCCATCCCGACGCCGCGGTCTGCACGGTATTCGCCGCCCCGCCCGAGCAGCCGATGCATACCGAGTGGGATGAAAAGTCGGGCTTCACGGACGCCCATCAGGCCATCCACGAACGCACGCTGGAAGACAACCGCGCACTCGAAGTACTCGACGCGATTCCGCTGCGCATGCCGTTTCGCGACAGCCAGTATTCGGACTCGCCCTCGATCAGCAAAATGGCGGCGGCGCTCGAGGAAACCATCTACCGCACCACCGCCAATACGTTGCTGATGCCGCTCGGCCTGTATCACGACGATCACGTGCGCGTCTTCGAAGCCTGCTGTGAAATCCTGCCGCGCCTGTCGCATCTGACCTGGTTCGGCTACGAGGAAGCGATTCACCGGCGCACGCCCGGCGTGGTGCAGGCGCGGCTCGCCGATCTCGCGCAGCGCGGCATCGTCGCGACGCCGGCCAGTCCGAGCGCCAGCCACACGATCGATGCACAGCGCCGCGCGCAACTTAAACGCGAGGCGGTCAACGCTTACCAAAGCCAGTTGCGCGCGTTCGGCGCGGGCAATTACGACGACATCTTCGCGACCGAGCGTTACTGGCAGCTCAGCGTGGGTCGTCGCGTGAAAAAGTAGGAGACGCGGCGCGCCGGAAAGGCCTACGCTTGAAGAGAACGGCCGGCGTGAGTTCGACCGCCGTCGCCGAACTGGCCTCTTCTCCACCCAAAGGTGCTGCCATGAGCTACGACATGCATACCAGTCCGATTCCCGACCCCAACGCCGATCCGAACCGCGACCCGGAAGCCGATCCGCTAGTACCGCCGTCGCCCGGCCATCACACCGAGGAACCGCAGCGGCCCGATGGGCCGCCGGACAAAGACCCGGTGTGACCGCATTGCGCGGCCAGCATCCGGAAGCGCGAATCAGCGCATCAGTTCGGTAAAGCCCTGCAGCAGACGGTCGATGTCGGCGGCGTGAATGTTGCCCATCGTCGAGATGCGGAACAGTTCGGCTGACAAACCGCCTTGCCCTGCGTAGATGACGAAGCCGCGCGCCTTCAGCGCGTCGTGCAGTTGCGGATACGCGACGCCTTGCGGCAAACGGTACGCGCGCAGCACCACCGACGACTCTTCCGGCGGCAACACGCTGCCGATGCCGCGCTCGGCCAGCCCCGCCCGCGCCTGTTCGGCGAGCACCGCGTAGCGCGCGTGACGCGCGCGCCAGCCGCCTTCGTCGGCGAGTTCGCGCAACGCTTCGACCAGTGCGTAGTACGCATGCACCGACGGCGTGAACGGCGTGTTGCGCTGATCCTGCAAACGCGCGAGACGGCCGAGGTCGAGGTAGTACGTGCGGCTCGCCGCCTGCGCGAGCGCCGCGCGGCGCACCAGCACGAACGACGCGCCCGGCACGCCATGCAGGCATTTGTTCGCCGTGGCAGCCACCGCGTCGAGACTGGTGTCGGCGAAATCGATCGTTTCCGCACCGAAACTGCTCACGCCGTCCACCAGCAGACGCAGCCCGCGTTCGCGGCACAGCGCGCCGAGCGCCGCCAGATCGTTCAGGCGGCCCGTGGTGGTTTCGTGATGAATCACGGCGACGTGCGTGAACGCCTTGTCCGCGTCGAGGCGTTCGGCGATCTTCGCGAGATCGGGCGCCTGCATCCAGTCGTGCTTCAGCGATTCATGCGCGATGCCGTACTGCGTGGCGATCTGCGAAATACGCTCGCCGTACACGCCGTTTTCCACCACGAGTAGTTTGCCGTTCTGCGGCACCAGCGCGGCGGTCATGCTTTCGACGGCCGCCGTGCCGGAACCGGTCATCAGCACAGCCTGCCATTCGCTTGCGTCGAGACCGTACAGATCGACGAGACGCGTGCGGGCCTCTTCCTGCAAATCGAAAAACTCGCTTTCGCGGTGGCACAGATCCGTCTGCAACAGGCTGTTGCGAACGCGTTCGGTGAGCGTCACCGGGCCGGGATTGAGCAGCAGCATGAGCGCTCCTTGACTTTGACTTTAAGCGGCGCCGATGTGGCGCATCAAACGCGTCTTCACATCGGGCGGCGTGATCGTGGGACGCGGCAGCCCGTCGGGCGTGCCGCGGCGAATGGCCAGACGCGCGAAGCGCGGGCCGTCGAGCGGCGCCGCTTCGAACAACGCGTCGATCACGTTCGCGTCGTCGCTTTCGACCGCCGACGCATAACCGCACGCCGCGGCGACGCCCGCAAACGAAACCTGCGACGACACCGTCGCCTGACCGCCGGTCGAATCGTGCGCGCCGTTGTCGAGCAGCACGTGCGTGAGATTCGCCGGACCGTACGCGCCGATGGTGGCAAACGCGCCCATGCGCATCAGCGCGGCGCCGTCGCCGTCGAGCGCGACGACGTGCAGGTCGGGACGCGCGAGCGCCAGACCCAGCGCGAACGGCGTCACGCAACCCATCGAGCCGACCATGTACAACTGGTTCGGACGGTCGTCGATCGCGTAGAGTTCGCGCCCGCAAAAGCCGGTCGACGCGAGCACCACCGTCGATTCGAGCGGCGTGTGCGCGATCACCTTGTTCAGCGCGTCATGACGCGAAGCCAGTTCGCTCGCCGCCACATTCGTGAACTGCGATTGCGGCGTGACGGGCGCGCGGCGCTCGTTCGCGCCGCTGTCCTTCAACTCATACGGCGCCACGCTGCCCTTCTGCATGACGAGCGCGTACGGGCGGCCGGTTTCATCCATATGCGCGATGGCCCGATCGAGAGCCGGGCCGATCGCGTCGGCTTCGGTCGGGAACGTCTCCCAGGGAATCTCCATCGTCTCCAGCATCGCGGGCGTGACCGGACCCATCAGCGCGTGCTGCGGTTCGTCGGCGACACCGGGCTGGCCGCGCCACGTGACGATCAGCAATTGCGGCAGACGGAAGGTCCACGTGAGCGAGGTCAACGGGCTCACGGCGTTGCCGAGTCCGGAGTTCTGCATCATGGTGATGCCGCGCCGGCCGTTGCGCGCGCCCAGTGTGACGCCCGCGATCAACGCGACGGCGTCGCCTTCATTGGCCGCCGACACGTAATGCAGCGACTCGTCCTGCAACACATAGTTGATAAACGGCGTCAGATACGAGCACGGCACGCCCGCGTACCAGTCGAAGCCGCGCTCGCGCGCCGCCTCGACGAACTGTGCTGCCTCGATCATTGCGCGGCTCCGCTCGCTGCGCCGGCCGCGCCTTTGCCCGAACCGCCGACCGTGGCCGCGAACGGCGCTTGTGCATGCGCGAAGTCGCCCGCACGGCGGAAGTCCTCGAGGTCGTTCACGCCGCGCCAGTGGCCGTGCACGTATTGCACTTCAATCGACTCGCCTGCTTCGATCAGCGCATTCAGCAGCGCGGGCATGTCGAGCGATGCGAAATCCGTGCGCGCCTGCAACTGGCTCATGACCGCCTGCAAACGCTCACGGCCTTCACCGCGCACGTTCAGCAGACCGACCCAACGGCCATGCGGCGTTTGCGACGCGATGGCCGACGTGGCGTCCTGCCCGCTCGACACGTGACGCAGCACGACCTTGTTGCCAAACAAACCGCGGTCATCGGCCGCCGAGCACCACGCGAAATCGCGCACGCTGGCGTTTTCCGCGTCGGTCAGCGACGAATCGACCACCACGCTGAACACCGCCTCGCTCTCCACGAGATCGCGCAGGATATAGCTGCGGAACAGCAGATCGCCGTACGAGACCACCGTGTCGCCCGCGAGTTTGTCGATCGCGCAGGCGAGCGACGCGAGTTCGCCGGTTTGCGCGTGCTGTTCGTTGACGACGAGCTTGATGCCGGCCGTGTCGATCGCATCGGCGCGGTAACCGCCGACCACGGTGATATCGTTCACACCCTGCTTCTTGAACGCATCGACGAGCCAGCGCAACAGCGGCTTGCCGGCGATCGGCAGCATCACTTTCGGACGATCTTCGGTGACGGCTTCGAGGCCCTTGCCGCGGCTCGCCGCGAGCACGACCGCGGAACCGGCCGCACGGCCGCTCGACAGATAACGGTCTTCCGCTTCCGAGTATTCGTCGGCATCTTGCAGACGGAAGATTTCGTTGACGGCGGCAATGCTGTCTTCCACGTTGACGAGCGTTTCGCTCGCGTGGATTTCCTTGGCGACGGCCTGCATCGCCGAGGTCGCCGCGCGGATCAGATGGTTCGCCCAGATCACCGTGCTGATGCCGGCTTCGCGGAAGACTTCGGTCGGTGTGCTGTAGTACTTGGTCGGCACGATCACGAGCGGGCCGCGGCCGGCCCATTCGCGCGCGAATTCGAGAATTTCGTCGGGACGCGAGAGCTTGCTGTGAATCAGGATCGCATCCGCGCCGGCCTGGCGATAGGCTTCCGCGCGACGCAGCGCCTCGTCCATACCCCAGCCGGCAATCAGCGCTTCCACACGCGCCACAATCGAGAAGTTCTCATCGGACTGCGAGTCTTTACCGGCTTTGATCTTGCCGCAGAACTCGTCCATATCGGCGAGCGGTTGCGCTTCGCCGTTGATGAAACTGTTGGTCTTGGGGAATTGCTTGTCTTCAATACACACGCCGGCAATGCCGCGCTGTTCGAGTTTGCGTACAAGGCGGCGCACGTTGTTGAAGTTGCCGTAGCCGGTATCGCCGTCGAGCAGGATCGGCAGATCGCTGGCGTCGGCCATGAATTCGAGCGTATCGACGACTTGTGTCCAGCTTGCTTCGTTGTTGTCGCGCACGCCGTATTGCGCGGAGATCGCGAGGCCCGAGCCCCAGATCGCCTTGAAGCCGGCTTCGCGGACGATCCGGGCGGACAGGCCGTTATGGGCCTCCATCATGAATTCGAGTTCGTTGCTGACGAGCATCTGGCGCAGGCGCGCGCTGCGGGAAGCGGAGACGAAAGCGGGTTCGCGGGCGTTCATTTTATGTACTCCTGGTGGCGGGCTTATTGGTGCTCTTCTTTTGCCCGACTGACGACTGGAAAATGGCGACTATAGCGGAATTTTTATTTATTCGTCTTTTTCGTGACAGCGGTTTTCTCCATTTGCGGATAAGTGGAAAAATGTGTCGTTTTTTGCAATCCGCTAATGCGAACCGCGGCTTGGATTTTATTGGCGTTTTGTGGAATCCTGACGCAATCGCAGGGCAGCGCGTTGATGGGCGGTGCGTCAGTTCGTTTTGACCGTCGACAGTTGTGGCGATGTTGAGGTTTTAATATCCGGTTTTCATTTACGGAAAACCTTAATTATTAATATCGATTCACCAGCACTGGCATTTTGCATTGGCAATAGAGGGAAAGCCCGATTGAATCAGCAGAAAATGAATAAGCGCACTTAATGACACATAAAAAATGCCGTCCCGACGGTAAAAAGTCTTTATAGTCAGACGAATAGAAATGCTTAACAGCGGGTTTCCCCTGCCCTGCGGACCCCATGCCGCCGCGCCGTAAACACAGTCAGCGACAAGCCACTCGCCACAAGCGAATCCAATCCCTGACCGACCACTGTGCGAAAGCAAAAACCGCTATGACTTTGAACAGAAAACTGGCCTCGATGATCGCCGTCCTCTGGATCGGCCTGATCCTGATCGGCGGCTTCGGCGCATGGCAAAACCGTGCCTCGATGATCTCGGACCGCCGCGATCAGCTGAAATCGCTGATCGACCAGGCCAACCACATCGTCGGCCGTTACTACACGCTCGCGCAGCAGCACACCATTGCCGAAGACGAAGCGAAGAAGCAGGCGCTCGCGAGCCTCGCGGCCATGCGCTATGGCAAGGACGGCTACATCTCCGTCAACGATTCGCAGCCCGCCATGCTGATGCATCCGATCAAACCGGAAATGGTCGGCAAGAATCTCGCGCAGTTCACCGATCCGGCGGGCAACCATCTGTTCGTCGATATCGTCAACGCGGGCAATCGCGAGGGCGGCGGCTTCGTCGATTACCTGTGGTCCAAGCCGGGTAGCGACAAACCGGTCGCCAAAACCAGCTACTCGATTCACTTCGCGCCGTGGGACTGGTATCTCGTCACCGGCATGTATATGGACGACGTGCAAAGCGCGTTCTACGCCAATCTGCTGCGCTGGCTCGTCATTACCGTCACGCTCGGCGCGATCGCCACCGCCGTCATGCTGCTGGTGCTGCGCAGCATTCGCCGTACGCTCGGCGGCGATCTCGAAGTGGCCGTGGAACACGCGCAGTTGATGGCGCGCGGCAATCTCGCCACGCGCGTGCCGGTTCAGTCGGATTACACCGGCAGCCTGCTGCATGCGCTTCAGACGATGCAGGCCGGTCTCGTCGAGACGGTATCGCGCGTGCGGCTCGGCACGGAGAACATCAATATCGGCGCGACCGAAATCGCCGCCGGCAACACGGATCTGTCGCAACGCACGGAAGAACAGGCCGCCGCGCTCGTCGAAACGGCGTCGAGCATGGACCAGATGACGGTCAACGTGAAGCAGAACGCGGACAGCGCGCTGCAGGCCGCGCACCTCGCCGGCCAGGCCGCGGATGTCGCCACGCGCGGCAGCCGCGTGGTCGACGACGTGGTCCGCACGATGGGCGAGATCACCACCAGCTCGCGGCAGATCGGCGACATCATCGGCGTGATCGACGGCATCGCCTTCCAGACCAACATTCTCGCGCTCAACGCGGCCGTCGAAGCGGCCCGCGCGGGCGAACAGGGACGCGGCTTCGCGGTGGTCGCGGCCGAAGTGCGCAGCCTCGCACAGCGCTCGGCCACGGCGGCGAAGGAAATCAAGGCTTTGATCGAAACGTCGACGAACACGGTGGAAGCCGGCGCGTCGCTGGTCGCCAACGCCGGTTCGACGATGGGCGAGATCGTGCAGTCGGTGCGTCGCGTGAACGAGATTCTCGAGGAGATCAGCAACGCCTCGCGTGAACAGAGCGCAGGCATCGAGCAGGTCAATCGCGCGGTCGGCGAAATGGATCAGGTCACGCAGCAGAACGCGGCGCTGGTCGAAGAGGCCGCGGCCGCGGCGCATTCGCTGAAGGATCAGGTGGGTGTGTTGCGCGAAGCAATCTCGAGCTTCGCGCTGCCGGCCTGAGATTTTTAGACCGGCCGAAACCGGCACAAGCAGCACACAAAAAAAGAAGGCGCTCAACAGGCAGGGAGCGCCTCTTTAACACGCCGCGTCGGAGTCGACGCATTAATCGAACGAAAGAGCCGCGCAGATTTTTCAAGTCCGCGCGGTTTTTTTACGCCCGCGCACGCCTTGATCCACCTTGAGCCCTCTCCGGTTCACGTGGCGCCGCATTGTTCAGCAAACGCTTACCAGGCTCGAAACCGCAACCAGCTTAAGCCGAATTTGGCATCACCGAATTTTGCTTAATCCGTTTTCATGCTAACGGCACGCTTACGATAATGGCCGCTTTTTAACGCACGCCGCGTGGGTGCGCTCCACGCCGGAGCCGTCTACGAGCGCCGTTCATAGAGGCTCGCCGTCATGCTGCTCCATCTCCTCTACCTCCTCGCGATCGTCGCGGAAGCCATGTCCGGCGCGCTCATGGGCATGCGCCGCGGCATGGATCGCTTCGGTCTGTGCCTCGTAGGCACCGTCACCGCGCTCGGCGGCGGCACGGTGCGCGACGTCCTGCTCGGTCACTATCCCCTTGCGTGGATCTCGCATCAAGATTACGTTCTCATTACAATCGGAGCGGCGTCGGTTGCCGCGGCGTGCGCGAAGTGGCTGCGCAACTGCCAGGGGCTGTTCGTCACGGTCGACGCGATCGGCCTGATCGCCTTCACGGTGATCGGCTGCGACGTGGCCGCGACGCTGGACGTGAGCCCCGCCATTGTCGTGCTGGCCGGCGCGATCACCGGCGTGTGTGGCGGCATGTTGCGCGACGTGCTTTGCAATCAGATGCCGCTGGTGTTGCGTCAGGAGTTGTACGCCAGCATCGCGCTCGGCGCCGGCGCCGTGTATGTGGCCTTGCAAGCCTGCGGCGTGGCGCCGGGACCGGCGTCGGTGGTCGTGCTCGCAAGCGGCTTCGCGGTGCGCATGCTGGCCGTGCGATTCCGCTGGCAACTCAAGGTGTTCACCGCCGCCGATTCGGGCGGCGCAAGTTAATCGAGCTGTTCGTTATCCGCATCCAATGATCCAGAAGAAGAAATCGCAGTCGCACGATCCCTACGCGCCCGTCGCGAAGAACCCGTTGCTGGCCGCGCGCCTGCCGATGTGGCGTTCGAAATTCATCGTCCTGCTGGTGTTCGGCGCGTTCGCCTCGCTCGCGGGGCGCGCGTTCTGGGTGCAGGTGGTGAACCAGGACTTCTACGTCGATCAAGGGCAAAAGCGCTATCAGCGCACCATCGAACTGGATGCGACGCGCGGGCGGATCGTCGATCGCAATGGCTCGATGCTCGCCGTCAGCCTCGCGACCTACGAGATCTGGGCCTCGCCCAAACTGATCGACGAAGCCGCGTTCGCGCCGCTCTCCAAGCTGCTCGATCTGCCGCTGGCGGAACTGCGCCGGCGTCTGAACGGCGACAAGACCTTCGTCCTGCTCAAGCGCCAGGTGGACGCCGAGACCGCCGGGCATCTGTCGAAATTGGGCCTCGCGGGCATCACGCAGATCGCGGATTCGAAGCGCTTTTATCCTGAAGGCGAATCGGCGGCGCACGTGGTCGGCTTCACGGATATCGAGGACAACGGCCAGGAAGGCGTCGAACTCGCCGCCAACGAGCAACTACTCGGCGTGCCTGGCCAGCGTGAAGTGATCCGCGACCGCCTGGGCCGCGTGGTCTCCGAGACCCGGCCGCTCGTGCCCGCGCAGAACGGCGAAACCATCCACCTGACGATCGACCGGCGGATTCAGCAGCTCGCCTATGCGCAGCTGAAGGACGCGATTGCCAAACATCACGCCGAAGCCGGCAGCGTGGTGGTGCTCGACGCGCGCAACGGCGAGATTCTGGCGCTCGCCAATTACCCGGGCTTCGATCCGAACGATCGCGCCCGCCTGACCGGCCGTCAACTGCGCAATCGCGCGGTGGTTGACACCTTCGAGCCAGGCTCGACGATCAAGCCGGTGGTCGTCGCGCTCTCGATCGACGAGGGCAAGGTGCGGCCGCAGAGTGTTATCGATACTGCGCCCGGTTGGTACAAGATCGGGCCGGCTGTGATCCACGACACCTCGAATCATGGCGTCATGACCGTCGCCGAAGCCGTGCAGAAGTCAAGCAACATCGCGCTCGCCAAGCTCGCGCTGAATCTGCCGGCCGAAAAAATCTGGACCAAGTATCAGGAATACGGGCTCGGCCTGCGCCCCGAGCTGACCTTTCCGGGCGTGGCATCCGGCAAGGTGCGTCCGTATAAACGCTGGCGCCCGATCGAACAGGCGACCATGGCGTATGGCTACGGGCTGTCCACGTCGCTACTACAAATGGCGCAGGTCTACACGGCCTATGCCGGCGACGGCACGATGCATCGCGTGAGTCTGTTGCGCAATGGAGCGGGCGCGGCCGCGCAATCCGACGACACGGGCCAAGCGGTCACGACGCCGGCCACCGCGCGCGCCATCCGCTCGATGCTGGAAATGGCGACCGGCGTGGGCGGCACGGGACGCGCGGCGACGGTGGAAGGCTACCGGATCGGCGGCAAGACCGGCACGGCGCGCAAACAGGTCGGCGCCACTTACGCGAAAAACCGCTACCGCGCGCTGTTCGTCGGCATGGCGCCGATGAGCGATCCACGCTTGATCGTCGCCGTGATGATCGACGACCCGGCGGGCAAGGCGTTTTATGGCGGGACGGTGGCCGGTCCGGTGTTCAGCGGTGTGACCGGCGGAGCGCTGCAGTTGCTGGGTGTGCCGCCGGATGCGCCGGGCACTTGAGAGCTTTGAGCGGCAAGCGCGCCGAGCAGCCGGTCACGCAAGTTCGATGCGCGCTTCAGCGGCTCAGATCAACGCGCCATCTGCTCGCCGCCCGCATTCACCAGCGCCTCGATGCGATTGCGGCCGTTGCGTTTGGCCTGATACATCGCACGATCGGCTTCTTCCATCATCGCGCCGCCTAGTTTGGCCGCCTCGGTCGGCGTGCCGCTGATCGTGCGCGCCGCCACGCCGATCGACACCGTCAAGGCAATGCGCTCGCCGTGATCGTCCTGCAAAGCGAGTCGTTCGACCGCCAGCCGCACACGCTCGGCGACAGTGAGCGCATCGGCGCGGTCGCCTTGCAGCAGCGCGGCGAATTCTTCACCGCCATAACGCGCCACGGTATCGCCCAGGCGCACCTGTTGCCGCACGCAAGCCGCCACCGCCGCGAGCGCGCGGTCGCCGGTCTGATGGCCGTAGGTGTCGTTGATCCGCTTGAAGCTGTCGATATCGATGAACAGACACGCGACCGGCACGCCGTAGCGGACGGCGCGCATGATTTCCTCGCGCAGCCGCTCGTCGAAATAGCGGCGATTGGCGAGGCCCGTCAACGAATCGGTCATGCCCAGTTGCTTGAGCCGCTCGCGATGCGCGACATTGTCGAGACTCGCGGTCACGATGCTCGCGAAGCGCTCCAGAATGTCGGTGGCCATGCCCTCGGCGAAACGCGTGGAGTCGTCGCTGCCGAGACAGAGATAGCCGCTGACGGTGTCGCCCGCAGCGAGTGGCAGCAAGATCGCGCTTGCCGGCGCGTCGGCGTCGCCGAAGAAAGCGCGCCGCGCCGAATCATCCATGTCGTGCGGCTTGCCGAGCCACGGCCGGCCCTCCTCGCACAGACCTTGTGCGGCAAGACCCCCTTCGCGCGAGGTGCGCAGTTTCGACTGATCGAGTGCGCGCAAGGCGACGGGCTCGAGCAGTTCGCGCAGCATCGGCGCGCGGTCGTCGAGCCAGAGCGTCACGCCCGTCAGCGAAAACTCCCGCGGCAACTGAGTGAACAGCGTGTCGAGAAACGATGCGAAGTCCTGAGCGCCGATCAAACGCAACTCGACGTTCTGGAAGCGCCGCAGCGTGCGCTCGTTGTGCTGCACGGTATCGACGAGCGAACGAAGGCGCTCGGAAAGCGGCGTTTGGGCGAGGTTCGTCACGTTATCAGGTGCGGGCCCGAAGGCGAAGCGGGGTTGGCGACCCCCAATCGCTGTAATAACGGCGGATTTCGCGAGGTCTTGAGGGCCCGATCGCGGCGACTACGCTTTTACGCGATCCGCTTTTACGCGTTCTTAAGTCTGGCTTAATTCTTTGCTGTAACCATGAGGCACAACATCCCCTGTTGAAGCCGCCAGAACATCGGCGGCGCTTTTTCCCGGGGTGTCGACGTCGCGCCAGAAGATGGGCTGCAGGCCCGCGAAGAAGGAGTCAAACCATGGTTGAAGACACGGTATTCGAGCATCTGCGCACCATGCCGGGCAACGAATGGGTCAGCCAGATTCACTCATGCAAGGTCTCGGACCCGCTGCAGCATCCTTGGGGTCGCTCATACCGGCTCGTCGAATGGACCATGAAGCACACGCCCGAATCGAGCCGCCGGGTGGTGCCCGCCGAGAGCACGCCGCTTGAAATCGCTCAGGCTGTCGTTTCGCACGTGCCGGGCCGCCGCTTCTGCCAGGACGGCAACGAATAACACGCTAGCGGGCTGAGCATTCGCCGCGCTAGCCGCGCGTGGCGATCGATGCGCAGTAGTCCAACGCATCGTCCAGCCGGTCATTGCCCCAGAACATTTCATCGCCGACAAAAAACATCGGCGCGCCGAAAATCCCTCGGGCCGCTGCCGCCGCGGTCTGTTCACGCAAGCGCAGTTTGTTCGCGTCGCTTTGCGCTTCGCCGATGATCTCCCGCGCCGGCAAACCCAGTTCATCGAGCGCTTCGCTCACCACCTCCATCGAACCGATATCGCGGTCATGCGCGAAGTTCAGTTGCATGATCGTGCGGCAGTAGGCGGCGATCCACTCGCGATCCGCGCCGAGCAGCGCCACACGCATCGCAAGAAGCGCGGCGCGCGGGAACGTGGTGGGACGCGTCAGGGCGATGCCGTATTTGCGGCATTGCCGTTCCATGTCCTTCCACACATACGCGCCCTTCTCCTTCTGCAGCACGAACGGCGAATTGTCGAAACCGAGGTCGCGAAAGACAGGCCCCAGCAAGAAGGGACGCCAGCAGATCCGCACGCCTCGCGCCGCGGCTTCAGCTTCGATGCGCATGACGCTGAGGTAGCTGTAGTTGCTGCCGAAGTCGAACCAGAACTCGATTTCCGGTGCATGCGTGGGCACGCGCGTTGCTGCCTCGTTCATCTTTCCCCCTCCAGTCATACGTAGCCGGACAGCGCCTATGTCTTGCAAAGCTTAACAGTCGTGCGGCGCGCTTATCCCTATGATGGCCCCTTCACACCGCTACGTCAGATGCTCACAACATGAACTATCCCTACGACATTCTCACCGCCGCGTGTCTTTTCATCATCGTCGTTTCCACCTCCATCATGCTCGCGCTGTCCTGATGAGCTATTCACACCCTCTCCCACGGAGTGGGTGAACCCGCGAACGCGCTCTACGCGTTTCCGTAAAAAGACGGGATATACTGTACATATATACAGTACTTTTCGTCTGAGCAATGCGCCTCCCACCCTTCGAACCTCCCACGCTCGCCGAGCTGCGCGCCTGGTGGCGCACGCGCGACGAGCAGGCCGTCCAGCGGCTCATCCTCGAAATCCAGCGGCAGCGGCTCACGCTGCTGGAACTGCGCACTCTGATCGACTGCGGCGTCCAGCAGGCGCGCGCCGCGGACCGCACGCTCGTCGAGCGCGGCGAACCGTTGATGACGCTGCGCATCAGGATCGCGCAGGAAGTGCTGCGTGTCGGCGACATCGACGATACGCGGCAGCTAAGCCGCGCCGAACAGGAAAGGCTCGCGGTTCGCACCGAAGGTCAGATGGAATACGCGCGCGAAGGCCGTCTCAGGCGACAGCGCCGCAATATCTAGCGGAAACGAGGGCTCGCTGACGCTGTGACGAAGCGAGGCCGCGCGGATCGATCAACGCGTTTGCGTGGCCACGCGCAGGCCGAGCGAAATGAACAGCACGCCGATGATCTTGTTCTGCCAGCGCGTCAACCACGTCAGACGCTTGACGAATTTGCCCAGCGGACGAATCGTCAACACGATCAGCGTCGTATAGAGCGCGCTCATGCCGACAAAGATGAGGCCAAGCGTGGTGAACTGCAGAAACGTGGAACCGTGTTCGGGACGAACGAACTGCGGCAAAAATGCGAGAAAAAACAGCGCGGTCTTGGGATTCAGCACTTCGGCGGGAATGGCCTGAAAGAAGGCCTTCGAGGCCGACACCGGCGCGACGGCCGGCATATGCGCACTCGCCTGTTTCTCGCGCAACGCGCGAATGCCCAGATAAACGAGGTAGGCGGCGCCGACGAACTTCACTGCGTTGAAGGCCAGCGCCGAGGTCATCAGCAGCGCCGAGAGGCCGACCGAAGCGCCCAGCGTATGAATGAAATCGCCAACCGCGATGCCGAGTCCCGTGAGAATGCCGGCCTTGCGGCCGCCATGCACGGTGCGCGTCAACACCAGCAGCACGGCCGGACCCGGAATCAGAAAGAGCCCGAGTACAACGGCTACGAAAGTCCCTAACGTGGAAAGGTCAAGCATGTCGTCTCCTTGGTGACGCGCTGGTTTCAGCGGATGGGCGCGCGAGTTCAGCGGAAGATTGTAGACGAACGCGAGATTTCTGATGGGAGCGCGCCATGCGTGCCGTCCGGCGCATTGCCATGACTGACACGATAAACGCGCAGCGGGTGGGCCGGTACAGTGCACGCCGGAAACAGGCCGCGCCAGCCCTGGATGATCATCTCGGAGATAGTCCGTCAGCGAGTCGTCGATCCGTTACCATGGCGGGCGTAAGACCGCGCGCGGTCAGCGTTCTCCATTCACCGAAGTCTTTGCCTTGCCTACTTACACCCTGCCCGCGGCGTTGAGCGCGGAACTCGAGATTCGCAAGAGCCGATTCATTGCGTACGCGCTACCGGTCGCCGACCGCGACGCCGCGATGGCCGAATTGCGGCGCCTGCGCGACGAGCATCCTGCCGCGACGCATGTCTGCTGGGCGCTGCTGGCCGGCGGCCAGTCCGGCATGTCCGACGACGGCGAGCCCTCCGGCACCGCCGGCCGGCCGATTCTCGAAGTGTTGCGGCATCACGATCTGGACGGCGTGCTGGCCGCCGTCGTGCGCTACTACGGCGGCGTGAAACTCGGCGCCGGCGGCCTCGTGCGCGCGTACACGGATGCGATCGCTTCGGCGCTGCTGGATGCGCCACGCGTCGAGCGGATTGCACAGGTTTCGCTGATCGTCGAGGTGAGCTACGCCGACGAGGCGAAAGTGCGCCGATGGATCGATGCCGAAGGCTACGCGCTCGTGGACAGCGCCTACGCGATGCTGGTGAAAATGACGATCCGTTTGCCCATCAACGCGCTCGATGACGCCCAGCGAGCGTTGGTGGATATGACCCAAGGGAAAGCCGGGTTCTTCTGACGGCTTGGCGTGTTTCCTCCTTGCGAGAGGCGGAGCGCTCCCTCAATAAGAGATGCGCGGGTCCGGGCCGCTGTTACCATGTCGTTTATTCTCCGGAATGACTCAATTTAAAAGGGTAACTCCTCTGACCTCGACCGCCGCTTTTTCCAGCACAGCGCCTGAGTCGCCGCATCGGAGCGCATCTCTGCCGCGGTCGCTCAACTCCACGCGCGCACCCCTGACATCGACCGTGCTGAAGGGATGCGGCACAATCGCGCTGCCATTGATGCTCTCCGCCTGCTCGTGGTCGTGGTTCGGCCTGAATAGCTCGCCGCGCGCGGTGGCGCATCCGACCGGCTGGCTCAGCGTTGCCCCTGCCCGTGACTTCGCCTATATGCCCGCTCGCAGCGGACAAGTGTCGCCGAACCGCATCGAAAACACGGCGATGACGGGCATCGTGCTCAAGAACGATATCAACGAAACCGTGCGCAACGGCATTGTGAACAGTCTACGGATCGCCGGCTTTCATCTCGACGCAGGCGAGCGGGTTCTCAGCGGCAGCATCGAGAAATTCACTGTGGACGACACGCGCTCGCCAGCGTCGTGGACGCTGAAAATGCGTTATGTGGTGACCGACTCCGCGACCCAGAAGGTCGTGTTTTCGACCACCAAGACGGTCAAGCAAAAATCGCCCAAGTTCACCAGTAGCACCATCGCTATTGAAGACACGGTCAAGCTGAGCGTCGACGCGTTGATCGGCGATCCGGGATTTGTCAAAGCGGTGAATTAAGCGCACCGTCGACATCGGGCCTGCCGGGGTCGTTACAATCCACGTTGAAGATGTCGCGCCCGCCGTCTTGCTGCGCGACCCGTCGCAACTGCGTTTTCTTCGTGCGAGCCGTCATGTCCATCACCGCCTGGCTGTTCTTCCTGCCCGCCTGCTTCGCGATCAATCTCGCGCCCGGGCCCAATAATCTGCTGTCGATCAATGTAGCGGCGCGCCATGGCTTCATGACCGCGTTCGTCGGCGGCATGGGGCGCCTGGTCGCTTTCGCCGTGATGCTCGTGCTCGCCGCAACCGGTCTTGCGGTTGTGTTGCACGCGTCGGAGTGGTTCTTTCTCGCGATCAAACTGGCCGGCGCGGCTTATTTGATCTGGTTGGCCATTCAGTTGTGGCGCAGCGATGCACCCACGATCGACACGACGCAGCAGGAAGAAGCGTCGCTTGCGCGGGTCGCGCGAAGGGAGTTTCTTGTGGCTGCCGGCAATCCGAAGGCCATTCTGGTTTTCACCGCGTTCTTGCCGCAGTTTGTCGATATTGCGAAGCCGATGCTGCCGCAGTTCGCGGTGCTCGGGGCGAGTTTTCTGGTGCTGGAGTGGTTCGCTATCGCGTTGTATTCGTGGGCGGGGATGTATCTTGGGAAATGGTTGGTGCGTGCCAAGGTAAGGCGGTGGTTTAATCGGTGCTGCGGGGGTTTTCTGGCGGCGATTGGAGTGGGGTTTTTGATGGTGAGGCGGGGGTGACGAAGAAGGGAAGCAGTCAACTCTGCGTGTAGAATCACGCCATATCACGCCCCCCACCAAGAATGAGCGAAATCAAACGTCAAGTGACCACTGCGCTCGCCTTCGTAGTCGGCGAGACGCTCGTTTGTCTCATGCTGCTGACGGCGCTCGCCTGCAAGTTGACGGAACACGTTGGCAAATCGGAGAAACCACGCTAAACCAGCGGTCATTGGCTGTGCAATGCGGTCAATGCAGCGCCGAACGCCGGCTTGCGCGTACCCAAGGCATCGAGTAAGCCAAAATTTCGTTCACGGGCATTCTTGCCGTTCACTGAATCTTGCCATTCGTAGATCGAAATCAGCGGTGTATTTAACGACTCGCGGCCCATAAGAAACGAATTGATGTGCGCTGCCTGACCGGTAAGTCCCTCCTTGCCTCGCGACGAAATACCCCATTCCGTGATCAGCGCCGGCAGGCAGTATCGCGAGCGAATGTACTTGGACGCGTGTTGAATTTGCAATTCGCTCATTCCGTAAGCGTGGTATGAAACTGCGTCGATGCAGTGTGCCGACGACGCTCGAATACTCTCCAATAGCTTGTCCGACTGTGAACCGCGTGCCGGGGCCCTCGCGAAGCCGAACCCGACGACAGGAACCGACCTGTGAATTGGTTTCAGCCCAGCACAGACGGCCTGCATATATATCGGAAATGTCGTATCGCTGTTACCGGTCGGCCAATATGTTGCCAAATCCGGCTCATTCCAGAGTTCGATAGCAAGCACGTTATTCCCGTAAGCGCTGACGAGGCTCCTCACGACCGAGGTCAACTGCTTTGCGACGTCGCGCAGTTGTGCGTTGCGATCTGATTCGTTCGACGAAGGAGGCACAAGCGCGATCGTAGAGCGCACAGTGACAAGAACGGGTAAGTCTGCCTCCTGAGCCGCAGCAAACGCAGCGCCTATGCGCTTTTGATACGCAGCGGTTTGCATCGCGTTCACCCATACACCAAAACGAACAAAGTCAAATCCAGCGGATTTGACCTGCGCCGCCGTTGCCGACGTAAAGCGTTCGACCTTGACTTGAGTACCCACCCTCGTGCGCCCTCTGCTATCCGAATTCCATTGTCCGAACGGCTGTGCGTGCCCCGGCGCCGCCGCGCTGCACATACAAAACGCGACCACCCCTACTTTCACGAGTTCCCTAAATCCGATCATGCGGGACCTACCAACGGGGTCCGGAGTCGCCCGAACTGGCGGTTCAGGCGCGCAAGCATTGGTCTCTCGACCAGAACATGACACACGATCCCGACCACGCATACGACAGCAATCACGATGAGAGTCGCCGCCGCGCCTCGCCATGAATTGAGATCGGGTTGTATCTTGAACAGAAGCGACTTCAAAAGATAAACCGCGCCAGTTGTCGTTGTGTTCAACCAGTGCGGCCTAGATGTTGCGATCAGGTACACACCAAGGGTCGACATCCAATAGAGCGGCAAGATCCGAACAAGATGCTTCGGTAGAAATCCCCTCCCCTCGCCCAGCGCAACGTATGACATGATAAATCCGCTGATCACAAAAAATATATCGACCCCGCATTGCCCAAACGGCAACACGTCAACGTGATACGCGACGACGGTCAATGCAGCCATGGCGCACGCGGCCTGCATGTTTTCAAAGACTCTCGGTCTACTGCTCCGCGAGCGATCAGCCGAACCGGCCCGTTTGCGCAAACTCGTTGCGGCCCGAGGTAGTTGAGCCGCCATGCGCAAAAAAGCGCAACGCTCGACAGATGCCGGATGTAACTGCCAAGATCAGGCTCGAACAGCATTGAAACTGCCATATGCCCTATTACGAGGCTTGCAAGCAAATCCACAGCTTCCGTGCGGCTAGCCTCATGAAAGGATTTCCGGCCGAACACCGACGCGGCGACGATCCATACGAATACCAGCATCGCAAACTCTTTTGGACCTGGATAAAACAGAACCGGAACGGTCAACTTTAGAATCGCGTAGGCGTAGTCTGCACAGAAAGCAGCAAACGATTGTGGTTCGACAAGGTTATAGAAGCCGGTGCGCGCGCCATAGGGTGAGCCGGCAACGAGATAGTCCATTGCCATATCACGCGGATGAAGCAACACGAAGTACGCGGTGTCCGGCAGTAGATATAGCCCGAGCACTCCCGCGAAAATCAAAACCGTTTTTATCCGCAACGATGCCCGCCGAAATATCCAGGCCACAATGGCGATGGCAAGGATTAGTGCAAAGTAGATGCGCACGATCAAGGCGTACGCCGAGTAGAGAGCAATCATGGCAACCATTACGTGCCATACACGCCATCTCTGCCCTATCAGAACGAGCACGATCGACATCAGAACGACGAGCGTGTCTTTGCTGGCCACGAACAGATTGAAGAATACACACGGTGCAATCAGCACGACATTCACCAGCAAACCACCGACGCGCTTCGAATAGCCGACCATCAGCCAAATGAACAAGCCGCCGATGGCCAGCACGAACAGGTTGCTTCCGGCATTTCCGAGTGACGAATAGAATTTCGCGACCGCGTCGAAAGATGTGTCCTGATACGTGCTTGATCCACCAATTTGCGACTGAATCTTTTCCGCATCCCGGAACACGAACTCAGGCAGAAATGCACTGGCTTTCCAATACATCGCGAAATACATCCCGACTGCAAAGCCGGCGAACAATCGGACTACGCCTGCGCTGAGTCGCGGGCCGGCTGTGAGTATTTTACGAAACATGCGCCGCCTCCCTCTCTCGCACAGCGGCGACATTCGCTACACGGGTGCGCTTGGTGATGAATACCAAAACCGCCACAATTGCCACACTTGCTGTCAAATGCGAAAGTGCCGCACCCATTGCCTCAAGTCGCGTGATCAACATCCATTCAACAGGTATGACCAGGGCCGCCACGCAGGCAATCGCAGTGGCAACCTGCTTACCCAGACGCAGCGCAACCGCGCCGACCCAGTAGACATCCGCAATTGAGCGGAGAACGAACGAGACAAGCAGTATGACCAGCATCGTGAGCTCACGGCTGCCGCCCGGTTCGTGGGCCATGCGGAAGATGAGCTTGTGCGTGATCAGAATAGAGACGGCAGCAAGAGACGTGATGGCAACGCCAGATCGGACTGCACGTCGCAGAGTTGCCCAGAAATCGCCTCCGGCCACGCTCAGCGAGCGGACGAGCCGTGGCGCAGCGGTAACAACGATCGTGGCATAGGCAATCGTCTGAATGGAGTTAGAGACAGACCATACGAATACATAGCGACCCAGCGAATCGGTTGAGATCACACCGCTTGCGAGAAATCGCTCGCCATATTGCAACCCGGCTAGTACGTTGGTCGCTATAAAGAAGGGCAGGCCATCCATCCACACCGAACGTGTGCTGCCCGGTGTGCGCACCGTCTGAGTTCGCTGCTCCGACACGATCTCACGCCCCCGACACTGAATGCACCGGTACGCCGCGACCGCGGCAATGATATTTGCCCCCCACCAAAAGGCTAAGATCGTCTCAATGGAGTGGACCAAGCCGGCAAGCAAACTGACAATCGCGACGCCTGCCCACGCGCCGGTACGGACGAAAAGAAGCACCGCTCCCGCGCGCGGTTGATGGAGCGAAAAAACATAGGAAGTCGTCTCAAGCCCGGCGTGCTCGGAGAAGGCCACAAGCATCACGCCGCAAAGAACGCTCCGCGTGATTCGAGGGAACGCGTCGAAACCGCCGGTAACATACACGACTATAAGGACGATGGCTATCGCTGCGTAGACAACGCAATAAAGCACGAGTAGCCGACGCGCGTCGTGGATCGCTCGGGACGGGTTCTCGGCGCTCAATCGCCGGCTGATTTCAGTGCTAAAACCCAGCCCAAGCAATTTCGACGACACGACCGAGACAGCGACTGCCAAACCATAGTCGGCCACCGCTGCGAAGCCGAGCGTGCGCGCAATGATGATCGTCAGTGCGAACTTCAGCGCCAGGGACGCGACACGAAAAGTGAAACGAGCAAGCAAATGTTTCCCCTGCTATGTGCTTCGCGCCGCTTGAAGAGCGGCGATTACCCGCTGCCGTCCCAACCGTATACGCTCAAAGCCAGACGACGCGTTCGTCCAGAAATCATGAATCGCACCGGAGGCGAGAATCGTCGCTACAACTTTGTCGGGGTCGAAATCAGCCGCATTCGCCACCCACTCTTCTACCCCGAGATCGGCGTACGCACCAAATCCCTTGCGCTCATAGCTAAGGTGGTAAGAAGGCACCCCGTTCAACACTGACTCAAGTGCGCCGTGCAAGCGAACTGACACCACGACGTCGGGTCTATCCACGGCCAGCAATTCCTTCAGCGGCATCAGATCGCCCTCGATGCCGATACTCCGGTAGTAAGCGACGTCGTCATTGCCGCGGCCTGTACTTTGGACGGCAAAGCTGATCCGGCATGTCTCGCGCAGCAACTGAATCAGTCGCCGTGTTGCCGTCTCATATCGCTCTCGCTGCTGTCTCGTCCAACTCGGCGCCCGCCGCAGCACGAAGGCGACATGCCCCACTCCAGGACGCGCCTTTACCGTCCGCGTCATAATCTGTGCATTGCGCCGTTCGAAGTCCAGCACAGCCATGTCGGGGGCCCGATGAATGTTAGCGTTGTGTGCAAGGAAAGCGGCCGAGCGGTCATCGCGAACGAACACAGCATGAAACTTTCCGAGCATTCCTGAGAGATGCGAGCGCAACGGTTCAGCTGGCATCGAAGGTCCGATGCTCTGCGGCAGATAGACAACTGGCTTGCCCGACTGACACGCTGCTCGCATCTGCAGCAGGTGACCCGCTTCAAGCTTGAGTATCTCCATGCAATTGCGTGCACGCAGGTAGCCCCCGCCTACTCCAACGACAACGTCAGCCGTCTCCAGAAGTTTGAGCAACTCGCGTGTCCGCCCGTTCTTCCCAATGGGAAGAACGACGCTGGCCACACCGCCGATTCGCGCCACGCCATATTCAGCAAGAACCGGCGCACGATAAACGTCACGGTATTGGGGAAATGAGCCTGGATCCGCTGCGATGATCGACACGCGGGTCGTTTCTCCAAAGGCCTGCTTAAGAAGCTCGACTGAGAGGTCGACTAGCAAGCCGTCGCCAGAGTTATTGGAGCTGTACGCGTGGAGAAGGACAACATGCGTCCGCTGCTGCATCAGTGGATTTCCTTAAGCAAACGCTTGTAAAGATCTACGGTCCGCTCGATCATTGCGTTAGTGGAGAAGCGTTCGGCAGCGCGCTCGCAATTGAGGCTCATGCGTTCGCGCATCATCGGGTCTTGTGCGAGTGCAACTATCGCGTCAGCGAAAAGAGTTGTGTCATCGTCGTTTTGCACCACGAAGCCTATTTGTTCCGCGTCGATCAATTCGGCCGCGCCGGAGACTCGCGTCGACACCATCGGGACACCGGCGGCCATTGTTTCAAGGACGACGTAGGGAAAGCCTTCATAGCGGCTAGGAAGCGCGAAGATGTCGAAGGCGGAAAAGTAACGTCGTGCCTCTGCAATCGGTCCGAGCACGCGCACATTCGCAGGAATGCTTCCTTTGCCAAGCCCGGAGGATGCCGAAAAGTCACCAGGACCTATAACCGCAAAAACAACCTTATCTACGCCGCGTTCCAGCAGGTCCTGTGCGACTCGAACGATACGGTCAACGCCCTTCTGGTAGTCCAGACGCCCCACAAAGCCGACGATGATCGAGTCGAACGGCAACCCCAGCGTAGCTCGCGCCACACCTGAAGGGAGCAGCGTCGGCGCGGGCACGCCGTTGAAAATCGTCTCGATGCGATCTGCCGGAATGCGCAGCACTTGCTGCAAATGGTCCGCTTCGTCGAGCGACACCGCAATGATGCGGTCGGTCCGGAAGCGGCCGAGTAAACTTTCGATCAACCCATAAAAACGACGCTGTGCACTCGGCAGATACGGATTGAGCGTGTAGACGGCGTGCGGCGTGTAAACCTGCTTCCACGGCCCGATGCACAGTCGTGCGAGTGCTCCAGCCTTCGAACTGTGGCTGTGAACGATGTCTGGCTTAATCCCGTTCAGGCATTTGAACAGTTGGGCAAAAGCGACCGTGTCGGCGCTGCCGACAGAGCGACGCATCGGCAAGCGATGAATCGTGTCGCACCGCGCGAGCACATCCTCGTCGATGACTACTCCGTCGAAACGGGCTCCAGTCGGGACGATAAGGTGGATGTCTACATCGCCTTGAGCGTTCAAACCGCGCACCATGTCCGCAATATGAACGGCTACGCCGCCACCCGCTGCTTCGACAACGAGTGCCACCCGCAACCTCGGTGCCTGCCGGTTTGGACGTGCCCGTACGATCGGAGGGGAGTTTCGGACACCGGCCAGTTCCTGTTGTTCGGTGATATCTAACCTGTCGGTTTGCATTACCGCCCCCGTCCAAGGCGGGCAATCAGCCGACGCCAGCGGGATGCGTGTACGGGTCGCGGCTCCTCATAGCTGTACTGCACGTATCGATAGCCGCCATTCTTTCGGCCATATCCACGCCGTCCTGATTTCGGGTCGATGCCGTTCAGAAGTGCGCCGGTGACAGCAATCCCTGCATGCGCAAACAACTTCACGGCTTCTGCCAATTCAGCGACGCGCGTACGCCCGGCCCGCGCCATGATCATCACCGTCGCGCAATGTTCCGCTAACAGGACCGCGTCGGTCACAACCAGAACCGGTGGCGAGTCAACGAGCACGACGTCATATTTATGCGCGCTGTCCGCAAGAAGTTGTCCGACGCGCTCATGCATGAGAACTTCCGCAGCATTGGGCGGCAGCGAACCGGTGGCGATAAAGTCCAGATTTGCAACGACGCTCCGATGCACAACCTCGTCGAGCGAAGCCTTTCCCGTAATGACGTCCGTCAGACCGCGCTCGCGTTGCCGGCCAAAGTACTGGTGGAGATGACCTCTACGAAGATCCCCGTCGATAACCAGCACTCGCTTTCCGCCTGTAGCGAGGAGTGCGGCGAAATTTGCCGACACGAAAGACTTTCCGACGCCGGGTGTGGGACCCGAGATCAGGACCACATTATTTGTCGCGTTCAACATCGCAAACTGGAGAGCCGTGCGCAAACTTCGTAGACTTTCTACGGCTGGTTCGCGAGGCTCATTTTCCGTAAGCAGTCGAACACCTGCTGCATTGCCGGCGGTCTTCAGATCAATCTGTTGTTGGACGCGCGACTCCGGAATCGTTGCATAGACGTGCAATCCGACATGGCGTTCAATTTCGGCCGCCTCCGCAACGCCGGCAAACAGGAAGTTGTGAATGAACGCGAAGATCACGCCCAACACCAACCCGACTAATGCGCCCGCGGCGATCGTCACAGGCCGGTTCGGAAACGAGACGCTTTCTGGGACGACGGGCGTGTCGACAACGCGCACGCTGCCGGTCTTGCCTGCCTTGATCAGGTTGAGCTGTTGGACATTATTCAATAGCGCCGTGTAGAGATCGGTATCGACCTTGACCTCCAGCATCAGACGTACCTCGTCCTGTTGCGCGTTCGGCAAGCGCTTGATTTGCTGATCGAATGCACCTTGCTGAGCACGGAGCGTAGCAATTTGCGCGTTGAGCGCAATCACATCAGGATGCGAACTGGTGAAGTGAGACGCAAGTTCATCACGCTTCTGCTGCAGTTCGAGCATCCGTGTTTTGGCATCCGCCGTCTGCTGAAGAGCGATCTTGGCTTCTTCCGACAAATCGACAGAACCCTGTTTGTTACGCAACCCGGTGTAGCGTGCTTCAGCATTCTCGAGTTGCTTCTTGAGAATCGGCACCTGAGTATTCAGGAACGCCAGAGATTGCGCGGCTTCAGCGGCTTTCCGTTCGACATTCTGCTTGACGTAATAGCGTCCGACGGCCTGCATCTGATCCCGGACCGTCACTGGATCAGTTCCTTTGAGGCTTGCGATGAGTACGCCCGACGATTTGATTTTTTCCTGGATATCCAGACCGTTCTGCATGTCCGTGATCGTGTCAAACCGGGACTTCCGGTTGAGCTTGAACTTCGTACCGGGTTCTGCATTGAACGACTTCACGAACAGCGTTATCGCCCCATAACTCGTCTGAAATATCTCTGTTTCGCCGACCCGGCCGAAAACGGGCTCATCAATATCCCAACCGGAAAATCGATAACGCCCCCCCGGAAGCACTGTCAGCGTGAATTGATCTCCTTCTACACGCTTTGGAACATCGAACCTAACAATGTTGGCGCTTTCTTTGCCCCATGCCCAACCTCCAATACCGTAGATCCCCGGACGCACGGTTGAATCGTTGAAACGGGATATGAAATCTCCAATAAGCGGAAAACGGTGTGGGCGCACGACGATATAAGTATGTAGCTCGTCAACGACGCTGGTCACGACGAGACGCGAAGCCATGATCTGCTGTTCGGCGGAAGTCGGAGAGTTGAAGTTGAAGAGTGACGATACGTCACCCAGTAGACTCTGCCCTGCCGCCGCCCCGCTGCCGTCCTCTACCTGGACTGAAATGTCCGCCTGGTAGCGTGGTGGCAACAGAAAAGCGAAAGCGGCCGCCAGCAGGAGGCAGGTAAGGCAACTCTTGAGGATGGTCCAACGGTATTCGACGAATACATCCAGCAACCCGATCAGGTCGATTTCATCGATATGATTTGACGCCTCATTCTCAGGCAATTGCAACGGTTTCATTGTGCGGCGAATTAGATTTTATTGAAGCTGTCAGGATGACGAAGTGCCAACAGTCAGGTTGGGTCCTGCGGCCGTTCCGCATATGTCATTGATACGTTTAGACCATCCTTCGACACTTGCTTCAATGAGCCTCAGGCTTTCTTTGAATGACTCGCGATCTTTCAGATAAGGGTCTGGTATATCGAATCCCGTACCTGAATGAGACGTAGTGGGCAAATCGCCGAGTCGATAGATGCGACCGTGCAATGTTGCAAAGCGCTGTTCAAGGTGTCGCCGCTGGAGACCGTCCATGACAAACACGAGATCGGAAGTCGCGGGCATCCATGACAACAGTTGTCTTGCACGGTGAGACTGAATGTCCAGGCCGCGCTCGCGCATCAGGTCCACAGCGATGGGATCGGCGGCATGACCGACAAGCGCCGTGATACCGGCCGACTCCACGGCCACGGACTGGAGACTCCGGGTCAGGAGAGCCGCCACCATCGGGCTTCGGCAAACGTTACCGGCACAGACAACCAGCACACGGCTGATCATTTCGCAATCACCCCCGCAGTCAACCCCGTGCTGATCAACGGCATCAGCAGACTCAGCACACGATTGAAGCGAACGAGGCCGCTGCCGTCGACATACACCACGTCCTTCGGTTGCAATTCGAAATCCTTGGCAAGCAGCATCGCGACCGGCGAATGGCCGTCGAGGTGGAACACCTGCGGCGTGCCCGTCAGGGAGCCGCGGATCACGAACATCTGAGCGGCGTCAGCCGTCGAGGCATTCACACTGCCGGCCTGCGCAAGCGCATCCGCCAGCGTCATGCGCCCCGTTCGGCGCGGAATCGCCGAGACCGGTTTGTTCACTTCGCCCATCACATACGCGTCGTTTTCATCGCGCGACACGACGCGCAGCAGATCGCCCGGCTTCAGATAGAAGCGCGACGGGCTCAATCCCTGGGCAAGCATTTGTGTCAGATTGATGCGATAAGAGTGATCGCCACGCACGAGGACGAGGTCACTCTGATCGGCCGTTTCACTGAATCCGCCAGCGCGGCTCACTGCTTCATAAAGGGTCATGGGCACGTCGTTGACGGCCAATGCGCCGGGGCTATGCACTTCCCCGTCGACGTAGACCTGGTGCGCGCGGTAAGACGCCATCCGTACGGTGACTTGTGGCTTGACGAAGTACTTTGCGAGCGCGCCGCTCAGGCGTTGTTGTATCTCTTCGGTGCGCAGGCCAGCCACATGCAGCGCACCCGCATACGGAAACGTCAGACTACCGTTCTGATCGACGACGAATCCAGCAAGCGGATCTCCCGGCCGCGGCGATGATTGTGTTTGCGATGAACCAAGTGCGGCCGCGAATTCCGGATGATCCCAGACGACAATTTGCAGCACGTCGCCGGGCCCGACCGTGTAAGCCCGCGGCGCTTCAGAGAGCAATTGCGACAGTTCGAGCTGGTGCTGTTTCCGGCTTTGTGCCAGCCGCGAAATCAATGCCGCGTCGACCTCCGTTATCGCGATGTCCCTCGTGCCAGTCGTTGCATTGACCTTTTCGCGGGCCGCACCTTCGCCGGCTTCTCCAATAAAACTCGAAGTATTGGGCCCGTCCGCCATGTCCTGCACACGAGACGTCTCCATCCGCATGCCCGGCGCCACCGCACATGCGCTGGTCAACAGAGTGACCGCCGCCATCAAAACCCCAAGCCTAAAGGCCGGCCTGGTCAGAAATACCGCTAACATCGTGTTCAACCTATTCAAGCAAACGTGCCGAAGCGACGCTCTCGCTGCCCGATATTGGGCAGATGTGATTCATGTTCCATGGGAAATGCGCTTTTCCACGCTGAGAAGTGCTTCACAAATAATTTGCAAGAAGCTAGTCATAGAACGCGTATTTCAATACGCGTTCCGATGCCGCAACCCCCTCACCACCGTCGCAAACACAATCCGCATATCCAACCCAAACGACCAGTTCCTCAAGTAGTACAAGTCATGCTCCACCCGCGCCTGCATCTTCTCGATCCGATCCGTCTCCCCGCGAAAACCATTCACCTGGGCCCAGCCGGTAATACCCGGTTTAATCCGGTATCGATGGATATACCCATCAACAACGCCTCGATACTCGTCATCGTGTTCGATCGCATGCGGCCGCGGCCCAACCACCGACATCTCCCCGCGCAACACATTCAAAAACTGCGGCAACTCATCAAGACTAGTGCGACGTAAAAACGCGCCGACACGAGTCACGCGCGGATCCCCACGCGTAGCCTGCCGAACCACACCGGGCCGCGCCACGTGCTCACGCATGGAACGAAACTTGTAAATGCGGAAGACGCGCCCATCCGCGCCCTTGCGCCGCTGGGTAAACAACACCGGCCCCTTCGAAGTCACCTTGACGGCAACCGCGATCGACAACATCACCGGCAACAACGCCAGCAGCGCCACACTTGCAAACAGCCGGTCGAAAACCGCTTTCTGAACCAACGCATACGGTGTCATCGGCGAGGCCATCAAATTGATGGCCGGCGCGCCAATCAAATCGACCACGTTCCGATCGAACATCACAAGACTGCGCACATCAGGGATGAAGCGCAAATTGACGAGGTCACCGCTAAATTCTTCAAGGATCCGCAACACGGTGTCCTCTTCAGACATCGGCAGCGCGAGCCACACTTCTTCAATCTGTTCACGGCGCACCCAGTCCGCGAATTCGCGCAACCGCCTGAACGACGGCAAGCAGGTAAGCGCGGACCCGCTATCCTGCCGCGTGTCAAAAGTGGCAACCGCCCGAAAGCCCGCATCTGGTGAACCCATGATGTTGGCGATCACACCGTCGCGATGGGCGCCGGCGCCGGCCACAGCGACCATTCGCAAGTTTCGGCCGCCGCGTCTCATTCGACCGAGTACCTCATGCACCACCAACCGCGAACCGACGAGCGTCGCAGCAGCAATCACGGTCCAACTCACGCACCAGAGCCGGGACACCGACGCAGCGCGATGAAGCAGAAACAACATCACGAGACCACAGACCTGCACGGCGATCCAACCCAACACCAGGTTGACGCACAGACGCCATTTCGAGCGGCCACGCCATGAGTCATACACGCCAAAGCACGGCAGCAGCAAAACCGCGAACGCTATATCGAGCGCGACGAAAGCGCCTTCGACAATCGAGTGACCGACGGCGGGCTTGAACACGAGCGATGCCAGAGCCGCCGACAGCGCGATCAACATCACGTCGAGCAGGCGCGCCAGCACGCTTTCCATCTCCGCCAAATCCCGGCCAGCGGTTTTACGAATCATCGTGTGCATATTTTTTGACCTGGCACGCGGCCATCAATCCGAAGCCGTGCAATTCACACACGGGGTCGCACGCAATAACACGATGAGAGAGCTCACATCAACCTTTGACTTCATGGCGCCACTCTCAACATTCCGTCTGCGGTGTCGCCTGCATGCGCAACTTCTCAAAGAGGTCGCATTCTGCCCCCAGCAAGATTGGGCAGGCTTGAGAGATTTCCCAATCGTTTGCGGCATTCGTCCGGCTTCCCGCCTTGCTTTGCGCTTCAGTACAGTCTCATTCCCCCTTTCTCAGGTGCTCCGCCGTCCATAACCAATCCCTAATGCATCCGTCGACAAACTTTAACTATCTGCAATCGTCCCGCCCCCGTATGCTCGAACAATGACCCGCAAACCGTGCACGGCGAGATACGGCATCGGGCAAGCGACTATTCATCGTCAGAGGAGCGGCATCATGAAGATCTGTGTCTTCGGAGCGGGAGCGATCGGCGGCTTGATGGGTGTGCAACTCGCACGCGCCGGTGCGGATGTGAGTTTCGTCGCGCGCGGTGCGCATCTCGCGGCCATGCGCGAGCACGGCGCGCGTTTGATCATGGACGGCGAGACGTTCAGCGCGCCTGTCCGCTGCACGTCCGATCCGCGCGAGCTCGGCGTGCAGGACTTCGTGATCATTACGCTAAAGGCGCATTCGCTGCCCGGCGTAGTCGATGCAATGCAGCCGCTGCTCGGCAAGCACACGGCTATCGTCACGGGCGTCAACGGCATTCCGTATTGGTACTTCTATCAGCACGGCGGCCGATTCGCCGGCACGCGTCTCGCCAGCGTCGACCCGGACGGCAGCCAATGGACGAAGCTCGGCCCCGAACGGGCGATCGGCTGCGTGCTGTACCCCGCTGCCGAAATCGTCGAACCGGGTGTTATCAAGCATGTGTATGGCAAGAAATTCCCGATCGGCGAGCCGAGCGGAGAACGCACGCCGCGCATTCAGCAATTGCACGAGATCATGCAGGCGGCAGGTTTCGAGGCGCCGATTCGCGACAATATCCGCGACGAAATCTGGCTGAAACTATGGGGCAACCTGTGCTTCAACCCGATCAGCGCATTGACGCATGCCACGCTCGACGTGCTCACTAGCGACCCCGGCACGCGCGCGGTATCGCGCACGATGATGCTCGAGGCCAAGCGCATTGCGGATCAATTCGGCGTGCACTTTCGCGTCGATGTGGAAAAGCGTATCGATGGCGCGGGCGCGGTCGGCGCGCATAAAACCTCGACTCTGGTGGATCTGGAGAATCGTCGGCCGATGGAGATCGATCCGCTGTTGACGGTGGTTCAGGAAATGGGACGCCTCGTCGCCGAGCCCACGCCGACTATCGATGTCGTGCTGGCGCTCATCAAACTGCGTGAGCGGATGGCGTTGCAAGGAGATTGAGTCTCAAGAGAGAGCGCACGATCGGAAACTCGCTCTCTCCCGCATATCGGCAAACGCAAACAAGAAAGGATCGAACGCCAAATGCGTTCGATCCTTTTTTAACGCTACTGATCGATAGCGAGCCACACCGCCTTGGGTTCGGTGAAGTTTTCAATCGCGACGTCGCCATGTTCGCGGCCGAATCCCGAGTCGCCTGATCCTCCCCACGGCAGGCGCACATCGGTGTAGCCGTAGGTGTTGATCCACACGGTCCCCGCCTTCAGATCCCGCGCAACCCGGTGTACCCGGCCGATGTCCGCGCTCCACACACCCGCCGCGAGGCTATACAACGTGCCGTTGGCAATCCTTATCGCGTCTGCCTCGTCGTTGAAGCGAATCACGCTCGCCACCGGCCCGAAGATCTCCTCCTGCGAAATGCGCATTTCATGCTCGACGTTGGCAAACACAGTCGGCTCGACAAAGAAGCCGCGCTCGCCCACCCGCGCGCCGCCGGTTACGAGCGACGCGCCTTCTGAACGACCCGTTTCGACATAACCCAGCACCGTCTTCATCTGCGCAGCGGAAATGAGCGGCCCCATCGACGTCTCGCGCGACGACGGGTCGCCGACCTTGATCGATTTCGCGCGCGCGGCGAGGCGCTCGACCACTTCGTCGTACACATCGCGATGGGCGAGAATCCGCGAGCCCGCCGAACACACCTGGCCGGTATTGAAGAAGATCCCCGACGCCGCGGCGCGCACCGCGTTGTCGAGATTGGCATCCGGGAAAATCAGGTTGGCCGACTTGCCGCCGAGCTCCAGCGTGACGCGCTTGAAATTGCCGGCCGCGCCTTGCAGAATGCCGCGCCCCACGGAGGGCGAACCGGTAAACGTCACCTTGTCGATGCCGGGATGCGCGACCAGCGCATCGCCGACCACACGTCCCTTGCCGGTGACGATATTCAGCACGCCCGGCGGCACGCCCGCCTCGAGTGCGAGTTCGCCGATGCGCAGCGCGGTCAGCGGCGTGATCTCCGCGGGCTTGACGATCAGCGTGCAGCCGCACGCGAGCGCCGGCGCGATCTTCCACATGCCGATCATCAGCGGGAAATTCCACGGCACGATCGCGGCGACCACGCCGACCGGTTCACGCAACGTGTACGTCAACGCATCGGGGCGTACCGGCACGACCTGGCCGTTGATCTTGTCGCACCAGCCTGCGTAATATTCGAGCGTATCGATCGCGGCCGGGATGTCCTGGCGCATTACCGCCGCGATCGGCTTGCCGGCGTCGAGGCTTTCGAGCGCGGCGAGTTCCTCGAGATTCGCGCGCATCAGGCCGGCGAGACGCATCAGAATGCGTGCCCGCTCAGCCGTCCGTATGCCGTTCCATACCTTCAATGCGGCGCGCGCCGCGCGCACGGCGGCATCCACATCGGCGGCGCTGCCTTGTGCAACCAGTGCGATCGGCTCTTCGGTGGCGGGGTTGATATCGACGGAATACTCGCCGGTGCCGGGCGGCAAACGCTTGCCGTCGATCAGCAAATCATGGCGCCTGAGGTCGGTTTCAGTTTCCATCATGAAGCTCCTTGCTTGGATGTTGCGTGGGCTGAGTGCTTGCGAGCCGGTTCGGGTAAAAGACGCTAGGGCTCGTGGAGGACGGCGCCGTCGCGCGCAACGGTCGGCTTCGTGTGTATCTGCGAAGCGGGCGGCGACATGTCGGTGGCATGTGAAGTCGCGGAGAACTGTGCCCAGGCCGCCGCGGCGTTGGGTCGAAGGGAACGGTTGCGGCGATGCACGAGCAGTGTCGCCAGATTCATCGCGGGTGCGAGCGGCCGGCTGACCAATGATGCGCCTATTGCGGGCCAATGCATGTCGATGGGTAATATGCCGACGCCGAGCCCGAGTTCGACCATGCGCAGCACCGCCGCGACATGTCCGAGCTCCTGTACCGGCCGTCGTTTCACGCCGTTCGTGTTGAAGGCGAGTTCGAGCGCCGCGCGCACACCCGTGTCGGCGTTCAGCGTGACGAGCGCCCATTCGTGCAACGCGCTCCATGCAACACTCGCGTGGCGGGCAAGCGGATGCGCAGGAGGCATCACCGCATGGAGCGGCGTCGTGAAAACCAGTTGCGCATGCAACTGGTCGCCAGCAAGCGGCTCGGCCATCGAGACCACGCCGAAGTCCACCTCGCCTTGTTCGACGCTCGTTAGCACGCCGCTTTGCGGCTGATCCCTGACGGAGACGGCGAGCTCGGGAAAAGCCGCCGCGCATCGCGCGAGTCCCTGCGCCACCCAACTCGACGACAACACCGGATTGCTTGCCAGCACCACCACGCCAGTGTGTCCGTCGTAAGCGGCCCGCTCTTCACGCAGCGTCAGTTCGATTTCGTCGAGCAGCCGGCCGATTCTTCGCTCGAGGCTCGCGCCCGCATGAGTCAGTTCGACCTGGCGCGTGGTGCGGTCGAACAGCTTCAGTTCGACGGCTTCTTCGAGTTCGCGCACGCAACGGCTGACCGCCGATTGCGTCAGATCGAACTCACGCGCCGCGCGCGTAAAACTCCGCTCACGCGCAACGGCGACAAACACCTTGAGTTGCTGCAACGAAACATTCATGACGTCACTGCCGGGTGTGGGCCATTTACGCTATTCCCCTGTCTGCTCGGGCCAGTGGCTCAACCGCGAGGCCTTGCCGTTGCCGGCAACGGCCAGCACACCCTGCGGCTCGTTGTGCGATTCGATCCAGCGCGAGCGCATCGGCGCGAGTATGAATTTCGCCGAGATGCCCGCGGCGATCGTCACGACGGCGGAGACGATGAAGACGAGATTCCAGCCGCCCGTCGCCGACAGTACCGAGGCAATCGGCACCAGCAGCGAAGCCGTGCCCTTGGCGGTGTACAACGTGCCTGCGTTGGCCGCGGCGTATTTGCTGCCGAACGTATCGGCGCAGATCGCCGGGAAGATCGAGAAGATTTCGCCCCAGAACAGGAAGATCAACGCAGCGAACGTCATGAACGCATAGGGGTTGGTGCCGTATTGCATCAGGCCGAGCAACGCGAGGCCCTCGCCGATAAAGATCACGAACATCGTGTTTTCACGGCCAAGCTTGTCGGAGATAAAGCCGCACAGCGGACGCGTAAAGCCGTTGCACACGTTGTCGATGGACAGCGTCGCGGTCAGGAGCGGCAAGGTCATGCCGAAGATCGTCATCGGGATGCGTGCGAGGCCCCAGTCTTTCGCGATCGGACCGATCTGCGCGGTCGCCATCAAACCGCCCGCGGCCACCGCGACGAACGACACGTAGATCACCCAGAACACCGGCGTCTTGATCATCTGACCCGGCGTGAAGTCGACCTTCGAAACGGCGAATTTCCTCTTCGGTGCGGCTTGCGGGCGCAGGTTCGGCTTCTTCAACAGCAGCGCGAGCGCCAGAATGCAGCCGCCTTGCAGAATGCCGAAGAAGAAGAACGTGTGCTCATAGCCCGAACGCGTAATCATGTTGGCGATCGGAATCACCGTCACCGCGGCACCCGCGCCGAAGCCCGCAGCCGTGAGACCCGCGGCAAGTCCGCGACGGTCAGGAAACCATTTCAACGCATTGCCCACGCACGTGCCGTACACGCCACCCGCCCCGATCCCGGCGATGACCGCGGAGACGTACAGCATCGGCAAGGTCGTGATATACGAATTCATCACCCATGCAATGCCCGCGCAAATGGCGCCGCCCGCGACCACGGGCCGGGGTCCGAACCTGTCGACGAGCCAGCCTTCGAGCGGCACGAGCCACGTTTCAGTGAGAATGAAAATGGCGAACGCAAGTTGAATGGACGCTTCGCCCCAGTGATGCCGCGCGTTCATCGGCGTGACGAATAACGTCCAGGCGTATTGAAGATTGGCCACCAGTGCCATGCACACCATGCCAATGACGAGTTGCCACCAACGGTTCCCCCAAAACGCGCGGGTCGTAGTCTGCTGACTGATATCGTCCATGAGCCTTGTCTCCACTATTTATTTGGTGCAACCGGCCAACGTCCCGAAGGAGATCCCCTCGGCGACACGCCGCGCTGTATGCGTCCCACCTTTTGGTTTTGACCCGAAAAGCCGTGCTCTTCGGGAATATTTGATATTTGCGTCTTTAATTCGCTGCTTTAAAAATAGACCGGCTTAAATCATCGCTTTCTGGGAAGTGCTTTATTCCGATCAATTAATGCTTTTTACACCGCGAGGCGCCGGCTGATTCGTCCGCCAAGCCTCAAATCCAAGCGTTAACCCCGAGTTTTTCGCCGACTCCGCTGGCGGCAATTCCGCTTTCTTATACAGAGCCATGCTAGGGTCATTGCTGAATTACTAATAATTAAAGTTTGTTATTATGTTGATTCACATTTGCTTATACATCGGTCATGACGATGCGGAATGCGACTCTGCGGCAACTGAAGGTTTTCGAAACGGTGGCGCGCCACCTGAGCTTCTCGCGCGCCGCCGAGGAATTGCACCTCACACAGCCGGCCGTCTCCACCCAGGTCCGTCAACTCGAAGAACACGCCGGGCTGCCGCTGTTCGAACAACTCGGTAAAAAAATCTATCTGACGCCGGCCGGCACCGAAATGCTTCACTACAGCCGCGCGATCATCCAGCAGTTCCACGAAGTCGACGAAGCGATGAGTCAGCTCAAAGGCGTCTCCGGCGGCAAGCTGAATGTCGCGGTGATCAGCGCCGGCGATTACTTCTTTCCGCGCCTGCTCGCTGAATTCACGCGCCGCTACTCGGGCGTCGTGCTCAATCTCGCCGTGCACAATCGCGAGGAACTGCTGCATCAGCTCGCCACTAACCAGACCGATCTCGCGGTGATGGTGCGCCCGCCGCACGAGACCGACGCGACGAACGAGCCGTTCGCGCCGCACCCGTATGTGATCGTGGCGGCGCCCACGCATCCGCTCGCAAACAAGCGCAACATCAAGTTTAGCCAGTTGGCGAACGAAGCGTTTATCGTGCGGGAGCGCGGTTCGGACACGTGGAATTCGATGGAAGAAGGCTTCGCCGGGCGTCTTGCCAACCTCAAGATCGCCATGGAGATCAAGAGCACCGAGACGATCAAGCAGGCCGTGATCGCGGGCATGGGCATCGCTTTCCTGTCCGCGCATACCATCAGCCTCGAATTGCAGCTCGGCCACTTGGTCGTGCTCGATGTCGAGAGCTTTCCGGTCATGCTCAACTGGTACGTGGTGCATCGCAAGAACAAGCGCCTGCCGCCGGTGGCGGTCGCCTTCAAACGCTTCCTGATGGAGGAAGGCGCGAATCTGATCGAGAAGATCACGCGCGTCAAGGAATTGAGCGTGTATAAGCAGTAGGCTATGGAGAACCAATAAAACTTTAACTATTGCGGATTCGTCAGGACTTCTATGCTGCAAGCGAGTTCCATCACTCGTCAGCCCAGGAGGCCGGTCATGAATTACGCTTCGGTTGAGTCTCAGCCCAGCGCGCACACTGCCCGTGTTGCCGCGATCCATCCCGACGACGCCCACCTGAGCGCGTACAACGCCGCCTTCAGCGACCTCGGCCTGCGCTTCCGCTGGGATCGCGCCACGCTCGACGTGCTCAAGGAATTCAATAGCGAGGCGGCTCGAATTACTGCCTATATCGAGCGGTTTCATGCCCATCTGCATCGTGCGTACGACGCCGACTTTCTCGCTCAAATGATTCTGCACAAGAAGGCCCAGTACTTCAGCGAGTTCGCGACGGCAGGCGACTGAGCGCGTCGGCGGGATCACGATCCCGCGACGCGCCACCGTGCGTGCCGTTCGACGCATGTGTGCATTCATGGCGTGCGCCGTGTTGTAGCGCGAGTCGGCCGGTGGCCGGCGCACGCACGTTGCCGCCGTTCCGCATGCACGCCATGGCTCCCATTTCGGGCATGCGGGTAAGCTGCCGTGCGCACATTACCTTGCGCCACGTCGCGCAGTGCCCAGGCCTGCTCCTCCCCACCGCGCCATTCGACTCGTGCCAACAGCCCGTGCTTGCCCATCGTCGAGCTATGGCAACGCGCGGCAAAGGCGAGCCCGCTTGAATCGTGACCATACTCGTCGCGGCTCGAATATTCGCGGCTGAGCATCAGATGCACGCCCATTGCACAAGCGAGCGCGCTCATCGCGAGTAGCGCGGCGAGTCCGAACGGCTGCGCCTGTTCCGTCACGAAGCCATAGCCGAGCCAACCACACAGCAGCAGCGCAGACAGGTTGACGACGCCGTGCCCCGGACGCGCAACTGCGCCGAGCTGCAGCGCACCGCGCAGTTTGCAGAACGCAATGGCCGACGTGGCAAAGATCAACGCGCCGATGAACACGGCGGCATAAAGTTCGACGCGCTCGACATTCGCCTGCGCCGCCGACGACAGATAACGCGCGAAGCCGCCCGACATGACAGCGAGCCCCATGCTGCTGCCCAACAGCGCAACGAGGCGCGGGCGCCGCGTCAGGTTGCGCCGACGCACCAGCCACGCGCCGAGTACCGCGCCCGACACCGCCGCTCCGACCACGCCGTTGCTCGCGCCCATGCCGGCCGCGAAAAGCCCCGCGAGCGCGGCGGCCAATGCGCCGGCGTGCCAGTCAGGACGGCGCTTCAGTCGCCGTTCGAGCGGCAATTGCCCGACTGCGGCAAGCGCAACGGCCAACACGGAAGCCAACACCACAGCCAGCGGACACCACACGGTACTGTCAAACGCTAGCGGCATGCGTGCTTCTCCGTGTCGGAATGCGTGGGCGCGATGCCAACGCATCGCGCAACCGGTCAACCGTTCAGACAGCGCCTGCCACGACCGGCTCCTCGCCCGCCGCGGCGCCCGCGCGCGCGGCGCCTAAGGTATTGCTCAGCGTGCCGATCCCGTCGACCGTGATCGACACCGTCGCGCCATCCTTGATCGAACCGACGCCCACCGACGTGCCGCACGCGATCACGTCGCCCGGTTCGAGCGTGAGATCCTGCGAGATGAGGCTCACCTGCTCGGCGGGCGAGAAAACCATGTCGGCGAGCGGATAGTTCTGCCGCTCCACGCCATCGAGCATCGTGACAAGACGCGCTTGCTGCCAGTCGAAACCGGAGACGATCGCCGGTCCAATACAGCAGAACGTATCGAAGCCTTTCGCCCGGCACCATTGCGGAAAGTGCGGATTTTCGTTCAGCAGATCGGCAGCGGTCACATCGTTGACGAGTGTGTAGCCGAAAATCGCTTCGGCCGCCTCCTCGACACTTGCATCGCGGCAGCGCCGCCCAATCACAATGCCGAGTTCGCCTTCATAGACGATCTTGCCCGCATAGCTCAGCGGCCTCCGGATCGGCTCACCCGAGCCGATCACGGAACCCGCGGGCTTCAACAGGAAAAGCGGGTGAGCCGGCACGGGTTTATCGAGCTTCGCCGCCAGCGCGTGATAGTTGTTCCACAAGGCGACGATCTTGCCGGGTGCGCACGGCGCGAGCGGCGTCAGCGCGCGCGTCGACAGCACGGCGCCGGTCGGCACCGGGTGCTCCAGACCTTCATACTCGTGCAGATAGCCACCTTCCACACGGCCGAACACGACGCCGCCGTCGCTCGACATGAACCGCATCCATGTATCCATACGTCGCTCCGTATTTGCCTGGGTCAGGCCTAGATCGCACCGGCAGTGCGCAATGCACTGACCTGCTCAGGCGAATAGCCGAGTTCGGCCATGACTTCATCGGTATGTTCACCGAGCAACGGTGAGCGCGTGACCTCGGTCGGACTGTCGGACAGTTTGATAGGATTGCCAACCGTCAGATACTTGCCGCGCGTCGGGTGATCCACTTCGACGATCGTGCCGGTTTTGCGCAGCGACGGTTCCTCCGCGATTTCCTTCATCGACAGAATCGGTCCGCACGGAATGTCGTACTTGTTGAGAATCTGCATGGCCTCGAACTTGGTCTTCGTCATGGTCCAGCGCTCGATCTCGGCGAAGATATCCTTCAGATGCGGCAGACGCGCGGCGGGCGTCGCGTAGTTGGGATCCGTGGCCCACTCCTCCTTGCCGATCACGTTGCAGATCTTCGCCCACACCGGCGCCTGCGTGATGAAGTAGATGTACGCGTTGGGATCCGTCTCCCAGCCCTTGCATTTCAGGATCCAGCCCGGCTGACCGCCGCCCGACGCATTGCCCGCGCGCGGCACCGCTTCACCGAACTCTCCGTTCGGATATTGCGGATACTCTTTCATCACGCCGGTGCGCTCGAGCCGCTGCTGGTCGCGCAGCTTCACGCGGCACAGGTTGAGCACGCCGTCCTGCATCGCGGCGAGTACGCGCTGGCCGCGTCCGCTGTGCGTGCGCTGATAAAGCGCCGTGACGATGCCGAGCGCCAGATGCAAGCCAGTGCCGCTGTCGCCGATCTGCGCGCCCGTCACGACCGGCGGGCCGTCGTCGAAGCCGGTGGTCGAGGCCGCGCCGCCCGCGCATTGCGCGACGTTCTCGTAGACCTTGCAGTCCTCGTACGGCCCAGGGCCGAAGCCCTTCACCGACGCGACGATCATGCGCGGATTCAACTCCTGAATCCGCTCCCACGTGAAGCCCATCCGGTCCAGCGCGCCCGGCGCGAAGTTTTCCACCAGCACGTCGCACTTCTGGATCAGCGCTTCGAGCACCTGCTTGCCTTCAGGGTTCTTCGTATCGATCGTGACGGAACGCTTGTTGTGGTTGAGCATCGTGAAGTACAGGCTGTCCACATCGGGAATATCGCGCAACTGCTCACGCGTGATGTCGCCCGCGCCCGCCCGCTCCACCTTGATCACATCCGCGCCGAACCATGCAAGCAGTTGCGTGCAGGTGGGCCCGGATTGCACATGCGTAAAGTCGAGAATGCGCACACCGTCGAGTGCTTTGCTCATGTCCTGTCTCCTGTGTCGATTGGAGTTAGCGCTTCAGCGCTTACTGCGGTCCGTGCAAGGTGGTTGGTCGACCTTGTTCAATACCGTATGTGATATATCACATTCAAGCAAGCTAGAACTTTCACGTGTCAGCAGACAGCGCTCCCCTTCTTTCGCTTCCTGCCGCGGCTTGACGCGGAAAAGTATCGGCGGCGCGGTGTAGTTCGAAGAAAAGCATCATGCCGTTCTTCTAACCGCGTCGTTTGATATATCACATACCATATTTTTAACACCGTCAAGCGAGGTTAATCCCGCATCGCTCGCTCAGGCAGACGCCACGGTGTTTTCGCGGCAAACAAAAAAGGCCCGCGGCGTTTCCACCGCGGGCCCTTCTTGTCCAACTCGCCAATCAGACGCCGCCTGGGCAGGCAGCCGTCAGTCCAGAAAATCGCAATTTGCCTGGACGAACGCGGCGAGATCAAGCGAATGCTGACGCGTGAGACGCTCGGCCAGTTCGGTATCCCGCTGCTCCAGCGCCTCGATAATGCGCAGATGATCGACGATCGAGCGCGACGCGCGATCGCTCTGCGAAATGGTCATGCGGCGAATCGCGCGCACGTGGATGAAGATGTTCTTGATCGTGTCGAGAATAATCTGCGACTTGGACAACTCGACGATCGCCTGGTGAAACGCGATGTTGGCGTCCGAATACTCGGCGATGTGCTCAGCCGGCGTGGCGTCGCGGAAGTTGTCGAACATGTGGCGCAGACGGGCGATTTCCTCGTCCGTGGCGTGCAGCGTGGCAAGACGCGCCGCCATGCTTTCGAGCGCGGCCCACATCTGGATCATCTCGACGATTTCACGCTTGCTCTTGCGCACGATATAGATGCCGCGCCGCGGCACCATGCGCAAAAAACCTTCCTGTTCGAGCAGCGTCATGGCCTCGCGCACCGGCGTGCGGCTGACGCCGAGCGACTCGCTCAGCACCCGCTCGTCGAGACGGATTTCCTCGCGGTTCTGGTAGATGTCCGCGTCGGCAATGGCCTGGCGGAGCATCGCATACGCCTGGTCGCGCAAGCTCGCGCTCGCGCCGATCGGCTGCAATGACAACGTCAACGGTGTGGCCACTGCTTCAGTTTGAAGTTCTGACGACATTCATCGCCTCTTGTTGAACATGCGCACGATACGGCGTTGCCACTGCCGCGCGTTGCTCGCCCAGACCGACAAAGCGGCCATGTTGCGCTGCAAGCTGGGCGACCGGCCGCGGAATCCAGCGGGTCAACAACACCGTGGCGGCAGAGCCTAAACCAACAACAGCAACGGCGAACAGCGAGAGAGGAACAAATTCCATTTGTAACTCCGAATGATTGAGTGAAGGAATGACTCAATCATATGCTGCAATGCCGCAAAAATCAATATTCCGTATGTAGTATATCAGTAGCTGTTGTTTTTAGGATTACATCCTCACGGTAGCACGGGCCGCTCCGCAGTAGTTCATCGCAACGCATGAACGCGTGACGCTCGGTGTAAACGCGCAAAACGCGCGCTATGCGCGCAGTCGCGTTCGATGATCGCGCAATTTCAAGCGCATGCGGATTGTGGGATCGGCTCCGCATCATTAACCTTCGCACATCCTGCAATTGAGCGCGAGCAGCCACAGCCCTGTGACCGCCGCGCGCTCCCAGCAGCCCGAGAGTTTCAAGGAGACTTTGTCATGAGCACCACCATCCCGACGGCCGCCACGGTCGACAACCGCAAGGCGCGCAGCCAGGCCCGCCAGGCGGCGCTCGGCAGCTTCGTCGGCGCCGTGGTCGACTGGTACGACTTCCTGCTGTACGGCATTGTCGCCGCGCTCGTTTTCAATTCCGAGTTTTTCCCCAAGGTCAGCCCGGCGATGGGGACGCTCGCCGCGTTCGCCACCTTCGGCGTCGGCTTTCTGTTCCGCCCGCTCGGCGGCTTCGTGTTCGGACACTACGGCGACCGGCTCGGACGCAAGCGCATGTTGGTGCTCACGGTGATGATGATGGGCCTGTCGACCGCCGCGATCGGCCTGCTGCCGTCGTTTGTCACCATCGGCTGGTGGGCGCCGGTGCTGCTCGTGACCCTGCGCGCGATCCAGGGCTTCGCGGTCGGCGGCGAATGGGGCGGCGCGGCGTTGATGGCGGTCGAAAGTGCGCCGGAGAAGAAGAAAGCGTTCTATAGCAGCGGCGTGCAAGTCGGCTACGGCGTGGGCCTCGTGCTCTCGACCGGACTGGTCGCGCTGATCAGCCGTTCGATGGACAACGCCTCGTTCCTGAGCTGGGGCTGGCGCCTGCCCTTCCTGTTCAGCGTGGTGCTGGTGCTGATCGCGCTGTGGATCCGCTCGAGCATGGAAGAGTCGAAGGAGTTCGTCGAGAAAGTCGGCCAGCACGGTGAGCGCAGCGTGCGCCTGCCGATCGTCGAAGCCCTGCTGCGGCATCCGAAGGCGTTCCTGCTGATCATCGCGCTGCGTCTTGCCGAGTTGTTCACCATGTATATCGTGACCGCCTTCGCACTGAACTACTCGACGGCGAATCTGCACATGCCGCGCGAGTTCTTCCTCACCATCGGTCTGTTGGTGGGCGCGCTGAGCTGCGTGACGATTCCGTGCTTCGCCCTGCTGGCGGACCGTTTCGGCCGCCGCCGCGTGTATATCGTCGGCGCGCTGGTCGGCATGCTGAGCGCGGTGCCGTTCTTCCTCGCGCTCGAAGCACGCTCGACAGTCTGGATCGTGGTGTTCGCCGTCATGCTCGCGAACATCGCACACGACATGGTGGTGAGCGTCCAGCAGCCCATGTTCACCGAACTGTTCGGCACCGAGTATCGCTACAGCGGCGCGGGTGTGGGTTATCAGGTGGCGAGTGTGGTCGGCGGTGGCTTCACGCCGTTCATCGCGGTCGCGCTGGTCAGCTTTGCGGGCGGCTCGTGGCATCCGGTGGCCGCTTACCTGGCCGTCGGCTGCCTGATCTCGGTGCTCGTGGCGGCCAAGATGAAGACCGGGCGCACCGTCGCCTGAGTTTCCCTCGATCACTGTTAAGCGGGCCGGCGTGGCGAAAAATGCCACTGCCGGCCCGCTTTGCTTTGAGCGCTCGGTAGTTTATTCCGGACAGCCGCCCTGCCATGCCGCGATTCGGCAGATTGCGGTCGTGTTTCACCAGGCAAACACCTTATGTATTTGTATTTCATATTGCCAACGCCTCCATCGCGCCCTATCGTTCGGCCAAGCTGATTTCGTCGCAATTTTCAGCACACCATATGCAATCAAAACACATATATTGACGGCATCAAAAGCCACAATTTTTACGCCGCGAGACCTAAAGCATTGGGTGTGAAGCGCCGATAACAACTAATTCGTCACCCCGGAGACCGACCATGAGCAGTATCACTGAGCCGAGCGGGAATTCAGGCTCTGCCCCCTTCTTTTCCAAACAGGCCACTGTTGCGAAGCCAGGCTTTTCGCGCTGGATGGTTCCGCCCGCGGCCCTTGCCGTCCACCTCTGTATCGGCCAGGCATACGCCTTTTCCGTGTTCAACGGCCCGCTGACCAAGGTCATCGGCATCACGCAATCCACTGCGGATGACTGGTCGCTGACGTCGCTCGGCTGGATCTTTTCGCTGGCGATCGTGTTCCTCGGTTTGTCGGCGGCCTTCGCCGGCAAGTGGCTCGAACGCGTCGGCCCGCGCCGCACGATGTTTACCGCCGCATGCTGCTTCGGCGGCGGCTTCCTGGTTTCCGCGCTCGGCGTGTATCTGCATCAGATCGTGCTGCTCTATCTCGGCTACGGTGTGATCGGCGGAATCGGGCTGGGCCTCGGTTATGTGTCGCCGGTATCCACGCTGATCCGCTGGTTCCCGGACCGCCGCGGCATGGCGACGGGCATGGCGATCATGGGCTTCGGCGGCGGCGCGATGATCGCCGCGCCGTTGTCGGTGGCGTTGATGAACCACTTCCGCAGCGCGACCAGCATCGGCGTGGCCGAGACGTTCGTCGTGCTCGGCATCGCTTACTTCATCTCGATGACGATCGGCGCACTCGCGATCCGCGTGCCGCCGGCGGACTGGAAGCCGGCCGGCTGGACGCCGAGCGTGACCGGTCAGAGCAAGATGATCTCGCGCAACCATGTGCATATCGATCAGGCGTTGAAGACGCCGCAGTTCTATCTGATCTGGCTCGTACTGTTCCTGAACGTGACGGCCGGCATCGGCATTCTCGGCCAGGCCTCGGTGATGATTCAGGAGAGCTTCAAGGACACGGTGACGGCAGCCGCGGCGGCCGGTTTCGTCGGCCTCCTGTCGCTCTTCAACATGGGCGGCCGTTTCGTGTGGGCGTCTGCGTCGGACTGGATCGGCCGCAAGAACACCTACTTCATCTTCTTCGCGCTCGGCGCGGTGCTGTACTACCTCGTGCCGGGTTTCGCGGCGTCCGGTCACATCGCCCTCTTCGTGCTCGCCTACTGCGTGATCCTCACGATGTACGGCGGCGGTTTTTCCACCGTGCCAGCATATCTCGCCGACATGTTCGGCACGGCGTTCGTCGGCGGCATTCACGGACGTCTGCTGACGGCGTGGGCCGCGGCGGGCGTCGCCGGTCCGGTGCTGGTGAACTACATTCGCGCCTATGAAGTCGCGCAAGGCGTCGCCAAGGCGGACGCCTACACGATGACCGTTCACATCATGGCCGTGCTGCTCGTCATCGGCTTCGTCTGCAACCTGCTGATCAAGCGTGTGGATGACAAGCACCACATGACCGACGCACAACTCGCCAAAGGCGCTTAAGGAGACTCGCATGTCGACCATTCAAGCCGTGAATCAGACCAGCAAGGTCAAACTCGCCGTCTTCTGGCTGTATGTGACGCTGCCGCTGGCATGGGGGGTGGTCAATACGCTCTCGCAGGCGATGAAGCTCTTCAAGTAAATGTCGCCCGGCACCCCGCGCGTTCAGACGGCGGGGTGCCCGCAGCGAATATGACTCGCTGACTGTCTACCGGCGCATGTCAACCGCGCCGATTTCCCGCCTCCCCGCTACCACTGATACGCCGCGCCTGCCGTGACCGCGGTCGTGGCGGAACTGATGCCCGCGCCGAGTTTCACCTTCAAACTCTGCGTGACGCGCGCCGACAGCCCCACCGCCACCGCCTGATAGCCCTTGTAACCGGCCGTTCCGACGCCGATTGCGAGGTTCTTGGTGGCATCGACTTCGGGGATCGAGGTCAGCGCCAGCGCCGATGCCGTTCCGGAGTATGCGTTGCGCGCCATGTCGCTCAAGCCGCCCTGGAACTGCTGCATGTTCACCGCATCGGTGGGCCCTTGGCCTGCTGCGACATTGGTAATGCGGCGCTCGCTACCGGACGATCCGACAGAAACGGTGTTCGTCACATCGGCCACCGAGCCCTCGCCGATCGCGACCGAGTTCGGCGCCGATGCTTTGGCCCCGCCGCCGATCGCCACGGAACCGTTGCTGATCGCCTGCGCCGCGTTGCCGGAACTGTTGACGGAGACATAGGGATTGCCGGTGCTCTGAGTATTCCGCACCACGTTGATCTGCTGGCTAAGACTGCTGACAGTCTGGTTGGTGTTCCAGAGTTGAGCGCCGGTCACTGCGTCGGTGCTGGTGGCCGATAGCCTGCCGTCCTGCAGATTGGTCAGCTGTACTTTCGGCGCATTGGCCGTCGTGCCGCCGAGCGTGATCCTGTCGTGTGCCGAGCTGTCGTACTGCACCGCATTCGCGACCGCGCCGCCCAGGTTGCCAACGGTGGTCTGCAGACCGGCAATATCGCTGCTGTTCTGCGTGACCCGGCCATCCAGGTTGGTGATCGCGCTGCCGACGTTGTTCACGACCGTGCCGCCCACGCGATACGACGGCGCCGTCACCGAACCGTCCGCGTTGACGGTCGCCCCACCGCCGAGCGCCACCGCCGTGCTCGCCGACTGCGCATACAGTTGCGCCCCATTGACCGCGTCGCTGCTGGCCGGATTGACCGCGCCGGCCGCCACGCCTGTGACGACGCGGTTGCCCGCTACGCCGGCCATGTTGATCAGATTGCCGTCCGTGATTGCACCGACATTGATGACACGCGATACCGGATCCTGCGTGACCATCCCGATACCGCCGGTCGCCATGTTCTGCTGCAAGGTGCTGAGACCGCTGTCGAGCGAGCCGAGCGCGTCGCCGACCGTGGTTTGCGTGCCGCCCTGCATGTGATAGCTGGGGCCGGTCAGCGAACCATCGGCGTTGATCTGGGCACCGCCGCCCAACGCGGCCACCATTGGTTTGAACTGGCCGAGATTGACTGCGGATGCGTCGGTGGTGCCCGCCGCAATCCCGGTCAGCTCACGTACGCCGCCGGTGCCGCTGAAATCGACGCGGGCGCCGTCCGTGTCCTTCGCGACGGTGAAATTACGCGACGTCTGATCCTGCTGAACGAGCCCGATCTCGCCATTGCTGATCCGGTTCGTGATGTTGCTCACGTCGCCTTCGATCGTCGTGGTGCGCTGGTCGAGGTTACTGATGTTCGTCGTGTTGTCGGTGACGCGCTGGTCGAGATTGCTGATGTTCGTCGTGTTGTCCGTCACGCGCTGATCGAGATTCGTGATGCTGCCGGTGTTCTGCGCGACGGCCTGATTCGTGGTGAACAACTGTGCGCCGTTGACGGCGTCCGAACTGCCGGCAGCGAGATTCGCGGCGCGCACGTTGGTGAGCCGAACCGGCGCGGCGCTGCCGCCCAACGTGACGGTGTCGTGTGAGGTTGAATCGTATTGAACCGCATCGGCGCCAGCCTGGGTGCTGGTCGTGATGGCGGCCGCGAGCGCGGAACCCACGTCGTTGTAGGTCCGTCCGCCGATGCTATACACGGGCTTTTTGAGCGACCCGTCCAGGCCGACCACCGAGCCGCCGCCGAGTGCCGCCGCCGCGTCGGCAGTACTCGCATAGAGTTGCGCGCCGTTGACTGCTTCGCTGCTGATGGTGCTGATCGCACCGGGCGCCACGCCGGAAATCACGCGCTTCCCGTCCGTTCCCGCCACGTTGACGCGAGTCCCGCCCGTGGCCGCGCCGACAAGAATGTCGCGGGAAGCGGGATTCTGCGTGACGAGGCCGACGGTGCCAATGTTGATCTGCGTCTGCAACGACGACAGGCCTGTATCGAGCGAACTGAGCGCGCTGCCGACGGTGGTCTGCGTGCCCGCTTGCACATGGTACGTGGGGCCGGCTACCGAGCCGTTGGCCGTGACCGTTGCGCCGCCGCCGAGCGACGCCAGCGCCTGACTGAGCTGCCCCACGTTCGCCGCCGAACTCGCGGCCGTGCCCGCCGCCACGCCGAGCAGTTCACGCGAGCCCGCGGTCCCGGTGAAGTCGACACGCTTGCCGTCCGTGTCTTTCGCCACGGTCAGATCGCGCGAAATCGAGTCTTGCCGCAGCAGGCCCGTCGTACCGTTGTTGATCTTGTTCGTGATGTTGGTGATGTCCGTCGTATTTTGCGCGACCGCCTGATTGGTGCCGTAGAGTTGCGCGCCGGTCACGGCATCCTTGCTGGCACCGCTCAACGTGGCGTCCGCGACATTGGTGAGCTTGACAGGCGTAACCGTGTCGCCAAGCGTTGCCACATCATGCCGCGGGGTGTCGTAACGCAGCGAGTCGGCACTGGCGGCGACGCTGCCTGAAGCAACCGCGCTGAGTGCCGCGCCGACATCGTGGTACGTTGTCCCGCCAACGGCATAAGCCGGTGCGACTATCGCGCCGACGCTCGGGTCGACGAACGCGCCGCCACCAAGCGCCGCGGTCACGCCGGCAAGCTGGCCGACGTTGACCGCGTCGGTAGGCTGCATGCCGGCTGCGACATAGGCGATCTGGCGGCCGTGCGCCAGGCTGCCCACCGACACGGTGTTGATGCGGTCGGCGACCGAGCCGGAACCCAGCGCAACCGAGCCCGTGGCGCTAGCTGATGAATTCGAGCCGATGGCCATCGAATCTTTTGCCATCGCGTTGACGTAGGTGTTATAGCCAATCGCGACGGACCCAATCGCCGAGGCGCTCGCGGACGAACCCACCGATATCGTATTGATCGCAGCCGACCGGGAGTTGTAGCCGATCGCCACCGAGTTGTCCGAATAGACTGCAACCGTCGAAAGCGCGCCGATGGCGGTCGAATTCACCGATGCCGCCGCAGCCGCCGAACCGACTGCGGTCGAATAGTCGGAACCGGCAATCGAGGCCGCGCCGACCGTCAACGCGTTGTAGCCGGTTGCGGCGGCCGTCGGCCCAATGGCCATCGCGTTCATATCGGTTGACGCACTGGTGGTGGTTCCTCGAACGACATTTGGACTGACGGCGATATAGTCGGTTACGGACGGAGGCGTGCTCGCGCCCAGCAAACCCATTTGACTCGATCTGACGGTGGCCGGCTGCGCCGCCGCGACGACCGCCGGGTTGCCTGTGAACACGCTTGCATTGTTGATCGCGGTGGCCGGGTCCGCGGGTTGGCCCGTTTCACCCACAGCCGGCACAGCGAGGCCGGCCGCCAGCGCCTGGGCAACGCTGACACAGTCCTGCTCCGACGACGCGCACTCCCCGGCCGCTGCCGGTTGCGAAAACGCCAACGCACTCAGCAGCCCCGCACTCGCGGCCACCAGCGACCCACATACCGAGGTTCCTTTCGCACCACGGCTTTTCGCCACCTCTGACGCGGCTGCGTAGGTGCGGGTCGTCTTGTTCCACACGGTTTTATAAGACTTGTTCAACATTCCTCCCAATCTTTTTATAGAAGATCCATGCACTAGGATTTTTACTATGTCATCCTAATTATTTAACTCGATCCAATAGAAACTTAAGATGACATTGCGACTTCGCCACGCCACAAAGTCGCCGAGCACAAATATACCTTGTAAAGCTATTTTTTAGCTTATATTGGAAAAACGGCATAACCCGCTTAAGACTTAAAACGCCAAACGTCTTAAATCGTGCTCAGTGTGTTTAGGCATTTCTAAGCAGTAGTTTCGACTTTTCCGAATTTGCGTATGCGCCAGTGCTAATTCAGGTCGAAGTTCTCAAGCGGGACGAACACCGACCGCAATGAGTCTACCCTCGACAGCCAAACGGAAGTCATACAGGAGAACTACACGTGAAGAACCAAGAACTGATACAGCGGCCCGCGCCGCATTCAAATCGCCCTATCAACCACCCGAGGGCTGCAAGCGCATCGGAAAACTGATCTCGAAGATCGTCCCCTCGCCCTCCCGCGAGTCGAAACGAATTTCGCCCTCCAGCACCCGGCACAGTTCCTTGACGATCGCGAGGCCCAGACCCGCGCCCGGAATGTCGTCATCGGCGGCGCGCTCGAATTCCTTGAACACGCGTTCCCGGTCCGACGCGCCGATGCCCACGCCCGTATCCGACACGCGCAGGCGCCAGCGATCGTCCTCCGCAGCCGTCATGCTCAATTCGACCTGGCCGGCCTTCGTGTATTTGGCCGCGTTGGTCAGCAGGTTGAGGGCGACCTGCTTGAGTTTGAGACGGTTGGAGACGACCACATCCAACGCGCCGTCGAAGGCTGTCAGAAGGCGCAGTCCCTTCGCTTCGATCGCGCTTTCGCACGAGATCACCAGTTCGTCGAACAACTCGCGCAGCGCGAAGCTTTCCAGCACGAGCGGACTGTTGTCGCCGAGCACGACCGAGTATTCGACCAGTTCGTCGACCAGCGTTTTCATATCGGCTGCCTGACGGTTCGCGAGCGCGAGCGCGGTGTCGACCTTGGCCGGCGCGCGGCTGATCAGTTGCAGCGCCATCGAGAACACGTTGAGAAAGTTGCGCAGATCATGTACGACGCTGCGCGTGATCTGCATGCGCGACTCGTACAGCTCGCCGACCAGCCGTTGCTTGAGCGTCAGTTCGTGATTGGCGCGCTCGAGGCGCCCGGTGTAGTCGTCGATCTTCCGGTCGCGCTCGGTGACGACCTCGCGGATCGAGGTCAGCGTGACAAAGCTGACGGCTTCGTCGATGAAATGCCGCGCCCGCTCCTCATGACGCCGCGTGAAATACGGCTGGGTTTCGCTGAATTCGACGATCGCGCCGGTCAGCATCTGCCGGAACAGATCGAGCTCGCGCACCAGTTCGTCGATCCGGTAGCCTTGCTTCCAGCGCAATTTACCGTGCAGGCGCGCGTCGCGCTCGATCGCGCTCTCGACGTGGTCGAGATCCTGGTTCTCCAGCACGCTGCAGATTTCGTCGAGGATGTTCGGAATATGATCGGCCAGTTGCTCGTAGGTCAGCCGGTCGGATTCGGTCAATTCGGCGTCGTGAAAGACCGCCTTCATCCAGCGTTCGGTCAGATCGACCTGTTGCGCGCGCAACTGTGCGGCGAAAGCGGTAAGCGGCAGTACGTGCGAGTCCGTCATGTGCGAGACCTGGTGCCGCATCGCGGCGAAAATAGGTGTTCCGCGCCGGCCCCAAAGACTTCTTTCGGAGCGGACCTAACGCGACCGCATGGACTGCAAACCGCGCTCAGGAGGCAAAGGGTGAGCGCTTCACAAGCCGCCCGGGCGCCTCCAGTATGCGCGATTTACGGAACAAAAATTAACCAGGGTTAGGACGTGTCCGCACTGGTGCGGCCCGAAGGAAGCCCCCGCGGGGGTCGCACAAAGGAAGTCCCCTCGAGGGGTGCCCGACCGCACTCCCCTTGCGGATACCGCGCCACCGCTTCAGATCTTTTCGAACAACACGTCCTGCGCGCCTTCCCACAACACCTTGGTGCCGAGTTCGCGCAGCTTCTCCTTGCCTTCGACAATGGTCAGGAAGTGATTGCCCGCGAGTTGTCCCAGCTTGCTCGCGAAGCAGCACGAACCGTACGCGAGAATGATCTCGGTCTCGCTGTAGCCGCCGGGGTAGAACAGAATGTCGCCGACCGACGGGTGGCTCGTGTGGTTCTCGAAGCCGACCGCCGCGCCGTCGTTCTCGAGCTTGAAGTCGCCGAGCGGCACCCAGCAGCCTTCGCCGCTCCAGCGCACGTGAATGATCTTCTGCCGGTACGGCAGGAGCTTCAGGAAGGCGGCCACGGTTTGCGGCGCGTCCGGATGGGTTTCGGCGGTAAAGACGTGGCCGCAGGAGGTGATTCGGAGTCGGGTCATCGCCAGGTTTCCAGTGTGAGGGTGAATGGAATGGTCGGTCGGAGGTTTGACGCGAGGCGGAAGCCAGGCCACAGGCGCATCATTCTGTCGTCCGATGCAAGGCTTCGACAGATACAGTTGCCGCTCGACTGTTCAGGCCAGTTGGACCGGTGCCGATCTATTGTGCGGATAGCGCCCGGCAAGCCACGACGGCATGCCCATGCCAGGTCCAACCACCCGAGCGCCACGAAAGTTCGTAGTTTGCAAGCCGCGCAATGCGCAGCACACTGCGCAAAGTGCGTGATTCCCCCAGGGCGGCTCATCGGACTGTACCTTCCGGCGACCCGACCCGGGTCTGCCGTCAGAGACAGGGCGGCAGCACTGCCCGGCGGCGAAAGCGGCGCGGCTCCCGGGTGCACTCATCCGGCCGGCTCGAACCGCCCACCGCCGTCCCGCCATTGCCAGGCTGACCAGCCGGCCACTTCCAGCCGCGCAATCCGTACTTCAGCCGCGCAGCCGGTATGCGAGCGGCGTCACGCCGTAGTCACGCTTGAACTGCACGGAGAAATGACTGGCATTCTCGAAACCAACCGCGATCGCAATCTGCAGCACGGTCTGATCGGTGGCACGCAACAGCCGCGCCGCTTCCTCGAGCCGCAAACGCGATACGAACTGATGCGGCGTCTCGCCGGTTTCGCGGCGAAACACCCGCGCAAAATGAAAGCTGCTTAACCCCGCCTGTGCGGCCAGTTCGCTGATCGCCAGATCCCCGGCGAGATTGGCGCGGATGTAGTCGGTCACACGGCGGATCCGGCGCGGCACGAGGCGTTCGGGGCGTGCCGGCAATCCGGCCAGCGCGGGGCGGCCGCGCGAATAATGCTGCAACAGATGCGCGGCGAGCGCGTGAACCAGCGCATCGACATACAGACGCGAGTCGGCCGGATCGGCGGCGGCGCGATGCAATGCAGCAAGCATCGCGGCGACCAGCGGATCACGAAACTGCATCGCGTCGCCGAGCGACAGTTCGCGGGAGCCGCCAAGCTCCAACTGATCGGCGACGCTGTCGATCAGGCTGCGCTCGATGTGCAAATGGACGGTCGACAGCGGCTCATCGCTGATCGAACGCCAGCGCCACGAGATCGGCGCGGGCGGCACGAACCAGACGTCGCCCTGCCGCAGATCGGCGCTCTCCCAGCGCCCGTTCAGGTTGCGCTCGAGGTGCTCGGCGCCGCTCGCGAGGGTCATCAGCGTGAGGTCCTGCAAGCCGGGCGCTTCCAGCAGTTCCTGCTCGGCCGGTTCGAGATAGGAGCGCAGCACCAGGTGCCGCCACGGGCGATCCACGCTCGACACCAGTTTCTGGCCCGCCATGTAGCGGTCGTAGGCGAGCGTCGTTGTGAGTTTTGGAATTCGTGCCATCACGTCCATTCCCAGGGAGGTGCCATATGAAGAGTGAACCCTGCCATACCCGCGTTGCCGATCCGCTGTCGGAGCAAGAACTCGAAAATGATAGCAAGGAACCGGCTACCGCAATTTTTGGAAATAGCTAATCATTCAGGTTGTCGTCTTTCACGCGTTTCGAACGCCGGAGCTACCGTTTCATGGAACACGAATGCGATACGCTGCCGCATTGGCTGACCGGCTCGCCGCAAGGCGAAGCCGGGCACGCGTCGGCAGCATACAACTCGGCGGTTACCGCCCAACCGGCTTACCCGGCCGGCACGCGGCAACTCGAGAAATCAGCCCACGCGGCTGAAGCATCCAGGGCACCCAACCGCAGTGCAACAGGCGTGGCGCCCACAGGCTTTCTCACGCTCTTCACCGAGGAGGAGATCGGCACGCCCTCGCCCGCCGCGCGGCGCGCCGCGCCGGTCATCAGTCCGCTGGTGCGCTTTGGCAGCGCGCAGGACCGCATCGAATTCGTGCGGCAGCGCATCAAGCAACTGGGCTTCGACTCATTCAGCTATTCGGCCACGCGCACGTCGGCGCATCACAAGACGATGTTCGTGCTGACCAGCTACGAGTCGCAAAGCTGGCTCACGCGTTATTTCCGCGAGCGTTATTTCGAGCTCGACCCGCGCGTGGCGCTCGCCTCGCCGACCGGCATGCCGTTTCTCTGGAATACGGCCGACATGCGCGCCGACCTGCCGCGTGCGCAAATGCGCAGCGAACGGCTCGGCGGGTTGATCGACATGCTGGAGGCGACCGGGCGCAAAAGCGGGATTCTCACGCAGATGCCGCTGCCCGAGCCGGAACTGAGCGCGAGCCTGTGCTTCAACTCGGAGATCGGCAATCCGCGCTGGATGACCGAATCGATCGTGGCCGAGACGCTGATGTTCGCGCACACGATCCACGAATTCATCTGGACGCACGCGAAGAGCGTGATCGGGATCGCGCCCGCGCAGCAGCAGCGCGTCACGCTGAGCGAATTGCAGCATGCGGTGTTGAAGGCGGTCGTGCAGGGTCAGCGGGACAAGGAGATCGCCTACTTCCTCGGGCTGTCGCCGCATAACGTCGACTATCACCTGCGCCGACTGCGGCAGTTGTTCAACGTGCGCAACCGCGTGCAGTTGATCAATGTCGCGCAGGCGTATGTGACGTAGAGGTTAGAGAGGGTCGGGGGGGGGGGGGGGGGGGGGGGGGGGGGGGGGGGGGGGGGGGGCGCGCCCCCGGCCCGCGGGGGGGGCGGGGGGGGGGCGCGGGGGGTTTTTGCGGGGGGGGGGGGGGCGCCGGGGCCCCCCGCGCCGAAGAATACGCATCGGCTGCATGGCACGCGGGTGAATCCTTGACGCTGAAACATGAAAAAGACCTGGCCGGAGCGCACCGGCCAGGTCTTTTCTATCCACTCTTGTGACGCCTACGCCGGCACTGTCTCAGCCTGCTTCGCACGCGACCACACGCGATGCTGCTCCGCCGCCTTGATGAAGGCCTTCAGCACATCTGAGGCCTGCTTGTCGTCGCCGGTTACGACGCCGTCGGCATGGTCGGGCAAGTGCGCGGCAGTCAGCACCTCGCGTCCCGCGCCGATAGCCGCAATCGCCTTCAGATGCTTGAACGCTTCCAGCACGAAATGCCGCGCATCGCCCGATTGCGCCAGCGTCTTCGCGCCCTTGTCGCCGCCCACCACGATCACCGCGTCGAACATGATCGACGGCAAGCCGGCAATGGTGGCGTCCGGCGCCATGCCGTCGATCGCGGCAAGCGTCGGGGCGATCAGCATGGGCGCCGCGCCTTCGCCTTGCAGGGCCTGCTGCAGCTTCTTGATGGCGGCGCCATCGGAACCCGGCGCGGCCAGCAACGCGATCTTGCGGGTCTTGATGCCCGGCCGCACCCGGTTGAGCAAGCTCAGCGCCGGGGATTCCTTCGGACCGGTCAGCTTCGCCGTGCCCTTCTTCGGCGCCGGCAAGCCCAGCCCTTCGGCCACTTGCGCCGCAAGTCCCGCGTCGAAGTTGGCGAGAATCTCGTTCACCACGCGCGCGCGAATCTCCGGCTTCGTCACCTTGCCGAGTTCGAACTGATACGCCGCGGCGATATGGTCTTTCTCCGGCTGGGACATGCTGTTGTAGAACAGCGCGGCCTGCGAGAAATGATCGGCGAACGATTCGCTGCGCACGCGGATCTTGGTGCCTTCCACGCGCTCCTGATAGCTTTCGAAGCCACCGTCGGACGGCGCTGGATCGGTTTCCTTCGGCCAGCCGCCACTCACCGAATTCGGCTCGTACGAGGCCTGGCCGACATTGATCGCCTGACGGTGCATCGCGTCACGCTGGTTGTTATTGAACGGGCAGACCGGCCGGTTGATCGGAATCTCGTGGAAATTCGGGCCGCCCAACCGGCTGATCTGCGTATCCGTGTACGAGAACAATCGGCCCTGCAACAGCGGATCGTTCGAAAAATCGATACCCGGCACGATATGGCCCGGATGGAACGCCACCTGTTCGGTCTCGGCGAAGAAGTTGTCCGGATTGCGATTAAGCGTCATCTTGCCGATGATCTTGACCGGCACGAGTTCTTCCGGAATCAGCTTGGTCGGATCGAGCAGGTCGAAATCGAATTTGTGCTCGTCGGCTTCTTCTATGATCTGCACGCCGAGTTCGAACTCGGGGAAATCGCCGCGTTCGATCGACTCCCACAGATCGCGCCGGTGGAAATCCGGATCCTTGCCGGCCAGTTTCTGCGCTTCGTCCCACAGCAGCGAATACGAGCCCAGCACCGGGCGCCAGTGGAATTTGACGAACCGTCCCTTGCCTTGCGCGTTGACGAAACGGAACGTGTGAATGCCGAAGCCTTCCATGGTGCGCAGACTGCGCGGAATCGCGCGGTCCGACATGGTCCACAGCACCATATGCGCGGACTCAGGCACCAGCGACACGAAGTCCCAGAAGGTGTCGTGCGCGGAGCCGCCGGTCGGCATTTCGTTCGGCGCTTCCGGTTTGACCGCGTGCACGAAGTCGGGAAACTTGATGGCGTCCTGAATGAAGAACACCGGCATGTTGTTGCCGACCAGATCGTAATTACCTTCCTGCGTATAGAACTTCACGGCAAAGCCGCGTACGTCACGTACCGTATCGGCGGATCCGCGTGGACCCTGCACCGTGGAAAAGCGCACATAGACCGGCGTCTGCACGGCGGGGTCCTGCAGGAACGCGGCCTTGGTGTACTCCTTCATCGACTCGTACACCTGAAACACGCCGTGCGCCGCCGAGCCGCGCGCATGCACGATGCGCTCGGGAATGCGTTCGTGGTCGAAGTGCGTGATCTTTTCACGCATGATGAAGTCTTCGAGCAACGAAGGCCCGCGCGGACCCGCGCGCAGCGTGTTCTGATTGTCGGAGATCTTGACGCCCTGATTGGTTCTCAGGGCCTGGCCTTCCGGATTGACTCGAAACTGTTCGAGATCCTTCGATTTCGGATCCGCTTGCGGACTATTCGCCTGCGCGTTCTTCGCTGCGGGCTTCTGCGTATTCGTTTTACCTGCCATGAGAATCTGCTCCTTGCGTTCGGGGGCGTGCCGGTGGGGAAATCCGGTCTGACGCACCGAAACAAGGGAGCAAGCGATGTACCCGCGCGAGCGCCATCGCTCAGCATGATTGCCGATGTGCGCGCCATGCGTGACGAACGAAGCGACGCGCTGCGAATGCGCGCCGCTGTCCATGCTGTGGAAGCGCCAACAAAAGCGCGCTGTCAGAAGCGGTAGTTGATCGAAATATCGGCTACGCCATTGGCTTTGCGGTGCGTGACCGGACTATTGCCCGCACTGCCCACCAGTTGCTCGAAGGCGCCGTCCGCGGTGGCGAACCAGTGCTTGTCGAACAGCCACACTGCGCTAATGCCGAATCCCACCGACTTGAAGCCCGCGCTCGCGTGATACTGCGAGTACTTCGAATTCGCCGCCTGAGTCTGATTCACGCCGAACCAGCTATTCATGTAAGTGGAGTCCGCGAGCGTTACATTCGGCCCGGCGAACCAGAAGAATTTCTTGGTGCTGCCCGGCATCGGCAAATACGCGCCTAAATCGCCGGTCCAGCCATTCGAGCCGCCGAAATAGCGCCTGACGTCGGCACGCAGCACAAGTGGGAAATCCTTCGAGACCACGTACTCACCAGACAGTTTGACGCCCGGCGCCGGATTGATGTTGCCGAGACCATTCAACTCTTGCGGGTCGTCATGGCCGCGGCGTCCGAGATCGTAGACGGCGGCGAGACTCGCGCGCCAGTTCTGCCCTTGCGCGAAGTTAACCCCAAGCCCCTCGCCACTCGAAAAGAAGAACAGATCCTTGTAGCGGACGTCGATGCTCGGTCCAGCCATCAGGTGGTACCGGTTGGAGCCTTCATAGCGCGGCTGGAACGACGTCGCCGCGCCAACGCGCAACTGCCAGTCCGGAATATTCGGCTGCCACATCTTCTGCAGCGGAATGCCGACCGAGTACTGCCATTCGCCCAGCGGCGAAGGCGTTTGGGCCGAGGCCGAGCCCGGTAGGACGGCGACGCCGCCGATGGTCACGGCGACCAGGGAAGTTGCCGCGATGCTTGTTTGTTTATTGCGGAGCTTGCCGCCCCGCTTTCTACGGCTGTTAAACACCAGAAGCCTCCGATCTCGCATATCGCGAAGAGGGTTTACGTTCTCGCGCCGGGTCCGCAAGGGATAAAAAGCACCGGGGCGACCGTAGCGTTGCTACTTACGGCATGTAATATTTTCAGCGAACGGCACGGACTGCTCGGCAAAACACGCGACTCGTCCCGATCGGCAGCCCGTAAATCGGGACATTTGTCTGACAGACCGGTATGAAAGATTTGCCGATGGACGCACTGGTGCAAAATGCGGGCCTAGTCGCTGGAGAACTGGCTTCAATTGGCTGAAGACAAGAGACGCGAATGCGCCGCGCGACCACAACGACGACGAAACGCAGGTATGCGAATGCGATGAAAAAGGCACGGCCGGCGCCGCGCTACGCGACGCCGGTCACGCTTACGGCCTACTGCGATGCTTCGACCAGCACCGGCTTGTCGCGATACAGATTCGGGAACAGGCGCTTCAGGTTGGCGACCTTCGGCATGTCATTGATCGCGATATACGCGGAGTTGGGATGCAGCGTCAGGTAGTTCTGGTGATACGACTCGGCCGGATAAAAACCCTTGAACGGCTCCGCCTTCGTGACGATCGGCGCCGGGAAGGCGCGCGCCTTGTCGAGTTGCGCGATATAGCTTTGCGCGACGCGCCGCTGCGTATCGTTCAGCGGAAACACCGCCGAGCGGTATTGCGTACCGCTGTCCGGTCCCTGGCGGTTCAACTGGGTCGGGTCCTGAATCACGGAGAAGAACACCTGCAGCAACTGGCCGTAAGTGACCTTGGTCGGGTCGAACGTGACCTGCACCGATTCCGCGTGCCCCGTCTCGCCGCCGCTGACGGTTTCGTACTGCGCGGTGTCGCGTTGGCCGCCCGAGTATCCCGAGACTGCCTTCGTGACGCCGCGCACATGCTGGAACACGCCCTGCACACCCCAGAAGCAGCCGCCCGCGAACACCGCCGTTTCTTCGTGCGCGGTCGTGGCCGACACCGGTTCGTCGAGCGCCGGTGGCGCGATCACGACAGCGGCCTCCGATGAGAACGCCATGCGCTGCGCCAACAGCAGCGCGAGCGCGCCGAATCCGATCGACAGTGAAATCGCCACCCTGCGCGAGCGGGCCGGCCTGCCGTCAATGCGTTTGTCGAAGTTCATGAGGTCCATCCTGATTCGTTCCGATCACGCGCCCGATGCGGGCGTAAATGTCATCGCCAGACCGTTCATGCAATAGCGCAAGCCGGTCGGCTTGGGGCCGTCGTCGAACACGTGGCCGAGATGGCCGCCGCAGCGCCGGCATAGCACTTCGTCGCGCGTCATGCCGAACGACTTGTCGGTATGCGTGATGACCGCATGGTCGAGAGGCTGCCAGAAACTCGGCCAGCCGGTGCCGCTGTCGAACTTGGTCTTCGACGAGAAAAGCGGCAGTTTGCAACCGGCGCATGCAAACGTGCCCGCGCGGTGTTCGTCGTTCAACGCGCTGCTGAAGGGGCGCTCCGTGCCCGCCTCGCGCAACACGCGGTATTGCGCGTCGGTCAGTAGTTTGCGCCATTCGGCGTCGCTGTGCGTGACCTCGTAGGCGACTGCCGCGCTGCCGTTTGCCCCTTGTGCCGGCTGCGCCGCGCGCGCCGTGCGCCACATCGAGGCGCCGCCGGCCAGCGACATCGCGCCGATTAACCTGAAAAATATCCGTCTGCTGCAAGCCATGATGATCGCTCCGGAAAGTCCGTACCGCTCACCCGTTCCGGCGCTGATCGCGCCGCCCGCGAGTGGTCCCGATGCTTGGTCGCACGAGAGCGGGATAAATGACAGCATGCGCGTCTTTTTGCATGACGGTGGCAGCCGCAACGGCGATTACAGCGGAAATCGGGTGGTCGAGAGGATTTCCTTGAGCACCATGAAAGAGCGGATTTGCCGGACGCCCGGCAGATAGAGCAACTGCTCCGCATGCAGGCGATTGAAGCTGTCGCTGTCACGCGTGCGGATCGTCATGAAATAGTCGAATTCGCCGGTCACCACGTGGCACTCCATGCAGCCGGCCACCTTCTGCGCCGCTTTCTCGAACTCGGCGAACGACTCCGGCGTGGACCGATCCAGCACCACGCCGATGATCACCAGCATCCCGGCCCCCGCCGCCTTCGGGTCGATCAGCGCGACGACCCCGCGGATCAGCCCGGACTCCTTGAGCCGCTCCACGCGCCGCAAACACGCCGGGGCACTCAGCCTGACCTTCGCCGCGAGCGCGACGTTCGAAATCGACGCATCGGTTTGCAACTGCCGCAGGATCGCGCGATCGATACGGTCGAGCGCCTGCAGCGGATCGGCCGGGACGGCGGCGGCGGCTGCCACCGCTGTCGACGTTCTACGAATTTTTGTTGCGTTCATGAGTGTTAGTACGTTCCTTTCTTAATCTAATCACGGATTTCTCATTCCAAAAGTATGCCGAAGCCAATTTTTTCGCAAGCTCATTTCCAGCGGATTTCCCTACCATCTGCTTAACGCGACCGGATGCCGTTCGCGCCCCACCTACCGACCACGGAGCTGCCATGAACCTGCAACGATTCCCTCGTTACCCGCTGACCTTTGGGCCGACGCCGATCCAGCCGCTCAAGCGCCTGAGCGACCACCTCGGCGGCAAGGTGCATCTGTATGCGAAGCGCGAAGACTGCAACAGCGGCTTTGCCTTCGGCGGCAACAAGACGCGCAAGCTCGAATATCTGATCCCCGAAGCGCTCGCGCAGGGCTGCGACACGCTGGTGTCGATCGGTGGAATCCAGTCGAACCAGACGCGCCAGGTGGCGGCCGTGGCGGCGCATCTGGGCATGAAGTGCGTGCTGGTGCAGGAGAACTGGGTGAACTACTCTGACGCCGTCTACGACCGGGTCGGCAACATCCAGATGTCGCGCATTCTCGGCGCCGACGTGCGTCTCGTCGCCGACGGCTTCGACATCGGCTTTCGCAAGAGCTGGGAAGATGCGCTGGAAAGCGTCCGCGCCGCTGGCGGCAAGCCGTATGCGATTCCGGCCGGTTGCTCCGACCATCCGCTCGGCGGGCTCGGTTTCGTCGGTTTCGCGGAGGAGGTTCGCCAGCAGGAAGCGGAATTGGGCTTCAAGTTCGACTACATCGTGGTGTGTTCCGTGACCGGCAGCACGCAGGCCGGCATGGTGGTGGGTTTCGCCGATGACGGCCGCGCTGAGCGTGTGATCGGTATCGACGCTTCGGCGAAGCCCGCGCAGACGCGCGAGCAGATCATCCGCATCGCGAAGCAAACCGCGGAACAAGTCGGGCTGGGGCGTGATATTACGAGTAAGGACGTGGTGCTCGACGAGCGCTTCGGCGGCCCGGAGTACGGCTTGCCGAATGACGGCACGCTGGAAGCGATCCGCCTGTGTGCGCGCCTCGAGGGCGTACTGACCGACCCCGTCTACGAAGGCAAATCCATGCACGGCATGATCGAGATGGTGCGCAACGGCGAATTCCCCGAAGGTTCCCGCGTGCTGTACGCGCACCTCGGCGGCGTGCCGGCGCTGAACGGCTACAGCTTCATTTTCCGCAACGGCTAAACCAGGCGTTTCCTCAGATGCTCCCTCAGGAATTCCGCGAACGCCCGGATCGTGAGGGAGCTTTGCCTGTGCTGCGGATAAACTGCGTAGACGCTCGTGGCGGTCGGCAGAAATGCTTCGAGCACCGGCACGAGTGCACCGCTTTTCAGCGCGTCGGCGACAATAAAATCAGGAAGCCGAACGATCCCCAGCCCCGCGACGGCCGCATCGCGCACCAGTTCACCATTGTTGGCGCGCAACGGACCGTGGACCTCGACACCCTTCGTCACGCCATCGACGACAAACTCCCAGCTCACGGCGCCGCCGTGGCCATATAACAGACACGAATGGCGTTCCAGATCCGCAGGCACCTTAGGCGCGCCACGACGCCGCAAATAACCGGGACTGCAGCAGGCCACCATCCGGATATCCACGAGCTTCTGCCCGATCAGCGTGGAATCCGGCAAGGTGCCGATCCGGATCGCCATATCGAAGCCCTCGCCGACCACGTCCACAGTGCGGTCGCTCAATTCCATCTCGAAGCGCACGTCACCGTGCTCGCGCAGGAACATCGCCACGAGCGGCGACAGATGCGCCATGCCGAACGACATCGGCGCGCTCACGCGTAACAGCCCGCGCGGCCCGGCGCGGCGCAGCGACATGGCCTGCTCGGCATCCTCGACCTCGCCGAGGATGCGTTTGGCGCGCTCGTAAAACTCCTGCCCGAGGTCGGTCACCGCCAGCTTGCGCGTGTTGCGGATCAGCAATTGCACGCCGAGCGTTTCTTCCAGCGCCATCACCCGGCGGCTGACGAACTGCTTCGACAGCGAGAGCCGGTTGGCGGCCGCCGTGAAGTTATGCGCGTCGACCGTGGCCACGAAGATCCGCATGTCATCGAGCTGCATCGTATTGTCCACCTCACAGTGACAGTGTTTCCGGTTTAGTGGCGATTATACCCATCCGGATTGACCTACACTCTCATTCATGGATCGCGGACAAACATCTGGCCGGATCGCACAACCCAAGGAGAAAAAAGATGCTTGAAATCAGACACGCCAATCAACGCGGCCGCGCGGAGCACGGCTGGCTCAGCTCGCGTCATACGTTTTCCTTCGCCAGCTATCACGATCCGAAGCAGAACGGCTTCTCCGACCTGCTCGTGATCAACGACGACCGTGTCGCGCCGGCGCAAGGTTTCGGCAAGCACCCGCACCGCGACATGGAAATCTTTTCGTACGTGCTGGAAGGCGCGTTGGAGCACAAGGACACGATGGGCACTGGGTCGGTGATCGTGCCTGGCGACATCCAGTTGATGAGCGCGGGAACCGGCGTCGCGCACAGCGAGTACAACCATTCGAAGAGCGACCCGGTGCACTTCCTGCAAATCTGGATCGCGCCGGGGCAAAAGGGTACGACGCCGCGTTATCAGCAGCGTCACTTCGGCGCGGACCAGAAGCGCGGTGTGTTGCGCCTCGTGCTCTCGCCGGACGGCGCGGACGATTCGCTGGTGGTGCAACAGGACGCGCGGGTCTATGCCGGTCTCTTCGACGGCGATGAAACGGCGCGACTCGAACTGGCCAGCAATCGGTATGCGTATGTGCACGTGGCGCGCGGCAGCGTGAGCGTGAACGGCGTCGAGTTCAAGGAAGGCGACGGTGCGCGTGTACGCGGCGAAGAAGCGCTGACCTTCACGCAAGGCCACGACGCGGAAGTCCTGGTGTTCGACTTGCGCGACATCGAAATGTCGGAGCTGTGGGCTTAAGCGGCTGAATGAACCAAGTGCGGGCTCGCCGGAGACATTTCGGCGAACCGCCCTCTTCCTACCCTGTTGAGAAAAAATCATGCGCTATTCGTTGTTTGAAAATCAGAAAGACGCGGTCATTCTCGTCGCCCGCATCCTGTTGATGGTGCTGTTCGTCATGTTCGGCTGGTCGAAGCTCACCGGTTTTTCCGGCACCGTGGCTTATATGACGTCGAGCGGCGCGCCGGTGCCCGAGTTGTCGGCAGTGATCGCCGTGGTGATGGAGTTTGTCGTGGGTATCGCGCTGCTGGTCGGTTTCTTTACGCGACCGCTTGCCTTGCTGCTCGCGGTTTATACGCTCGGCGCCGCGTTCATCGGCCATCACTACTGGAACATGACCGGCGCAGTGCAGTACGACAATATGATTCACTTCTACAAGAACATCAGCATCATCGGCGGATTATTGCTGTTGTGTGTGACGGGCGCCGGGAAGTATTCGATCGACCGGCGTTGAATCTGCTGTCTTGCACGGCACGCCAAAAGAGAGCCGCCCGGTTGACGCCGGGCGGCTTTTTCTTGCGCTGAATCGTTTGCCGCTAACCGGCGAACTGCGCGAGAACGCGCTCGCGAATGGCCGGGCGGATAGTCGGCCAGACCGTATTGCAACCGCAAACAAAAACGGCGGCCCAAAGGCCGCCGTCCACTACTCACACAACCGCATCAGGCCACTACTTCAGCCTCTGCTTCTCCAACCACTTCCACTTCTTCACTATTGCGGATCAGATGATCGAACGCGGAGAGCGATGCCTTCGCGCCTTCGCCCACGGCAATCACGATCTGCTTGAACGGCACCGTGGTCACGTCGCCGGCGGCGAATACGCCCGGCACCGACGTCGCGCCGCGTGCATCGACGACGATCTCGCCGTGCTTCGACAACTCGACCGTGCCCTTGAGCCATTCGGTGTTCGGAACAAGACCGATCTGCACGAACACGCCTTCCAGTTCGATCTGCTTCACTTCGCCCGAACGCAGATCCTTGTAGACCAGACCGTTGACCTTCTTGCCGTCGCCGGTAATTTCCGTGGTCTGGGCCTGCGTGACAATGGTCACGTTCGCGAGGCTGCGCAGCTTGCGTTGCAGCACCTCGTCGGCACGCAGCGTGGCGCCGAACTCGAACAGCGTGACTTCACGCACGATACCCGCCAGGTCGATCGCTGCTTCGACGCCGGAATTGCCGCCGCCGATCACCGCGACGCGCTTGCCCTTGAACAACGGACCGTCGCAGTGCGGGCAGTACGCCACACCATGATTGCGGTATTCGCGCTCGCCCGGCACGTTGATTTCGCGCCAGCGCGCGCCCGTCGCCAGAATGATCGTTTTGGCCTTGAGCACCGCGCCGTTCGCCAGACGTACTTCATTGATGCGGCCCGGAATCAGCGCTTCAGCACGCTGCACGTCCATGATGTCGACTTCGTAGCTCTTCACGTGCTGTTCCAGCGCCGTGGCGAACTTCGGTCCTTCGGTTTCCGTTACGGAGACGAAATTCTCGATAGCCAGCGTGTCCAACACCTGGCCGCCGAAGCGCTCCGCCACGACACCCGTCGCAATACCCTTACGCGCCGAATAAATCGCCGCAGCCGCGCCAGCGGGGCCGCCGCCGACGATCAGCGTATCGAACACCGGCTTCTTTTCCAGTTCCTTCGCGGCACGCGCACCGGCGTTGGTGTCGAGCTTCGCGAGGATTTCCTTCACGCCGCTGCGGCCCTGGCCGAACACTTCGCCGTTCATGAACATGGTCGGTACCGCCATGATCTGGCGCGCTTCGACTTCGTTCTGGAACAGCGCGCCGTCGATCGCGACGTGGCGGATGCGCGGGTTGATCAGCGCCATCACGTTCAGTGCCTGGACGACTTCCGGGCAGTTCTGGCATGACAGCGAAAAATACGTTTCGAATTGATAGTCGCCGTCGAGATTGCGGATCTGTTCGATCACGGCGTCTTCGAGCTTGACCGGATGGCCGCCGACCTGCAACAGCGCAAGCACGAGCGACGTGAATTCATGACCCATCGGAATGCCGGCGAAACGGATGCCCGTATCCTTGCCCGGCTCGCCGATCGAAAACGACGGCTTGCGCTCGGCGTCGCCACGACGCTCGATCACGTTGACGCGTTCCGACAACGTCGCGATATCGTTCAGCAATGCCAGCAGCTCTTGCGATTTCGCGCTGTCGTCGAGCGACGCGACGATCTCGATAGGCCTGCTAACCTTTTCGAGGTACGTTTTCAACTGAGTCTTGAGATTGGCATCAAGCATGGCTATTCGATTCCGTGACGATGGGTGTTGGGTTCCCGGCGCCGCACGCATCCGGATAGGACAGGTGCGGCCCGGGGACGCGCGAACCACTGTAAGAAGCGGTCCGCACGGTGATACGCCGCGAGGCGCTGACTGCGAGAGGACGAGAGACCTTAGATCTTGCCGATCAGATCGAGCGACGGGGTCAGCGTTTCTGCGCCCGGCGTCCACTTGGCGGGGCACACTTCACCCGGGTGAGCCGCGATGTATTGCGCAGCTTGCACCTTGCGCAGCAGCTCGCCGGCGTCACGGCCGATGCCGTTGTCGTGAATTTCGGCCAGCTTGATTTCGCCTTCCGGGTTGATCACGAACGTGCCACGCAGTGCCAGACCTTCTTCTTCGATCAGCACGTCGAAGTTGCGCGAGATTGCCAGCGTCGGGTCAGCGATCATCGGGTACTTGATCTTCTGGATCGTGTCCGACGTGTCGTGCCATGCCTTGTGCGTGAAGTGCGTATCGGTCGAGACGCTGTAGATTTCGACGCCGAGCTTCTTGAATTCGGCGTAACGATCGGCCAGGTCGCCCAGTTCGGTCGGGCACACGAAGGTGAAGTCAGCCGGGTAGAAAACGAAAACCGACCACTTGCCCTTCAGGCTTTCTTCAGTGACGGTCTGGAAATCGCCATTGTGATACGCCTGTGCCTTAAACGGTTTGACTTGACTGTTGATGATCGGCATTTACTGAGTCCTCTTTCGAAGTGGTTGGAAAGTGGAGTCAGTATGTCAGACGACGCTTAATAGGTAAAGCGGAGTGTTTTAATGATGGCGATAGTCTGACGCTATTTACCGCGCTACTCCTGCCTATCACGCCTTGGATCAGTGTTTCAGAAGCCGCCAGAGTGTTGTGCGGCCGATTCCCAGCGCGCGGCTTGCCGCAGCGCGGTTGCCGCCGGCCTGTTCGAGGGCGCGCAGAACGTCCTCGCGGGTCGGACTGAGGCGGCTTGGGGCGGTTTCTGCGGCGGCATTCGCGCCGTTTGTGCCGTTTTTTGTGCCGCTTGCACTCGCCTTGACGGCCGCCGCGTGTTTCATGCGCCCGAATTCCGGAAACACCGCCTGCCAATCCTGGCCGGCTTCACCTGCTGCATCGCCGAGATAGATTGCGGCGCGCGTCAGCAGATTTTCCAGCTCCCGCACATTGCCGGGCCACGCGTACTGCTCGAACAGGGGCGCGAGAAACGCCAGCACTCGCTCGAGCGCGGCCTCCGACAGCCCATATTGGAGCACACTGCGGCTCAACAAGTGCCGCGCCAGTTGCGGAACATCGTCGCGCCGTTCACGCAGCGGCGGCAATTCTATCTGAAGCAGGTTCAGACGAAAATACAAATCCGCGCGAAACGCGCCCTGCTCGACGAGCGCGTGAAGATCTCGGTGAGTGGCGGCGATCACCCGCACGTCGACTGGCGTGGCGCGTCCCGAGCCGAGCTTCATCACCTCGCGCTCCTGCAGGACCCGCAGCAGACGGCTTTGCAGCGCGGCCGGCATCTCGCCGATTTCGTCGAGGAAAATCGTCCCCGTGTGGGCGATTTCGAACAGCCCCGGCTTGCCGCCACGCCGCGCGCCCGTGAATGCGCCTTCCTCGTGACCGAACAGTTCGCTTTCGATCAGCCCTTCGGGCAGCGCCGCGCAGTTGAACGCGACGAACGGATTGCCGCGCCGCCGGCTCGCATTGTGGATGCCTTGCGCGACCAACTCCTTGCCGGTTCCGCTTTCGCCGCTCAGGAGCACGGTGGCATCGTGCGCCGCGCCCGCGCGCGCCAGCCGCCGCACGCGCGCGAGCGCCGCCGAGTTGCCGATCAGATCGTCCAGTTGATGCCGCGCGACCAGATGCTTCGGCCGCTGGCTAGTGCGCAGCGAGCGGTCGATCCGCTGCGCGACCAGCGCGTCCTGCAAGGTCACCACGGAGCCGGAGCGCACGCCCTGCTCCACGATCGGCACGCAATTGACGATCAGCGCGCGTCCGCCGATCTGTTCGATACGTTCCTCGATCGGCAGGTCGTGCTCGAGCGTCTCACGCAGCAACGGCCCGACGGCGCGCTCGACTTGCGCGGGCACGTCCTGGTCGCGATCGAGACCCAGCAGATCGAGCATGGCCGGATTGACGGCTTCGACCTGGCCGGCGTCGTCGAAGGCCGCGACGCCGTCGCGCAGATGCGCCACGATCGTGTTCAGGCGTACGCGCTTCGATTCCTTCTGGCGGCTCACGCGCGCCAGCTCGACCGAGCGCTCGAACGCTTCTTCGACCGCGCCGAGCGAGTACAGGAAAACGCTCGCGAGCCCCGCCTGCTGGGCGAAATCGCAAGCCATGCCGGGCCCGATGATGACGCTGCAGCCTTCGGCGGCGAGGCTGTCGACCGCGAGCCGCACTTCGTCGATCGACCGGTAGGCGCGCTGTTTCAGGCTGACTTTCAGCCACGCGCTCAGGTCGGCCAGTTCGTGCGAGATCGTTTCATGCAGCACGAGGCCGATCTGCGCATTCGGCCACGTGGTCGTGGCGCGGGTGATCGCGCTCAGCACGTCGAAGCCATTCACCTTGACCATCACCACCGGCACGTTCAGGTTGTCGCGTAGGTAAGCGCCGTTCGAGCCGGCGGCCAGCACGACGTCGACGGAGCCTGCGTCCACGTAGGCCTGCAAGGCGGTGACGGCCGCGCCGTAGCCTTCCCGGACCGAGAAGATTTTCGCGCGGCCGGCATAGCGCGGTGCGACGGTCTCGCAAAGCGACTGCAACCGGCTGATACTCACCAATGCAATGCCTGGGCGGCCCGGATCGGGATTCGCAAGGGACGACGTGAAAGTGGACACTGCGGCACTCCGGTTTACGTTGAAACGTTCCATGGAACGTTTCATGGAACGGAAGGCCCATTGTGCCACGAACGCCCGCCCCGCCGCTTTTTTGCTAACTCGCTGATTGTTTGGGACAAACCGCCAACGCCGAGAAATGGCACGCTTCCTGCGAAAAGACACCCGGCTCGATATCCGACTTTCCTGAAAGGAGACACACCGTCATGACTACATCCGTCACCCGCCGCGCGGCCTTCCGCGCCAAAGTCAACGAACGCCAGGGCCTGCTCGTGCCCGGCGCCTTCAATGCGATGAGCGCCCGCGTAATCGAGGACGCTGGCTTCGAGGCGATCTACATCACGGGTGCAGGCGTCACCAATATGTCGCTCGGCCTGCCCGACCTCGGCTTTATCGGTCTTGCCGAAGTCGCCGAACATACCGCGCGGATTCGCGACGCGGTCGCGCTGCCGCTGATCGTCGATGCCGACACCGGCTTCGGCAACGCGCTGAACGTGCGTCAGACGGTGCGCGTGCTCGAGCGCAGCGGCGCCGACGTGATCCAGTTCGAAGACCAGATCATGCCGAAGAAATGCGGCCACTTCTCCGGCAAGGAAGTGGTCAGCGCGAGCGAGATGGTCGGCAAGATCCGCGCGGCCGTGGATGCCCGCGAAGACGGCAATCTGCAGATCATGGCGCGCACCGACGCGGCCGCGGTGCACGGCATCGAGGACGCGATCGAGCGCGGCCATCGCTTCATCGAAGCCGGCGCCGACATCCTGTTCATCGAAGCAACCGAATCGCTCGCCGACATCGAACGTCTGCCCGCGCTGTTCGACAAGCCGCAACTGATCAACATCGTGATCGGCGGCAAGACGCCCGTGCAATCGCGCGAGGCGCTCGCCAAACTGGGCTACGGCATCGTGCTGTACGCGAACGCGGCGTTGCAAGGCGCGGTGCTCGGCATGCAGCGCGCGCTCGGCACGCTGAAGAGCAATGGCCGCCTCGACGAGGACGCCACGCTGGTCGCGCCGTTCAGCGAACGCCAGCGGCTCGTCAACAAGCCGCTGTACGACAAGCTCGACCGCGAGTACGCCGCGAAAGATTGAGCGGCGTTTAGAGGACCGTGCTTTCGCTGCATGGGCAAACGGGCTTGCCCGCTTCCGGGTGTCCGGGTGTCCGGGTGTCCGGGTGTCCGGGTGTCCGGGGATGCGGGTCTTCGGGTCTGCCGGCATGCCGGTCGGCGGGTCTGGGGCTTGCAGGCTGCGGGCTTTCCGCCTGCGGACGGGCGTGCAGGCGTGCCGACCCGCAGGCACGCCGCGCGCGGCGCTTGCCGTGATCGACGGTATGGCGCCATTTATTGCGTTAGGATTCAGGGCTGGCGCTCGCTTGCCGTCCTCGATGGCCTGGCCGACGCGCCACAGCCGCGGCCGCGATCCCGTCGCTCGTCCGCCTCGTCCGGATGCCGGAAACACGTTCTCAAAAGGTAGTCGCAAGAACATGAAGGCCAAACCATCGCGCGCAATGCGCCGGCACTGCATCGGCGCTGACACGCGCTCGCACGACACTTCAAGCAGCGCGGCGGGAGCAGCGCAATGAGCGGCGGCGACACCCGCAACGCGCACATCGGCTGGCTGCCGTATATCGTCGCGGCCACCTTCTTCATGGAGTACCTCGACACCACGGTGATCGCCACCGCGCTGCCGCAGATGGCGCAATCGTTCGGTGTCGGGCCCAACAGCCTCAGTCTAGGCATGACGGCCTACATGCTGGCGCTGGCGATCTTCATCCCCGCAAGCGGCTGGGTCGCCGACCGCTGCGGCTCGCGCACGGTATTTTTCAGCGCGATCGGCGTGTTCACCGTGGCTTCCGTGCTGTGCGGCCTGTCGCAGAACGTCGCCGAGTTCACCGCCGCCCGCCTCCTGCAAGGCATGGGCGGCGCGATGATGGTGCCGGTCGGACGCCTGATCGTGGTCCGCAGCACCGAAAAGAGCCGCATGATGCAGGCGATCTCGACCATCACGTGGCCGGCGATTGCCGCGCCCGTGGTCGGACCGCCGATCGGCGGCTTCATCACGACCTACGCGTCGTGGCGCTGGATCTTCCTGCTCAACGTGCCGTTCGGCCTCGCGGCAATGGCCGTTGCGCTCGCACTTGTGCCGAACCTGCGTGGCACCGAACGCAAGCCGCTCGACGTGGTCGGCCTGCTGCTCAGCGGCGCGACGTTGACGGCGATTCTCTACGGCGCGGAACTGGCGAGCCAGCCCGGCGAGAATCCGTGGATCGCCGGTGCGATCATCGTCGGCGGTTTGCTGATGGGCGTGGTGGCATTCCAGCATGCGAAGCATCATCCGCATCCGCTCGTCGACGTCTCGACGCTGAAGATTCCGACCTTCTCCGTGACGGTGGTGACGGGCTCGTTCACGCGCATCGGCATCGGCGCAGTGCCTTATCTGATGCCGCTGCTGTTCCAGGTGGGCTTCGGTTTGTCGGCGTTCAAGTCGGGGCTGCTGCTGCTCGCGAGCGCGCTCGGCAACCTCGGCATGAAGGCGCTGACCACGCGCATCCTGCAGCGTTACGGTTTCCGCATGGTGTCGATCGTCGACGTGACGGTGGCCGGCGTGTTCATCATCGCGTGCGGATTGCTGAGCCCGAACGTGCCGCTCGCGCTGGTGCTGTTCGTCGTGTTCATCTACGGCGTGGCGCGTTCGATGCAATTCTCGACGCTCGCCACGCTCGCCTATGCCGACGTCGCGCAACCGCAGATGAGCGCGGCGAGCACGCTGTGGAGCGCGGCCGCGCAGATGACGATTGGTCTCGGTATCGCCTTCGGCGCGGTGTCGCTGCGCGCGGCGGCCTTCTTCAACGGCGAGACCACGGGTCGCGTTTTCACGCTCGACGATTTCCGCCTCGCGTTTCTGTTCGCGGGCGTGGTGACGCTGGCATCCGTGATCGGCTACATGGGTCTTGCACGCGATGCCGGCCAGAGCATCGGCGGCGGTTCGCGCGGCAGCGAAGACCCGGCGAAGGGTTGATGAAGAAGCGCTTTGATCAATTGAGCGGAGACACGCGTTGCAAGCACCCGAACTGACGTTTTCGAATGACCAGGCCGATCTCGACATCGAGATGGTCTACACGTTCCTGTCGCAAGAAACCCCGTGGGCCAAGGGCATGCCGCGCGAGACGTTCGAGCGGGCCGTCGCGGGCTCGCTGTGTTTCGGCGGCTATATCGAGGGCAGGCAGATCGCGTTCGCGCGCCTGATCACGGACGAGGCGACCTTCGCATACCTGTGCGACGTGTTCGTGCTGCCGGCGTATCGCGGCAAGGGATACGCGTCCGCGTTGATGAAGCACGTTTTCGCCAGCCCCTCGCTGCAAGGCTTGCGAAGAATCGTGCTGGTGACGACGGACGCCCATCGCGTGTACGAGCCGCACGGCTTCACCGGACTCGCGACGCCGGAGCGTTATATGGAGCTGCATAACCCGGACGTCTACAAGACGGCCTGAGCCTGGCGCGCGCCGCGAACCTCGCGGCGCTGTCATCGGCGTGCCACGTTGGACGGTTAATTTGCTGCGGGAACAGAAACCGCAGAAACAGCAAAAACCGTCCCCCGCCCATGCCACAGCATTTCGCGCGCGAGCCCCGCAGCGATTCCGTCAACGGCGGCTGCCTTGTTTAAGGCCGCTTCCGCCAGCGCGCTGCTCAATGCTTTCCTTTCGGCGATGCAGATCGCCATCGGCCTCACGGCGCATTCGGACGGGCTCTTTGCCGATGGCGTGCACACCTTGAGCGACCTCGCCGCCGACGGCGTCGTGCTGATCGTGCTGTACCTCACCACAAGACACCAGCATGCGAAACCGCGCGATGTCGACCACGGCGCCGACACCGGCATCGAGCAGGCGTTGGCCGCGCTGTTCATCGCCGCCGTATTGATGGTCACCGCCGCCGAGATGCTCTGGACCAGCATCGCGCAGACCTCGACGCTGAGCGGCGGTACCGCGATGCATATCGGCGCGCTGGCGGTGAGCAGTTTCGTGATGGTCGCCAAGGAAGTGCTGTTTCGCTATATGCGCGCCGAAGGTACCCGCACGGGTTCAGCGATTCTGCTGGCCAGCGCATGGCATGCGCGCGTCGACGCGGTGTCGGCGCTGGTGGCGACGTTGGGACTCGCCGGCAGCCTGGCCGGCATGCCGATGCTCGATCACATCGCCGGCGCGGCGATCGGCCTGATGATCATGCGCATGGGCTACGTGAGCGGCCGCGCGGCGTTGAAGCAACTGTTCGCCGGCGCGCCGGGCAATGCGACTGCCACCGCCGGCCAGCCGGCTGAATAGAATCTGGAATCGGTTTGCGTCAACCGTAAGCGCGTTCGCGCATCCACTTCGTCATGATCCATTTGTCGCCGCCGAGCACCGGTGCGCCGCCATGCAAGGTCAGTGGATCGAGTTGGCGCTGGCCGTTCATATAGCGGAAATACACCGCGCCGCCCTGCCTTGCCGCGACCGACATGCCCGCTTCGGGGAAGATGGTTTCGCCGCCGTCGGGCACGTCGTTCAGATAGATCACCAGCGTGGCGACGCGCTGGCCGCCCTGCGCGGTATGCACCGCGCTGCCGGGTTGATCGGGCGGGAAATAGTCGAAATGCGGACGGTATTCGCCGGTCGTGCCGTAGTGCAGAATCTGCAACCCTTCGCCGTTTTCGACCGGCCAGTTCATCAGACGCGAAATGCGCCGGTCCATCCGCTCGATAAACGCGTCTTCGCCGCGCTGATACCAGATGCCTTCGCTGGTGCGGTTGCGGATCACGTCTTCCTTGCCGGTATCGGGATTGACCGTGGTGGAGCGCTTTAACCGATGACGCGAGCGCTCGATCATCTCGGCGCATTCGTCCGGCGACAACACGTCGCCGAACACGATCACTTGCGGCCGCTCGCAGCGCATCAGCACCCGTACGTCACGATCGTGCGCCCGGATCACATTGCCACGCGCGACGGGCGGATCGTCGTATTGGTAGGTTTGGGGCGCGGCTCTGGCGAGCGCCGCCTCCGTCGCGGCCGCCGCGGCAAAGGCCGGATTCGCCGGTTTAGCTGGGTCCTGGCCGAAGGTTCTGTGCACGGCCGCGCGCGCGGCGTCGGTGGCGAAACCGGCCTGCACCATGGCGTCGACCATCGAATCGGGACTGCAGCCGCGCGCCACGTTGCTGCTCAGCCACTCTTCCCATGCGGCATCCACTACTGGCATAGCATTCCTCGTTCGTCCGCTTGAAGAAATTCAGCATCACGTGGCTGAATGATAGCAAGCGGGCGGTCTTAGGCCTGACTGCGGCGCGCTGCTCAAGTGCGCTGCTGACGACGCCGGTAGAGGTCGAGGCCCTTTCTCGCCTGCGCCCGGATGGCGCGCTGCACGAGCGGCGACCAGCCGAGCAGCGTCCCTTTGAGGCCCAGCGCCTGACGCGTCCAGTTCCACAAGTCGAAGCTGTCGCGATGCTCGACGATACGGCCATCGCGGAACACGAAACGGGCGTCGATGCGGTTGACCACCGCGCGCCCCGTCTGGCTGAAGAGATAACTGGCCACCCAGTGGGCACGGCCGCTACGGTCGTCCGCTTCGACGCCTTCGAACGTCAGCGAGAAGTCCTGCGCGCGGGCCACCAGCATGCGCCACATATCGCGTGCTTCCTCGCCGCGCAGCTCGCCGAACGCGGGGTCGCTGAAGACGACGTCGTCGGCGTAACAGGCCACCATGGTTTCGGCGTCGCGTTGCTGGAACGCCGTGTAGAAACGCTGGATCAGTTCGGTGTTGGTGTTGGGATGGCTCATTGTTTTGATATCGTGCGTTGCCCGTTTTTGAAGTCGATCCGGAATAGGCGCCCGGCGACCATTCGACGGCGGGCACGCCGCACACGATATCGGAAAACACCGCTCACGGGGCGAAGCAGCGTGCCTACCCGTTCGACGCCGCGCCACGCACCCGCGGGGCCTCGCTTCTGCCGGCCAGCAGCCAGACGCCGGCAGCAATCGACACGGCAATGACCGCCGCCAGACCCAGCGCGGCGGCAAAGCCGCTCGCAAAGCTCGCGTGCGCGGCCGACATCAGCGTGGCCCGTATCGCGGGCGGCAAAGTCGCCGTGGCCTGCGCCGTATCGCCGGCCAGCACGCGCGACATGAAGCCGGCATCGAGCGCGGTTTTCACGTCGGGCGTCAACGGCGTCGCCGCGAGGAACGCCGTGTGCGTGCGCGCCGCGAGCACCGCGCCGAGCACCCCGACCGCAGTCACGATGGCAGTGAAGCGCGTCGTCGTGCTGATGCCGGAGGCCATGCCGGTCCGATCCGGCGGCACACAGGCCATGATCGCCTTCTGCGTGTCGCCGTTCAGAATCCCGGCGCCAAGCCCCGTCACGATCATGCCGAGCGCGACCAGCGCATAGCGCTCGTCGCCCGCAACCGCGGCCGTCAACAGGTTGCCGAGGCCAATCAGCAGCAAGCCGGTCGACAGCAAGGCCATGCTCGACATACGCCTGCCGAGCGCGGCGCCGATATACGGCCCGATCACCATCGACAGCGCGAACGGCAGCATGCCGACGCCCGCGGCCACCGCCGACAGACCGAACGCGTTCTGCAAATACAACGGCAGGAACGTCATCATCACCTGCGCGCAGGCGGCGTAACCGAACATGGCGAGCACGGCGGCGACGAAGCGCGGTTGCCGGAACAGCGCGAGATCGACCATCGCATGCGCTCGCACCCGCTGGACCTGAACGAATGCGCCGAACAACAGCGCGCAGGCCGCGAGCCGCATGGCCGTCGGCCAGCTCGCGAGGCCGTCGGCCGGCACTTCGATCAGCGCCCAGATGCCGAGCGCGAGCGCGCTACCGAACAACACGCTGCCGGCGATATCGAGCGGACCGGGTTTCGGATTGCGCGACTCGACGATCGCGCGCGACGCGCACCACGCGAGCACCGCGCACACCGGCAGATTCAGCAGAAAGATCCAGCGCCAGCCGAACCATTGCGTGATGACGCCGCCGACCAGCGGCGCCACGGTGGTCGCGAGGCCCATGCAGGTACCCCACACGGCCCACGCGCGCACGCGGGCGGGGCCTTCGTGAAACGTGTTCGCGATCACGGCGAGCGCGGCGGTGAGCAGCATCGCCGCGCCGACGCCCTTGACCGCCCGCGCGATGTTCAGCACCGCAGCCGTTGGCGCCGCGCCGCATCCAAGCGACGCCAGAAAGAACACCGCAAGCCCGAGCAGCAGCATTTTCTTGCGGCCGACGCGGTCAGCGAGACCGCCCGCGGGCAGCAGGCACGACGCGAACGCGACCATGTATGCGCTGACGACCCATTCGACGTCGGCGAAACTTGCGTGGAACGAGCGCGCGATCGACGGCAGCGAGACCGCCACGACATTGGTGTCCAGCACGATCAGCGCGCAGGTGGCCGAGGCGGTGGCCAGCACGAACGCGGGGTTGGCCGGCGTTGGTCGGTGTGAGGAAGGAGACGGCATACGGGGGCAAATGGGCGGCGAGTTCAGGTCGACTCAATGGTAGCGACGCCTCTATTGCCTGTCATTGGCATAAAATCACAAAATAATTAGCTCCAGCGGAAATACAAAAGACCATGCGGCAACTCGAACTCCGTCATATCCATGCCTTCGTTTGCGTCGCGAAACAGCTTCATTTCTCGCGCGCCGCCGACGAATTGGGGATCGCCGCGCCGTCGCTGACCAAGCTGATTCAGGAGGCTGAACGGCTGCTCGGCGTGCGGCTCTTTCATCGCACCAAGCGCTCGGTTGCGTTGAGCGCGGCGGGCAGCGCCTATCTCGCCGAGGCGCTCGTCGCGCTCGATCACCTCGCGCGCGGCGAGGAGCGCGCGGTGCTGGCCGAGCGTGGCGAACTTGGGCGCGTCGAAGTCGGCTATGTGGCGTCGGCGGCGTATGCGGGCGTGTTGCAGCGCGACGTCGGCGGATTTCGCGGCGCGCATCCGGGCGTCGACATTTCGATTCGCGAGGTGCCGATGGACAACGTCGCCGCCATGCTGCGCGACGGCCTGCTCGACGCCGCCTACGTGCGCCCGCCGATGCTGCTGGCCGACGGCATTCAGGCCACGACCGTGCATCGCGACCAGTTCGTCCTCGCATTGCCGGCCGATTCAGCGCTGGCGGCCTCGGCGAGCGTCAAGCCGGCGCAACTGCGCGACCAGTGCTTCGTGCTGCCGGAACAGGAAGCCGGCACCTTCGAAGTGGCGCGGCGCGGACGCTTCTCCGCGCGGCTCGGGCCGCGCCCCGGCACGCTCGCCTCGGTGCTGGCCTGCGTGTCGCTGGGCGGCTACGTCGCCGTCGTGCCGCATACGCTGGCGGACTGCATCGCGTTGCCGGGTGTGGTGTACCGCGACATCGCCGGGCAACCCATCGCTTCGGAGATCGCGATTGCCTTCCGGAAGTACGAGCGGGCCCCGGCTGTGAAGGCGTTTCTCGACTTCGCACGGCACAAGTGACGCGGGTCTGAAGGCGACGCAACGCGCCCGGAAACGGCTTCTGTTCAACACGCGGGCCGCTTTTCGTTATATCCTGCCGAATATCACGTTAGGCTTCGTGGTGCGTGGCGGCGCGTCTTTCAGCGCGTCTTTCAGCGCGTCTGGCAGCCACGCGCGACGAGGCCAAACGAGCCAGCAGGAGCCAGTAGCGGTGCGCAGTCGATCCATTTCATCCGCCCCGGCTGAACGCCTCGGGCGCTTGCCGAACGAACTGTCGTCGACCATCGTCGCGGTGAAGTCGGCGTCCGAGCGCGGTCGCGCCGAATCGATCCGCGATGTCGTCGACGCCTACCGGCGCCTCTACGGCAGCGTGCAGCGTTTCGTGCTGATGCTCACCGACGACCAGTTGAATTTCGCCTCGGTCGGCACGTCCGGCTCGCATTCGCTGAACCAGTTGCTATCGATTCTCGCCGAGCGGGCGAGAGCCGCGGCGTTCGCGCGTCTGCGCGACCTGAAAGCGGCGATCGAGGAAGCGCGCTCCGCCGAACAACTGCGCGACGCGATCTTTTCCGACACGTTCAGCAACGACCTGGCTGCACTGCGCAAGGTGGTCGCGGAACTCGAACGGCTCGACGCGGCCTTCGTGGGCCTGTGCGTCGGGCATGTGCTCGAACAGCATGCACGGGCGGCGAGTGACACGAGCCCGATTGCCGGCAAGCGCGCCTCCACTGTTCGAAGCCCGGCGGGCGGCACGGCGGCCCGACGCAAAGCACGCGTCGCCGAGCCCGCCCTCACCCCTTCCAACGACTGACTCGCGACAGACGTAGATGAACGCTCTCTCCCGCCCATCGTTATATCTTTCCGAATATACCGCCGGCCGCGCTCGCGCGGCGAAAGTGCGCCATGAGCTTCATCTGCACTTTCAACCCGCCTGACACCGAACCGGATTCGAGATTCCCATGCACACGCCCCCGTTCCGTCTCGCCCAGCCCACGCGTCTGAAACTGTCCGGCGACGAACTTGCCGGCACCGGCATGGGCGCCGCCGACACGTGCTGCGCGCCTGCCAAAGTGTCGTTCTCGAACACAAAACGGCGCGCGCGCCTCGCCGAACTCGACAGCCATCTGCATTGTTCGATCATCGGCACGTGTCTGAGCACGCATGAGTTGCGCAAGCTGGTGCCCAAATTCACGGGACTCGACCGCCGCGACGCGAGCGATCTCGAGATCCATCACTCGGCGGTCGAACTCGCGATCGAAGGCGGCGCGGCCGCCAAGGCGCTGCACAAACTGCTCGACGAACACTATGCAGGCGCGATCCGCCGCTTCGACAAAGCCACCGACGACGTCGACCTGCTCAAGCTCTGGGACGAAGCGCTGAAGAGCGGTGACATCCCGCCCGCCTACTGGGCGTTGATGACGCATCCATTTGCGACCATGCCCGTGCGCCAGAAAGCATTCGGCGAATTGCACATGCTGTCGCACCTGGTGGGCGCGGCCAATCGCGCGGACATTCGCCGGCTGGTCGCGCTGGAAGAGGAAAACGCCGAACTGAAAGAGAAAATCGAGCGTCAGCAGAGCCGTTTGCAGGAACTCAGCCTGCAACGCGACGCGTCGATTACGGCGCTCAACGAGCAGATCGCGCAGCTCACGGCGCAGTCAACCCGCCAGATACCAGCCGACGCCGCCGGTCTCGAAGTCGAAGCGCAACGGCTGCGCGACAAACTGGCCGACGCCGATCAGCGCGTCGCCCTGCATACGAGCCGTCGCGAGGCCGCGGAACAGCGCGCGCTCCAGGAACAGGAGGCGGCGCTCGTGCTGCGCCGGAGCCACGATCAGACGCTCACGCTGCTCAAGCTGGTGCAAAGCGAATGCGACGCCCTCGAACGCGCGACGGTGGACGCAGCGGACGCGGCGAACGGAGCAGGCACGCGCCGGGCGAGTCTCGACAGCGTGCAAGGCAAACGGATCGTGTATGTGGGCGGCAGGCCCGGCTCCAACGCGGCGCTCAAGCGGCTGGTGGAAGTGGCGGGCGGCGAACTGGTCGTGCACGACGGCGGCGTGGAAGATCGCAAGGGTCTGCTTGCCGCGGCGTTGCCGGGTGCGGATCTCGTCGTGTTTCCGGTCGACTGCATCGACCACGATTCGATGAATACGCTCAAGCGCGTCTGTGAACGCCATCAGATCGACTATCACCCGCTGCGCACGGCGAGCGTGGCGAGCTTCGTCGAATTGATGGCGCGCCTGCATCCCGAGCATCTCGCGCAACTGGGCAATCCGCCGCCTTCGGCGTTCTGCCTGCGGCACGGCTGACAGCGCTCGAACGAAGCCGGCCGCTCAGGAGCGGATCAGCCTGGTCAACTCGGCGATCTGCTTCGCGCAACTGCGCTGCGCCTCGACTTCGACGTCGCGATACAGCCGAATGATGGTTTCGCCCACGGGCGTGAGCGTGCAGCCGCCGCCGCTCTGGCCGCCCTGCTCCGAATGCGTGGCAGGCGACTTGAGCGAACGGTTCAGTTCGTCGATCAAGAGCCAGGCGCGCCGGTACGACATATCGAGGCTGCGCGCCGCCGCCGAGATCGAGCCGAATTCGCGCACGGCTTCGAGCAATTCGACTTTGCCCGGCCCGAGCGCGACCGCGTCGCCGCTACGGATGCGCATTCTGAAGCGCACTTCGGGGCGCGACTTCGCGGTTTTTTTTGCCGCGGGTGCGGGTTGTTTTTTTGAGATGTCAGCCATGCGCGAAAGCATACACGAACCGTCTCGTGCCGCCACCCTGGCCGAACGGCCATCACAGTCCTCCATGAAGCTCCGGGAAGCAATGCCCGTAGTCTTCGCAGCCCGGACAACCTGGTGCCGGGCCAGGCTGCAAACCCAATGACAGCGCGCGTTGTTGAGCGAGGAATTTCTTCCACCGCAAGTTGGCGGTATTGAGCGCCACGAGCGTGGGGAAATAGCGCGTCAGCATCCACGTGACTTCGTCGCGGCCGGCGAGGCCGAGGTCGCGCCATAGGTGATCCGGGCGCAAACAGGCATGGGCGATGATCGAGGCGAGACAGTGCGCGTCGTCGGCATGGATCGCGGCGCTGGTGTGCGTGAGCAAGAGCGCGTGGAGCGTGCGGACGAATTCCGCGTGCTCGCTCGAAGTGACCACCAACGGCAGCGCGGCCGGGACGGCGGCACGCGCAAAGTGCCGCGCCAGCAGCGCGCGCCACTTTGGCTGCTCGAGCCCGAGCAGCGCGAGTTCGTTGCGCGCGTCGCGCTCGGCGATCAGTTTGGCGAAGAGTTGTGTATCGGGCGACGCAGCGTCCGTGGCCGCGTCCAGCCAGTGGGTCATGCGCGCGGCGGCCTGCGTGTCCTGCGGCAGCGACAAGGACAACGACAGCGCCCACAACGGCGCTTCCATGCCGGATGCGGCAACACCAATAGCGCGTGCAAGCGGATCGTCAGACATGGCGGCAATGCGGCGTGGACCAGCGGACCATGTTACGCCTGCCAGCCACGCTTCACGTCCACTTACGCCAACGGTCCCAACACATGCGCCTCGATCCGCGCGAGCCGTTTGACATGGCGCGGCGCAGGCAGGATGTCCGATCCGGAAAACAGAATCGGCGCGCCGTCTTCAGCGTCGAGCGCTCGGCCGCCGCATTCATACGCGACCATCACGTTCTCGCCGACCGGCGTGTTGAAGAGTTCGTGCCACGAAAACGTCACGACATAGCCGTCGTGCCCCACCGCGACGAACACCGTGCGCTTGAATTCGCCCGGCACGCTGTTCGGCAAACCCGCTTCCGTGATCAGCGTCGTCAGGCGCACGCCGCGATACGGCTCGACGCTGCGAATAAAGCGGTTGGTCGTATAGCAACGCAGATCGAACGGCGTGGCCACCACGCTTTCGTAGCGTTTGAGTTCATCGAGGCCGAATGAAAGCGGCCGCTGGAATCGTCCGCTCAGAACGAGCGCGCTGTCGACAGCGGGCGCGGCAATCACATTCACACTATCCATATCCGTTTATCTCCAGCATGTGCGCCCGAGCGGCTTGTTCACACGTTATGTCCGTGTGTATATTACGCTGCGATGGCGGCTTGCGCGCAAAACTGCGTCGATACGCGCCATATCGCCGGGAATATGACCCGGCCGATTGTCATTCATAACAATCACGGCACGCGTGGGCGCCCTGGCATACAGCCAGTGCGCAGGCGGGTCACTCAGGAGATCACATGCGCTTCTCACCCGCCTGGCGACGCACCACGCGTCACGCTTTCGTCTCCCTCGGACTGATCGCGGCGCTCGCCAGTTGTGGCGGCGACGAGATCACCGTCACGCCGCAAAAGAACGCGGTGAGCGCGTCGCCGAACGGCATCGCGGTGCGTGCGGCGGACGGTGCCGTCTTCATCACCGACGACCAGACCAGTAGCGTGCTCTCCTCGCCCGACGGCCGCACGTTCGCGCATTACGCGAGCGTGCCGGCGGTGGCCGGCCAGTCGAACAGCCTGAGTCAATTGAGCTTCGCCGACGCGTCCACGCTGATGATCGAACGCTTCGGCTTCGGCACGGCAAGCGCGGTGTTCAGCATCACGGGCGTCGATGCGATCGCGGCGCTGAGCGGCCCCGATCCGGCGCGCCGCCGCCTTGGCCTGATCTCGATCGGCTCCAACCGTTTGCTCTCGACGTGGTTCGTCAAAATCGGCAGCAATCCGCTGCAAGGCGGGCTGAGCCTCATCACGTACGATCCGGCCGCTCACACGGCGATCGAGCGCGATCTGCTGAGCGGCCTTGGCAAGCCGGTCGGGGTCGCCGTGTCGGGCGACGCCGTCTACGTCTCGGACCAGGCCAACAACGACATCGTCAAAGCGAGTCTGAGCGCGCTGCTTGGCGGATCGCAGGCCGTGGCGCCGACCGGCACGTTCGTGCAGATCAACAGCCCGGACCTGATGGCCGTCGACGCGGGCGGCAAGCTGTACACCAAATGCAATGCCACGGGCCTGTGCCGGATCGCGCCGGACGGCACGATCAGCGTGCTTGCAAACGACTTTCAGGACGCCCGCGGCGTGGCCGTCGATGCGCCGCGCGGCAAGCTCTACGCGATCGACCGCGCCGCCAGCGCGAGCGGCACCAGCTACGTGCGCAGCTTTCCACTCAACTGAAGCGCAGCGGCGTTGTCGTCACACAAGACTATGCGATGACGTCGTAATATAGCGCTCTTAATAACGTATCGGGGTTATCGCATGATTCGCAAGCTGCTCGCTTCTCTCGTCGCTCCTGTCGTGGTCGTTACCGGCATCGTGACGGCCGCGCCCGCCTTCGCGCAGGACAACACGGTCAACGTGCTGTACGCCGGCTCGCTCGTCAATCTGATGGAGCGCAGCATCGGCCCGGCATTCGAGAAAGCCACCGGCCAGCATTTCCGCGGCTACGCGGCGGGTTCGAACAAGATCGCCAACGAGATCAAGGGCAAGCTGCGCCGCGGCGACGTGTTCATCAGCGCGAGCCCCAAGGTGAATGACAGTTTGACGGGCGCAGCCAACGGCGACCACGTCACGTGGTATGTGAACTTCGCCGAATCGCCGTTGATGATCGGCTACAACCCGCAGAGCAAGTTCGCGCCGCAGTTCAAGAACAAGCGCTGGGACCAGGTGCTGCAGGAGCCGGGCATCCGCATCGGCCGGACCGATCCGAAGCTCGACCCGAAGGGCGCGTTCACCGTCGAGATGGTGACCAAGGCGGCTGAGCTCTACCATCAGCCGGACCTCGTCGAGAAAACGCTCGGTGCCGCGGAAAACCCCGAGCAGGTGTTGCCTGAGGAAACGCTGGTTGGCCGCCTGCAATCCGGCCAGCTCGACGCCGGCTTTTTCTATTCCACCGAAACGTCCGACCTGAAGATTCCGGCGATCCGCCCCGCGCCCGAATTGCAGGCCAAGGCCAGCTACACGCTGACGATTCTCGGCGACGCGCCGAACCGTGAAGGCGCGAGCAGTTTCGTCGACTTCCTGTTGAGCGCGAAAGGCCGCGCGCTGCTCAAGCAACATGGAGTGGACGTCATCAAACCGACCGTGAGCGGCAACGTGCAAGCCATGCCGCCTTCGGTGCAAGCCGTGATCGACGCCGCCGCGCAGTAAGCGCGGTGAAACGTACCGCTGCGCGTCCGCTGCTGTGGCTGGCGGCGCTGCTGGCCGTCTATCTGTGCGCTCCGTTTGTCGCGAGCGTGCCGCAGCTCGGCGCGGCGGACTGGGCGAATGTCGATTGGCGCGCGACGTGGTCGGCCGTCGGTGTATCGGCGGCAAGCGCGAGCGTCGCCTCGCTCGCGATTCTGCTGGGCGGCGTGCCGCTCGGCTATTTCCTGGCGCGCTCGAACTCGCGCAAGGTGGCGCTGCTTGGCTTTGTCGTGCAGTTGCCGCTGGCGCTGCCGCCGCTCACCAGCGGCGTACTGCTGTTGTTTCTCCTCGGCCCGTATAGCTGGGTCGGCCAACTCACCAATGGCATGCTCACGGATTCGTTCGCCGGCATCGTACTCGCGGAAGTCTTCGTCGCCGCGCCCTTCCTCATCATTGCCGCCAAGTCCGCGTTCACCGCCGTCGACCCGGTGCTCGACGACGTGGCCGCGACGCTCGGCCATCACACCGGCAGCCGCTTCTTCCGGGTCATGCTGCCGGTTGCATGGCCGGCGATTCGCGCGGGACTCGCGCTCGCGTGGCTGCGCGCATTCGGCGAATTCGGCGCGACCGTGATGGTGGCCTATCACCCGTATTCGTTGCCGGTCTATACATACGTCGTATTCGGCGGCCAGGGGCTGCCGGCGATGATGCCCTTGCTGCTGCCGACGCTCGCCATCGCGATCGTCTGCGCGGCGTTGTCGATTTATAGCCTTCGGCAAAAGACCACGCTCGAGCAAACCGAAAACGGCGACGACGCGCTCGAACCCGGCGCGGACTTGACGGCGAGCCGCGGCGAAACCACGGACCTGAGCCTCGCCTTCCATTTGCAACGGCGGCTGGGCGCGTTCGATCTCGACATCGCATGGACGCCCGTCACGCGGCGCCTCGCGATCATCGGGCCGTCGGGCTCGGGCAAGTCGTTGGCGCTGCGTCTGATTGCGGGGCTCGAATCCAACGCGTCGAGCAGCGTGACGCTCGGCGCGACGCCATTGAACACACTGCCGCCGGAGCGTCGGCAGATCGGTTATATGCCGCAGGACTACGGCCTGTTTCCGCATATGACGGTAGCGCAGCAACTAGCCTTTCCCGTCGATGCCGATCGCGCCAGCGCGCGCTACTGGCTCGATCATCTGGGTCTCGCGCAACTGGTCGCGCGCCTGCCGCATCAATTGTCGTTTGGCCAGCGGCAGCGCGTCGCGCTTGCGCGCGCGCTGACACGGCATAGCGAACTGTTGCTGTTCGATGAGCCGTTCGCCGCGCTGGATACGCCGCGGCGGCGCCGCTTGCAGCAATCGTTGCGCGCCTTGCAGCGCGAGATCGCGGCGGTGACGATCATCGTCACGCACGATCCGGATGAAGCCGCATTGCTGGCCGATGAAGTCCTGGTCGTCGAACAGGGCCGTGTGTTGCAAGCAGGTTTTATCGACGCCGTGTTCGAGCGGCCGGCTTCGATGCGGGTGGCCGGCCTGCTCGGCTTGCACAACGTCGGCGAAGGCGTGATGAGCGCTTCAGGACAAGTTGAGATCGCACCGGGCTTCGTGATCGGAACAGGCGACAGTGGGCTCGATATGAGCACCGGCCAGCGCGTCATGTGGCGCGTGTCGTCGCATGCCATCGTCGTTGAACAAGACGGCATGCATGCCGGTGTGGTCGACGCGGTCGAATTGCGGCGCGGCGAGCGCTATGTCCGCGTGAATATTGCCGGAGTGCGATTCGACATCGCCAATGAAGATGCCCGCCTGCGTGAAGGCACGCCGTGCCGGATCGATATCCGCGCGTCAGGCGTCGCGGTCTGGCAAGCGAGCAGCCCGCATTAACTTTCGTGCGCGTGAGCGCGGCCTCTGATTTCGGCAAGCGACATATCGACCAGCAGCTTGCCGGAATCGAACACCGTCATCAGCGCTTCTTCCCAATCGCCTTCGATGGCAACGGGCAGCGTCGCCGTTCGATATTCGCCCGTGTGGCGATTCACCAGCAGCGTCAGCCGCCCTTTCATCGAGCGCTTCGCTGCATCCGTGACGGGGTCCTTGAGCACGTCATGCCACTCATCGCCCAAACGGATCGCGGAACACTTCATCGCGAAGCGCTGCGTGTCGCGGTTGATCTGCTGCAACAGCGCGCCGCCCATGCCGAACACGATGTTGTCCGCCGCGAAACCGGCTTCGTCCATGGCGGCAAGAATCGCTTCGATCGAATCGGGATTCACGCCGTCGCCCTGAATCACCCTCACGTTGTTGAGCACGCGCCGCCCTTTGCCATTCACCACGGATCCGAACGATGCCTCGAGTGCCCGCAGGGTTTGCAGCACGATCGTCTGCGGGTCGCCTGAGTCGGGCCGGATCACCAGTGTGCCGCCGGAGTCGAGCACCGCCTGCTTCAACTTCGTGCCCCAGGCGTCGAGCGCGGCGAACAGATCGTAGGAGTCGGACACCACCGACACGATCGACCCCGGCTTACCGAACTGCGCAATCATGTTGCGGAACGCGTCGGTCTCGCGCTCGCGGCCCCACGAGGTGATCGTGCTGTGCTCCGCCGCCGGCACGGAGAACGCCGCCATCGTCTCGTTGTAGTAGTGATTCGCCGCGACCACGCCGAGCACGGTATCCGAGCCCATGAAGCTGACGAGGTGCGCCGCGCCGCCGATCGCCGCCGACTCCGCGCTCGACACGCCACGCGCGCCGAAGTCGTGCAGCTTGAACGGCAATTGCGTGAGATCGTCGCTGCTCTTGAGCAGATAGCCACGGATCGTCTTGCGCAAATGCCAGCTTTGCGTCGCGACTGTAATCGGATACCACACGCGCAGCAGCATGGTCTCCAGATACGACGCCAGCCAGAACACCTGCGGGTCGTCGCATTCCACCGTGACGAGCACGTTGTGCGTCGGTACGACCGAGCCTTCCCGCACCGCGCGAATGCGCACCGGCAGATAACCGCCGTGGTGTTCGACGATGTAGCGCCAGCCCGCTTCGTTGAACGGCTCGCCGTGTGCCGTGAAAAACGCCTTGGCCTGCTCGATCATGGCCGTTGTGACCGGGCGGCACAGATATTCCTTGATCAGCATCTGCAGGCCGAAGAACAGCGTGCGGTCGTAGCGCCCGCCGCGCGATTCGATGTACGAGAACATCGCCGACGCTTCGGGCGGATATTGCAGGTAGTGCGACGCCTTGTACGAATCCGTGTTGAGAATCGGATTGGACAGGATCGACGCGATATCGTTGAGACCGTTGGACTCGTTTTGCATGGACGATGCTGCGCTCACGGGCGCTCTAGAAAGTAATCAGACAGGCCGCGAATGTAGCCGGCCACAACGACACGATACACCGTCAAAACACGCCGGGAATCACGCGAAACCGCACCTTGCATCGATAAGCGCGATAGCTTTCGTCATCGGACTGCAGTTTCTCCTCGCGCAGAATGCGGCCGACCTGCCGGAGTGGTCCATGTCATTGGCGACTCGTTTCGACATGCGAATTATTATCTGAGCCGGCTACGCCAAGGGCTGCCGTGCTCCCAGTGTCGCGGCGCGGCACGGGTCCACTGTCCAGATCACGCCACGGACGTGCGGATTCGCTTCTGACGAGTCTGTCCCGCTCGACAGGATAGCTTCAATGCCCGGGCTTCAACTGTGGCGGCACGTTCGGCCGCGACGCGAACAGGCGGCCGAGCACGCCTTTGCGGCGCTCGGCGCTGGACGGCCACAGCATGTCCGCCAGCAGGCTGATGCCTTGCGCGAGCGTGCTGTCTCGGGCGGATGTCACCAGCGGCACACCGCGGCAGAGCGCTTCATTGGCCTGCTTTTCGTCGCGTGGGAGCTGATGCGCCACCTTCGCGCCGAGCGTCTGTTCGAGCTTCGACAGGTTGATCTGGGCGTTCTTGTCGTAATGATTCACTACCACCCGCACCTTGCTGGCCGGATAACCCAGTTCCCTGAAAATATCGAGCATGCGGCGCCCGCCGTGCAGGTAAAGCAGGTTCTGACGCACCACCATGCAGATCGCGTCGCTGCGATCGAGTGCATGGATCGTCAACGGATTCAGGCTCTGGCCGATGTCGATCAGCACCGCGTCATAGCGCTCGCGCGCCAGCGCAAGAATGCACTCCATCTGCGCGGGCAGCAATTCCGCGGCTTTGAGCGGATCGCCCGCACCCGCCAGCACATCGAGATTTGCGTGGACATGCATCACGCATGATTCGAGTAGCGCGGCGTCGAGGCGCTCCGCCTGGGAGCAAAGATCGGCAAGCGTGGTGGGCGGCGGTTTGTCGGCCATGAGCAGGCTGGCGTCGCCGAATTGCTGACTGAGGTCGATCAACAGCACACGCCGGTTGCTCAGCGCCGCGAGCGAATACGCGAGATTCACGGCGATCAGCGTGGTGCCGCTGCCGCCCTTGCTCGAGGCGAGCGAGACGACACGGCCGGCGCGGCGGCCGATGGCATTTTTCCGCGCGTCGGCCTGGATCAGAATGGTGGTGATCTCGTCGACGTCGAGCGGCCACGCCAGCGCATGCCGCACGCCCACACGCATCGCCGCGCCCAGCAAGGCGGTGGACGGCGCCGCCGTCATCAGCACGCAATGCAGGGCCGGCGTGCAGGCCAGCGCTTCCTCGACGCCGTCCAGATCGCGCGCGCTCAGATCGGCGTCGTCGACGATCAGCATATCGGCGCTTCGAATCGCACGGTCGTGCGCCCGCACTTGCCGGGCTGTGCCGTGAGCGGTGCGCAGCCGGTAAGCCACGCCGCTTGCCTCGAGGCGAGCGACGATTTCCGGCGCACGCTCCATGCTGGATGAAATCAGGAAGATGTCGATCATGTCGGCTCTCCGCCGGTTTGACGCCGTTCGGTTGGCGACGCCACCTCGATAGCGGTCGATGTTCCGGTTATTCGTCGGAATCGGACGGGTGAATGTCCGCACCGCGCTCGTAGTTTCGTTCCTGCGAGACCGGCATCTCATACACCGAGTCGCGCAACGCCTCGCGCTGGATCTCGGCTTGCGCCCGGCGCTTGATCGCCTCGGCGATCACCAGCGTCGTCAGATCGACCGGTGGCGTGGCGAACAGCGCACGCGGCGCGGCGACATGCCGTTGATAGGCGACCCCCGTTGAGTACACGGTGGTTTGACGAGCCGGCCGTACTGTGCCGGCCGGCTTGGTGAACTGTCTGGTCATGACAACCCCCACAAAGATTTGCTTTTTCTCACTGCCCTGTCCAGGTGAGCCGTGTCCGCAAATTCACGGACACGGCGCCCGGTCCACCTCGTAACCTGCGCCTCTCTACGGAGGCTCTGGCCTTTCCTCCCCGCTCCATCGCGCCCGGTTGGTCCTCGACCGCGCGCTACCCCGCCGCTTTTCTTTCGCTGTTTTCTTGTTGTTGTGCGTATCGTTCGCTCGCAAACTCCGTGAGCGCGGTACTTGTTGTTTTTGCCATCCCCTTCATCTCCGCCGAAACAGACGGAAAAAGTGGCGAGGTCAACCTTTACATCGTCCGGTCACGACGACCGGTACGTTGTACCGATCATTCGCGCCGTGCTTTTTATGACAGTTGTTTTTCAGTGGCCCCGCCGCCTCCTCGTAGAACGCATTGGCTTCCCCTCACCGCGCCTACGAAGTCTTATTTGCCGCCGGTCTCTTTTCACTCCGGCTTCCCGAAGTTCGGACCGGGCGGCAACAGCATTCGCTGTGAAGTGCTTATTGCAACGGCTATGCCATGTGCCCCCAAACCCTTATGCCACCGTGATCGTTGCTGCGGCGCACCCTGCTCGCGCACGGTTCGCATCACGCGTTGATTCGAATTCGACACGCACTTGTGCGTCCGCCGACGTGCCGCGGCAAGACGTACCAGGCCGTTTGCTCGCCAGGCAATCCGCACGTCCCGCGTGGGGCCGGGCGCTGCGTCACATCCCGGTCAAATATGCCGATGCTTCGGAACCCTACCTGGTAGTCGCAGCACCCTGCCCAATGTGTCGCAGGCGTGAGACGAGGTAAATCGCGAATTACAGTTCCGTTTCACATTTGCCGTAAAACGAATTGAGGCGCTATGTGGAATGCCGAGCATAGCGGGACTTGACCGTCCATTTTTGAACCGCAAGGACAATGGGGTGATGTGAAAAACGTTTCTGAATCCAGACTTGTTTGTATGGCGCTCCAAAGCGGTTTCGCTTATCGTTAAGCCCATGCGCCAAGAAGAGTGCTTGTATCAGGCCAACGAGGTTAAAAACGGTTTGAGTGATTCGGGGAAAAGATCGTGTGACGGTTACAACGGTGAACACCGTTCCCGCCATTCGTCCGATATGTAGCACCTCGCGGCTCGCGCCGCCCGCTCCATGCCCCCCGAGATTGCCGCTACCGTGAATCGTCACCGCCGGGCTGCGAGTCGCAGAACCCCAAAAGCGGTGGATCAATCCATGTCCGGGTCCGCACATGCGGACCGGCTGGCTCAGTTGGCCGGAAGCCGGCATCTTGCCGGTCTGTTGGGTACGTCGCAGAACAGTCCTGAGAGCTGCATCGAACCGGGGGTAACATGAATACGACTTGCACGCCTGTCGACACGGAACGCACCGTTCTATATGTGTCGAATTCGCCGGATCAGAAACTGGCCGCTTTTCTGGCGGCTTCTGGCTGGCAAGCGGTGCATGCCAAAAGCACGGCCGTCGCGGAGCGTATGCTCGAGCGCGGCAATATCAAGGTCGGCCTCGTGGAACTGCCAGGCGACTGCACATCCCAGCATCTGTCCGCGCTGGCGTCCTGTATGCGGCGCGTCGAAACCAACTGGGTCGCCCAGATCGCGCCGGGCCAGGCGGAAAACGAACTGGTCAGCCGCTTCATCCTCGACTATTGCTTCGACTTCGTCACACGGCCGTGGCTCAACGAGCGGCTCGTATTCGCGCTCGGCCACGCGCATGGGCTGTCGAGCCTGCGGCATGTGGAAGTCGCGCCGGAGCCCTCGCTCGGCCGGCACGGCATGGTCGGGCAATGCGAAGCCATGCAGCAGTTGTACCGGCGCATCGACAAATGCGGCGTGACCGACGCGCCGGTGTTCGTCGCCGGCGAATCCGGCACCGGTAAGGAACTGACCGCCAAGGCGATTCATGAACGCTCGCCGCGCGCCGGACGGCCCTTCGTCGCGATCAATTGCGCGGCGATTCCGCCGAGCCTCTTGCAAGCCGAATTGTTCGGCCACGAACGCGGCGCCTTTACCGGCGCGCTCCAACGCAAGATCGGCCGGATCGAGAGCGCCCATGAGGGGACCCTCTTCCTGGATGAAATCGGCGACATGCCGCATGAATGTCAGGCGGTGCTGTTGCGCTTCCTGCAGGAAGGCACAATCGAACGGCTGGGCGGTAGTGGCCCGATCAACGTCAATGCGCGGGTCATTTCGGCGACCCACGTCGATCTGGACAAGGCGGTCGAAGACGGGCGCTTCCGTTCCGACCTGTATCACCGTCTATGCGTGCTGCGCCTCGTCGAGCCACCGTTGCGCGAGCGCGGCGGCGACATCAAGCTGCTCGCCAACTATGCATTGAGCATGTACAAACAGGACGGCGCGCGCAAACTGCGCGGCCTGTCGAGCGACGCGATCGTCGCCATGTCGAACTATCCGTGGCCGGGCAACGTGCGCGAGCTGATCAATTGCGTGCGCCGCGCCGTGGTGATGAGCGAGGGCCGCTTTATCACGGCGAGCGATCTGGGCCTGCCGGAAGCCGACAATGGGCCGGCCGTGACGCTGGCGGAAATCCGCAGCAAGGCCGAGAAAGACGCGATCGAGCACGCTTTGCAGCGGCATGGCTACAAATTGTCCGAGGCGGCGGTCGAACTCGGCATTTCGCGGGCCACGCTGTATCGGTTGATGCACGCCAACCGGCTGCACCAGGAGCCGGCCGCCGGGCGTGCTTCGAACGGCGCCGGTGGCGCGGATGCCGACGGCGAGGCGGAGCGGCGGGCGCCTTCGCTGGTGTGAGCGGGTAGGCTCGGCGTGGCGATTGCCGTGTTAGCCGCGGCTTCCGCATCCCTCGCGCCTTTCGCCGACACGCCGGCATTGCTATGCTGAAGGCCGTTCATCCATCCGGGAGCGGACTTGGCCGACCAGCACGTACCAGCGCTCGAGCGCCGTTCCTCGTCCGTCCTGCCCGCTCAGGCGAGCCCGTGCGACGCGCTCGTCATTCGCGCGCAACATCCCAGCCTCGTCCATCCGTGCCGGCGTAAGAAACTCGCGCTGGCCGCGACCATCCTCGGCTCGAGCATGGCCTTCATCGACGGTTCCGTGGTCAACGTCGCCTTGCCGTCCATCCAGACCGAACTGGGCGCGAGCGTGGCGGCGATCCAGTGGGTCGTCGACGCCTATCTGCTGTTTCTCGGCGCGCTGGTGCTGGTGGGCGGGTCGCTCGGCGACAAACTGGGCCGGCGCACGGTGTTCATCGCCGGAATCGGGCTGTTCACGCTGGCCTCGATCGGCTGCGGCCTCGCGCCGGGCGCCGCCGCCCTGATCGCGGCGCGCGCCGTGCAAGGCGTGGGCGCGGCGTTGCTGGTGCCGAGCAGCCTCGCGATTATCGGCGCGGTATTCGACGACAAGGAGCGCGGCCAGGCGATCGGCACCTGGGCCGGCGTCGGCGCGATCACCTCGGCGCTCGGCCCGGTGGCGGGCGGCTGGCTCGTCGATGCATTTTCGTGGCGGGCCATCTTCTTCCTGAACGTGCCGATTGCGTGCGCGACCGTCGTGCTGGCGATCATGGCCGTCCCCGACAGCCGGCAGGACGACGACGGCAATCCGTCCACCTTCCCCGCCGGCCATGCGACAGCCGGACTCGACTGGCCGGGCGCTGTCACTGCCACCGCCGGACTCGCCGCCTTGACCTACGGCCTGACCCTCGCCTCGGCGCACGGCTTCGGCAACCGCTGGGTGCTGGCGTCGATCCTCGGCGGCCTGCTGGTGCTGACCGCTTTCGTCGCGCTCGAAGCGAGAACCCGCAATCCGATGATGCCGCTCGACGTGTTCCGCTCGCGCGACTTCGTCGGCGCCAATCTCGTCACGCTGCTGCTTTACTTCGGTTTGGGCGGCGCGCTGTTCTTCCTGCCGTTCACGCTGATCCGCGCTTATGGTTACAGCGCGACCCAGGCGGGCGCGGCGTTGCTGCCGGTGCCGGTGACCATCGGCCTGCTGTCGCGCTTCACCGGCGGACTGACAAGCCGCTACGGCGCGCGGGCCTTGCTGACCGCGGGACCGGTCGTCGCCGCGGCCGGCTTCGCGATGCTCGCGCTGCCGTGGGTACGCGGTGAGTATTGGCGCGGCTTCCTTCCGGCGCTGGCCGTGCTCGGGCTCGGCATGACGATTACCGTCGCGCCGCTGACGACGACGGTGATGACCTCGGTGTCCGCCGCTCGCACCGGCGTCGCCTCGGGCATCAATAACGCGGTGGCGCGGGTGGCGAGCTTGCTGGCGATCGCGGTGTTGGGGATCGTGTTCGTGTGGTCGCACGATGCGGCGCTCGATGCGCTGCATATGCCGCAGGCGGCGCGCGCGGCAGCGAGCCTGGCGCAAGTCGGCATGGATTCGGGCGCTGCGTCGCCGGCCGCTGGGGCCGGTGCGTCGGAAGGGAAAGTGGGCGGAGCGCCGGCAGATGTGACGACGGCGCAAGCCGAAGCCAACGCGGCCCAAACACATGTGGAAGCGCCACGAGCGCAAGCCGAGGTGGCGCGGGCACAGGCCGAAGCCTTAGGCGCGGCATTGCGGGCGGTGGCGCTGGTGTCGGCGTTCTGCGCGCTGGCCGGCGCGACGCTGGCGGCCTTCACAATCCGCTCGCAACGGCCGCTTTAAATGCGCGGTGGCTGATTCACGGCTCTCGCACGCTCACCATCCATAGTTCATACCACGCTGAAACATCGCCGGCCGGCGCTCGCCATACTGCAGTCATGGTGCTTCAGACCACGACCCTCAACCGACCGGGAGCTTGCACATGGCGATTACCTGCTTCATCCGCTATCAGATCGACCCTTTCCAGCGCGATGCCTTCGACGAATACGCCCGCAACTGGGGCCGCATTATTCCGCGCTGCGGCGGCCATCTGATCGGCTACTTCCTGCCGCACGAAGGGACCAACGACATCGCGTGGGGCCTGATCGCGTTCAACAGCCTCGCGGCCTATGAGACGTATCGCGCGAGACTGCGCGCCGATGCCGAGGCACGCGACAACTTCAAGTTGGCGCAGACGAAGCGCTTCATTCTGCGCGAGGAACGCACCTTCACCGAAGTCGTGGAAGGCACCTTGGGCGTGCCGCCGGTGCGCGCGTCAGCGGCGACGGAGTAATTGCGAGGGGGGTGCAATTGCGGCTGCCGCCGTGGAGGCAGAGGCACAGGCCAAGGGGAATTCCTGAGCGTCACAGCCGGTATGGGACAATCCGGTGCTGTCCGACAGGCAAGTTTTTTGCTGCCGCAAGATGCCGCTGCGCGGGGCTCGCCGGCTTTCCGGCGCCTCGCGCCACAGGCAGTTCAAGGAACTTGTACGGCCGAACCCGTGTCGGTTCATGGTCACGCCGCCGAACCGGTCCGTACGTATCGGCACAGCCGTCCGCATCTGTCCCCCGCTTTACACCCTATGCGCAAATTATTCCAAGTCTGGTTTTTCGTTCTTCTCGCCTTCATCACCGCGCCGGTTTTCGCCGCGACAGCGCCGGCCACGCCCGCGTCGTCGGCCTCCGGCGTCGGCGTCACGCTGACACCCGAGCAGGCCCGCCAGGCCCTCGCCGTCCTTAACGATCCCAAGCGCCGCGCGCAAGTCGCCGACACGCTGCAGGCCATCGCCGCCGCCGGCGCGCTCAGCGCGCCGCCCGCTTCCGCGCCCGCGGCCGCCTCGGCGCCCGCTGCGGCGAGCGGCGCCGCCGCCATCGTACCGGCGGCGTTCAAGTCCAACGGCCTCGCCTCGCAACTGGCCCGTCAGGGCGCGCATTGGGCCGTCCACCTCGGCACGTCGTTGCGCAGTTCGGTCGCCGCGCTGCTCGATGTCGCATCGGTCCGCGCCTGGTGGAACTGGCAATCGACCAACCCGCAAGCGCGCGCCGTGCTGGGCCACGTCGCGTGGTCGCTGCTGGCCGCGCTGATCCCCGCGCTCGTGCTCGAATGGCTCGCACGCCGCCTGCTGCGCCGCGCCTACAGGGCGCTGGCCGCGCGCCGCGAACTGGAAGACGACGCCGCGCAAGCCGACCTGCCCGTCGACGTCGCGCCCCAACCGGCCGACACGCCGCACGCCGCGCCGCCGTTGCCCATTGCGCCGCCCTCGCCGGTGAGTGCGGCGCAGGCACAAGCCGACGCCGTGCCGTCAGGCACATCCGCCGCCACGTCGGCCAAAGGCAAGGTCACCGAAGCCAAAGGCAAGCAGAAGGCCAAACATCACTGGACGCTGCTGCGGCGCCTGCCGCGCGCGCTCCTGACGATGGTGCTGCGACTGCTGCCGCTTGCGGTATTCGTCGGCGCGGCGAGCGCGCTGATGTCGATCTTCACCGACGACGGCACGCCGCAAGACCGCGCGCTCGATTCGCTGGTCGATATCTACGTGCTGTGCCGCGTGATCGTGATCGTCAGCGGTTTCTTCCTGCAACCGGCCGCGCCGCGCCTGCGTCTGTTGCGCATGAGCGATGCGTGGGCCGCCTTCGTGCAGCGCTGGTTGGTGCGGATCGTCAGCGTGGTGGGCGCGGGTTCCGCGGTCGCGGAGATCGCGCAGTCGCTCGGCCTGAACGACGCGGCGCATCTCGCCCTGATGAAAGTGGTCGCGCTCGCCGGCCACATCATGATCTCGATTCTGCTTTTGCAATGCGCGAAACCGGTCGGCGACTTGATCCGCAGGCGCGTTGCCGAGCGCAAATCGCTGGAGATCGCCGGCAATGTATTCGCCGAGGTCTGGGCGTGGGCCGCGGTGTTCGTCGTGATGGCGCTGTGGTTCGTCTGGGCGCTCGACGTGCAGAACGGCTACCACGCGCTGCTGCATCTCGGCGGCATTTCGCTGGCGGTGCTGGTGGGCGCGCGGGTCGTGTCGATCGTGGTGTTCGGCGCGCTGGCCCGGCTCTTCAATGTGCAGGAAGACGCGGCCAAATCGCTCGTGCATCAGCACGCGTACCGCTATTACCCGCTGCTGCGCCGCGTGGTGGCGTGGCTCATCGGCATCGTGACCGCGCTCGCGCTGTTGCAGGTGTGGGGCGTGCATGTGGTCGACCTGTTCCGTGCGGGCACGATCGGGCACCGGCTCGCGTCGGCGATCATCACGATCGGCGTGGCGGCTGTGATCGCGTTGCTGGTGTGGGAAGGCGTCAACGTATCGGTCGAACAGCGGCTGGACAGTTGGACCACCAGCGGCGACCTCGTGCGCGCCGCGCGCTTGCGCACCCTGCTGCCGATGCTGCGCAGCGCGCTCTTCTGTGCCATCGCGCTGGTGGTGGTGCTCACCGGTCTGAGTGAACTCGGCGTGAACATCGGGCCGCTGCTGGCGGGCGCAAGTATCTTCGGCGTGGCGCTCGGTTTTGGCTCGCAAAAACTGGTGCAGGATTTCATCACCGGCATTTTCCTGCTGATGGAAAACGCGATGCAGGTCGGCGACTGGGTCACGCTCGCGGGCGTGTCCGGCACCGTCGAATATCTGTCGATCCGCACCGTGCGCCTGCGCGGCGGCGACGGTTCGCTCTACACCGTGCCGTTCAGCTCGGTATCGACGGTGAACAACACCAACCGCGGCATCGGCAATGCGGCGGTGAAGGTCAACATCGTGTTCGGCGAGGATGTCGATCTCGCCATCAACACGCTGAAGGAAATCGGCGCGGCCTTGCGCGAGGACGACAAGTTCAAGGACGGCATTCTGTCGGACTTCAGCTTCTGGGGCGTCGATGCGCTGGACGGCTCCGCCATCACGCTGGCCGGCCAGATTCAGTGCCGCGACAGTGCGCGCTGGGGCGTGCAGCGCGAATTCAACCGGCGCATTCTCGACCAGTTCCGCGAGCGCGGCATCGAGATCGCGAACCCGCAGCGCAATCTGCTGACGTGGGACCCTGAAAGCGCGGCGGCCAGAATCGAAGCGGATGACACGCACAAAGACGCACCTGACGCACTGAACGAGGCGCCGCCCGCCGATGCGCCTCCGCCCGCCGCGGCCCAGCAAACCGACGCCCCGGTGGAAGACCAGTTGCCCGTCGACCCTAAGCCGGCCGGCGGCCCAGGAACGCCAGCAAATCCTGGTTCAACCTCTCCGCATGAGTGAAGTAAAAGCCGTGACCCGCACCTTCGTAGACACGCAGTGACGCGCCGGGCATCAGCGCCGCGGTGGGCCGCCCGGTCAGTTCGAGCGGCGCCGACGCGTCACGGTCGCCATGCAGGATCAGCGACGGCACCTCGATCTTCGCCAGTTCCGCGCGGAAATCGGTGATGGTCTGCACGCGGGCCAGTTCGAGCATCGCCTGATGCGAGGTTTGCAGCATCATGCGGATCGTCCAGTCGAGCGGCGCGCGCGACACGCCCGGTCCGAAGTACGGCGCCGCATTCGCCTCGATCCAGTCGGGAAAGGAGCGGCTCAGCGCGAGGCGGCCCTGCTCGAATAAAGCGGCGTCGATGCCGTTGGGGTTGTCCTCGGTTTTCAGCAGATACGGCGTGGCCGCGGGCGCGACGAACGCGACCCGGGCGACGCGCGCCGCACCGTAACGCGTCAGATAACGCACCGCTTCGCCGCTCGCGATCGAATGCGCGACCAGTGTGACGCCGCTTAGGTCGAGCGCGCTCAGGACGCTTTCCAGATCGCCGGCGAGCGTGTCGAAGTCGTAGCCGCGGCCCGGATCGCTCGAACGGCCGTGCCCGCGCCGGTCGTAGGCGATGCAGCGGCAATCGAGGCGCGACAGCGGTTCCATCTGATACGCCCACATGTCGGAGTTCAGCGTCCAGCCTGACAGGAATACCAGCGGCGTGCCCTGTCCCCACTCGCGGTAGAAAAGGCGTGTATTGTCGGCGGTGCGGATGGTGTTCGGTTCGTCGGCGAGATACGGTGCGGTCGCGTTCATGGAAGTCTCCTTTGTCGACCAGAGTTGGCGCTTTAGCGCCTACTCTGGTCCCATGCAAAGCGGTCGACCAGAGTTGGCGCTTTGGCGCTTATGCCGACCCGGAGTTAGTGCTTCAGCATTTACTCCGGTCCCACGCAGCGCGCCCTGGTCTCATGCAACATGGTTGCGGCCTCAAGCGGGAATCGTGATGCCGTGACGCCACTGTGCCGGGCGGCGGTACGCGGGTCGATTACCTGGGAGGTAAAGAGGCGCGCGCTATTGCACGTCCCACCAGCGCGGCAGCAGACGCCGTACTTCAGGCCGCCGGTAGCGGTCGTCGATCAGATGCACCACGCCCTGGTCCTGCTCCGTGCGGATCACGCGTCCGGCCGCCTGCACCACCTTCTGCAAACCGGGATACAGGTACATGTAGTCGTAGCCGTTGCCGAACTTCGTTTCCATCGTGCGACGCATCTGTTCGTTGATCTCGTTCATCTGCGGCAAACCGAGCGTGGCGATAAACGCGCCGATCAGTTGCTGGCCGACCAGATCGACGCCTTCCGAAAATGCGCCGCCCAACACCGCGAAGCCCACGCCCTGATTCATGGTCCGGAAGCGCGCGAGAAAAGCATCGCGCGCCGCTTCGTCCATGCCGGGTTCCTGCGCCCAGACCGGCAAGTCCGGATGCCGCTCGCGCATCAGCGCGACCACGCGCTGCAAATACTCGAAGCTGCTCAGAAAGCCCAGATAATTGCCCGGCTGCGCCGCGTATTGCTTCGCGATCAGATCGACGATCGGCACGAGCGAACGCTCGCGGTCGCGCCATCGCGTCGATACGTTGCCGGCCACGCGCACTTGCAACTGCTCGGCGCGAAACGGCCCTTCCACGTCGAGCCATCGGGTTTGTTCAGGCAGACCCAGCGTGTCGCGATAGAAATGATGCGGGTTGAGCGTGCCGGAGAACATCACCGTGGTGCGCGCGGCCGCGTAGCGCGGCGCGAGAAACGGTGCGGGAATCACGTTGCGCACGCAGAGCGTGGCATTCGTTTTGTTGCGTGGCGCGTAACGGTCCGTGGTCAGCGTGAGGTCGAAGATCGAATGCTCGCCGAACTGCTCGGCCAGCGCGACGAAATGCATCGCGTCGAAGAAAAAGCGCAGCGACGCTTCGTCGATGGAAAGCGGTGCTTCCGCCAGTTGATCGGTGACGGCGCCGATCAGATTTTGCGCGGCCGAGAGCAGTTTGCCGGGGACGTCGGCATAGACCTGATACGTCGCGGTCTGCGCGCGCTTGACGGCGTTCCACTCGCGTTGCAGCCGTTCAAGCGGCTTGCGCAAGGTGGCCGGCGCCGTCTTGCGCGCGAGCCGGAACGCCGCCTGATCGAGCGACGCCGTGTACATGCGCCGCGCGCGGTCGAGCAGATTGTGCGCCTCGTCCACCAGCACGCCCACGCGCCACTGGTTGATCTGCGTGAGCGCATACAGCATCGCGCTGCTGTCGTAGTAGTAGTTGTAGTCGCCGACCACCACGTCGGCCCAGCGCGTGAGTTCCTGCGCCAGATAGTACGGACAGACGTCGTTGGCGAGCGCCGCTTCGCGCACCGCCGCGCGATCGAGGCGCGGACCCGCCAGCGCCGCGCTGCGGGCCGCGTCGAGCCGGTCGTAGAAGCCGCGCGCAAGTGGACAGGATTCGCCGTTGCAGGCCTTGTCGGGATGCTCGCAGGCTTTGTCGCGCGCGACCAGTTCGAGGGTTCTCAAGGGCAGGCGCGTGGCGCCTTGGTGGAGCGTTTCGATCGCGTCCAACGCCAGCGCGCGGCCCGGCGTCTTGGCGGTCAGAAAGAACACCCGGTCGATCTGGTCTGACGCGCACGCCTTGAGCAACGGGAAAATCGTCGCGAGTGTCTTGCCGATGCCGGTCGGCGCCTGCGCCATCAAAGGCTTGCCGTCGCGCGCCGAGCGATACACCGACACCGCCAGCTCGCGCTGTCCGCTGCGAAACTGCCCATGCGGAAACTGCAGCGCGCCGAGCGCCGTGTTGCGCGCGGCCCGATGCGCTTCTTCCTGCACGGCCCAATCGAGAAACCGCTCGCATTGCTCGACGAAGAAAACCTCCAGGTCGCGCGCGGTATGCGTTTGCGTCAACAGCACCTCTTTCTGGGTGCCGATATCGAAGTACACCAGCGCTACTGTCAACTCCGTGAGCTCGCGCGTCCGGCACAGCAGATGACCGTAGACAAGCGCCTGCGCCCAATGCAGCGTGCGGTGATTGGCCGGCATCCGTTCGAGATCGCCACGATGCGTCTTCACCTCTTCCAGTCGATTCGCGCTCGGGTCGTAACCGTCGGCGCGGCCGCGCACGGTGAGGCGGCGATGCGTGCCCGTCAGCGTGATTTCGGTTTCGTAGCCGCTTGCGCGCCGGCCGGCGACCGTCACGTGGCCCGCCATGCCTTCGAGCGAGGTCGGCGCCGGCGTGAACCGCAGATCCAGATCGCCGCGCCTCGCGGTGAACTCGCACATCGCCCGCACGGCGACCACGTAGGTCATGCGGTGGTCTCGGTGGTGGGTGCGGTGGTGGCGACCTCGGTAGCAACTTCAGCCGCGCCACCTTCCGCGACTGCGGCTTCATCGGCCCAGCGCACATCAAGCACGCGCACCGGCATGCCGTGCTGCGCGCAGTACGCGAGCCAGCGAATCTGGTTGTCCTGCAAGCGGTCGCCGGGGCCTTTCACTTCGATCAACTCATAGCGGCGCTCGGTCGGCCAGAAGCGGATCAGGTCTGGCAAGCCGGACCGGTTACCGCGAATATCGTGCAGCAAACGCTCGAACCACAATTTCAGATGCGCGGCCGGCAAACAGTCGAGCGCCAGCGCGACGAGTTCCGGCGTGAGCATCCCCCAGAACACGAACGGCGATTGCAGCCCAGCCTTGCCATGCAGATGCCGCAAAATCGTCTCGCGATAAACGCCGCTATCGAGTTGTTCAAGACACGCGGCGAACTGCTCCGCGCGGCGCGCATGAAAATCCGGCGCGTGCAGATCGGCCGGACCACGCTGGAACGGATGAAAAAACGCCCCTGGCAACGCCGCGAAGACCGGCTCCCAGCACAACAGCCCGAACAGCGAGTTGATCAGCGCGTTCTCGACGTAATGCACCGGTGCGGTCTCGCACGTCAAATGATCGCGGGCGACATATTCGACCGGCATCGGCGCCTCGGGCCGCGGCAGCACCAGCGTGCTGCGCTCGACCGGGCGAGCCGCCGGCACACGCGCGATCGCCTCGCCACGCTTGCGCTGCAAACGCGGCAGCATGCGCGCGAGGCGTTGCGCCTCTTCTTCGCTTTCCGGCGCGGCGGCGACTTGCGAGGCCAGCGCGAAGGCATCGTCGAAACGCTCGCTGCGTTCGAGCACGCGCATGCGCCGATGACGCGCGCCGGGCCACGCACAACGCTCATAAACGGCGAGCGCGGCCGCCCAGTTCTGCCGGCGCTCGCACAGGTAGCCGATGCGGAACAACAGTTTCGCGCGCCGCGTTTCAAGCCAGGGGTTGGCAGTTTCGATGGCGGCGACCGAAGTAACGAGCTCGTCGATCGCCGCTGCTTCCGTCTCGCCGCTGGGCAGCCATTCGAGCGCCTCGCGGCACGCATGCAAGGCGAGATAAACGTCGACGTCCGCACGCTGCTGGAACGCACGCGACGAAGGCGCGAACGCCACTTTCTCGTACTGGAACACCCCGAGGTCGGCGAGCACGAACTCCGACCACTCCTGCTGCAAATTGCCGAAGAACATCAAACGCAGACGTTCGCAAAGCGGCGCGATCGCCACGTGAAGGACGCGGTCTTCAGTTCGACCGTGCCATGCCGAAAGCGGGCGCGCCGTGGCGCCTTTCTCCTCACTCTCGCTCGCATGGAACGGGCGCAGTGTTTCCATCAGGTCCGGCTTGCGCAGGCTTCTCGCGCCCGGAATCAACGCGATGGCGTCCGCGAACATCTCCATCAACTCGGCACGCGTGGTGAGCGCGAACAGTTCGTCGAGCGTAAGAGCCGGTTCGGTGTCGACCCAGCCGAGCGCCGCGATCGGCGCGGCCGCCTGCAACGGGCAACCGATCTCGTCGTAAGACAGGCGGCTCGCGCGGAACAGCGTGCCTTTGCGCATCAGCATGCGCACCAGCAGCGCGCGCGAAGACTGCGGCAACGCGGCGAACTCGCGCAGAAACGCGTGTTCGTGAGCGTCGAACACGTCGTCGTAACGCTGCGCGAGCCACGCCAGAGCGCGCTCGAAGTTCAGCAGATAGTAGAGAGCGTAGGGAGAGACAGGTGTTGCCACGGCACTTTCACGAAACCTGTATGTTTATACAGTGATGATAGCAAAATCCGTGGCGAGCCCGGCCACATTGCCTTAAGGCAACGTCATGGCGCGGCTTGAACGTACTGCCATTCGAATCCGTCCGCCCCCCGCCTCACCCGCCCCGCCGATGTCTGCGGGAAATGCGCGGTGAAGAGCGTCGCATCGCGATCGGCCGCGTAGTTGAGCAACCCGTGCCGTGAGCTTCGCGCCGACGCCGCATCGAGGCAGAACGTCGAGTTCCATTCCGGCCGGTAGACCTGGATGGGGTTATGCATCACGTCGCCGCTGAAGATCGCCTCCTCGCCGCGCGAACGGATCGAAATCGACATATGCCCGGCGCTGTGCCCCAGCGTGGGATGAAACACGATACCTTCGCGCCACGTGCCGCCCTCGGCGGGAATCAGCAGATTGGCAGGCTTATCGAACGGGATGCCGCATTGTGCCATTCGATCATGCCGCGGCTACTGCATTTTCATTGCGCCGCCAGCCACACCACCGTCAATGAACGCACGCCTTGTGCGCCGCGAATCAGCACACCCTCGATATCCGCCGTCGCCGAAGGTCCGGTGACGAGCGCCGCATATCGGGCGTCGCGGAAATCATCGCGCCGGTATACGTCCTGCAAGCCGTCGATCAATTGCGCCGGATCGAGCAGCACGACCAGATGCTGCACGATGTAGCCCAGCGCGTTGACCACGTACTCGCGCTCGCTGAACCACACCGAGCCGGTTTCGGCGACGCCGAAGCGTGCCCGCACCACGCCGACGTCGATGTCCTGTAGCGATGCGGGCTCCGTATCGGCGGTGAGCGCTCGCGTGCCCGGCACTTCCGCGGTCGCCGAAGCCACCGATGTCTCCGCGCCGAAGCGCTCGCGAATCAGCCCGCTCACATCGGCCGCGAATGAGGCTTCGACGCAAGTGCCGCCCATCGCCTGCAAAGCCGCCGTGAAGCGCGCGCGCAGATCACCGCCCGGCGCGTCGAACAGCGGCACCTCGGGCCGTGGCCGCGCCGGCGGCTGTGCCTGCCGCACCTTTTCCAGAAAAGCCTCACGCGTTGCCATTGTCGCCTCCACGATTCTTCTTGTACCAGGCGTGGAAGGTCAGCTTTGGCGCCTCCGGCAACTCACGTTGCTTGCCCCAGATATTGAGCGGGTTATACAGCACGAAATTCGGCAGCCGCCGCAGCGCGCTGCCCATCGACGACACCGTCGCGCGATACAAGGTCGGACTCGCCAGCAATCGCCCCGCCATTTTCAGCACTTCCTGCTTCACGAACGGCACTTCGTGACGCTCGGCGATCACCGTGCGCCACTTGTAGATCTGCTCGTGGATATTGATCTTCACCGGACACACGTTGGTGCAGCTGCCATTGAGCGTCGACGCGAACGGCAGCGCGCTATAGCGCTTCAGATCGAAGGTCGGATTGATGATCGCGCCGATCGGTCCCGAGTACGTGCCGCCATACGACAGCCCGCCGCTGCGCCGGTACACGGGACACGTATTCATGCAGGCGCCGCAGCGAATGCATTTGAGCGAGTACCAGAAGTCCTCCATCGCAAGCCGCTCCGAGCGGCCATGATCGACGAGGATGAAATGCATCTCCGTGCCTGGACGCGGCGCGCGGAAATGCGAGGTGTACTGCGTGATCGGCGAGCCGAGCGCGCTGCGCGACAGCATGCGAATGAACACGCCGAGGTCGGATACTTTTGGAATCAGCTTCTCGATTCCGATCGACGCGATATGCAAAGGCGGCACGTTCGCCGACAGATCCGCATTGCCTTCGTTCGTACACACCACCACCGTGCCGGTCTCCGCCACCGCGAAATTACAGCCGGTCATGCCCGCCGTTTTCTCGCGCACGAAATACGGCCGCGTGTTCATCCGCTGGCTTTCCGCGAGGTAATGGATGTCACTATTCTTCGGATCGGTGCCAATGGTGCGGCCGAACAGTTCAGCAACGTCGGCGCGCAGTTTATGCACCGCGGGCACCACCATGTGACTCGGGTCCTGATGATCGAGTTGCTGGATGCGTTCGCCCAGATCCGTTTCCATCACCGTGATGCCACGCGGTTCGAGATACTCGCGCATCTTGCATTCGTCGGTGAGCATCGACTTGCTTTTGACGAGCGTGGTCATGCCGCGCTCCGACATGATCTGGTGCACGAGCGCGTTGTGCTCTTCGGCGGTGGCGGCCCAATGGACCGTCACGCCGTTGGCCTCGGCCGCCGCCGCGAATTGTTCGAGATACTGCGAAAGGTTCGACAGCGTGTGTTCCTTGATACCCGACGCGAGTTCGCGCATCGTCTCCCACTCCGCGATGCCGTGCGCCTGCACGTCGCGCTTCTCACGCAAATCCCACAGACGCTTGTCGTGAAACGCCACGTGCTCCGTCTTGCTGATGAAAGCGCCCGCGGCTTTCGCGTGATCGATCCGGTTGCTCATGCGCGTGCTCCGTTGAGGACCTGCGCGATATGGATGAAACGCGCGTCGGCCTTCATGCGTTCCGCGCAGCCTTGCTGATGCATGAGGCACGACATGTCGCCCGAGACGATGTACTCGGCGCCCGCGTTCAGATGATCGCGCACCTTGTCCTGTCCCATGCGCACCGACACCGGCTCTTCGGTGACGGAGAACGTGCCGCCAAAGCCGCAGCATTCGTCGGGCCGCGCCGGCTTGACGAACTCGATGCCCTTCACGCCTTCGAGCAAGGTACGCGGCTTCGAAAACGGCGTGCCCGCCACTTCCGAAATCGATGCTTCCTTCAGATGCCGCAATGCGCTGCAACTGTTATGCAAGCCCACCCGATGCGGAAACTCGGCCCACGGAAATTCACGCGCGCCGACGACGTCGTGCAGAAACTCGACGAGTTCGTACGCGTTCGCGCGGACCTTCCTCACTTCGTCGGTTTGCTCGAGCGCGGTCAGATGCTCGCGCACGTGATGAATGCAACTCGCCGACGGCCCGACGATGTAGTCGTAGCCCGCGAAGTTGCGCGCGAACACGCGCTCGGTGCCGGCCGCCTCGGCATGCGCGCCGCTGTTGGCCATCGGCTGGCCGCAGCAGGTTTGCTCCTGCGGATAGTCGACCTCGATGCCGAAGCGTTCGAGCAATTCGAGCGTGGCGATCCCCACTTCGGGATAGAACGCGTCGATGAAGCACGGGATGAACAGGGCGACTTTCATAAGCTCATTGAAAAGAAAAGGCACCAGCCGTCGATTCACCTACTCTACTGCGGAATCGCGCTCATGAACCAGTGCGTTGCCGCGCAGCGGAATGCACGGCCATTGAATGATTGGCACAGATTCCGGCACCTCAGTCAGACTGGTAAGGTTGGTCTGACCAAGAATATAAGGGAAGTTCCGAGAGGGTGTCAATCGTGGGATCGCGACGGATTAGAAGCGATCGGGATCGATAACGCCACGCAGTGCGCGCAAGCGTCCGCGGCGATGAACCAGAACTGCAGGGGATTTAAAGCGAAGAATTGAAACCGCAACCATGTGGGCGCCAGGTTAGCGCCCAGACAGCATTCACGCTCTCAAGCGATCAAGAAACCACACTCGACGAAGGCTTCGCCGCGTCTTCCTTGTACATCTCGCGCACGAAATTCAAATGACGCTCGGCGGCCTTGCGCGCCTTTTGCGCGTCGCGCGCCATGACGGCGTCGTAGATGGCCTGATGCTGGCTCATCAACTGCTTTTCCATCGCGTCGTCGTAATCGATCAGCCGATGGTACTGGCGCATGCCTTCGCGAATCAGCGTATGGATACCATGCATCACATGCGCGAGCGCGATGTTGTGCGTGGAGTCGGCGATCGCGAGGTGAAACGCGGCGTCCAGTTCCGCGAGGTTCACGCGATCCTGCGACTGCGAGCCCGCCTTCAATGCCTCGAACGCCACGCTGATCTTTTTCAGATCGGCGGCCGTGGCGCGCTCCGCGGCATACACCGTCGAAATCGATTCGAGCCCCTGGCGCAACTCCAGAATATCGGCACTGGTGCGCGGATTCTGCAGCAACAGTTCGGCGAGCGGTTTGGAGATGATGGGCGCCGTGACATCGACCACGGTGAAACCGCCCCGCCCCGAGGTCTCGATGTAGCCGTCCGCTTCCAGCCTGATCAGCGCCTCCCGCAACGACGGGCGCGACACGCCGAACTGCGTTGCCAGATCGCGTTCGGCCGGCAAGCGGTCGCCGGGCATAAGCGTGCCGTCCGAGATCAGTTGCTTGATCTGGTCGGACACCACGTCGGACAGCCGTTTGCGCGTGAAGGACTGGATCGGGAGAAATGGCATGGGCAGCGGTGAGTGAAGCCGGTTGAGCGAGCGGTTTTCAGGCGGTGGATCAACGTCCAGGCACGGTGCGTTGCAACGTTGCAGTCATGCTGCGACGTTGCAGCGAATTATACCGTTCAACGGGACACGCCGAATCCGCTTGTCAGGCAAGCTCCGACCGCGCTGCGAATGCTTCGGAACCCGCTAGCGCGCCCCCGCCGCATAGAAACTCGCAAGATCGCGCTTGAGCGTATGTAACGCCGCGTCGTCGAGATAGATCATGTGACCGGTCGGATAGTAGGCGATTCGCACATTGGCGCGCAGCGGGCCATCCACGCCAAGATGCGCGAGCGCATATTCGGTCGCATAGAACGGCGTGGCCAGATCGAAATAGCCGTTCACCGACATCACGCGCAACTGCGGATTCTGTCGCATCGCTTCGGCCAGATCGCCCGCCGCGTACGGCACGGGCAGATGTTCGCCCCACCATTCGCGATGCTTCCAGTCCCACTGCGTCAACGCTTCGTCGTTGAAGACGCGGTAGCCGTCGGTCGGCGTGAAGTGCAGATCCTCAGCAAAATGCTGGTGCAGCGCCGCGTCGAAAGCACTCGAGACGCTACTCACCGAGGCGTCGTAATCGGGACGTTCGGACACGCTGTCGAAGTCGATCCCTTCGAAACGCGCATCGTAACGGCCGACACTGCGCGCCTGATCGCGCAGCAATTCACTGCGATAACGCGACGGATAGAGACGCAGGCGGCTGCGCTTCACATAGGCGACATCGAGACCGGTGAACTGCGCGACGCGCGCGGCGATCGCGTCGCGCTCGGCGTCGGGCAGCGCATCGCCTTGCGCGAGGGCTTGCGCATAAGGCCCGCGTGCAAATGCACGGGCTTCGTCGAGAAAGGCCGGCAGACTGGCCGGCTTCGGCATGATCTTGTCGTGATACCAGGCGATCGCCGCGAAGCTCGGCAGATAGCTTTCGCTTTTGAAATCCGAGCCCGCCGAGAACGCGGCGGAATCGAGCACCGACGACATCAGGATCACGCCGTTGAGCGCGATATTGTTTTGCCCCAACTGATACGCGAGCATCGCGGCGCGTGCGGTGCCATACGATTCGCCGAGCAGATACTTCGGCGAATTCCAGCGCTGGTTCACCGTCAGATAACGGTCGATGAACTGCGAAAACGCACCGAGATCCTTATCGACGCCCCAGAAGTCTTTACCCGTGCCATGACCGACGACCCTCGACAAACCCGCGCCGACGGCGTCGATGAATACCAGGTCGGTGGTATCGAGCAGGCTGTCGGGATTGTCGGCGAGCGTGTACGGCGCGGGCGGCGTGATGGCCGGACTCGCGGTACGCACCCGCTTCGGCCCGAACGAGCCGATCATCAGAAAGACGCTGCCGGCGCCCGGACCTCCATTGAAGAGAAACGTGACCGGCCGCGTCTGCAGCGTTTTACTGGCGACGGTGTAGGCGACGTAAAACACGCTCGCGTTGGCCTGCCCTGTCTTATCGCGCAACAGCAGGTTGCCGGCGGTGGCCGAGTAGTCGATCTTGCGGCCGTCGAGCCGGATCGAATGCTGCGTGACCGACGAGGTTTCCGGCGGCACGGGGATCGCCGCCGGCTCCGGTTTCGCGTTGCGCTGCGCCGCGCTGCCCGACGCTTCGTTCTGCGCCGTTGCGGCCGGGCGAGGCTGGCGAGGCGTGCGCGGCGAGGCCGCGTGTGGCTCGTCGAGCGGTTGGCCGTTCGTCTCCGCGCGTTGCTCGGGCTCGCCGCTCACGACGCGTGGCGCGTCCGGCGCCGACGCCTCGACTTCCGCGCTTGCTGCGGCTTCCGGCGAATCGTCCGGTTCAGCTGCCGCGCACATCGTGCTGAACATGGCGAGCGCGAGAAGCACGAGCGCCATCGCCACGAGAGCGGCCGCCATCGATCCTGCCATCAGCGATTGGCGCAACCAGAAGGTGAAGCGAAGGCCCATGAGTTTCCCGACCGAGAGTCGATAGGCGCCGATGTCCGGAAGGTCCAAGCTTAAGACGAACTCGGCGCTCGATTTTTGACGCAAGCATTTGCGGCGTCAATCGAAAACTGGCGAGGACGCGCATTCCTCCCACGACGCATCGCTGCGTGATGCGAATCGAAAAGCAAACGAAACCTTGGCGAAAGGCTCAACGCGCCGGCAATGCGCCGACGAATGCCGCGATCCGCTCGCAGGCATCGATGAGGCGCGCTTCGTCGACGACGAAACCCAGCCGTACGAAACCATTCGCCGTCTCGCCGAAAGCGCTCGCGTCGAGCAGCGACACGCCCTGCGCGCGAAACAGCTGCCAGGTGAAATCGACCGTATCGAGGCCCGTGCCGCTCACATCGACCATCATGAACATGCCCGCCTCGGGCAACAGGCACCGCAATCCCGGCACACGATGCAGACGCTCGAACACCACATCGCGCCGGCGCCGGTAGATCTCACGCATCTCGGCGGCGATCCGCGCCTTGTGCTGCAACGCCGTCAACGCGGCTTGCTGGATGAAGCCGGGTAAGCCGTACAACATCGCAAGCGCGAGCCGCCCCATATGCTCGATCAGTTCCGTGGGACCGATCGCCCAGCCCACGCGCCAACCCGCCATGGCATGCGATTTCGACAAACTGCCGAGCGTCACGGTGCGCTCCGCCATGCCGGGCAGCGAGGCAATGCTCACGTGCTCGCGTTCAAACGTCAGCTCGGCGTAGACCTCGTCGGACAGCACCCATAGATCGTGCCGGCACGCGAGTCGCGCGATACGTTCGAGATCGGCGCGTTGCATGACCACGCCGGTCGGATTGCACGGCGTCGCGAAGAAAATGGCTTTGGTGCGCGACGTGACGGCCGCCTCGAGCGCGTCGCAGTCGACGTGAAACGCCCGCGCCGGATCGACCGGCACCGTCACGAGCGTGGCGCCCGCCGCGCGCACGCAGGCTTCATAGGTCAGATACATGGGCTCGGGGACGATCACTTCATCGCCTGCTTCCAGCAGACACAGCGATGTGGCGAACACGCCGTTCTGCGCCCCCGCCGTCAGGATCACGTTGGCGGCGCTCGCGGCACAGCCCGTCATGCGCGTATGTTCCGCGGCAATCGCCGCGCGCACCGGCTCGCGGCCCGACACGGCGCTGTAGTGCGTATCGCCGCCGCGCAAGGCCTCGATGGCACGCTCGACGATCGGCGCGGGCGTGGCGAAATCGGGGTCGCCCACGCTCAGCACGATCACGTCTTCACCTCTCGCCTCGGCCTGCTGCGCGACACGATGGATTTCCCACGCGGAGGTGCGCCGGCCCTGCAAGCGTTCGACCAGATTCGAGTACTTCATTGACCCCACCCCGTTTCCCATGGACCCGCCAATGTAAAGGGGCGAGCGCGAAACGTCCAGATACGAAAAAGCGCCACGCGGGCGGACAGCCTCGCGTGGCGCTTGAGCGCTGCCCCGTTGCGGCGGGGCGCGGCGCGTTTAAAGCTGGCGGCGCAACTCCGCCGGCGGCACCTTCATCAGATGCCGGTATTTCGCCACGGTGCGGCGCGCCACCAGTACGCCCTGATCGGCGAGCATCCTGGCGAGCGTCACGTCCGAGAGCGGATCGCGCGTGTTTTCCGCCGCGATCATTTCCTTGAGCAGCGCGCGCACGGCCGCAGCCGAACATGTGCCGCCGCTTTCCGTGCCCAGTTCGCGCGGGAAGAAGTGCTTGAATTCGAAAATACCGCGCGGCGTGGCCATATATTTGTTGCCGGTGGCGCGCGAGATGGTGGATTCGTGCAGGCCGAGTTCGTCGGCGACATCGCGCAGCACCATCGGCTTAAGGGCGATTTCGCCGTACTGGAAGAAGGCTTTCTGATGCGCGACGATGCATTCGGCCACGCGCTGAATCGTGTCGAAGCGTTGCTGCGCGTTGCGGATCAGCCAGCGTGCTTCCTGCAGTTGCTGCGCGAGCGGCGAGCGGCTCGCGCCGGCCGACTGCGCGAACAGTTCCGCATACATGCGATGGATGCGCGCACGCGGTTGCACGGCCGGGTTGATCGCCACCACCCATTTGTTGCGGACCTGACGCACGATCACATCCGGCACCACGTAGTTGTCTTCGGTGCGGCCGTAGCTGTTGCCCGGCTTCGGGTCGAGCTTGCGCACCAGCGCGCAGGCCACCCGCAGTTCTTCCGCGCTGCAGCCGATCTGCTTTTGCAGTTCAGCCTGCTCACGGCGGGCGAGCCGTTCCAGATGATGTTCGACGATTTGCCGCGCCGCCTCGCGCCCCGGCGTGCCGGCGGGCAAGGCATTCACCTGCAGCGACAGGCATTCGGACAACGAACGCGCGCCCAGACCCGGCCGATCGAGCGATTGCACGAGACGCAGCGCCACCAGCAATTCTTCTTCGGTCAATTCGGGTTCGAGATCGACGCTGTCCGCGAGATCGGAGAGTTCCTGACGCAGATAGCCGTCGTCGTCGAGCGCCTCGATGATGAAGCGGGCCACCGCGCGGTCACGATCGTCGAGTCGATAGAGGCGCAACGAATCATGCAGTTGCTCGCGCAAGGTCGGCTGCGAGCGCGCCCATTCGGCGGGGTCGCTGCTGTCCGAGTCGCCGTTCTGGCGGGTCGAACTGCGGCTGCTGTAGTCGCCGGAGAAGTCGCCCGGCATGTCGTCCTGGCCCGCGCCTTCGAGCGTGTCGTTCGCGCCGGATTCAGTTGGCAGCGAATCCGGTTCGGCTGCCGCGACCGTGTCGGTGGCGGGCAGCGCGCCGCCGTCTTCGCCAGAGGTTGCGGTTGCCAGCGCAACGTCTTCCGTCTCCGACGAGTCGTACTCGAGGAACGGATTGGTGTCGAGCGCCGTGCGCAACTCCTGCTGGAACTCCAGAGACGACAACTGCAACAGACGCACCGATTGCTGCAGACGCGGCGTGAGTGCGAGAGACTGCCTTGTGCGTAGTTCAATTGAAGGCATTGTAGTGAGGTCCCGTTGATAGCCGAAAAATGGTCAGTAGCCCGTCTGGAGCAACTGTCGTACCACCTCGCGCAACGCCCTGTTTTTTCTAGACTTTGTATTTTCAGGCCCGCCAATTGCGCAGGCCGCCGGGCGCCCTTTTTACAAGTACCCGGCAAATTCCGGTCCCTCCCGCCTTGCGCCGTCGAGCTTGGTGCCAACGCTCGGCGGTGCCTCATTCCTCAGCCTAAATACATGTGCCGTAACAGCTTTCCTGCAATGGCAGTCTCTTGACGCCGGAGCGGGCACATCGCTTGCGTCCATACACTATGTGGACGGACGCCGGTCTTGCACGCAACACGAAAGCGAAGCGCATGCACAGACCGCCATCCGGTGTCGATAACGGGCCCTGACGGAACCGTAGCGGCAACGATCCCACGCGTGTCATCGGCGGTTCCGGCCGCGATCGACCGCAGGCAACAAGACCGCAATTTTCATCAACACCCGAAGGAGAAACCATGAAGACCATCCAACTTTTGAAGACCGCAGGTAGCATCGCTGTTGTCGCTTTCGCACTGAACGCGACGAACGCCATGGCGCAGAGCAGCGCTCCGTCGGCGGCGTCGGAAACCATCGGCCAGCACGTCGACGACGGCACGATCACCACCAAGGCCAAGGCCGACCTGCTGGCTGCCAAGAACGTCAAGTCGACGCATATCCACGTGAAGACCCGCAAGGGCGTGGTGTGGCTCACGGGTACGGTGCCTTCGGCGGACGACAAGGCAGCAGCGGGCGAAGTCGTCGAGGCAGTGAAGGGTGTATCGAGCGTCAAGAACCATCTGAAGATCGCCGCCGAATAAGAGCGGCCGGTCGCCCCGGGAAGCGCCGGCTTCGGTTGGCGCTTCCCGGCGCTCCTGGTTCAGAAAACAGAAAAGCCATCCGCACCGCGGATGGCTTTTTTTATGTGCGACTGGCTTCCGGATTGAAGCCCGTTGCGCTTGCGTAGAAACAAACAAGAACAACAATCGGCGCCCTATCGAGCGCCGATTGCTCAGCGACTTTTAACGCTTGGCTGCCGCATATTGATCGCGCAGATCACGCACGCGGTCATGATTTTGCAGTACGCCTTGATACTGCCGCTCGACAATCGCCCGCACATCCGCCGGCAACTCCTTTTCAAGTGCATCGTGATAGCGCTTCTTCGCGACGTCCTCGCCCTTCTCGCACTCGGCCAGAATCTCGTGGTCGCTGCGATCCGTCACGGCCGACTTCACGTCGACCCAGCCGCGATGCAACGCGCCGCTCATGCTGCCGCCCGTTTCGGGCTTGCCACCCAGACCTTGAACCGCGTCCTGCAGCTCACGCGCGCCGCGCGTGCAGTCTTCGGCACGCGATAGGAACAGCGTTTTCAGCTGCGCGTCGTGCGCATCGTCGGCTGCCTTGCGAAAGCCCTTCTCGCCGTCCTTCGACGTTTCGACCAGATCGTTCAGCACGGAAACAACGTTCGTAGCCATTCAATACCTCCAAGGGTTTCGTTAGTCATGGAATCCGCCGCCGGAAACGCGTCGCGCTATTGCCAGGCGCTCGCCCACCGACGATGGAGTTCATGGATCTATCCGCACGCGGCGTGCCCGACGGGTATCGCTGTAAACGTATTGCGCGCTGCGTCGACGAGCCCTAGCAATCTTGGCAACGCGCGTAAATGTTGCCCGCCGCGAGACCGCGCGACAGCCCACAAGCCCCGCGCGGCGGGCTTCCGATCAATGGCACAGCGGTTGCTTTATATGCTCCGCCCCAGCACGCGTGCAACGCAACAACACACTGCAAGACGTGCCACTGCATTGAAAAAACAACGGGCAGGCAACAACGACAGGGAGTATCACCATGAAGATCAGGAGCGCAGAATTTCTGGCCGCCGTCGCGATCATCGCCTCGGCGACCGTGATGCAGATTCGCGAACATCTGCAAGTGCCGGAAGCGCCGTCGTCGAATGCTCAGGCAATGTCCCCTTCGTGCGGGGTAACGCATGAAGGATTCGTGCCGGCCGCGTGCGAGCCGACGCGCGACGAGCGCCAGGTGGATCGCGCGCCGCAGCCGCGACGTAATGCGCCGCAAGGCTGGGTGTGAGCGGAGGGTTGAGTACCGGCAGGCACGAAAAAACGGCCCGATCGATGTCGGGCCGTTCTGCTACTGACCGCAGCGAAAAACGCGCGTCGACTCAGGCGCTCCTCTCGCTGAACTCGCCAAGTGGCACCGGTTTCTTCAACGGATCGAAGTCGGCCCAGCGTCCCTGCTGCCAGCGTCCGCTCGCCCGCTCGATCGCCATGCCGCCTGCTTCGCGCAAAACGCGCGCGGCATCGAACTGATTGTCCGGCGAGACGTGCACGGCGACCAGCACGCCGGAATCGCGCGTCTCCTCATGGAATGCTGAACGAAGGCCCGTGTGACCGGCGTCACGCGTTCGCGACATTGCCCCGACCAGCGAGCCGACATACGCGCCGACGCCCGCGGCAATCAGCGACACGATGATCGGCGTCGAGAACGCCGCGAAGATGCCGACGCCCACCACGGCGCCGACTACCGCACCGATGGTGACGCCCATGCCGGCACCTTTGGGCGCATTCCGCGCGCCGGCATCGGTGCCGGTGTCGCCGCCAATCGGATAACGCGCGTGCTGGCCACGCGGATTGACGAAGAACAGCGTGACGTCTTCCTCGACGAAACCTGCATTGAAGAGCTTTGCCGCCGCATCTTCAGCGGCGGGAAAAGTCGTAAAGCGAGCTGCGACGATGAGTGACATGAGGCCTCCTTGCATCGTTGGATAGCGTTTGCGGACCATGCCGCCGCATTTTCGCCGCGCCACACAGCGCGCGAGCGGCGGCACGCGCCGGCACTACGCCGTGGTGCCGCGATCCGGTTCCATGCCTTCCACTCTGAACAGTCCGCTATGCAACACTACGCCTTCACCGCCGTTCTGGTCGAGTGCTTCCGCGCAAACCGAACGGATACGCTGACGGCCTTTGTCGAAGGCCGCCATCAGCGTGGCTTCCAGGGCGGAATCGGCGCCGAAATGATCCTCGAGCGCCTCGGCGGTAATCGTGCATACGACCGGTTCGCCGTCCACCCGCGCCATGAAGCGCACGGTCAGATTCGCTCCGTCGAAGACCGGCTTGTCGTCGGAAAAAGTGATCTGCATAAGGGAATCCTCATAGGCCGGCCGCGGCAGGATCGCGTTCATGGCGAACCCTTCATTGCGCCGGCGAGTTGCTGCGCCATCGCGAGATGATGTTGGATGGTCGGCAGCGCATGCTGGGCCGCAGCCTTCAGTTGAGCATCGGTGCCGCTAGTGCTTTCCTGCTGGAACAGATCGACTGCTCGCTGATGCGCTTCCACCCCGACCTGCTCGACGTAGGCCTGATCGAATTCCATGCCCTTGAGGGTCTGGAGTTTGCCGACCAGCGCGGAATCCGCCGACGGCGTCGAGGTGAAGCCCTTCTTCGAGACCAGCGCCGCCATCGCGTGGGAGAGTTTCGTGTGATCCGTAATCATCTGCTGCGCGAATTTCTTCACGCGCGGATCGCTGGAATTCTTCAGCGCCACCTTGCTGGCCGCGATTTCGGTGGCGTCGGACTGCGAGGCGTCCTGCACGAATTGCTGATCCGCGGGCGAAAGCTTCGTGCCGCTGACCGGCGCGTCGCTCGCCGGGGCGTCGCTGGCTTGCGCGTAGACCGCGCCGATGGACGCCGCGCTCAAAGTCAGCGCGACAGTCATCGCTTGTAGGGAATACCGGAATTTCATGCATTTTCTCCCAGGTCGACGGATACACCGAAGCGGAACCGGTGAGACGTGGCGCCGCATTCTTCCAGTGCGCGCGCCCCGCTCGTCACTCCGCTCATGCGGCCTTGCGCTTCGACAATTGCGCAATGAGCGTTCTGTTAAAAGCCGGGAGGTCGTCGGGTTTGCGGCTGCTAATCAGATTGCCGTCCTCGACCACTTCCTGATCCACCCACGTGCCGCCCGCATTGCGAATGTCGTCCTGCAGGCTCGGCCAACTCGTGACCGTGCGGCCTTTGATGATGCCCGCCGAGACCGGCAACCACGCCCCATGACAGATCACCGCGATCGGCTTCTTCGCGTTGTCGGCTGCCTTGACGAAGGCTTGTGCCTGCGGCAGCAGACGAATGGCGTCGCCGTTCACCACGCCGCCTGGCAATACCACGGCGTCGTAGTCGGCCGCGCTTGCCTTGTCGAACGTCACATCGACTTCGACGGCGTCGCCCTTGTCCACGTGCTTGAAACCCTGGATCTTGCCCGGCTTGGCGGAAATGACGTGCACCGTTGCACCTGCTTCAACCAGCGCGCGTTTCGGCTCGATCAGTTCTGCCTGCTCGAAACCGTCCACCGCGAGCATCGCCACCTTGTAACCCTTCAACGTGCTAGCCATGCGTACTCTCCATCGTGTGAGTGCTGGGCCGGGCGTGCTGCGTGACCCGGCCCTTCCTTAGCCTTCGATTCAGCAAAAGACGTGCCCACGCGTCCATCGACGGACTGCGCGAGGCCGGTCAAAGACCTTGCGGGTCATCGTCGAGGCCGTCGTCGTCGTTATCGTCGTTAACCAGCGGATCGATGACGCGGTCGGGTTCGATATCACCGTCCGGCACCCGTGTCGAATCGCCGTCGGCAGCGGCGCGTTCGCCTGTGCCGGCGCGATCCGTATCGCTGCCGAGTTCGGTGTCGCCGGTTTCGAGCGCATGATTGTCCAGTTCGGTATCCACATCGAATTCATGACGCTTCGCGCCGGCGACGTCGCTGCCGCTATCGGATGAATCGCTCGGACCGAGCGCGCCGGTCGTGCCGGCGGTTTGCTTGACGACCTGTTGCGGCTCTTCATCGGGATTCAGGGTGCTGCTCATGGCGCTCTCCTTGGTTCGTTTGGATCGTTCGTTACCCATAGCGAGAGTTCGCAAGGACTGTTCCGCTCATCCGCGAAGCAACACGAGACAGCCATACGCGCCACGCCGACGGCAGCGCCGGGCATTGCCTTTGCTTGCAGGCACAGTCACCGGCGCAAAGCGCGCCCTCCGCTTGAAACTTCTACCTGCGACGATGGCTGCCACGACAACTCCGATTCAACGCCGCCCTGAGCGCATGGACGACGACAGCGCGAAACAGCCCGCGCCCGCCGCCATGCCGCCAGGCTTGCGCCATGCCGACGATACGAAACCCGGCATCACGCGTCAGCGTGAACAAAACGGCTTCGCGTATTTCGATGTAGCGGGCAAACGCATCGACGATGAAGACGAAATCAAACGCATCAACGCGCTCGCCATTCCACCGGCTTATGAGGACGTGTGGATCTGCCCGGATGCGCGCGGCCATATCCAGGCGACCGGCCGCGACTCGCGCGGCCGCAAGCAATACCGCTATCACCCGCTCTGGCGTGAAACGCGCGACGCCGACAAATACGAACGCATGGCCGAGTTCGGCCGCGCGTTGCCGAAGATCCGCGCCCGCGTCGCACGCGACCTGAATCTGCCGGGCATGCCGTGCGACAAAGTCATCGCCGCGATCGTGCAGTTGCTCGATACGACGCTGATCCGGATCGGCAGTGTCGAATACGCGCGCGATAACCAGTCATATGGTTTGACGACGCTGCGCAAGAAGCACGTGAAGATCGAAGCCGGCCAGTTGCGTTTCAAATTTCGTGGCAAGAGCGGCATCGAACACGACGTGACGGTGAACAATCCACGCGTCAAACGCATCGTGCGGCGCTGCGCCGAACTGCCGGGTCACGACCTGTTCCAGTATCTCGACGAAGACGGCACGCGCCGCACTGTCGGCTCCGCCGACATCAACGACTATCTGCGCCGTGCGAGCGGCGCGGATTTCACGGCCAAGGACTACCGCACGTGGGCCGGCAGCGTCTATGCGTTGGCCGCGCTGCGCCGCCTGATGTGCAGCAGTGCGGCGGAAGCGCGCCGTCATATCGTCGCGACCGTGAAGGATGTGGCGGCGTTGCTGCGCAATACGCCGGCCGTGTGCAAGCGTTGCTACATTCACCCCGCGGTAATCAGCTCATTCGAAGCGGACGAATTGCAGACGCTCGCGCCTGCTCAATCGCGCCGCGGGCTGAGGGTGGACGAGGTCGCGTTTGCCGCATTGCTTGCGCAAGCCGAGAAACGCGCGGCGAAGCTTGCGCGTCAGGCTGGCGCGAAAGGCCGCAAGGCGCGCGAATCGGCGGTGGCGGAAAGCATCGACGACTCGATCACCAGTTTGCTGAAGAAGTCGCGCGTGGTGCGCAAGGCAACGGCGGCGAAGGCCGATGCAAAGGCTGGTGCGCAAGGTGCCCGGCGCGCGGCCGCGCCTCGGATTGCAGGCGTGCGCGCGGCAGGTGCTTCGCGTGCAGGGAAACAGGCGGCGCCTTAAAAGACCCGCAACTCAGGGCTCGTTATACCTCTTCCGCGAATGCGGCCATCACGAGCCACATATCGCGCTCGCCGTCCCGTATCTCGGCAGCGAGCGCATAGGGGTCGCCGGGCGAACAGACGCGCTCGAGCGCTTCATGCGCGACTTCGCCGTTGTCGAATACATGGGCCGACAACGGCCGCACTTCCTGTTTTCCCTCGAACATCTGCTGCTTCCTTCGATACACGAGGGTCTCGGACTTCCAGCTGCGAAAGCATTCGCTGACGTGCGTGAAATCGCCGCCGCAGATGTTCACCTGATAATGGATTGTTTGCGTCATGATCGTATTTCCCGCGATGCGCCCGATGCATGCGCCTCTGCCTCCTGGTGTTCTTGAGCAAGAGAGACGAGCCGCACGCTTCTTTCGCATCGATACAGCCGGAGCAGTGTGTCTATAGTTGCCGACGTTGCCCTCTGCTCCGAAACTTCCGTGTGCTCACTGACCTTTCGTATCGCTACTCGCGTCAGCGCCGGGCATATTGGTCGAATCGGTCTTCGGCTTCTTCATCTTCGGCTTTGACATGTGATTCGATTTCGAGCCAGCGGAACTCATCGCTCCCGATGTAGGTTGTCCATCCGTGGTCGGTGCCGCGGTCGCCGCGCCGTGAGCGTTACCCGAGCCGCCGGTGCCGCTGCCGCCGCCGTTACCGTTGCCGCCGCCCGCTTGCGCGAACGCCGCGCCCGACATGGCGACGAGCGCCGACACCAGCAATGCTTTTGAATATTTCATTGAAGTCTCCGAGGATAGATGGACAGCGTACGTATGTGACTGATTGCGCTGCTGCCAAGACATTCAGCAAGGGCTATGCCTCATGGCGGAGCGCGTCGCGGTCCTGACCGCACACCACGCAGCCGCCGACCGTCAACGCACCTTCCTCAGCTCTCCTCGTCTATCGTCTATTCAGACGAAATATTTTCAAACACGTCAGCACGCTTTACGCGTTCAGCGTGATGCTCCACACGCGTTGTTCGCAAACCAACCACTGCGCCGCAGCACGCCGTCCGGAATTGGAAGGAACGCGGGTTGCTCAGCCTTGCACACACCAACCTATAGAGGAGGCTCATCATGCTGAACCAGACACAGACACAAGCCGGCATGCGGCAAGACCAGGGCGCGCGAATCGTCGGCAAGGGCAGCGCGACCGCGGACGGCCCCGGCCCGGACGTGATGGCCGCGTCCACGCTCGACGGCAACAAGGTGCTCAGCAGCGATGGCGAGGACATCGGCAAGATCAAGGACATCATGCTCGACGTCGGCTCGGGCCGCGTCGCATATGCCGTGCTCTCGAGCGGCGGTTTTCTCGGCATCGGCGACAAGCTGCTCGCCATCCCTTGGCATGCATTGACGCTCGATACCGGGCGCAAGTGCTTCGTGCTGAACATGACCGCTGAGCGCGTGAAGAACGCACCGGGCTTCGACAAGGACCACTGGCCATCCATGGCGGACCAGACGTGGGCCACGTCCGTGCATCAGTACTACGGCAGCGAACCGTACTGGGGCCGCGACTCGTATGCGCGTCGCGACGACTGCGGCGTGGGCGACATTCCGCCCGCGTCGTCGGACGCGCCGCAGGCTGGCGGGATGAAGTTGTAACGCAGGCTCGCGGCGGGCGCGCGCAGCCGCAAGCGCTCACCCGTGTCCGCGCCGATGCGCCGGCATGCCGCCATCGCGGCAGCCGGCGCGTTTCAGTTTGAGCGCACAATAAGCGCCATCAGCGCGCGCACGACTCGATGAGGAGGCGGCATCGTGGCCACCCGAAAATCCACCAGCAAGTCCAAACGCCCCGTCGCGCGCGGCAAGTCGGGCCGGCCGCCGCGCCAGCGGCACGCCCAGGCGCACGCGGCGCAGCGCGCCGAAAGTCCGAAGAAGTGGTCGCACCATGTGATGGAAACCAGTGACGCGATGGATATCGAGCACGATGTTTTCAAAACCGGCAGCGCGGAGTCGATCGCCCAATCGCTCAAGCAGTCGTCCACGAAAAGCCGCCGCCGCAAAGGCACGCCGTTCCAGTCGGCCATGTCGATGCTGAACTTCTATATCAATCGCGCCGGCAGGAACCTGCCGAAAACGCGCCGCGACACCTTGCAGCAAGCCAAGCGCAAACTGCGCGAAGCATTCGGACGCGCGCCTTGATATGACGCGTCGTTGACTGACGCGTCCGGGCGCACCTTTCTTCAACCGGCCACGCATGCGGCACGCGCATGCGGGCCCTCACCGGATGCTCATGCACGAAACTTTGTGGTTTCTCATCGTCGGCGCCGTGCTCGTTTTCATGGGCCTCGCGGCCACGACGCTCCGGCGGCTACCTGTCAGCGCCGCCATGTTTTATCTCGCGATCGGCTACTTCCTCGGGCCGCCCGGCATCGGCCTGTTGCGCCTCGATATGATCGCCGACGCGCATCTGCTGCGTGCCATCACCGAAGTCGCGCTGCTTGTCTCGCTGTTTGCCATAGGCCTGCGGCTGCGGCTAGGCATGCTCGAAAAACTCTGGACCGTGCCGCTGCGTCTCGGCTTTCTTGCGATGCTCGCGACCATTCCGCTGCTGATGCTGTTCGGCGTGTACGTCCTGCATCTCGGCTGGGGGCCGGCCCTGCTGCTGGCGGCGATCCTCGCGCCGACCGATCCGGTGCTGGCCCACGACGTGCAAGTGCACAACCCCGGCGACCACGACCTGCTGCGCTTCGCGCTGTCCGGCGAAGGCGGGTTGAACGACGGCATCGCGCTGCCCTTCGCGATGCTCGGGCTGGCGCTATGCGCGGCGCCCGCCGCCGAGGCGGGCGATCTGTTGAACCTGAAGCTCGCGGGCAGCATCGTGTGGGGCGTGGCGGGCGCGATCGCGATCGGCGGCGTGCTCGGCTGGGCCACGACACACGCGGTGACGTGGCTGCGCATGCGCCACGCGCAGGCGCTCGGGCTCGAGGGTTTCTTCGCGCTCGGTTTGATCGAACTGTCGTTCGGCGCCGCGCAGCTCGCGCATACCTATGGCTTTCTGGCCGTGTTCGCCGCCGGTGTCGCGATGCGCCGTGTCGAACACCGCGCGAGCGGCGGCCAGTCGCCTCGCGAAACCATCGGCACCGTCGATTCCGAAGACGTCGAAGCGACCGCGGCGAATCCAAGCAAAGCGCACGCGTATATGACGGAGTCGGTGCTCGGCTTCACGATCGAACTCGAACGCATCGCCGAGGTTGCCGTCATGGCAATGGTCGGCAACGTGCTCGCCACGATGCACACGCCGCTCTTCACCTGGCAGACCATTGCGCTGACCGCCGCGCTGTTCGTGCTCGTGCGGCCGGTATCGGTGGAGTTGTCGCTGCTCGGGTCGAGCGCGACGCCGACGCAGCGCCGTTTGATGAGCTGGTTCGGGATACGCGGCATCGGTTCGTTTTACTACCTGGCGTACGCGCTCGAAAACGGCGCCGCCGCCGACGTCGCCCCGCTCGTGCCGCTCACGCTGGCCGTGATCGCGGCGTCAGTGGTGATTCACGGTGTCTCAGCCACACCGTTGATGAACTGGTATCGCCGGCTGCGCAGTCATGAAAGTTAGTCGCGATCATTCAAACAGGTGAATCCGCGAAGCCTGTCTGTGCTCGACTGTCAACTGGAGTCGCTAGAATACGGGACCTTCATGCTGCAATAAGCCTCTCACCTTCGATGACCCCACCCGACGATTCCCGACGCACGGCACGGACGAGCGCCGCCGACTCGCTGTTTGCCTTTCTCAAGTCGTTGCCGCTCGGCGAGCGCTTGATCGAGGGCAGCTTCATGGCCGTGCAGGCGGTCGCCGGCGCGAGTCTCGCCGTCGCCATCGGCCGAATGCTGCATACCGAGCAAACCTTCTGGGCCGCCATCACGGCGATCGCGGTCAGCCAGCATAGCTACGTCGACACGCGCAACCTGTCGCGCGATCAATTCATCGGCGCGATGGTGGGCGGCTTGTGCGGACTGGTGGGCGCCACCTTCGGCGCCGGCTATTTCGCGGCGTATGCGGCCACGGTCGGCGTGGCGATTGCCCTGTGCTGGATCCTGAACGTCGGCAGCGCGGCGCGTCTGGGCGGTATCACGGCGACGATCATGCTGTTGGTGCCGGGCATGGGGCCCGCGTGGGACAAAGCCCTCATGCGCCTCGGCGAAGTAACGCTCGGCACGATCTGCGCCTTGCTGGTGGCCTTCCTGATGTCGTGGGCGGAACGGCGCTGGTTCGGCAAACCGGGCAAGCCAGGCTAGTTATCCGCCACATCGCTCTCCTGCGGACGACGCCGGTAGCGTCCCGGCGGCACGCCGACGCTTTGCTGAAACGCCTTGCCGAAGGCGGCCTCCGACTGATAGCCCACCGCCTCGCCGATCTCGGCCGCGCTGCGCTGCGTGCGGCGCAGCAGATCGCAGGCGATCGTCATGCGGATCTGTGTGAGAAAGTCCATCACCGTCATGCCCGCGCGTTCGTTGAAATGGCGTGCGTAAGTCGCGCGCGACATGGCGGCGAGCTCGCCGAGCTCGGCGATGGTCCACGCCCGTTCGGGAGCGCTGAGCATGCCTTGCACGGAAGCGCCCAGGCGCGCGTCGGCAAGCAGCGCGAGCACGCCTGAAGCCGATGCGTTCTGCTCGCCGTGCACCCGTAGCGCCATGGCGAGGAGCGCGTGGCTCAATGCGGTGACGATCGCGAGGGCGCCCGCCTGGCGTCGTTCGGCCTCGCTTCGCATCAGCCCAATCACCGTTTGCAGCGAGTCCAGCGTTTCCATGCCGCTCAGCGAGACATGGAACGGATCGGGCAAGGCGTTCAGCAGCAGGGCCGACGAACCGGGCGAGTAGACAAAGCGGCCGCACAGAAGATCGAGGTCGGCAGGGATGCGCGCGCCATCGTGGCCGTCTTGGCCGTCGTGACCGTCCTGGCCGTCGTTGCGTCGCAAAGGCAGCATGCCGTCATGGCTTTGCGTCAACGGCGCAGTGGCGGCCGAGCGCTGCACATCACGCACACGATGCGCCGCGCCGCGTGGAAACAGCATGAAGTCGCCCGCGCGCAAGGCACGCTGCGCGCCGTCGGCAGTCTCGACGACGCATGCGCCGTCCAGCACCAGGTGGAACGGCGCGATGCCCGCCTCCTCCGGGCCATGATCGATATCGAAAGCGCCGGAGAGCAGGCAACGCAGATCGAGGCTGGCTTGGGGCCGGGCGAGGTCGATCAGTCGGCTGAGCGTATCCATGAGACGATCGCGCTAAAAGTTGAGCGAATCGAGTATTCAGGATATCGCGGCCCAGCGCAATACTTGTCTCACGACGCCGGTACCCGCCGACGCGCAACAGACCAAGGAGCACTGCCATGTTGAACTGGATCGAATACCGTCAGGAACTGGTCGGCCGTATCGGCGAGATCGCCAAACTGTCGCCGGACACCGTCAAGGGCTATCAGGCGTTGTCGGGCGCCGGCCAGAAGAAGGACCTGCTCGGCGCCAAGACGCGCGAACTGATTGCGCTCGCGGTGGCGGTCAGCCTGCGTTGTGACGGCTGTATTACCGTGCACACCGCCGAAGCGCTCAAGCATGGCGCGACGCGCGAGGAAATCGCCGAAGCGCTGGGCGTGGCGGTCGCCATCAATGCGGGCGCCGCGATGGTGTACTCGGCTCGCACGATGGATGCCGCCGCGGCTTATGCCGCGCAAGCGGCTGACGCGGGGCAGGCTGCCACGGAATGAGCGGATGCACGGCGAGTTGCTTGTGTAGCTGAAGCGGCGCAAGTGGCCGGAGCGGGAACTGGACAGGCGTCCGACCCGCCAGCCGCGCTGGCGGAATGCCACAACCGGGCACCGCGTCGACAGACCGCGCTTTTCTCACACTGCGTCCAGCCGGCAGCGCTGGCTGCGGCTGGTTTCGCCAACCGCTGCCACTACGCCGCCGGATGCCGCGCCTCTTCAAGCTGCTTGCGACGCGGCTCACCTTGCCGCTCCAGCATCCAGCCCGGATATTCCGCAGGCAGCGTGCTCACCTGATCGAGCTTCGCAAGCTCATCCGCGGTGAGCGAAACACCCGTCGCGGCGATATTGTCGTCGAGCTGCTCGACCTTCTTCGCGCCGACGATCACCGTGGTCACTACCCGCTGATGCAGCAGCCACGCTAGCGCGATCTGCGCGACCGACACTCGCTTTGCCTCGGCGATATCGCGCATCACGTCGATACAGTCATAAGCGCGCTCGCGATTGACTGGCGGAAAATCGAACGTCGTGCGACGGCTGCCCGCCTCGCCCTGCTGCTCACGTCCATACTTGCCGCTCAGCAAGCCGCCCGCGAGCGGACTCCACACCATCAGACCGAGGCCTTCGCTGTGCAGCATCGGCGCGAGTTCCCGTTCGAGGTCGCGGCCCGCCAGCGTGTAATACGCCTGCAGCGTTTCGAAACGCGCGAGCCCAAGGCGCTCGGAAATGCCGAGCGCTTTCGCGATCTGCCACGCGGCCCAGTTCGACACGCCCACATAGCGCACATGGCCGTGCTGCACCAGCGTGTCGAGTGCGCGCATGGTTTCCTCGATCGGCGTGGCCGGATCGAAACCGTGGATCTGATACAGGTCGACGTGATCGAGTTGCAGACGCTTGAGGCTCGCCTTCACGCCGTCGATGATGTGATAACGCGAGGCGCCGCGCGCGTTGGGAAATTCGCCGGTCTGGCCGAAGACTTTGGTGGCCACCACCACTTTGTCGCGCGGCACCTTGAGGTTCTTCAGCGCCTGGCCGGTGATCTGCTCGGACTGGCCCTCTGAGTAGACGTCGGCTGTGTCGATGAAATTGATGCCCGCGTCGAGCGCCCGGCCGACCAGCCGCTCCGCGTCCGCCTGCTGCAGATCGCCGATCTGCTTCCAGATGCCCCCGCCGCCGCCGAAGGTCATCGTGCCCAAACATAATTCTGAAACAAACACACCGGTACGGCCCAACTGGTTGTATCGCATCGTCGAGACTCCATCGTGGTTTCGTGGATGGGTGAGGCGTAGAGAGTACTGCAATTGGCAAGATCCGGCAGCGCGAGCGGCAAGGTGTGCGCCCGGCAAAAATTGCCGCAGCGCAGGCTTTTGATTGCGACATAAATGCCGACCCGTAGTCTTCGGCAAAGCAAGCGGAAACCTGCCAGACTGATTCCTGATCCTTGCAACCGGCTGCTTTCGCCGTCCTCTGGATATGGCACGACCCGCCCCCAACTATGCAAGCATGACTTCGGCCTCCACAACTGCCGCCTTGGGTACGGCACCCGCCACTGCATCCGTCGCGACGCCCGCCATCGGGCTATCGACGGCCGGCGCGCTCGCCGATTTCCATCCGGCAGTCGCGAGCTGGTTCCTTAAGACCTTCCCCGCGCCGACCGACGCACAAGCCGCCGCGTGGCCGCAGATTCGGCGTGGCCGTTCCACGCTGGTGGCCGCGCCGACGGGTTCGGGCAAAACGCTTACCGCGTTCCTGTCCGCGCTCGACGATCTGGTCCAGCAAGGTCTCGCCAACGGCGGCGTACTGCCCGATGAAACGCTGGTGGTCTACGTGTCGCCGCTGAAGGCGCTCTCCAACGACATCCGCCTGAATCTGCAACTGCCGCTGCAAGGCATCGCCGCGGAACTCGACGCGCGCGGCTTGCCGCCACTGGACATGCGCACCGCCGTGCGGACCGGCGATACCACGCAGCAGGAACGCAACGCGTTGAAGAAGCGCGCGCCGCATATTCTCGTGACCACACCGGAATCCCTCTACGTTTTGCTCGGTTCGGACTCCGGCCGTCGCATGCTGTCGACCGTGCGCACGGTGATCGTCGATGAAATTCACGCGCTCGCCGGCAGTAAGCGCGGCAGCCATCTCGCACTCAGCCTCGAGCGGCTCGACGCGCTATGTCAGCGACGCTTGCCGCGTATCGGCCTGTCGGCGACGCAAAAGCCGGTAAGCGCGGTCGCGCGCTTTCTGGTGGGCGGCGGCAGCATCGACAGCGGCATTCCCGCTGATTGCGCGATCGTCGACGTGGGTCACATCCGCGAACGGGATCTGGCGCTCGAAATCCCGCCCGTGCCGCTCGAAGCGGTGATGCCTAACGAGGTATGGGAGCGCGTCTACGACCGTCTCGCCGAACTGGTGGCGATGCACCGCACCACGCTGATTTTCGTCAACACGCGCCGCATGGCCGAGCGCGCCGCGCGTCATCTGACCGAGCGGCTGGGCAAGGACGTGGTCGCCGCGCATCACGGCAGCCTTGCGAAGGAGCATCGTTTCGACGCCGAGCAGCGCCTGAAACGGGGCGAACTGCGCGTCCTGATCGCCACGGCTTCGTTGGAACTCGGCATCGATATCGGCGACGTCGATCTGGTCTGCCAGATGGGTTCGCCACGCGCGATCGCGCCGTTCCTGCAACGGGTCGGACGCTCGGGCCATCATGTGGGCGGCATGCCGAAAGGCAGGCTGTTTCCGAATTCGCGCGACGATCTGATCGAATGCGCCGCGCTGCTCGATTGCGTGCGGCGCGGCGAACTCGACGCGCTGCGCATTCCACGCGCGCCGCTCGACGTGCTCGCCCAGCAGATCGTCGCGGAAGTGTCGAGCGCGGAATGGAGCGAGGACGCGCTTTTCGACCTGATGCGCTGCGCCGCGCCCTACGCGGACCTCACGCGTGACCAGTACGACGCCGTGCTGCGCATGCTCGCCGAAGGCTACACGAGCCGCAATGGTCCGCGCGGCGCCTATGTGCATCGCGACGTGGTGAGCGGCACGTTGCGCGGCCGGCGCGGCGGCAAGCTGGTCGCCGTCACGTCGGGCGGCACGATTCCCGAGAACGCCGACTATGCCGTGGTGCTCGAACCGCAGGCGATCAATATCGGCACCGTCAACGAGGATTTCGCCGTCGAAAGCCTGGCCGGCGACGTGTTTCAACTCGGCAACGCGTCGTACCGGATTCTGCGGATCGAAAGTGGACGCGTGCGCGTCGAGGACGCACAGGGCCAGCCGCCGAATATTCCTTTCTGGCTCGGCGAAGCGCCGGGGCGCAGCGACGAGCTGTCGCTCGGCGTCGCGCGTTTGCGCGAGCAGATCGGGCGTCTTCTCGATGGCGAGGACACGGCGGCCGGTTTTGCGGACGCGACCGGCACCGAAGTCGAAACCCTGCCCGCCCGCATCGACCACGCGATCGACTGGGTCGTCGACAATCTGAATCTCGACGAAGCCGCCGCCCGCCAGATCGTCGACTATCTCGCCCGCGCGCGCGCCGCGCTCAGCGTGCTGCCCACGCAGAACACGCTGGTCATGGAGCGTTTCTTCGACGAATCCGGCGGCACGCAGCTGGTCATTCATGCGCCGTTCGGCAGCCGGGTGAACCGCGCGTGGGGCCTCGCGCTGCGCAAGCGCTTTTGCCGCACCTTCAACTTCGAGCTGCAAGCCGCCGCCACCGAGGACGCGATCGTGCTGTCGCTGACCGGCAGCCATTCCTTCGTGCTCGACGACGTGTGGCGCTATCTGCATTCGAACAGCGCCGAGCATCTGCTGATTCAGGCGCTGCTCGATGCGCCGCTGTTCGGCGTGCGCTGGCGCTGGAACGCGACCACGGCGCTCGGTCTGCCGCGTTACACCGGCGGGCGCAAAACCGCGCCGCAACTGCAGCGCATGCGCAGCGAGGATTTACTGGCGAACGTGTTTCCCGAGCAGGCCGCGTGTCTGGAGAACGTGGTCGGCGAGCGCGAGCTGCCGCATCATCCGTTAGTGGACCAAACCGTCGACGACTGTCTGCACGAGGCGATGGACAGCGAACGCTGGCTCGCGCTGCTGCGTCGTATCGAACAGGGCGACGTGCAACTGGTCGCGCGCGATTTGCCGGCGCCCTCGCCGCTCGCCGCCGAAATCCTCAACGCGAAACCGTACGCCTATCTCGACGACGCGCCAATCGAGGAGCGCCGCACGCAAGCCGTGCTGAACCGCCGCTGGACCGACCCGTCGAGCGCCGACGATCTCGGCGCGCTCGATGCGGAAGCCATCGAAAGTGTGCGCGACGAAGCGTGGCCGCAGGCGCGCAACGCCGACGAGATGCACGAAGCGTTGACCGGCCTTGCCTGCATCACCGAGACCGAAGCGCGCCGCAACGATGGCTGGCCGGCATGGCTCGCGTCGCTGGCGGAATCCGGCCGCGCCACCCGCCTGCAGTTCGCCGGCGACTCCGCCGTGTGGCTGCCCGTCGAACGCCTCACGTGTTTTCAGTCGCTTTATCCCGACGCCCGGTTTGCGCCGCCGCTCCCCGCGCCGAAAGGCTACGCGGAGGCCTGGAACGCCGACGACGCCCTGATCGACGTGCTCCGTGCGCGCCTGACCGGCTTCGGCCCGCTGCCGGTCGGCGCGATTGCACAGGCGCTGATGTTGCCGGCGGCATCGGTCGAACAGAGCCTGACGCGCCTCGAAGCCGAAGGCTACGTGATGCGCGGCCGCTTCACGCCTCAAGCCGCCGAGGAAGAATGGTGCGAACGACACCTCCTGGCGCGGATACACCGCTACACGGTGAAACGCCTGCGGCGGGAAATCGAGCCGGTCGAACGGCACGACTTCATGCGCTTTCTGTTCGAGTGGCAGCATCTGACGCCGGACACGCGCAGCGAGGGGCGCGACGCGCTGGCCGCGGTCCTCGAACAGCTCGAAGGTTTCCAGGCCGCGGCGGGCGCGTGGGAGGAAGACATCCTGCCCACGCGCGTGAAGGCCTACGCGAATACTTCGCTCGACGAACTATGCCGCGCCGGCAAAATAGTCTGGACCCGCCTGACGGAACGCGCGCGCGGCGCCACCGGGCCAGTCCGCAGTACGCCGATCGTGCTGCTGCCGCGCGCGCAGGTGCGCGTATGGAGCGCACTGCTCGATCCGTCGAAGCAACCGGAGTTGTCGGCGCGCGCGCAAAGCGTGTATGACACGCTGGTGCAACACGGCGCGATGTTCTTCGACGAATTGCTCGCCGAAGTTCGCGTATTGCGTATGGAACTGGAGAGCGCGCTGGGCGAACTGGTGGCCGCGGGTCTCGTGAATTCCGACAGTTTCGCGGGCTTGCGTGCTTTGTTGAAGCCCGTCGCCAAGCGCAACGCGTTTTCCAGCAACCGGCGCGGGCGCTCGAGCGCACTGATCGGCGGCATGGACGACGCGGGGCGCTGGGCGCTGGTTAGCCGGCCCACCACGGCTGCGGCGTCAGAGACCGTGCCGGAGCGCCGCCGGCAATTCCCACCTGAAGTGCTGGAACACGTCGCGATGACGCTGTTGCGCCGTTATGGCGTGGTGTTCTGGCGTCTGCTCGAACGCGAGGCCGAGTGGCTGCCGCCGTGGCGAGACCTGCTGCGCGTTTTTCAGCGGCTCGAAGCGCGTGGCGTGATTCGCGGCGGGCGCTTCGTGAATGGCCTCGCCGGCGAACAATTTGCGCTGCCCGAAGCGATTCCCGTGCTGCGAGAAGTGCGGCGGCATGCGAACGACGGTGCTTTTGTCTGTGTCGCCGGGACCGATCCGTTGAATCTCGCGGGCACTTTGCTGGTCGGCGAACGCGTGCCCGCGATGGCGGGAAACCGGGTCCTGTATCGCGACGGCGTTGTGGTGGCCACGCTCGTATCCGGCGCTTTCTGGTTCGAACCGTCACTGGAAGCGGTTCCCGCCGAAAGGGAAAAGGCTCGCGCGTGGCTGGCGCGACGGTTTTAGCTGTTTAGAGTGAGCGCGGGTTGCCGTCAATTACCTGCGCATGGCCAGAAAGAGCACGTAAAAAACACACAGAAAAGCCCTAAAGACGGAAGTCTTACTGACCGTTAATCTTTATAAGCCCTAATTCCAATCGCTTCGCTACAATGGGGACAGTCTTAAGTATGATGAAGACTGTTTGCCGACTCCGCCTTCACGGCGGCCACCGGCACACACCGCCCGGGGATCTCATGAACGACGACCAACACGACCAGGTGCTTTATGCCCAGTTCGGCACAAGCAGCCCATGCTGGCGTCTGTCGAACGACAGCAACGCGCTCGAACTCACGCCCGTGACTGGCGACGTGCCGGCCAATGTCGCTATTCCGCTGAATCCTCAGCAGGCCTCGCAAATCCGCTGCCTCACCGGCGTCACTTCGCATCTCATCCTCGACGTGCGGCTGTTCGGCGAACCGCTGCGCTTGCATCTCGTCGGTAAAAAGCTCAGCAGCAACAGCTGGGCCGGCACCGCCTCGGCCTACGACGACACCGAATCCGTCGCCCGCGATCTGGTCCACGGCCTCTCGTTTGCCGAACAGGTCGTGTCCGAAGTAAATTCGGTCGTCGTGATCGTCGACCGGCATGGTCGAATACAACGCTTCAACCGTCTTGCCGAAGAACTCACCGGCGTCAAGGAAGAGAACATCATCGGCCGCAACGTATGGGCGTTGTTCATGTCCACCGAAGACGGCGCGGCCTCCAGCCAGAACATTGCAGGCTTCTTCAATCGCGGCGTGTCGTACGAGGTCGAGCGGCGCGTCAAAACAGTGCATGGCGAACGGCTCTTTCTGTTCCGCAATAAATTCGTCCACAGCGGCAGCGGCGTCGAGGAACAATTCCTGATCTGCTCGGGCACCGACATCACCGAGGAACGGCTCGCGCAGGAACGCCTCACCGAACTGGCGAACACCGACTCGCTCACCGGCCTCGCGAACCGCAACGCGATCCAGGACAAAATCCGCACCGCCATCGAAGACGCCGCGCCGGGCGAAGCGGTCGGCGTGCTGTTCCTCGATCTCGACAACTTCAAGAAGGTCAACGACCACTACGGCCACGTATTCGGCGACCGTCTGATCCGCGACGTGTCGTCGGCCATCAGCGAGTGCCTGAACGAAGGCGATACGCTCGCGCGCCTGGGTGGTGACGAATTCATCGTGCTCGCGGCCAAGGGCATGGCGCACGAACTCGAAGCCACCGCGCAGCGCATTCTCGAACGCATGCGCACGCCGTTCGCCCTCGGGCTCGTGGAGGTCTACACGGGCTGCTCGATCGGCATCGCGCTGTATCCGGAACACGGCGACAGCCTCGAGTCGCTGATCCGTTCGGCCGACACGGCCATGTATGTCGCCAAGGACGAAGGCAAACGCACGCACCGCGTGTTCTCGCCGGAAATGAACCGCCGGGTCGCCGAGTACATGTGGCTCGACACCAATCTGCGCCGCGGCCTCGAAGAGGGTCAACTGACGCTGCACTACCAGCCGAAACTGTCGCTCGCCACCGGCGTGGTGCAAGGCGTCGAAGCGCTGGTGCGCTGGAATTCGCCGGAGCGCGGGCAGATCATGCCCGCCGAGTTCATCCGTTACGCGGAAGAGTCCGGGCTGATCGGCGTACTGGGCCGCTGGGTCATGGTAACGGCCGCGAAACAGGCCGCCAAATGGAAGGCGGACGGCTACAACCTGCGCATCGCGATCAACGTGTCGGCGCGGCAACTGGTCGATACCGCCGTGGTCCGCCATTTCAACGAGGCGCTGCGGGACGCCAATCTCGACCCCTGCCTGCTCGATCTCGAACTGACCGAGAGCTGCCTGATCGAAGACGAAACGGCCGCGATCGATCTGATCAAGCAGTTCCGCCAGCTCGGCGCGCAGGTTCATCTGGACGATTTCGGCACGGGCTATTCGTCGCTCTCGCAGCTTGGCCGGATTCCGCTCGACGTCATCAAGCTCGACCGCAGCTTCGTGCGCTCGATCAACGCCGACACCAAAGCGCAGGCACTGGTGCGCTCCATGGTGGCCGTCGCGCAGGAGTTGAATTTCAAAGTGGTCGCCGAAGGAATCGAGACCGAATCGGAAGAAGTGTTCATGAAGGGCTTGGGCGTGGATTACGTGCAGGGCTTCCTGTACGGCCAGGCCATGCCGGCGGCTGAATTCGAACGCTGGTTGCAGGATAGACAGAAGCTCAGGCTCATTGCCTGAGCTTCCGGCGCCGCCCCCCTTGCGGCTTATTGTGGTCGACCCCCGGTTAGTTCAGGCAAAATTGGCCGCGCTGGCCGCCGTCTGACGCAGGTTCGAGGTACGGCGGTTCTGCAGCATCACCAGCCGCTCCATGAAGGCGAGGTCCTTCTCGTCGATCGTGAAGGCGGCGTCCACCCAATCCTCGGTGATTTCCATCAGCTCGGCGCGCGAGAGTTGCAGCACGCGCTGGCGCGCGCGCAGCATCGCACGGATGCCGTTCATTTTCGGCTTGAGCGTGTCGATGAAAGTACGGGTCGCCATATAGGCTTCGCCCGGTTCGAACAGCTGGTCGACCAGACCTTTGCCGTAGTGCCATTCAGCCGTATGCGATTCGCCGACGCCGATCAGCTCCTCCGCGAGCCGCATGCCGGCCTTGCGCGCCACCAGTGAATAACCGCCCATGCCCGGGAACAGATTGAATGCGATCTCCGGGAAGCCCATCCGTGCGTCGGTCTGCGCGAGCAGGAAATGATGCGCGAGCGCGGCCTCGAAGCCCCCACCGAGTGCCGTGCCCTCCACCATCGCGATCGAAATCGCCCCCGTGTCGAATCCCCGCGATGCCGCATGCACGCAATCGACACAGGCCCGCGCGTAGGACATGAGCGCCTGACGCTTGCCGGCGCGGATCGCATCCGCGAAGAAATCCAGATCGCCGCCGACGTTGTACATGGTCGGAATCAACGAACCGGTGACCCAGAAATCGATCGGCAATCCCGACTCTCGTGCTGCCTGCGCGAGTTCCAGGATGTCGTGGACCAGATCGAGATTGAAACAGGGACGCGGCTGCGCCCGCAACATCATCCACATGACGTTGCGGCCTTCTTCGTAGTAAGCCGAGATTTGCGAAAGATTGCCGGCTTCGAGGAACGGACGGCAGGCGTGGTGATTATGCAGATTCATTTTGAACGGTCCTTTTTAAGGTTAAACGCTGGTATTGCAATGCGAGCCTAAAGCAGACCGGAATCGGATGGGAGCGGGGTAACCAACAGATGAATGCAAGCCGCGTTCAAAAGCCCGCCAGCAGGCGCTCTGCGGGAAAGAGAGAGGTCGATGGCATGTCGCGCGGACGCAAACGGTTGCGCACCGAAGATGGGCGAAATTGGGCCACAAATAGGCACACGGCGTGCAATCTATTTGCGCACGGGCAAGGATTGAATTTCTTGCCGGATCGAAGAAAGAAAGAAATAGTCTTCGATTAGAAAATGCAATCGAAAATGATCAGCGGGGAATGGTTTTTTCTCTGATTGGTGGGCTAACAGACGGTGTATCCGCTTCGCATGATCAAACGCGGGCGGCCCACCGCGCCGCGCGCCTTTCCATCAGAGCCTTATTGCAGACGCGCGGACCAGTGGCCGGCTGCTTCCGCGCTCATGCCGACGGCCAGCGCCGCGGCGAGAATCTGCGCCCACGTGGCCGCGTCCACGGGAATGCCTTCGGCCTCGCGCTGCGCGCGCGTCACGCGCTCGGGTTCGCCAGGCTCATAGATACGCTCGGCGCCCGCCGCGAGCGGCGAGGCCTTCACCCAGTCGATAAACGCGTCGGCTTCGGCTTGCGCATCGGGCGCGTCGAACGCGGCCGGATCGATGATCACCGACAGCATGCAGTTGATGATCGCGTTGGTCGTGCCGAGCGTGGTCGAGTGCGTGGTGAAGCCGCCAGACAGCGCGCCGCCGAAGATCTCGCACAGGGCCGCGAGCCCGAAGCCCTTATGACCGCCGAACGGCGTCAGCGAACCGAACGGCACTTCGTGCATGACTTTGGGTTCGAGCGTGGCCCGGCCCTCGTGATCGATCAGCGCGCCGGGTTGCACCTGTTTGCCCTGGTTATAAGCGACGCGCGTCTTGCCGTACGCCACCGTGCTGGTCGCGAAGTCGAGCACGAGCGGCGGCTTGCCGGGCCGCGGATAAGCGGCGCAAAACGGATTGGTGCCGATGCGCCGGTCCGCGCCACCGAACGGCGCGACGAGCGGATCGCCCGCCACGTTGACGAAGTGGAACGACACCAGACCCGCCCGTGCGCACTGTTCGGCCCAATGACCGATGCGACCGATGTGATGCGCGCCACGCAAGCCGACCGCGCAGATGCCAAGGCGTTTGGCGCGTTCGATGCCCTGCTCCATGGCCTCGAACGCCACCACCTGGCCGAAACCCCGGCCGCCTTCGACCGTCAGCACGGCGCCCGCGTCTTTCACCACGTCGGCGTGCAGGTTCAGTTGAAGCTCCCCGTCGGCGAGCGACGCCACATAGCGTGGAATCATCCCCACGCCATGCGAGTCGTGACCCGTCAGATTCGCCGCCACCAGATGATCGGCGACCAGTTCCGCTTCGCGTGGCGTGCTGCCCGCCTGCTCCCAGATCGCCCTCACATAGGCATGTAATTGATCGGCCGGAATCCGGCGCGTGGCGGCTTGAGCGGTCGAGTTATCGGTCATTCACAGTGTCGGCGGACGTGATGGGTTCAGGGCAAACGACAGTCGAAGAGCAAGCTCAAGGCGCGGCGGCGATCACCTCGGCGACCGCGGCCGTGAGCTTCTTGCCGTACGGCACGTGCAGGAACTCGTTCGGCCCGTGCGCATTCGACTTCGGTCCGAGCACGCCGCACACCATGAACTGCGATTTCGGGAAGCCCGCCTTCAGCACGTTCATCAGCGGGATGGTGCCGCCCTGCCCCATATAGGCGACGTCCGCGCCGTAGTGTTGGCGTGACGCGTCGTTGAGCGCGGTGGCGAGCCACGGTGCGAGGTCCGGCGCGCTCCAGCCGCTCGCCGCGCCCGCGTCCGGTTTGAACGTCACCTTGGCGTTGTACGGCGGATCGACTTCGAGCAACGCCTTCAGTTCGGCGACGGCCTTCTCCGCTTCGATCATCGGCGGCAGACGCAGCGACAGCTTGAATGCCGTGCGCGGACGCAGCACGTTGCCGGCATCGGCCAGTGCGGGCAAGCCGGCCGCGCCGGTCACCGACAGCGACGGACGCCACGTCGAATTGAGCAAGGCCTCCTTCGGATCGGTGGTGGTGGGCAGCACCTGACGGCCGTCCTGGCCGCAAGCCCACGGCAGCTTCTTCCAGACGTCGTCGCCGAGAATCTGGGCCGTGGCTTCCGCTTCACGCAGACGGTCGGCCGGGATATCGACATGGAAGCCCTTCGGCAGCAGCGTGCCGTTGGCCGAGTCTTCGAGACGGTCGAACAGTTGCCGCATGATGCGGAAGCTCGACGGTGCGATGCCGCCATAACCGCCCGAGTGAATGCCTTCGTCGAGCACTTGCACTTCCAGGTCGCCGGCGACCAGTCCACGCAACGACGTAGTGAGCCACAGTTGATCGTAGTTGCCCGCGCCCGAATCCAGGCACACGACCAGACCCACCTTGCCGAGCCGCTCGCGCAGCGCGTCGACGTACGGCAGCAGATCGTAGCTGCCCGACTCCTCGCAGGTTTCGATCAGACCGACGCAACGCGGACGCTCGACGCCTTGCGCGTCCAGCGCGGCGAGTGCGGTGATGCTCGCGTAGATCGCATAGCCGTCGTCGGCGCCGCCGCGGCCGTAGAGCTTGTCGTTCTCGAGCTTGGGCGTCCACGGTCCGAGGTCGTTGCGCCAGCCGTCGAATTCGGGCTGCTTGTCGAGGTGCCCGTACAGCACGGTGGTTTCCTCGCTGCCCGAACGGGTCGCCGCCGACTCGAAGAAGATCACCGGCGTGCGGCCAGGCAAGCGAATGATTTCGAGTTTCAGGCCGCGCACGGGCTGCTGTTCGGCCCATTGCGCCGCGTCGGTGATCACGCGCTCCAGATAGCCGTGCTTGACCCACTCGGGATCGAACGCCGGACTCTTGGCCGGCACGGCGATGTAGTCCGTCAGCGCGGGTACGATCTCGTCGTTCCACTTGCGGTCCACGAATTCGCGTAGCGTCTCGGGGTTGATGCGTTGAGCCTGCTGGGTATCGTCGGAGATCATGATGGCGGTCCGTGGGGATATGTTCTGTCGAAACGATCATGATAGTCCCGATGCGGCGTCCGCTGAACCCCTCGCCGGGCATCGGCTTGGTGAACGGCTGTCGGCGCCGCTCGTGCCGGCCGCTCGTTCCAGCCATGTCGAGCGGCCCAAAGCCTTTGCGGCGAGCTTACGCAAACAGAACAATCGCGCGACAATCGCGTCATAGGTCGCATATCGGGAGCCGCTTCATGGGGGGCAACGTTGTCGTGCAAGCCATCGCCGCGGTGCTCGCGCTGGCGCTTTATTTTCTGCCGGCCATGCTGGCGGACCGGCGTAAGCGTCATGACATGCTGACGCTCGCGCTCTTCAACGCATGCCTCGGCTGGACCGTGTTCGGCTGGCTGCTTGCGCTCTACTGGGCGTTGCAACCGAACCCGCCGAAGAACATCGCGGGCGAGATCGTGGAGACGCGCAAGCTCGTGAGGATGAGAGCGTTTTCGTCCGCGCTGCTGGTGCGCGTGCAACGACGCGCAGGCGCGCAAGATCGCTCGGACAAGTAATTCAGGCGAGGCGCGGGTCAGGCGGAAAATAAACGGGCCGGCCGAAGCGCCGGCCGACCATGCGGGCTGTTCAGGCCGCGCGGCTGATGCGGTTCCAGAGCACGGAACCAGCGGGAATCGAGCGCGGCTCGGTGCGTACGCTCGCGGGTGAAAACATCTCACGGCGCAATTCGCCGTGTTCGTCGAACCATTCGCAAATCAGCCAGTCGCCGGGATTGAGCGCCACGGGGCCTGCGTACGTTACCGTCATGCGCGAGCCCCCCTCCTTCAACGTGACGACGTCGCCGACATTGAACTGGGCGGTGGGCGGTGTCTGGAATGCGTCAATGGTAGCGGTCAGCATATTCATCCCCCTACGGAACCGTTGAACGGTATTTAAGTCATTGCGCCGGGTTTTTCGACTTTAGACCTGCTGAAGGAAAACTCTAAAAGGTTCGACAAGATTAACAATCGAAATTAATCGCCGCAAGCGCTTTTTATTGATACCGTTTTCATTGGCAGTGGAATGGCTTCCACCGTCGGCTGTCGATCCAGAAAACCGGGAAAACCCTTCAATGCGCCGCCTGGCCGCCCGTTCATGCCGCACTGCACTATCGCAAGAGTTGCTGCGGAGTGTCGACGCGGCAAGTAGAAAATGCGAGCGCCGTTTCGTCATATCTAATGCGTCAGCAGACAGGTATTCAGGGTTTATTCTGATCTGCCACAACGGAATTACCTGTGAATAACGAACTCACCGGTAAATGCGCCATGCTTAAAATCGGTCATGTTTAAAAAAGCGCCTAATAATTTCCGACAGCTTTGTTGAAAACGATTCGCACCGCCGGATTTTCAAACCGGCTGCGCCGAGCGGCGCAGCGCGAGCTGCTGGTGCCGCACCAGCAGCACGCTCAAGCCGATGCAGACGAACATCAGCAGTGCGTTGATCGCGAGGCTGATCTGGAACGCGTGCGCGTAGTCGCCCGGTGCCGCGCGGCCGCCGATCGCGCCGAAGAACGCGCCGCTGATGGCCGCCGTGCCGAACGCCGAGCCGATCTGCAGCGTCGACGACACCACGCCTGAAGCAAGCCCGGCCTTCTCCGGCACGACCTCCAGCAATACGATGCGCATGATCGACGGCAGCAGCAGGCCATGACCGACGCCCGCGCACACGAGGCCGCAATAGAACAGCAGATCCGGCGTGGCCGACTGGGTGGCGGACCAGCCCGTGACCGTGAAGCCGATCGTCATCATCGAAAAGCCGAGCGTGAGCACATGGCCGCCGATGCGCTTGACCACCGCCGGCGAGGTCAGCGGCCCGACCACGAAACCGATCGCGAACGGCATGATCGCCATGCCCGAAGCGAGCGGCGTCCAGTGCAAACCGGTTTGCAGAAAGATCCCGTAGGTCAGGAAAAACGCGCTATTGCAGTAGAACAGGAACGCGAGCACGAGACCCAGCGCGAAGGCCCGGTTGCGGAACAATTGCAGGTCCACCAGCGGATGGCCGCCGCCGCGCTCGACGCGCCGCTCGGTCATCACGAAGAGCGCGAACGCCGGGACGGCAAGCGCGAACATCACGAAGGTCCATGCCGGCCAGCCGGCTTCGCGGCCGTGCGTCATCGGGTAGATCACCAGCAGCAGCACGGCGGATAGCAGCGCCACGCCCTTGACGTCGATGCCGGTGCGCGTGGCCGGCTGATTCTCCGGCACGAACTTCCACGTGCCGACAAACGCCGCAATACCGATCGGAATGTTGATCAGAAAGATGATGCGCCAGTCGAGCCCGAACGGATGATACGTGATCAGCGCACCGCCGCCCAACTGCCCGACGATCGACGACAAGCCGAACACGAAGCCATACAGGCTCATCACCTTGGTCTGCTGATGCAGCGGCACGACCGCGCGAATCGTCGCGAGCACTTGCGGCGCCATGACGGCGGCGGCGATGCCTTGCACGATCCGCGAGATCACCAGCATGTGTCCGCTGGTCGCGAAGCCGCACAGCGCCGAGGCGACCACGAACGCCGCCATGCCCGTCATGAACATGCGGCGACGGCCGAACAGGTCGCCGAGCCGCCCGCCCGTGATCAGCAGCACCGCATACGCCGACGCATAGGCCGAGACGACGAGTTGCAATTGCGCGTCGCTGGCGTTCAGGCCGGTGTGAATCGACGGCAACGCGAGATTGACGATGAAGTAGTCGAGCGGCGCGAGGAAGGCGCCGACGAACAGCACCGCCAGCGCGAGCCCCTGCCGTTCGAAACGCGGCTGGGCCCTGTCGACCGATGTTGCCACGCCCGTTGCCATGCTCGCGGCCGCGGCGCCAGGACAGGTCACCGCTGAGGCTGCGGAGCCTTGGGGTCCAACGAATGCCGCCGGAGCGGACTTGATCGCTTCGCTATTCATGACTGATCGTTCAAAAATTCGGCAAAAAAATTTAGACGAGCGCGCGCATGGCGACGTCCACGATTCCTATTAACGCGTCTTCCTTGTGAGCGACCCGCCCCAGCACGCGCAGACCTTGCATCACGCAGAGAAGGAAATCGCCGACGGCTTTTTCGTCGAGTGTGGAATTGAAGGCGCCGCTCGCCTGCCCGCGAATCACCGACGCTGCCAGCAACGTGGCCATGCGGCGCTGAATCGCGGCGACGCGGGTGCGCAGCTCTTCGTCGCCCGGCTGCATTTCCAGCGTGGTGTTGGTGATGAGGCAGCTGCGTTCGCCGGTCAGCGCGCACGCGACCCGCGCGTAATGCAGCAAAGCGTTGCGCAGCGCCTCTTCCGGCGGCACTGGCGCATTCAGCCGCTCGGCAAGCCGCGCGACCGAACCTTCCGCGTAATGATCCAGCGCGGCCAGCATGATGCCGTGCTTGTCGCCGAACACGCCGTAAAGACTGCCGCGCAAGAGGCCCGTGGCCTTGCACAGGTCGTCGATCGAGGTGGCGTGGTAGCCGTGGTTCCAGAACACCTGGCTCGCGCTCGCCAATACCGTGTCCGTGTCGAACTCGCGTGGCCGGCCCCGAGGGCAGACGTCGCCTGCTTTCTTCGCGGATTGTTTCGAATTGGCTGATTGCTTCATGCAGTGGATATTATGACTAACCAGTCAAGAATGCAAGACGAGTTTCCGTAGAGCGCCGCCGAGCCAAGGAACTGGTGACGTTCATCGAAACTGAGTTCGATCAAACAAAACTGCTTGGCCGTTTTCAACAAACAAACCTATTCGTCGGCCCACCCGCCTGCAACGTTACCGAGCGAACTTCTCGATATTTGACGACTGCAACGTCGAATCCTTAAAACAGGGATAAAAATCCCTGTATTGAGGATTCGAGGAGTAATCCCTATACTAAGGACAATCATCCCTAATTTGAGGATTCTCCGTGAGTGTTGCAGACTTTCTCTTCACACCAGGGCTGCAGCGGGTACTTGGTGCCACGCTCCTGCAGCCTGACCGCAGTTTTACGCTACAGGAACTGCTGCGTCTGGCAAACAGTGGACACGGGAGCGCTCAAAAGCAGGTAGATCGACTAGTCGAGGCCGGCGTGCTTCAGGAAGACGCTCGACGAGGCAGGCAACGCAGCATCCGGGCGAATACCGGATTCCCGCTCTATCCAGAATTGCTCAGTATCGCGCGCAAGTCATTTGCCGTTGTGGAGCCGCTGAAAGAAGCCCTCGCGCCTTTTGCCGAACACATTACCTCAGCGTTCGTGTTTGGCTCCATGGCCAAGGGAACCGACAGTTACCGAAGCGACATCGACTTGATTGTCGTCGGGACTGCCCCTCTTCTGGAGCTATCTGAGGCCCTGCATAGGGCCGAACAAGGTCTGTTGCGCCCCGTTAACTTTTCTCTGTACGAGCCTGCTGAATGGGCGGCCTTGATAAAATCGGACCCCATTATGGGCCAGATTGCCCAAGGTCCCACCTTGAAGATAGTGTGATGCCGCGCCCAACTGAATACGAAAACCTCATCAAGACGAAAGCCTTTGAGGCTGTCACCGCAACGCCCGGGGCTATCGCGGGCTTCCTGGGTAACGCAGCGGACTATATGGCCACCGCCGACGGGCTGGATACCGGCCGACATCTGCAGGTTTTTACCTTGGCCTACGAAGGCTATTTCCAGGTCGTCCAAGCGGTTTTGGAGTTCTACGAGGTACGCACCAAAGATGCCGGCCGAAACCTGGCCATCCAGCGTGTGTCGACCTCGCTTGGCGTGGACTCCCGAGAATTTGCCTTCATCACAAAAGCTCACGAGCGTCGCAATGGTACCTCTTACGTTTTACCGTTTCCCCCGGTGTCGAAGGCTGAGGCCGCCATCATGCTGGACATCCTGGCTAAGTATCTACCCGTCGCGCGTGCGCTAACCGGTACGCCGTGAGCCCCAATTTTTACCGGACAACATATCGCTGGGAGACAAAGCAAACAATATCCTCCAGTGGTACACGCCCGTTCGTTATCTCGCACTTGATGTATGCGCATTTCCGAGCGTCGCAAAGAAAGCCCACAACCTGGCGACACTTGCTTATTCCTGCACTTGGGATATCTGGTCACTTGCAGCGCCCGATCCGCTGGCGGCCGACTCAAGTCAGATTCCTTTGTCGTCCACAACTCAGCGCCGCAGAATGACTTATAACGACCAGTCACCTAACTAACCTCTACGAACCAGATTTGTTTGTGCATCACCAGAGCGTAAAGCCGGCGAGATTGGCAGAAATTCATGCAGTGCAGTACAACGGTTAAAACCGCGTCGGCAGTTTCGTTTTCCCCTATGAGTTCGCCGACTGCTGAGCGACCGCACAACGGAGGTCAGGATGGCAACGACAAAAGGCGTTCCTACGATCGGTCTCGCCCTCCAGGGCGGCGGCGCGCACGCGGCGTTCTCATGGGGTGTACTCGACCGCCTGCTGGACGAAGTCGAGCGCGGAACCCTGTCGATTCTCGCGATCAGCGGCGCGAGCGGCGGAGCGCTCAACGCCGCGGCCTGCACATACGGGCTGCACAGGAGTCCGACCGATGCCAAACGGTCGCTCGAACAACTCTGGACGCTGGTCGGCGCCAGTTCGAAGTGGCAACCGTTCTATAACTTCCCCAGGGACCTGCTGAAGTCTCCCGAGCGCTGGAATGTCGATCTCAATCCCGCGATACTCGCGCAAAGCATGCTCCAGCCGTTCGCCTCTCCGTATGCGATGCCATGGCTGACCAATTCCCTTGGCTCCATCATGGAAACCGTGATTCCGGACTTCGGGGTCGTCAATGACCCGAAGGATGCCGTGCCCAGGCTCTACGTGGCGGCGACCAACGTGAACCTGACCGCATTGCGTATCTTTGAACCCGGCGAAATTTCGGCGAAGGCGCTGATGGCCTCCGCGTGCTTTCCCACGCTCTTCGAGGCGGTGGAAATAGGCGGCGAGTTCTATTGGGACGGCGGGTATATGGCCAATCCGGCGCTCGCGCCGCTCGTCGAGTGGGTCGACGACATTCTGAGCGTGCTCATCGATCCGCTCTGTACGAAACACGGGCCGCCTGAGCGCCCCAGCGAGATCAACAACCGGATCAACGAAGTCAGCTTCGGCGCGTCGTGGGTCACGGAAGTCCGCCAGATCCAGTTGATCAACGAACTCGCCGCTGAAAACCCTGGCCTCGTTCACCGCGGAAAGCCGTACACGCCCAAGCGCTTTCACGTGATTCGCGCCGACCGCTTCATGGACGAGATCGGCGCCGCATCGAAAAACACGCCCTCCATCGAGTTTTTCCGCGCCTTGCGGCACGCGGGCCATGCCACGGCGGACACATGGGTGCGCGATTGTCTGCCGAGCGTCGGCAAGGTTTCAACTTTCGACATCGACAAGCTCGTGAGAAGCCGGGTCAAAGGGACGCCCGCCGCGATTCATGCCGTTCAGCAGGCCGAGGGGAAAACGCTTTGATGAGCGTTGTATGACCGGGCCGAACGAAGTCGGCTAGTCTTCGCGCCAAGCTGGCTTCGTAGCGCTGCAAGAAGGCGCAAGCAACGGCATCGGCGTCTCTAACTAAGGCGAGTAAACGAAAACCGGCGCCAGGCTCGGCCTGTGCGCCGGTTTAATCGCTTCTAAATCACCAACAAAAGCGCGAACTCAGGTTTCGAGCTTCGCGTCCATCGTGATCGTGGCGTTCAGCACTTTCGATACCGGGCAACCGGCCTTGGCGTCGGCGGTCGCCTTCTCGAAGGCGGCTTTGTCGCCGCCGGGGATTTTCACGGCCACGTCGAGATGCACCGCGGTAATCGCGAAACCGCCGCCGTCCTTGTCGAGCGTGACGGTGGCCGTCGTGCCGATGCGCTCGGGCGTGATGCCGGCCTTGCCCAGTTCCGCCGACAGCGCCATCGAGAAACACCCCGCATGCGCAGCCGCAATCAGCTCTTCCGGGTTCGTACCGATGCCATCCGCGAAGCGTGTCGAAAACGAGTATTGGGTCTCCTTGAGGACGCCGCTGTCGGTGGAAATCGAGCCCTTGCCGTCTTGCAGGCCGCCTTGCCAGACTGCTGATGCCTTGCGCTTCATCGCTCTCTCCTGTTTGTGCCTGCTTCGCGCGCTGTGCGACCGAATCTGATGCCCACCGCAACGGTCCAGCCCAGGATTTGCGGTTTCGACATCGGTCGCGAGTGTCGCGCGGCGCTGCAGGCGCGGGCGTGGACCGAACTTCATCATAGGCGCTTCCGTGTGCCAGCGTCGTGACGATGCCGGCAATCGCTCAAAACAGAAGCCGCCCGGAAATTATGTCGATAACGGTAATAATCTTTCCTCCGAAAGCGGCTTTTTCATCGACCTCGTAAGAAATAGACTCGTTTCAACGGATCGGCACCCAGCATTGAACCGATCTCATCAACAATCGAATATTGGAGGTCATCATGAAATCGCTTATTTCCGCAGTCGTTATCGCATCCGCGCTCATCGTCCCGGCTGTTTCGTTCGCCCAGCAGGCGAATGGTCCGGTGACCCGCGCACAAGTGCGCGCTGAGCTGGTTGCCGCGCAAAAAGCGGGCCTTCTGAACCAGAACGACACCGACTATGCGAAGGCCGTGCCGCAAGGCGGTGCGACAGTGGCCGCCGAGGCACAGGGTTCGCAGGACGTCGGCGGCGTGAAGGCAGTCTCGTCGGATGCCGGCGCGCGGGACTCGGTGCAGCAACGCCTGTTCTCGACGTATCGCGGCCAGTAAGCCGGTCAGTCGCGCGGTTGGCGATGCGGTTCTCGCCGGTATAGCCAGTGTATGGAAGGTGAAGGTGTAGTCGCAGTAAAAGAGCGCCCCGGTTGCGAAGTTCGCCATCGGGGCGCTTTGTATTGCGTGGCGGAAAAGTTGGCGAATGCGTGGTAAAAGAGGCGGCGTTTTCGATGCCGAAGCTGGCCGCGCCGCGATACGGATCACGCCGTACCCGGCCGCGCCCGCGCAATTGCACAACGACGCCGCCATGCTGCCCGCACTATTCAGCGAACGGCAAGCTCTCCTGCCCCACCGCACGCATGTCGAAAACGTTCAGCGTCATCGCCACCAACGCGTAGTAGCCGAGCAGGCCCACCAGGTTGATCACCACCTGATGCCCGAAGCGCTCGACCGCCTTCGCATAGATCGCGTCCGAAACGCGCTTGGTGTCGTAAAGCTCGCTCGCGAAGTCGTGAATCAACGCGTCGTCGACATCCGCGAAATCCGGGCGCTTGCCTTGGCGAATCGCCTCGGCATCCGCTTCGGACACGCCGGCTTGCAGCGCGATCGGATAGTGGATGTACCACTCCGCCTGCGCCTGCCAGCGCGCCGCGGTCACCAGAATCGCCAGCTCCGACAGGCGCAGCGGCAAACCCGTCCGATAGCGGCAGAACGCGCCCAGACGCTGCGCCTGCTGGGCCAGTTCCGGACTATGAATCCAGCCGAGAAACGGCCCGTTCAGATTGCCGCGAGGCCCGGACAGAATTTCGTCGAGCACCGCTTTCTGTTCGGGCGTGGCGTCGGATTGGTCGAAATGAGGCAAACGCTCGGTCATCATCGTTCTCGCAAGTCGTGGTGGTGTCGTAGTTCTCAAACGGCGGCCAGCGCGCCACCAATCGCATCCGCGAACCTGCTGACGATTTCGTCGATGTCGCGCTCAGTGCAGATGAACGGCGGCGCCAGCAGCACATGATCGCCGATCTGGCCGTCGACCGTGCCGCCCATCGGATACACCATCAAACCACGCGCGAACGCCTCGCGCCGGATTGCCGCGTGCAGCTTGAGGCCGGCGTCGAACGGCGTTTTGCTGACGCGGTCCTTGACCAGTTCGACGCCGACGAACAGTCCCCGTCCGCGCACGTCGCCGATATGCGGATGCTGCGCATAGTGCTCGCGCAACCGGCCACGCAACTGTTCGCCGCGCGTCAGCACGTTGGCCAGCAGCTTGTCTTCCTCAATCACGCGTTGCACTTCGAGCGCCGCGGCGCAGGCGGTGGCGTGGCCGATATAGGTATGGCCATGCTGAAAGAACCCCGAGCCGCCAACGATCGCCTGGTAAATCCGGTCGCTCACGAGCGTCGCGCCGATCGGCTGATAGCCGGCGCCGAGCCCTTTGGCGATGGTCAGGATATCCGGCGCCACGCCGTCTTCCTCGCAGGCGTACAGGTAACCGGTGCGACCCATGCCCGACATGATCTCGTCGAGAATCAGCAGCACGCCGTAGCGATCGCACACCGCGCGAATCTTGCGGAAGTACTCGCGCACCGGCGGCACCGCGCCAGCCGTCGCCCCGACCACCGTTTCCGCGACGAAGGCGGCGACCGTGTCCGCGCCGAGTTCGAGAATCTTCTGCTCGAGTTCGTCAGCGAGACGCTGCGCGAAGACTTCTTCGGTTTCGTCGGCGCGCTGCTCGCGATACGCGTAACACGGACTCACGTGATGCGCTTCGATCAGAATCGGCAGGAACGGCTCGCGTCGCCACGCATTGCCGCCGATCGCCAGCGCGCCGAGCGTGTTGCCGTGATAGCTCTGGCGACGCGCGATGAAATGGCGGCGCTGCGGCTCGCCCTTCTCCACGAAATACTGGCGCGCGAGTTTCAGCGCCGCCTCGATCGCCTCGGAACCGCCCGACACGAAGTACACATGCCCGAGCCCTTGCGGCGCGCTCGCCACCAGGCGGTCGGCGAGTTCCTCGGCGGGCGCGGTGGTGAAGAACGACGTGTGCGCGTACGGCAACTGCTGCGACTGCCGTTTGATCGCGTCGATCACGCGCTGGTTGCTATGGCCGAGACAGGAGACTGCGGCGCCGCCGGACGCGTCGATATAGCGCTTGCCGGTGGAATCGATGATCTCGATGCCGTCGCCCGCGACGGCGACCGGGAGCGACTGCTTGGGCGTTCGATGAAAAACGGTGGACATGGTGATCGGTTCCTGTGGTTGCGGCAAGCGCTTAGGCGCCGGCTTGTTCAGATGCCGTGCGGGCGATGAAGGTGTCGAATGCGCACTGCCCCTGCCGGTAAACTTTCATCGACACACCGGCGCCGCCGATGTCGAAGAGCACGGTGGCGAGTGTGTTTTCGTCGTCCGGATCGAGCGGGTCGTCGCGGTAGATCGGCAAGCCCGAAGGCGCGCGATCGTGCAATACGTCGAGCAAGGCGGCGGGTTGCAACGGGCGGGTGATCGCGGGCAACAAGGCATCCACGCGCAATTGACGGTCTCGCGAGGAATCCGTGACGATCTGCGCTTCGGCTTCGCAGCCGGGATGAATCATGTGGTTCGCGTGGCCGTAGAGGTGCGGCACCGTTCGCACGGAACATCGCTGCGCGCTCGCTTCGATGCTGAAGATGCGCGCGTCGCCCGCGCAGCCGAGCGTGTGATGAAAGCCGCTCGCGGCCGGCGTGTCGCGCAGGATATGCAACGCTTCGTCGAGCGAGGCGGCATCGAGTGCGGCACGCGCGAGGATCATGCGCGGCACGCCGGCAACGGGTGTGCGAATGCGCAAATTGTTGATCGCCTGCACGACGCCGGCGCGGCTCGCGGCGAAGGTGTGTCCCGGCAGCGATCCGGGGTAATAGAAGCTCACGAAGCCTGGCTTGCCGGCCGGCTGAACCTCGACCAGCGCGCAACGCTGGCGCAGAAACGGATCGCCGTCCTCGTTATGCGCGATGAAGCGCGTGTCGCCAACGGCCGCCGCCAACGTGGTGCACCCGTCCGGCGCGTTGTGAATCAGTTCGCCGCGGCAGTTCCAGAGAAACACGTCTTCCGCTGACCAGCCGAGGCCTGCCGCCATGCCGTCGAGCTCAGCCAACAACGCCGGGAAATGCGCCTGCGCCGCGTCGCGCAATTCCTGCACGAACGGAGCACCGCGCCAGCGCTGAACCGCCTGCCATGCGTTGCTCTGATTCATGTAATCGGCGAACACCGGCCGCGCGAATTCACCCAACCGGTAGCCGATGTCATACGGCTCGCCGCTTACCTGAAAAAGATTCAAACCCTGCTTCGACGCCACCATTCGCACCCACTCAACAATCGGTACGTATTTATACGTTAAAACAACATTTGTTGTCAAACGGTGCGATGCCGATCCAAATGGAGCGGAGCTGCGTCACGCACGAACTCCGCTCGATTCAGCCGGGAATATTCAAGGCACGTACGCGCCCTTCGCATGCAACGACTGCTCGGCGATGGCGAGCTGTTCGACCGCATCCGCGCCTTCCAGCGCAAGCAGATGCGCGACCAGCGATTCGGCCAGCGCCGTAGCCGCCACCAGCGAAGGAAAGAACGAAGGACTCTCGTGCGAAAAGATCAGCACCTTGTCGGCATTCAAGGCGATCGGCGACACGGCGCTGTCGGTAATGGCAATCAGCTTGCTGCCCTTCTCCAACGCGGCTTCAGCCACGCGCGCGGCTTCCACCGAATACGGCGCGAAGCTGATCACGATGGTCGCGCTATCGCGCTCGATCGTGCGCAGCTGCATTTCCAGCGTGCCGGCTTCGCCGTTGAGCAAGGACACCGATGAACGGAACAACCGGTAACCGTACACGAGGCCGAACGCCACCGCGTAACAGGAGCGGAAGCCGGCCACATGCACGTGCGGCACACGCCGCAACAGACGCGCCGCTTCGACGATCACGCGGCCGTTATGCGCGGCGGTGACCTCGAGATTGTGCTGCTGCGCAACGAGCAGATCGTTCGCCAGCGCGTCTTTGGATTTGACGAGCGAACGCGCGCGGCTCGTAAGCGGCTCGGGCCGCGTGCGCACGCGCGCGACGAACAGGTTGCGCAATTCGTTCCAGCCGGGGAAACCGAGTTGCTGCGACAGGCGCACCAGCGAAGCCGGTTGCACCTGCGCCCTTTCCGCCACTTTGCGCATGGACGAGACCGCGACCTCGTCGGGATGATCGAGCAGGAAACCCGCGCCCATCTGGAACTGCGGACTCAGTTCGGAAAAGCGCGCCCGGATCAGGGCGGCGAGCTGGTCGAAACTGTCTGGCATGCGGATGTACCGGGCGAACGGTCGATAAGGATGACAACAAATGTTACCACCCGGCACCTCGCATCCAACAGCAGTTCCAGCGTGCTCAGCGTACTTTTGACGCTTGTTTAAAGAAGCGCGATCACCCGCACGTCGCCCTGTTCCGCCGAGGCGACGACCTTATCGCCGATACGCCGGAACGTGATCGACACCGAGGCGTCGCCCACCCGCAAATCGCTCACTTCGAGCCAGTCGATGCCTTCGGGCAGCATCGGCTGTTCGATCAGCACTTCGCGCCGCTCGGCGTCGATCGTGATGCCCAGACACGCTTCGAGCATCATGAACGGCGAACCCGCTGCCCATGCCTGCGGCAGACAGGCGACCGGATAGGCGGTGGGCGGCTCGCCGCGCCGCCGTGGGAAACCGCAGAAGAGTTCGGGCAAGCGCATGTCGAAGTTGACCGCCGCCTGGAACAGCGCCTGCAAGAGCCGCACGGCCGCCGCCTTGCCGCCGTAGCGCGACAGGCCGCGCGCGCAGAGCGCGTTGTCGTGCGGCCAAACCGAGCCGTTGTGATACGCCATGGGGTTGAAACGCGACTGACTCGCCGCTAGCGTGCGCACGCCCCAGCCGGTGTGGAACAGCGTGGAGTCGAGCGCGCGCACCACCGATTCGCCGCGCTCGCGCGAAGGCAGACCGAAGGCCAGCAAGTGACCCGCGTTCGACGCCATCACGCGACACAGTTCGCCGTGGCCGTCGAGCGCAATGCCGTAGAAGCCGGCCTCTTTCATCCAGTACTTTTCTTCGACGCACTGACGGATTTTTTTCGCACGCTCGCTGTATTGCGCTGCCGCGTCATGCAGGCCGCGCAGCTTCGCGAAGTGAGCCATGGTGTCGAAGGCGGCGCTCGCATACGCCTGCACTTCGACGAGCGCAATCGGGCCGTCCGGGAAGCGGCCGTCAGCGTGAAAAACGGAATCGTGGCTGTCCTTCCAGCCTTGATTCGCCAGACCGCCGTCCGATTCGCGCTGATAGTCCAGCAGGCCAAAGCGGTTCTTGTCGCATACGCCCGCGACCCACTGCGCCGCGCGCTCGAGCGCCGGCCACAATTCGTCGATCAATGCGAGGTCGCCCGTGCGTGCTGCATACGCGCCGGCCAGCACCATGAACAACGGCGTGGTGTCGACGCCGCCGTAGTACAGCGCGAACGGCACTTCGCCGGTGGCGGCCATTTCGCCCTTGCGCATCTCATGCATGATCTTGCCGGGCGCGGCATCGCGAAACGGCGAGTTCTCGCGCGCCTGATGCTCGGCGAGAAAACGCAGCACGCCCGCGGCCAACTGCGGCTGCAGCCACAGCGTCTGCAGCGACGTGATGACGGCGTCACGGCCGAACGGCGTGGAGAACCACGGAATGCCGGCGTACGGATACGGACCGGTTACGAGGTCCGTGGTCAGCAGCCCAAGATCGGCGAGCGAGCGGTCGATCCATGCATTGAAAAGCGGATTGCTCGAACGCACGCGCGCGGTGGCGCGGCGGCGCTCGCGCATCACGAGGTGGGCGTCGACGAGCGCGGCGCGCACGGCAGCGCGGCCGACACGCGGACGCTCCGCGTCGATCTGCGACAGGTGCGCTTCGCTCAACGCATGCGTGGGCTGCGAGACGCCGGCAATCGGCTTGTCCGTCTGCGCGACGACCTGCACCGACACCGACAGATAAATCGACACACACGCCTGGGCCGGCAGCTTGACGGTGTAGTCGGCGCGGTCGGCGAAAAGTTTGTCCGGTTCCGGCGAGAAAGCGATCTGCACATTGCGCGCCACGTCATCGAGGCCCACATAGCCGAGCAGCACTTCCCGATTCTCGACGCGCGCCGGTTCGACACGGCCCTGCTTGTCGCGCTTCAGGCCGCGCACTTCGAACATGTCGCGGAAGTCGCTGGCGAACGAAATGGATAGCGGCACCACGGCGTCGCTGGTGCCGTAGTTGGTGAGTTCGATGGCTTCGTTGAGCACGGTGCCCGACAGCACCCGCACGCGCTCGACGTGGATCACGCCTTCGGGCGTGCTGTCGCCGCCGAGCGGCGGCAACGGACGGTTGGTCAGATGCGCGGTGAACGACGTGTTGTCGCTGCTGACGCTGCCTGATAACAGCGACGGCGCGCGTCCGCCGAAAGTGAGTCGCAGTTGCGAGAGAACACGTGTGTCGTTGACGAACAGGCCGTCGTCGTGGCCGGTAATATCGCCGAGCGGATCGTTGACGATGAAGGTGTCGCCCGACTTCAGCACGTGCTGAGTGGCGCTCGCGACATTGAGGTTTTCTGTCGGGATGAATACGCCGTCCGGCTCGGGTTCGCGGTGGTCGATTCCGCCCGAAAGGCCGCCGAGGGCTTCTGGCTGCTGCATCAGGGTCACTCCTATGGGTTCGCTTCTGCGTTCAGTGTCACATTCGGTTGGCGCGGGTGCTGCCCGGTCGCTTCCGATTGTAGAGGGTCTGTCCGCGTCAGACGAACTTATCACAGGGGAGTTTCGGATTTTTTCAGTGGCACAGGACGTGCAGAGGGTATCGCGCGGCGCTCCTCGTGAGAGCGCCGCGCGGGCGTCGGGCGGGTGGCCGCCGCGACGCTTTAGCGCTTCACCAGCGGCGCGGCTTCGCGTTGCGATTCGCCCACGAAAAGCTGACGCGGACGACCGATCTTCTGTTCCGGATCGGCGATCATTTCGTTCCACTGCGCAATCCAGCCGACCGTACGTGCCATCGCGAAGATGCACGTAAACATGGCCGTCGGAATGCCGAGCGCGCGCTGCACGATACCCGAGTAGAAGTCGACGTTCGGATAAAGCTTGCGCGACACGAAGTATTCATCTTCCAGTGCGATCTTTTCCAGCGCCATGGCGAGCTTGAACAGCGGGTCGTCGTGCAGGCCCAACTCTTCCAGCACTTCGTGGCAGGTTTCGCGCATCAGCTTCGCACGCGGGTCGTAGTTCTTGTAGACGCGGTGACCGAAACCCATCAGCTTCACGCCGGATTCCTTGTCCTTCACTTTCGCGATGAACTCGGGGATGTTGTCGACCGAGCCGATTTCTTCCAGCATGTTCAGTGCGGCTTCGTTCGCACCGCCGTGCGCCGGGCCCCACAGACACGCGATACCGGCTGCGATACATGCGAACGGATTCGCGCCCGACGAACCGGCGAGACGCACGGTCGAGGTCGACGCATTCTGCTCGTGATCCGCGTGCAGGATCAGGATACGGTCGAGTGCGCGCACCAGCACGTCGTTGACCTTGTACTCTTCCGCCGGGTTCGCGAACATCATGCGCATGAAATTCGCGCTGTACGACAGGTCGTTCTTTGGAAAAACGAACGGCTGACCCACGGTGTACTTGTACGCCATGGCCACCAGCGTCGGCAGCTTCGCGATCATGCGGATCGCGGAGATATCACGGTGCAGCGGATTATTGATGTCGAGCGAGTCGTGATAGAACGCCGACAGCGCGCCGACCGCGGCGACCAGAATCGCCATGGGGTGCGCATCGCGACGGAAACCGCGGAAGAAGAAATGCATCTGGTCGTGCACCATCGTATGCTGCGTGACGGTCTTGACGAACTCTTCCTTCTGCTTCGCATCCGGCAATTCGCCCTTCAGCAGCAGGTAGCAGGTTTCGAGGAAGTCGGCGTTCTGCGCCAGATTGTCGATCGGATAACCGCGGTACAGCAGCTCGCCCTTGTCGCCGTCGATATAGGTAATCTCGGAGTTGCATGCCGCCGTGGACATGAAACCCGGGTCATACGTGAACTTGCCGGTCTGGCCATACAGCTTGCGGATATCGATCACATCCGGTCCGAGCGTGCCCTGATAAATCGGCAGATCAATAGTCTGGTCGCTGTCGGAAAAGCTCAGCGTTGCGTGTGTCTTCGAGTTCATCTACACGTTCCTTTTACTTTCACATCGCACACGTGCCGGCATGCTCGATCGTCAAAGGGCGCGTTGGCATGCTCAGGCTCCGCCGTGCATTTTAAGGTCCTGCGGGCCCCGGATTGCGACGATTGACCGCAACAATGCATCTCGGCTGGCGCAACATTCGTTGCCGGCATTTCGTCTTACAAGGCTTGACGTCGCTGGGAAACTCGCAACGGCGCGGCGCGAGCAAGCCGGCCGCGCCCCGCCTGCACGCACTGCCAGCCAAATGAAAGTTGAGCACTTACTGCAACAATGTTTTGCTTCAGTCAAGCTGCGGAGGCACGGGTGCATCTGCGATACTGCATTCGTGTTTTGCTTCCCCTGCGAACACATCGCTGTGTTTGGCCCGCCGTCCTACGGCGGGCTTTTTTAATCAGCCAGAAGAACAGGAAGGACCACATGAACGCCTCGCTCGAAACGCTGTTTCCGGACCACGTCCACACTGACGAGAACATCGTCACCGCGCTGAATCACCAGGACATCGTCGTCGCGCTGTCGGCGGCGTTGAAGACGCAGGACGTGGCGGTGTTGCATATGCTCTACCCGCGCACGGACGCGCGCACGCATCGCAGCCTCGATACGCTCGTGAACGTGCTGCACGGCCACGGTCTGCATGAAGTCGCGGATCTGATCGCGCAGGAAGCGCACTATCTGCTGTTCAAAGATCCTGTGAAAGCGTGGAAAGCCTTCCACGAAATTCGCAACGACTCGCTCGCGATCGGCGTGCATCTGTACTATCACGGGCTAGTGGGCGAAGCGGCGGAACGCGCGCTCGACAAAGACGCGCATCGCAAGGCATGAGGTCGAGCATTTGAAGTGTCGCCGGGGTCGAGCCAGCCCGCGGATCATCGCCGCGAGCGCGAGCCACCCGGCACGGCGTCGTCGTGCATTCATTGCACGTTTATTACGCGCTCATTGCGCTCATTGCTCGCTCACTAAACGAATGAATTCGTCGACGTGGCGATTGAACGCCGACGGATGCGCGAGGTTCATTCCATGCGACGCGCCGCGCACCGTTTCGCGGCGCGCATCCGGCAACCAGTTTTGCAGCGCGGCTGCGGTACGGCGAAACATGTCCGGACTCTTTTCGCCGTCGATCAGCAGAACCGGGCAACGCACCTCGGCGGCTTCCTCGGGAACATAGGCGGGCAACGGATCGCGGAATTGACGCGCGAGCGTGTGCGCATTGTCGGTCGCCATCCGGCGAAAGCCCGGCGTGCTCATCGCCCAGAAACCGGGCCGGCTGACCGAGTCGACGAACAGTTGCAAGCCGGCCTCCACTTCCCCGCTTTCGATCAGTTGCGCCGCTTTCGCGCGCAACGCGTTGACCGGCTCCGGCAAACGCGCGGGCGGGCGTCCGGCAATCTGCAACGGACCGCCCGGGTCGGCTAGCGTCAACGTCCGCACTAGCTCAGGATGGCATCGCGCGAAATGAAACGCCACACAACCGCCGCGCGAATGTCCGACCACGTGCGCCGGTCCCACGCCGAAACGCTCGATGAATTCAGCCACTTCGTTGGCATGCTCGCTCCAGCTGAACGGCAGGCCGGGTTCGGTAGCCGCCGCCGGCCAATAGTGCGTAAGACTCACCGCGACACAGCGGTAGTGCTTCGACAGGCCCGCGAGTTGCGGTTGCCAGTAGCGGTAGTCGCACAACGAACCATGCACGAACAGCAGCAGTTCGCCCTCGCCGGCTTGCACGTAAGGCATGCGCAAACCGCTTCGCAGTTCGATGAAAGATGACGAAGATGACGAAGCGGAAACAGATTGATTCACGAGTGGTTCACGGACAGCGCGGCAACGCGCGAGTGCGGCGCTGCCGGCTTGAAATGGAATGAGGAGCGAAGGTACATCCCTGAATTTGGGACGCGAAGCCTATTGTCACATAGCCAGCCGATCAGCGTGGCGGCCTGCTTCAGCGAACGGACGCGACCGTTCAGACGGCGGCAGCAGCGCGGCAAGCCCCGCGCGAAATCATTCGTAAGCGAATTCGTCCAGCAGACCGGCTGTGGCAGCCGTGCCCGCGCCGCGCACCGCGCAGGTCAGCGGTTCATCGGCGACGCGCACGTCGAGGCCGATCTCGTTCGTCAGGCGGCGGCTCAGGTTGCCGAGCAGCGCACCGCCGCCCGTCAACACGATGCCGTTGTCGGCGATGTCGGTCACCAGTTCGGCCGGCGCCTCCTCGAGCCCGCGTTTCACCGCGCCGATCATCTGACGCAGCGGCCCCTCGATCGCATCGGCGATATCGTGGTTGCTCAGTTGAACGGTGCGCGGCAAGCCGTCGTCGACGCTGCGGCCGGTCGCGTTCATATGCTCGCGCGGCACGTCGCGCACGGCGGAGCCGATGCTCTTCTTGACGTGCTCAGCGGTCTGTTCGCCGAGCAGCACGCCGTACAGATTGCGCACGTAGCTCACGATCGCCATGTCGAAGCTGTCGCCGCCCACGCGGATCGAGCCGCTATAGGCCATGCCGCCGAGCGCGATCACGCCGACTTCCGTCGTGCCGCCGCCGATATCGACCACCATCGAACCGGTCGCCTCCGACACCGGCAGACCCGCGCCGACCGCCGACGCCAGCGATTCGCCGATCAGGCTCACCTTCCACGCGCCGGCCGCCACGGCCGCTTCCTTGATCGCGCGACGCTCGACCTGGGTCGCGCCGGCCGGCACGCACAACGTGAACGCGGCGCGACGGCTGAACAGCGGCCGAGGGCGCGCCATCTCGACGAATTGCTTGATCATGTGCTCGGCGGCGGAGAAGTTGGCGATCACGCCGTGGCGCATCGGCCGCACGGCTTCGAGGTTCGCCGGCGCACGACCCAGAAGCTGGCGCGCCTGGGTGCCGACGGCGGCGACGCGCTTCGGCCGGTCGGCGGCCTCTTTCTGGAAACACACGACGGACGGCTGGTTCAGCACGATGCCGCCGTCGTCGGTATAGATCAGGGTGTTGGCCGTGCCGAGGTCCACCGTCACGGATTGACGGAACAAGCGATCGAAAAGCGGGTAATGCGGCGTCGGTCTGGCCATAGGAAGGCTCTGATGTGTCGTTATCCGCCCATACCGGGCAGTCTGGAAAATGCGCCCCCGGTCACCCGAGCCGCTTGGGCCGCCCTGCTGGGCGTTCCGCGGTCCGCGCGGCGGGGGTGATTTTCATGCTTATGAGCAGTTAACGGCAAGCAGATCAGAATCTTTAGCGCCGCTTTTCGAGCAGAGCGTGTCAGTCGCGCGACAAAGCGCCCAGCGCGTGTTCCAGCGCCTCCTGGCCGAGCGCGACGCCGTCGGCGTTAATCGTGTGACCAATGCCCGGCAGCGCATAGGCGTCGACGGTATAGCCGGCATTGCTGAATGCGTCGGCGGCGTATTCGAGTTCCCGCACCGGGATCACTTCGTCGTCTTCGCCGTGGATCAGCGTGAGCGGCGTGCCGTTCTGCGCGACGATCACCGAGGCGAGCCGCCCCGAATACGCGACCACACCGGCCGCGCCTTCCGCGCTGGTCGCCACATGGTGCATCGCCATGATCGAGCCTTGCGAAAAACCGATCAGCGCAAGGCGCCCGAAAGAAACCTGCCAGTGCGCAAGCTCGGTTTCGAGCATGCGCCGCAACGCCGGATAGGCCGCGGCGACACGCGCCTCGCGATTGCCTTCGTTGACGTCGCGCAGACTGAACCACTGGCGCCCGCCGAAACCGCCGTCGAAGGCGTCGGTGCCGTCGAGCGAGGTGAAGGCCACATCGGGCAGGCTCTCGCTCCAGATGTCCGCGAGCGGCATCAGATCGCGCGCATTGCTGCCGACGCCGTGCATCAGCACCACCAACCCCTTGGCAGGCGCGTTCACCGGTGCGCGCCGCCAGCCGTGTTCGAATTGCTCCCAGGCCATATTCGTTCCTTCTATTTGTTGATTCGTGGATGGTCGTTCCGCACGCGCCGTGCCAGGCGCGGCGATGGATCGCGCCGTGCGGCCGTGTGCAGCCTCAGCCGCGAGCATACGCTGCCGGATTTGTTTTCGCCCTCGCCTTTGCACGCGCCGATGACGTCCAAACGTGAATACAGGTATGCTTTTGCGAGCATCAGCGGACCTGCGGCCCGGCGCATCGCGCGGGCACGAAATACAACACCCTCGCAGCATGTCCGCGGCACACCGATCCGGAGAACCGTTTGAGCCAGCCCACTTCCGCGCCTGCCTCGGCGCCACCCGCACCACCGCCGCCGCTGAAGGGCGGCCAACTGGTGCTGGCCACGATTGCCGTCGCGCTCGCCACCTTCATGAACGTGCTCGACACGTCGATCGCGAACGTTGCGATTCCAACCATTTCGGGCAACCTCGGCGTCTCGGTCGATGAAGGCACGTGGGTCATAACCGTGTTCGCCGCGGCCAATGCCGTGTCGATTCCTCTCACTGGCTGGCTCACGCAACGCATCGGCCAGGTGAAGCTGTTCGTCGGCGCGATCCTGATGTTCGTGCTGGCGTCGTGGTTGTGCGGCATTGCGCCGACGTTGCCGATCCTGCTGCTCGCGCGGATCTTCCAGGGCGCCGTGGCCGGCCCGCTGATTCCGCTGTCGCAAGCCATTCTGCTCGGCTCGTATCCGAAGGAGAAATCCTCGACCGCGCTCGCCTTATGGGCGATGACCGCGACCGTCGGCCCGATTGCGGGCCCGGCGCTCGGCGGCTGGATCACGGATAGTTACAGCTGGTCGTGGATCTTCTACATCAACATTCCGGTTGGCATTTTCGCGGCCGGCGTCACGTGGATGATCTACCGCACCCGCGAGTCGCCGACCCGCAAGCCGCCCATCGACGTGGTCGGACTGGGCCTCTTGATCACGTGGGTCGCCTCGCTGCAGATCATGCTCGACAAGGGCAAGGACCTCGACTGGTTTTCGTCGCCGGTGATCGTGATTCTCGGCATTACCGCGCTCGTCAGCTTCGCGTTTTTCCTCGTGTGGGAATTGACCGAGGAGAATCCGATCGTCGATTTGCGGCTCTTCCAGCAACGCAACTTTCTCGGCGGCACGATTGCGATTTCGGTCGCGTATGGCGTGTTCTTCGGCAACCTCGTGCTGCTGCCGCAATGGATGCAGGAATATCTGAATTACCGTTCCGTCGACGCCGGTCTCGTGACCGCGCCGCTCGGCATATTCGCGGTGATCCTCGCGCCGGTGATGGGCCGCGTGCTGCCACGCTCGGACGCGCGCGTGATCGCCACGCTGGCGTTTGTCGGCTTCGCGATCGTGTTTTACATGCGCTCGAAGTATGTGATCGAGATCGACACGTGGCATCTGGTGATACCAACGCTGCTGCAAGGCATTCCGATGGCGCTGTTCTTCGTGCCGCTGACCGCGATCATCCTGTCCGGCCAGCCGCCAGGCAAGATTCCCGCGGCGGCGGGTCTGTCTAATTTCGCCCGCGTATTTTGCGGCGCGGTGGGCACTTCGATCGCCGGCAACGAATGGAACAACCGCACAGTGCTGCATCACGCGCGGCTTACCGAGCAGGCCTCCATCAACAACCCGGCGTTCAATCAGCAGATCGATTCGACCCAGTCGCTGCTGCATCTGAATCCGCAATCCGCCCATGCGTTGTTCGATTTCACCGTGAACACGCAGGCGGCCATGATGGGACTGAACGATATCTTCTTCGTCTCGGCGGTCATCTTTATTCTGATCATTCCGCTGATCTGGATCACGCGGCCGAGCAAGGGCGGTGGTGGGCCGGATGCGGCGGGCGCGCATTGAGCGCGATGCCGATGGCGATGCGTCAGCGGAAATAACGTGCGGGCGTGTCGCCGAACGCGTCCCGAAACACCGCGATAAACGACGACACGTCGCTGTAGCCCACCTCGAGCGCCACCTGTGTGACGCTCGCGCCGGCGCCAAGGTGTTCCAGCGCCACCAGCAGGCGAAGTTGCTGGCGCCACTGTCCGAAGGTTTGCCCCGTTTCCTTGACGAACAGGCGCGCCGCCGTGCGGGCCGTCACGCCGGCGGCCGCGGCCAGGTCTTCGAGTACCGCGGCGTCGGCCGGGTTGGCGCTCAGTGCCTCGGCGATCCGTTCGGCACGCGGGTCGCGCGGCCAGTTCAACCCTAACGGCGCTGTGCGCAGACCCGGCAGACGGTCCAGCAGCACTTGCACGAGACGCGCAGCGGGTTCGTCGAACGGTTGGTCGTGCGGCAGATCGGCCGCGGCGCTCAGCAACGCAGCCACCAATGAGTCGGGCACGACGGCGCAGGTGTGCGGTGGGAGCGGCGCGGCGTCCATGCCGACATGGAGCGAATGAAACTCGACGGGACTGGCGGCGGACAAGCGGTGCAGCACACCCGCGGGCATCCACACCGCGTGACCCGGCGGCACGACCCAGCGCTCGGTCTCGGTGCGCACGATCAGCACCCCGGCGCTCACGTGGATCAGCCGCGCGCGACGATAGGCGCCCAACGGTTCGTCCAGCGTCTCGTACCGCTCCCCGGTCACGAAGACAGGTTGCTCGACGCCGTCTGGATCAAAAGTCTCCATCGTGGAGTCCGTTTTGGCCGGTTGTTGCCAGAAAGGCAGCAAGATTAGCATAGCCGGTCAAAGACGCTCGCTGAACGCCGCTCGTGCTAGGTCCCGACGCACGGCGACGTGCCGCACGAACAATTCGCTCCGGCTTGCCAGTGGAATCGCGAAGGGCCGGAAGCCGGCGGGAAAACGACAGACACGGCGACCATCAGTTGTGGTCGGCATCGAAATCGTCCGCGCCGCAGATGATTTCCAGCGCACGCGAGCGACCGGCCAGAGCGGAGAGCCATTCGGTTGCGCCGCCGCCGGGGACCACCGCCACGACTCGCTAACGCGTCGTGCGATGCGCCCTCGCTTGCTTCGCGACACCGTATGACAGCGCTGTATCGATGAAGCCCCGCACGCAAGGTGAATGCTCGCGAACGCGGTATGCGACCGCGAGTTCGACGTGATCTTCAAAGTCACTCAAAGGTTTGAACACGACGCCGGGTTGCGCGAATGCGCCGATGGACTGAGGCACGAGTGCCACGCCGTAGCCCGCCGAAGCCATGCTGACCGCCGTGATGAAATCGTTGACACGGTACTCCGGCTGCGCATCGAATCCACCGATGCGACCGAGTCTGGCGAGATCCTCGGCGAAACCGGCCGCCTCGTTGAACTGCGGCGCAATGAACGGCAGCTCCCGCAGCTGGGAAGTCTTCACGGACTTCACGCGCGCGAGCGGGCTGTCCGCCGGCAGAGCGATCAGCAGACGTTCGCTCTGAATGACCTTGGCGGTGACCCCGTCGGGATAGTGCGCCCGGGGCCGAATGAAACCGACATCGATGGTCCCATCCGACAAGCGCTCCAATTGGGTCGGCGTTTCCATCGCGACGACGTGCATGCGAACATCCGGACTCGCTGTCCGGAATGCTCTGAGCGTATCCGGCAACAGACCGGTTGTAACGGCCGAGCCTATATAGCCAAGCGCAACGTGACCTGCCTGGCCTCTAGCGGCCAGGCGCCCGATGCGGTCGGCGCGCTCCAGTTGTCGCAGCGCGGCCCTGGCTTCGACCAGAAAGACGCCGCCTGCGTCGGTCAGCGTGATCGCCGCGCGTTTATTGCGGTTGAGCAACCTCACGCCGAGATCGGATTCGAGCCTTTTGATCTGCTGGCTGAGCACCGATTGTGCGATTTCGAGCCGGTCGGCCGTCCGCGCGAAATGCAGGTCGTCGGCCAACGCGACAAACAGTTTGAGCTGCCGGCTGTCGATCATCTTTAATCTCGATTCGCGAATAAAAATTCAGTTTATACGTGTTTAACCAATCACAGATAAGAAGTCCAATAACTGCACTTTCTTCCAAGGGGACACCTTCATGAGCACCGTCACAGCGTTACCGTTGGCCGCAACGGCCGACACGCAACCGAGATTTTCGATCGACCGCCATCCACATCACGAACGCCTGCGTCATATCACGGTGCAGCATGACGCGTTGCGAAAGTTCTTCTCATCGGTCAAAGACATCGAACTCCAGAACCTCGAGTACGTACCGTTCATGCGCTTCATGGTCGCGAACGCGCTCGAGCGCGCGGTCGGCGACGGCTTTGCTGCCACGCTTCGACAACTCGTGCGGGACCGCTCCACCGGAGGATTCACGCTCGGCGTCCAGGACGCGACTGCGGATCATCGCGATTTCGTCCGCTTCGGAACGGCGGTCGGCTATCTTCTCGGACCGGCGAATCACGATGCCATGTCGGGTACGTACTACGCCCGCTTTCTCGTGAAAGATACGGACAACAGCGACTCGTATCTGCGTCAGGCATACCGTCTTTTCACGCTGCACACCGACGGAACCTTCGTCGACGAGCCGACCGAGTGGCTGCTCATGATGAAGTTCGCGGAAGAGAACGCCGTCGGCGGCGAGTCGCGCTTCATGCATATCGACGACTGGAGCGAGCGCGGCACTTTCCTCGACGATCCGCTCGGCACGCGGCCGTTTCTCTACAAGGCGCCGGGTTCCAAGAACGTCGACGCGCAAGTCGAACGCCCGGTGTTCTTCCAGAGCGAGTACGGTCTGGCGATGTCGTTCATCGATCAATTCGTGCAACCCCGTTCACCCGCTGAAGCCGTGTATCTGCATGACCTTTCGGCGTCGATGGAAGCGGCGTCCGCGACGCGCGAGGTGCCACTTCCCACGGGCGACCTCGTGGTCCTCAACAACTACTTCTGGCTGCACGGCCGGGCGCCTTTCCAGAAGCATCCGGCGCTGCATCGCGAACTGATGCGCCAACGCGGAGTGTTCTCCAAATGACGACCGTCCAGCATCACCGCGGGTACGACGCTGATGTGCTGATCGTGGGCGGTGGCATCGTCGGCGTCTCGACGGCCATGCAACTCATCGAACGACATCCGGGACTGAGCGTGCTGCTCCTCGAGAAGGAGGCCTCGCTTGCCGCGCACCAGTCCAGTCACAACAGCGGCGTGATTCACGCGGGCGTGTATTACGCGCCGGGAAGTCTCAAGGCCGATTTTTGCCGGCGCGGCGCGGCGGCAACCTACGCGTTCGCCCGCCGTCACAACGTGCGGGTCGAACAATGCGGCAAGCTGATCGTCGCGACCAACGACGTCGAAGTCGAAAGGCTGAATGCGCTGTACACGCGTTGCCAGCAGAATCAGCTCGAGCCGCAGATGCTCGGCGAAGCGGCGCTGCGCAAACTCGAGCCGCGCATCGCGGGGCGCGCGGCGATTCGCGTGGCTACCAGCGGCATCGCGGACTATCCGGGCATGACTGAGACGATGGCCCGGCTCGCGCGCGAGCAAGGCGCGCAGATCGTGCTGAATCAGCGCGTGGAGGCGCTCCACGAGGACGAAAACGGCATTACCGCGGAAACGTCGAATGGCCGCTTCCGGGCAAGGCATGCCATTGTTTGCGCGGGCTTGATGGCGGATCGCCTCGCGAAGATGTGCAAAGTCGATCTCGACTTTCGTATCGTGCCGTTTCGCGGCGAATACTACCGCTTGCCGTCGACGAAGAACGACATAGTGAAGCATCTGGTCTATCCGGTACCTGATCCCGCGCTGCCTTTTCTCGGGGTGCACCTGACACGCATGATCGGAGGATATATCACCGTGGGGCCAAACGCCGTGCTGGCGCTCGCGCGCGAGGGCTATCGCTGGCGCGACGCAAATCTGAAGGATCTCGCCGGCATGGCCGCTTTCCCGGGATTCTGGAAGATGCTCGGAAAACATGGACCATCCGGGCTCAGCGAGATGCGTAACTCGCTGTGGAAGCGGGGCTACCTCGAACTGTGCCGCAAGTATTGTCCGGAACTCGTGCTGTCCGACCTCGAACCCTACCCGGCGGGCGTGCGCGCGCAGGCCGTGATGGCGGACGGCAGCATGGTGCATGATTTCCTGATCCGCTCGTCGCGGCGCAGCCTGCACGTGTGCAACGCACCTTCCCCGGCGGCCACCTCCGCCTTGCCGATCGGCGCGCATCTCGTCGAAGCGTTCGACAAGCAATTCGATCTTGCTCCGCTCGTCGCGTCGCAATCGAAAAAGCAGGCATGCGGTCTGGCCATGGAATGACGGTCCAGGCAGGAACCGGGTCTGAAAAGACTACGCGGCGTTTCGCACGGGAACGCCGGTCAGCATGACGGCGCGTGCGGCACTTAAAGGTTATGCCCACGTCAAGCTGGGTCGATGCCTTCATCGGACTTCGCCGGATCAGGCTAATCAACCTATGTACTCACCCGTCGCGACATCCGACGCCTAACAGCCGCCGGAATCCAGAGCGAGTTTCAGTGCTACAACATCAACAGCTTTGAAACGATTGAGCGAATGATTCGCCGCGGCATCTACAAGGGGCCACTGGTGATGAACTGGGTGGCTATCAGCGGCGGCATGGATCAAGCGAACATATACAACCTGGCCAACTTCCTGCGTGCCGCGCCGGACGGCGCGGTGATCACGGTGGAGAGTTCGGTGCTGAATGTGCTGCCCGTGAATATGATAGGGATTGCCTTGGGCCTACATGTGCGGTGCGGCATTGAGGACGTGCACTGGAATCAGACCCGCACGGGCAAGATGAGCTCCGTCGAGCAGATCAAGCAGTTGGTGCGTATCGCCGGCGAGTTTGGCCGCCCCATCGCGACAGCGAAACAGGCACGAGAGATCATGAAGATTGGGGTCTTCTACGACACGGCGGAAGAGACGCTTCAGGCCAATGGCTTCGCGCCCAATCGTAACGGTGGCAACCATGGATTCCTACGCAAGCCGACCTGAATTGAAGCCGAATGAATGCCACGACAAACCCCGATTGATCCTGTCGATGAGTTGCGTCCCGGCAAGCGCAAAACCCTCTTTGTCGATGACGAGCGGTCAACTCGACGGCCATCTGTTGAGTTGACCGTCACACGGCTTACTTTTCGATTTGACGACAGTCTGTATGCACAGTGCGAGCGACTGATAGCGACCAGGCATCGTCGCGCCCATCATCGGGATGCCGAAATATCCTTCGGGATAGCGATAACTGTCCCAATCCAAGATCGCCACGATCGAACCGTGCCGCACACCGAGCGAAGCAAGCGCATTGGTAAGGCGGCCGATGCGCCGGTTCAGCATGGCGAACGTGAGGCGCGTGCCGCGTGAGTGCCCGTCAGCCCTCTTCGAGCAGACCGAGTACGAGCGCGCGACGCACCGCATGCTTGCGCGAGCTGGCGTCGAGCTTACCGAACAGGTTCTTCAGGTGCCACTTCACCGTGCCCTCCCCGACCGTCGCGGCCACGGCGATTTCCTTATTCGACAGATTGCGTGCGAGCAGTTCGAGGATCTCGCGCTCCTTCGGCGTCAGCACAATGCTCAGCACCGCGCGTGGATTGCCAGCCCCACGCAACGCAGGCGGCCGTGCAATGCGCGGCACGGCGATCGTGCGAGCGGTGTTGCCGGCATCGGCCTGTTCGGCGCTCACGCGCCTCGCCCAATCCGCCAGTGCCGGATGCGCGTCAGCCAGCGTACGCGTCAGATCGTAAGTCTGCGCGAGGTTCATCGCTTCACGCAGCAGCGGCAGGCCATTTTCGCCGGTCCGCTCGAGCGCGAAGGCGCGCAGTGCCATCAATTCGATCCTCTGCACACCCAGCTTTTGCGCCTGCGCGAGTTCCGCCGCGTCGGCGAGTGTGCGTAGCATGCTGTCGTTACGCCGGGCCGCCAGATCGGCGCGCGCGCGTGCGAGCACTTGCAGCAAGACGACCGAGCTCCGCCACAATGGCCCGCGCGGTGTCGCTGGCGCTGCCATGATCTCGTCAATGTCGCGCACCAGCGCGTCGCACGTCTCGGCTCGATAACGGCTCGCGTGGATGCGAACCTGTTCGGCGATACTCGCGATGCGCAAGCGTGGCAGGCGCCGCGCGACGCCCATTGCGTACAGCGCTTCGAGCAGATCGAGCGCGCGGTGCTCGCTGCCGCGCGCTCCGGCAATGCGTGCGGCCGTGCAGTAGGCGAGCATGACAGTCTCGGGCGTACCGCCCCGTTCAAGCACATCCAGCCGGTTGGCAAGCAGCGCGGCGGCCTCGTCGACGCGATCGGCTTCGTAACTAAGTGCCGCGCAGACTGCCGCAAACATGCACGTGAGCGGATGCCGCCGACCCAGATCGGCTTCGGCGCTCGTCAACGCCGGCACCACGACCTCTTCGGCGAGGCGCAACTGGCCTTCCCTCAAATAGCTCAAACCGACCGTGTGATCGCCCCAACGCGCGACATAACCGTGCCCGTTTCTCAATTCCGCGCGCGGCACGCGCTGCTGGATACGTCTCGCCTGCGCCGGCTCGCCGAACAGAACCGAGCGCGCCGACAGACGGTTCGCGTGGATCTGGGCAAGCCATGACGTCCCGTCGGGCAGATGGTCCGCCCACGGCTCGAACAGTTCGACAAAGCGATCAGGTTCGTCCGCGTAATAGGCGGCCGCGCTCAGAATCAGCGCGCACTCGTAGCGCAGTTCCGTCCCGACACCCGGCGCCGCGAGAACGCGCTCGACCTGGCAGCGCGCCTCCTCATGCCGCTGTCCGAGCGCAAGCGCCCATGCCGCCGCGAGCCGCAGGCGCGGTCGCTGCTCCAGTTCCGCTTCCGGTAGCCGGTCGAGCCAGTCCAGCACAGTGCCCAGATGTCCCTGCTTCACGGCATCGTGCAGCCAACGGTCCGCCAACTCGTAGGCGGTCTGGTGCTGCCCGGCCGCAAGTGCGTGATGCGCTGCCTCCTGCAACATGCCCTGAGCGGAGAGCCACCCCATCGCGCGTGTATGAAGCGTGGTCTGCTCGCCGGCGTCGAGCGCGAGGAAACGCTCACGCAGCACGTCGCGCACGAGCATGTGCAGCCGGCACCAGGGGCCGTCCTCGGACGTGATGAACACAGGCGTTTGCCGCACGAGACTCGAGAGCCGCTCGGGCGCGCCGGGGTCGCCCGTCAGCGCCGCGCAGAGATCGGGATGCAGCATGTCGACGACGCTGATGCGCGTGAGAAACGCCTCGTCTTCGAGCGATAGATTTGCAAGCAACGCGCCCACGAGTTGATCGCGCGCCTTGCCCGGACCGGTCGCCAGCGATTCGACCGTCTTGCGCGGGTCCGCCGCGTGTGCCATGGCCGCGAGCGCGAGTTGCAAGCCGAGCGGCCAGCCATCCGTCGCTTCGAAGAGCCGCGCGCAGGCGTCCGCGTCGACACGCGGGCCGAAGCGGTTGCCGATCAGCGCGATCGTCTCGTCGAGGCGAAAGCGCAGCGCCTCGGGGCCCACCAGCATCGCCTGCCCATAGGCAAGCAGATCGCCGAATGCCAATTCGAGGCCGCCCCGCGCGGCGACGATCACCCGCAGGTTCGGCGGCGCATTGTGCAGCACGTAGGCGAGCACCTCGGCGCCGTCGGCGGGCATCCGGTCAGCGTCGTCGATGAACAGCACGACGTCGAGCGGCAGCCGTGCCACTTCCGCAAGCCAGGCGGTCACGCTATCCAGGTCGCCCGCCACCGCCGTCGCGCCGTCGAGCAACAGGCGACCGAAGGCGGGCTGCGCGCAAGCCGTGCGCATCGCGTGGACGAGGCTGGGCAGAATGTGTTCAGCGTCGTCGCGTTCGTCGGCAAGCAGCCACGCGACTGCGGCGCCGACCGCCAGATGCTCGCGCCGCCACTGCGCCAGCAGCGAAGTCTTGCCATATCCGGCAGGCGCCTGCACGAGCACGATCGGCTGGTCATTGAACGACGGTCCCAGCGCGCTCAGGCGCGAACGCGCCAACAGATGGTGCGGTGCGCGCGGCGCGATCGTCTTCAGGACGATTTCTGTCGCAGCGGGTTCGTTGCCGAAGGAAGAGGAGGACATCTGGCGAGGTTGGTCGACGTTCCGGCCGGCAGGTGCGGGATGCTTTTACCGACAGCGCGTTTACAGGATGGGTCGGATTGTCCGCGTGCGTCAAGCCCCTCCCTTGACGGGAGGGGCGCCCGACGCACCGACGTACTACGCTGTGTCTTCAACAGGCATGCGGTGTCGCGAAGGTTTCATTTCCGCACGCCGATGTGCCCGGCCTGAAGCCTACTGCCGAGCAATATATCTCATGTACCGTCACCTTCTCGTCCCCGTCGACGGCACCGATGCGTCTATCGAAGCACTCGGCCAAGCGGTCGAGTTCGCCCAGTCGATTGGGGCTCGGATCACCTTCTGCCCGTTGCCGGCGTCGCTCATGGCGTCGAGCAACGATAAAAAACCCGACCGATGCGCGCAGCCGATCGACGACACGGTGACAGGAGAACTGCTCGCCCGTGCCGAAGCAGCGGCACGCGCGCAGGGCGTACCGTGCTCGCTGGCCTTGCCCGGCGTGGATGCGGCACCGTCCCCGATCGCCGCGACCGCGCGTGCACATGGCTGCGATCTGATTTGCGTCGCGCCGTGGCCGTTGGCGCCGTCGAATGGAACATCGGAGCACGGCATGGCTACGGTCGACGGCGGCGGCGTCGCGGTGTTGACGTGCGCGATCGATCCCCGCCCGGCAGTCGCCCAGGCGATCGGCATTCTGCTTGCCGGGCAACGCAAGGTCGCCGCGCACCTGCATGCCGCGCTGCGCGCTGCGCGGATAGCGTGCGGGTCGGGCCGCCCGCTCAAGGTGACAACGCTGCACCAGATTGCCAGCCGCCTGAAAGCGTTGCAGAGGCCGGATCATCACACGATGACAGAAGCCCTTTTTGCGCGACTTCGCACGCGCACTTCCGCCGTCGATGCGGAACTTGACGAACTGGGACGGCAGCATCAACGTGCCAATCAGATGTTCGAAGAATTAATCCGGCTGGTTGCACGCGACGATGAATCCGCCGCGACCGGCGTGAGGATCGAAGAGGGTCTGCGCGCGTGCGCACAATTCACCTGGGAGTATATCGGGCGTAAGGAAGGCGTCGTATTGCCTGCCGCGCGACGCGACTTGAGCGACACCGACTGGGACGCATTGGCGGAAGAGTTTTCCACCATGCCAACCGACAAGTCGCCGAGCCCCCCGACGTCGTAAAGAAACGGGCGCAAGGCCCCGCCGAAAAAATTGGAGACATGAATGGCACATGCAATACGAATGTACGAAACCGGCGGCCCGATGGCATCTCGTGCGAGACGGCTGGCTCGGCATTCATCTTGCCGATGCCATTCACGACGATGAACTGTTCGCTGCACTGCTGAAGCATCAATCCAACACCCCTACCGCCCCACCAACTCCGCCAGCACGGCCTCATAACCCGTCGCCCCGATCACCCGCTCATTCACCCCGTCCTCGAACTCGATCCACCCCGAGTTGAACCCATCGATCATCTCGATGCGCGGCGCCGGCCAAGCCGTGCCTTGCGCCTGGAACAGCGCTTCCCACTGATCGCGCGGCACCGCCTGAGCCTTCACCGACCGCCCGAGCACGCCGCCGAGCAGCGCGGCGATCTCGTGCTGGGTGTAGCGCTGCGGACCTTCAATCTCGATCACGCGACGGCCCTGCCACGACTGCGTCAGCGTGCCTGCGATCACACGGCCGATATCCGCGGTGGCGATCATTGGATACGCCCGCTCGAGCGGTTGCAGAAAGCTCGGCATCACGCCCGTGCCGCGGGCCGGGGCGATATCCCACAGCGAATTTTCCATGAACCAGGCGGGCCGCAGGATCGCCGTCGGAATGGACAGATCGGCGAGCGCCGTCTCAAGAATATGCACTTGCGTAATCAAGCCGAGGCCGGACTCGCGCTGCCCGCCGACCGACGACAACGCCGCGACGCGCGCCGGCCTCGCCTTCGTCAACGCCTCCTTCAGCGCGGTGGCAGCCGCGTGCGCGTTGGGATAACCCGGCTGTGGCGCGAAGTTCGGCGCCACCATCACGAAGACACCCGCCGTGCCGCGAAACGCGGCGGTGAGCGCGTCGGCGTCCTCGAACGAGGCGATCGCCACTTCGGCGCCCCGCTTCGCCCACTGCTCCGCCTTGCTTTCGTCACGCAACACGGCGCGCACCGCATGCCCCGCGTCCAATAGCGCGCGTGCCGCCGCGCCGCCAACCTGCCCTGTCACACCGGTAATTGCAAACATGCTCGTCGCTCCTGGAATACGGCCAATGCCGCGCTGCAAGCATTCTCGGCGTTTCCAACCGATTTCACGAGAGCATGAATGTCATTTGCTTAATGACAATTTGGCATGAAAAACGCCTCTCGGGATGAATATCGCAAAAAAGGAGTTTGACAAACTATCTTTAGATATATATCTTAAGACACATCTTAAGACACAAGCGGGAGTACCAAGATGCGTCATCAACACCGTTTTTCCCGTCCGCGCACGGCGGACGACAGCTTCTACACCAGCCATGACCGCGGGGCACTTCATGCGTTCTGGCATGCCTTTGCCCGTCACCACGACTATCGCGGCGAGCGCGGCGGCGAAGCACGCGGTGACGGCTTCGAAGGCCGTCGCGGCGAGCGCGGCCGCAATGACCGCGACGAATTCCGTGGCGACCCGCGTGGCGGCCCTGGCCGTCACGGCTACGACCGCTTCACGCTACACGCGCTGTGGCACGCCATCGGGCGTCATCACGAACATCGCGGCGGCGGGCGTGGCGGGCGCTTCGGCGGCGGCCCGGGCGGCTTCGGCGGCGACGGCGACGGTTTTCCGCGCGGCCGCAAATTCAGTTCCGACGACCTGCAACTGCTGCTCCTGTCGATGATCGGCACGCAGCCGAGCCACGGCTACGAGCTGATCAAGGCGCTCGAAACGCGCTCGAACGGCTTTTACAGCCCGAGCCCAGGCATGGTCTATCCGGCGCTCACGTATCTGGAAGAACTCGGCTACGTGACGGTGCAACTCGAAGGCAACCGCAAGCGCTACGAACTGTCGGAAACGGGCCGCGAATATCTGGCCGCCAACCGCGACCGCGTCGAATTGATGTTGGCCAAGCTGAGCCATATCGCCCGCAAGATGGATTCGGTGCGCCGCGCATTTGCCGGCGAAGAGCCGGCCGATATCAGCGAAGGCGGCTGGCTGCCCGAGCTGAACGAAGCGCGCCGCGCGCTGAAGCATGCGTTGCTGCGCCGTGACAACGCGCCGGCGGCGCAACAGCGTCGCATCGCTGAAATTCTGATGCGCGCGGCGAAAGAAATCGAAAGCGAAGTCAAACCGGACAGCAGCGAAAACGGCGACGGCGGCGAAGCGGCCCTTTGAAATCATGCCGCCCGTGCCTCGCGTGCGCTTGCGCGCCGGGAGCGCCGCCCGCGCGTGAGCGCGCGCCCATCGAACCCAAAGGAATACCACTCTTATGCCGACAAAAGACTACCAAGCCGACCATCAAACCGATCTCGCAGTCCGCCGCGTGCGCCATCCGCTGAAGTTCCGTCTGCTGCAAGTCAAGCAGGTGCGGGCGCTGACTCCGCATCTCATCCGCGTCACATTCACGGGCGAAGATCTGCACGACTTCGTCTCCGCTTCGTTCGACGACCACATCAAGGTGTTCTTCCCCGAACCCGGCGCGGACAAACCGGTGCTGCCCGAAGCGGGCCCCGACGGTCCGGTGTTTCCCGCCGGCCAGCCGCGCCCGATCGCACGCGATTTCACGCCGCGCCGCTTCGATCGCGAGGCGCGCGAACTCGACATCGAGTTTGCGATGCACGAAGCGGGCCCCGCGGCGACCTGGGCGGCGCAAGCCAAAGTGGGCCAGTATCTCGGTGTCGGCGGTCCGCGCGGTTCGCTCGTGATACCCAAGGGCTTCGACTGGCATCTGCTGATCGGCGACGATACCGCGTTGCCCGCCATCGCCCGGCGTCTCGAAGAGCTGCCGGCCGGCACGCGCGTCGCGGCGGTGATCGAAGTGGCCGATCCGTCGGCACAGCTCGAATTCACGACGCAGGCCGAGTTGCATCTCGTCTGGCGCTATCGCAGCGAAGCGGGTGTGCGCGGCGAAGCCTTGCTGCAGGCTGTGCGCGACACCTACCTGCCCGCGGACGGCGAAGGCTACGTATGGGCAGCCGGCGAATCCGCGACAATGCGCGCGGTGCGCTATCACCTGTGCACGGAACGCGGCGTCGACAAATCACGCATTCGCGCGGCCAGCTACTGGAAACAGGGCGCCGAAGCGGTGCACGAAACGCTCGACGATTGAGCGGGCCGCCGCTGGCGGATCGCCTGCGCCTCGGCGTACGCGAACTTGCGGCGGCGCGAGTCGCGCAAGCGGCGTGCTTCCAAAAACAACAACAAGGAATCGACCGATGTACTCAATAAGCGCAAAGCACGAACGCCGCCTGCTGTGGCTGCTCGCGCTGACGCAGTTCACCATCATCATGGACTTCATGGTGATGATGCCGCTCGGCCCGCAGATCATGCACGCGTTCGCCATCACGCCGGCCGCATTCGCGACGGCCGTGTCGGCGTATTCGTGGTGCTCGGGACTGTCGGGACTGTTCGCGGCGACCTATATCGACCGCTTCGACCGGCGCCGTCTGATGCTGACCATGTATGCGCTGTTCGCGCTGTCGAACCTGGCGTGCGCGCTGGCGAGCAGCTTTCTCTTGCTGCTCGCCGCACGCGCGTTCGCGGGGATCACGGGCGGCGTGCTGGGCTCGGTGATCATGGCGATCGTCGGCGATGTGATCCCGGTTCAACGCCGTGGCGCCGCCACCGGCACGATCATGACCGCCTTTTCCCTCGCGGCGATCGCGGGCGTGCCGGCCGGCGTGATGCTCGGCGCGCACTTCGGCTGGGCCGCGCCGTTCTTCCTGCTGGTGGCGTTGTCACTGCTCGTGTGGACGGCGGGACGGCAACTGGTGCCGTCGCTGGCGGAGCATTTGAGCCGCCGTCAGCCGCCGCTCGCGGAAGTGCTGCCGGATTTGTGGCGGCTCCTGAGCAACCCGCGGCATCTGAATGCGTTCGCGCTGACCTTCATGATGATGGTCGCGCACATGCTGGTGATTCCGTTCATTTCGCCGGTGCTGGTCGCCAATCACGGCGTGGCGCCCGAACAATTGTCATGGCTCTATATGGCCGGCGGCGCGGCGACGTTCTTTACTTCGCGCCGCGTGGGCAAGCTCGCTGACAAGTACGGCACGCGGCGCGTGTTCCGGATCGCGGCGGTGCTCGCGTTTGTGCCGGTGCTGTTCGTCACGCATCTGCCGAATCTGCCGTTCTACGCGCTGGTGATGTTCTTCCCGGTTTTCATGGTGCTGATGTCCGGGCGCATGGTGCCGATGCAGGCACTGCTGACCACGGTGCCCGAGCCTGCCCGGCGTGGCGCTTTTCTTAGCGCGAATAGTGCGCTCCAGGCGTTGGGCACGGGATGCGGCGCGTGGATCGGCGGCTTGATGCTCAGCAGCTCGCCGAGCGGGCAAATCATGGGTTACGGGACGGTCGGCTGGGCCTCGGTTGCGGTGGCGCTGGCCGGCGTGTTCTGGGTTTCCCGCGTGCGCGGCGCGCAAGGCGATGCGCCCGCGCCGGCGATGTTGCATGGCGAAGCGGTCGGCGAAAGTTGATTGCGTGTCTCGCTCGGCGCCCGCCCCACTTCACCCCTGCTGCGCGCCCAACGTGGCCAACGGATGCGCCTCGCTCTTCCACGGCGAAGCGAGGAAATGCCTGACGCGCTCCGGCCGCACCTCGGCGAGCGTGGCAGGCGCCCAGCGGGCTTTGCGATCCTTATCGATCAACTGGGCTCGCACGCCTTCGCAGAAATCGCCCTCCTCGATCACGCGTTTGACGATACCCAGCTCCATGCGGAAGCACTCCGCCAAGGTCATCTGCCGGCCGCGCAAAAGCGCCTCACGCGTGACGTAAAGCATGGTGGGTGAATGACCGGCCAGCGCGTCGTAGGTGGACTGCAACCACTGCTTCACCTCGCGCGGCGGCTCGCGCTCCAGGTCGTGCCGCACCGTCGCGACCATCCGCTCCACGCTCGAACGCCGGTCGAAATGCCGCAAGATCAGTTGCGTAAACGCCGCCAGCGGCGCGTGCGGAATGATGTTGCACGGCGGCTCGAACACGCCGCGCAAGGCGGCCATCAGATCGCCTTCGAGCGGCATGCGCTGCAAACGCTCTTCGAAACTGGCGAGCCATTCGGCCGGCACGCACAGATCCGCCAGTTGCAGGCGCAACGCGTCGGCGCCGGACAAGGTCGCGCCGGTCAGCCCGATATACAGTTCCATCTCCGCCGGCATCACGCTCAGAAAGCGCGTCGCGCCGACGTCGGGCAGAAAGCCGATGCGCGTCTCCGGCATGGCGATCTTGCTGCGCTCGGTCACGATGCGCAGCCGCGCCGCCTGGCCGAGTCCCATGCCGCCGCCCATCGCGATGCCGTCGAGCAGCGCGACCACCGGCTTCGGAAACGTGTGCAGCGCATAGTCGAGCCGGTATTCGTCGACGAAGAACGCGAGCCAGCGGCTGTCGCCGTTCTTCGCGAGCCGCTGCACTTCTCGCACATCGCCGCCGGCGCAGAAGCCCTTCGTGCCCGCGCCTTTCAGCACGAGCGCGACGATGCCGTCGTCGGTGCGGCAATGTTCGACCAGCACGGCAAGCTCGCGGACCATCGCGTGCGAAAGCGCATTGAGCGCGGCCGGCCGGTTCAGCGTGATGATCGCCACGCGATTCACCACGCGAAACAGGATCTCGCGTTCCGCTTCGAGGCTCGTGTCGGGTATGACGCTTTGCAATGCGCTCATCAATGCGTCTCCTGCTGCGAGGAGTCCGCGTGCGCCTCCTGCGTCACCTGCCAGCGCGGCGCGCGCTTTTCGAGGAACGCGTTGACGCCTTCGCGCTGATCGGCGCCGTCGAACAGATCGACAAAGCGCTCGCGTTCCAGCGCCAGAGCCGCCGCGCGCGGCACGCCGTTGCGTCCCTGATGAATCAGCGTCTTGCTGAAGCCGACCGCCTGCGGGCTCAACGTAGCGACACGCGCCGCCATGGTCAGCGCGGCCTCGCGCGCCGCGCCCTTCTCCACCACTTCTTCGACCAGACCGATGCGCAACGCCGTCGCCGCGTCGACGCGCTCGCCGGTGAGAATCATCCGCTTGGCCCAGCCTTCGCCGACCAGCCACGGCAGCGTCTGCGTGCCGCAACCGCAGGGCAGCAAGCCGACCGCCGTCTCGGGCAACGCCAGCAACGCATGCTGTTCCGCGATACGAATATCGCAAGCCAGCGCGCATTCGAGCCCGCCGCCCATCGCATAGCCGTTGATCGCCGCGATCACCACCGGCCGCGCGTTCTGCAAGGTTTCGAACGCCGCGCCGAAGCGCGCCGCCGCCGTGCGCGCGACTTCGCGGTTACCGTCGGCGAAGGTGTTCAGGTCGGCGCCCGCGCTGAAGAACTTGGGGCCGTCGCCGGTAATCACGATTGCTCGCACGCGCGCCTCGCCGTTCAAACGCTCGACGGTCTGCTGCAATTGCAGCAAGCCCTCCGGCGTGAACGCGTTGGCGGGCGGCCGCTTGAGCGTGAGTTGCGCGACGGCGCCGTCGTGCGCGTAGTCGAGTTCGATCATGCCGCGCCTCCCTCTTTGCCGTCCTGGCGATAGAGCTTGATGACCGCGGAAAAGTCGAGACGTCCCGCACCTTTCGTGCTCATCGTCTGGTAAAGCTGTTGCGCGAGCGCGCCGAGATAGACCGGTTGACGCGCGAATTTAGCGGCGTCGGTGGCGAGGCCCAGATCCTTGAGCATGAGATCCGTGCCGAACCCGCCGGTGTAACCGCGCGTGGACGGCGCCGTCTCGATCACGCCGGGCATCGGATTGTAGGTGTCCGAACTCCAGCAACGCCCCGTCGACGTATTGATGATGCCGCCCAGCACTTTCGCGTCGATGCCGAGCGCCTCGCCGAGCGACATGGCTTCGGCCACGCCCGCCATCGTGATGCCGAGCACGAGGTTGTTACAGATCTTCGCGACCTGACCCGTGCCGGTATCGCCGCAATGGACGATGTTCTTGCCCATCGCCGAAAGCACCGGCTTGACCTGCTCATACGCGTTCGCGCTGCCGCCGACCATGAAGGTCAGCGTGCCGGCCGCCGCGCCGCCGGTGCCGCCGGACACGGGCGCATCGACGAACGTATTGCCGTGTTGCTGCGCGAGTTCGGCGAACGCCTTGACGCTCGCGGGATCGATCGTGCTCGAATCGATGATGGTCACGCCCTTCGCGATGCCGGCGAAGATGCCGTCGTCCGCGGTCAGCACGCTGCGCACATGGGCCGCGGCGGGCAGCATGGTGATCACGCATTCCACGTCGGTCACCGCCGCTTTCGGCGAACCGGCCGCTTTCGCGCCCGCATCGACGAGCGACTGCACGGCTTGCGCGTTGAGATCGAACACGTTGACCGCGTGGCCCGCTTTGAGCAGGTTGTGCGCCATCGGCGCGCCCATGTTGCCGAGGCCAATAAAGCCTATTTTCATGATGTCGTCTCCAGTCTCCAGAAGCCGCGTGGACTCAGCGCAAGCTGATGGTCGTGTTAACGCCGTCGTTCACGGTGTCGTCGTCGAACCAGCGGGCGGTGACGGTCTTGGTCTGCGTGTAAAACTGCACGACCTGTTTGCCATAGGGGCCGAGATCGCCGAGCTTCGAACCGCGCGAACCGGTGAAACTGAAGGACGGCACCGGCACCGGAATCGGAATGTTGATGCCGACCTGGCCGATATCAATCTCGCTCTGGAATTTGCGTGCCGCCGCGCCGCTCTGCGTGAATAGGCCGACGCCGTTGCCGAACGGATTGCGGTTGACCAGCGCGATTGCGTCATCGAGCGTGGCCGCGTTCAGCACCACCAGCACCGGGCCGAAAATTTCCTGGCGGTAGATTTCCATTTCAGTGGTGACGTCGCTAAAGACCGTCGGGCCGATGAAATTGCCTTGCTCGTAGCCCGGCACTTTTACGCCGCGACCGTCGAGCGCGAGCGTCGCGCCTTCTTTCACGCCGGTTTCGATCAGGCCGAGAATGCGCTGCTTCGCCGCGCGCGAGACCACCGGGCCAATGTCCGTATTCGGTTCGTTGCCCGCGTTGACTTTCAGCGTCTTGGCCTTCGCCACCAGGTCCGGCAACCATTGCTGCGCCGCGCCCACCAGCACGACCACCGAGGTCGCCATGCAGCGCTGTCCCGCCGCGCCGAATCCCGCGCCGGCCAGCGCGTTCAGCGTTTGCTCGCGGTTCGCATCGGGCAGCACGACGGCGTGGTTTTTCGCGCCCATCATCGATTGCACGCGCTTGCCGTGTTCGCTGCCGAGGCGGTACACGTGCGTGCCGACCGCCGTCGAGCCGACGAACGAAATCGCCTTGACCAGCTCGTGCGTGCAAAGCGCGTCGACCACCTCCTTGCCGCCGTGCACCACGTTCAGTACACCCTTCGGCACGCCGGCTTCGAGCGCGAGTTCGACCAGTTGCATGGTCGAAAGCGGGTCCTGCTCGGAAGGCTTCAGCACAAACGTATTGCCGCACACGATCGCCATCGGGAACATCCACAGCGGGATCATCGCCGGGAAGTTGAAAGGCGTGATGCCGGCGCACACGCCGATCGGTTGCCGCAGCGTGTACGTGTCGACGCCGCCCGCCACGTTCTCCGCGAATTCACCCTGCTGCAAGGTACCGATCGAGCACGCATGTTCGACCACTTCGAGACCGCGGAAGATATCGCCTTCGGCGTCGGGAATCGTCTTGCCCTGCTCCGCGCTCAAGGTCTTCGCGATACGCGGCATATGCTCGCGTATCAGCGCCTGGTACTTCAGCATGATGCGCATGCGTGCGCCGATCGGCGTGTCCTTCCACGTCTTGAACGCGGTGTGGGCGGAACGGATCGCTTCGTTCACTTCATCGGCGGTGGCGAACGGCACGCGCGCCAGCACCTCTTGCGTGGCCGGATTGACGATGTCGCGCCATTCGGTGGTCTTCGATTCGACGAACTCGCCGTTGATCAGCAACTTGACGGTGGCAACGGCAGCAATTGCGCTCATGCTCAAACTCCTCTGCAGTGGCCGCGCGGCGGCCGGACAGTGACTGGAAATAAAAAGAATCAACGCAGATCCGGGAAATCTTCTTCCCAATACTCATCGGGCAGACGGGCGGGCTCGGCCTCGCGTTCCATTTCGCGGCGCCGCAATTCGACGCGGCGAATCTTGCCCGAGATGGTCTTGGGCAACTCGCTGAATTGCAGGCGGCGAATCCGCTTGTACGGCGCGAGCTTTTCGCGCGAGAACGCGAACACGGCGCGCGCGAGTTCGGGACCGGCTTCGTAACCCTGGCGCACGGTGACGAACGCCTTGGGCACCGACAAACGCAGCGCATCGGCGCTCGGCACCACGGCGGCCTCGCCGATCGCCTCGTGTTCGATCAGCACGCTTTCGAGCTCGAACGGACTCAGGCGGTAATCGGACGATTTGAAGACGTCGTCGGCGCGGCCGACATAGACGTAGTAGCCGTCGTCACGGCGCAGCGCCACGTCGGACGTGCGGTAGAAACCGTTGCGCATGGCTTGCGCGGTGGCGTTGTCGTTGTTCGCGTAACCGGTCATCAAACCGAGCGGCCGTTCGGCCAGCGGCAGCGCGATTTCGCCTTCGGTGACGGGCTGGTCGTCGGCATCGATGAGCTCGATGGTGTAACCCGGCAGCGGACGCCCCATCGAACCGGCCACGACCGGCTGGCCCGGCGAGTTGCCGATCTGGCAGGTGGTCTCGGTCTGGCCGAAACCGTCACGAATCGTGATGCCCCACGCGTGCTTCACGCGCTCGATAACCTCAGGATTCAACGGCTCGCCGGCGCCGACGATTTCGCGCAGCTTGACCGGATAGTCGGTCAGATGCTCCTGCACCAGCATGCGCCAGACGGTCGGCGGCGCGCACAGCGTGGTGATGTTGAAACGCACCAGCGCGTTCAGCGTGTCTTTCGGCACGAAGCGCGGGAAGTTGAAAACGAACACGCAGGCCTGTGCGTTCCACGGCGCGAAGAAGCAGCTCCACGCGTGCTTGGCCCAGCCAGGCGAGCTGATATTCCAATGGATGTCGTTCGGTTGCAGACCGATCCAGTACATCGTCGACAGATGGCCGACCGGATAGCTTTGATGCGTGTGTTCGACGAGCTTGGGCTTCGAGGTCGTGCCCGACGTGAAATACAGCAGCATCGGGTCGGTGGCCAGCGTGACGCCCTCGGGCGTGAATTGCGGCGATGCGTCATAGGCCGCCGCCAGATCGATCCAGCCGTCGCGCGGCGTGCCCACAGAGAGGCGCGTGAGCGGCGCTTCGAGCGCATCGAATTTGGCCAGTTCCGCGCTATCGACCACCGCGAAATTCGCGCCGCCGATCTGCACGCGATCGCGCACATCGTCGGCGGAAAGCTGGGTGGTGGCGGGCAGCACGATCGCGCCGAGCTTCATGGCCGCGAGCATCACGTCCCACAGTTCGACGCGGTTCGGCAGCATCAGCAGCAGACGGTCGCCGCGGCCCACGCCCACGCCGCGCAGGAAATTCGCCATGCGCGCCGACCGTTCCGACATCTGCGCGTACGACAGGCGCAGGCCGTCGGTGGCGGGATCGTCGACGATCCACAGGGCGGGATTGTCGTTATTGCGCGCGATTACGTCGAAGTAGTCGAGCGCCCAGTTGAACTCGCCTAGTGCCGGCCACGCGAATTCGCGGTACGCGCGGTCGTAGTCGGTTCGATGGCGCAATAACAGGTCGCGCGCGTCGAAAAAGGCTTTCGCTGCAGTCATCGTCGTCTCCTAATGGCGCGGTATGAGCTTCCGCTTTTTTGTCCCGCTGCTGCACTGCTTTCAATCCGGCCGCCGAGCTATTTTGCACTCAAACGCCGCTTCATTTGCATTTACACATGGCGCGCGATCAGCATGCGTTGCACCTCGCTGGTCCCTTCGTAAATCTGCGTGATGCGGGCATCGCGGTAGTGGCGCTCCACCGCGTAGTCCTCGAGATAACCATAGCCGCCGTGAATCTGGATGGCGTTCGAGCAGATCTCCTCGGCCAGTTCCGACGCGAACAGCTTGGCCTGCGAAGCCTCCGACAAACACGGCTTTCCCGCCGTGCGCAGCCGCGCCGCGTGATGCACAAGCAGGCGCGCGGCGTTCAGGCGCGTGGCCATGTCGGCAAGCATGTTGGCGATGGTCTGATGCTCCTTCAACGCCTTGCCGAACTGGATGCGTTCGTTTGCATAGAGACGCGCGGCATCGAACGCGGCCCGCGCGATGCCGATCGCCTGCGCGGCAATGCCGATGCGGCCGCCTTCGAGATTCGACAGCGCGATGCGCAAGCCTTCGCCCGGTTCGCCGAGCAGATTCGCTTCCGGCACGGCGCAGTCGTCGAGCGAAATCGGACAGGTGTCGGAGGCGCGAATGCCGAGCTTGTGTTCCGGCTTGCCGACGTTGAAACCCGGCGTATCGGTCGGCACGATGAAGGCCGACAGACCGCGTTTGCCGCGCTCGGGATCGGTGACGGCGAAAACGATCGCGAGATCGGCGCGTGAGCCGTTGGTCACGAACTGCTTGCTGCCGTTGAGAATCCACTTGCCGTCGCGCAGCACGGCGCGGGTGCGCAGATTGTTCGCCTCCGAGCCGGCCTGCGGCTCGGTCAGGCAGAACGCGCCGATGCGGCGGCCGGTCGCGAGGTCCTGCAAATAGCGGTCTTTCTGTGCTTCCGTGCCGAAGTTGAGGACCGGCCCGCAGCCAACCGAGTTATGCACGCTCATCAGCGTGGCGCAGGCGGCGCAGCCCGCGGCGATCTCTTCGAGCGCGAGCGCATAGGCTACGTAGTCCGTGTAGGAGCCGCCCCATTCCGCCGGCACGATCATGCCGAGAAAACCGAGCTCGCCCATCTGCTTGACGACCTCGGCGGGCAGTTGCGCGTCGCGATCCCATTGGCCGGCGTGCGGCGCGAGCCGCTCGGTGGCGAAGTCGCGAGCGGCGTCGCGGATCATCCGTTGCTCGTCGGTATAGAAGCTGTCCATGGCGCTCGGTCCTGTTTTATGCGTTTGATCGCGGTTCGTGTGCCGCCTCGTGGCGGTGTCTCCCACGCCAGGCTGTGCGCGATCGGTTGAGGCTCAGTGTAGGCAAGCCGCTGGACAGGTTCGATGCTCAGCCCGATCATTCTGACTGAGCGCAATTGCCATACTGGTACGATATGAGGCTCTATATATCCACGAATTCAGGCACTTGGCGAACCACCCCAAGGAAAACGTTGAGCGCTTTTGCCAGAGTCTCCGCAAAACAGGCCACGCATGAAGAACGATAAAGGGACGATTTCCGTCAGCATGGTCGAGGAAGCGCTCGCGCTGGCGCGCTCGCGCGGCCTCGATGCGTTGCCGCTTGCCGAAGCCGCCGGCATCGCGGCGCCGATGCTGACGTCGCCGAAAAGCCGGGTGTCGTCGGCGCAATACGGCGCGCTGTGGGCCGCAATTGCTCGCGCGCTGGACGACGAATTTTTCGGCCAGGATTCGCATCGCATGAAAAGCGGCAGCTTCATCGCCATGACGCAGACGGCGCTGACCGCGCGCAACGGCGCGCAGGCGCTTGCGCGCGCGGTCGGTTTCATGCGGCTGGTGCTGGACGATCTCGGCGTGCAGATCGAGACGGACGCGCAGCGCGTGCGTCTGCGCTTCGTCGAAAATGCCGGCACGCCGCCGGCCATGTTCGCCTACGCGACCTACTTCATCCTCGTGTACGGCCTGTTGTGCTGGCTGGTCGGGCGGCGCATTCCGTTGCTCGAGGCGCGCTTTCGCTGCGCCGAGCCGCCCGCCGCGCACGAATACCGGCTGATGTTCTGCGATCAGATGAACTTCGATCAGGCCGAGTCGTACGTGGACCTCGCGCCGGCGTTTCTCGACCTGCCCGTGATCCAGACGACCAAATCGGTCAAGCCCTTCCTGCGCGATGCGCCGGGCAGCTTCATCGTCAAGTACCGCAATCCCGGCTCGCTCGCGGCGCGCGTGCGCAAGATGCTGCGCGCCATGCCGATGGCGGGCTGGCCCGCCGCCGATCAGATGGCCGAGCGCCTACACGTCGCCGAGGCCACCATGCGGCGGCGTCTGAAACACGAAGGCTATACGTACCAGTCGATCAAGGACGACCTGCGGCGCGACATCGCGATCGGCGAGCTGCAGGACACCGACCGCACCATCGCCGACATCGCGACCTCGGTCGGCTTTGCCGAACCGAGCGCGTTTCATCGCGCGTTCCGCAAGTGGACCGGCATGCGGCCGACCGATTACCGGCCGGCGCGCGCGGATTTCACGCGCAAGACGGAATCGGACTAAGCTGTAAGGAGCAGGCCAGCCTTCTTTTGGGGTATCGGCCCGCGCCAGCCGATACATGTCGGCAGGGCGCGGCAGCCGTCAGCGATGAGCACGTATCCACGTCTCCCGTTCCGGCAGTCTGGCTCGCGCATGTCGCTTATCCGTGGCGATGTCGTGGGCCGGTTGATGCGCGGCATGACCGTGCTCGGCGTACTTTTGGCATTTGGGTTCGCGTCATGCGAATCGAATGTTCCGCTTCGTGCCGCCGTGGCGCCCAACAGCGTCGTGGTGATTCCGGTGAACGGAGCGATCAGCCCGGCCAGCGCCGACTTCATCGTGCGCAGCCTGCAGCGCGCCGCCGACGACCGAGCGCAGCTCGCCGTGCTGCAACTCGATACGCCGGGCGGCCTCGATACGTCGATGCGGCAGATCATCAAGGCGATTCTCGCCTCGCCGGTGCCGGTCGCCACGTTCATCGCCCCGAGCGGCGCGCGCGCGGCGAGCGCCGGCACGTATATCGTCTATGCCAGCCACATCGCGGCGATGGCGCCGGGCACCAATCTCGGCGCGGCGACACCGATCCAGATGGGCATCGGCGGCGCCGAGCCGCCTGCGGGCGGCGGAACGCCGGGCTTGCCCGGTATTGGCGGCGGCAGCGGCGGCAACAACTCGGCCAAACCCGCAGCGTCCGCGCCCACTGATTCCGCCAGCGCCCTTCCGCTCGATACCCAATCGACAGAGCTGCGCAAGCAGGTCCACGACGCCGCCGCCTACATCCGCGGCCTCGCGCAGATGCGCGGGCGCAATGCCGACTGGGCCGAGCGCGCGGTCCGCGAGGCCGTGAGCCTGTCGGCGGCGGACGCGCTCGCGCAGCACGTCGTCGACCTGAATGCGCGCGACGTGCCCGATCTGTTGCGCCAACTTGATGGCCGCATGGTCGTCACGAGCACGGGCAACGTCAAGCTCGCCACCGCCAGCGCCCCGATCGTCACGCTCGAAGCCGACTGGCGCAGCCACTTCCTCGCCGTAATCACCGATCCGAACGTCGCGCTGATTTTGCTGATGATCGGCATGTACGGCCTGTTCTTCGAATTCGCCAATCCGGGCTTCGTGCTGCCCGGCGTGGTCGGCGCGATCAGCCTGCTGCTCGGCCTGTTCGCCATGCAGATGATGCCGATCAACTACGTCGGCCTTGGCCTGATCTTTCTCGGCATTGCCTTCCTGATCGGCGAGGCGTTTCTGCCGACCTTCGGCTCGCTCGGCTTCGGCGGCGTGGTCGCGTTCGTGATCGGCGCGCTGATGCTGATCGATACCGACGTGCCCGGCTACGGCATCCCTTTACCGATGATCGCCGCCGTGGCCGTGTTCAGCGTGGTTTTCGTGCTGGGCGTGTCGCGACTCGCGCTGCACGCGCGGCGCCGGCCGGTGGTGACAGGTTCGGAAGCAATGATCGGCAGTGTCGGCGTGGTGCTCGACGGTGGCCTGTCGCCGGCGGACGTCACGGCGGACGGCGCGTTAGGCGGTTGGGCACAAGTGCATGGGGAACGCTGGCGGGTGTCCAGCACGGCCCCGGTCGCGGCGGGCCATGCGGTGCGCGTCACCGCGCGGCGCGGCCTGACGTTGACCGTGGTGCCCGCGGAAGCACGACAACAAGGAGAAAGCTCATGATCGGTTTCACATTCGGCTTCAGCAGCATTCTGATTCTGCTGGTGGCCGCGCTGATTGCTTCATCGATACGGATTTTTCGGGAGTACGAACGCGGCGTCGTGTTCATGCTCGGGCGCTTCTGGAAGGTCAAGGGGCCGGGCCTCGTGCTGATCATTCCGATCGTGCAGCAGGCCGTGCGCATGGATCTGCGCACCGTCGTGTTCGACGTGCCGCCGCAAGACGTGATCACGCGCGACAACGTCTCGGTGAAGGTCAACGCGGTGGTGTATTTCCGCGTGGTCGATCCGGAGAAAGCGGTGATCCAGGTGGCGCGTTACTTCGAGGCGACCAGCCAGTTATCGCAGACGACCTTGCGCGCGGTGCTCGGCAAGCACGAACTCGACGAACTGCTGGCGGATCGCGAGCAACTGAATGCCGATATCCAGAAGGTGCTCGACGCGCAGACGGATGCGTGGGGCATCAAGGTGTCGATCGTGGAAATCAAGCATGTGGATATCAATGAAACGATGATCCGCGCGATTGCCCGCCAGGCCGAGGCCGAGCGCGAGCGGCGCGCCAAGGTGATTCACGCGGAAGGCGAATTGCAAGCTTCGCAGCACCTGCTGGAAGCGGCACAGACGCTGTCGCGCCAGCCCCAGGCGATGCAGTTGCGTTACCTGCAAACGCTCACGACGATTGCCGCCGATAAGAATTCGACGATTGTTTTCCCGCTGCCGATCGATCTGCTGGGCGCTGTGCTGGACCGCTTCAGCAAGCCGTCGGCGCCCTGAGTCGCAGGATCATTCTGCCCAGTTTGATTCGCTGGGTGAAATGGTGCATTGCCTTCAATCGCCTTACTCGAAATGCATTCCAAAACTAAAATATCGGGGTCGTTTTTAACCGCTCCATAGGAGCTCGTCATGAAAATCGTTTCTCGAGTTGGACTCGGCGCGCTGTTGGCCGCCGTGAGCATGAGCACCGCGTTTGCGCAGACTTCGGCGCGGCCTTACGACCCGTCGGCACCGAAAACGCGTGCCCAGGTGAAGGCCGATCTGGCCGACTGGCGTGCCGCCGGCTACGATCCGCTCGACTGGATCGACTATCCGGAGAATGCGCAACGCGCGGGCCGCATCGTCGCGGCACGGCGGGCGCAGTCGGGTGGGACGATGACGCAGTAAGCGCCAGTTGCCGCGTGGCATGCGGGGCTGCCTGCGACTGCAACGGTCGCGGGCGCGGCGCGCCCCACATGCCTTTTCCGCTTTTCCGCTTTTCCGCTTTTCCGCTTTTCCGCTTTTCCGCTTTCCCGCTTTCCCGCTTTCCCGCTTTCCCGCTTCCCGCTTCCCGCTTCCCGCTTCCCGCAACATCGTAAATTCGCTTGCCGCGCCGCCCCGCGCGCTGGCAAGGTATCATCTCGCCCCTTCGACAACCCGCTGCCGGAATCTGAACCATGTCAATCTGGGTTGACGCCGACGCCTGTCCAGTCGTGATCAAGGACATGCTGTACCGTGCCGCGCGCCGCACCGGCACGACGCTGACGCTGGTCGCCAATTCGTTTCTGCGCGTGCCGCCCTCGCCGCTGATCCGCGCGATCCAGGTGCCGGCCGGTTTCGACGCCGCCGACGACCTCATCGCCGAACGTGTCGCCGCGGGCGATCTCGTGATTACCGCCGACATCCCGCTCGCCGCCGCCGTGCTGGCCAAAAACGCCCAGGCGCTCGATCCGCGCGGCAACTGGTACACGCCCGGCACGATCGAAGAACGGCTGCGCATGCGGTCGATGCTCGACCAGTTGCGCAGCAGCGGCGTCGATACCGGCGGCCCTTCGGCCTTCAGCCAACGCGACAGCAAAAGCTTCGCGGGCGAACTGGACCGCTGGCTGGCGCGCCAACGGCCGCAGCCTGATGCATCGGCGCCACAATCTCCCGACGCACCGCCCGCCGAATGAGCCTTTACACAGCCGCTCAGCCACACAATGCGGCACGCCGCCACCAATCCTGACTACAATCCGCCCGTAACCTCAGCGCCCGCAGCCCCGGCGACGCGGCGCCTTCACCGCTCCAATCACAACAAACGCTTTCTGAACGACGAGAGACCCGCCTCATGGACTCCATAAAACGCTACTTCGGCTTTGAAGCCGCCGGCACCAACCTGCGCACCGAAGTGCTCGCCGGACTGACCACCTTCCTGACGATGGCCTACATCATCTTCGTCAACCCGGCGATTCTCGGCGACGCCGGCATGCCGAAGGACGCGGTGTTCGTCGCGACCTGCATCGTGGCCGCCCTCGCCTCGCTGATCATGGGCCTCTACGCGAACTATCCGATCGCGCTCGCGCCGGGCATGGGGCTGAACGCGTACTTCGCGTACACCGTCGTCAAAGGCATGGGCTTCACCTGGCAGGCCGCGCTCGGCGCGGTGTTCATTTCCGGCTGCCTGTTCCTGATCGTCACGCTGTTCCGCGTGCGTGAGGTGATCGTCAACGGCATACCGCATTCGATACGCATTGCCATCACCGGCGGTATCGGCCTCTTTCTCGCGATCATTTCGCTGAAGTCGGCCGGCGTGGTGGTCGGCAGTCCCGCCACGCTCGTGACGCTCGGCGACCTGCACAACCCGCACGTGATTCTCGCGGTGATCGGTTTCTTCGCGATCGTCACGCTGGATCATCTGCGGGTGCGCGGCGCGATCCTGATCGGGATTGTCGGCGTGACGGTGCTGAGCTTTTTCTTCGGCGGCAATCAGTTTCACGGCATCGTCTCGGCGCCGCCGTCCATCTCGCCGACGCTGTTTCAACTCGACATTCGCGGCGCGCTGTCGGGCGGCGTGCTGAACGTGATTCTTGTGTTCTTCCTCGTCGAACTGTTCGATGCGACCGGCACGCTGATGGGCGTGGCCAATCGAGCCGGCCTGCTGGTGGAAGGCAAGATGCACCGGCTGAACCGCGCGCTGCTCGCCGACAGCACGGCGATCCTGGCCGGCTCGATGCTGGGCACTTCGTCGACCACCGCGTACATCGAGAGCGCGTCGGGCGTGCAAGCCGGCGGACGCACCGGCGTGACGGCCATCACCGTGGCCGTGCTGTTTCTCGCGGCGCTGTTTTTCGCGCCGCTGGCAGGCGTGGTGCCCGGCTATGCGACGGCGCCGGCGCTGCTGTATGTGTCGTGCCTGATGCTGCGCGAAATGCTCGACCTGCCGTGGGACGACGCCACCGAAGTCGTGCCGGCCGCGCTCACCGCGCTGCTGATGCCCTTCACCTATTCGATCGCCAATGGCGTCGCGTTCGGCTTCATCTCGTATGCGGGCCTGAAGCTGTTGACCGGCCAGGCGCGCAAGGTGAAGCTGGTGGTGTGGATCATCGCGGCGATTTTCCTGTTCCGCTATTTCTATCTCGGCAGCGAGTAGGCGCGGCGCGGACGCTCGTCGGCCAAACCCGGGTCTGGATCAACGACGGTTTTATTCACGGTGCCCATTCCGGTCGGGCACCGTTTATCATCTGACGATTTATAAAAACGATCGACCTGGACACGGGAGTCCCCTACATGTCTTACAGCCGCACCTCGGACCGCTATACGGCGCCCGCCATTTTCTTTCACTGGGCCATGTTTCTGCTGATCGCGCTGGCTTACCTGGCGATCGAGATTCGCGGGCCCAAGGGCAGCGACAGCCGCGCGTTCTGGAGCAGCGTGCATTTCTGGTGCGGCACGCTGGTGCTGGGGCTGGCGTGTTTGCGCCTGTTATGGCGACTGTGGGCCGGGGCGCCCGCCGAAGTCGATAGCAACCGGCTGGTCGCCTTTCTGGCGCGGGCCGCGCATCTCGCCTTGTACATTTTCATCTTCGTCCAGCCGCTGCTCGGCATCCTGATGATCAACACCGGCGGACATCCGGTCACGCTGGCGTGGCTCAATATCGATTACACGCTGGTCGGCGCCGATCCTGTCGCGCGGCCATTGCTCAAGACGGCGCATGAGTGGCTCGGCAACGCGTTCTACTGGGTGATCGGTTTGCACGCGCTGGCCGCGCTCGCGCATCACGTGGTGTTGAAGGATCGGACGCTGCGGCGGATGATTTGAGCGCGCTCGCGCTCAAATTCGCAAACCGGCGGCACGGCTGGCCGCGGACGGTTTGAATGATCGATGCCGCGCGTGGGTTTCCTGGGCTTCTGCTTCTTGCGCGGCTTTCCTGCTTGCGGCGTTGACCGACCGGACGTCGGAAACGCCTTCAGTCAATTACGCCAGTTGGCTTCGTAGAAGCGCACATAGCCGCTTCTCAGCACGAGACATTGCGCTCTCGTTTCCGATATCAGGCGTCGCGTGGCCGCTTCGATCCTGGCGCGGTGCGTGTCGAATGCGCCGACCATGTCCTCCAGACGCGGCGATGCGGCGCCGTAGTGGTCTTCCAGTGCCTCCGCCGTGATCATGCATTCCACCCTCTGCCCATCGACCATCGCCGGGAACGCCAAGGTGAGTTCGCGACCTGAATATTCAGGAGTTTCATTCGGGAATAGGATCTGCATGGGTGTTCACCTGGAAGGTAGGTGCTGCGCATGGTGTAGCCTGGTAGTGCGCACGCCGGTTGCGTCTGATCGCGTCGCTAGCGCCAACCTCCTTGTCCAATGCTGACGACGCGGGCTCGTCACCTGAATGCGGCGGCCGAATAGTTCGCGGCCCGCGGAGGTGATTTGATTCACTTTAGACGAGTTCGAGCGCCGCGCAAGTTTTCCTTTCCGTTTGCCTGATTTTGGTGCCCTGCGCGTTTTTTTGAGGCACGCCGCGCCGCGCCGCCTCCGTTTTTTCCCTGCCGTGCGCTGCGCGATTCGTCCTGTAATATCGGTGTTCGGCCGTGTGCGCGCATGTTGCGCTGCGGCATCGAGCGGAGGGCAACGTACCCGCCGTGTCCGTTTCACCGGAGACATGCCTTGACCCAACGTTCCGCCACGCCGCCCACTGTGGGTCGGCCCGATGTCATCGCGCAAGCTCATGCCCGCTCGCTCGAAATCGGCCTGCGCGCGTCGGAGACGCCGGACTTTCATCCGCTGCCGCGGCCGGCGCTGCGTCAGCTCGTCGATCGCAATCAATCGCTTTTTACGCATGCGCTTCCCGTCATGGAGACGCTGCATGCGCAGATCGTCGATACGCAAAGCATGGTGCTGCTCACCGACAATCACGGCGTGATCCTGCACAGTCTCGGCGACAGCGACTTCGTCGAAAAGGCCAATCGCGTCGCGCTGTGTCCGGGCGTGTCGTGGGCCGAAGCGGATCGCGGGACCAACGCGATCGGCACCGCGCTCGTCGATGGACAGCCGACCGTCGTGCACGCGGGTGAACACTTCCTGCACGCCAACCGGATCCTCACCTGCTCGTGCGCGCCGATTGCCGACCCGTTCGGACGCACCATTGGCGCATTGGACGTGAGCGGCGACACGCGCGGCTTTCACAAGCACACGCTCGCGCTCGTGAGGATGTCGGCGCAGATGATCGAGAATCATCTGTTCTCCAATCAATTCGTCGACGCGATTCGCGTGCATTTTCACGCGCGCGCGGAATTCATCGGCACGCTGTTCGAAGGGCTCGCGGCGTTCGCGGCGGACGGCACGTTTCTGTCGGCCAATCGCAGCGCGCTGTTTCAATTCGGGCAACCGCTCGCCGAGCTGCAACGGCAACCCTTCGATGCGCTGTTCGGCGTGGCCTTCGCGAGGCTGTTGCAGCAGATCGCGCGCGCGCCCGGCGAGAGCATTCTGCTGACGCTGCCGAGCGGCGTGCGCGTGGTGGCGCGCGGCGAATATACGCCGCCCCGCTATGTCGGACCGGCGGAAAGCCTGGCCGGCACAGTGCGCGCGCCATTGTCCGGCGACGCGCGTCATGCGTCGCGCTGCATCGATCCCGCGCCGCTAGCCACGCTTGAAACGCTCGACACCGGCGACGCGCAAGTCGCCGCGATCCTGCGGCGCGTCGCCAAACTGCGGGGCCGCGATATTCCGATTCTCGTGCTCGGCAAGACCGGCACCGGCAAGGAGTGGCTGGCGCGGGCCATCCATCACGATTCGCCGCGCCGGGCCGCGCCCTTCGTCGCGCTGAATTGCGCCTCGTTGCCGGATACGCTGATCGAGGCGGAGTTGTTCGGCTACGAAGACGGCGCGTTCACCGGCGCCAAGAAACGCGGCAGCGTCGGCAAGATCGTGCAGGCCGACGGCGGCACGCTGTTTCTCGACGAAATCGGCGACATGCCGCTCGCCCAGCAAGTGCGCCTGATGCGCGTGCTGCAGGAGCGCAACGTCGTGCCGCTTGGCGGAACCCGGGCGGTTCCGGTGGATTTGCGCATCGTCTGCGCGACCCACCGCAACCTGCGCGAGATGATCGAAGCCGGCACGTTCCGCGAGGACCTCTACTACCGCATCAATGGACTCGTCCTGACCTTGCCGGCGTTGCGCGAGCGCACCGATCTTCGCGCGCTCGTCACGCGCATGCTGGAATTGCAACCCGATGGCGAACGCTTGCCGCGGCGCGTCTCCGCCGAAGTGCTCGAACGATTCGCGCAATGCCGCTGGCCGGGCAATCTGCGGCAACTGGCCAATGTGTTGCGCACCGCGAGCATCATGGCCGAAGGCGCGGAGCAGATCGAACTCGACGATTTGCCCGAGGACTTCTTGCAGGATTGCGTCGACAGCGCGACTGAGCCATGCGTGCGGTCGCCGGCGGCGCGTGCGGGTTCAGAGGCTTACGACGAACTCCGCGCCACAGCGCAAACACAAGGGCAGCCGGCGTCCAGCAAGATGGAGGCGTGGCAGGCCACGTTGATCGCGCAAACGCTGGAACGGCTCGACGGCAATGTGTCGGCGGCGGCGCGCGAACTCGGATTGGCGCGCAATACGGTGTACCGCTATTTGCGACGCAACGGCACGACTCATTGAAGAGGCAACCGACGCGGCAACGTGTAAAGTGTGGCGCAACCCGTCACAGACTCACACGATGTCCGACTCTACCCGCCCGCCTCTCGTTCGCGTCGAGCCGCTCGGCCACAGCTTCGAAGCGCCCGATTCGCTCACGATTCTCGAAGCTGCCGGCTTCGCGAATCTGCGTTTGCCGCGCTCGTGCCGTAATGGGACGTGCCGCACGTGTCTGTGCAAAATGACTGCGGGACGCGTGCGCTACACGATCGAATGGCCTGGGCTCAGCCGGGAAGAAAAACAGGAAGGCTATATTCTGCCGTGCGTGGCGATCGCGGAATCCGATGTGGTGATCGAAGCGCCGGACGCGGTCGAATTGCCGCCGCTCAAATGAAGCGCGGCGCATGCGTGGCTCAGGGGCGCACGCACGCCGCTCGTCTCGAGCCTTAACGCCCGTTACTCATCGCCCGGGCGATTTTCCTGTCGGTGTTGTACTGGCTCAGCGCGTACACCGACCAGATCGCGGCCGGAATCCAGCCGATCAGCGTGATCTGCAGGATCAGGCAGATGATGCCCGCGAACGGACGGCCGATGGTGAAGAACTGGAACCACGGCAGAATGATGGCAAGCAGTAGACGCATGCAGATTTTCCGTTATTGATAATGGCTAGTTGATCGGTGCGAAGCGCGGCACCTTGGCGCCGTCGACTTCGACCAGTTCGAAAAATACCGAAGCCGGACGCGTCCAGATCGTGCCATTGCTGGCTTTGTAGACGATCATCGTGACCGTCGGATCCGGCTCGAGCGTGGCCTCGCAAACCAGTTCGTAAATCCCACCTTTGTAGTGCCGGTAACGCACCATTCTTATCCTCCCTGAATTGACCAATCTCGGCGGTTAAGCAACGGTCGAACCGTCAGCCGCCCTCTTTCATCTGCTTGAGAATCTTGTAAACGGTGGCGCGTCCCATCGTCAGCACGGCGGCCACGTAGTTTGCGGAACTGCGGCCGCGAAATGCGCCTTGTGCGTGCAGTGCCTCGACAATCTCCCGCTTGTGCTCGCGCGTGAGCGCATTGATGCCGATCTGCCGTTCCCGCAGCCACGTGTGCAGGTACGTGTTGATGCGGTCCTGCCAGTCGTCGCGGAACAGTTCCTCCGCGGGCGCGTCCGTCAGATTGCCGCCTTTGATGAACAGATCGAGCGTGGAACGCACATCCTCGAACACGGCGATATTGAAGTTGATGCACAGCATGCCGGCCGGCTTGCCGTCGTCGTCGAACAGGATGTTGCTCACGCAACGCATGCGCCGGCCGTCCCAGTTGAGCTTTTCGTACGGTCCGATGGTCTGGCCGCGCGCCGCGTAATGAACTTCGTCCAGCACCGACGGGCCGCCGACTTCGAGCTTCGACAGATTGTTCACGAGGTACGCGATGGTCTGATCGCGCAGGTCGTGAATCACCACTTCGGCGCACGGATAGAAAAGCGCCGCGATGCCGTCGGCGATGGGAGCGTAGCGCTCGAGCAGCAGGTCTTTCACGGGAGACACGTTTGGGTTGCGCATGGGCAGTCGCAATGTTCGAAGGATGCGGCAACTCGCCATTGTAGCCACCCGGCCCGGCCGCGGCGACTACGGCGCCAGCCACGCTTCTAAAAAAACGAACGCTGACGCCCTTCGGCATGCGGCGATTTTTGTCCGCTTGGCGAGCAATTTTTTTTCGTGCGATAAAAGACCCATCTATTTCACGGAGCAACAGATGGCCACGCTTGAAGCGTTTCGCGCCGTGCTCGATGACGAAGGCACGCCGGAAATCATCCGCAATCACATCATCGATTCGCTGCAATACACGCTGCGCAATCACGGACAGATCTTCACGTCGAAGGAAGTCGAATGGCTGGCCGGCTGGGATGACGCCCGCATTCCGCTGGCGGCATCGCGCGAGTTGCAGAAGCGTGTCGCCGAAACTTCCCGCTGAAGCACGAGTCTGTTGTTCGTTCAGCGCCCGCGCCGTCACGGCGCAACCCCTCACCCGGCGTGCCGCTCATGCCCCGGCACGCCGTTCGCGACGATCGCGTCGCTCGCAAAGCCCCGCCGGCCGGGCGGTTTGTCCCTGCGTGGAACTTTTTGCTATCCAATTAGCCCTATTTAGTGCATCATATTGGAATAGCTGTATCCCGCATTCGCCGCATTCGCGTTACCAGGCAACAACCGGCTTGATCAGGCAACACCGGGCAGTCTAAAACCGGCGTCTGCGCACCACCCCCGACTGTTCGACCGCCGCCTGTCGGCGATCCCGTCACTCCGGCAATGCGTCGCATGCATTCGCCGTCGCGAGTTGTGCAGCTGAGTGTTCAGCGTTTACGCGCCTGATGTCCGCGCGACATCAGCGTGTTTCTTCTCCATCGAATCCGCGATTTTGCGCGGCCGCGCTCAAGCCCTTGCCATCGGGCCTGTGCCAACCTTTTTCCATGGCGGCGCGCCCCAAGGCGCTGCGCTGCCCGGCCTGTCGTGCCGCGCGTAACACGCGTGACATGCCGGCCACGTATTACAGGACACGTGCTTCATGAATTCAGTTGTCAAGACGTACAAGGGTTATGAAATTCACCCGCTCGTCTATCCGCGCCGCCCGGCGGACGGTCAGACGAGCCGCAATCCGGACGCCGGCTACGACGCGTCGGTGCGCATCTGCCGCGTGGGCGCCAATCCGGCCGCCGACGGGCGTGTGTTCCGTCTGCAGTACCTGTTTCCGTTCGACGGCACGGGCAAGGCGCGCATTGCGTGCATGGCCCACGCCGAACAATTGATCGACGGCCGTGTAGACGGCCAGTCCGTCGCCGATCTTTGAGCGGTACTATCAGCGCATAGGCTGATGCCGCAGGACAGCGGGCTCGAAAAGCCCGCTTTTGCCCCCATCTGATGTTGTGCTGCCCGGCGTGGGCGACCAACACCCCTTATCCCATCGACCAGGAGTTATGCATGGCGAAAGAAGAACTGCTTGAACTTGACGGTATCGTCGACGAAGTACTTCCGGACAGCCGTTACCGCGTGACGCTCGACAACGGCGTCGTGGTTGGCGCTTACGCGTCCGGACGCATGCGCAAGAACCACATCCGTATTCTCGCGGGCGACCGCGTGACGCTGGAACTGTCCGTCTACGATCTGACCAAAGGCCGGATCAATTTCCGTCACAAAGACGAGCGCGCCACCGGTGGCGGCGGTGCTCGCAACACGCAATTCCGTCGCCGTTAAGGCTGGCGGCACGCTGACCGCGCCCCGCACGGTCCTGGCGTGATCCATTGCGACTAAGTTGTACGCGAAGCCATTCGCGCGCCTTCTCCGGCTTGACTCGCTGATCCATTGACTCGAGCCTGAGCGGCGCGCTGCGGCATCGCCTCGTTGCAGCCTGGTTTTGCCTGATTTTCTTCAGCGCCTGGCGCTTTCTGTTGCCAGCGGGCGTTTCACCGCCTTCCTCGCTTCCTCCATACGCGCGCTTAAAGCCCGAACACCGTCCCGAGATCCTCTCCGGCGGCGCTCTTGCGCACCTGCTCGACTACTCGTTCCTCCAGTTCCGCCAAATGGTCGCGCATAGCCGCCAATGCAACGTCGAGGTCGCCCGCGTCGAGTGCGTCGATGATTTGCGTGTGTTCGTCCGCGGAGCAGGTCGAACCCTTCGACGGGTCGAACAGCGCTTTATACAGCTCTGTTTTGGCGACCAGTTGCCCGACCAACCCGAGCAATTCCGTGCCGCCCGCCAACTCCGTCAGCAGCACGTGGAACTGGCCGGCAAGACGCACGGACTCTTCGACGGCGCCCGCGCTCAACGCCTTCTCCTCGCTGCGCACGTGCGCGCGCAAGCGCCGCTTGTGCTGCGCGCTCAACGCCCCACACAAAGCCGCGACGATACCCGCCTCGACGATCTGCCGCGCGCGATACACCTGGCGAATGTCCTCTTCCGATGGCGACGGCACGAACGCACCGCGATTCGCCTCCAGCACGAGCTTGCCCTCGAAGCCCAGCCGCGCCAGCACCTTGCGCAGCGCGCCGCGCGTGCAGCCGAACGCGGCGGCGAGATCGCGTTCGACGAGTTGCGCGCCCGGCCGCAGGCGCCCCTGCAACAACGCGGCGGTAATGGACGCGTAGATACGCTCTTCGACGCTGATCGAATCGTCGTCGCGTGCAGCTTGAATGGGCGCTTCGGTGTCGGTAGACGACGAACGCCGGGGACGTGGAGCCATGAATGATGTAATCGGGAAATGAGCGATATCGGCAGGCATTCTAGCGGCGGCGGACAGCCTGCGCCATCGTCTACGGTTCGTGCAAGTGGATGCCCATGAACAGACTTCTTCTTGCGTCTAAACCTCTAGCGCTCAGCGCCTTGCGTTTTCAATGGGAACGCCGAAGAGCCGCGGCGATGCTGCTGCGGCGGCACTTCGTGGTTTCGTTGAAGAGATGCGGGCTTCCGGCTTCGCGGCAGACTTTCTAACACAACGTGGGATCCGCCGGGGCGTCGACCGCACCGACGCGAAGGCCTCGAACCCGGTCGCCGGTCGCGCTTTTATTGCCCCGTGTTGAGCACAACCCTGAACCGTGCTGCGCCGCTCAGCATCCGGTCGTAGGCGTCGGCGGCTTTCGTTAGCGGGAATTCTTCGATCATCGGTTTGATGCCCGATAGCGCGCTGAAGGCGAGCGTGTCCTGAGAATCCGCCGACGTCCCCGACGGCCAGCCTTGCACCGAATTTCGCCCCATGATGAACTGCGCGATCGGCACCTCGACGGGCTCTTCGGAGAGTCCCACCATGATCAGCTTGCCGTTCAATCCCAGGCCGCCCACCACGGCGCTCATCGCTTTGCCGCTGGTGACGGTTGCCAGAATCACGCGAGCGCCGCCCAAAGCCTGCAATGCTTCTGCGACGTTCACCGCCGTGCTGTCGATGTAGTGATGCGCGCCAAGCTCTTTCGCCAGACTGGCCTTGTCCTGCCCGCGCGCGATGGCTACCGTGACGAACCCCATCTTTCGCGCGAACTGCACGCCGAGATGGCCGAGTCCGCCAATGCCCAGCACGGCGACCACATCTCCGGCACGCGCGCCGCTGTTGCGCAGCGCGTTGAATGTCGTGATGCCTGCGCACAGGAGAGGGGCGGCATCGACATCGGAAAGATCATCCGGAATACGCGCCAGCGCTTCGACCGGGGCCACCATGAACTCGGCATAGCCGCCGTCGTAGCTGATGCCAGGCACGAGTGCGCGCTGACACAGAACAAAATCGCCTCGACGGCAATGCTCGCACCGTCCGCAATGTCCGCCGTGCCAGCCGACACCGACGCGCTGCCCCGCCTGCCATCCTTCAACGCCCGCGCCGACGGTATCGATGACGCCTGCGATCTCGTGCCCGGGCACCCTCGGATATTCCAGGCCCGGCCACTGCCCTTCTTTTGTCAACACGTCACTGTGGCAGATACCGCACGCCTGGATCTTGATGAGCACCTGTCCAGCGCCGGGTCCCGGCACGTCCCGTTCGACGAGTTCCAGGGGTCCGCCAGCCTTTGCCACCTGCACTGCCTTCATCGTCCGCATCGCTTTCCTCCTTGTGCAAGAGACGAACGCGAGCCGACCGAACCCGGTTCGCGGATTTGCCGCCGACGTCACCCTCCGGTCGAGCGCTCAGCTTACGCCATATTGACGGCAGCGCGCCCCGGCCTTGTCAATCTGGCCATGAGCGTTGACTCTGTTTCGAACCGGTCTTGCAGGCGGGATCATGGTGGCGAATGGGGGCATGGTCGCCGTTGGAGAAAGCCGGGGTTCCAGGTCTGCGAACCGCATTGGGTTCCAGCCTGTGGCCGTGGGGACGAGTATTCAATCGGATCACCAAGAAGGCCGAGGTCGTTGAAGCGATGAGCTTAGCCCCCGGCCCTCTTCGCGCTGTGGCCGTATTTTTTTAGCGCCTCGATCACGCGCTCGCAATGGTCACCCTGCACTTCGATCACGCCATCCTTGACCGTTCCACCAGAACCGCAGGCCGTGCGTAACTGCTTGCCTAGCGTGGCCAAGGCAAGAGGTTCGAGCGCCAGTCCTTTAACGAGCGTCACGCTCTTCCCGCCCCTGCCCTTGGTCTCGCGAGTCACTCGCACCACGCCATCACCCACCGCTCGTGTTTTGGCGAGTGTCTTGCAGACACATTGCGCGAGCACCTGGCCGCATTCGGGACACATCCGTCCGCCATCGGTGGAATAAACAAGGCCGCCTTTTGAACTACTCTTCATGATTGGCTTACTCAAAGACATCTAAGTCGGGAATCACGACGAGTTTAGCAGGGGCGCCTGTACGACCCTCCGATGTTTAACCGCACTACCGGCGCCACGCTGCGCGATTTCTCGCATCCTGCCGTCGCACGGCAGTTCTGGGGCGATTGCCAATGCAGTAGAGATAGCCGCGGGTCCAGTGATAGCCATCCTTGCCGCGCGCTTCGGTGACGAGCGCGCCCGGGTCGGCTTACCGGGCCACGGGCATCGCGAATTCCGCACCTTTGGCGATGCTGTCGGGCCAGCGCTGCATGACGCTCTTGTAGTGCGTGTAAAAGCGCACCGCTTCCTCGCCGTACGCGTGATGATCGCCGAACAGCGATCGCTTCCAGCCCCCGAACGAATGCCACGCCGGCGGCACCGGACTCGGCACGTTGATGCCCACCATGCCGATGTGAATCTGCCGGGAGAATGCGCGCGCCGCGCCGCCATCGGATGTAAAAAGCGATACGCAGTTCCCCAGTTCGTGCGCGTTGACGAGTGCTATCGCACTCGCGAGATCAGGCACGCGGACAACCGACAGCACCGGCCCGAAAATCTCTTCCCGATAGATGCTCATATCGGGCTTCACGTCGTCAAAGAGCGAGCCGCCCAGAAAGAAGCCCTCTTCGTGGCCGGGCACGCTATGGCCGCGACCATCGACGACGAGCCTGGCACCTGCCGCGACGCCGGCGTCGATATAGCCCAGCACCTTGGCGCGATGCGCGGCACTGATGAGCGGCCCCATGTCCAGATCGGGCTCCATGCCGCCGCCGATCCTGAGCGAGCGCACGCGCGGCGTGAGACGCTCGATCAGCTCATCGCCGATACGCCCTACCGCCACCGCGACCGAGGTCGCCATGCAGCGCTCGCCGGCCGAGCCATACGACGAGGCGATCAGCGCATCGACCGCTTGATCGAGGTCGGCGTCGGGCATGACGACCAGATGGTTTTTCGCACTGCCCAACGCCTGCACGCGCTTGCCGCGCCTGGCGCTTTCGCTGTAGATGTATTCCGCGACCGGCGTCGAGCCGACGACAGATATCGCGGCCACATCGGGGTGTTCGATCAGCGCATCGACGACGGCCTTGCCGCCATGCACGACATTGAACACGCCTTTGGGAAAGCCCGCCTCGATAAACAACTCGGCAAGCCGGATCGATGCCGACGGCGTGCGCTCCGAGGGCTTGAGCACGAACGTGTTGCCGCACGCGGCTGCCATCACGAACATCCAGCACGGCACCACCATCGGGAAATTGAACGGCGTGACGCCTGCCGCCACGCCGAGCGGCTGACGTAGATTCCAGTTGTCGATGCCACCGCTGATCTGATCGGTGAAATCGGTCTTGAGCAGGTTCGGAATGCCGCACGCGAATTCGACGATTTCGATACCGCGCACTACTTCACCCTTCGCGTCCGAAAACAGCTTGCCGTGGTCGCGCGTAATGAGCTCGGCGAGTTCGTCCGAATGCGCCTCGAGCAGTTCCTTGAACTTGAACATCAAACGCGCGCGCTTGAGCGGCGCGGTTTCGCTCCAGGCCGGGAACGCGGCTTTCGCAGCGGCGACGGCGGCGTCGACTTCGGCTGCGTTTGCGACCGGCACGCGGGCCGCCACCCGGCCTTGCGCCGGATCGAATACGTCGCCGAACCGCCCGCTCGCGCCAGCGGCGCGTTGACCGTCGATAAAATGACTCAGCTCGCGCACCGCGCCTTGATTTGCTTCGCTCATGTGGACTCCTATGGCGGAATGCGGGCGCTGCCAGCGCCACGCCTCCTGATGTCTTCGAACATGGGTTGTCCGGCTTCAATGCCGATCGGGCCGACGGCTCCAATAGAGGCCAATGTAGGCGCATTGATTCGGATTTCGAACACCCGCATCCGACAAACAGTCTTGCGCAGCAGGAACAAATCGAAATTAGCGGGATCGCTTGGCAGGCCGGACATCAACGGTGACGTTCTGTGCAACGTAGCCGCGGGACTCGCTGAATGGTGGGCTCGGATCCAACAGCTGGAAAGGCTATGTCGGACTACGACCGACTTCTCAAGGGGACTAGGAAGCGAGCATCGCATCCTCGCGACGACGCTTCTGCTTCTGCGTTACTGGCACACTCGTTGCAACTGAATGGGCGTGAACCCCAACTGTTCACAAGTCGCCAACAGGCGATTCCTCACGAACGATGTGCAACAGCATGGAGAAACGTCATGAACAACCTTATCGTTAAAGACATCAACGATTGTGTGCCGATGGACAGCGAGGCAATGGCCAAAGTGTCCGGCGGCGCTGGGCGCAAGACCGTTCCTGAGGCCATTGCCGACACGATCCGTTTGTTGAATGGGATTCGTGACGGCTCAACCACCATTGGGGATCACGGTGGAATCACCGTGGAACACGGACCAGACTGATTACGCTCGCCCCTGCGCGTCGCACTTCGTCTGGCCGACGCGCACACTACTTCTCAATGGCACTTCAAGTTTGCGCAGGCGATCGTTCTCCTGGCGTTGCGCGCCGCGCCAATGGCCGTTAAGGCCGATGCAAGAGCATTTGCCCGTGACAAGCGGATCGTCGATCACGGGGCGGATCCGACGCGTTCAAAGCGATTGCAAGGCGAGCACGATGCCTGCACCCAAAGCGACAAGGAAGATTACCGCGCCTGTCGTCCGTCGGCGATTGAGCCCGGTCCAGAGCACCACGCCGGTGAGTGAGAGCAGCACGAGGCTTCCCGCCATCGAGTCCGCCAGCAGGATCCAGCCTGCTCGCGCACCTTCGGCCCGATGCAATCCTTCCAGCGTGTTGACGAGACCTTGATCGCGGCGTTCGACATCGATTGTGTTGCCGCCCTTCCAGTACTCCGCGCTGAGAAGGTAGCTCGGCGCGATGAAACGGATCTGCCAACGCTCGGGTTGCATCACGGACCGGTCACCCCAGGTGACAGCGTGAGCGGGTTCGCGGTTCGCCCGTTCCGCAGGACGGTCCAGTTTGAGTTCCGAGCGCAACCAGTTCGCCATGTCGCGCGGAGACTGGGGAGCCGGATCGGGCACCTGCAAATGTATCTTCGATACGGCCGGCGCGTCGCCGACGCGGATCTTCATGGTCGCCCGATGATTCTGCAGAAAACCCGTCACGCCGAAGAGCAAGCCAAGTACGGCGCCCCACAATCCAATCCAGCCATGAATCCGCCGCAACCATTTGAGAAAGACACCGCGACGGCTTGATGACTTGCCCTTTTGCGACAGCGGCTCGGCAGCTTCAGCGCGCGGCTCGTTTATTTCGGTTACCTGAGTATTCATGGTCTGCTTCCCATTGTCTGCTTGGAGTCTAGAAATCGAGCGTCGAGGTCAATTCAAGTGTGCGTCCGAGCCCCACGCCGAGCTGGTTGGAGCCGGCCGCGCTCCAGTACCGCTTGTTCGTGGCGTTCTCGAGGTTGGCCTGGAATGACACACGCTTGCCGTAGACCCGCGTCGAATAGCGCGCGCCTGCCGTAAAGAGCGTGTAGCCGCCAATGCTCGCCTGATCCGCGCTGTTGACCGGTCGCGAGCCGATGTAATACACGCCCGCGTTGACCGACAGCCCGGCGAGGACGGGAACCCGGTATTCGGCAAAAAGACTGGCGGTCACGTGCGGCGTGTTCTCGGGCGTCTTGCCGAGCAGAGTGGGGTCGGACGAATCGACCTGCTTTGCGTCGAGATAAACTGCGGACGCAGTCAGTGAAACGTCCCGCGTCACATCGCCCTGCACTGAAAACTCGACGCCGCGATAGCGTGCGTTACCGTCCAGCACATAGACGTTGTCGCTGTTGACCTCCGCCGATGGCTGGCGCAGATTGAACAGCGCCAGAGATACGAGCGTATTGCCGGGAAGACGCGTACGCACGCCAACCTCTTCCTGGCGGCTGACGACCGCGGGCAGTATCTGATTGGCGTTGTTCGCCGTCGCCGGAGCGCTGCCGGCCGATTCCAGCGCCTCGACGTAACTCGCGTAGACGCTCGTATTCGGCGTCAGGCGAAAGCTCACGCTGCCCGAGGGCGAAGTCCGACTAATGTCCGAGTTCGGCGTACCGGCCTGCGACGTGATGTATTCCGAGCGACGCACGCCCGCCACCACTTGCAGTCGCGAGGTGAGGTCAATCTGATCGAACGCGTAAACCCCGCTATTGCGGATGTGTTGTGCGAAAAACTGCTTCGGTGTCCCGCTCGGCGTGAGCTTCGTGATCGGAACGGGATTGTAGAGGTTCTGGTTCGCCGTGAAGAAGTTCGTCGTGAAGTCCGGCTGGAATAGCCAGTTCTGCGTGACGCCGACTGTCAAGGTGTGACCGATCGATCCTGTTTTGAAATCGCCGTTGACGTCCAGCCGAACGTTTTTGTTCTCGTACATCTGGCCGTTCTGCTGGCTCGCCTGCAGAGTGCCGGCCCCCGTGACGACGTTGTACTTCTGGAAGACCCATGCCCAACGGTCGCGCCGTGTTATCGACTGGCCGAGAGAAAACGTCGCGCTCCAGTGGTCGGAGAAGGCGTAGTCGGCGCGGAGCAATTGCGTATTGGCGCTGGCAAGTGTGGGCTGACTTCCGCTGACGAGGAGCTTCGTCGGATCAGGCAGGGCCGGAAGCGAGATGACACCGTTCTTCGGCGCCAGCGGCACGATACCCGCCTGCTCGACGATGCTCGTTTCGATATGCTCGAAGTCGTACTGCAGCTTGAGCTTGCTGTTCACGCGCCAGTCGAACGCCGCGCTGATGAACTTGCGATAGCCGTGGTCACCGTCGATAGGCGTCTCGACGTGTTCATCCATTGCGTTCACGCGAATGCCGAACTGGTCATCCGGGCCGAAGCGTCGCGCAATATCGGCGTGAGCACCATACGATCCATGCGAATCGCCGAGAAGCGAAATGCTGGTCACGGGTTCGGAGCCGGCCCGTTTGGTCACCATGTTGACAAGGCCGGCGGGAACCGTGAAGCCGTAGTACAGCGCGGATGCGCCCTTCAATACTTCGACGCGCTCCTTGTCCTCCATTGGCATCCAGATGTTGTTGTCGATCGGGAGAACGCCGTTGAAGTAGAAGCTCGAGCGGTTATCGAGCGGAATGCCGCGGATCGAGATGTTGTCATACGCAAGGCCGCTCAGTTGCTGGCGCGTCACACCGGCAACATTACGCAACGCGTCGTAAAGCCCGGTGTCGCCCTGAGCATCCATCACGCCTCGTGTGACGACGTTCACCGTTGCCGGCACGTCGAGTGCATCGAGTCCGCGGTAGGGGCCTGTTTCAATCGTCGTGGGAGCGAAGCCCTCCGCCTTCGTGCCTGTGACACGGACCGGGGCGAGTTGCTGCGGATCGGACGCCGCGGACGCCTCGCTGGCTGCATCGCCCGTTTCAGCGGCCTCGGCCAAGGCCGGCGAACCACCGATTATCCCCGCGGCCAGCAACGCATTGACCAGCAAACTTGTTGTGTCGAGCAATGAGACCTTGCTCGCGTTCCTGCGGCGAAACATATACCCCCCGATCAAGCGGACACCGTCCCTCTGACCAATCAGGCGAGGCGTTGGGTGTCGGCATGTTGCTTTCAAAAGGGCGCATGTTAATACGAATCGTTACTGTTTGCATTTATTCAAATTTTCGTCAATCTGACACATTCGGATTACCTTCTTAAAATTACAGTTTTCTTTCACGACAATCGTGAGCGACGTGCCTGGAGGAGGACCGAATGTCGTCTCTGCGAGACGCGCCGCGCGATTCACTGCGACGCACGCGGCGCGTTCGATACATCCGTCGACGGCTCGTCGCCTTCGACGTGCGCAAACGTCACGAGTTGTCCGGGATACAGTCTTCGAGAAAGTCCGTGATCGCATCACGGCCCGGGGTGAGGCCCTTCAACTGAAGAACGGCACCGGCATTGCCCCGGTGATAAGTGCCGTGCAGGCACACATGCAGAATGATTTCGCCTCGCCGCATGCGCGCCGGCTTTCCGCTAGTGAGGACGAAATCGACGGGCTGCTCGAAGTCGCTCTCCGTCAAACTGTCCACGTACTCCGCATACCAGTCGTCGACCTTTCGCGCACTGCTCGCCAGCACCTGGAGTTCCGGCATGCTCTCCGATCGCGGCGCCTGAAACGTGTGCGACAGTCCCTGCAGATGATGCTGGAAGATTCTGTCGACCACATGGATATGGTCGAGGATGCGGAGCATGATCGAGGAATCCTCACTGCTCAGCCGGTCGAAATTCTGGCTGACAGCATCGTAGAGGCCGCGATCGGCCCACCGTTTGACAGCAATAAGTTTTGAATAGGGCTGATAGATCATAAGACGTCTCCTTTCAGCGTCGAGGGTTACGATTCGCGTTCGATCCAGCGTGGCTTGTGCGTTGCCATTCGATTCGCGAGATGCATAATACGAGTGAAAACCCGTACTTACCTACTCGCATTTGGAGCGCGAGAAATGGCGCGAAAACCGCTCACGAAACCCAGGAAACACGCGTCTCAAGGCAGATCGCGCGTGACTGTCGATGCCTTGATCGAAGCAACCGCTCGCATTCTGGTCAGGGACGGGTTCGACAAAGCCAGCACCAACCGTATCGCCGAAAAAGCGGGCGTAAGTGTTGGTTCGCTCTACCAATATTTCCCCGGCAAAGAGGCGCTCGTGAGCGCCGTCATGGAGCGCCATAGTCAGGAAGTCATGCAGGTCGTCCGTGGCGCGCTGGCAGCGGCGGCGACACTGCCGATGGAGCAAGCGGTGCGTACGCTCGTCGCCGCGTCGATCGAGGCGCATCGCATCGATCCGGAGCTGCATCGTGTGCTCTCGGAACAGACTTCGCGCACAGGGCGGCTTGAAAATACGGCACTGCTGAACGGGGAAACCTATGCGCTGTTCAGGACCTTCCTCGAGGCACACCGCGATGATTTTCGCGCACTCGACCTCGAGCTTGCGGCGTTTGTGTGCGTGACATCCATCGAGGCGCTGACCCACACAGCGGTCGTGCATCATTCTGAAAGTCTCTCGGACGAAGCGTTTGCAGCGCTCGTCGACGAGGCCACGCGGCTCATAGTCCGGTATCTGCAGTAGTCGCCGTGGTTGACGGAAGTCCAGCGAGCACTCGCGGAGAGTTTCCTGCGAGTGAGTGTCTCCTTTCCGGCTAACGCATCGCCTTCCTTCGCTCACGCATCCACCTCGAACAAGATCCCGAGCGACTCTCTATCCGTCCGACGCACGACGCCTCGCAGGTCGCGAGATGTCGCCATGCCCCACATCGTGAGCGGCGCAAGCTGAAGCTGCGCAAACAGTTCCGCGATCACGTATTGCGCTCGGCACGCAAAGTCGAGAACAGCCCCTATGCTGCGCGCTATACCGGACATTATGAAAATGGTTAACCATTTTTTGTTATTATGGTTGACCAAAACCGAGCCTCACACGGTTTTTCACGCCGCCCGTCCCTCGCCACCAGGACCATTGTGAATTCGCCCTCCAGCGCCAGCCCGCCCCGCACTCCCGTTCACCACGCCGCCACGGCGCTGAAGTGGCAGGACGCCGTGTGGCTGGCTGCGATCGTCGCGATCGGCATCAATCTGCGCCCGCTGCTCACTTCGATCAGCCCTTTGATGACGACGATCCGCGACGCAACCGGCCTGAGTTTCTACGGCGCGTCGCTGCTGACCAGCCTGCCGGTCGTCGCGATGGGCATCGGCGCATTCGGCGCGGGCGCGCTGACCCGCACGATCGGCGAAACACGCGGTGTCGCGCTTGGTTTGCTGGCCATCGCGCTGGCCTGCGCGGCACGGTGGACGGCATCGAGCGGTGCGGCACTGCTCGCCACCGCGTTGCTCGCGGGCGTGGGCGTCGCGGCAATCCAGGCGCTGCTGCCCGCCGTGATGAAGCAGCGCTTTCATGCGCGCGTGCCGCTCGCGATGGGCGTGTTTTCCGCGTCCATCATGGGCGGCGGCGGGTTGGGCGCGAGTTTGAGTCCGTGGGTGAGTCGCGCGACGCAGTCGTGGCATGCGGGACTCGCGGTGTGGGCGATTCCGGCTTGCATCGCGCTGGTTTGCTGGTGGACATTGAACCGGCAGCCTTCCGGGAGCGGCGCCACGGCAAGGACGGCTCCCGTCAACGCCGTTACCCTTTCGCTGTGGCGCACGCGGCGCGCGTGGACGCTCGGGCTCTTCTTCGGCATCGTCAACGGCGGCTATACGAGTCTTGTCGCATGGTTGCCGGCGTTTTATCAGCAGCGCGGCGTGAGCGTCGCGGCAAGCGGTTCGCTGCTGGCAGGCATGACGGTGTTTCAGGCCACCGCGGCCCTGTTGCTGCCGCTCGCCGCGGCATCGTTTCGGGATCGTCGGCCGTGGCTCACGCTCGGCCTCGCGGCGCAACTGCTCGGTTTGCTCGGCTTGATCGTCTGGCCCGACGCCGCGCCCTTGCTGTGGGTCGGCGTGGCAGGCGCGGGACTGGGCGGCACTTTTTCGCTGACGCTCGTGACCGCCATGGATCATTCGGCCGATCATCGCGTGGCCGGCAAGCTCGTCGGGTTCACTCAGGGTGTCGGCTTCATCGTGGCGGCTATCGCACCGGTCGTGGCCGGCCTCGTGCGCGGCTGGAGCGGAAGCTTCGGCGTCGCGTGGATCATGTTGGCCGGCTGCGTCGTGGCGATGATCGCGGTAAGTTTTCTGTTCTCACCCCGCAGTTACAGCGAGTGGCGTCGATGAAGTAAGCGGCGCCGCCGTGCGCCGCTTCGGTGCATCGGCCTCGTGTGCCCCGCGCAGGTGCAGACGCGGCGGTCCATGCAGCCGCTAAGTCCGTGATTGCTTTCGTTTCACCTTCGCGCGCATCGCCTGGCATAGCCGTTGCTTTATACAAGGCTAGCCGTCGATAAAACCCCACTCCATGCTGCGCGTTCTCCTCGTAACCGACACCGATAAGCCCATCGGCGACCTCCGCGACGCCCTTGCCCGCCTCGGCTACGAGATGCTGGCGGGCACCGCCACGCCGCAAGCGCTGCATCGCGTGGTGCAGTGCGAGCGGCCGGACGTCATCATCATCGATACCGAATCGCCGTCGCGCGACACGCTCGAACAGCTCGCGGTGATGAACGCCACCGCGCCGCGCCCGGTGCTGATGTTCAGCCACGACGCCAACCAGCAGTTGATCCGCGACGCCGTCGGCGCGGGCGTCACGGCCTATCTCGTCGAAGGTCTCGCGACCGAGCGTCTCGCGCCGATCCTCGAAGTCGCGCTCGCGCGTTTCGCTCAGGAATCGCAGTTGCGCGAACGCCTCGCGCAAGTCGAAAACGAACTCGCCGAGCGCAAGTTGATCGATCGCGCCAAACGCATCCTGATGGATCAGCAGAAAATCACCGAACACGCCGCCTACGCCAACCTGCGCAAGCGCGCGATGAACCAGGGCGTCAAACTCGCCGAGGTCGCGCGCGCCATCATCGCGGCGGCTGACTCGCTCAAATGAAGCGCCGTCCATGAACTCTCCTACTTCACTCGCCACCACGTCCACCTCGGGGCAGCTCGAGAAGACCCATTTGCGGCTCGGCTTCGTGGCGCTCTCGGACGCCGCGCCGCTCGTCGCCGCCAAGCTGCTCGAATTCGGCCATGCGCATGGCCTGACGCTGGAGTTGTCGCGTCAGCCGTCATGGGCCGCCGTGCGCGACAAACTGCTGTCGGGCGATCTGGATGCGGCCCACGCGCTCTACGGACTCGTCTACGGCGTGCAACTGGGTCTCGGCGGACCGCAAACGGATATGGCCGTGTTGATGGTGCTCAACCGCAACGGCCAGGCGATCACACTGTCGAACCGCCTCGCCGCTTCGCTCGCCGAACACGGCACGCTGCCCAAGGCGCTGGCGACGCTCGGCCGCAAGCCGGTCTTCGCGCAGACCTTCCCGACCGGCACGCATGCAATGTGGCTGTACTACTGGCTCGCGTCGCAAGGCGTGGATCCGCTGCGCGAGATCGAGAGCGTGGCGATTCCGCCGCCGCAAATGGTCGCGGCGCTCGCCGAAGACAAACTCGACGGCCTGTGTGTCGGCGAGCCCTGGAACGCGCAGGCCGAAGCGCAAGGCGTCGGCAGAACGATCGCTTATACGAGCGACGTGTGGCCCGATCATCCCGACAAAGTGCTGGCGTGCCGGCGCGATTTTGTCAGCGCGAATCCGAATACCGCGCGCGCGCTCGTGCAGACCATGCTCGAAGCGTGCCGCTGGCTCGACGGCGCGGGACATCGCGAGGAAATCGCGCATTGGCTCGCGCGGCCCGAGTATGTCGGCATCGACGAAACGTTGATCGCGGCGCGCCTGGGCGACGAAATTGCCGCTTCCGCACCTGGCGGTCTACCCATGCGCTTCTTCGACAACGGCACGGTCAACTACCCGCAAGCGTTTGAAGGCGCGTGGTTTCTCACGCAGTTCGAACGCTGGGGCATGATCGACGCGCGTGCGGATTATGCGGACATGGCCGCGCGGATCAACCAGACGCAGTTGTATCGCGAGGCGGCCACCGCTGTGAACGTGGCGGTGCCGGAAGAAGGCGCTTCACAGGTTTTGATCGACGGCGAAACGTGGAACAACGGCACGTCACCCACCGCTTACGCACAGCGCTTTCCGATTCGCCGCTGAGTTGCTGAGTTGCTGAGTTGCTCGCCAACGTCACACCGTTTTCAACGGCGGAAACAACACGCTGACGACCAACCCGCCACCGAGCGCATCGGTGAGCGCGACCTGCGCGCCGTGCACGCGCGCGATTTCCCGCACGATCGATAAACCCAGGCCGCTACCCTCGACCGCCTGCGTCGCCTCGCTGCGATAGAAGCGTTCGAACACCGCGTCGCGTTCGCCGGCCGCAACGCCCGGCCCGTTGTCGATCACCTGCAGCAACGCTTGTTCTCCTTCGCGCGCGACCCGCACGGTAATCACCGCGCCGTCGCCGGCATAACGGATGGCGTTGTCGATCAGATTGCCAACCAGCTCCCCAAGCAGATCGATCTGGCCCATCACGTCGACACGCACGTCCTGTTCAAAACCGAGATCGATGCCGCGCGAGCGCGCCACCGGCGACCAGTCGAGCGTCACGCTGCGCGCCACCTTATGCAGGGGCGCCGCGGCATGCTTGACCGTATAGCCACTGTCCGCATCAAGCCGCGACAGCGACAGCAACTGCTGCACGATGCGCACCGCTTGCTGCACAGCGCGATTCAGCCGCCGCAAATGCACCCCTTGCCGGCGATTGCCACCCGCACTTTCCTCCACGACGTCGATATCGCGCAGCGCCAGTTCGGACTCCGCCTGAATCACCGCGAGCGGCGTTTTCAACTGATGCGCGGCGTCGTTAAAAAACCGCCGGCGCGACGACTGCATCAACTGCGTGCGGCCGATGTATTGATTGATCGAATCGACCAGTGGCGCCACTTCGCTCGGCAGACCGACGGTGTCGAGCGGCGTCGGATCGTCCTCGGCACGTGCCGCTACTTTGGCCGACAGGCGGTTCAACGGCCGCAACCCGCGTGCCACGCCCAACCAGACGATGCCGAGCGCGAGCACCACCAACAACCCTTCCTGTTGCAGCGACCCGGTCAGAATCTCGCGCGCCAACGCCTGACGCTGCTCGATCGTTTCGCCGACTCGCACCAGCACCACGCGCGTCTGCGCGCTCGGCACGTCGTGCACGGGCAGCCTGAGCATGGCGATGCGCAGTGGACGGCCGCGAAACACGTCGTCGTAAAACCGCACGCTGTAGGGCTCGCCCGGCACCTTTCCGGGGTCCGGCAAGTCGGGGTAGCCCGTCACGACGCGGCCACTTTCCTCGCGAATCTGATAGTAGATGTTGCCGCCGCCGTTCGATTCGAACATCTCCAGCGCGAGGTACGGCAGATCGACTTCGATCTCGCCGTCGCGCAAACGGATGCCGTCGCGGATCGAGCGCAGTGAAAATTCGAGCGTGCGGTCGAAGGCCGCGTGCGCCGCGTTCATGGCGCGCTGATACGTGAGCCATGCGTCCAATGCAAGCAGCAGAAGCAACGGCAGCAACAACCACAGCGCGATGCGTACGCGCAAATTCGGCCGCGTCATGCGCTTTTTGCTTCCAGCAGATAGCCGAGCCCGCGCAACGTCACGATGCCCACCGAACTGTGTTCGAGTTTCTTGCGCAAGCGGTGCACATAGATTTCGATGGCATCCGCGTTCACCGATTCGTCGAGCCCGAAGATCTTCTCTGACAGCGTGTCCTTGTTGATCGCACGGCCGTTACGCAGGATCAGCACTTCGAGCACCGAACGCTCGCGCGGCGTCAGTGCGAGCGCTTCGCCGTCGAGCGTGAAGCCGCGATCCACGCTGTCGTAAAGCAGCGTGCCGCATTGCGCATGCAACGGCTCCTGGCCATGACTGCGGCGCAAGAGCGCACGCGCGCGCGCTTCGAGTTCGGTGAGCGCGAACGGCTTGGCGAGGTAGTCGTCGGCGCCAAGATCGAGACCGCGCACGCGCTCTTCCACCGAACCGTGCGCGGTCAACATCAGCACCGGCACCGCGTTGCGGCGCGCGCGCAAACGGCGCAGCACTTCGAGGCCGTCGAGCTTCGGCAAGCCGATATCGAGAATCACCAGCGCGTAGTCCTGCGTGCGCAAGACGTGGTCGGCGGACTCGCCGTCGTGCATGCAATCGACGGTGAGTTTCGCGCTGGTCAGCGCGTCGGTCAGCGAGCGGGAAAGAATCGGATTGTCTTCGACGAGCAGCACACGCATAGAACGGAATCCCAGGGAAATCCATGAGGTGAATTCGACCATTGTGACGCATTTCCCTCGAAAACTGAAAGCGTTCAGAAAGCATCAATCTCTTACCATTCGCCTACACAAAACCAACACGAAGTTTTCTGGAGGAAGACGTGCAAAACACTTTGAAGGTTCTCGCAGCCGCTATCGCATTCGCCGCAAATTCAGCGTGGGCGGCCATTCCGGCCGGTTATCCCAGTGATTACCAGGCCACCGTCGACGGCGCGAAAAAGGAAGGCAAGCTGATCGTCTACTCGGTCACGGACACTGCACTGGTGCGCCCGCTCATCAAGGATTTTGAAAGCCTGTACGGCATCAAGGTCGAGTACAACGACATGAACAGCACCGAGCTGTACAACCGCTACATCAGCGAAAACGCGGCCAGCAGCACCAGCGCCGACGTGCTGTGGAGTTCGGCCATGGACCTGCAGGTCAAGCTCGTCAATGACGGCCTGATGGCCACTTACGAATCGCCCGAAGCGAAGCAGTTGCCGCAATGGGCGCAGTACCAGAAGCAGGCTTACGGCACCACCTACGAGCCGCTCGCGATCGTCTACAACAAGCGCCTCGTGCCGGCCGGCGACGTGCCACAAACCCGCGCCGATCTGATCAAACTGCTGCAAACCAAGCCCGATCAGTTCAAAGGCCGGGTCACCACTTACGACATCGAGAAGTCCGGCGTCGGCTTCAACTATCTAACCCAGGACGCGCGCGTCAATCCGCAGGTCACGTGGGATCTGGTCAAGGCCATGGGAGCCACCGGCCCGAAACTGCAGTCGAGCACGGGCGCAATGATGGAACGCATTTCCTCGGGTGAGAACCTGATCGGCTACAACATTCTCGGCTCGTACGCGCTGACCAAGGCGAAGAAAGATCCGTCGATCGGTTATGTCTATCCGAAGGACTACACGCTGGTGGTCAGCCGGCTCGTGACGATTTCGAAGAAGGCGCAAAGCCCGAACGCCGCGAAGCTGTGGGTCGACTACCTGCTCTCGCAACGTGGCCAGACGCTGCTGGCGAATCAGGCGAGCCTGTTCTCGATTCGCGCCGACGTGGAAGGTGAAACGTCGATGGCCGGCCTGACGAAGCAACTCGGCGATTCGCTCAAACCGATCCCGATCGGCGCGGGCCTGCTGGTCTACCTCGACCAGTCGAAGCGCCTCGAATTCCTCAAGCAATGGCAACAGTCGATCAAGCGCTAGCCCTTCGCGTTTGATACGCAAGCGGCCGCACTGACGCGCGCGGCCGCCGGCCCTTCTTTCCATACCTGTCGATATGCGGCCTGCGTGCCGCAGGGGGACACTCATGCTTTCCACTAGCGCAACCGGACGCCGCGCCGCGCCGCCGCACGCGACAGACGACGGCTCCATCGGCGCGCTGCCACGCGGCGGACTGCAGCCGTTCATGGGGTTGCTGCGCTGGCTCGTCATCGCGGTGCTGACCGTGGCGGTGGCGCTGCCGCTCGGCTTCATCCTGTTGCAGAGCGTGCTGAGCGCGCCGTTCTTCGACGCGAAGCGCACGTTCGGCCTCACCGGCTTCGAATTCATTTTCAGCGACCCGGACTTCTGGTCCGCGCTGAAAAATTCCTTTGTCATCGCAGCCGGGATGCTGTTCATCTCGATTCCACTCGGCGGCATTCTCGCGTTCCTGATGGTGCGCACCGACCTGCCCGGCCGCCGCTGGCTCGAACCGCTGCTGCTCACGCCCGTGTTCGTCTCGCCGATGGTGCTCGCCTTCGGCTACGTGGTCGCGGCCGGCCCGGTGGGTTTCTACTCAGTCTGGTGGATGGAACTGTTCGGTACCGCCGAAGCACCGTGGACCGTCTACTCGGTGTTCGCCATCACGGTGATCGTCGGCCTCACGCATGTGCCGCACGTGTACCTGTATTCGTCGGCGGCGCTGCGCAATCTCGGCTCGGACGTCGAAGAAGCGGCGCGTGTCGCCGGCGCGCGGCCGTTTCGCGTCGCGCTCGACGTCAGCCTGCCGATGACGCTGCCCGCGCTGCTGTTCGCCGGCGTGCTGGTGTTCTTCCTCGGCTTCGAAGTCTTCGGCCTGCCGCTCGTGCTCGGCGATCCCGAAGGACACCTCGTGCTGGCCACGTATCTCTACAAGCTCACCAACAAGCTCGGCGTGCCCTCGTATCACCTGATGGCCGCAGTCGCGATGTGCATCGTCGCGATCACGTTCCCGCTCGTGCTGCTGCAACGCCGACTGCTGAAGAGCGCGAACCGCTTCGTCACGGTCAAGGGCAAGGCGGGACGTCAGACCGTCCTGCCGCTCGGCGCGTGGCGCTGGGTCGCGCTTGCGATCGTCGCGCTGTGGCTGCTGCTGACGGTGTTCGTGCCGCTCTCCGGCATCACGTTGCGCGCATTCGTCACCAACTGGGGGCAAGGCGTGCATCTCGCCGAAGTCCTCACGCTTGCCAACTTCACCGAACTGTTCGAGCAGGACAACCTGGTGCGCGCGATTCTGAACACGCTCGGCATCGGCGTGATCGGCGGGGCGCTGGCGGTGGGCTTCTATTCGCTGGTGGCGTTCGCCGGCCATCGCCGCAACGACTGGGCCACGCGTCTGCTCGATTACCTCGTGCTGCTGCCGCGCGCGGTGCCGGGCCTGCTCGCCGGTCTCGCGTTCCTGTGGATCTTCCTCTTCGTACCCGGCCTGAAGGAACTGAAGAACTCCATGTGGAGCATCTGGATCGCGTACACGGTCGTGTGGCTCGCGTACGGCATGCGTCTGATTCAGAGCGCGCTGCTGCAAGTCGGCCCGGAACTCGAAGAAGCGGGACGCAGCGTCGGCGGCACGCGCGCACGCGTCAGCCTCGATGTGACGCTGCCGCTCGTGCGCTTCGGGTTGCTCGCGGCTTGGTTGCTGATCTTCATGATCTTCGAGCGCGAGTATTCCACCGCCGTCTATCTGCTTTCGCCCGGCACGGAAGTGATCGGCGCGCTGCTGGTGTCGCTGTGGGCGACCGGCGCGGTCGATCAGGTCGCCGCGCTTTCTGTCATCAACATCGCGATGGTCGGCGCCGGACTCGGCGTCGCGCTGCGCTTCGGAGTGAAATTGCATGGATAAGCTCTCGGTCGACAACCTCTTTCTCAGCTATGGCGACAACCCGATTCTCAAAGGCGTGTCGTTCGAACTGAATCCCGGTGAAGTGGTCTGCCTGCTAGGCGCGTCGGGCAGCGGCAAGACCACGCTGCTGCGCGCGGTGGCCGGTCTTGAACAGCCGTCGTCGGGCCGTATCGAACTGGACGGCAAGGCGTTTTTCGACGGCGCGAAACACGTCGATCTGCCGGTCGAGCAGCGCTCGCTCGGGCTCGTGTTCCAGTCGTATGCGCTGTGGCCACATCGCACGGTGGCCGATAACGTCGGCTATGGATTGAAGCTGCGGCGCGTCACCGCCGCCGAACAGAAAAAGCGTGTGCAGGCCGCGCTCGACCAGCTCGGCCTCGGCCACCTTGCCGCGCGTTATCCGTATCAGCTTTCCGGCGGCCAGCAACAGCGTGTGGCGATTGCACGCGCGCTCGTCTACAACCCGCCGGTGATTCTGCTCGACGAACCGCTCTCCAATCTCGACGCCAAGCTGCGCGAAGAAGCCCGCGCCTGGCTGCGCGAGCTCATCGTGTCATTGGGCCTCTCGGCGTTGTGCGTGACGCACGACCAGACCGAAGCGATGGCGATGTCCGACCGCATCCTGTTGCTGCGCAACGGCCGCATCGAACAGGAAGGCACGCCCGCCGAACTGTATGGCGCCCCCCGCTCGCTCTACACCGCCGAATTCATGGGCAGCAACAACCGCATCGAGGCGCGCGTGGCTGCGGTCGACGGCGAACGCGTGACGCTCGCCGGCGACGGCTGGCAGCTGCAGGCGCATGCACGCGAAGCGCTCACCGCCGGACAGCATGCGCAAGCCGTGATCCGCCTCGAACGCGTGCAGGTCGCCGACGGTCCCGGCACCAACCGGCTCGAAGCCGAGCTCGTCACGTCGATGTATCTCGGCGACCGCTGGGAATACCTGTTCCATTGCGGCGACCTGCGGCTGCGCGCCTTCGGCCACGTGCCGCGCGCGGCCGGCCGTCACTGGATCGAATTCCCTGCCAACGACTGCTGGGCCTTCGCTCAGGCGAGTTGAAGCACGGCACCGAATCCCCAACCGAAGCAAAAAAGACCAACCATAGGAGACTATTGATGAAGTGGAGCATGAAGAAGGCAACCGTAGGCGTGACTTGCGCCGGGCTCGCCGGGTTTGCAGCGGGCGCGCACGCGCAGTCGAGCGTGACCTTGTACGGCATCGTCGATGCGGGCATCGAATACGTGAACCATGCAAGCAAGGACGGCGGCGCCACGCGCCTCGTCTCGGGCGGCAAGAACACATCGCGCTGGGGATTGCGCGGTGTCGAGGATCTCGGCGGCGGACTGAAGGCGGTGTTCCAGTTGGAAAGCGGCATCAACATCGCCAACGGCCAGTTCGACGACGGCCCCGGCGCGATCTTCGACCGCCGCGCAACCATCGGCCTGAAAAACCGCTTCGGGCAAATCACGCTCGGCCGCAATTTCACGACCACCTACGACTACATGCTGCCGTTCGATCCGATGGGTTATGCGCCGAACTACTCGTGGGCGACGTCATCCACGGCTACAGGCGGACGGAAAGACGGGCTGTTCTCGCGCTCGGCCAATGCGGTGCGTTACGACGGCACCTATGCCGGCTTCAAGTTCGGCGCGATGTACGGCTTCGGCAATGTGCCCGGCAGCATGAAGTCGAGTTCGAAGTACGACTTCGGTCTCGGCTACGAGAACGGTCCGTTCGCGGCGGTCGCGACCTTCGACCGGCAGAACGGCGCGAACGACAGCGTCACGCCCGCCGATACCACCAACTACATTCAGGGCATTCACGCGGGCTTGAGTTACGACTTCGGCGCGGTGAAGGCGATGGCGGGCTATCGGAACTACCGGCGCACGTTCCACACCAGCACGCCGACGCTGCGCAGCGACATGTACTGGATCGGCGGTCAATACGACGTGACGCCGTTCATCTCGCTGCTCGCCGCGGTCTACCATCAGGACATCAAGGACGCGAGCGACGCCGATCCGACGCTGTTCTCGCTGCGCGCGCAGTACGCGCTGTCGAAGCGCACGGTACTGTATATGGCGGGCGGTTATGCGATGGCCAAACACGGCAACGCAGTGAGTCTGTCGCGCGATCTGACCGGCGCGGCGGATACGCAGGCGGGCGTCACTGCGGGTATTCAGCATCGGTTCTGAAGCGTCGGCGAGCCCCATGCGGCTACGGCTCAAAAAACACGAGGCGCGCGAGCAATGCATCGCCCACGCGCCTCGCGTTTCGCGCTTCACCGAAAACACCTCGCCGCGCAATGTAGCGCGGCGAGCGTTACCGGTTAGAAGTTGAAGTTGTCGATATTGCTCGAATCGAACGTAGTCGGCGGTCCGAGGATGATTTCGCCTTGCGGTCCGATGGTGCGTTTGCCGAGCTTGCCGGCGTCGAACGACTCGCCTTCCTTGCCACTGATCGTGCCCGACGACAGCGCAGCCGCGGCATACGCGGCCAGGTAGCCGAGTTGACCCGGATCCCACAACTGGAACGCCTTCACGGTGCCGTTCTTCACGAACGCGCGCATCTGGTTCGGCGTGCCCAGACCAGTGACCGCCACCTTGCCCTTGCTCGACGAGGTCGAGATATAGCGCGCGGCGGCGGCAATGCCGACCGTGGTCGGCGCGACAATCGCCTTCAGGTTCGGATATGCCTGCAACAAGCCCTGCGTTTCGGTGAACGATTTCTGATCATCGTCGTTACCGTAGGCGATCTTCACGAGCTTGATCTTCGAATACTCAGGCTTTTTCAGCTCCTCCTGCATCCACTTGATCCAGGTGTTCTGATTGGTCGCGTTGGGCGTGGCCGACAGCACCGCGAACTCACCCTCACCGCCCATCAGCTTCGCGACCAGTTGAACCTGGCCGCGCCCGATGCCTTCCGCGTTCGCCTGGTTGACGAACAGTTGCCGGCCCTCGGGCGCCGTGTCCGAGTCGAAGGTCACGACCTTGATGCCTTGCGACATCGCTTTCTTCAGATACGGCACGACCGCATTGGCGTCGTTGGCGGCGATCACGATCGCGTCCTGTCGCTGCGTGATCAGCGTGTTGATGTACTGCACCTGCGACGACGCGCCCGCGTCCGACGGTCCCACCGCTTTGCCCACGCCGCCGAATTCCTTGATCGCGGCCATGCCGCCTTCGTCGGCGATCACTTCGTAGGGGTTGTTGATCTGCTTCGGCACGAATGCGATTTTCAGCCCGTTTTTCAGGCCCGCGGCGGACGCGGCGCAACTGATCGCGATCAACGCGACGCAGAGCGCCGCGGTGCCGGTGTGACGTAGAGGTTTGAACATAGAGTGTCTCCTGCCTTGTTGTTGGACGTGGTGTTGTCCGGGTTATCGGTTGTGGACTTTCTCTTTTCAGACACAGGCATTGCCAAGGACGTTACAGGGAAGAAGCGGACTTCGCGATGAAACGCCGGTCGCGCGCCGCGCGCCAGCGGGCAACCAGATTCGGTATCAGCACCGATGCCAGCAGCAGCACGCCGGTGACGATGGTGAGCGTTTCGCTGGACACGTCGTCGAGCGTCAGCGCGTTTTTTAGCGCGCCGATGATCAGCAGCGACAGCAGCACGCCGATCATCGAACCGCGTCCGCCGAAAATACTCACGCCGCCGAACAGCACCGCCGCGATCACCGACAACTCGAAACCTTCGCCGTTGTCGCCGCGCGCGCTGGTAAAGCGCAGGGTATAGACGACGCCCGCCAGCGCGCTCATCGCGCCGGACAGCACGAACAGACGCAAGCGGATCTTCGCCACTTCGATGCCGGAGAACGCCGCGGCGGTCGGATTCGCGCCAATGGCGTAAAGACTGCGGCCGAACGCCGTGGATTGCAGCAGCACGGTGAACAGCACCGCGCCGACGATCACGATGACAAACGGCAACGGGATAAAACTCCCGCCTAGCGTGTCCATGCCGAACGCCGTATAAGCGGGCGGGAAATCCGCCACCGCCTGGTCGCCGAGCAATACGTAGGCGAGGCCGCGAAACAGCGCCAGCGTGCCGATCGTGACCGCGAGCGAAGGCAGATTGAGCTTGACGATCACGAGGCCGTTCAGCAAGCCGGCCAACGCGCCGGCAACCAGCACCAGCACGATCACGAGCGGCATCGGCAAGCCCATGTGCCACAGCACGCCCATCAACGCGCTGGATGCGCCCAGCACCGACGCCACCGACAGGTCGATTTCGGCGGCGACGATGATCAGCGTCATCGGCAGCGCCATCAGCGCGATCTCGGTCAGATCGGCCAGCACGTTGCTCAGATTCGCGCCGGTCAGAAACACCGGCGACAACAAACGTCCGAGCGCGAGCGAGAGAATCAGCACGATCACCAGCAGCACTTCCCATTGCAGCGGCGTTTCGCGTTTGCGCGTGAGCAGCGCGGAATCGGGTTTAGCCATGATCGCGTTTCCTCATCATGCGTTTGGCGACGGAGCGGGCCAGCAAGGTATCGGCGGTGATCGCGGCGACGATCAGCGCGCCTTCGATGGCTTGCTCCCAGAACGGCGACACGTGCAGCACCACCAGCGCGATGCTGATCACACCAAGCACGAGCGCGCCGAGCGTCGCGCCGAGAATCGTGCCGACGCCGCCGGTGATCGCGACGCTGCCCACCACGGCGGCGGCCACGACCTGCAGTTCGATGCCCTTCGCGGTACTCGCATCCACGGTGCCGAAGCGGGCCAGCCACAACGCGCCCGCAAAACCAGCGATCGCACCGGACAGCAGGAACCCCGCCATCACGCGACGCTCGACGTTCACACCGGCCAGACGCGCCGCCTCCGGATTCGAGCCGATCGCGTAGTGTTCGCGGCCGCCGCGAAACTGCTTCAGATACACGGCAAGACCGATAAGCACGACGATAGCGATCAGCGCGAGCGTCGGAATGCCGAGGAACGTGCCGGTGGCAAGACGCGAAAACGCATCGGGCAAGCTGGTGGCGTTGATCTGCCCGCCGTGCACCCACGCGTAGTCCGCGCCGCGAAAAATGTACAGCGTGGATAGCGTCGCGACGAGCGACGGCACGCGCCCTACCGCGACGAGGAGCGCATTGATGCTGCCCGCCACGAGACCGATGGCAAGCCCCGCCCCCAACGCGACGATCACCGGCATATGCGGAAACGCGACATACAGACTGCCGACCGCATACGCGCTGATGCCGACTGTCGATCCGACCGAGAGATCGATATGCCGCATCAGGATTACCACGGTCATGCCGGCTGTCAGCAAGCTGATAATCGACACATTCAGCAACACGTCGCGCAGATTCTGCAGATTCAGAAACTGCGGCTTCGCGAGCCCGGTGCCCACGATCAACAGAACCAGCACGACAAAGAGCGTCGTCTCGCGGCTCTTCGCAATGCTCGCGGCAAAGCCGCCCGGCGAACTCGCCACGCGTTTCGGGACCGGCGCCTGCACCGGCGCGGGATGGGTGGAAGAATGGCGCATCATGCGGCGTGTCCCAGCGGTGAAATCGGTTGGCCGAGCGCGGCGCCCATGATGCGTTCCTCGTCGGCATCGGCGCGCGCTATATCCGCGCTGATACGCCCCTCGTGCATCACCAGCACGCGGTCGGCCATGCCGAGGACTTCCGGCAATTCGCTCGAAATCATCAGCACCGCCATGCCGTCGCGCACCAGTTCGGCGAGCGCGCTATACACCTCGGCCTTGGCGCCGACATCGATGCCGCGCGTGGGTTCGTCGATGATCAGCACTTTCGGCCCGGTGGCCAGCCATTTGCCGAGCACGACCTTCTGCTGATTGCCGCCCGACAACGTGCCAACCGGCGCGTTGGGATCGCCTGCCTTGAGGCGCAGGCGCGTGCCCCATTGATTAGCAAGCTGCGTCTCGCTGCGCGTCGAGATGAGGCCGTGTTTGACGAGCCGTCCCAGCACCGTCATCGAGGCATTGCGCGCGATGCTCAATTCCAGCGCGAGTCCTTGCTGCCGGCGGTCCTCCGGCACCAGCGCGAGTCCGGCGCGCACCGCGGCGGCGGGCCGGCCTGCCGTCAGACGCTCGCCGGCGATCCAGATTTCGCCCGAATCGAGCGGATCGATGCCGAAGATCGCCCGCGCGACTTCGCTGCGTCCCGCGCCGACGAGTCCGGCCAGCGCCACGATCTCGCCCGCGCGCACGTCGAAGGAAATGTCCTTGAACACGCCGATGCGCGTAAGACCGCGCACCGACAGCCGCACTTCGCCGGGCGGCCGGTCGGCCTTGGGATAGAACGTTTCCAGATCGCGGCCGACCATTTTGGTGACGATCGCCTCGGTGTTGAGATCGGCGGTCAAACCGTCGAAGACTTTCGCGCCGTCGCGCATGATCGTGACGCGTTGTGTCAGCGCGAATACTTCGTCAAGACGGTGCGTGATGAACAGAATCGCCACGTCACGCTCGCGCAGCTTGCGCACGATGGCAAAAAGCCGTTCCACTTCGGGCAGCGACAACGCCGCCGTGGGCTCGTCCATGATCAGCACGTTGGCGTTCAGCGACAACGCCTTGGCAATTTCGATCACCTGCTGATCGGCAATCGACAAACCACGCACCAGTTGATCGGCGCGCAGATCGACGCCAAGCGACGCCAGCAAGCCATCCACCTCGCGGCGCATCGCGTCGTACTGAATCCGGCCGATGCGGTCGACCGGCTGCCGCCCCATGAAGATGTTCTCCGCGATCGACAGATCGAAGAACAACGTCGGTTCCTGATAGATGACCGCGAGGCCGGCGTCGCGTGCCTCGGCGGGTGTCGCGAAGCGGCGCGCCTCGCCGTCCACCAACAACTCGCCAGTGTCCGGCTGATGCACGCCCGCGAGAATCTTCACGACCGTCGATTTGCCCGCGCCGTTTTCGCCGAGCAAGGCATGCACCTCGCCCGGCCAGAGCGCGAGGTCGCCGTCGGATAGCGCGCGAACCCGCCCGAACGATTTACTCGCATGCCGTAATTCGAGCCTCGGCACAGCGGATGTGGGTTGCTGCACTGCGTGTCTCCTTCTTGTTCGTGTACCCAGATCTTTCAAATGCGGTAGCAACGTTCCGCGTTACGGCAAAACAGCGCTTCCTTTTCGGCGACACTCGCGCCCTCGACAATCGAAGCATACGCGTGCCACAAATCCGCGTAAGAGCCGAACAGGCGGTCGACCGGAAAGTTCGAGGCGAACATCGCGCGCTCGACGCCGAACGTATCGATCGTTTCGAGCACGTAAGGCCGCAGGCTTTCAACGGTCCACCGATGATCGAACATCGCGAGTCCGCTGATTTTCACGGCGACATTCGGGCAGCCTGCGAGCAAGCGCATGCCTTCGCGCCATGCACGATAACCGGCCACGCTGCTGCGGTCGACGAACATGCCCGCGTGATTGATCACGAACTGCGTGTCGCCATGCGCGCGCGCCAACGCCGCCGCCTCTTCCATCTGCGACGGATACAGTTGCAAGTCGAACGACATGTCGTAGCGGCGCAGCAACGCGAAGTGCTCGCGCCACTGCGGCTCGCGCATGAAATGACGGCCGACGTAATCGAACAGCTTGTTCTCGTGCACGTTCAAAATCTGCCGGATGCCACGCGTATTGGCGAACGACGCATGCGCTTCGAGCAAGGCCGGCGCATTCGGCGCGGACAAATCCACCGCGGCGACGATCGCGTTCGGCATGCCGCGCGATTCCTTTCGATCCGCAATGGACTGCAGCCAGCGCGTTTCTTCGACCGGATCGGCGGGATCGTGATTCGCTTCGACGTGCACGAGTTTCAGCACGTCGATGTCGCCCGCTTCGCCCAACAGATCGTCTAGCAGGTAATCGTGCTTCAGATCGCGCGCGTCCCCCACGAACGACACGCCCGGGTTTTCCAGCCACGGATAGCGATGCGTTTTCAGATCCCACAAATGGATATGCGAATCGACCACCTGCATGCGACATCCTCCGTCCGGTGAAGATCGTTTCGAGGTTTGAGATCCAGTCGGATCGGATCAACTCAGCGAAATCAAATGAAAGACCGGTTCGAGCGGCTGTTGCACCGGCGTGTGATCCGGGGCCGTCTGCATGATGTCGGCCATGTAATCCCACCATTTGCGCATCACGTCGAGTTGCGGCAGTTCGTCCATGGTGTGATGGGTGTTTCGCGTGAGCACGGCGAAAAGATGATCCGAGTCTGGATCGAAGAAAATCCGATAGTCGCGCACACCGGCGTTGTGCAAAGCATCAACCAGCTCAGGCCAGATTTGCGCATGACGTCGTTCGTATTCCTCGCGCATGCCGGGGTTGAGCACCATCCGGAAAGCGATTGTCTCCATTGCGGCCTGTCTCCCGTCGTATCCGGGCGCTTTTCCAGCGAAACGTGGAAGCGTCTGGAACGACTATAATTCCTGCGTCGATAGCATCTCAATCCGTTGTTGGGATTGGGCGATCCACAAACCGAATCGCACCCGCCCCATGAGCCAACACTCAGCAACCGTCGCACTCGTCAACCGGCTCAAGTTCAAGCACCTCGCGCTGCTCGTCGCACTCGACGACGCGCGCAATCTCCATCAGGCCGCCGAGGCCGTCAACGTGGCCCAGCCGAGCGCGAGCCGCATGCTCGGCGATATCGAAGAAGCGTTCGGCTTTCTGCTGTTCGAGCGCAACGCGCGCGGCATGACGCCCACGCCGCTCGGCGTCGTCACGCTGGCTTATGCGCGGCGCGCGCTGGCCGAACTGACCCGTTTCGCCGAAGACCTCGACGTGAAACGCCGCGGCGGTCACGGGCAACTGACGGTCGGCGCGATCATGGGCGCCGCGCCCGATCTGCTCGCCATGGCGGTCGCCGCGCTGAAAACCGAAAGCCCGCTGCTGAACGTGCGCATTCTCGGCGAAACCAGCGACCAGGTCGTGCAATTGCTGCATCGCCGCGAAGTTGACTTGGCGCTCGGGCGCCTCACGAGTCCGTTGCAACATAACGATTTCAGCTTCGAACCGCTCGCGCGCGAGACTTTGCTGCTGGTGGTGCGTTCGGTGCATCCGCTCGCGCAGCGCGCGCGCCTCACCCTGCGTGAGCTGATCGACTGGCCGTGGGTGGCGCAACCCGTCACCAGTCCGGCGCGCGTGCTGTTCGAAGAGGAACTTGCGCGTGCGGGGCTGGCCACGCCTGTGAACCTGACCGAATGCGCGTCGATATTCGCCACGCTGCAATTGCTCGAGAATTACGATGCGGTGGCGATGCTGCCCGAGTCGGTCGTGCGCGATCATTTGCGCGGCAAATTGCTCGTCGCATTGCCGCTCGAAATCGGCAAGTCTCTCTCCGGTTTCGGCATTCTCACGCGCAAGGAAGAACCGCTCGCCGAACCGGCGTTGCGTTTCATCGACCTGTTGCGCGGTTTCTCGCGCAAGCTCAAGCGCGACGACACCTCCGCGGCCGCTGCCGACTCCGTGATCTTGTCTTCGGCTCCCGTGAACTGAAATCGGCATCGCCGCGTTACTGCAGGTTGACGAAGAGACCGCCGTCCACCAGCAACGCCGCGCCCGTCACATAGCGCGCGCGGTCGGAAGCGAGGAACGTCACGCAATCGGCGACATCTTCCGGACGACCCAGTCTGCCCAAAGGAATGCGCTTTTCGAAGTACGCTTTCTTGGCCTCGTCGGCGAGGTCTTCCGCGTTCAGATCGGTTGCGATGGTGCCCGGCATCACCGAGTTGCAGCGAATGCCGTACGGTCCCAGCGCGACCGCGCAGGATTGCATCAGCGAATGCACGCCCGCCTTGGTCGGCGTGTAATGCGTTTGCATGCCGCCGCCCACCAACGCGCTAATCGAACTCGTCGCCACGATCGCGCCGCCCGTGCCTTGCAACTTCATCTGCTGCGCGGCGGCTTGCGTGACGTAGAACGCGCCGTTCAGATTGACGGCCACCGTCGACTCCAGCACTTCCGGCGGCATGTCGAGAAAGGCGTGGAACGGACAGATGCCGGCGTTGCTGGCGAGCACGTCGACTTTTCCAAAAGCTTCGACTGTATGGCGCACCAGTTGCTGACCGGTTTCGCGCGCGGCGACATTGCCCTCGATCGCAATCACGCGCCGCCCCAGCGCCTCGATTTCGCCGACCACTTCCGCGACGGCGGAGCGGCGTCCATACGATGCGTCGCTATCGCCCCAGTAGTTGATCGCCACGTCCGCGCCTTCGGTTGCACACGCAACCGCTATCGCGCGGCCGATGCCACGCGAGCCGCCGGTGACGATCACGACCTTGTCCTTGAGCAGCACGTCATTCTCCTTTTATGTTTCGACCTTGCGACGGGGTTACGCGCAATCACCGCGGATAAGGCCGCACCAACGCACATTCCGGATTCAGCCTCACGCCGAAACCCGGCGTGTCCGGCACCTTCATGCGTCCATTCACCGGCACCGGCTCATCGAGCAGCAGCGGCGTGAACATCGGCACGACCTCGTCGGCCTTGGGCGCCATCATCAGAAACTCGGCGAACGGCGAGTTGTGCCGCGTGACCACGAAGTGATAGCTATACACCGATGAACCGTGCGGCACCACCATCACATTGTGCGCATCGGCGAGCGCGGAGATCTTGATCAATTCGGTGATGCCGCCGCACCAGCCGACATCCGGCTGAATCAGATCGCAGCATTGCATCTCCAGCAGCATGCGAAAGCCCCAGCGCGTCGCTTCGTGTTCGCCGGTCGACACCATCATGCCGCGTGGCACGTTACGGCGCAGTTCGGCGTAGCCCCAGTAGTCGTCGGGCGGCAGGCATTCTTCGATCCATTTGAGGCCGTATTCGTGCGCCGCTTGCGCGAGCCGCGTCGCATACGGTACGTCGAGGCTCATCCAGCAGTCGTACATCAGCCAGAAGTCGTCGCCCACGCGGCTGCGCATGTCCGCGAGCTTTTCCAGGTTCTGCTTGAGGCCCGCCTCGCCTTCGGCCGGACCATGCTGCAACGGCAGCTTGCCGCCGATGAAACCCATCTCCTTCGCAAGATCAGGCCGCGCGCCGGTTGCGTAGAACACGAGTTCGTCGCGCACCGGACCGCCCAATAGCTGGTACACCGGCTCCTTGCGCACTTTCGCGAGCAGATCCCACAACGCGAGATCAACGCCCGAAATCGTATTCAGCACCACGCCTTTGCGGCCGTAGTACAAAGTGGAGAAGTACATCTGATCCCACATCTTCTCGATGTCGGTCACGAGTTGGCCTTCGAGAAAACGCGCCAGATGTTTCTCGACGATGAACGCGCCGATCTCGCCGCCCGTGGTCACCGCGAAACCGACAGTGCCGTCGCTCGCTTCGATCTCCACGACCAGCGTGCCGAGCACATTGATGCCGAACGACTGGCGGCTCTGGCGATACTCGGGATAACGCGCCATCGGCGTGGAGATGTGATCGTCGATCCAGTGTCCGCCGGGTTGGTCGTGATAGTCCGCACCGCCGCCGCGGACGATGAAGGCACGCACGTGCCGGATGGTAGGCATGGCCATGAATGGGGCTCCGTTATGAGTGCGTCGAGCGAGCGCCTAGCGGGCGCGATGCAGTAAGGTTTCGAAAGTCGTGTGCGGCTGGGCGGGATCGCGGCGCAACAGCGTGCCGATCAGCAGCGCGGCGAGCAGACTCGACACGCCCAGCACAACCAGTCCCGCCGACGTCGACGAAAATGCACGTTCCGCCGCGGTGCGCAAGCTCGGCGCAATGAAGCCGCCGAGTCCGCCGAGCGAATTGATCAACGCGATGCCGCCCGCCGCGGCGGCTCCCGTGAGGTAACGCGTGGGAAAGGTCCAGAAGAGCGGCTGCGCCGCGATGAAACCGCTCGCCGCGCAACACAGCGCGAGCAGGCCGAGCAACGGGCTATGCACGAGTCCCGACACACCGATCCCGAGTCCCGCGACAATCAGCAACGCCACCGCCCAACGCCGATGCTCACCAGTGCGATCCGCGCGCAGCGGCACATACCAGGTCACGGCCAATGCGCACAACCACGGCAACGCGGCGACGAGTCCCACACGCAAACCGACCGTCGTGCCAAGGAATGCGGCCACCTGTTGCGGCAAATAGAAGATCACGCCGTACACGCTCATCTGGATCAACAGATAGATCGCCGACAGCAGCAACACGCGACGATCCACCAGCGCCGCGAGAATGCGATGCGGGCCGTGCGCGGACGCAAGCAGCGCGTCGTCGTCGAGAGCCGCGCGCAAGCTGGCACGCTCTTGCGGTTCGAGCCAACGCGCGTCTTCGGGACGATTGTCGAGATACCAGAAGGCCCACACGCCCACCACCGAAGCCAGCGCGCCCTCCACCAGAAAGAGCCATTGCCAGCCGGTCAGGCCAAGTGCACCGTGCAATTCGAGTAGCGAGCCCGACAACGGGCTGCCGAAAATAAACGCCAGCGGCGCGCCGAAATAGAACACGCCCACCGCGCGCGCCCGGAACGATTGCGGAAACCAGTGCGTGAGGTAATAGATCACGCCGGGAAAGAAACCGGCCTCCGCGACGCCGAGCAGAAACCGCAGCGTGTAGAACGCCGTCGGCGTATGAGCGAGGCACATGGCCGCCGATACAAGCCCCCACGTCACCATGATCCGGCACATCCACACGCGCGCGCCGACCCGATGCAACAGAAGATTGCTCGGCACCTCGAACAACGCATAGCCGACGAAAAACACGCCCGCACCGAAGGCAAACGCTGCATTGGACAAACCCGTGTCGTGCTGCAAGGCCTTCTGCGCGAACCCGATATTGGCGCGATCGAGAAACGCCAGCACGTACATCAACAGCAGAAACGGCAGCAGCCGGCGCATTACCTTGCTGTTGATCGCTTCGAGTGAAACGGGCGCATGCGCTTCCATATCGTCTCCTTCACAGAGCGCGCGCGTGGCGGCTCTGCGTTTTCTTGTGTTCCGCTACCGAGGTCAGGCATCGCGTGATGCCGCGGCGCCTCAGTACGTTGCGCGACCGCCTGACAAGTCGAATACCGACCCGGTGCTGAACGCGCAGTCCTCGGACGAGAGCCACAGAATCAGCGACGCCGCTTCTTCCGGCAACAGGAAACGGTTCATGGGAATCTTCGAGAGCATGTAGTCGATGTGTTGCTGCGACATCGAATCGAAGATCTCGGTTTTGGCTGCGGCCGGCGTGACGGCGTTGACGAGAATGTTCTTCGTCGCGAGCTCTTTACCGAGCGATTTGGTCAAGCCGATGAGCCCTGCCTTGGAGGCGCTGTAGTGCGAGGCGTTCGGGTTGCCTTCCTTGCCGGCCACCGACGCGATATTGACGATCCGGCCATAGCCCTGCTTGAGCATTTGCGGCACGACCGCGCGGCAGGTGAGATATGGGCCGATCAGGTTCACGTCGATCACGCGGCGCCAGACGTCGGGCTCCAGTTCCCACGTGGCGCCGTTGCCGCCAGTGATGCCGGCGCAATTGATCAGCACGTCGATCGCGCCGTGATCGGCGACGGTTTGCGCCACGGCCTGCGCGACGGCGGCTTCCTGCGTGAGTTCGACGGTGACGGCCGTGACTTTGCCCAGTTCGCTGAGCTCGCGCTGGCTGCGCGCGAGGCGGTCCGCGTCCACGTCCCATAGCGCGACCGAGGCGCCCGAGTTCAGCGCCCGTTGCGCCACCGCGTAGCCGATGCCACGCGCGCCGCCGGTAATGGCGACTACGCGCCCCTCCAGATCGATTCGATTCATCGCTTTGCTCCTGTGGCAGGCCTGAGCGGCGTGCCTTTGTGTTGTTGTATGCCGGCTGGTTGTGCTGTCAGTGCTGCTGGTGCTGCTTGTGCTGACGGTTCAGCCAATATACGAGCGCTGCGATGCGCTAACAATTCGAGTATTGGAGGGGGTGATAACAAAAGTGGATCGAGGAGCGCGAGGCAAACCCTGGTAGTAAACCGCCCCTCCCCGTCATTGAAACTTCACATATTGACGCGACAATCGCGCCACTGAGAGAGAGCGGGCTGTTGTTGCCCAAAAAAATCGAATGCAAATCCAGCTGAATATACCGGCCAGCAGAGTCAGTTTTCATCGGGGATTCGGTCTGCGTGCGAGTACGACGCCTACAGGCGATGGTTTGCACTCGGCGGACCTGGTCATCGAAGAACCCGGACGCCCTCCGCAAGCGTTCAACTCGCTGGACTTCTTCTACGACCACGAACAGGCAATCAGCTATGCAACCGTTTGGGGGCGTATCTGGGTCGACTCGAAGATGTAGATCGCTTCATCAAGCGTCTGTGCCTCCGTCACCGTTGCCAGGGCGACGCCCTATTCCTGCGGCAGCGCATGCACGCCCACTAGTCCATGCTAGTGCAGCGCAATCGCGCTTAAACCTCGGAAGGACGGGCCAATCCAACCCCTTTTTCTTTATTTTTTTGCACTTGCACAACCGCTCCATCGGGCCGGATACTGATTCGGCCCGCGATGTCTCCGGGTGCATCAGTCTTCGCCCGCCACACGCGGGCTTATTTCGAATGATGGATGCGAACGTCAGGAGGCGCCATGGAAGTCTGCGATGGATGCTCCGACATCGACGGCCTGCCAGTCGATGTGCAACGGCAGGACAACCTCACGCTCATCGGTGTCGCGGAGTGCAACGGCACGCTCGTCCTCGAGCACTATCGCTGCGATAAATGCCGGGCCGTGATCGCCAGACAATTCACGGGCGACTCGGACGAACGGATCTGGAGCGTAATCGAAGCCTCTCAGTAGGCAAGCGACGCCGCCATTCGCCACCTCGGTGCAATTCACGGTGAACGCCTACAATCAGCAAGGCATGCCGCGGCACACACACGCCGCAGCGCTTCCCTGTTGATTCCGGAGGAACCATGAGTCGAACCGAGACTGCATTGATTGTCGGCGCGGGCAAGGGCCTGAGCGCCTCCCTCGCACGCCTGCTTTCGGCGGAGGGCATGCAGGTCGCGCTCGCCGCCCGCGATACCAGCAAACTGACGGACCTGGTCGATGAGACGGGCGCCCTGCCCGTGAGTTGCGACGCCAGTCAAGCGGACCAGGTCACAGCACTCTTTGAACGTGTGGAAAAAGCATTCGGCGTCCCCGATCTCGTGGTCTACAACGCAAGCGGCCGCTATCGCGCGCCAGTTGAAGCCATCGAACCACAGAAGCTCGAAGACGCCTTCAAGGTGACCGCCTTCGGCGGCTTTCTTGTCGCCCAGGCCGCGGCGGTGCGCATGCTGGCGCGCCGCCACGGCACGGTACTGCTGACCGGCGCAACGGCCAGCGTGAAAGGACTGCCCGGCTCGACGCCCTTCGCCATGGGTAAATTCGCGCTACGAGGCATGGCCCAAAGCATGGCGCGCGAGCTTGCGCCGAAGAACATTCACGTTGCGCATTTCGTGATCGACGGCGGCATCGCCAGTAGCGCGAGAGGTCCGGAAGACGGCGACGCGGACGACAAATGGCTGGACCCCGATGCGATTGCAAGGGAATACCTTCACATTCATCGCCAGCATCGCAGCGCGTGGACGTGGGAAGTCGAACTGCGACCGTGGGTCGAGCGGTTCTAGGCTTCGTTGTTCGTCGGAACTATCGAACCAGGAATCCGTAGGTGAGCGGATCCCGTTCATCGACAATCCAGGTCGCGAAGCCGCAGACAAAAGCGTTGCCTTCGACTTCCGGAATGACGGCCTTGAAATCACCCACCGTCGTCTCGCTCAGAACGCGCCCTTTGAACACGGTGCCAATAATGGACTCGTTCACCAGGGTGTCGTCCTTGCCCAGCTTCCCTCGCAAATAAAGCTGCGCGACCCGGCCTCCGGTTCCGGAGCCGGTCGGTGAACGGTCCACCTCACGGTCGGCGAACACACAACAGTTCGCTTGCGTCGAATCCGCATGCCGCGGCGCATTCGCAATGATGGTGCCGTAGATGTGGTTGATCTCGGGGATGTAGGGATGCTCGACAGGAAACGCCTTGTTGGCCGCCTGCTTGACTTCAGCACCGAAGCGGATGAGTTCTTCCACCGACGACTCCCGCACCGCGAGACCATGCGGCTCGCCATCGGTGTAAAAGTAGAACGCGCCGCCGAACGCGATATCGCCCGTCACCGAACCGAACGACGGCGTCTCGACGGTCACGTCCTGCTTCCAGATAAACGACGGCACGTTGACGAAGCGAACGTTGCCGGCGTGCTCGCCATCCCACTTCACGAATGCTTCGATGAACCCGCACGGCGCGTCGATACCCACGCGCGTTTCGGGTATCTCACGCTGAACCCAACCCAGTTCGACCGCCGCCGTCGACAACGCGATGACACCGTGGCCGCAATGGTCGCTATACCCTTCATTGTGAAGGAAGATGATGCCGAAGTCGGCATTGGGGCTGACCGGTTCCGTCAGATACCCGCCGTACATATCGGCATGCCCACGCGGTTCGAACATCAAAGCCCGGCGGATATCGTCGGCGTTTTCCTTCAGCCATGCGCGCCGCTTGACGATCGTGTCGCCGGGCAGACGCGGCAAACCGCTGGTGACAATGCGGAATGCCTCGCCGCCGGTGTGAACTTCAACAGTCTGGATAGTGCGTGAAATTTTCATGTTTGCTTCATGAAGTCAATGGGTCGCTTGCCGTTACTGTCCGTAAGGGGCCGGCAAGCCGTTCTTGATGATGTACACGGTCGTCGGCGCGCCCTTCAGGTCGCCGAACTCGTCGAACGAATAGGTGCCCGCGACGCCCTTATAGTTTTCCTTCGCGAGTTGCGCGGTCAGCTTGGCTTTGTCTGTTGTCGTTCCCGCCTTTACCATCGCGTCGGCTAGCAACTTGACGCCGTCGTAATAGCTCACGGCATAGACCTGCGTATCGATGTTGTAGGCTGCCTTGTACTTTTGCAGGAATTCGCGGCCGGCCGCTGTCTTCTCCAGCGCAATGCCGCCCTGCGCGCAATAGACGATCGATGCCGCGTCGCCCGCGACCTTGCCCATGTCAGCCGAGCAGATGCCGTCGCCGCCGAGCAGCTTCGCCCTGAGTCCGCGTTGGCGCATCTGTTTGGCCATCGGCGCCCCCTGCGACGCGTACCCGCCGAAGAAAATCACGTCGGGATTTTTGGCCTTGATGGTGGTCAGAATACCGAGGAAGTCGGTCGCCGACGAACTGGTGAACTCCTGAGCCACGATCTGAATCCCGTTCGCCTTGGCGACCTTCACGAACTGCTCGGCGACACCTTGACCGTACGCGGTGCGATCGTCGATGACAGCGGCCGTTTTGGCCTTCAACGTCTTCGCGGCGAACTGCCCCATCGTGCCGCCCAGCTGCTCGTCGCTCGCGCCGATCCGGAAGATGTTCTTGAAGCCCTGCTTCGTCAGCGCCGGGTTCGATGCGACCGGCAGCATCGGCACATTTCCAGTGTTGTAGACGCGCGAGGCGGGAATCGCCACGCCCGAGTTATACGGTCCGACCACGGCGACCACGCCGCTGTCCACCAGCTTCTGCGCAACCTGCACGCCGATTTTCGGGTCCGCCTGATCGTCTTGCGAGTCCAGTTTAAAGGTGACCTTCTGACCCGCGACGGTGACGCCCGCCTTGTTCAGCTCGTCGATGGCGAGCCGCGCTCCGTTCTCGTTGTCCTTGCCGTTCGGCGCCTGCGGACCGGTGAGGGGTGCCGAATGACCGATGGTGACGGCAAGCTGGGCACTCGCGGACAAGGTGAAACCAGCGGCCATCAATGCGGCCGCAGTCATTGCAAGACATCGCATACCGGACTCCGATTGGACTTGGGAGCAGTCACCTTATGCTCAATTGGGTTCCAGTTCAATCGAGCGGTACGCCAGGCTCCGGCTCTGCGGATGACCCGCGACATCGCGTACGGGCTCGAAAATCGTCAAAGCCGTAGTAGTTCGTTTTTCATCCACTCGTGGACCGCGTGACTCAATTCCTGCTGCGTCATGTCCTGCGGAGACAACGGCGGTCCGACCACCACGCGAATGTGCCCGCGGCCATCGGGCCAGCCTTTGGTCGGCCAGACCTTGCCCGCGTTCAACACCACGGGCACAGCCGGCACGCCGGTCGCGCACGCCAATCGAACGCCGCCCGACGTCATCCGCAACGGCGCATCGTGCGCCACCCGGGTGCCCTCCGGGAAAATCACGACGACATCGCCCTTGGCCAGCCTCTCCGCGCTTTCCTTCGTCACAGCCTGGTGAGCCTGTCGGGCGGAGCCACGGTTCAGGCTGACCATATCGAGACCACGCAACACCCAGCCGAAGAACGGGATGCGCAGTAGATCTTCCTTGAACACGAAACTGATGCGGCGCGGAAACAGCGCGAGAAACGCGAGGGTTTCCCAAGTGGATTCGTGACGGCAAAGGATGATCGCAGGACCGTCCGGAAGGTTGTCGAGCCCGTCCACCGAACATGAAACGCCGGGTAGCCAACGCATGATGAAAACCAGCGCACGACACCACTGCTTGGCGAGCCAGTATCGCCCAGCGCGTCCGACGAACGGAAAGAGAAGCAGGATGAGAATTGAATACAGCGTGCCGCTACCGAGAAGGTAGACGATAAAAAGCCATTTGGTGAAAGTTGAGCGCATCGGGACCTGAATCGGATGATAAGCGGCGGAAGGATTTCATGGTAACGCGTTGAGACTCCGACGTGAGTGATACGTTCGGTCGCGCGCGCGGAAACGCGCGCCGGACGCTCCCGCTGCTCACTGATGGATTGAATTCGAGTCGCCTTCGCAGCTCTTTATCCCGCATCCGTTTCTGGGAGACGCCCGGCGCACTCAGAACGGCCCACGGCTCGCGAGTCTGGCATATTCGTCATTGAGCGTCCCAATGCGCCGCCGGTATGCATCGAGCAGACACGACTGCTTACCGCCACATGCCTTTCTGGACTTCAGCCACGCCTGCTGCTCGTCCTGCATATTGCCCCGCGCGCCCATGGCAACCAGGCCCGTCAGCATCTGGTAGCGCACGGACATTTCGACGTCCATCTCGCTCAGTTGCCGTGATGCGCAGACAGCCTTTTCGTCCGGCAATCGTGCCCGGCCGCAGTCGAAGCTGGCAGCGAATGCGGAAGCGGAACTGAGCGTGGCCAATGCCAACAGCACCCATTGCAAGTGTCGTTTGATGCCTTGATCGCGTTGTCGATTCATCACTCTTTCGCGTTCGAGTTGAATTATCGTGAGCATGGTCCGAACTGCTGGACCGATACCCAACAATTATTCCGTACACGCCGGGCAAGCCACCGCTTCAGCGGCGACCTTCTGCTCGCTGCGGCCGAAGCTCGCCAGCGCGGCGAGCCCCAGCAACGCGAGGCCGCTACCGAGCAGAAAGTCGGCGGAAATCCCCACATGGTCGACCACCACACCGCCCACCAGCGACCCCAACGCAATTGCCACCTGAATGATGCTCACGAACAGTGCCGAGCCGGCCTCGGGCGAATCCGGCGTGGCGCGCTGAATCCAGATGCTGAAACACAGCGGCAACGCGCCGAAGGAAATGCCCCACGCAAGCACCAACGCCACGACGCCGAGCGTCGAATGCTGCAGCAGCGGCAGCAACACCAGTGCGAACATCAACAGCGAAACCATCGCGCCGACCGACACTTTCAGGTTGCGCGTCACCGTCGATGAAACCGCGAAGTTCGAGAAGAACCCGATAATGCCGAAGCCAAGCAGCAGCCACGTGATGGTCGACATGTCCAGATTCGCGTTGTGCAGCAGGAAAGGCGTGATGTACGTGTACGAGGAAAAATGCGCGCCGAAAACGAGCGCCACCATCAGCATGCTTCGGCGCGGATGCGGCCGGCGCAGCAGTGCCACCAGATCACGCAGACGCAGCGCGGCGGTCGACGGCAAGGACGGCACGAAGAAGAACTGCGCGACCAGCGCGACCGCCACCAGCACGCCGGTCGCCATGAACGACACGCGCCACGATGCGAAGCTCGCGATGAACGTGCCGAGGGGCACGCCGATCACCGTGGCGCACGTCACGCCGGTGAGGATCGTCGCCATGGCGCGCGCCGAATCCTTTGGCTTCACGAGACGTCCCGAGGCCGCCGTGGCCAAGGTCCAGAACCCGCCCAGCGCGGCGCCGAGCAGCGCGCGCCCGAGCAGCATGCAGAGAAAATTCGGCGCAAACGCGGAAATCAGATTCGACGCCAGCAGCAAAGCCGTCAGCAAAAGAAAGACCCGCCGGCGATCCATGCGCCCCGCCACCAGCATCAGACCCGGCGCAGAAATGGCCGCGATGACGCCGGGGACGGTGACCATCAGGCCGGCCGTGCCGGGCAACACGCCCAGATCCGCGGCGACGCGCGGCAACAGTCCGACCGGCAAAAACTCCGTCGTCACGAAAGCGAAAGCGCCGATGGCGACAGCCATGACAGCCAACCAGGAACGCAGGGACGACGACGCGCCATCGTCCAGCGAGGCCGTGCTCGCGGGCAGATTGTCTTCGATCAACATAATATTGTTTGCGAGTCTCTTAACAACGGGTGGGATTGGAGCGGCCGCACCGCGCTAATCCATTCGCAGACCGCCCGGCACGATTAAAAAAGCAGGCCATATTGGCCTGCTTGCCGGAAGTAACGCGATTGCAGTCTGGACAATCAGCGGGTGAAAACCCGAATGGACCACACCATAACATCGTATTAAATCGCTCGCTGACGACTCCGGAAAATTGCAGTCAAGCGTGGGGTTATTGGCATGGATTGCGCGCCTGGCTCCCTGCGCGGGAATGACGCGGCAGGGCGTAGCGAAGCGTGAGCGTCACTTGATGGGTCGTTTCGCCGAGCGCACCGATCATCCGCTACATTCCATGGCGCTCGCATAACGGCGGCTGACGGGAAGCGGTGCTCGCAATCGCGCACCGCATTCCCAAAGACAGATCGGTCATTGACCAAAATAGATTCTGCATTGCGGCCCGGAAGACATGCAGGGCTGGCTTTGCCGGCCTCCCGCTTCCGATTGCCCCGTGGCCACGCCTCCGTAGGACACGTTCCGCACCGGCTGGGCGCCGGGCATGCCCTGTCCCGATTCGCTGAACGACATGTCGGTCGTCGCTTGTGCCGATTCGTTCGCGTTCTGTTGCATCAGCGCGCGGCCCGACATGCCGGCGCCCTGCTGGCCCTCAATGTCCAGCGCGGCCGCTGTTTTCGGCGCCAGTAGGAGCACGGCGCTGGCCAGCGCCATCCATAATCGTAGTTTCATGTCCAGACTCCTTGAATCCGGCGCAGCAGTTCTCGTCCTCCAAAGAATTGATCCGCGAAAAAAAGCCAGGTTGCCCAATGGGCAGACGGACGAGTCGATGCCGATGCCAACTGCCGCGGCGAGTCATCGAACTAAACGAGTAATGAGTTGCCAGACCTGCAACCGATGTCGGACGCGTTCTCGCGGCTGGCCGGAATCAGTCGCCGCAGGCTGGAAGCACGGATTTTGGCTCCGCTGTTTTCTTTATAGCTCGGCCACTCAGGAATTCAATCGCGGAACACCCGGTCCGGTCTGCCGCAGCCGGAGTAGTTCGATAGAAGGGTTTTGCACAAAATCATCCAAACCGGTACGTGCGTTGGCCGCACAGTGCGTTATGATGCTGACATAACGTCAATAATCGGCCCCGCGCGAAGTACCGGCGAGAGACGGAGCGTGGAGATGAAACCGGCCTGCCGCAATCAGTGCATCGTCAATACCGTTTTTTCCCTTGTGGGCATGAGGCTTAGCGTCAGTCGTACGCTGCCTTCCTTGCCGCGCGGCGAAGCGCTTGAATATTCACTGATCGACATCCCTGAATTTGATAGGCGGCCGGGTCGGCTAATTGCTGCGCCGCGATAAATGGTGCGATGTTTTTAAATGCTGCCTTTGGAATTTCCTTCAATCGATAACCACACCGCGGGCCGTCCCCATTTATATGGGTCGATGCTTTCGCGGATTTCCCTTGCAATCTGTAATTGACAGAACGCCAGACGTTTTAGAAGGACGAATATCTTATGGACGAAAGGAAGCGAGATAGCATGATTGCGTATCTCCGCCATCGCATGGAAGAGTTTGGCATCAAACCAGAAGACCTTGCTGCAGTGCTGGCATCCGAGCCGGCCGCGCAAAAGGCTGAACGCTACCGTAGCGCAACTGGAGATAGCTGGGACGGCAAGGGCGAGATGCCCCAGTGGCTGAAACAGGCAATCAGCGCAGGTCAATCCATTGACCACTTTGAATTGTCGGCCACGCCGGCGCCTGCTCCGCAGCCGAAAAAACGCGTGGACTGGCAGAACGACCCGTTCGCCGGAAGTCCGCTCGCACGTTCGAACAACCGATAGACCGCCGCAACATTCACCCGCTAGCGTAAGGAAATCACCCCGCACTTCCTCCTTGGGAAATCGCCTGTTCGGCAGATTCGCAAGCACGCATGTACCCGTGCCACGCACGCATGTGATGCGCTGTCGCGTGCGCTTGACCCGCCTTGCCCCCCTTTGTCATTTACATCCAGACGCCTGTGCCCTCTGTATATCCCGACAAAGCAGCGCAATTGCGCGCGCAGTGACTTTTGCCGGCGTTTCGCCTCAGGCCCGACTGAGATTGAGACTGAGGCAGCGCCTGCGCCAGGTGTTCAAGCGTCACACGTCGTGACGCGCTGCGGCGAGGCGCTCAAAGCGGGGATCGCGGCCGCCGTCGCCGCAGCGCTGGCCGGCGTCGCATATTGCGGGAGTTCGATAAACGCGCTCATCTGCCGCACGATTTGCCAGAACACCTTTTCGAATAGACGCGCGCGCTCGGAGTCGGCGATGTCGTCGGAGAGCGGATCGGCGAAGCTCCAGGCGCACGACGCTGGCTCGCCAGGAAACGCGGGCGCGTGGTGTGCGTCGGCGGATTCGTCCAGCGCGACGACGAGGTCCATGCGCGGCGCCCATTCGCCGGTGAATTCCAGCCAGCTTTTTGGGCTGAGAATGCCGAGGTCCGAGATGCCGGGCCGCAATTGCGCGACCGCGCATGGATGGACTCGCGCGGCCGGTTCCGGCCCCGCGCTGAACGCGTCGAACCGGTGTCCCGCCAGTTCCCGCAACAAAGCTTCGGCAATGATGCTACGTGCTGAATTCTCTCGACAGAGAAACAGCACCTTATATTTTCTGGTCACGCTTACCCCGTACCCGTGTTTTTTTGTTTGATTCTGTGTGCAATTCTGCCGGCTCAGTCTTGCGCCCTCGTGACACTACGATGTTCAAATTTGTTGCGCCACGAGAATTTGTACCAGGGGTCGCTCGCTCGCGGGCAACGGGCATCGGGCAACGGGCGTCGCGCTTGCGCGGAAGTCTACCAGCGCAAGCGTCGAGCTTTCATTCAGCCTTCAGCAGAGGGCAAGCCGGAATCGAGCGCTTCAGACAGAAGCGTCACTCTCGCGCCGGTCGGAGAGGATCCGGTTGGCCGCGTCGCTTCCGTTGGACGCCGCTGCCGGCGAAGTATCGAACATCATGGCCGCGGGCGGCGTGTTGATCGCCTTGACGCCATTGGCAATGCCGGGTGCCGCGACGTACGGAACAAACGCCGCCACCGCAACTACAACGATGAAAGTGAACATGGCCGTCGTGCCTCTCGGGATTGACTGCGTGAAAGTCAAACGAAGCAGGACCGCGTGGCAATGAGCAGGCGTCGCTCTTCACGGCGGCGTTCGAGCGACCACTGTCGCGGACGTGTCATTGATTCTAGAAGTGCAAATTCGAACGCTAAAGGCCACTCTCTATATCAATTCGGTCTACCTCTATCGTCTACCGGCCAGGGCGTCATTCGTCACACGGCTGCCGATTCGGTGGTCTCGCATTGCGGCTCGCCGCCAGGCCATGCGGCGTGTGCGCCCGCCGATTGTGCTGCTGACAGCGACGCACTATTTCCCCCAGACGGATTTATCGCGGCCAGTCCCGCCTTCATACTGAGCTTGAGAGTTTTTGCGCGTACGTCATGCCGACCGGACGAGCGACGCGCCACGCCACACCACGACGGAAATCACGGGATGCTGAACAGAAACGCCATTAGCTCGGGCGCCTACCTCGAAAGTTTTGAGTCGCTGCCCAAGGAAATGCTGTGGACGCAGGCGCAGATCGACGCGTCGCTCGCGCACACCATGCAGCAGCGTCCGGACACCGGCGATGTCTGGGTCTTCGCCTACGGCTCGCTGATGTGGAATCCGATCTCGGACTTCGACAGCCGCCGCATCGCGACCCTGCACGGCTGGCATCGCAGCTTCTGCATCCGCATGATCGCCGGACGCGGCACGCCGCAGCAGCCAGGCCGCATGCTTTCGCTCGAACAAGGCGGCAGCACGCAAGGCGTCGCGTTGCGCCTGTGCGGCGAGACGCTCGAAGAAGAACTGCGCATTCTCTGGATTCGCGAGATGGTGACCGGTGCCTATCGTCCGACGTGGGCGCCGCTCACGCTCGAGGACGGCACCGAACTATTCGCTATCGCCTTCGTGGCGGACCACGGGAATTCACAATACGAAGGCGACGCGCGAGCGCCGCTGATCGCACCGTTGATGGCCGTGGCGACCGGGCTGTTCGGCACGAACGCGGAGTACGTGTTCAAGCTGCAGAGCGCGCTCGCGGACTGCGGCCTGAACGACCCTTATATCGACGAACTCGCCTCGGAACTGACGCGAATCGCCGGCCAGCCGGCGTGATGCGTCAAAACCGCAAGCCGTTGAGAAACTGAAACCACAAACCTTCCAGGACGCCGGCCGGATGGGTCTCGGCAGCGGGTTCTTCCCGGTTGCCCGAATGGGCGCGGCTGGCCTGCGAACCCTGCCTGGCGGTGTCCTGTTTCACTGAGCTTGCCTCGGACCGGGTTGAAGCATCGGACACCTCAGACGCCTCTGCGGCATCGGCCTCCGCCTTCGCCGCTTCGCGGCGCGAGGCCTGCAACGCCGACACGCTGTCCGCGATCTGCGCGGCTCGCCGTGCCTCGCATTGACGCCCAAGCAGCACGCCAAAGAGCACATCGCGATTGTGACCGTCGTCGGCGAAACGCATGGCGAGCGAGACCATCTCCGCATACGCGGCTTCGTCGGCAGCGCGCGCCGCCGCTTCGCGCTCGGCTTGCGCCTTCTGCTGGCGTGCGTGCTGCGCTTCCCAACTACGCATCTGCTCGGCGTAGACCGCGTCGTACACCTTGCGCTGTGCGGCGTCCGAGAGGATCGCGTACGCGTCCTTGATTTCCTGGAAGGTGGCGCGCGCCACTTCTTCAGCGCCGCTATTGCGGTCGGGATGCCACTTCATCGCGGCCTTGCGGTAGGCTCGCTTGATTTCTTCGTCCGTGGCGTGCGTGGGCACGCCGAGGGTGTCATAAAGGGTTGCCATTGCTTGTTCGACCTCGCCGTGATTGGCTTCGCGGACGATCGTAACATGCGGAAAACGGCTTAATCGTGAAGTGGCCCGGTCGCGGGCCTCTCAGTCCGCGGATAAAAAAAGGCCCCGCCACTGGCGTGGCGGGGCCGAGTCCCATGTCAAGGAGGTGTCATGGAGGAGACGATTCGATCATAGCCGCATGTCATCGCGCCCCCAAACAATGCTTCGCCATATGCTTATCCGGCGCGGTCTCAAGTGCATTGCAGCGTACGCGGCATGAGCGCCACGACGCCGACGGTGGGCGCGCCGCGGCGCCGGCAACACGCCGCGCGGTTATATCGTTAGAACAAAAAGTCGCTTCGTGCGGCGCCCGGCGCTGATTAAGATGACACTTCAAAGTCCGGTTCGCCCCGGTCCGCTGCGCGCAGCCCCGCGCCGGCGCATCGTGAGCCGCTACCGAAGGAGCATTTCGTTGACCAGTTTCGATCATCATCGCCGGCCGCTCGTCATCGGCATTGGCGGCACGACACGCGCCGCCTCGTCGACTGAACGCGCGCTCGGCTTCGCGTTGCGCGGCGCCCAAGCGGCCGGCGCGAACACCCGCCTGTTCGGCGGCACTTTCCTGCATAGCCTGCCCCACTACGCCCCGGAACAGGCTCACCGCACGGACGAACAACTCGAGCTGATCGAGGCGGTGCGCCACGCGGACGCGCTGATCATCGCCACGCCCGGCTATCACGGCGGCGTGTCCGGTCTCGTCAAGAACGCGCTCGACACGCTCGAGGAACTACGCGCCGACGAGCGCCCATATCTGGATGGCCGCGCGGTTGGCTGTATCGTCACGGCGTATGGCTGGCAGGCCGCGGGTTCGGTGCTGACGTCGTTGCGCTCGATCGTCCACGCGTTGCGCGGCTGGCCGACCCCGTTCGGCGCCGGCATCAACACGCTGGAAACGCGCTTCGACACCGTCGACACCTGCTCCGACGCAAAGGTCGTCGATCAGCTCGCCACGGTCGGCCAGCAGGCCGCGCAATTCGCGCTGGCGTTCAACGCGCACCGCACGCCGGACGCCGCGCCGCTCGCCGGCAACGCGCTCAAGGAAGCACAACCCGCGCGCCTCCTGCACGCGGTTTAAATCCCCGCTTTACATCCCCTTTCCGCCACAAGACTCACGACTCCGTGGACCCGCCTGGGCGGCCCACGGCGCGGTCGTTCGCGCGAACCGTGCGGCACATAACAGACCCGTGATCCGCAACGCCGGATAGTGTGTTTGAACACAGCGAATATGATCCGATCGGGGCTCCTGTACACCTCCCTCCTGATTTGCTTACGACGAAAGATTGGTTCACCCGCTGCGCAGCGCGGCCTAGGCTTGATCCTGCCCGCTGATTTACCGGCCGCGTGACGCTACGGGTTGCGTCCGACGTGCCGGCCTTTTCGCAACGCATGCGGGGCATAACGACTGCCAAAAAATCATGAACGCACATATTCGCTACAAGGGTTACGAAGTTGCACCGGCCGCACAACAACTGCCCAACGGCCTGTTCGCCGCCAACCTGACCATCGAGAAAACTTCCGCGAATCACGACCAGCATTATTCATTCGACGCGCTCGATTACTTCTTCGACGAAGAGCACGCGCTGGCTTACGCATTCCGCTGGGGACGCATGTGGATCGATAACCACCAGTAAAATCACCGATCGCGTCATTTGCATCATTTTGCGTTGGGAGCGGCGCCGGCCAGCTTGCGCCGCTCGGCATCGGAATTTGAACGGTTGTGCCAGAATAGGCGACACTTCGAGTTCGCCCTCTGTACGCCTGCCATGTCCGACACACTGACAGATGTTGCCGAAGACCGCACCTTACGCCATTGGACATTCCGCGGCCCCGCCCGCGTGAAGATCGGTTCCGAGGCGCACCAGCAGATGTTTTGCCGGATGCTGCTTGAAACCCACAACCCTTATAAGCCCGCCGTGATCGAATGGCCGGCCTTGCCGCCGGATGCACTTGGGCGGCTGTGTTCGCTGCCGATCTGGGATATCGCGGTGCAGACCGAAGGCCGCGCGTCGATCGCCGTCGATACCTATGCCGCGCAGTTGAGCGATCCGCTGCTGCGCGAAGCCATCACCATGGACGGCGACGAAGAAGCGCGTCACAAGCATGTGCTTTCCAAGCTGATCGCCGCGTACGGCATCGAGATCGCGCCCGAGCCAGACTATCCGCCGCCGCGCGACGCCGAACGGGAATGGATGCGCACGGGCTATAGCGAATGCATCGACAGTTTCTTTGCGTTCGGACTATTCCGCTCGGCGCAGCAGTCGGGATTTTTTCCGGAGGCGCTGGTCGAGACTTTCGAGCCGGTGATTCAGGAAGAAGCGCGCCATATTCTGTTTTTCATCAACTGGGTCGCGTTGTATCGGCGCACCATGCCACTTTGGCGCAGACCGTGGCATTCGCTGCGCGTGGCCGCGATCTGGGTGGTGCTGGTCTGGCAGCGCCTCGCGATCGCGCGAGGTATCGACGCTAAAGGCATGGCACACGATTCGAATTTTCTGCCCGCGAGCAGCGGCGTCATTGGCGAAGCCATGAACGCGCGCGACCTGTTCGCGCTCTGCCTCGCGGAAAACGACCGGCGCATGAGCGGTTACGATACGAGACTGCTGCGGCCCAGGCTGGTGCCCACGCTGGCCCGCCTCGCACTGCGCTTCATCAAACCCTCGCGCCGGGAAACCCCATCAGGACAAGGAGACGCCGGCCATGACATGGACCGTCGATGAACAACTCGCGTTGACCGCTACAGAAGCCGTCGCCGCGATCCAGTCCGGCCGGCTGAACGCCGCCGACTACGTGGCCACCTTGCTCGCGCGCGCGGCGGCGCTCTCGAGTCTCAATGCGCTCACCACGCTCGACCTCGACGGTGCGCTCGCCGCCGCGCGGCGCATCGACGCCTTGCCCGTGGCCGACAGGGCCCGCTTGCCGCTCGCCGGTTTGCCTATCGTCGTGAAGGACAACATCAACACGGCGGGCATGCAGACTTCGGCGGGCACACCGGCGCTCGAAGGCTTTGTGCCGAAGACCAATGCGCCCTCGGTGCAGCGCCTCATCGACGCTGGCGCGATCGTGCTCGGCAAGGCGAATATGCACGAACTGGCATTCGGCATCACCAGTACGAACCTCGCCACGCATGCCGGCCCGGTGCGCAATCCCTACGATCCCTCGCTGATTCCGGGTGGCTCGTCGGGCGGCACCGCGGCGGCGATTGCCGCGCGCATCGTACCCGCGGGTCTGGGCACCGACACCGGCGGCTCGACCCGTATTCCGGCCGCGTTGACGGGCACGGCGGGGTTTCGTCCCTCGGTCGGCAACGGCGGCGCCGAACGACGCTATCACGATCCGAACGCCGTGGTGCCGATCAGCCATACGCGCGACACCGTCGGGCCGATGGCGCGCACCGTCGCCGATATCGCGCTGCTCGACGGCGTGATCACCGGCGCCGGTGCATTGCCGGCCGTGGCGTTGAACGGTTTGCGCATCGGCTTGCCCGCGCCGCTCTGGGAAGGACTCGAGCGCCAGGTGGAAGACGTCGCGCGGGCCGCGTTGAAGCAGCTCGAAGCGGCTGGTGTGGTGTTCGTGCCGGTGGCGATGAGCGAGCTGGACGAGCTGAACGGCATGGTGGGCAGCCCGATCGCGATCCATGAGCCGCTCGAGGACGTGCTGACCTGGCTCGTCGCCAACGACGCGCCCGTCAAAACCGTCGTCGAATTGGCGGCGCGCATTGCCAGCCCGGACGTGCGCGCAATCTACGACGGCGTGCTCGGCGATGTCCTCGGCGACCGCTACGAGGCCGCGTTGAATCATTGGCGACCGCGCTTGCAGCAGTACATGGCCGCGACGTTCGCCGATGAGCGCCTCGACGCGCTGCTGTTTCCGACCACGCGCCTCGCCGCCGTGCCGATCGACGACATCAACGGCTCGTCCGTGGTCTCGATCGACGGTTCGGCAGCGATCGACACCATGGACGCCTTTCTACGCAACACCGATCCGGCCAGCACCTCGGGCATTCCGGGGCTCTCGCTGCCGGCGGGCATGACGGCAAGCGGCTTGCCAGTGGGACTCGAACTGGACGGCCCGCTCGGCGAAGACCGACGTCTTCTTGCGATTGGCGTTGTGTTCGAACAGCTGCTTGGCACGTTGCCGGCACCGGTGCTGTGATACGGCGACGACTTTCACAACGCCCCTAAAAAACTCGACTAAAACACCGATGAAAACACCAATGCCCGCTCTCCCGCGGCGGGCCCTCTTGCGCCACGGCGCGCGAATCGCCGCGGCGTTAGCCATCGCGTTGGCCGCCAGCGCATGCGCGCGGCTCACCACCGTCGACTCGAATGCGCTGTGGAAAATCGTCGATCTGCGCTGCGTGCCGTCGCAGCAGGCAACCGGCACGCCGGGCCAATGCACGTTCGTCGATCTGAACAAACGCTACGCTATCCTGAAGGATATTGTCGGACGCTCGCAGCATCTGTTGATTCCGACCGACCGCATCACCGGGATCGAAAGCCCGCTCGTGCTCGCGCCGCATGCGCAGGACTACTGGGTCGACGCCTGGCATGCGCGGACCTACGTCGAGAAGTCGCTCAAGCGCTCGCTGCCCGACAATCAACTCAGCCTCGAAATCAACTCGCAATATCGCCGCACGCAAAACCAGTTGCATATCCATATCGATTGCATGCGCGGCGACATCAGCGAGGCGCTCGCGCGTCACGCGAAGGACTCGCCTGACGAATGGCGCTGGGAGACGCTCGACGGTAATCGCTACCGCATCATGCGCGTGACCTCGCTTGAGGGGGCCGACAACCCGTTTCGCATCGTCGCGCGGGACAATCAGGGCGCTGCGGCGATGGCCGGGCAAACCATCCTCGTGACGGGCGCGGGGCCGTCCGCGGAAAAGGACGGCTGGCTGGTCGTGAACAGCGGGCTCGACGTGAACAACGGCAGCGGTTCGGCCGAAGGTCTTCAGGATCACGCCTGCCGCGTGGCGGATACGCCGTGAGCGCCTGATCGGCAAGGCTGGAAGGCGCACCGGCATCCAGGCTGGCCCGCCTATGCACGTTTGAGCAGATGCATTGCTGAACAAATTGGTTCTGGCAACGCGCGTGGGTCCGTAGGATCGGTCTGAACCTGCATTCCGACCGATCCCGTCCATGGCGATTTATCTCGACGATACACAACGCAACACACTCGCCCGCCTGGCGACAAGCTGGACCTGGCGCACGCAATGGCCGACCTGGGCGCTGATCGTGACGATCTATGGAGGATGGTTCGGCGTGGCGACGCATGCGCGCGAACTCGGCTTGCCGCTCACCGCGCTTCTGCTCGCCGTGCTCGGCACGTGGTACATGTCCTTGCAACATGAACTGCTGCACGGCCACCCCACACGTTCGCCGTTCGTCAACGCATTGCTTGGGTTCGCGCCGCTCGCGGTGTGGTTTCCCTATGGCATCTATCGCGACTCACATCTTCAGCATCACGACGATCCGCATCTGACGCATTCCGAGCGCGACCCCGAGAGCTACTTCGTCAGCGCGCTCGTGTGGCGACGCGCGGGTTGGGCGATTCGCGCACTGCTGACCTTCCGCAATACGTTTATCGGCCGCTTGCTGGTCGGGCCGGCGTTCGCCATTGCCGCAACGGGTATGGATGCGCTGCGTCGAATCAGACGCGGCGATTGGCGCGATGTCCCGGTGTGGCTCGCGCACTTCGCCGCACTCGCCGCGCTCACGGCCTGGCTGCAACATGGGTGCGGGATTCCGGTGTGGATCTTTGTCGTCGGCGCGGGTTATGGAGCGCTGTCGTTGGGTTCGATCCGCTCGTTTCAGGAACATCGCGCGGCGCAGGCACACGAGCATCGCAGCGTTATCAACGAAGCAGCGTGGTTCTGGCGGTTGCTGTTTCTGAACAATAACTACCATCTGGTTCATCACGACTTGCCTCATGTGCCGTGGTTTGCACTTCGGGATGTCTATGAGACGTCCCGCCAGCAATACATAGAGCGCTCAGGGGGCTTTCTGGTAAAAGGTTACAGCGAATGGTTGAACCTTTACGCGTTCTCTCCGGTTGCAAGTCCGGTTTATGGGGATCTATCTGACTTGATCCAGAGTAATCCGCCTGCTCCGGACAGTTTTGCGGGTAAATTGCGCGTGAAATTCATGGTCGTTGTCCGTCGAGGAAAACTCCATGAAGCTGATCTACCCGCTACTGTTGAACGCCAAACCGCAAGGCAAGCCCTATAAGATCCGTGACCGCGACTCCATGTATCTGCGGGTGTCGGTCTCGGGTTCGAAGGTATGGAAATTTGACTACCGGCTGGATGGCAAGGATTGCAGCTACACGCTTGGGCGATTCCCTGACCTGTCTATAAGTGACGCCCGCCAACGTCGCAACGACGCGGCCAGGCCCGTGGCGTCCGGCATCCATCCCAAGGCCCATGAGCAGCAGTTGCAACTGCAGACGATCACACACAACAAGAACTTCAGAGATAACGTTCAACATGTTGTCTGGGTCGTCGCTGACATAGCTGGATTGCTCGTACTCGTGGCAGTCAAATTGCCCCATTGGGCCGATGATTGCCGGTATCCACGCAACACACAAGCACCTCCGCATCGTCCTTGCTGAGACTCAAATAGACATGCCCCACCGAACTGTCGAAATACAGGCTGTCGCCGGGCATCAGTTTGAACGACTTGCTGTTTTCGAAGCGCAATTCCAGTTTGCCGCTCAACAGGAACACGAATTCTTCGCCTGAATGCCGGATGTACTCAGGAAAGTCCGACACGGCGCGCGCGTGAATGTGCGCGCGCATCGGCATCATGCGCTTGCCGGTCAGATTGTTGGCGAGCATGCCGTACTCGTAATTCGGCGTGTCGTAAATCTCCTGCTTGCCGGATGGCGTAAACGACGGTTTCAACGCGCCGGCGGCCTGCTTTCGGCGCCGACCGAAAATGGCATCGAACTCCAGATCGAGCGAGTGCGCAAGCGCCGCGAACTTGTCGTAGGTCAGCGCGATATCGCCGCGCTCGGCCTTCGAGATCGTCGACACCGCAATGCCGGAACGCTCCGACAGTTCCGTCAGCGTCAGTCCGCGCGCCTTGCGTGCCTGTCGCAAATGCCCGCCCACCAGTTTGTGGTCAAGCGCGGGCGGCGCCTCGCGCGTGTCCCCGACTTGATCTTCCACCACGGCTTTGGCCATCTCACTCACTTCCACAGAAAATTTTCTCATATACGAGAATTTATTTTTTCTCGTATATGATAACTCACGTCGATTCCACCCTTCCTGTGGGAACCCTATCGTGTCTACCCTTGCTCTGAGTAAGTCCGGTCTGACGAAAACCCACGTTATCACCGCCACGACGATCGGCACGGCGCTCGAATTCTACGACTTCACGATCTACAGTTTCTTCGCGATCCAGATCGGGCAGTTGTTCTTTCCGGGCGCTTCGCCGGTCAATCAGTTCCTGCTGTCGATCGGCGTATTCGGCGTAGGTTTCGTGGTGCGGCCCCTGGGTGGCATCGTGATCGGCGCTTACGCGGACCGCGCGGGCCGCAAGAAAGCGATGGTCCTCACCATCATGTTGATGGCGCTGAGTTGCGCGATGATCGCTTGTGCGCCGACCTACGCCGTTGCAGGACTCGCCGCGCCGTTGATCGTGCTGAGCGCGCGCCTCATCCAGGGCTTCGCCGCAGGCGGCGAGTTTGGCCCAGGCACCACCCTGCTGGTCGAATATGCGACCGACAACACGCGCGCCTTCTTCGCCAGCTGGAACTTCGCGGCCACTGCCGCCGGTCTCGTGCTCGGCGCGCTCGTGGCCACGCTAATCAACGCCACGCTGCCCAAACAGGCGATCCTCGAATGGGGCTGGCGTATTCCCTTCCTGCTCGGCATCGTCGCCGCTCCGGCCGGCATGCTGATCCGCAAGCGGCTCGAAGAAACGCTCGCCGAGCGCAAGCCCGGCGAAGCGCCGCCGCGCGGCGCGTTGAAAGCGGCGCTGACCACGCATCTGAATCTGACCGTACTCGGCACGTTCGCCGAACTGGGCGGCTCCGTGTCCGTCTACATCACAGCGTTTTTCCTGCCGAGCCACGCGGTGCGCACCTTGCATCTCTCCTCCACCGCTGCTGTCACGTCGGGCATTGTCAGCTCGCTCGTGTTGTTCGCTGCGGCGCCGCTGGCGGGCATGCTCGCGGACCGCTTCAGCCGCAAGCGCGTGCTGATTATTTCGCGCGTCGTGATGCTGCTGCTCGTCTATCCGGCCTTCGCCTTCCTCAGCGCGCATCCGTCAATGACCGCGCTGTGCATCGTATCGGCCGTGCTCGCCGTGTTTGTCGCGGGACAGATCGTGCCGGTGCTCGTGATGATCCCGGAACTCTTTCCAAAGCATGTCCGCGCAACCGGTATTGCGTTGACCTACGTAGTGAGCGCATCGTTCTTTGGCGGCTTCTCGCCGTTCATCGCAAGCTGGCTGGTCGCGCAAACCGGCAACCCGCTCGCGCCGGCCTGGTATGTGGCCACCGCGTGCGCCATCTCGCTGGTGCCGGTAATCTGGCTGAAGGACCGTACGGGCGAAGCGCTCGCCTGATGAATCGAGGATGCAATGAGTCACGACAATGAACTGGTTGGACGCAGCGCCGTTGAGCTGCGCCGGATGATCGGTGCGAAAGAGATTTCGCCGGTCGAACTGCTCGACGCCTGCATTGCGCGTATCGAGGCGATCAATCCCGCAGTCAACGCAGTGACCGCGACGGACTTCCCGGCCGCGCGAGAAGCCGCGAAGCGCGCCGAAAAGCAGGTACTCGACGGCGAAGCGCTCGGCTTGCTGCACGGCTTGCCGGTCGGTGTCAAAGACCTCGAAAATACAGCAGGTCTGCTGACGACTTATGGCTCGCCCATGTCGCGCGGCAACGTTCCCACGCAAGACGTGGTGCTGGTGGAGCGCCTGCGCGCCGCCGGCGCGATCGTCACCGCGAAGACCAACGTGCCGGAGCTCGGCGCGGGCGCCAATACGCGCAATCCGGTATGGGGCGCAACGGGCAATCCATTCAACACCACGCTGAACGCCGGCGGCTCGTCTGGCGGTTCGGCCGCCGCGCTCGCGTGCGACATGCTGCCGGTCTGCACCGGCTCCGATACCGGCGGGTCCTTGCGGATTCCGGCTTCGAAATGCGGCGTGGTGGGCTTTCGACCGACGCCGGGCCTCGTGCCGAATTCGCGCAAACTGGTCGGCTGGACGCCGATCTCGGTGGTCGGGCCGTTGGGCCGCACCGTCGCCGAGGCCTGCCTGCAGCTCGCCGCGACCGCGGGCATCTCCGCGGGCGATCCACTCAGCTTCGCCGTCGATCCGCTGAGCTTCGCGCGGCCCGACGAGATCGACCTCGGCACGCTGCGAGTCGGTTGGACTGAAGACTTCGGCAGTTGCGACGTCGACGACGACATCCGCAAGGTGTTCCGCGAACGCATCGCGCTGATCGCGCCGTCGTTCCGTTCGTGCGAGCAGGTGAACTTCGATCTCGGCGACGTGCACCGCTGCTTCGATGTCATTCGCGCCGAGAGCTTCGTCGCCGGTCTGCACGATGCCTATACGCGCGACCCGAACCAGCTCGGTCCGAACACGCGCGCAAACTACGAACTGGGCGCGAGCATGAGTCTCGCCGACAGCGCCTGGGCACAGGCCGAGCAGACCCGCATCTTCAAACGCTTTCAGAGCGCGTTCGAACAGTACGACGTGATTCTCTCGCCGACCACGCCGGTTTCGCCGTTTCCCTGGCAGCAGTTATACGCGGCGCAGATCAGCGGGCACGAACAGGACAACTACTATCGCTGGCTCGCGCTGACCTACGTCGTCACGCTCACGACGCATCCCGCCGTGTCGCTGCCCTGCGGTGTCGATCATGCGGGCATGCCGTTCGGCTTGCAGATCGTCGGCCCGTTTCATGGCGATCGCAAGACGCTCGCCGTCGCGCACGCCATGGAACAGGTCTTCGATCAATCGCCGGTCTTGCGCCGGCCGCGTCCCGATCTGTCGAAGCTCACGCAGGCTGATCCGTCGCTGAAGTCGATCGTGACGGCACCGCCTCTCTTCAACGAGTCCGGCCCGAATGGTACCGGCATTTCAACGGTCTAAACACATGTCAAACCCAATCAAACGCCTGCGAACGAATGCGCGCATGAGCCAGGTGGTGATCGCCAACGGCGTGGTGCATCTGGCCGGTCAGGTGCCCGACACGGTCAACGCCTCCGTGACGGAACAGACCAACCAAGTCCTCGCGCGTATTGACACACTGCTCGAAGCCGCAGGCGTTGACCGTACGCGGCTGCTGTCGGCGAATATCTGGCTGAGCGATCCGAAGCACTTCGCCGAATTCAACGCGGTGTGGGACGCCTGGGTGCCTGCAGGCCATGCGCCGACCCGCGCCTGCGTCCAGGCGCTGCTGATGAAACCGGGTTGCGATGTCGAAGTCGCGGTGACGGCACTGTCGGCGTAATCGTCAGTCTGTGAGCTCATGAGCATGATGAAATTCGATACCGTCGTACTTGGCGCGGGCATCGTCGGCGTGTGCATCGCCGTCCATCTTCAGAAGCGCGGCCACCGGGTTGCGCTGGTCGACCGCAAGCTGCCTGGCAACGAGACATCGTTTGGCAACGCCGGGCTGATCCAGCGCGAGGGCGTGTATCCGTATGCGTTTCCGCGCGAACTCGGCACGTTGATGCGATACGCGCGCAACCGGTCGCCGGAGGTTCGATATCACGCCAACGCCATGCTCAAGGCCGCACCGTTCCTGTGGCAATACTGGCGCAATTCTCATCCGGTGAAGCATGCGGCGATCGCGAGGTCCTATTCGACGCTGATCGAACATTGCGTGAGCGAGCACCGCGCGTTAGCCACCGATGCCGGCGCGAGCGCATTATTGCGTCCGATCGGCTGGATGAAGGTGTTCCGCACCGAAGCGGTTCGCGACAGTGAAACGCGGCTTGCTGAGCAGTGGCATCGCGAATACGGCGTCGAATTCGAATCGCTCGACGCGGCGAATCTGCAACAGATGGAGCCCCATCTCGACCGCAGCCTGATCGGCGCGTTGCGCTACACGGCATCCGATTCCGTCAGTGACCCGAACGCGCTCGTCACAGCTTACGCAAAATACTTCCAGCGGATTGGCGGGCGTTGTTTCATCGGCGATGCGAATACGTTGCGCGACCATTGGCAGGTGGATACAGCGGCGGGCACCATCGTGGCATCGTCGGCGGTGGTCGCGTTGGGCCCGTGGTCGGATCAACTAAGTTCGCGGCTGGGCTATCGCCTGCCGCTCGGTACCAAGCGCGGGTATCACATGCATTATGGCGCGCAGCCAGGCGCGCGTCTGAATCATCCGGTCCTCGATGTCGAACGCGGTTACCTGCTGGCGCCGATGGCCAAAGGTATCCGATTGACGACAGGCGCCGAAATCGCGCGGCACGACGCACCGAAGACGCCCACCCAGCTTGCCGCCGTCGAGCCCACCGCTCGCACGCTGTTCCCGCTGGCCGGGCGTCTGGACGCCGAACCGTGGATGGGCCGCCGCCCATGTACGCCCGACATGATGCCGATCATCGGAGCAGCAGTTGACCACAAGGATTTGTGGTTCGCGTTTGGTCATGCCCATCACGGGCTGACGCTCGGTCCCGTGACAGGACGGCTGATCGCGGAGATGATGACCGGCGAGGAGACCCTTGTGGATACCCGGCCCTTCAGGGTGGACCGGTTTTAGCGGCCGTCGCTGCGTTGATTTCAGAGGACTCCGGACGGCGTTGTCAGGTCGGGTGACCCGTCGGATAAGATGGCGCGATGAAGAAATCGAAATCGCTCTATCACGGTTACCGTTTCCCGGCTGGTGTCATCAACTGCGCTGTTCGATGGTAATTCCGCTTCCAGTTGAGCCTGCGCGACATCGAGGAACTGCTTTTCGAGCGCGGCGTGATCGTGACCTACGAGACGATCCGATGCTGGTGCGATAAGTTGGCGCAGGCTTTGCTCGTCGGGTGAAAGCGGCGCGTCGCAAGGCAGGCGGCACATGGCACCTTGACGAGATGTTCGTGACGTTGCGGGGCTAGCCTTACCTGCTATGGCGCGCAGTGGACGAGCACGGCACCGAACTCGACATCCTGCTGCAAAAGCGGCGCGATAAGGCCGCGGCCAAGCGCTTCTTCAAGCGTGTGCTGCGCTCGTGCCCAGTGCCCCGCGAGATCATCACCGATCAGCTGCGCAGCTATCCGGCCGCCAAAGCTGAGATTCCAGAGCTGGCGAGCATAAAGCACGTGTTTGTCAAAGCGGCAGCCCGACTGAACAACCGGCAGAAAACAGAGTCACCAGCCGACACGCGAACGCGAGCGGTGCTTGCGCGGATTTCGCGACCCCAAGCGCATCCAGGCGTTTCTCCCGAGCTTCGGACCGATCCGGCAACACTTCGCGCTCAAGCGACATTTGCTGCGCGCGTCTCTCTATCGCAAACAGCTCTTCAGCGTCTTGACGCGTGGCATCGTTTCACCGAAATCACCCAAGGTCGGTCTGCTTTCTGAAAAGCTGTCGGGGTTTCACGTTAGCGCGTCGCACCTCGTCCAACGTGACAATGCCTACGTGGACTCTAACCCAGTTCCCCAAAAAAACGTTCAACCAGATCGGATTTGTCTAGTTGCGTTATCCACCATTCCAAAGCACGCCCTATTTTGTCTTCGCGCCAGGCCACGTAGCAATTTGTGTATTCACGCACGCCCACAACGCGTCGCACCACGAGTTTCCCTTCGCGTATCGGCCCTTCCGCTATGCGATCGGGCAGCATTCCGACAGCGATACCTTCGCACAATGCTTCAACCTTGGCCCCCAGTGTCGGGACGACAATTACGATCTGTCCGTCATGTTTGGCCACGGATTGAGGTTGCAATTGGCGAGAAGTGTCACTTATAACAACACCCCGGTATCTTGCGATCGCCCCGCTATCCAACGGCTCTGGGAAATCGGCGAGTGGATGGTCTGGTGCAACGACGAACACGTGACGGAGCGTGCCGATTGGCCGAGCTGCGATATTGGATGCATGCGGCGGCTCGCCAAATGCGCCCACGGCCAGGTCGGCGCGCTGGGTAACCAGCGCGTCCCATACCCCCCCAAGCACCTCGGTGGAAAGGCGCAACTGGGTAACCATCTCAAGATCGTAGAAGGCACGGACATGCGGCCACAACGATGCGGAAGGCAAGATCGCATCCAGGCATATTCGCAGCTCAGATTCCCAGCCGTCCTGTATCCCCTTCGTTTTGACTTCCAGATGTCGGGCGGCCTGCAGAAGCTGACGCCCTTCATTGACAAGAAAGCGACCAGCCTGCGTGAGTTTTGCTCGTCTGCCGCTGCGATCAAAAAGCTCGACATCCATGTCGCCTTCCAGTTTCTGCACGAGATACGTGAGCGACGAAGGGACGCGATGCAACGACTCGGCAGCTTCAGCGAATGTGCCGCTGCGGTCGATCGCGTCCAAAACCTCAAGAACTTCAAACGAAAGGCTTATCGCCATGGGGGCTCACGTCCTCAAGGTATTGCTAACGATTTACAGCGGCGCTTTCGCACTCTTAAGCATGCATCAGTTCGATCGGGTGCTGTTCAGGACAGAACTGATGCAGTCTTGGCAGCAAATATTCTTGGCTGCAAAGCCTCTGTCCATTGAATCGGCAAGGCCGGCAAAGCTGCGTGAGTCTAAGCCAATTTGCCACCGTTTGGATGCTGTTGCGGGAGTGCCGCTCACGGTACTCGACTGCTTCCATAAAGATCGGGTTCCCGTGCGATTGATGCTTGAAAGACCTTGCAATTCCAAGGTCCTCTTCTTCGCGATCCCCGGTGCCCATGCAAGGGAAATCGGCGATTTGCGACGCAAACGTCGTCTGCGGGCGGTCTAGCGCTTGCCGAGGAAATCAGCGACTGTGATCCGGACGGGCTGATGCGGCCGCGCCCGCATTTTTCTTTCCGCGACCGCAATAATGCGTTCGCGGCCATCTGCAAATGTTTTGAGCATGCGGACTTCGTCGGCACCCGGCGGCAGCCAGAAATGCTCTTCAAGTGCCTCACGTGAGATTACACACTTAGCAAAGCCGGTCCGTTCGGACAACGGGAAGGCAATTTTACTTCCGTCCGGGGACACGGTTGGCGCGAAATCAGAAGCTTCCATTCCATTCCTCGTGATTTCACCGGTGGACTTTTGGGTTGCTGTCGCTCGCTTGCAAATTTACCAGAACACGCGTGGCAGCCAGCTGCGATTGTCACCGCAGACTGCGGACTAAGGTGCGCGCTTGTGGTCACGAGCCCCGGGCTTTTATAGACTTGGCGTTGACGTTTGTGGATTATGAGTTTTTTCTTGACAGTTCATGTCGATCGAATGAAATTCAAAGTAGCGGCGCTCGGACACCGCACTGCCTTGCGCGCCGTGGTGGTATAAGACCGCATTCGAACTCAAGCACTCAGACGAGCGAATGCCGCTCGACCCAAATATCTCACCTCAGGGCAAAATCGCCATTTTGCGCAGATGCCCGGTTCAACGCATCGTAAACCGCAGCGGGCGACGGCCGACGCACGTTGCGAGATTCGGATTCAAGCTGGTTTTCACCACCCCGTGATGGCAGGTAAATAATGTTGCGTTCATATCGCATGGTGATCGTCTCCACTTCGCCTTCGTCGCAAAGCTTCTGCAGCGCATACGCGCGTGTGGATTCGTACAGCCAGTACAGAACGCGCGGCCCCTCCATTTGGACATTCAGAAGAGAGTTCGCGACAAGCGCGTCGATTCCCGCGATCGCACTGCCCAGGGAAAGCGTCGCGTCACATGCAACGGCGCCGAGCGCGTCTAGCGTAAAGAGACGATCGAATACCGCAATGCGCCTGAACAGAGTCCGTTCGCTATGACCGAGCAACGCATGGCTCCAGTCAAAGGTCGCACGCAGGCTCTGGTGGCGCAGCTGGGCAGTACGATATCCGCCGGTGAGAAACGCCATGCGGTCATCCAGACAACGCCGTGCGCCGTCGAGACCAAGGTCAGCAACGCGGGCAGCCGCCAGTTCAATCGCGAGCGGTATGCCATCCAGCCGTCGGCAAATTTCGCCGACAAGCTGAAGCTGCTGGCCGTCGGCGTCCACGGTCACCTGCATGGCGTTTGCACGCTGCAGGAACAGCCTGACCGCGGAATGCGCAAGGATATCGACTTGTGCGGCACTCGCCGGTGGCGTATCGAGCGGATCGACTTTGAATGTATGCTCGGGCGATATGCGCAACCGTTCCCTGCTGGTCACGACGACGCGCACGTGGTTATTTGCAGCGAGCAAGGCATCGACTATCTCCGCCACGTGCGCGATCAGATGTTCAGCATTATCGATAAGTAGCAGCCCGCGCAGATTCGAAAGCGCGCACGCGACGTCTTCCTTTGGGACCCCAGCGTCTCCAGTCGGCCGACCGCAGCCTGTCATAATGGCTTCGAGCATTCCGTCCCGCGTCGTCAGGCCCGATAGGTCGACGAAGTACGCGGGTTCGGCCGAGTCTTGTTCAGTTCGACGAGCGACCTCGAGCGAAAGCCGCGTCTTGCCGATCCCCCCGGTGCCCACGAGCGTTACCAGGCGCGAACTTTCGAGCATCGCGAGAATCCGCTGAACTGCCCTCTCCCGCCCGACCAACGCGATGTTCAACGGCGGTGGCAACCGGTGCGCGTCTCGCATCGACCCGCCCAGCCAGGAAGTGGGGGCCACGTCCGGTTTTCGCACGCAAAGCTGATACCCGCGCCCTGGCACTGTGAGGACAAGATTCCGGTCGGGACCGAGAATTTTGCGCAAGGCCGACAGCTGGACCTGGAGGTTGTTTTCTTCGACGATCGTTTGCGGCCACACCACGCTCAATAACTCGTCTTTGGTGACAAGACGGCCGCCAGCCGAAACAAGCACGGCCAGGATATCGAAGGCACGGGACCCAACGGGTATTGCGACGCCGTCTCGGCGCAGCTCCCGCGTTCCGAGGTCGACCTGAAACCGGCCCAGTTCCATCACGCCGGTAGCGAGGTTTAAAGTGCGATCGAAGGCTGCCATGTGAATGCTCGCGTGGGTCGAGGTGAAACGGAGTCTGTCGATCACAATCGCGCTTGACGTAGGCGAGTGCAGGAGTTGGCGTATGTCGCACCTGCCCAACCGTCACCGTGCGGCCGGGACCGAATATCGCGGCCTGCCGTCGTTGCCGCTCTCCTCGCGAGGATCGCCCGATCAAGTGCACTTACAATGTTGTGCCGAGTGTGCTCGCTTTATCTTTTTCGAAAAACTGGTCCATCAACGAAAGTATTTTGAAAAAAACTCAACAATGAAAGTCACCTTGGACGAGCTTCAGGCCTTTTCAGCCGTCGTAGATACGGGTTCGATGACAACGGCCGCGCGCCATCTAAACCTGACGGTGTCGGCCGTAAGTCGATTGCTGGGGCGCCTTGAGGAAAAGTTGAAAACGACACTGCTGCGCCGAAACACGCGCAAACTCGAGTTGACGGAGGAGGGACGGGTATTTCTTCAGCATGCCCGAGCGATCATCGACTCCGTCGAAAATGCAGAGGAACTGATGGTCGCGCAGCGCGAAATGCCTTCGGGGCGGCTGCGGATCGACGCCGCGGCACCATTCATGCTGCATGTGATCGTGCCACTTGTGCAGGGCTACCGGGAACGCTATCCGCATGTCACCCTGGAGCTCAACACCAACGACCGCATCATTGATCTGCTCGAAAGTCGTACCGATGTAGCGATCAGAATCGCTCGACTCAAGGATTCGACCCTGCACAGCAGGCTCGTAGGAAATAGCCGGATGCGCATTCTCGCGAGTCGCGGCTACCTCGAAAAGCATGGCCAGCCGCGCAACGCGGAAGAGCTGGGCAAGCATGTACTTCTGGGCTTCAATCAGCCAGAGTCGCTCAATGTCTGGCCGCTGTGTGGCGCTGATGGTGAGCCTTATCGTATCGAACCGGCCGCTTATTCCTCGAGCGGCGAGACGCTTCGGCAACTGGCGCTTCAGGGCGTTGGCATAGTCTGTCTATCGGACTTCATGACCGCGCAGGACCGTGAGTCCGGACGGCTCGTCCAGATTCTCACCCGGCAGACGAGCGATGTTCGCCAAACGATCCATGCTGTCTATTACCGCAATACGGCCCTGTCTTCGCGGATCGTTTCCTTCGTTGATTACCTGGTTGACGCCGTAGGTGTTGGTACACAGTCCCGGAACACGGTGTCGTGGGCGCAATGAGAGTAAAGCCAGCTCGAGTGTGCGCTGTTCGAATCGCGGCACGATTCGTACGATTCGTCGGCACCTGCGAATGGTGCGATTTTTCTGTTAGGCCTCTCGCCGTTGCAACAATCGCGAGCGCGGTCGTGCCCTGCAATTTCGGTGATTTGATAAAACGAACGGATCGCCGATTTAGTGACAGCAGAGCAGTTGCACGTCCGCTCACGATAGCTTACAGCCGTACGACACTGCGGCTGATGCAGTCTCCGGCAAGACGCGCCATGCCACCTGCGAAACGACATCGGCGAGCGGCGCGCTAGGCAATTGCCCGGTTGTTACCGGCGCGCCTCGCGGTCTCTACCTCGCGGACGGTGGGATCCGGCGTACCACACAGCGATGGCCCACTAGCAGATGCGACGCGATGACGCTGCGCAGCATCATCAACAGCAGCGTAGACAGCGCTGGTGGTAGAACACACCGCATGAGATCGTTTGGGCCATGCTGCGGGGTTTGCAATCACCGCACTGCAGCCGCTTCGCGCGCCCACGCCTCCAATCACGCCGCCATTCCTGACTTCAGGATAAAAAACTTGTGCCGGTTCACCGGTTTATCGCGTCTCCTCCAAAAACGATACTTCGCCTGAAGCTAGCCCATGGCTAGAAAAATATGGAGTGACGTCGATATGAACAGGAATTTCCCGACCAGGCGGATCGCCATGACGGCTGCGCTTGCCGCCTTGCCGACGGTCGCGCTCTTGCTGATGTCCGGCTGCAAGTCCGGCTGCAAGGCGCCCCCGGCGCCGCCCGCCGTGGTCATAAGCAAAGCCCGTGATGGAAGACGTCAAGGACGTCGACACCCATACCGGCCGTTTCGAAGCGGTCGACTCCGTCGAGATTCGCGCCCGCGTCAGCGGCTACCTCGAAACAATCGCGTTTCGCGACGGCGCAATCGTCAAGAAGAGCGATCTGCTATTCGTCATCGATCCACGTCCGTTCCAGGCATCGGTCACGCAGGCCGAGGGCGCGCTCGACAGAGCCCGCTCGCAACTGAAGCTGAGCCAGCAGGAGTTCGAACGCGCGAGCGTCCTGATCAAGACGGATACGATCGCGCAGAGCCTGTTCGATCAGCGCAGGCAGGCGGTGTAGAGCGCGCAGGCGGAAGTCACGAGCGCCGAGGGCGCGTTGGCGCGAGCGAAGCTGGATTTGTCATTCACGCGTATTAGCGCACCGATGTCGGGCAGAATCAGCCGCAAGCTCGTCAGCGAAGGCAAGTTGGTCAACGGCGGTGACAGCTGGACACGCGGCTGCATCTGTCGAAGGAAGTGCTGAGCGGCTCATGGGACGCACTATTGACTCGTCGCGCGGACCTGATCGTCGGTGCCGCGGGCGATCCAGCGTCCATTCCGCATCTGGTTGCGAACCCGATCGGCTCGCTGCGACATGTCTTCGTGGTGGCGCCGCATCATCCTCTCGCTTCGATCCCGGAACCGCTGACGTTTGATATCGTCGCGCGCCATCGTGTGGTGGCGATCGGCGATACGTCCCGCAAGCTGGCGCCCCGCACGATTGCGATCGGCGCCAATCAGGAAGTGCTGACCGTACCGACGCTCGAAGCCAAGCTCGCCGCACAGATCAAGGGCCTGGCCGCGGGCATCATTCCGGAATGTCTTGCAGCCGAGCCGTTGAGCCAGGGTGAGCTGGTGAGAAAAGAAGTACTCGGCATGCGCGACGTCACGCATTTCTATCTCGCCTGGCGCGACGATGAAACAGGAAAAGCCCTGCGTTGGTGGGTCGACCAGTTGGACCGGCCGGATCTGATCGACGAGGTTGCGCAACAGAGGATGTTGCACGGATGACTCTCGTCTAGCCGCGTTCCCTGAATGCTTCGGCGGCCGGGTCGTCGAACGCGGTTGCCGCAGCAGTCCGCCCGGCAACAGCGTCGTCACAAAAGTCAGGCGGGGTTTCTGCCGGGACGTCCGCCGGCTTGCCTGCTGCGGCCGCGATTTTCAGCAAATGGGTTGCGGCTTTGAAGTCGTCCCAATCGAGACCTTCGGTGAGCGTCGAGCATGCGGATTTCAACAGATCCGCGGCTTCCGCGCTTCGTCCTTGCGCGTGCCAGCACCGGCCGAGGCTGGTCGCGGCGCGCAATTGCAGCGAGCGGCAGCCTTGCATCAGGGATTCTTCGAGCGCCGCGCTCAGGCACGCCTCCCCGTCCCTCGCATCACCGGCGGATGGTGCATAGCCAGCATGCTCCATCAACAGCAGTTCGCCGTGCATGCGCCTGAGTTCGCCGGCATACCAATGGTCGCCGGCTTCGTCACACTGCGCCAGCACACGCACGATGGCGGCGATGCCCTCTTCCCGCTGTCCCGATCGGCCAAGCGCGAGGCTATATTGTCCGGCGAGCATGGCGCGCGGCGCACCGAACTCGAGCGAATCCAGCTCGTTCAACGCCGCGCGGAAAGCATGCAAACGTTCCAGCACCGCCTCGTCCAGCGAGCGCAGATATTCATCGAAGCAGCGGCAACACGCCTGCGACACACTCAGGCCGGCGCGCGCCGACACCTCCTGCAACACTGCGATCGCCTGGGCCGCCTGTTCCCGCTTGCCGGAGAGCAGCGTGAGCGGAACCAGCGCCTCGACCAGCACGTAACATGTGACGACGGCCTGCTCCTGATTGCACGCATCGACCACGCAATCCTCCGCGAGTTTCAGCGCCTGATCGCGGAAACCTTGCAGCCACAGCACGCGCGCGAGCGTGGCGCGGCCGACGATGCGCTGATCGACGGACTGTCCCAGGGGCAACCAGTGCTGCAGGCTATCGCTGTCCTGCAGCAGTTTTTCGAGCGACAACCGTGCCTGCTTCTGATCGCCTGCGTAGTGCGACGCGATTCCCAGCAACCGGTATCCGAGGGTCGCGCCGCTCGTGTCGCCCGTCTCCGAAGCGAGCGATGCAAAGCGCCTCGCGAACGCCAACGCGTTACGCGCCGCGCCGGACGATTGACAGACGTTCCACATGCCCCACAACGCACGGGCTTCAAACGCCGGGTCGCCAAGCGCGATCGCCGACGCGAGAATTTCGGACCAGATACCGATGGTTTCCCGGTTCGGTCCATTGACAAAGATCCGTGCGGCCCCGAGTGCCGCCAGCAGTTGCATACGCACGCGCAAATGCCGGGTCGAGTGCGAATCCTGATGGGTCGCGGCCACGGTATCGAGCACTCGTCGTGCCCATGCGCAACACTCGTCGACCAGCGATAATTCATAGAGAAGAAACACGACCTTCACGGCAAGCGTTTCGCCGAGCGCGGGGTCACCCTTCGGCGATAGAGCCCAACCCAGCGCCGCGCGCAAGTCGTCGAGCAACTCGCGCATGCGGTGATGCCATCGATCAGAGAGAGCGCCCACAGAGTCCGCACCGTTTGACGAATCGCGGTCGAGCAGGCTGGAGAAATACCACGCGTGATTGAGCGTGACGAGGCGCCGCTCGCCGTTATCCTCGAGCTTCTGCATCGCGTACGCACGCGTCGTTTCCAGCAGGCGGTAGCTGGCTATGCCACGCTCCACTCGCGTCACCACCAGCGATTTTTCGACCAGCCCGGATACCGCCGCGATCACATCGGGCTCGCGCAATGCGCCGTCGCCGGCAACAGCGATCGCTGCCTCCATCGTGAAGCTGTTGAAGAAGATGCCAAGCCTGCGCAACGTCGCCCGCTCAGCGTCGTCAAGCAGCGCGTGGCTCCAGTCAAGCGTCGCCTTCAAAGTCTGATGGCGCGGCAATGCGGTGCGATTGCCGCCGCTCAGCATATTGAAGCGGTCGTCCAGATGGTTTGCCAGCGTCTCGATGCCGAGTATCGCCGCACGCGCCGCCGCCAGTTCGATTGCCAGCGGTATGCCGTCGAGCCGGCGACATACCGTACCGGTCAGATACACGCTTCTTTCATCCGATGAAAAACGTGCATCGATTGCGCGCGCGCGTGACAGGAACAACTGCACGGCGCTGCATTGCAGTACGTCCTGGCACTGATCCTCTTGCACGGGCACCTGCAACGGGGCGACCCAATAGAGGCGTTCATCCACGACGCGCAGCGGCTCCCGGCTGGTCGCGAGAACACGTATAGCCGCACTCACGCCCAATAGCGTTTCTGCGAGCTCGGCGGCGGGCCCAAGAACATGTTCGCAATTGTCGAATATGAACAACGCGCACCGCTCGCTGAGTTCCTTGCTGACACGCGCGAGCGTATGCGGTCCGGATGCCGGATTCACGCCGAAGCTGGCCGCGAACATCGCGAGGACGCTGCTCGCATCACTGGCCGAAGCGAGCGATATCAGATAGACACCGTCCGGGAAGCGCGCCTGCACGCCGCGCGCGACCTCGATCGCCAGCCGGGTCTTGCCGATACCACCGGAGCCGATCAGCGTCACGAGACGGACCGAAGCCAGCGCCAGCGCGACGTCTTCCATCGCTTTGTCCCGTCCAATCAGCGCCGACGAATTGGACGGCAGGTTGTTGCAGACGATCCGGTCCTGCATGCAGTCATTGACGTTGTCGAGTTCATCGTCACGATCGGCCATGTTCTCGCTGGAAGGGGCCGTTGAGGGACTCGACTGTACGAGCCGGTAGCCTCGTCCAGACACGGTCTGGATCAGTCCGCGACTTTCCCCTAGCACCTTGCGAAGTGCGGACATATGCACCTGAAGGTTGTTCTCTTCAACGATCGTGTCCGGCCAGACGCGTTTGAGTAGTTCGTTTTTCGATACCAGCGCGCCGTTTGAAGCAATTAGCACTGCGAGCATGTCGAATGCGCGACTTCCAAGCCGCACAGTCTGGCCGTCGAGAAACAACTCCCGACGGGAGAGGTCCACCTGAAGCGGGCCAATGCGAATCATTTTCCTGAGTATCCAAGACGCAGCGGGTATAGGAAAAACTGAGGACTGACCGCTCAGTGTTGCGTTCTCAAAGTCTAGAACAACGGCGAAATGGCATGCGCGGAAAAAACTGAACGTACGGTTCAAAAAATTTGAACTAAGCATGCGCTCGAATCGATCTCGCACGTCCGGCGCCGTTAAGAAGGTTTCATGTTTTGCTAAAGACTTAATGCGCACCAGTCAATAGACTTTGCCGTCGCGATAGAGGTGGCCTCCGCCGATTGCGACATTCAACGGCGCCCGACCGGGACGCCATCATGCGAGCAACGACAGATGATTCACGAGATCGCTTACGCGCTGGTGCCGTTCTTCTTTTCGATGGCAACGGGCTATCTGGCGGGCAAGCTCACTCGGGGCGCCATGCCGTTGTCGTCGATCAACACCATGCTGGTCGACTACGCGCTGCCGTTCGCGCTGTTCCTGTACACAGCGAAGATGCAGCGCTCGAGCCTCGACAGCCACCTCGTGCTGATCCTTCTGCTGGTGGCGGTGATGCTGGTGCCGTACTTCGTGTCGCTCGCGTTGTCGCGTTTTCTTTTCAAGGCAGCACCGTCGAACGCGGCCGTCCGCGCGGTCACCATTGGTATGCCGAACTTTGCCGCGGTCGGTCTTCCACTTTTGCATAGCGTCTACGGTGAAGCGAGCGACTTGACCGTCGCGCTTGCAATCACGACCGCCTCGGTTGTGATGTCGCCGGCCGGGTTGATACTGCTCGAACGTGCAAAGACTCGCGATGGCGACGGCCCGCACTCGAATCTACTGGCAAAGGCGTTGATCACGACGTTCGTGAAGCCGATCGTGATCGCACCGCTTCTCGGCGTGCTGGTTTCGCTTGCGGGTTGGCAGTTGCCGGGGCTCATGGTGCAGTCGCTCAATATCATTGGAAGCACGACAGCGGGTCTGGCGTTGTTTTCGACCGGGTTGATACTGGCGTCACAACCCTTCCGGCTAGATAAGGAAGTATGGGTCGGCGTGGCGCTCAGCAATGTGATTCAACCGCTGATCGCATTTTTGCTGGTCGTGGTGTTCGCGCTGCCAAAGCCGATTTCCGGTCAGGCCATTTTGCTTTCGGCGATTCCATGTGGTTCGTTCGGCATTCTGTTCGGCCTGTCGTACGGCGTACAGGACACCCCATCGGGCACGACGCTGGTCGTCTCGAGCGTATTGTCGATTGTCACGCTGACTGGGACGATCTTCCTGCTCGGCTATCTTTGACTCGCGTTGCCAATGTTTTGCGGCCAGACGCCCTTGTCTGACTCGTCTTCCACTGCCGTCGGATCAAAAAAATCTGATTCTCGGCGGCAATGCGGCAAAACTCCTGAAGATCTAGCGCGAACCGCCCTTCATGCCATGGAGGGCATTCGCGCGATCACGGAAGCCAGAATCATCGCGTTGGCGTTCGCTGGAATCGCGCTGCGCACCCTCGGCTTATAGATGAAATCGTCGCGGTGGATGACCGCCCCGCTCAGCGCACAGCGCCCTTTTTTCCGGGCGCGGCAACTGATCCACACCTGGTCGGCGTAGCGGCAGCGTGTTGCATCCTGCCAGAGAACCGCGACCGACGTGACAGACAAACGCTCGATCACTTCGACCTGTATGTGCGGCGACGGCGCATACGCAGCGATGCCACGCACCGACCGCGTGAGGTACGCTTCACCCGCACCTTGATCGTGAAAGCCGGCCAGAAGCGCTTCGATCACATGATCCCACACGGGAGCACGGCTGCCGTTCATCACCGCAGCCACTTGCTCGCGCGGAGCGCAACACGATTCACGCCGGACTCGCGCGTCTTCCCAAGCAGCCTCAGCGCGTTGCTTCAGTTGGGTTTGGCTATGCATCATGCTTCTCCCGATCAACTGGCCGCGGATGACGCACCGCGACCTAAAACGTCACCCATCATGCGGCCGTAGCCTCAGAGCGTCTGACGGCCAATCAACTCCCAGTCCAGCCCTGCAGGAAATCCACCAGCAGTTCGTTGACCCGTTCCGGCTGCTCCTCCTGGGGCAAATGTCCGCAATGCGAGATCGGTTCGGCACGCAGATTGTTTGCCATGCCTTCCCAGACAGCCTTCATGTCGAACATGCCGCCCACCGCATAGAAGTCTTCACCCCACAGCGCCATAGTCGGGCACGCAATCTTCACGTCCGCGTCGACCAGATCCTGCGCGACGTCCTCCGAATTCGCGCGATAATCCGACATTGCGCCTCGCACTGCGCCAGGCCGCTTGTACGCTTTCACGTACGTATCGAAGTCCGCGCCTTCGATCGTGTGCGGGTTGTAGCACCAGTCGGCGAAGAAGTGATGCAGCCATGCGTCTTCCTTACCCGCGATCAGCGTTTCCGGCAGGTCCGCGACCAGATGGAACAGAAAAAACCAGTACGCACGCGCTGTTTGCGGATTCATATTTTGTGCGACCACCCGCGTCGGCACGTTATCCATCACGACGAGACGATCGACCCGTTCAGGATGATCCTTGGTCAGCCGCGTCGCCACGCGCGCGCCGCGGTCGTGCCCGACGAGGGCGACCTTGCCGATCCCTAGTTCGTCGAGCAGCCTGATGATATCCATCGCCATGTTCCGCTTGTCGTAGCCGGAACCGGGCTTGTCGGTTTCGCCATAGCCCCGCAGGTCCGGCGCGATGACCCGATAGTGCTGGGCCAGCACCGGAATCTGATAACGCCAGGCAAAGCTCGTCTCGGGGAAGCCGTGCAGGAGCACGACGACCGGGCCCTTACCGGCATCGAGGAAATGCTGCCGGATGCCGTTTGCACGCAGCGTGTGGTGAGTGATCACCGTCGCTTCAGTTGCCATTTTTCGTTCCCTGGAAGTGGTGAAAGGTGAAGTTGATGCCGGGGTCATTGACCGGGCGCGGCTTCGTAATTGACCGGCACCCAGTCATAGGTGGTGCCGTTCGCCCTGATGTGTCCCAGTCCCGGAAAAGCGATATGCGCTGCGCCGACGAGATAATGTTTTTTCGCCGCAAGCTCGAATGCGTAGTGGCGCGAGCGCTGCGCCGCGGCCGCGTCGGTGTCGTATTCGACCGATGCCCTCGGGTTCTGCAACTGGATCGACGCCACATGAACGATGTCGCCCCACACCAGCAGATCCTGCGACTCGCTCTCCACGAGAAACCCGGTGTGACCCGGCGTATGACCGGGCAATGCGATCGTGCGAATGCCCGGATCGAGTTCGACATCGCCGCTGAACGGCTTGAACCGGCCGGCCGCGACGTAGGGCGCGACGGATGCGATTGCAGCGTCGAAGAATGTGCTGAGGAAGGCGGGTGCCTTCGACTTGTTGGCCGGATTCAACCAGTAGTCGGCTTCAATCTGGCTTGTCCGTACGACCGCGTTCGGGAACGTCATGGCGCCGTTCGAAATGACGCCACCGACGTGATCCTTGTGCAGATGCGTCAGCAACACCTCATCGACCTGCTCGGGTTGATAGCCCGCCGAGCGCAAGTTCGCGAGCAGTTTTCCGCAACAGTCTCCATAGAGCACGCCTGCGCCGGTGTCGATAAGAATCAGCTTCGAACCGGTGTTGATCAGAAACGCGTTGATCGAGCCTTGAACGGGCGTTTGCAGAAAATCGCGCTGCAGGTCACGCACGATTTCAGCCTTCGGTACATCTTCAACCACGGTATCGATCGGAAACGGGTGCGTGCCGTCGAGCAGCGCTGTCACTTCAAAGCCGCCGAGCATGATCCGGTAAAAACCCGGCCCCTGCGTTTTGACCTGAGGCGCAGCGGCAAGCGCTGTGTCAGACCACACACACGCAAAGATACTCAAGACAACTACACACCATGCGTTGACATGGACTGCCCATTTGCTCTGACTCCGTTTCATCGTTCGTTCCCCGTCATTTGCCGTTTATATGCAAAAAAGCATAGCGTCGACACGTTCCACGCAGTTGCTAATTTTTATTAAACATCGTGAGCCGACGTTGTTGTCAGCTGGCTCAGGTAAGCATGGATCTGGCTCACAACCGCCGCACCGTCTCCCACAGCCGAGGCCACCCGTTTCGCGGATTCCGAGCGCACGTCGCCGACGGCAAACATGCCGGGCACGCTGGTTTCGAGCGGGTATCGCTCGCTTGTATCGGACAGACCCTGCACGCTGCGTGCGAACCCGGTGACGACAAAACCCCTGTTGTCGAGCTCCACGCCACTCGAAGCGAGCCAATCCGTCTTCGGGTCCGCGCCGATGAAGAGGAACAGATGACGCGACGCCACCACTTCGTCCCAATCATCGTCTTCACGGCGAATATGAACATGCGTGAGTCCGGCTTCGTCGCCGTCGAGGGATCGCAATGTGCAACCGGTGCAAAGCGTGACGTTGGGTAACGAGCCGATCCGGTCGATCAGATATTTCGACATGCTTGTGCACAGGTCCTTGCCGCGAATCAGCACGCGGATGCTGCGCGCGAAATTGGCGAGAAATACGACCGCCTGTCCGGCGGAGTTGCCCCCGCCTATCAGCACGATGTCCTGCCCTTTCACGAGCCTGGCTTCGATCGTCGACGCCCAGTAGTACGTGCCACGTCCTTCAAAACGCTCGAAACCCGGCACCGTCGGTCTCCGATAAGCGGCGCCACTGGCGACCACGACCGTCCGGGCACTGATCCGTTGTCCATCAAGAAGCGCCAACAGAAAGATTCCGTCCTGACGGCTCACGTCCTTGACCATACCGGGAATGGCCAGATGGGCGCCGAATTTCAACGCCTGCTGAAATGCCCGGGCGGCGAGTGCCTGGCCCGAAATGCCAGTGGGAAAACCCAGATAGTTTTCGATCCGCGAGCTGGCGCCGGCCTGACCGCCGGGGGCGCGCTGGTCGAAAACGGCGACCGACAAACCTTCCGTGGCCGCATAGACGGACGCAGCGAGCCCGGCCGGTCCGGCGCCGACGATAGCGACGTCATAAATATGCGATTGCTCGAATGTCGGCACCAGTCCGAGGCACGACGCGAGCTGCGCTTCGTCCGGCGCGCGCAGCACGTAACCGTTCGGGCAGAAGACAAGCGGAAAATCGTCGGGGCCGGTCGTCATCCCGCCCAGCAGCGTGATCGCTTCAGGATCGCTACGCGCGTCGATCACCATTGCGGGGTATGCGTTGCGGCGCAGGAACCCCTGAAGCCTGACAAGCCGCGCGTCATCGCCATTGCCGACAATGATCGGCCCCAGTCCTTGCTCGATCAATCCAAGCCGCCGTAGGATCAGCGCGCGCATGATGTGCTCGCCCAACTGAGCATCGGCGACGATCAGTGCCCGCAACCGTTCCGGCTCGAGCACGAGCGTCTCGGCATCCGTCAACGCCACGCCGTCGATTAACGCGGGCTTGCCGGACAGTTGCGCCATTTCGGCCATGAAATGGCCGTCATCATGCTCAGTAACGAGCGTCGATCGCCCGAAACTGTCACGCGAATAGATCCGCACGCGCCCATGCAACAAAACGAACAGACCCAGCGCCACCTGACCTGTTTCGAAGATCAGTTCGCCGGCCTTGAACAACATCGGCTTGGCGAAGCGTCGCAGGCTTCGAATCTCCGCAGCCGAAAGACGGGGGAACATCTGGTGCTGACGATATTCCAGCGAAGAAAACGGAATCTCGAGTTCCGACGGCGTGACGGCGTCGTCAGAAAAATCCGGGGTGCTCATACTTTCGACCTCATCCAAGACGTCAAGCTGATGACGGCACGCGAATACCGTGTCTACCAGCTGAATTTCATTTCAGCGCCAACGTAGTCGGCGTTGCGGGCGCCCAAATCACGCAGCGACGGTCCGACCTGGAAATGCACGGCTTCGAGCGCCGCAGCGAGATTGGCGGTGACCGCCCAGTCGGCGCGAAGCTGCGTATAGAAACCTGTCCAGGAACTGCCGTGCCCCGCCGTTCCCGGCACGACCGCGGCACCTTGCCCATACACGGCGTCCGCAGTGGTCTCGCGCCACTGAAGGCCCACGCCGGCCAACAGTGTCAGCTTGCTGTTTGGCTTGAGGATGAGCGTGGGCTTGATGTGGATCAGGTTCGTGTAGCCGGTATAGCCGGCCAGTGCGAAGTAGTAGCCATTCGGAAATAACGCATTGAATGTACCGATGCGGCCATCTCCTGGATGGCTGTCGCCAGATGCCGCATCCACCTGGATGCCAATACGCGGCGTCCACGGCACTGACGCCAGCGTGTACCCGGCGAGCGAACCCACCGCCCATGCACCGATCGTCTTGCTGCCGACATGGCCCGACTGATACATCGCCTCGACATCCCAGTCAATGTGATCGACATTGCCGGCATAGCGGGCATCGAATACGTCACGGTGCTCGTTGCCGGTCGCGTCGAGAAAATGCGCGTTGTTGCGGTTGTAGCGGGAGTAGTACGCGGACACATCGCCCGGCCCGACATCTTTGCGCTCCACGCGCACGCCACTGAAGGTCAGGTCGCGATTGGAGACATCATCGAAATCTGTGTTGTCACGATACTGAACCGGCTGTGTCGCGTAGGCGATCCAACGCCACGGACCTGTTTCATAGTCGGCCCAGATTGCGTCGAATGCCTGACGCACATTCGGGCCATCACGAACCGAGATGAATCGTTGCAAGTCGAATGCCATCTCCTGCCGCCCAACCCGGAACTTGAAGGTGCCGGGCCCAAGTGGCTCGGTGATAGCCACAAATGCCTGGCGCAAATCGAGCGGATTCTTATCGACAGGCGTAACACTATCCTTGCCGTAGGGGCGCGCGTCCTCAAGTTGCGTAAAGATTTGCACGTGGGGGCCGAGGTGGACGTCAGCGTGAACTTCCAGCCGTTGCAGCAGGTACGTGTCGTCGTGCCCCGAGCCGAGACCGAACAGCGGCGCATCGTTCATTTCCAGCCGCTCGCGCAGGACCATGCCCAGTGAGATATACGCGTCGGGATTGCCGAACAGCGGAATGTACTTCAGCGAATCGAAAGGCCGTTTCGGTACGCACGGATTGGCCAGCGCCGACCAGTTTTCCTGCCAGCGGTTGAACATCACCGCGGGACGCGCGCACGAAGCACTCGCGTCGGCTGCCGGAGCCGACGCAGCGACTGCGCCGCCCGTGGAGGAGGTATCGTCGGCACCGCCGATCGCGGTATCCGCCGCCGCAGCGGGCAGCGCGGCTGCCAGGCCGGTGCTGAGCAGCAAAGCACGAGCGGCCCGCAGCGCCGCGCACCGCCGCGGGTGCCTACGTACCTGCAGCGGCGTCAGTGCGGTCTCTTTACTGGCCATCGTGCACTTCGGCGATGTACCCGCCTGGGAATTCAACCATGCCCGTCTTGCCTGATCCGCTGCTGTACGGCTCATACAGCACGTTCGCGCCAGCCGCTTGTGCGCGCTGGAGCGTCTGGGCTACATCGTCAACGCCATAGCCAGTCGTTTCACGCCCGAACGGGAACGGCAGCTTGCCGTCCGTGACAAACACCACCATCCGGCCAAACCCCGAGTCGATGCGGATCTCCCGGATCGTTTCGCCCGGCCGGCCAATCACGCCCGCGTCCGCGCGCGGATTGTCCGAGACCACCTTGCCATGCGAAAAGTGCAGCCACCGGCGCACGAAGTTGTTTGCTTCATAGCGCGACACGTACACACGGTTGTCCGGCACGCTATGCAACGGTGCGTAGTTAGGCGCCTTCGTGTGCCAATACAATTGCATCGTCAAGCCGCCCGGCCATTGAATAACCGCGTCCTTGCCGATTGGATCATCGAACGAATCGACGAGAACGTCCGCACCCGAAGCTCGCGCAGCCTTCACCGCCTGATCGATATCGGTGACCAGATAGCCGGTTCGTTCATTGCCGAACGGGTACGGAATCGGCGTTTCGAAGCCGAACACCGAAAGCATGCCGACCGGAGTCTGCACATACTGCGACGCAGTCTTGCTCGGCGTGGGCGTGACCGTGAAAACAGCGCGCGGGGACGCTTTGCCACCGACCGTGGCAAGGAAGCTGGTGACGAACGCATCTAGATCGGCCGAGGCGACATACACGTGCGTGGTGTCGTACTGCGGACCAACCGATACGTTGGGCCCTTTCGCGGAGAGCGCGGTTTTTCCGGTCGGCACTTCCGGCGGGCCCGCATCGGCGAAGGCGGACGAAACAGAAGTCAATCCAATCAGTAGCGCGGCGGAGAGAATTGCGACTGGACAGAACCGATGAAGCGACTTGAACATTTGATTATCCATGAGTGTTAGCAATGTTTGAACGACCAACCTCTGTTCGAGGCCATGTCTGGTGTCTGGCGGGTGCCTTCGAAGCGATGTATTCGCGGCAAGCTATCCGCTTAAGTCCGCCATCGCCCTTCTCTTCCAGGCAAGAAACAGCAAAACGGCTACCGGCAATGCAATCGCGAGAAACGAAAAATTGACGTATGCCAGCGCGCCGCCGATCGCGCCGACGGCAAAGCCGCACATTGCCGCCAACGTCGAGTTGAGGCGCCCTCGAACCTGTTGCCCATGCCCGCCAGCGGCGCCCCTATGTATCAGTTCGATCACGTCGAGCACGATCTGCGTCACGTTTCCGGTCATCACCGTGTTCGGCAATCCCGTTACTTGCAGCAACCTGCCACGCGCGTTCTGCACGCCCATCGCCATTGTTCCCAGTACGCCGCACACCAGCACCATCGATGCATTCGGTGCCTCGATTGGTGTCGCGATCAAGCCTGTTACAAGGAAGGAAACGAGCAGCATTGCCTGAAGCAGATACAAGGCGCTCGCAGCGTCCGCCGAATGATTCCGCTCCAGAAACTTGAAAATCACGCTACTCAGCGCGATGCCGACTACAAAAGACGGAAACGCGAGCAGCTTTAGCAGCACACCCTGCCCCACGCCGGCAACTCCCGCGCCGATCAGTACGAAGTTGCCCGTCACATGCGCGGTGAAGAGTCCGAACAACGCAACGAACCCGACGGTGTCAACGTAGCCCGCTATCAGCGCAAGAATCGTGTCTTCGTGTTTATTCACGAACCATCCCCCGAAAGCAAAAGGCACGCGCCGGCGACATCAGCCGCCCTCTTTCGTCGCGCCCGGCGTCATCGGCTTTTGCGCCGCGGTACTCTTCATAGGCCCGGCGACCTCGACCGTCCGCGTCTGCGCGAAAAGCTGCGCCTTGACGACCGGTATGGCGTGCTCACCCAACACCATGCCGAGCAGCCCGGCCAGTGCGATCAGCGGTGGCGCCGGCGACTGCACCTTGAGTAGCCAATAGAGGAGCCCGACTGCGAAGCCGACTCCCAATGAAATGATGTAGCCCATGCTGATTGTCCTTTTGATAACTGCTACTTCGTCGCGCACGCCGTTAGCATCTGCTATTCGTACCCACCGCAAAGGCAGGCGCCAGTACTTCACGTCACCCCAGTTCAATTCGGCCAGTCCGATCCAAGCACCAGGCCGCAGAAATTCAACCTGCGATAGTTCGGGTCCCACCGATCCAGCACATCAGCGTTCACCGTGCCGAACGTCGTCTCCGGACGATGCACCATGCCGCGCGCATAGGCTTCGATCATCTTCTTCTTGAAACCGGATTCGCGGGGATAGGCTTGCACGATTTCGTCGCGCTGTTGTGCAGTGAATTCGTCGAAGCGGGCGCCGCGTACATCCATCTGCACCCCGGCGCAGATCAGCGCGACGAGCGGCGACATATGCTCAGGAATACCCGGCGTCGTATGTAGCGCGATCGCCTCCCATACCTGACCTATCGCGGACTCAGTGGCACCATGTTGGCGCAGGAATTCACGCGCTGCATTCGCGCCATCCACCTCAAACCGGTACGGAGAGCTCCAGTGCTGCACGTTCAAACCAACGTTGTGAAACATCGTGCCGACGTAAAGCAGCTCGGCGTCGAAAGTCAGCTTGCCGCGATACCCAGTCAGCGCGCCGAACAGAAAAGCCCTTAGCGCATGATGGAACATCAACTCACACTCCGTGCCCCGGATCTGATCGGTTGCTGCCCGGGCCATCACACTGTCGGGAATCTCGACTCCCGCAATGATTTTCTTCATGTCACTCCTCCGTGTCAGACATCCCCGTCCGGCAAGCATCAACCCGGGTGCCGGACGGGCATCGCAACCGGGCGACGCCTAAGCCTGTGCGAAGTCCAGGAGATCCTGGTTGAGCCGGTCTTTGTGCGAGAAGTAAAGCGCATGCGGTGCGCCCTCATAGACCAGCAGCTTCGCGTCCTTGATCAGCGCGGCAGCTGCCTTTCCGGTTACGTCGAAGTTCACGACTGCGTCCCCGTCACCGTGCACCACCAACGTGGGTACATCGAATTTCGCAAGGTCCGGCCTGAAGTCGGTCTCGGAGAAAGCTGCCACGCAGTCGTAGGTTCCTTTCAGGCCGCCCTGAAGCCCCAGCGACAAAGTCCAGTCGAGCATCTGCTTCGTTACGTTCGAGCCTTCCTGATCGCTGCCCATGAAGAGCGGGCCGAAGTCGTCGAGGAATTTGGGCCGGTCGTTCAGCAGTCCCGCACGAATGCCGTCGAAGATGGCCGGGTCCATTCCTTCCGGATGATCCTCCCGGCGAATCATCAAAGGCGTCACGGCGCTGAGCAGAATTGCCTTCGCGATGCGCCGCGTGCCGAAGCGGCCGATATAACGTGCCACTTCGCCACCACCCATCGAAAACCCGCCGAGAATCACGTCCCTGAGATCGAGCGCCTCGATCAACTCATTGACGTCGGCGGCAAACGTGTCGTAGTCATATCCCGACCACGGCTGCGCGGAACGTCCAAAGCCGCGGCGATCATAGGCGATGACACGAAAACCGTTGTCGGCGAGAAACTTCATCTGGTATTCCCACATGTCGGCGTTCAACGGCCAACCATGGCTCAGAACAATCGGCTGGCCCGTGCCCCAGTCCTTGTAGTAAAGCTGGGTGCCGTCGGATGTGGTGAAAGTACTCACGTGAGACTCCATGGTCAATGGTGTTGGATCGATTCGGCGGAACGCTTAGCAACTGTTCGAAACAGCGTAGCGAATAAATCAATTAAAGACTTTGTCGGATTCTTAAAAACCCTTAAGAAGCGCCGCGGTCCTGTGTGTCGGCTCAAATCGTGAGTTCATGGAATCGCCGTACGCCGTCGCGAATCCATTGCAGCAAACCGCCTGACGTCTCGTCCACATTCGCCGGCGATTCAAGCAGCATTTTTTCGGTTGCGTGATGTTCCGAAAGCAAACGGCACATCTCCGTGGCCACTTCGGGGCGTCGCGCGAGAATCGGCGTCAATGCGACCTTGTCCAGCCGGAAAACGGTGGCGCGAGTCAGCGCTCGAACGATCACATCCGTCCTGACGCCGGCCAGAATGCCTGACTGTCCTATCGAATCGCCAGGCACCAGCCTCCGCAGTTCGATCTCACCGCCATCCTTCGGTACGCTCACTTTTGCGACGCCTTGCGCGAGAATATGAAGCTCGTGGCCGTTCTCATCGGCCGCGGCGTAAATGGTCTCGGCTACATCGAATTCGTGCTGCGTCAGCTTCGCGTTAAGCTCCAGTACTTCGTCGTCCTCGAGTGTCTTGAAGATCATGACGTTGCGAAGCAATCGGTGCCTCTGATCTGCCGCGTCGGTAGCCGGCTCGGGTACGGACAAGGGATACAACACGACTCCACGCGAGACCAGATGCCGGTACGCGAGATCGAACAGTTCGTTGCGCACATCGGTCTTTTTGCTCAGTGCGTCGACGTAGCAGACGATCTCGTACTCGATCGAGTCGCTCGTGGCACGGCGCACACTCACGAGCGGCTTAGGCTCGCTCAAGACATTTTCTGAGCTGGCGGCAGCGTTGGCGAGCGCCTCCAGCACGATTGCCGGCCGGATCGATGGTTTGACCGGTAGCACCACACTGATACCGTGTGTATGCGCCGGTTTATTCGCGTTGACGATATTGGTGCGCGCCGCCACGCTATTGGGGATCACGACGATGTTGCCCCGCCCGTTCAGCAGACTGGTCGCGCGCCAGTTGCTCTCAATGACTTTCCCTTCGACATCGCCGATCGTGACCCAATCTCCAATGTGAAAGGGCTGAGTAGCGTTCAGGACCACACCGGAAAACACGTCGTTGAGCGTGCTCTGAATCGCAAGGCCCAGCACGACCGCGAGCGCCCCGGAGGTTGCGAGCAGGCCGCGCACAGGCAGTTGCAACACAAAAGCAATAGCTCCGACCGCTGCAGCCAGAAAGACAAGCGCGCCGAGCACATCCTGAAACAGACGCTCCTTGTGCCACGTCTCGGGTAGCACGGCACGATCCAGCATGACGGTCACGAGGCGCGCGCCCTGTAGCCACCACACCACCTCCAGCACTTGCGCGAGCAGATGGCGCAGCGGCTCGGATTCCCAGGGCGCCGCGCGCAGCGGATTCATGCCAGAACTGAACAGCACGTAGGTCGACAAACCAAACAGGAGCGCCCGGAACGCCAGACGCACCTGCTCGCTCGTGCGGTCCATGAAACGCCAGGCGAGGAAATCGAGAACCAGTATGCCTATGCCAAACAACACTCCGTCAGTCAGGGTCGGCATGGTGGTCCTCGCTGGTCTGGTGGCACCAACCTATGGATGTCAGAACGCGAAACAGCTACAACCCAACGCGCCCCAGAAGCCGTTGGAATCGCTGACAGGCACGTTTTTACGCCATGCCCAACCATGCGCATGAGCATGCACGCCGCACAGATTCACACAGCCATCCACGCACGCCACCGCCGTCGGTTTGTAACGGCTATAGCCGCCGAATTCCGCGACCGGCGACCACGACGGGCTGACCGGCAGGTCAGGCGGCGCGAGCGGCGCGAATTCGTCATCGGCATACACGACCTTGCCGCCCACCACCGTCATCGCCGAGGTCAGGAACTTGATGCGGCTCTCGTCGACGGTAAAGTAGTCTTCGCTGAGCACCGCAAAATCCGCGAACTGGCCCGGAACCAGCGCGCCTTTACGGTCATCCTCGTTCGAGAACCATGCGCTGCCCACCGTGTAGCGGCGAAGCGCTTCCATCCGGTCCAGACGGTTCTCGCTGGAATACATCGCGGTGCCGCCGACCGTCTTGCCTGACACCATCCAGTACAGCGAGACGAACGGGTTGAAGCTCGCGACGCGCGTCGCGTCCGTCCCCGCGCCAACGGGCAGCCCGGCATCCAGCATGTGACGAATGGGCGGGGTGCGTTTCACGGCCTCTTCACCATATTGCTGGATGAAGTACTCGCCCTGAAAGGCCATCCGGTGCTGGATCGCAATGCCGCCGCCGAGCGCGCGCACCCGGTCGATATTCTGTTGCGTGATGGTCTCGCAGTGATCGAAGAACCAGCGCAGCCCGTTGAACGGAATGTCGGCGTTCACGCGTTCGAATACATTCAGGAAGCGCTCGATCGATTCGTTGTAGGTCGCATGCAGACGGAACGGCCAGCGGTTTGCCACCAGCAGCCGGACGACGGCTTCCAGTTCCTCTTCGAGCGTGTCCGGCAGATCCGGCCGCGGCTCGAGAAAGTCTTCGAAGTCGGCGGCCGAAAACACCAACATTTCGCCGGCGCCGTTCACGCGCAGGAAATCGTCACCTTCGCCGGGCTTCGTCACCTTCACCCACTTCGCGAAATCCTCGATTTCCTTTTTTGCATTCTGCGTGAACAGGTTGTACGCAATACGCACGGTCAGTTCACTATGCTTCGCCAGATCCATAATGACGGCGTAGTCGTCCGGATAGGCCTGGTAACCGCCGCCTGCGTCGATCGCGCTCGTCACACCGAGCCGGTTCAGCTCACGCATGAAGTGGCGCGTGGAATTGCGCTGATCCTCCAGCGCAAGCTTCGGACCTTTCGCCAGCGTGGCGTACAGGAGCCCGGCGTTCGGACGTGCAATGAGCATGCCCGTCGGATTGCCGCGCTTATCGCGCTGGATCTCGCCGCCCGGAGGATTGGGCGTGTCTTTCGTATAGCCGACCGCGCGCAATGCCGCTGCATTCAGAAGCGCGCTGTCGTACAGATGCAGGATGAACACCGGCGTATCCGGCGCGATCGCGTTGATTTCTTCGAGCGTCGGTCCGCGGCGCTCGGCGAACTGGAATTCGTTCCAGCCGCCCACCACGCGGACCCATTGCGGCGCCGGCGTGCGTGCCACCTGCTTTTTCAGCATGTCCAGTGCGTCCGCCAGCGAGGGCACACCGTCCCAGCGCAACTCCATATTGAAGTTCAACCCGCCGCGGATGATGTGCAGGTGGGAGTCGTTCAGACCGGGAATGACCGTGCGGCCTTTCAGATCGACCTGCCGCGTGTTGTCGTTCACGTGCCGCATCACGGCGTCGCGAGATCCCGACGCGATAATGCGGCCGTTCGCGACGGCGAGCGCATCGGCAAAAGAGCGCTTGTCGTCCTGGGTGGCAATCTTGCCATTAAAGAAGACAACTTCGGCCGGCGTCGGCGCGGAAGTATTGGAAGTCATGGCGATCCTCATAGGGAGCGCTCCGCTTTTCACGCGCGGAGCTATTCATGGGAAACGGGCGCTCGTCGCGACTGTTTACTTCTTTGCGGGCACCGGTGCCAGAACCTCGTGCGTCCCCGCCGCGCGCTGGGGAGCCTTGTGCACCATCGTGTAGGCATAGTCCACGCCCATCCCGTACGCCCCCGAATGCTCTTTGGCAATCGCCATGACTTCGTTGTAGGTCTCTTTGTGCGCCCAATCGCGCTGCCATTCGAGCAGCACCTGTTGCCAGGTCATCGGAACCACGCCGGCCTGAATCATTCGCTGCATTGCATAGTCATGCGCGTCCTTCGAGGTGCCACCCGACGCGTCGGCGACCATATAGATTTCGTACTCACCTTCGGCCATGGCGCATAGCGCGAAAGTGTTGTTGCAAACCTCAGTCCACAGACCTGCCACCACCACCTTTTTTCGGCCGTTCGCAGCAAGCGAGTCCCGAACCTTCTGGTCGTCCCACGAATTCATGGACGAGCGCTCGAGCACTTTGTGCTCCGGAAATACGTCCAGCAACTCCGGGTACGTATAGCCAGAAAAACTTTCGGATTCCACTGTCGTAATAGTGGTGGGAATGTTAAACACCCGCGCTGCCTTCGCGAGTCCTACTACGTTGTTCTTAAGTACCTGACGGTCGATGGACTGCACCCCAAAAGCCATTTGCGGCTGTTGGTCGATGAAGATGATCTGCGAGTTTGCAGGCGTGAGGACTTCAAGTTTCGGATTTGCCATGGCTTTGTACTTCCTAAAAGTTTGGTGAACATGGGAGGACAGGCCGCACTCGCTTGAAGTGCGAGAAAACTGAGGCCCAGTCTAGCCACTGGCTGTTCGCCGAGTCCTTGGCAAAACCCTTAATAGTTCTTAAATAAAACTTTCGGGAAGAGATCCTCGACTGATCGCGACGCGGGCATCTTTATTCCCGGTTCAGAACATTTCATGTTTTTTGCAGGACTTTACGTATCCCGCGTTCCTACAATGCGAGCTGCCGGATTCAGGAACTCACACGTTGTATCTATCGACACGTCAAAGGACTCGCTATGAAAGAAGCAATTACCGCAGCAGCCCATCGCGCGGCCCCGCTTAAAACGCCAACCCGCCTGACCGAAGAGGCGACCCGCGACATTGCCGCCGCTTTGACGACCTTGCTAGCCGACGTGTTCGCGGTGTATCTGAAGACGAAGAACTTCCACTGGCATATGTCGGGGCCGTACTTCCGCGACTATCACCTGCTGCTCGACGAGCAGTCCGAGCAGATCTTCGCAACGACGGACCCGATAGCGGAACGAGCACGCAAACTCGGAGGCAAAACGCTGCACTCCACCGGGCAGATCACAAAGCTGCAGCGGATTCTCGACAACGATGCGGACTTCGTGACGCCCAGCGACATGCTGGCCGAATTGCGCGAGGACAATCTGGCGCTCGCCGGCTACATGCGCGAGACGCATTCGCTGTGCGGCGAGTACAACGATGTCGCGACGGCGAGCCTGCTCGAAAACTGGATCGACGAAGCAGAACAGCGCGTGTGGTTCCTGTTCGAATCGGGACGTCACGCATAACGGTGTGTGATGCGAAGACGCTTGCAAGGCGTGAGCACGCCGTGGCTCAACCTTCCAGCGAAGTGTGAACCCGCGATTCGAGAAACTGAACGAGTGCGCGCACTTTGCTGGAATGGCGGCGATTGGGCAGATACGCTGCGTAGACGACTGCGTCGCCATTATGAGGACTCGCCTCGAAGTTCTGAAACAGGCGCATCAGGCGTCCCGCGCGAATTTCGGCGGCGACCAGCCATTCAGGCAGCAACGCGATGCCACGCCCCGCCAGCACGGCGTCAAGCAGGATGTCGAGACTGTTCGACAGCAGATGGCCGCGCACTTCAACGCGAACCTCGACTCGCTCCTCCACGGTTTCGCGGCGGAAGGTCCAGACCTGGCGTGTTCGATAGCCGCCGCCGTATGCCACGCGAAGGCACTCGTGTGCATCGAGTGCCTGTGGCGTTTGCGGCATGCCGCTGCGTTCGAGGTAGTCATGGCTGGCAACGACATAGCGCGGATTGTCCGCCAGCTTTCTGACAACCAGGTTGGCGTCGCGGTTGGGCAGGCCGATCCGTATCGCAACGTCGATTCTGTCGAGCGCGAGATCGGCGTAGTGATCGGCCACGACGACGTCGAGGAACACGCGAGGATAGTCGGACAGGAAAGCCGCGAGATGCGGAGCGAGCCGCAGCCGGCTGTAGGTGGAGGGCACCGCGATGCGAAGCGCGCCGACGGGCGAAGCGCCGCTGTCGAATACGCTCTCGTCCGCTTCGGCCAGATCGTCCAGCACCTTGCCGACCTGCTCGACGTATGCAATGCCGGCGTCCGTGAGACTGACCTTTCTCGGTGTGCGGGTCAGAAGCGCGGTACCCAGCGCGGCCTCCAACGAATCCATCAGGCGCGTGACCGACGAGGTGGCCACGCCCAGACGCCGGGCAGCCTTTGAAAAGCCGCCAGCGTCGGCCACTTCCAGCAACGTATTCAGGGCGAGGAACTTGTCCATAAACGGCCTTAACGATGGTTTGGTTGCGCTATATGCAACGTTGGATTGCATTTTAGACCCATTCAGCAAACTTCTCGCAACGATTAAGCTGCCTGCGTTACCTAGTGAGAGGTGCAACATGCAAGCCATTCAGGTCGAGGTCAATTACGACTTCATTTGTCCGTGGTGCTGGATCGGCCAACGGAATCTCGTTGCGGCACTCGACGAATCCGGTGTCGGCTCGAGCGTTTCGATCCGCTATGTGCCGTTCGAGTTGAATCCGTCGATGCCAGTCGAAGGCACGGACCGACGCAGCTATCGAACCCGCAAATTCGGCAGCTGGGCGCGTTCGCAAAACATGGACGCGCAGGTCGCGGCCGCGGGTCTGACGGCGGGCGCCCAGTTCAACTACAACCAGGTGCTGCGTACGCCGAACACGCGTCTCGCGCACCGGCTGATGCAGTTCGCCCAGGACCGAAATGAAGCGCAGAAAACTGCCGCGCTTTATCACGGCATCTACGCCGCTTATTTCGCTGAAGGGCGCGACATCGGTTCACTCGACACGCTGGTTACCATCGCCGCCGACCACGCTTTCGACGCGGACCAGGTTCGCGCGTACCTGCAGTCCGCCGCCGGCAATCAGGAAATCGACGCGGCGCGCAACCGCGCAGACAAGCTCGGCGTTCAGGCTGTGCCCACCATCGTGATTGCGGGCGAACTCATCAGCGGTGCACAGCCGCCCGCCATCTTCGCCAATGCGCTGCGTTCGGCTGTGCAGCGGAGCGCAGCATGAGATCACTCCCGAAACCGCGTGCCGTTGTGATCGGCGGCTCGCTCGGCGGACTGTTCTCGGCCACCACATTGCGGGCGGCCGGTTGGGATGTCGACGTGTTCGAGACGTCGGCAAATCAACTCGACAGCCGCGGCGGCGGCATCGTGCTCCAGCCGGATGTTCTGGATGCCCTCCACTTCGCCGGTGTGGTATTGCCCGATCCTCCGGGCGTGGCGTCGGGCGAGCGTATCTATCTGGACCGCGACGACAATCGCGTCGAGCAACTGTTCATGCCGCAAATGCAGACCTCATGGAGCCTGCTGTACCGGGCGATGAGAGATGCGTTGCCTGCCCTATCGCTCCATACGGGCGAGACGTTTGCCGACTTCCGCACGGAGGGCGAGCAGATCGTTGCGCAGTTCGAAAGCGGGCGCAGCGAGCGGGCCGATCTGCTGATCGGCGCCGATGGCATTCGCTCGACACTGAGACGGCGCCTGCTGCCCGAGGTGGTTCCGGTTTACGCGGGTTATGTGGCATGGCGCGGGCTCGTTGCGGAGCCCGATCTGCCGCTCTTCGCGGCGGATACGCTGCGCGACCGTTTTACGTTTCAGCACGGCGATGAGCACTCGGCACTCGCCTATCTGATTCCGGGTGAGAACGACTCGACTGTGGTCGGCGAGCGCCGCTGGAACTGGGTGTGGTACCGCAAATACAGCCGCGAAGAACTCGACAGGCTTCTGATCGACCGTCGCGGCGCCGCGCGCCCATTCTCGTTGCCGCCGGGCACGACCAAAAACGCCGACATCGAGCAGCTTCGAGATGACGCCAAGGCGCTGCTTGCGCCGACGTTTCGCGCGCTCGTCGATGCGACAGAAGAACCGTTCATGCAACCGATCGTCGACCTGCGCGCGCCGCAGATGGTGTTCGGCCGGGTCGTACTACTCGGCGACGCCGCCTCGGTTCCACGGCCGCACACGGCCGGCAGCACCGCGAAGGCCGCCGCCAATGCCCATGCGCTCGCGCTTGCATTGGCGGCGACGTGGCAGGCCGGGGCGACCATCGATTCGGTACTCAAGCGCTGGGAAAACCAGCAGTTGCAACGCGGCAGGCTGATGACCGATCTAGGCATATCGCTCGGCGACCGGGCAATGAACATCGCTCGCTGAGCGAGCATCTGAGCTTACTTACGAATTCACGTCTATCCATTTTCTGATTTCACGGAGTTGTCATGTCAACCCAGGCATCCCCCACTGCTGGCAACGCAAGCGCAGTCAAGCTGACACGCGGCCTGATCGCGCTGTTCGCGTTCTGCTGCGGCGCGATCGTCGCGAATCTCTACTACGCACAACCGATCACCGAACTGATCGCGCCGGACATCCACATGTCCAGCGGCATGGCCAGCCTGATCGTTTCGTTGACGCAGATCGGCTACGCATTCGGGCTGTTCTTTCTCGTACCGCTGGGCGACCTGCTGGAGAACCGCAAGCTGATGATCACCACTGCGCTGGTGTCGATCGCAAGCCTTGGCGCGGCAGCCTTCACTCATCAGCCGGGCTGGTTCCTCGCGATCTCGTTGCTGGTCGGCTTCAGCTCCGTCGCCGTGCAGATTCTGATTCCGCTCGCGGCTCACCTCGCGCCGGACGAGACGCGCGGCAAAGTCGTCGGCACCATCATGAGCGGGCTGTTGCTCGGCATTCTGCTGGCCCGGCCGATTTCCAGCGTGATCGCCGGGCACTTCGGCTGGCGCGCAGTGTTCGGTACCGCGTCCGTCGTCATGGCGATCGTCACGAGCGTGCTCGCGCTGACCATTCCGCGCCGCCAGCCGGACCACAAGGCCACCTATTTCCAGTTGATCGGCTCGCTCGGTCATCTGGTCCGCACCATGCCGGTTCTGCGTCACCGGTCGTTGTATCAGGCGTTGATGTTCGCTTCGTTCAGCCTGTTCTGGACCGCAATCCCGGTCGAGTTAACCCGGCAGTTCGGGCTCTCGCAAACCGCCATCGGCATCTTCGCGCTGGTCGGTGCGATCGGCGCGACCTCCGCACCGGTTGCGGGGCGCCTGGCCGACGCAGGGCATACCGTGCGCGCGACGTTGATCGCGCTCGTCGTGGGCGCGCTCGCCTACACACCGGCCTTGATCCATCCGGCGTGGGGCGTAGTGGGACTCGTCGCGACCGGCATCGTCCTCGATTTTGCCGTGCAGATGAACATGGTGCTGGGACAACGCGAAATCTATGCATTGCATGCCGCGAGCAGAAACCGTCTGAACGCGCTGTATATGACCAGCATCTTTGTAGGCGGCGCCTTCGGCTCGGCGCTGGCCAGCCCGCTCTATGAGCACGGCGGCTGGCCGCTGGTCGCCGGCGTCGCCACCGCCTTCCCGCTCGTCGCACTCGTTCACTATCTGGCGATCGGCCGTCCGCACGCCGCCCGCCAGGCCTAACGCAATAGGTTTATTCAGGAAGCCGGACAGAAACTCTCCGGTTTCACAAAAATTCAGCGTGGCTTCAGGAGTTCTTGTGCCGTCATCGATACGCTGCTCAGTACTGTCACGCTTCTGAACGACGCTCAATCGTTCGCAAAAAGGAACAATCATGTCACCTCTTCTTAGCGCTCACGACCTGCATGGGCTGCGCTTACCGAATCGCGTCGTGATGGCCCCGATGACACGCTCGCGCGCACCGCAGCGCGGCCGCCCGACGGACATGATGGCGCAGTACTATGCGCAGCGCGCGTCGGCGGGACTGATCATCACCGAGGCGACCAATGTCAGTTCGGCGTCGGCCGCCTTCGAGCTCACACCTGGCATCATCACAGCCGAGCAGATCGCCGGCTGGCGCAACATTACGAGTCAGGTGCATGCCGCCGGCGGCCGTATTTTCATGCAACTGTGGCACGGCGGACGGGTTGGTTCGTTCGCGTTGCTCGACGGCGATGCGCCGTTGTCGCCCTCGGGCCTGAACGACGATCTCGAGCAGTTGCAGGTGTGGGCGCAGTTGCAAAACGGCCAGTACACCAAGATCCACGCAACACCCTCGCGCGCGATGTCGACCGACGAAGTGAAGCTCGCCATAGCGGAGTTCAGGCAAGGCGCGGCCAACGCGATCGAAGCCGGATTCGACGGTGTCGAAGTGCACGCGGCAAACGGCTATCTGCCGCATCAATTCCTCTCGTCGACCACCAACAGGCGGGATGACCGATACGGCGGCTCGTTGGCGAACCGCGCCAACTTCCTTCGCGACACGCTCACGGAGATCGGTTCAGTGGTCCCCCTCGATCGCGTCGGCGTCCGCATTTCGCCGTATGCGCACTACAACAATGTGCGCGACGCGGATCCGGACGGCACCTATGACTACGTCGGCAAGATGCTCGGCGAATTCGGCGTCGCCTACCTTCACGCGGCGGATACGAACGGCTGGAGCGGCGCACCGGATTTGCCGCGCATCATCGAACGCATGCGCAAGGTTTTCTCCGGCACCCTGATGCTCAACGGCGGCATCTCCATCGACCAGGCTGATGCATTGATCCGTGATGGCGAAGCCGACCTGGTCGCATTTGCTCGCGCGTATATCGCCAATCCCGATCTGGTCGAACGCATTGCCACCCATGCACCGCTGGCGACGCCGAAGCCCGTCGGCTGGTATGGCGGCGACCACTCCGGCTATATCGACTACCCGTTCCATAGCAGCGGCGCTCAGGCATGACGGAGGCATCCCGTCGGCCGCGCACACAGCGCGGTGTGCAGACTCGATTCAAGACTTCTGTGACAGGTGGGTGAATGACTCGAAAGCCTAAATTGCTGGCGGTGGGAGGCGTAGTCATCCTGGCGGCGCTGATCGTCGCCACGCTGCTGATGTGGAAGCCCGCCATCGCCCCCATACAGCCTCCGCCGGCTTCGTCGTTCGATGCGCGGACGAAGCTCGCCGGCGCGAGAGTCGTGGCGCTGGGCGACTGCATCGTCTGTCATACCGCCAAGGGCGGCAAGCCGTTCGCCGGCGGCTTGCCGCTTGCGACGCCGTTTGGGACGATCTACGCGACCAACATCACGCCCGACGCCGAGACGGGCATCGGCAACTGGTCGCTGGAAGCGTTCACGCGAGCGGTGCGTCACGGCGTCTCCCGCGATGGTCACCTGCTCTATCCCGCGTTTCCTTATATTCACTTCACGCGCATGTCCGATAGCGACATCTCGGCGGCCTACGCGTATCTGATGACGCGTGAGCCGGTCAACGCGAACGCGCCCACGAACGAACTGATCTTCCCGCTCAATTTCCGTCCCTTGCTAGCCTTCTGGAACGTGCTGTTCCTTCACGCCGGCGAGCAGGCCGCGGATGTCTCGAAAGATGCCGAGTGGAATCGCGGAAAGCTGCTGGTCGACGGCCTCGGACACTGCGCTTCATGCCATTCGCCGCTCAATGCGATTGGCGGTGAAAAATCGGGACATGCATTCGACGGCGGCATCGTCGACGGCTGGGAAGCTCCCCCACTGAACGCACTGGGCTCGGCGCCGAAACCGTGGACCAAGGAACAGCTCGTCATGTATCTGCGCAGCGGTCGTGCAAGCGAACACGGTGCCGCGGCCGGTCCCATGCTGCCCGTCACGCGCGACCTCGCCACCGTGCCTGAGGAGGACGTGAACGCGATTGCCGCGTACATCCTGTCAATACAGAAAGCGCAGCCGGCCGTTGCGAATGCGTCTGCCGACGTTGCAGCACATGGCGAACCATCGCCTGCGGCGCAACGCGGCGCATTCCTGTTCGCCGCGTCGTGCGCGCAATGCCACGGCCCCGCCGCGCCGATGCAATCGATCGGCGAGCGCCCCACGCTCGCTTTCAGCACTGCCGTCAATGCCCCGACGCCACGTAACACCGCTCAGATGATCCTGAGCGGTAACGGTTGGCACGGCGAGGACAGCATGAACTATATGCCGGCCTTCAGCGAGGTCTATGACGATCAGCAAATCGCCGATCTGGCGTCCTACATTCGCGCGACCTATTCACAGCGCGGCCCGTGGAACGACGTCGAAGCCACCGTGGCAAAAATCCGAGAGGAGAACAAGGCGCGATGATCAACCTTACCGTCAATGGCGTGCAGCACACGCTGGATATCGATCCGTCGACGCCACTGCTCTATGCGCTGCGCAATGATTTGCACCTGCACGGCGCGAAGTTCGGCTGCGGGCTCGGACAATGTGGCGCATGCACGGTGATCGTGGGCGATCGGGCGGTCTTTTCCTGCCTGATTCCCGTGTCGTCGATAGGCAGCCGCGCTGTTCGCACGATCGAAAGTCTCGGCACGGCCGACCGTCCCGGTCCGCTGCAGAAGTCCTTCATCGAGCACCAGGCCGCACAGTGCGGCTATTGCATCGCCGGCATGATCATGCGCGCGCAGGCGCTGCTCGACCGCAATCCGCAGCCGACCGAGCGCGAACTGCGCGAGCATATGGAGCCGAACCTGTGCCGTTGCGGGACCCATATGCGTATCCTCGCCGCGATCCGCGAAGTCGCGCACCTGCCCGGACCAGGCGCTGCGCCCACGCCGCCTCACGGCGCGGCGAGCCACGGAGGCACGCAATGAGCGTCAAGGAAGACGATATCAACGAAGGACGCCGCCGCTTCATGATGTCCGGCGCGCTCGTGGTGAGCTTCAGTCTGTTCCCCGTCGTCAAGGCCATGGCGCAAGAAGTGATCGCGGACGAAGGCGCCGCCGTGCACGTTGCCAAAGCGACCGAGACGCTCGCGGGCAGCCTGAAGACCAACCCCTTTCTCGACGCGTGGATCAAGATCGACGCAGCGGGCAAAGTCACCGTCTACACCGGCAAGGTCGAACTCGGCACCGGCGTGCGCACCGCGCTGTTGCAGATCGCGGCAGAAGAGCTCGACATGGCGCCCTCGCTGATCACGTTTCTGACCGCCGACACGGGCGCCTCACCGGACGAAGGACTCACGGCGGGAAGTCACACCATCGCCGACAGCGGCAGCGCATTGTTGAACGCCGCAGCCCAGGTGCGGGGGCTGCTGGTCGACGCAGCGGCCAAACGCTTCGGTGTCAGCAGCGGCGTGCTGAAAGCCCACAACGCGATCATCACAGCGCCAGATGGCCGGACGATGACCTATGGCGAAGCGGTCGGCGCCGCCGGTCTGCATCGCATGGCCTCGCCTGAGTCGCCGTTGAAAGACCCCGCAACGTTCGCGGTGATCGGCACGTCATTGCCGCGGCTGGACATTCCCGGCAAGGTGACCGGCGGCCCGAGTTATGTTCAGGACATGTTCATGCCGGACATGCTGCATGCGCGTGTAGTGCTGCCACCGGTTTACGACGCGAAGCTGCTGCGGACCAACACACCCGACATTCTGAAGATGCCGGGTGTGGTCAACGTCATCAGAAACGGCAGCATGCTCGCGGTGGTCGCCAAAGGCGAATGGCAGGCCGTGCAGGCACAACGTGCGCTGGCAGCGGGAAGCCAGTGGAGCGCAGGGCGCGCCCTGCCCGACCCAGCCACTGTGCACCGTGATCTGAAGCAGATCGCCACCGAACACATCGAGATCGCGAACACCCAGGGCGCGGCCGGAACGGCTGCGAAAACGCTGAGCGCAAAGTACACCAAGCGCTATATGTTGCACGGTTCGATCGGCCCTTCCTGCTCGGTCGCGCAATTCAAGGACGGCAACATGACCGTCTGGACTCACTCGCAAGGCGTCTATCCGCTGCGCGATGGCCTGGCGGAAATGCTGTCGCTGCCCAAGGAGAACGTACGCTGCATTCACGTCGAAGGATCGGGATGCTACGGCCACAACGGCGCGGACGACGTAGCCGCACACGCCGCGTTGATCGCCCGCGAAATGGCCGGCCGGCCGGTTCGCGTGCAATGGATGCGCGAACAGGAGCACACGTGGGACCACTTCACGCCCGCCATGATCACCGAAGTGACCGCTTCGCTCGACGCGAGCGGAAACATCGTGGGCTGGAACTATGCGTTGTGGAGCAGCTCGCATAACGAGCGGATCGTGAATGCGGGCCGGCTCGTTCCGGCGACCATGCTGGAGAAACCGTTCGTGTCGGCGCCGTCTGTGCCGATGGTGCAGCCCGAGGGCGGCGGCGACCGCAACGCGATTCCGCTGTACACGTTCCCGAACCTGCATGTGATGAACAACTTCTCGCCGACCATGCCGTTGCATACGTCGGCGATGCGCTCACTCGGCGCGCACATGAACGTCTTCACGATCGAGACATTCATGGATGAGTTGAGCGCCGCTGCCGGCGCCGATCCGGTCGCGTTCCGGCTCAAGCATATGCAGGACCCGCGCGCACGCGCGGTCATTCAGCTCGCCGCTGCAAAATTCGGCTGGCCGCGCGCGCCGCGTAAGCCGAATCACGGCGTCGGCTTCGCCTTCGGTAAATACAAGAACCTGATGGCTTATGTGGCCATGGCCGTTGAGATTTCCGTCGTGCCCGAGACGGGTCAGGTGATTCTCGAACGCGCCGAGGTCGCGGTAGACTCCGGGCAGATCGTCAACCCCGACGGCATCCGCAACCAGATCGAGGGCGGCGTGATTCAATCGGCAAGCTGGACGCTTTACGAAGAGTTGAAGTTCGATACCGAGAGAATCAGAAGCTTCGACTGGAGCAGTTACCCGATCCTCCGCTTCTCCGCCGTTCCGCGCAGTTTGAACGTCCATCTCATCAATCGTCCTGGTGCGCCGTTTCTCGGTGCAGCGGAAGCGTCGATGGGACCGACCGCCGGCGCGCTCGGCAACGCACTATTCGATGCAACCGGAAAACGTCTGCGCGACATGCCTTTGGGTGGTGACAGCTTGCGCCGGCAAATAGACGTATAGAGGATCGACATGGCGTCGCTAACAGCATGAAAATTGCAATCGCGGGCGGTTCAATCGCAGGGCTCGCATGCGCTTTGACGCTGACATGCACGGGTCACGACGTGCATGTCTACGAGCGCTCCGCAGGGCCGCTGCGGGGCCGCGGCGGCGGAGTCGTGGTGTTGCGGCAGATGCTGCGGTTTCTCGAACAGCACGGCCATCGAACCCGCGCGATGCTTGCGGTGCCGACGCACCGACGGCGTTGGATCGATATCGACGGCAATGTGACACGCGACGATCCCGAGCTGCTGCCGTTTTCATCGTGGGACGCCGTCTACCGGTCGCTGTGCAGCATGTTGCCACCCGGTGCGCTTCACTACGGGCGCAACGTAACGAGTGTTGCCGAAGACGCGGACGGCGTCGAAATCCGTTTCGACGACGGCGCGGCGCCGGTTCGCGCAGACATGCTGATCGCCGCCGACGGCACCGGCTCGCGGCTTCGTTCCATGCTGTTTCCCGGTAACGCTTCGTCGTACGCGGGTTACATTGCGTGGCGCGGGGTGGTGAGTGAAAGCGCTTTCAACCGCGTCGATGTCGTGGATCTGATCGAGAACATGACGCTCTACCGTTCAGATGCCGCACTGTTCATGACGTTTCTGATTCCTGCGCTGAACGGCTCGCTCGAGTCCGGCACGCGCCGGTTCAATTGGCTCTGGTACAGAAATGAACCGGACGAGTCATCGATCGGCGCGTTCCTGACCGGACGCGACGGTCACCGGCACCACGTATCAGTCTCGCCCGGCGAGCTGTCGGAGCAGTCGCTTGCGTATCTGCATCGAGCGGCGCTCGATGGGCTGCCGCGCACGTTGTCGCAACTGGTGGCCGCGACGGACACGCCATTCCTGCAAGCCATCTCCGACGCCCTGAGCCCCTCGTTCGCCAAAGGGCGCATCGCGCTGGTGGGCGACGCCGCGTGCACGCTGCGGCCCCACACGGGCTCGGGCACCTCGAAATCCGCCGACGACGCCGTGAGCCTCGCCGAAGCGCTCGCTACGCGTCAAACGGACCTCGTGCAGCGCCTCCACGATTGGGCCACCGCGCGGCGGAGCGCTGTCGAGCCCCTGCTTCAGAAGGGTCCGCGGCTTGCCCAATCGTTCGGGCTCGGCTATCCGTCACAGTGATCGCATTAGCGCCGCCCACGCATCCGGTGGCCGCACGCTTACTGAGCGCCTTCTTCCTCGACGATCACACATGCGCTTCAAGTTAATAAGATTTAAGGATTCTGAAGTTCGAAAAAAACTACCGAATCCGTACGATTGAACCCCGTGATGTCCCGTCACGCATCGTCACGACGACACATCCACCAACATCACAAGACTGGAGAAAAAATGACTAATCAATCGGGAATTCCATCGGCGAATCGTCGGCAGATGCTTGTGGCGGGCGCAGGAGCAGCCGGCGCGGCGATCGCTGCAATGGCCGTACCGACCGTCGCGATGGCCGCTGCGTCCGCCAGCGGCAGTGCACACGCGGGCAATTCATCCAACCCACAGCATGGAGAGCGTCATACGATGAACACGGTAACGACTAAAGACGGTACGCGCATTTTCTTCAAGGATTGGGGCAGCGGCAAGCCGGTCGTCTTCTCGCACGGCTGGCCGCTCGATGCCGACGCGTGGGATCCACAGATGCTGTTCCTGGTGCAGAAAGGCTACCGGGTCATTGCCCACGACCGCCGCGGCCATGGCCGTTCCGACCAGCCGTCTCACGGCAACGACATGGACACCTACGCCGACGATCTGGCTGCGGTGATCAACGCGCTCGACCTGAAGGGCGCCATGCTCGTCGGCCATTCGACGGGCGGCGGCGAGATCGCACACTACATCGGCCGCCACGGCACCTCGCGTGTTGCCAAGGTCGTGCTGATCGGCGCAGTGCCGCCGATCATGGTCAAGACCGAAAGCAATCCGAACGGCCTGCCGATGTCTGTGTTCGACGGCATTCGTGCGAGTGTCGCAAGCAACCGTTCGCAGTTCTATAAGGACCTCGCTGTGCCGTTCTTCGGCTTCAATCGGCCCAACGCGAAAATCTCGCAAGGCACGATCGACGAGTTCTGGCGCGAAGGCATGCTCGGCTCGGTTCAAGGCCAGTACGAATGTATCAAGCAGTTCTCGGAGGTCGACTACACCGCTGATCTAAAGAAAATCGACGTGCCGACGCTGGTCCTTCACGGCGACGACGACCAGATCGTCCCGATCGACCAGGCCGGCCGCATGTCGGCGAAAATCGTGAAGAACGCCACATTGAAGGTCTATGCGGGTGCGCCTCATGGCATGTGCACAACCGAAGCGGACAAGGTCAATGCCGATCTGCTAGAGTTCCTGCAGAGCTAAAGCGCATTAGCGCGCTGCGCTTGCAGCGTTAAACGCGGCACTCCCCGCAGATGCGCGGGGCCTTGGCTGTTTAGCGCAGCCGAGGCCCGCAACCGCGCGATCCTGCTTCCCGATACACATGTCCACGCAAGGTGGACTGCAAGTCGCCTTCCTCGTACCGACGCACTCGCGCCCTCGGACGATCTCCTGCGTCAGTCACGTGTACACCGGACCCCGATACTGCTTTGCACAGCGATCGGCTATTCCCGGCATTTCTGCTTCAAAGCCCCCACGCCCTTGTCGTTTCCCAGTCACGTCATATGTCGAGACCAAAATAGAAACGGTGGCACATTGACGACGCTTTCGTTGAGAAAAATTCAATCCGCAGATTGCGGATCGACTGCTGGCAAGCGATTATGCAGAGGAAACACCTCTTAATATCGGCGCATTTAAAAAAATTTAACCCATATTTTGTATTTTTATAGCCAAATACGCCACAATGATAGGACTCTTACACTCCTTAATTTTCGGTTAAATTACCCTGGAGTAAGACTGCAACGCGACGAGCCGAGGTTACGAATCATGTTTAAAGATACACAAACTTCCACCGCCACAGCAGTACGACCGAAGGACTCGCTAGGATGCCTGTCGAGTCAGCTACACAAGGACCTCGAACTCGACATGGGTGAGTTCAAGTTTCTGCGCAAGTGCACGCGCGACGACAAGACGAGTGCGATCGACATGCCTGCCTCAGATCGCGGCTTTCTTATCGGTGTGTCACTGGAGGCCGGCCATCGCCGGCGCCTTTTTTCTGGGCACAGGTGGACGACACACGACTTCGACACGGGTTCGGTCTATATTCGCGACTTCGCAGAAGACTATAGAGCCGAGTTGCAGGGCGGGTTCGATTTCCTTCTGGTGGAACTCTCACGCGCTTTCATCACGAACACTTGCTACGAGCGATTCGGATCGAACACACCAGGTCTTTCATCGGTGGCCGGCCGCAAAGATCCCATCCTCGCCCACCTCGCGCAGGTATTGGCGCTCACACTCGATAGCCAGAGCGAGGCAAGCCCACTCTTTGTCGAGCAACTGGGCGTCACAATCGGGACGCATTTGCTCGATCGATATGGCAACGCGCCCTCTCGATCGAATCAGAAAAACCGGCGACTTTCCGGATTACATGAAGCTCGAGCCAAAGACATGCTGCTCGCGAAGGCGCAGGAGAATGTTTCGATCGAAGAGATCGCAAACGCATGCAATCTGTCACGCAGCTACTTCATCCGCGCGTTTCGTGAAACCACAGATCGCACACCGCATCAATGGCTGCTCGAGCGTCGTATCGATCGCGCGCGCGACCTGCTCAAACACTCGGACTCATCTCTGTCGGAAATCGCCGTCGCGTGCGGCTTCTCCGATCAAAGCCACTTCACGCGAACCTTTTCGCAAATGGTTGGCACTCCGCCGGGATCGTGGCGTCGGCAGGTACGCCGCTGAGCAATGCGCACTTCGCTTCGATCAAACGTTGGCACGATAGATCGATCAGCGGTCCTGGTGCGTACCGATAGACTTTCATACAAAGCATCGCACTAACAGACAAGACGCGCCCTTTTAGCCAAGGTACCTTTCGATCAGGTCAATGATGACCGTTCGAGCGTGCCGCGGCGTATCCCGTCGTTCTGTATCGGCGAATAGTTCAACAAAGTCGCAGGAGGGCAGTAAGGCAAAGACTCGCAGCGAGGTGCACGCCCATGCGAATGCTCACACGCGTGCTCCGTCAGCACCTCACTTCATTTCCCTATCACGCTCATTGTTCCTGCACCTGAAACTGACATGATCGAACTCGGCCGCTTTCAAATCGATCTGGAGATGCGCACTTTGTGGCAAGGCGGCGAAGTCGTGCGCCTCGGGTCCCGCGCTTTCGACATTCTCGCCGTGGTCACATCAGCGGCCGGACGTCTCGTCACGAAAGACGAGTTGATGAATGCAGTCTGGCCGGAGACCATAGTCGAAGAGAACAACATCCATGTCCACCTTTCTGCGCTGCGAAAAATACTCGGCCCGGACCGGGGTCTGATCCTCACCGTCCCCGGTCGCGGGTATCAGCTTCTACAAGCGCCAAAAAAATCTCCGCCAGAAGGAGACGACTCACATACGTCCTGCGGGCGCCGTCTGCCGTCGCCCAAAACCGACTTCGTGGGGCGCGATAGAGCGGTCAGCGAGATCCGCGCGATGCTGGACCAAACCCATGTGTTGACGCTGGTCGGCGCCGGCGGCATCGGCAAAACCAGTCTCGCGATCGAAGCGGCACGCCATGCCGCGCCGGACTTTCCCGAACCTGTGTGTCTAGTCGAACTGGCCACGTTGAACACACACGAGGCCGTCCTCGCCGCAATTGTCGAAGGGTGCGGGCTGCCCATGTCTGGCCAGCAGCCCGATATTGAGCAGGTCGCGACAGCGCTGGGCAAAAACCGCAGGCTCCTTCTGCTAGATAACGCGGAGCATGTTATCGGCTATGTGGCGGAGACCGTGGAGTCACTGATTGCAGCGAACGCTTTACTGCGTGTGCTCGTCACGAGCAGAGAACCGCTTCGTATCGTGCCCGAGACGGTGTTTCGGGTCGATCCGCTAGATGTTCCACCGCCCCATTCCACCGACGCCGAGATTTTGCAGCGTTCGGCGGTGAATCTGTTTCTGATGCGGGCCAATTCGTTGCAGGGACAAGGGGACGCGGAAAGCCTGGATATCCAGCTCGTCGGCGAGATCTGCCGCCGCCTGGACGGCATCCCACTGGCCATCGAGCTGGCAGCTGCGCGCATCGTCTCGCTCGGCCTGGAAGGCGTGTATCGGCGGCTGGATGACCGCATGGCGATTCTGGCGGGCGGTTATCGGACCGCGCTACCGCGCCATCAAACCTTACGCGAAACGTTCGACTGGAGCTTCGCGCTACTCGACCCAAGCACCAAGTCTCTATTCCGCCGTCTCGCGGTATTCGGTGGCAATTTCACTTTCGAGGCGATGTGCGCGGTCGTGTGCGACGCGGAATTGACGATAGGAAGCGTGATCTGCGGCATCAGTGAACTCGCGGCCAAATCGCTCGTCAATGTCGAGTTCGATGGTCCCGTGGCGAAATATCGCTTGTCCGAATCGACCCGCGCGTATGCGTTGGAGAAACTACAGGCTGAAGGCGAAAAGCAGGAAATCACTTCGCGTAGTGCCCGCTATCTCTCCAGTTGCTTCCAGGCCCGCTCGAACGAGACGATTCTGTGTGGCACAGACAATTCACCGGATCTTCGACAGACGCTCGACGACGCGCGCAGTGCCTTCGATTGGGCGTTTTCACCCGACGGCGATCCGCTTCTCGGCGTCGAACTCGCGTCGAATCTGGTCGGCACGTTGCTCGATTGCGGCATGATTGAAGAGTGCTGCACGCGCGCTGCGCAAGCAGTCGATGCGCTAGAAACCCTTCCCGCCAGATCGGTCGATGTCGCAAGTGAAATGCGCGTGCGCGCCGCCTTGGCGTCGGCACGGCCTTATGTTCGTGGACCCGTCTCGAAGTCGGCCGAACTTTGACGGCATATATTCACGCTCGCGACCGAATGCACCGACTAGGAGCGAGTTCATATGCGTGGACTAAAGCTGCACCCCGCAGAAATCGGCGCCCCCTGCTTGCCGCATACGACAGCTTGCCGGTGGGTCGACGTATAGGGCCCGTGGCGTGCCCTATCGTTCGGGTATGGGTATGCGCGGCACTGTTCGGGCGAGCCGCCGAAGCATCCGGCGGCCCACTAATTACTGGCCGCCGCCTTCTTCCTCAACGATCACACGGTTGTCGACGGCCGCCACATGCGGAACACGTTTGGCAACATCGCCCGCTACCTGAATCTGTGCTGCATCAGGTACCGTCCCTACCAGAGAAACGGTTCCGTTTTTGACGAGCACCGCAATGTTGCTGGCGTTCAACCCTTTGGTCGAATACAGCGCGTGACGAACAGCCTTCGACAATTGCCGGTTCTGCAAACGGATCGACGCCTTCGTCATTCCTGCGGCGGGTTGCGATGCCACGGCGTCATTACTCGATTGTGCAATGGCTGCGTTTGAGACGAGCGCGACGACGGCAGCGCAAGTCGCGACAAGTGCTGAAATTCGCATGATGGTTTCCTGTTGACTGGATTGAATTGAGATCGGCCGCAAAGGCCATGTCAGCGCGGGTGAGCTCGCTCCCGTTGCAACCGCTTCATCTTAATCAGCTCCGCTGCCCCGGGGTTAGTGAAACGTTATTAACACTTGTTAACCGAATGGGCCAAGTAAGACACCGATATTCACAAGCCGAATTAATGACTTTTTAATCAGGCTTAAGGACGAGCAACCCACACAGCCTTAGCATGGTGACGGCGCCGACATGCGCCGAGAGAATGCCTCGATGAACTATCCTGCAGGAGCGGTCCCGCTTTTGCCTCATGCGGCCCTTCGACAACACGCTTTAGTCCGCGTCAATACACGTGTATAGCAAGAAGGCGAACTCCTGGTCGTGCCGGGTGAGTCGGGCATACCGGCAGACGCATGCGTTTGCCATGTCCGGATAACACGTTTGTTTGAAGAACTTGGAGAAACTCATGATTAAAGTTACCGGTGAAATGTCGATCGGCCGTGTATCGCGCTTCGGAACGGCAGGCAATATCAAGGCTTTCGACCCACGCCTCGGCACCGAAATCGAACCGTCCTTCGGCATCGCGACGCTGAACGATGTGGATGAAGCCTGCACGCTCGCGTTACAAGCGTTCGAGTCATATCGGCACACTTCACCCGAAACTCGCGGCGCGTTCCTGATACGCGCGGCCGACAATCTGCTTGCGCTCGGCGATAGACTCTACGAACGCGCAGTAAGTGAAACGGGTTTAACCGTTGAGCGTATCAAGGGCGAGACCGCGCGCACGGCTGCGCAGATGAAAATGTTCGCCGACGTGGTACGCCACGGCCGCTGGCGTCACGCGACGATCGATTCCTCTGATCCCGCGCGTCGGCCTGTGCCTAAAGCCGATCTGCGCATGCAGAAGATACCGCTCGGCCCCGTCGCCGTATTCGGTGCAAGCAATTTTCCGATCCTATATTCGGTGGCGGGCGGCGATACGGCATCGGCGCTCGCGGCGGGCTGCCCCGTCGTCGTCAAGGCACACGGCTCACACCTCGGCACATCAGAACTGGTCGGCAAGGCGATACAGGCTGCCGTCGAGGAATGCAACCTGCACGAAGGCGTGTTCTCACTGCTGATCGGACACGGCAACGCGGTCGGCGAGGCACTTGTGGATCATCCGGCTATTCGGGCTGTTGGCTTCACCGGCTCGGAAAGTGGCGGCATGGCACTCGTCCGCCGTGGTGCGGCGCGTCCGGTGCCAATTCCCGTCTTCGCCGAAATGACAAGTGTGAATCCCAACTTCGTTCTACCAGGCGCATTGCGCACCCGCGCGCCAGACATTGCTGCGCACTTCGTCGAACGTATGACGGCGGGCGTTGGCCAGATGTGCCTGAAGCCAGGCATGATCGTCGCGATTGATGGCGTGGGATTCGAGCAGTTGCGTGGCGCATTGGCGGGAACATTGTCGGCGGTACGTGCGGAAACAATGCTCAGCCGCGGAATTTACGACAACTTCAACCGTGAAGCGAAACGTAGTCGAGAAGGCAAAACGAGTGTCAGCATCGCGAAAGGAACCGCGCCAAAAGGCCGTTTAGAAGGGCAGTCAGAAATCTTCGAAGTTGACGCCGCTGAAGTACTCGCCGCGCCCGAGCTTGCCGGCGAGATGTTCGGTCCAGCGGCCGTCCTCATCCGTTGCGAGAGCGAGGATCAATTGATCGAACTGACAGCCAGTCTGCGCGGCCAACTGACCATGGCGTTGCATATGGAATCAACCGATCTCGACTTGGCCCGACGCCTGATCCCAGTGCTCGAAAGCAAGACAAATCGTATCCTCGCAAACAAATTCTCTAACACGGTCGAGATTGGTTACGCGACGGTACACGGAGGACCGTATCCGGCGACCTCCGACAGTCGCTTTACGTCCGTCGGAGCGACCGCAATCGAACGCTTCTTGCGGCCGATTTGCTATGAAAATCTACCGCCGGAATTGCTACCTCCTGCGCTACAGGACAACAATCCGTTGTCTCTATGGCGCGTGCGCGATGGCGAATTGGAGCGGCGTTAGCGTTCAACTCGCCAAAAAACGGAACGCCCGCTTCAGACGCGCCGCTTCATCGCCCGATATTCACGCGAAGCCATCCGATAAGACGTCTTGAGCGCGCGACCGTGATGCCAATTTGTCATGACGCGCGCCAGTCCACGCGTACGTCAGGCCGATTTCCGCGAAGTCGTCTTATCATTGTCACTTCTCCGGCGCCGCTCGCTGTCCATGGATATCGATCGCCCGTACATCATCGAACCAGTACAGTCCACAGCGCGGATTCGAAACCAACTTGCCGAAAGCGCGGTTTCAGGCCGCGGAGTCCGTCGCGTGACATTGCATGATCAAGAAACCGAACTCCGGCAGAATTCGAACACGAATCTCGGTCGCCTCACCCTCCTGCCTGACACCAATATTATCAAGCTGCCCAGCATCAGCGCCTCCGTCCATTAGCTGGTCGGCGCGATCAAGGAACTGCATGTCAGACTCTTCAGCTTGCTCATCGCGGGCTCTCAAATCGGTCGGGCCGACACTCTAACCGATTCGTTGATCGCTATTTGCACCACAACCCAAAATCGCACGGCTTCACATCATCTCGGGCCGGATGAGTTTCGTACCTTTCCTGAACCGGTTCAAACTGAACGGCGTGATGTCCGAATATGGCGTCTTGTGCAAGACTATTTCCGACACAAGCAGCCCTGCTCCCGGCCCCAGACCAAAACCATGCCCGCTGAACCCGGACGCCACGACCAGGCCGGACAGACCGTCTACCGTTGAAATGACCGGCACCAGATCGGGCGTGGTATCGATCAGTCCCGCCCAGGCCTGCAAAATCCGCACGCCCTTCATTTCGGGAAAGCACTCCGTGAGATTGATCACCGCCTGGGCCACCCATTCTTCGTCGATCGCGGGGTCGAGCACTCGCATGCGTTCGAACGGCGATATCTCATCGAACGCCCAACTGCCCGCCGCCTCGGGGCCGTTGAAGAAACTGCTCCCTATCCGGATCTTCAGTTTCTTCGTCAGTTCGGCGCGATACGTCTGATAGAACTTCAGCGCATAGCGCATGCCTTGCGGTGCCAGTTCCATGCGACCGTACCCCGGAACCGCAACGGTATAGCCACCGTCCAGCCGACGCCGCAGAGCGAAACCCGGACCATTGAACGTCCCGCCCGGCAACTCTGGAACCGGCGACGTTCGCATGGCCGTACCAACGACATTCGCCACAGGCAACTCGATCCCGTGGCGTCGCAACAAGCGGGAACTCCACGCGCCACCGGCGCACACGACCGTGGACGCCCGAATCAGACCACGCTCGGTCCATACACCTGATATACGGCCAGCACTGATATCCAAACCCCGCGCCGCGCAGGTTTGTAACACGTACACGCCGAGTTTTTTTGCCCCTTCGGCAATCGCGGGGGTGGCCATGCTCGGCTCGGCCAACCCGTCGGTCGGCGACCAAAGACCACCGACCCACGGGGCTGTGCTATTCGGAATGCGCGATTTTATTTCCGCTGCCGACAAGATATCGAACGAGTAGCCGATTTCCTTTGCGCGGACGGCCCACTGTTCCCACTTGGCGACATCCGCCTCGCTCGTTGTTCCATAAAGACTGCCTTGACGTCGAAACCCAAGGTCGCGACCAATCTCATCACCGATTTCAGACCAGCGCTTGAGGCTGCGCATCGCCATGACCAACTCGTCATGCCTGCGGTTCTGCTGGCGGACCCAGCCCCAATTGCGCCCCGATTGCTCGGCGCCAATGAACCCCTTTTCAACCAGGGCAACGGATACGCCCTGACGCGCCAATTCGTAGGCTGTGGTTGTCCCGATAATGCCGCCGCCAATGATGACGACATCCACCTCAGCAGGAACAACCGGACTATCTGCGATTTCGTCGACTCGCAACATGTAGGATCTGGAAAAGATGAAACTTCGGTCGTTGGCAAGAACGTCTTGCGGTGTGCGGGCTACTGGCTGATGTCTCGAAGTTACCGGGCCAATTCGAAAGCTTGCAAGACGCCTCACAGGAGGTCCTGGGTTCTCCAAAAGAGCAACGGCTACAAAGCAAATCAGACGTAACCCAGGATAGCTTTGGTCTCGAGGTACTCTTCGAACCCGTATATGCCATATTCGCGACCATTGCCCGAACGTTTGTAACCGCCGAATGGCGCCTGAGGATCCCAGGCCGGATGGTTGATATGGACTTGACCCGACCGGATGCGCGATGCCACAGCGCGTGCACTATCGAGGTCCTGACTCTGGACGTGCGCGCCCAGGCCATACTTCGTGTCGTTCGCGATGACGATGGCATCGTCGACGGTGTCATAAGGCATGATGCTCAAGACAGGACCAAAGATCTCTTCTTGTGCGATTCGCATATCGCTTGTGACGTCGGAGAAAACGGTCGGGCGCACGAAGTAGCCCTCGGTGAGGCCTTCCACACGTCCTGGCCCGCCACATATCAGCCTGGCGCCACCGGCGATGCCTGCCTCGATCAACGCTTGTACGCGGTGAAATTGCGCTTCATTGGCGATCGGTCCAAGAACAGTCTTCTCAGAACGAGGGTCACCCACCACGATGGCATTGACGATGGCTGCAACAAGGGGCTCCACTTCTGCAAGCCGATGGCGCGGGACAATCATCCGGGTGGGGGCGCTACAGGATTGCCCCACATTACGAAAGGCAGACATGACGCCCAGCGGGACCACTCTCGCGAAGTCCGCATCAGGCAACAGGACGTTCGGGGACTTCCCTCCCAATTCCTGGGTCACGCGCTTTACCGAGACTGCCGCCGCCTGCGCCACCAACGCGCCGGCCCGGTTGGAGCCCGTAATCGAAATCATGTCGATATCGTCATGCGTGGCGAGCGCTTCACCCACTTCCGGGCCGCTGCCCTGGATGAGGTTGAAAACCCCGGCGGGGACGCCAGCGTCGTGCACGATCTGCGCAAAGAGTTCGGCGCTCAATGGCGATAACTCACTGGGCTTCAGGATGACCGTGCACCCCGCGCCGAGTGCCGGTCCAACCTTCGCCGTAATCTGGTACAGCGGCCAGTTCCAGGGCGTGATCAAGGCGCACACACCGATCGGCTCACGGACGATGGCTGTATGTCCTTCAACCTTGAGAAAGGGATAGCTCGACGCCAGGTCCCGCGCCACGCGAATATGCTCGGCTGCAAGAGGCACCTGAGAGGCGCGCGCGAACGATATCGCTGCGCCCATTTCCGTCATGATCGCCTGCGCCAGCAGTTCCTTGCGCTCGAGAATGAGGTGGTAGATCTTGTCGAGCATCGCGACACGCGCGGCGACCGGAGTGACGGACCACGCGGAAAACGCCGCTCGTGCTGCCCGCACCGCACGCTCGACATCCTCACTCGCGCCAACCGCGATATCGCCAATTGACTTCCCGACCGCGGGGTTGACGACGGGAACGGTTCGGGAGCGTACCGGTGCCGTCCAGGCACCGTCAATATAGAGACTTTTGGGTATGGCCGCGGTGATACTGTCGTTACTCGAAGCAGTGGAAGTCATTGCATCCCATCCCGTAGACAGAAAAAGCCTTTCATTTACGAACGAACCGGCAGAAATTTTTCTGCCATCTTCACCCAGTAAGTCGCGCCGACCGACAGCAGCGCATCGTTGAAGTCGTAGCTGGCGTTATGGAGCGTACACGGTCCCATCCCGTGCCCCGCATCGCGATGCGCGCCGTCGCCATTGCCGAGAAACGCGTAGCATCCGGGCCTCTCGATCAACATGAACGAGAAATCCTCGCCGGTCATGGTCGGTTCGACCGACGCGTCGACGTTCTGTTTGCCGACCACCTCCTCCATGACGGAAACGGCAAATCGCGTCTGCTCCGCATCATTGACAGTCGGTGGATACTTCCGTTGAAACTCGACAAGCACCTCGCACCCGTGCGCTGCACCGGTCGCGTCTGCAATGGCGTTCATCCGCCGTTCGATCAGATCCAGGGTGTCGACTGTAAACGTGCGCACCGTGCCGCCGAGCCATACCTCGTTCGGAACCACGTTGACGGCGTCGCCACCGTGAATTTGCGTGATCGACAACACGGCTGTGTCGAGCGGCTTCTTGTTGCGCGTGATGATCGCCTGCAATCCGTTCGCAATCTGGACCGCGGCGAAGACCGGATCGCTGCCAATGTGCGGCATCGCGGCGTGCGATCCAACACCTTTCACGGTGATGCGAAATTCGTTGCTGGAGGCCATCAGTGGGCCTGCGCGCACGCCAAAATGTCCTTCCGGCATGCCCGGCCAGTTGTGAATGCCAAACACGGCATCGACCGGAAACTGTTCGAACAAGCCATCGTCGATCATCGCTTTCGCCCCGGCGCCGCCTTCCTCGGCCGGCTGAAAGATGAAGACGATGGTGCCGTCAAAACTCCCGTACGCCGCCAGGTACTTGACCGCGCCGAGCAACATCGCGGTGTGCCCATCGTGCCCGCACGCGTGCATGCACCCGGGGTTCTGCGACCGATGTCCAAACGCGTTGTTTTCAGTAATGGGAAGCGCGTCCATATCGGCGCGCAGCCCAACGCGCCGGGAACTCGTCCCGCGAGTCAGTTCGCCAACGACGCCCGTTTTTCCGAGCCCGCGACAGACCTTCAGACCCCACCGTTCAAGACTGTCGGCAACGAGCTGTGACGTTTTCATTTCCTTGTAACGCAGCTCGGGTTGCGCATGAATCGTTCGTCGCAATGCCTTGATCTCCTCGTGCGACGCTTCGATTTCCGGTATCAGATACATGTCGGCTCTCTCCAATGGACCCTTGGGTCGTCATTGATGCCAAAGTGATGAGCGGTCGTTTGTCGCCTTTCCGTGACCGGCGACCCGCAAGCAACCCTGTCAAGATAGAAAGCCAAAATTGCGCAGTGTTTAATATGTGGTGAATCCATCATTAAACGTGTGTTAACGCACGGGTTACCCCCAATCGCCATGGCAGCAGCGCCCCACGCCTGTTAAGGCACAGCATTCGCACGGACTGCATGGCCAGGCGGCGATCGTTGCCGGTCTCACGCCGGGGACCGTAACAGTGCAAAAGGAATGTCCTATCAACGCGTGGTGCGCGATGTGAAAGTAAGTCATCAAGCTAAATCACTGTTGGAGAACGACCCAATGTCCACTTCGAATCACACAATGCCCATCTTCTACCGAGCGTTCACCCCGGACGATATCGACGCCGCACACGCCCTTTCCATCGCAGTCCGTTGGCCGCACCGCGCAGAGGACTGGCGCTTCGCGCTGGGAGCGGGCGGCGGCTTTGTCGCAATCCTGAACGGCGCAGTGATCGGAACAGCGCTTTACTGGAAATACGGTGCGGACCGTGCTTCGCTTGGGATGGTGATCGTGTCGCCTGAACAGCAGGGATACGGCATCGGGCGCAAGCTCATGGCGTTGCTTCTCGAGCAAACTGCTGAGCGGATCACGCTCCTGCATGCAACGACCGCAGGAAAGCCGCTTTATGAAAAGCTCGGCTTCGAGACATTCGGCGCGACAGAGCAGCACCAGGGCACGGTGTCCGATCTAGCGCAGGCCTCGCTGCCGCCAGGTGAGCAGCTGCGTCCGCTTGACGCCAGCGACATGCCCCGGCTCATCGAGCTCGCGTCACGTGCAAGCGGTCTTGACCGCAGCGCCGTTTTACCGGCCCTTCTGAATGTCGCGCAAGGCATCGGGCTTGAGCGCGACGGCGAATTGCTCGGCTTTTCCATCTTTCGACGCTTCGGCCGGGGTTATGTGATTGGCCCCGTCGTGGCCGTCGAGTCCGACGACCACGACAGCCTGAGTCGCGCGAAGGCGCTGGTTCATCACTGGCTTGCGACTAACGAAGGTGCGTTTGTGAGGATCGACATGCCGACGGAGTGTGGCCTGGGTGGATGGCTGGGAGAACTGGGCATGTCGCGCGTGGATACGGTCGCGAAGATGGTGCGCAACGCACGAACATCACTCGCCGCCGACCCGGGCGTCAAGCAGTTCAGCATCATCAATCAGGCGATGTACTAGCCATCGGCAAGGCGCTCGTCGAGCGTCTTCCGGTTTGATACTGCGCGCGTGACGCACAAGCGTCGCGAAGCTCACCGGCTCCGCGACGCAAGTTCGAATAAAGTTAATCGTGCGACCAAAAGGCCGGGATCTGTCCGGCCACCGACATCGCTCTTGCCGCTGAGCGTAAAGGTGTCTGTCCGCGCCGCATGCGGCTATGCGACGGAACGTGCAACGCAGGTTTCCGCAGTGTTAGCAGTCGCGAAACGACGGATCGAGCAAGGTTCGATGGGCGTACTGGTTGCACCTGTATCAATCAGCTCCGCCACCACGCCGCCGCCGACTCCTCGCCTTAGCTGGAAGCCCGCACCGCAAAAAGCCAAACGCATAGTAGAAGTCATTCACCTTGCCGCCAGGGCCCATGATCGGACGCTCATCGGGCACGTAGCCGTTCATACGACTCACTATAGAAAACCAGAAGTTTGTCGTGTTTAATATCGGGTGAATCCACCGTTAAAGGTTATTTAATGATCGAACTGGACGATATGCGCCTGTTCCGCGCCCTTGGTGTGTCGCGATCACTCGCGGCAGCCGCGAGACTGCTGAACCTGACGCCGCCCGCCGTCACGGTCCGGCTACAGCGGCTGGAGGAACGTTTGGGCGTGCGCCTCGCCGTTCGTGAGGCACGCGGCATCTCGCTGACCGACGAAGGCCAGCGCCTGCTCCAGGAGGCCACGGAACTGCTCGAACGCATCGAAGCCATTCCATCGCGCGTGTCCGGGGAGTCTGGGAGTGTGAGCGGGAATCTGCGGATCGTCGCGCCGCTCGGTTTCGGACGCGTACACATCGCGCCGCTGGTTCGCGATCTTCACCGCGCCCATCCGAACCTTGCGATCTCGCTGATCCTGTCGGACAGTCCGCTCACCGCGGCTGCGGGAGCCGATGTCGTTGTCTCCATCGGCAATATCAAGGCGTCGTCATGGATCGGACACTATCTTGCACCGAATGAGCGCTTCCTGTGCGCCGCTCCCGCCTTCGCGCGCCGCCTGCGCAAGCTGGCGCATCCGTCCGAGCTTGCGAAGTACGACTGCCTCTGTTTGCGCGAGAACGACGAAGACGTGACACGCCTGCGCTTCTTGCAGTCCGACGCCGACGGCAAGAACGCGAGCAAATCCGTCACGATCCGCATGTCGGGCGCGCTCTCTTCAAACGACGGTACCGTCATCAGTGACTGGGCGGTGGACGGCCTGGGCATCATCGAGCGCTCGGAATGGGATGCGGCCCGCCTCGTCGCGGCCGGGAAACTGGTACGCGTGCTGCCCACATGGCGACTTGAACCGGCGCCCGTGATGGCACTGCTGCCTACACGCCACGGAGTATCGAGCCGCCAGCGCCTGTTTCTCGACGCCGCGAAGCACGCGTTCGACCCTGCGCCGTGGCGCCGTTGACCAGCACTTCTTTCAGCTTAACGGGCGACTCACCTTGGGTTAAACACAACAAAGCGTCGGCTTCCTATAGTGACGGGGCTCTGTTGCAAATAGGGTCGGCGAATCGGTTAGAGTTATCGGAGCAAAACGAACTGATGACCGCGATGAGCAAGCTGAAGAGTCTGGAGGAGTTGTTCGGTGGACGCCATTTCGATCGGGAGATCATCATTCTGTGCGTTCGCTGGTATCTGCGCTACAAACTCAGCCTACGCGATCTGGTCGAGATGATGGCCGAACGGGGATTATCGCTGGCTCACACGACGATCCTGCGCTGGGCGAGACGTTATACGCCCGAGTTCGTCAAACGCTGGAACCGCTTTGCTACGCCAGCCGGTCGCTCGTGGCGCGTCGACGAAACCTACATGAAGATTCGCGGTAAATGGGTTTACCTGTACCGGGCGGTGGATCGGGCTGGCCAGACGGTGGACTTCATGCTCAGGGCGAGGCGAGACATGGCCGCGGCCAAAGCCTTTTTCAGCAAGGCTATCAGGCATCAGGGCCAGTCGCCGGAGACCCTCACGCTCGACGGGTACGCTGCCTCGCACCGCGCGGTGCGCGAGATGAAGGCCGATGGTCTGCTGCCTGAAGACACGAAGGTCCGGTCCTCAAAATATCTGAACAACGTGATCGAACAGGATCATCGCCACATCAAGTCCAGAACAAACGTGATGCCTGGATTCAAGCGGTTCAGGAGCGCCGCGACCACGATTGCCGGCATCGAATTGACGCATCGCATTCATAAGGGCCAGTTCGATCTCACGGAGCTCGGCCTCAAGGAGGCCACTGCGCCCGCCGTATGCCATGCGGTCCTGTCCATTCGATAAGTTATCCTTCCCATAGGCAACTTCTCAACCTGCTTTCCTATTTGCACCAGAACCCTATTCGGAAACATCGCAGCCGGTGTCAATGCAACAGGACATCACGCATAGGCTCGCCTAGCTTCCGCGAGGTCGCTTCACACGCGCGCGTAATGCGTCGATCTCGTCGAGCAGATCGAGGACTAGCGCGACGCCGGGAGGGTTGATCTGAAAGTCGTGTGCCAGCCGCTGCGCGGTCCGCACGCGCCGCAGCGCCGCGCCGGTGAAGCGCCACTCCTGCGGCCGCTCGCCCCTAGGCTCAAACACGCCTTCAGACACCCAGAGCGTCAACTCCTCCTCCGATGCCCCGCTCACGCGGCTCAATTCAACCAGGGTGAACTCGACGTTCTCGTCGACAATCTGCCCTTGCAAATAGGTCGTCGTACTCGTCTCTTTCACGATGATCACCGATAGAAGTGCGCGCGAGGATTGAAGTTGAACGTCCGCTGCATCGCAGCGTAAGCGGCCTTCGCAGTGTCGCTATCCGCCGGCGGCAGCACGATGTTCAGAATCACATACAGATCGCCTGGCGGGTTGCCTGGAATGCCCTTGCCTTTGAGCCGCAAGCGCCTGCCGCCGGCAGAATCCGCTGGCACCGTCATCTCGACCGAACCGTCAGGCGTCGGCACGGTAACCTGCGCGCCGAGACCAGCTTCCCACGGTGCCACCGGCAACTCGAGCGAGACGTCGCGCCCGTCCACGCGAAAGCGCGGGTGTTCGCGAAAGACGATTTCCAGGTAGAGGTCGCCGGCAGTTCCGGGCGTGGCGCCTGCGGCTCCCTGCCCGCTCAGCCGCAGGTGCTGGCCCGCGCGAATCCCCTTTGGAATGGATACATCGAGCGTACGCGTTTCTAGCGAAACATGGCCTTGCGCGTCGATCACCGGCATTTGCAGCGAAATCGAGCGCTGGGCGCCGCGATAGGAATCTTCGAGATCGATCAGTACCTTCGCGTGATGATCTTCGCCGCGCACATCGAAAGGCCGCTGCCGCGGATGCGCGCCACGCGCGCCGCCGAACATCTTTTCGAAGAGATCGTGGAAATCGGCTTGTTCGCCGCCCTCGTTGCCCGCCCCGCGGAATTCGAAGCCCTCGTCCCAGTTCGGCGGCGGCTGGAAGTCCTGGCCGTTGCGCCATTCGCTGCCCATGCGGTCGTAGGCTGCGCGCTTCTCCGGGTCCTTGAGCACCTCATAGGCTTCGCCTAGTTCCTTGAAGCGATCTTCGGCGTCAGTGTGCTTGCTGAGGTCCGGGTGGTACTTGCGCGCGAGCTTCCGATACGAACGTTTGACGTCCTCCTGAGACGCTCTGCGCTCGAGACCCAAGGTCTCGTAATAGTCTTTGTATTTCATACTGGCGGCAGACCCATGAGGAACGGATGCGGCAATGCGCACCCTTCGCGTAGCGGTCAAGGCTTGACTTTATACCAATCCGGATAGGCCGGCAAAGTTGCACGTTCGGTACACGGCTTCACTGCGACAGGCCTGTCTCGGATCGGATCAGCATGACTGGGCAAGTCGACATGCGCAGGAACTGCTCGGCGACGCTGCCAAGCACGGGCCTGCCCACGCCATGCCTGCCCTGCGTGCCCATCACGACAAGGTCGCCACCCTGACGTCGCACGCAGCGCTGCAGGCAGCTCGTGATGTCGTCTGCAGTCGTTCCTTCGGGTGCCGGCACAGACGAACCCACCTGACGCGAATGGGCTCAAGCGTTGCCTGAAGCGCCGATTGTTGGGTAGCCCGCGAAATCACGCGATGCGGACTCAGTCAGCCCCGGTCCGTGCGACAGGTAGTGACTAAGCTGCCATCGGGTGGCCGGTCAACTCTTACCTGCAGCCCAATGAGATGCGGGATCTCATTCCGGCTTATCGAAGAAAGGACTTCGAGATTCTGTCTGAAATGCTCCACCCACCCGGTTTCGAAGCCGATGGGGTACACGCCCTGCTCGGACCCTCCGAGGCCAAATGTGAAGGCGACCAGAACAAGGACCGCCGTCGCCCAGTGGAAGAATTGGGCCACGCCTCCATAGCGCGCACGGTGCGCCATTCAGTCTCCCCTAAAAAATCGAGTATGAGGTAGAGGCACCCGTGCATTATTGCAGAGCATCAACAGCAATGACACTTCTCCCTGGATCAACTGTCCGACTGGTCATTGAATAAAAACGAATCAAGTGATCGTCAGCTTTCGGACACCCATATGACGAACCGATTGCGGTCGATCAGCGAGCGCAGCGATGTCGAGCGCTTCGGCCAACGCGCGCTTCGATGCATCACTTCCGTCCACGGCCAATACGATCTTGCGATACATGATCTTATGCCCTAAGAATCGCGCGCCCCGATCACGAGACTGCCGGATCGGGACGCTTCGCGCTTGCCCTTTTATATTCCCGGCATCACCGGGTAAGGTTCCGTATGGTCTTCCACCCGCTTGACTCCGGGAATGCTTTCTGCCGCAACGCGAACGGCCTCGACTGCCTCCACCGAGTGGAAAATGCCCCACAGGTGCACAACGCCATCGTTCACGACAATGTTGCGTCCGGCGAAGGCCCATTTATGGCCGGCCAGTTCACCCATTAGCGTCGCACGGATATCCGCATCCGAGAGGACCGCGTCCGCCACCGGCTCTTCGGGAATGCTGGCCAATGCCTGAACAAGATTGGCACGGCTCACGATACCGACAAGCTGACCCGCTCTTGTCACGGGAACCCGCTTGATACGCCGTGTTTCCAGAATGCCGGCTACTTCGCTTAGAGGCGTGTCTTCGCTCACACAAACAACTTCGACAGCCATCACGTCTCGAACTTTCGGTGCATGCGTCTTGATGTAATCCCTGGCGTCATCCGTCGACGAAAAAAACTCAAGCCACGAAGAACGCCGGTGTACGTCGGTGCCGAGTTCTACCCGGCGCAGCAGATCGCCTTCGCTGATCATGCCTGCGACGTGCCCTTCTGCATCTATAACGGGCGCGCCGCTGATTCCTTTATCGACAAAAATTTTGGCAACTTCGCGCACGGTCATGTCAGGCATGACGGATATCACGTTGCTGGTCATTACATCGGATGCACGCATGGCAAGTCTCCTGAACGGTCTCATTCCTGGTTTCCCCACGAGGCCAGATCGTCGCTACACAGCGCCGGCTAGCAGTGCAATCGCCTGCCATACTGCACAAACGCATCGACACCATACGCACCGGACGTTCGTGGGCGCCAGACGCAAGCGACGTGACAATCGACAAGCGATTTGGCTTCGTGTGTATTCAGGTTATGCGCGGAAGTGATCCTGCCATTTGACATGGATCATTCACGCGACTGGCGCGCGGACCTTGCGCTAGGAGCGTGATTTCCAGGGCCAGGCAGGATAGATCGGCACAGTGCCTTCAACGCTTTCCCGTCCCACTTCGGCTTGACCGCCGTTACGTTCGACATCGGCGGTCCGCCCAGGCTCGTCTGCCAGGGCACTGTCGAGATTGTCAGCCGCTGCATCGGTCGAAGTTTCGTCCTGCGCGCGATCTGAATATGCACACTTTCCGAACCACGGTACCTCAGCCTGCATCGCGGCGACATAGGCCAGCCAACCGTCCGGGTTGTCAGCAAAAAGATTCCGTTGAACCGAAGTCGCGAGGCGCTCCCCATCCAGATCGGCATCAAGCAACGCCTGCGGCCATATGGAGAATGCACGGACAGCCTGCGCGACAAACTCGCGCGAAGTCGTCCGTGGTGAAATGTGCATCAGCAGCGGCTGGCCCGCCAAAAACTCGCTTTCTGCCGCCAGTTCGCGTACGGTCGTGTGGTCCTTGCCGCGCCTCAGCAGAGCGTTCATTACTTCAAGCACGTCTCCAAGGTGGATCAACAGCGCTCGGCGTTCAAATGCGTCAGTCATATACGTGTCCTGCCAAACCTGGCCATCAAATGCCCGTTCTTCACCGTAGAGGTCGGAACGTATGATGGGACTATACCCGCATGCTTCGAAGGCGGGCTTGGGATGGACAGCTTTGCAGGGCTCGTCGGGGTGGGTGCGCTCTGTTCGTCCCGCACGTGTTCTGACCGTGCAACGCAGGTTTGCCGCACGTCATTCACCCGCCTAAAACCGACAGCGTCTTCGACATCTTGAGCTGCACCCAGACCATGCCTTCGCGCAACCCGGCGAGCACCGCTTCACACTCGGTCGGGAAAATACCGCTGTGTGTGAACTCGTGTTTGAAGACGCCCTCCGGCGTGTTGTGGCTAAGCTGAATCGTGCAGTCGAAGCCGCCGGTTGTCTGATGCGTGATCGCCGAGACCGACCAATCGCTGTCGCAGACGTTACCCGAAAGTGCCATGAGTCACTCCTGATCTTTCGGCCGCGCGAAGCCCACGCCGCGCCCGGCCCTTGCGGAAAGTTAGCCAACCGTCAGATTGTCGACGACCGCATGCACGCCCGGCGCCGACCACGCCGCCCCGCGCGCGGCCGACCGCTCGGCAAAGGAGTCGACCTTACCCGTCAGCGTAACCGTGCCTTCATGTACCTTGATAGTGATGTGTTTCGCTTCGCGGTCGGCATGGCGCTGCAGTGCCTCGCTAATCTGAGTGCCGATATCCTGCGCGGCGACGACACCGCCTATACGCATCATGTTCGACACGCCCGTCACACCGCGCATGTGCGAAACGGTCCGCGTAGCGAGGTGGCTGTGATAAGCACAATCCACCTCGCCGCTCAAAGTCACCCAGCCCTTCTCGACCTGAACCTTGACAGCGTCTTCATACAGGCCGAGGTGGCAACGTGATCGTTGCGCTCGGAATGCGACATGGCAACGACCATGCCTGCATCGTGCAAGCGCCGACTGATGGCGGCGCCGAGCCCGCCCATTCCGCCGGTGACAAAAGCAACTCGCTTAGCCGACATGGTGTTCTCCTTGCGCTGAACCGTTGAGTTTCGCAAACGACGGCACCGCGAACGGCGCACGCCCTTCCAGCGCCCCCTTGAGCGCCTGCTCGAGATGCTGCATCCATTCCTGCACAGGTATCGCCGCGGGATTCACGCCGGGGCCTTTCTGCCATTCATCGGTCCACGTCGATTGCCACTTTGCGAGCGCTTCGCGCATTCCGTCGCTGTATGCGCTCTGTTGCCGCATCGCTAAGACCCAACCCTGTTGCCAGAGATTCTTCGTGGTTTCGATGTAATCGCGCAGCGTCGCCCGGCAACTCGCACCGAAATCGTTCCAGTCGCACGCGCTTGGCGCTGCTTCGCGAGTGGCTTTCATTGCGGCGAGGTCGCGTTTGATGCGAAGCATTTCGAACTCACATGCTTGTTGCCGGGCTTCGTGTCCGAAGCACAGCATCCGGAGTGCGAGTTCCAGGTTCGCACGATACGCATCAAACGGCGTGATAAATTCAGGTGCCATGGTGCCCCTCCAGTCGTGTCCAGATGAATTGCATATACATCGCGCGGTTTATCTCGCGGTCGAGTTCGCGGCCGCTGCCCGTTCAATGTACGCGACGCTCCTAGAGACCGATTGATGTGTATCAAGCGTGCGGCGCTCCGCGGCACATGCTGAAAGTGAACGGCCACCACGGCCGCCAGAACAACATTCAGGCACCGGTCCAGGTCTCCCTGATCAGCAACACGGGACACGTCGACTGCCGCACGAAACGCTCCGCGACACTGCCGATCACCATGCGCCGCATACCGCGCCGCCCATGCGTGCCCATCACGACAAGCTCGGCGTCGAGCCGCTCGGCGCAGCGTGCGATGCAACCGGCAATGTCCTCGGCAATGCCTTGCGTCTCGATGATCTCGGAATCACCCTTCACGTCGAACGCCTGCATCTTTGCGCAAGCCTCGTCGAGGAACCTGCGCCCGACCTGCCGCGCCGTGTCGGTCAGCAGATGCGGATCGCAGGCACCCGCATACGTGAACGCGGCGGACTGGTCGAGCACATGGACCGCCGTCAGCTTGCCGCCCGACAGTTTGGCGATCCGGATGGCCTCGCTCACCGCATACTTCGACGCTTCACTGCCGTCCACTGCCACCAGAATATTTGCGTACATGACTCCCTCCTCATGGAGTGTCGGGAAAAACAGGCATAGCGCCGCAACGGACGCAAGCTTGCCTGGCGCAGCGTTTAAACTGGGCGTCGGTCGAGTTTCCGCTCAGCGACATCAAATGCGGCCCGTACCGCTATGTTTGGATCGGCGTTCACGCAATGCTCTATTGGCACGAGCTCTCCGTTCCGCATGATGAGGTCGAGCCACGCGTCGAAAACCGGCCGGCGGATTCCGGCAGCGGGCGCGCTGGCTCCGGCACCTTCTGGCCGTTCACGAATAGCCTCGATCGCCAGGTGACAACCCGCGATAGACCTGCTGAACCGTTCGAGGCGCACCAACTGCATGGCCGCGTCGCCCTCGATCTGCGACGTCCCGGCAAAGCCGAGATAAACGATTTGCATGCCGACACCCATTTCTGTTCTCCCAGACGTGCCGCGATTTCTCTGGTGAGGCCGGCTTCTTTCGCGACTACAGGAAGATCGGCGGTATATCACTCGAGTGACGACCATGGCGTCACGCCCCATGCGACGCTTGCCCCGGCTCCGAGCACGATCAGGACGTCGTAGCGGTTTCGCATGAGGAACCGCCTGGGATTGCGGCTCAGATGCGCCATCCAGGCCAACGAAGCAGCAAACCCGGCCACCATGCACACGTATAGCGCTCGGCCCGTCTGATGAAGCATAGGCGAGTCAACGGCCAGTTCGAGATAAAAGGCGGGAATGGCGAACAGGCTGGCGCCAAACATGATCCACTGCAACCAACGCCATGTGCGCACCGCCTGCGCGTTGTCATGCGGGTCCACACCGCTCAAGCCGGCTACGCGAAAGCCATCGTTCATTTCGCCACCGCATCCAGGGTTACGACGCTGATTTACAACACTGATCCATGACACCACCGCTCCGGCAGCCGGAAAAACGCGGGATAACGCCACTCGCTGCTCAAGCGTATGAGCCCAGCCTCGGCAGGCTTTGATCCGGATCATAAGGTTGCGAGATGTGCCGAAACACCACCCGTAGGCCCCCGCAGCTCATCAACCAGATCGCGCGATGTGAGGACGTTCTGGCGTGCTCTGATGGCCACTGCTTGATCCAACTCAATCGGAACGCCGGCGCGGCGGGTATGTTGGATCACCGACCGGCGTGCGCATCCGGGCACCCCGCTGCATTCGGATGGCGAAGAATATTAGAAGGAATATCAACGTGCAAAACTCTGACCAGACTCCCGGACGGCCCCTCACCGCCGAAGTTGACAGCTCCGATACGGAGGACGCCAAGTTCTACCTCGTCGGCGGCGGCATTGCGTCGTTGGCGGCCGCGGCCTTCCTGATCCGCGATGGACATGTGCGCGGCTGCAACATCACGATTCTGGAAGCGCTCGACAAACCTGGCGGCAGCCTCGACGGCTCGGGCTCGGCGGAAAGCGGCTACGTCGTGCGCGGCGGCCGGATGCTCGAAAGCAAGTATCTGTGTACCTATGATCTGTTCTCGTCGATACCGGCTCTGGACGGCAGCAAAAGTGTGACGCAGGAGATATTCGAGTGGAACGAAACCATCTGCACCTCGTCCAGGTCGCGGCTCGTCAGAAACGGCAAACGCGAAGATACTCCCGCTTACGGGCTGGATGAACATGGCCTGCTGACGCTGGGCCGCCTGTCGATCGAACCAGAAGTCATGCTCGGCAACAGCCGCATTTCCGATCACTTCGATGCGTCTTTCTTCGCAACGAATTTCTGGTTGATGTGGTGTACGACGTTCGCGTTCCAGCCGTGGCATAGCGCGGTCGAGTTCCGGCGCTATCTCCTGCGCTTCGCGCACATGTCCTCCGGATTCAACCAGTTGCACGGCATCATGCGCACGGTCTACAACCAGTACGACTCGATGATCCGGCCGCTGCGCCACTGGCTGGACGAGCATGGCGTTGCGTTCCGGCCGAACACCCAGGTTACCGATCTGCTGTTCGACGAAAGCGGCGCGGAGAACCGCGTCCGCGGCATTGTCTGTGAATCCGCGCATCAGCGCCTCGAGATACCCGTCGCGACGGCAGACAAGGTCATCGTCACGCTCGGATCGATGACCGCCGGCTCCAGCCTGGGCAGCATGGACCACCCCGCGCCTTTGACTACCGTCGACAGCACGGGCGCCTGGCCCTTGTGGAAGACGATCGCGGCGGGCCGGCCCGAATTCGGTCACCCTTCCGTTTTCGCGGATCATATCGACGAGTCGAAGTGGCTGTCGTTCACGGTCACGTTGCGCGACCCGGCGCTGTTCCGGCTGATCCGCGACCTGACCGGCAATGTGCCGGGTGAAGGCGGCCTGATTACCTTTCCCGAGTCGAGTTGGCTTGCGTCCATCGTTTTGCCGCATCAACCGCATTTCCTCGGTCAGCCCGCGGACGTGCAAGTGCTGTGGGGCTACGGCTTGCGGGTCGACCAGCCCGGCGACTTCGTCGGGAAGCCCATGTCGGCATGCACCGGCCGCGAAATTCTGACCGAAATCCTCGGCCATTTGCGGATCGAAGCAGAGGCATCGCGCATTCTCGAACACGCCAATTGCATTCCCTGCCTGATGCCGTTCATCACAAGCCAGTTCATGCCGCGCAGCAAGGGCGACCGGCCGCACGTGAGCCCTGACGGCTGGCAAAATCTTGCGTTCACGGGGCAGTTCTGCGAGCTGCCAGACGATGTCGTCTTCACCGTCGAATACTCCGTTCGTTCAGCGCAGAATGCGGTGTACGCGCTACTCGGGTTCGATCTTGCCGCGCCAGACGTCTACAAAGGCCAGCACGATCCGCGAATCGTGTACAAGGCGTTTTCAGCGTTGCGTGACCGCTAACGCTTGCTATCCTGCTTCCCGCTAGAACCGTGCGGCCCAGGTGCGCCGCTCTCGAAGAAAACCGTGTCAACGACTTTCAGCGAGGTCATGCAGTGGATATCGACAGATCGCCGCAAATCAAAGGCTTTCGTGCGCTTCTTGGGCGTCTGAAGGAGCATCCGCTGGCACGCGTCGGCCCGGGCCTCATCACCGGTGTTGCCGATGACGATCCGAGCGGCATCGCCACCTATTCGCAGGCAGGCGCGCAGTTCGGCCTGAACATGCTTTGGACGATGCCGCTCGCCTTTCCGTTGATGGCAGCCGTCCAGGCCATGTGCGCGAACCTCGGCCGGGTAACCGGCAAAGGGCTTGCCGCCAACATCAAGAGCGCATTTCCGCCGCTCGTGCTTCAGGGCGTCGTGTTGTTGCTGCTCGTCGCCAATGTCCTGAATATCGCTGCCGACGTCGCCGCCATGGGTGAAGTCGCGGAACTCGTGAGCGGTATCGACCGCCATCTGATGACGGCCTGCTTCGTGTTTGGAACACTGCTGTTGCAGGTATTCGTCCCCTACCACCGGTACGTCTTCTTTCTGAAGTGGCTGACCGTCTCGCTGCTCGCCTATGCCGCCGTGCTATTCACGGTTCACGTACCGTGGGGCGAAGTCGCGCTGCGCACGCTGTGGCCGCACCTTACGCTGAACGCCAACGCGGCGGCGGTGATCGTTGGCGTGTTCGGCACGACGATCAGCCCTTACCTCTTTTTCTGGCAGGCGTCCGAAGAAGTCGAAGAGATGCAGGCTAATGGCGGTCGTGTCGCGCTCGTGAATGACGCGGGCGCGGCGCCCACAGAGCTTCGACGCATTCGCTGGGACACCTGGACCGGTATGTTCTATTCGGACGTCACGGCTTTTTTCATCATTCTGGCGACCGCCGTCACGCTGCATGTGGCCGGTGTGACCGACATCACCACCGCAGCGCAAGCCGCGAGCGCGCTGCGGCCGCTTGCCGGCAATTTTGCCTACATCCTTTTTGCGCTGGGCATCCTCGGCGTCGGCCTGATCGGCGTGCCGGTGCTCGCCGGCTCCGGCGCTTATGCGCTCTCCGAGGCGATGGGCTGGCGTGAGGGTCTGGAGCGTAAGGTGCGCGACGCACGCGGCTTCTACGCCATCATCGCCGTCAGCGTGCTGGCGGCACTCGCCATCCAGTATTCGCCGATCAGTCCGATGAAGGCGCTGTTCTGGAGCGCGGTCATCAACGGCGTCGTGGCCGTGCCGCTGATAGTCGTGATTCTGATCCTCGTGTCCAGAAAGTCGGTCATGGGCGCGTTCACCGCGAGCCGGCCGCTCATCATTCTGGGCTCGATCGCTACGCTGGTGATGGGCGCGGCCGCTGTCCTGATGCTGCTGCCGTCATAGACGGTCCGATCGCCTTTGCTTCCAGAGTTATTAGCAGGAGAACATTCTGGTGGCGTTCGTCGCGGAAATACTCGGCGATTGTCAGCGCCGTAAAGGGCACGCGCCAGCACGCTTCGCTGAAGTGGGCTTGCACCTCGGCAAGCACCGGCGCGAGGTCGTCCGACAGGACGAGGAGCGCGTCGCCCACTGGCGGCAGCATGTCATCGGCAAACGTCACGTCGACGACTGCACCACGTACGGCGACCACATACCCGTCGCTTGTGGCCAACGGGGTTGTCGAGAACGAGGTTGCCAGATCAGCCGACATTGTTGGGCGTCCATGCGGCCGATTTCAAATAGTCCAGGATACCGCCGCGGGCACTCGATCAACTGATCTTCATCAAACCTGGGAGAGGTGACGTTCAATCAGGAACAGTCTGTTGGTCATGTCCGCTCAATCCCTGATGAATCAGCACATCCATTCGAGCGTTTTGGCTCTGGCGATGTGTCCTTTGAGCACGTGCGCAAAGACGGCCAATCCAGCGTTTGCGTCTTTGTGCGCCGCAGCGGCTGTCACCTTGCATTCGGCAACTGCCGGCCGGCCCACAAGCTCGCGCATTTGCCTCATGGCCTTATCAGCGCCTCGCCCGCCGAAGCTGCAAAAGAACGCTACCGGTGGAAGCCGCGCACGGTTCTCGACGAGATAGGAGCGAACCGGCGCGGACACCGAACCGGCCCAGACCTGCGTGCCGATCACGACCAGGTCGTACGCCGTGACATCGCGTCCGGCTGGAACGATTTCGACGGGACGCTTCATGATGATGTCGGCCAGCGAGCGCAGATATCCCCCCCCCCTTTGCGATTACTGAAATCGCAAATCTCTTCGAGATCCGCTGCCAGCATTTTCGCAATTGCCTGCGCGAGCAACCGTGTGGTGCCGGCGCGCGAGAAATAGACAACAAGGACTTTCGCTTGGGACATTTCAATCTCCTCACCACAACTGTCGTGCATTCACGTGCGGGAATCGCCACAGCACGATCGACGCCCCCAATACCGCCGCGCGTGGAACGTCTGGCCATCATCAGGAACTGGACCGTCGCTCGGGACGGCGACGGTTTCCGGCGCGTCGTCGTGTCGCCGAAACCGCGACGCATCATGGCGCTTCAACCCATTCACTGGTTGCTCGATCACGATGCCGTGGTGATCGCAGCCGGGGGCGGCGGAATTCCGGTCACGGTCGCAGCGGACGGCCGGACTCGCTGCGGCGTGGAGGCCGTGATCGACAAGGACTTGTGCAGCGCGCTGCTTGCGGCGGACATCGACGCCGATCTGCTGCTGATCGCCACCGACGTGGATGCGGTTTATGCCGATTGGCACACGCCCTGCGAACGTGTGCTGCAAGAGGTGTCGGTGGCCGGACTTCGGTCGATGTCTTTCCCGGCCGGCTCAATGGGACCGAAGGTCGAGGCGGCGTGCGAGTTCGTCTTGCGCACCGGCCGGCCGGCGGTCATCGGCTCGCTCGACCGCATCGAGGCGATGGCAAGCGGCACGGCAGGTACGCGCGTCGTCTGCGCGTGAATACCGTTCGGCGATCGGGTAGCTCGTGATGGGACCGGTGAAGGCGGCGCTCAAGTCGAGCGTCCGCTATCTCGCCACCTATCTGGCCGGGCGTCGCACTCCTGTCCGGATGAAGTATCACGCGCTACCGCGCCGTTGATCTTGATCAACGCCGGCAACTACCCGGCTCCTAGACTCAGATCACGCGTTCATGCGCCACTCACCCACTTCTGGAGCATTGCAATGACCTACAAGACCATCGTCGTTCACCTGGATACAAGTGAGCGCGCGCATCCCAGACTCGAACTCGCCCTGCGGCTCGCCAAGCAGTTCGATGCCCATCTGACCGGCGTGTTTGCCGTGTTCACGCCCGATCCGCGCTCGCTCTACGTCATGGCCGGAACCGCCGAATACTACGGTACGCACGAACAGTTGCGCGCGGAACGCCGTGGCGCGCTCGAACGGCTCTTTCATGCGGAACTGAGCCGTGCGGGAGTTGCCGGCGAGTGGATCGCCGTCGACACCCCGGCTAGCCTCGCCGTACCGCAGCGCGGCCGGTGCGCCGACCTGATCATTGCCAGCCAGGACGACCCGCACGATCCGGAATCGTACGTCGGCGATTTTTTCCCTGAAAACCTGATCATGTCCGCAGGCCGGCCGGTGTTGCTGGTGCCGTACGCCAGCAACGTCACATCACCCGGCGCGCATGTGATGGTCGCCTGGGACGGTAGCCGTGAAGCCACCCGCGCGGTACACGATGCGCTGCCGTTCATGCGCGCGGCGAAGACCACCACGGTCGTCACCGTCAACGGCGAGCGGGGCGAGCCGCGCGCGCGCATTCCGGGCGCGGATATCGCCACGCTCATTGCGCGGCACGGCGTGAACGTCGAGGTCAAGGATATTGAGGTCGGCCGCGATGCCTCGATCGGCGACGCGCTGTTGTCACAGGTATCCGCGATCGGCGCGGATCTGCTCGTGACGGGTGCTTACGGACACGCCCGCTGGCAGGAACTGGTGATGGGCGGAGCGACCCGCACGATCCTTAAATCGATGACCGTGCCGGTACTGATGTCGCATTGATGAACTGGGACGTCGAGTCAGTTCCATTCAGGAGAGTTCACCATGTACCAACAGATTCTGGTTGCCGTCGACGGCAGTGAAACGTCCGCACGCGTCCTGGACGCAGCATTGCAACTCGCGCGCGATGCCGGCGCAAAACTGCAGCCCCTTTTTGTCGTAGACGTCCCGTTGATGTCATACGATGTACCCGGCTACGACCCGTCCTACGTCCGCACGGCGCTCCTCGAGGAAGGCGCGCATGTGATCGAGGACGCAGTCGCGAGCATGAAGCGGGTCGGCGTACAGGGCACGCCGCGCATCGCCGACACCGACCTGGCGGGCGACGACATCGCCCATTGCATACTGCACGCGGCAAGCGATTTCAAGGCCGACCTGGTGGTAATGGGCACGCATGGACGGCGGGGTTTCAAAAGGCTGATGCTCGGCAGTGTCGCCGAACGTTTCCTGCGCATCGCGCAGTGTGCGGTGCTGATGATCTCGGCGCACAGCGCCAAACCTGTGGCAAGCGACGCACAGGTAGCCGAACCGATCAGGGAACCGTCATGACCTGCAAAACCCTGCTGGTGCATCTCGACGACAGCACCCATAGCACCGCGAGGATCGAATTCGCACTTGAACTGGCCGGCCGGCACGACGCGCATCTGATCGGCCTATACGTGGTTTGTCAGGATCTGACGCAGCCGATGTTTCTTCACGGCGAACGCGCACTGGTCGCGATTCGCGAAGCGCAACACGAGGCCAATCTTAAAGACGCGCAAGCGCGCTTTCTGGCGGCGGGCGAACGGGCCGGGCGCAGCGTGGAATGGCGGGCGCCGGGAGGGCCTGCGGTAGAAGCAGCGGTCCTGCACGCGCGCCACGCCGACCTCCTGATCCTCGGTCAGGATGATCCCGACGACCCGTCATCCTATATCGCACGCCACTTTGTCGAGGACGTGCTGATGAGCTCGGGGCGCCCTGCCATTGTGCTGCCCTACGCCGGGACTGTCCGTTCGTTTGCCGAAAACGTGCTGATCGCGTGGGACGGCAGCCGCGAGAGCGCCCGGGCGATGGCCGACGCCTTGCCACTGATCAAACGCGCGAAATTCGTCACCGTGATGACCCTGCAGGGTCACCCGGATAGTGAAGCGCCAGCCGGTATCGACGTCGCCGCCTGGCTTGAACGGCACGACATCCAGGCGGGATTCGCGGCCGCGCCCAAGGTGGCCGGGGTCCCCACGGGCGCGCTGCTGTTGAACATGCTGGCCGATCATCATATCGATCTGCTGGTGATGGGTGCATATGGGCATACGCGCGTGCAGGAACGGCTGCTCGGCGGCGTCACACGGACCATGCTTCAGTCGATGACCGTGCCGGTGCTGATGTCGCACTGATCTGGCAATTCAGGAATTGCGCGAAAAAAGCCCTCGCGCAAGTTAAAGCGCCCGGTTTTCAGGGCGCTTCTTTTTTGGAGCCTCGGCCGCCGGCGCGGCTCCCATCGCGAGGTGGCTGCATACTGGCACGATCCGTGCAAACCGCGCACAATAGGCGACGCATGCGTTGTTCCGGCTGGCCGCAGTTAACGAAAATCACCGTGATGTTTCCCGATCCGCGCCGCGCCTGCGTCGTCAGTCAGCGTGGCGGATTGCCTACCATCCAATGAGGCGCACATGCCCTCTCGCGGTAAAACGCCGTTCGCTAAAAAATCGCCTTTACCCATGCGGGTTGTCCCGCCTGAGCGACGTCCCATGCTTGTCGCGGCAGTCACATTTGCTGTCGTTCTTGTGACTGCGCTTGGTGCATGGCGCTGGGTCGGCGAGCAGTCATTGCGCGCCGCCAACACCCGCTTTGATCAGAATACTGCACATATGACCGCTGATCTGCAGCGCGAGTTCGCCTCCAGCGAATCGCTGCTGCGCGGCGCGCGCGGCTTGCTCTCCGTCGCGTCGGCGGACGATGCCGACGCCTGGCGCCGATATGTCGCGCAACTCGATCTGTACGAAGCGTCGTCGGTGGTGCGCTCACTTGGCTATGCTGAGGTTGACGCCGCCGCTGTCGCCCGCCTGACGGGCGGCACCGCTAACGTTACCGGACCAGCCGCCGCGCCACAACCGGTCGCTCTGGTGGTCCAGATGGCGCCGGCCGCCGTCGATGCGATGCCTGTCGGCTACGACCTGGCTAGCGCTCCCGCGAGCCGGGCGGCGTTGCTGCACGCCATCGATACAGGAGCAAGCGCGCTCGACGCGAACGCAGCGCCGTTCGGCGATGTCGGCTCGAACCCTCACCCTCGTCTTTACGTCTATTTTCCAGTGTATTCGGACGCCGGATTGCCGTCGACACCACAAGCGCGCCGCGCGGGCATCAAGCGGCTGCTGGTAGCGGCGCTGGACACCACCCGCGTGTTCGACAACGCCCTTGCCCGGCAACGGCGCATCGATCTGCAGGTATTCACCGGGACCCCTGCCACACTGCTTTATTCGTCCGCCGCAGCAAACGACGATCTGGTGGAGACGGTGCCTGTCTTCCGTAAAGCTGATACCTTGCACGTCGGCGGTGTACCTATCACGCTGTCGTACACCGCGAGCGGTCGCTATCTGCGAGCCGAGGACGAATTTGCACAAACCACGGTGCTGATCGCAGGCGTTGCGGCAGCGTGCCTCTTCAGTGCCATCGCCTTCCTGATCGTCAGGGGACGCGGCGCCGGATCTGCCGCGACGAGCGAAGCGCGCAGCCAGCTGAACCTGAACGAGGCACGCATGATGGGGATCATCCGGTCGTCGATGGAAGCCATCATCACCGTCGACGAACGGCAGAACATCGTCATCTTCAATCCAATGGCCGAACAGGTTTTTGGATGCACCGCAATGGAAGCGGTCGGCACCTCGCTCTCGCGCTTCATTCCCGAGCGCTTTCGCGCGGGACACGAGCGGCATGTCGAGCAGTTCGGCGTGACCGGCGTTTCCGACCGCCAGATGGGCAAGCAACGTGTGCTGTTCGGCTTGCGGAGCAACGGCGAAGAGTTTCCCATTGAAGCGTCGATCTCGCAGATCCGCGACGGCGATGGCAAGCTGTACACGGTCATGCTGCGCGACATCACTGAACGGGTAAAAGCGGAAAATGCGCAGCGGCAATCGCGCGAGGAACTGCGCGAACTCTCGGCGAATCTGCAGAAAGTTCGCGAGGAAGAAAAAACCCGCATTGCACGCGAGCTGCACGACGACCTTGGGCAGCAATTGACCGCCCTCAAGATGGACATTTCGTCGGTCGAACAGGAGCTCGAAACCACTGCCGAACCGCGCCTGCTGCAGCAACTGCGTGGGATGCGCCGGTTGATCGATGCGACGGTCGCGTCAGTGCGCCGGATAGCTGCCGATTTGCGCCCGGTCATGCTCGACGATCTCGGTCTGATTCCGGCGATTGAATGGCTCGCCAATGACTTTACAAACCGCTACGGCATCGACGTGGAGCGCCGGATCGAAGTCGGCGACACCAGCTTTACGCCGAATGGCGCGACGACGCTATTTCGTATCGTCCAGGAAGCGTTGACCAATGTTGCCCGGCATGCGGAAGCGACGCTCGTCACGCTGACAGTCCGGGTCGAAGGGGCCGCTTGCGTGCTGAAAATCGCGGATAACGGCCAGGGCGCGAACCGCTCGCCCACCTCCGCCGAGAAATCGTTTGGCCTGCTCGGTATCCGCGAACGCGCACACATGCTGGGCGGCACGGTCGACATCCGCACTTCCAATGGCAACGGCTTTGCGCTGACCGTCACCTTTCCGGTCACGGCGGTGCAACAGCAGGAGATGCAAACATGATTCGAGTGCTGATAGCCGACGACCATGCCCTCGTACGCGATGGCCTGCGGCATATCCTGCAAAGCGCAAGCGGCTTCGAGGTGGTCGGCGAGGCCAATGACGGCATCAGCACGATCGCGCTGGTCCGCTCGAGCGCGGCCGACGTGCTCGTACTCGATCTGTCGATGCCGGGCAGAAACGGCGTCGAACTGATCAAGCAGATCAAGGAGGAAAAACCGGCACTGCGGATCCTCGTGCTCACCATGCATGCGGAGCAGCAGTACGCGGTACGCGCTTTCAAGGCGGGCGCATCAGGGTATCTAACCAAGGAAAGTGCCAGCGCCGAACTGGTCGCCGCGGTCACCAAGGTCGCATCCGGAGGCGTCTATGTGAGCCTCGCGATGGCCGAGCGTTTTGCGCAGAGCCTGAACGAGCCTGCTGACACGTTGCCTCATCAGCGTCTGTCCGACCGTGAATTCGATGTGTTCCGCCGCATAGCCGCGGGGCAGACCCTGACCGAAATCGCCACGGAGTTGTGTGTCAGCAGCAAGACGGTGAGTACCTACAAAACGCGAATCCTCGAAAAAATGCAGATGCCGCACGAAGCCGCGCTGGTGCGTTACGCGCTGCGCCATAAGCTGCTCGGAGAAGACGACGAAATCTAGATCCAGAGCGATACACAGGCCGCCGGGTTAAATCCAATCGTCACATCAATTCGCCGGTTCCGCGATAGCCGTCCCGCATTTACCGTGTGTAGGAAATTCCCTACACACCTTCGCGCTCGCCTACCTGAAGTTCGTTCGCCGCCGATTTTAATTTGAGACAGCGCGGCCGATACTTCGAGCCATGAACTCAAGCCCGTCCCTGCAAGCATTGCGCGTTTTCCTCGTGGAAGACACGATCCCGATCAGACGGCGGATGGCGGCGCGCTTCGGCGCAATTGACGGTGTCGAGATTGTCGGCGAAGCCGAGGAATCAGATGCCGCGCTCGCCGGTATCGACGCAACCAGAACCGACGTCGTGGTCGTGGATTTTCGCCTGACCGGCGGCACCGGTATGGAACTGCTGCAGAGCCTCGCGCGCAGCACGTCGACGGTGATCACGATCGTGCTGACGAATCATTCGAGTGCGGCGTTCAGACAGGCGTGCCGCACGGCCGGCGCTCAGTACTTCTTCGACAAGACGAGCGAATTCGATCTTGCATGCAACACGATCAAGCGGATTGCCCACGAGCGCAGCGCACGTGGCCTCAAATACACAGGAGCACATCATGTCTGACGTCGCCGAATATACTGAAATCAAGCCGCTGCAGCGTGTCCCGCTGCCGGCGTCAGGCCATTCCCCGCTCGCGCCGTCAGTACCGGCCCGCCCCGCCGCGCGCTGCTCGACCTGCGCGCTGCGCTCGATCTGCATGCCACAAGGCTTGACGCCGGCCGAACTGGAGCGCATGGAGTCGCTGATGTGCGTTTCGCGCACCATCAAACAGGGTGAATCGCTATACCGCGCCAACGATTCGTTCCAGAGTATCTATGCCGTCCGCGCCGGTTCGTTCAAGACCGTCGTCATGCATCGCGACGGTCGCGAACAGGTCACCGGCTTTCATCTGGCCGGCGATTCACTCGGTCTCGACGGCGTATGTTCAGGCAAGCACAGCTGCGACGCGATCGCCATCGAGGACAGCAACGTCTGCATCATCCCGTTCCATTTGCTCGAAGTCATGTGCCGCGAGGTCAAGGTCGTGCAACAGCACGTCCATCGCATGATGGGTAGCGAGATCGTTCGCGAGGCGGCACTGATGATGCTGCTCGGCACGATGTCCGCCGAGCAGCGGGTCGCCGCATTCCTGCTGAACCTGTCAGGAAGACTCAAGACACGCGGCTACTCGCCGGCCACATTCAATCTGCGCATGACACGGGAGGAGATCGGCAGCTATCTGGGGATGAAACTCGAAACCGTCAGCCGCATGTTTTCGAAATTTCAGAAGGACGGCCTTGTCGATACGCATGGCAAACAGATCAGGATTCTCGACCTCGAAGGCCTCGCGCGCGTGTAGCGCCAGACGGAAGGATACGGCGCACGGCGCGACAGATTCTGTCGGCACGGAGTTTTACCAGCGATCCCTCGAAAGAGGAGGCGTGTTCAGGCGGCGCCGTTAGCCGCCTCTTTTTCCTTCCCGCGCGTCTGGTGATCTAGCTGATCGATAGCACAGCCGCGCCCGTCAGCTTCCCTTCGCGCAGATCGTTGAGCGCCTGATTGGCATCGCCCAGTGCATAGGTCGTGGTTTCGATTTCGAGCCGCGTTTGTGCTGCCACCCTCATGAAAGCGATGCCATCCTCACGCGTAAGATTCGCTACCGACGCCACGCGTCGCTCGCCCCACAGGAACGCATAGGGGAATGACGGAATGTCACTCATGTGAATGCCGCCGCACACGACCACCCCGCCCTTCGCAACCGCCTGCAGCGCGACCGGCACCAGCGCACCCACCGGCGCGAACAGCAAGGCAGCATCCAGTTCGTCCGGCGGCGTTTCATCGCTGTTACCCGCCCATGACGCACCCAGACGCAGCGCCAACTGCTGTGCAGCGGCATCGCCGGGGCGCGTGAACGCATACACCGACCTTCCCTGATGGCGTGCAATCTGCGCGACGATATGCGCGGCCGCGCCGAACCCGTAAATCCCGATGCGCTGTGCGTCGCCCGCCATGCTGAGCGTGCGATAGCCGATCAGCCCCGCGCACAGGAGCGGAGCCGCTTCGATATCGGAATATTGCGCCGGCAGATGAAAACAATAGCGGCTATCGGCGACTGTTCGTTCCGCATAGCCGCCGTCGAGCGTATAGCCAGTGAAGCCCGGATCGTCGCACAGGTTCTCGCGCTCGCTCAAACAATAGCGGCAGTGCCCGCATGTGCGCCCGACCCACGGCACACCGACGCGATCGCCGATCGCAAAGCCCGTGACGTCCGCACCGAGCGCTGCAACCGTACCGACGATTTCATGCCCCGGAATCACCGGCTGTTTTGAATGCACCAGTTCGTGATCGACCAGATGCAGGTCGGTCCGGCAGACACCGCACGCGTGGATGTCGATCAATAATTCGCCGGCAGCGGGTATCGGTTCCGGAACCTGCCTATCCTTCAGCCGCGATTCGCTACCGTCGAACACCATTGCGCGCATTGCGTTCTCCTCGATCGAGCCTCAGAACCGCGCGTAACGCACCGCGAAACATTGGCTTGACATGGGTCAATCGCGAGCGCTGCACCGCCCCTACACTGAACTCAGAACCTGCCCTGGAGTGTCTCTCGTGAATGCCCCGCATCTGCATTATCTCACCACAAGCACACTCTCACTGTTGCTGGCAGCAAGCGGCGCAGCACTTGCCCGGTCCGAACCGACGGCGCTGGTCGATCAACAGCATTGCATGTTCTGCCATACCCGTGATGCGCCTTTGCTCGCGCCTTCGTTTCAGCAGATCGCGGAACGCTATCGCGGCGTGCCAAACGCCAGCGTGATGCTTGAGCACAAGCTGCGGCTCGGCGGCAAGGTCCACTGGGGTGACATGGCCATGCCGCTGCCGGCGGATCGCGGTGGCCCATTGACACCCGAAGATGCTCACACGTTAATCCAGTGGGTTTTAAGTCAATAGCGTCCCAGTTCGTTTGCCCATGTTCGTGGCATGTACGGAGAACCTCATGCGCCTCACCATCCACCTCGACACGTTCGACCGTGTCAATCCAATGGCATTCGCCATCCTGTGGCTCGACAATGAAAGACGCCAATGGTCGCGCGAGGGTCATATGGGGCTCGATTTACCTGAATGGGGCGCCTTGCAAGTCGATTGCGGCAACACGCTTGTCTGCGGGCCGCACGATTCCACACCTTGCTGCGTACTCGAAGGGCTCGATCTGAACACCTCGTCTGGACCATTCGAAGGTGAAACCGGACGCGCACAATGGTGCGCCGACTCTGGCAGATCGCTGACAACGGGCCACTGGCACGTGCAATGTGTCGACAACGAGAACACCGAACCGGAAGACGGTATATTCGCCGCCGGCGACAACCCCCAGGCGTTGTCGACACGGCAAACAGGATGAGTAGCTACTGTGGGAATGACTGCTAATCTGGACGGCGTGCGTCATGCGTACGGACTCTGCTTCGTACGCGCGCCATGGGCCTATTTCACGCGTTTGACGCTCGACCAGCAATGGGGCGACGGCTGGGAACGCGTGCCTTATGAACAGCACGCCGCAGCCCCTTATACCGACAGTCCCGAGCAGATTCTGACCGTCGCTTTCGATGGCCCGCTGTATACGCCCGATCGCGGCTACGACGGCAAGGAACGCAGCGTCAACGAAATCAATCGCGGCGAGGTGCCATGGCTGCGTACGCAAAGTTTTGTCAGCAATGCACCGATTCACATCATGGCGGGCGTCACGCTCGATTCATTTGTGGAGCAGGTCGAACTCGCGGGCGGTCACGTGTTTGCGCCGCTCGGCTGGGGCGCTTTGCGGTTTGAGCCGAGTGAGCGCGCGGCGTCATCAGATACGCCGGCTCCGTCGTGCGGCACGCTCAAAGCCTAAAGCGATCCGAGCCTGCTGAAACTGGCTTCAGCCGATCAGGATCTGCAGCTTGAATGCGAGTCTGAGGATGCCTTTCATGATCACTGGGGTGGGAACGACGAGACCCGTCGTGTGCCTTTCAGCGGCGTGCCAGGAGTCGTCGCCCGCTGTAGGGTTAAGCAGCAGGACTAAACAGGCAACGCCGGCCACAAGCCCGGCCGCGCCGAAACGAATGAAATCCGTGCTATCGAACAGCAGCCCACGGATTAATCCCGCGAGGCCTGCTAACGCGATAAAGACGGCAACCGTCGCAAAGATGATTCTGGATTCTGTCCGGACCATGATTCCTCCCTCGGCTCAATGCACGTCGTTTTAAATCGATGTGGCAGTTCGCGAGCCGTCAATGACACATTCATCATCGATCCAACCGAGGTATTGCGATTGATTTGCATCAAGGTCTGGAAGCGCCGCATCACGTGCACACGATGCAAGCGCCTTGCAACGTTGACGGGTCATCCATCAGCAGAAAGGCGACCCGCACTCGGCGCAACGCATCTGTTGATGTGAATCAAGTGCATCGTCGGGCAAACCGTCATAGTCGTTACACACACCCACGCTGAATCATCACCGGCCCCCGTTCCGTCGTATCTGCCTGGCAGCCGTCGCCGTTCTCGCGCCAGACTCCCAGACGCATCGGTGTGCGCATCATGGCCATCAAGAGCCATCTCAAGTGACCACGCTGTCAATGCGTGGTCGCCGCCATAACCCCTATGAGGAGACTATGCATGTCTACCGTCGAACTTAATCAACTCAACTCCACGGCGCCGCAGATCCCCGCGCTCAAGCATGCAACCATCGACGGCATGGAGGCTTACCATGCGCTCGTGGCCGAGGCCGAACGCGACTATCCCGCGTTCTGGGCGCGTCTTGCGAGAGAGCATCTCGAGTGGCGCCGACCTTTCACGAAAGTGCTGAACGATACCAACGCGCCCTTCTATCAATGGTTTGAAGACGGTGAGCTGAACGCTTCATATAACTGCCTCGATCGCAACCTCACCAACGGCCTTGCCGACAAAACGGCTGTCGTGTTCGAGGCAGACGACGGCAAAGTCACGCACATCACGTATCAGGCGCTCTATCACCGCGTGTGCAGACTCGCCAACGCGCTGCGCGCGCGCGGCGTGAAGAAAGGCGACCGAGTGGTGATCTACATGCCAATGTCGGTGGAAGGCGTCGCCGCCATGCTGGCGTGTGCGCGCATCGGCGCACCGCACTCCGTCGTGTTCGGCGGCTTCTCCGCGAAATCGCTGCATGAACGGATGGTCGATGTCGGCGCGGTGGCGGTGATTACCGCCGACGAACAGGTGCGCGGCGGCAAGACCCTCCCGCTCAAAACCATCGTCGACGAAGCCCTTGCGATGGGTGGCACCGAAGCCGTCAAAACGGTCGCCATCTATCGCCGTACCGGCGGCCGGATTCCCTGGATCGCGGGACGCGACGCATGGCTGCATCAACTCGAACAGGACCAACCCGATACCTGCGAACCGGAATGGGTTAGCGCGGAACACCCGCTGTTCGTGCTGTACACATCAGGGTCGACCGGCGCGCCCAAAGGCGTGCAGCACAGCACCGGCGGCTATCTGCTGTGGGCCGCCGTGACGATGAAATGGACCTTCGACATCAAGCCGGCCGATGTCTTCTGGTGTACCGCCGACATCGGCTGGATCACCGGTCACACGTACATCTGCTATGGCCCTACCGCAGTCGGCGCAACCCAGGTGATCTTCGAAGGCGTCCCCACCTATCCGAATGCGGGCCGCTTCTGGGACATGATCCAGCGCCACAAGGTCAGCATCTTCTACACGGCGCCGACTGCCATCCGGTCTCTGATCAAGAGCGCCGACGCTGACACCACCGTGCATCCGCGCAGCTTCGACCTGAGCAGCCTGCGCATTCTCGGCACGGTCGGCGAACCGATCAACCCAAGCGCATGGAACTGGTATGCCGAACATGTCGGCGGCGGCCGCTGCCCGGTGCTCGACACGTTCTGGCAGACGGAAACGGGCGGCCACATGATCTCGCCGCTGCCGGGCGCCACCCCGCTCGTGCCGGGATCGTGCACGCTGCCGATGCCGGGCATCGACGCGGCGATCGTCGACGAAACCGGCCATGAAGTGGCCAACGGACAAGGCGGCGTGCTCGTCATCCGCAAGCCGTGGCCTTCGATGATCCGCACGATCTGGGGCAATCCTGAGCGCTTTCGCAACGGTTACTACCCCGAGGAACTCGGCGGCAAGCTGTACCTCGCCGGCGACGGCGCGATTCGTGACCGGGACACGGGCTACTTCACGATCACAGGTCGTATCGATGACGTCCTGAACGTGTCCGGACACCGGATGGGCACCATGGAAATCGAGTCAGCATTGGCGGCCAATCCGCTCGTCGCCGAAGCTGCAGTCGTCGGGCGTCCGGATGAAACGTTCGGTGAGGCCATCGTCGCCTTCGTCGTTCTGAAAACGGCGCGGCCAACCGGTGCTGAGGCTAAGCGCATAGCGGACGAATTGCGCGCCTGGGTCGCCAAGGAAATCGGTCCGATCGCGAAACCGAAGGACATCCGGTTCGGCGACGCCATGCCCAAGACGCGCTCCGGCAAGGTCGTGCGCCGATTGTTGCGCTCAGTCGCGAAAGGTGAATCGATTACACAAGACACGTCGACCGTCGAAAATCCTGCCGTGATTTCACAGTTCGCCGATTCGATCTGAACGGTCCTGCGGTCCGGCGGTGCGCCTCTCCGGCGCTCCGGCGTTCAAACGCTCGATCCTGTTGTGGCCGATGCGCGGCGCCTGACTTAAGGACGGCCGCGCAATCGACCTCTACTTCTTTCTGCATGAGGAATTCATCATGAATATCAAAGCCCCTAATCCCGCTGCACTCGGCCTGGCCGGTTTTGCCTTGACGACCTGGCTGCTCAGTATGATCAACGCCGGCTGGTTCAGCGGCACTTCGATGGGCATGGTGCTCGCCGTCGCTTTCGCTTATGGAGGCACCGCGCAGGTGCTAGCTGGACTCATGGAAATACCGCGCGGCAATACGTTTGGCGCGACGGCCTTTCTGAGCTATGGTGCGTTCTGGTGGTCGTTCGCCCTCTTCGTGCTGTTCCTGCACGGTACTGTGCCTGCGGCGTTCATCGGGTGGTATCTGTTCCTGTGGGGCGTGTTCACGCTTTATATGTGGGTCGCCACATGGCGTGCGCCGCGCGCGTTGCAACTGGTGTTTCTATCTTTGTGGGTGACTTTCTTCGTGCTTGCGGCGAGCGAATGGACCGGCCTTGAATGGCTGCACCATGCGGGAGGTTACCTCGGCCTGGTGACGGCACTGCTGGCGTTCTATCTGTCCGCGGCGGAAATCATCAACGAGGCACATGGACGCACGGTGCTGCCGGTGGGAACCGCCGTTCACGAAATCGATGTGACCGTGACCGTCACCGAGGGACTGCGCAGGGCCTGAAACAAGCGGCGGCCGGCGTGCCGCCGCTCACACGGATAAAAATTGGCATGCCGATCAACTATCTTCGAGGATTCACGAAACCTGAGCGCAGCGACGCGGCGAATCTCCGCCTCGGACGATCGCTAGCCTTCGTCGCCGGTGCGGCCAACGCCGGCGGATTCCTCGCTGTGGGGCAATACACATCTCACATGTCAGGCGTGGTGTCGTCACTCGCTGACAACCTCACGCTCGGCGAAATCAATGCAGTCGTTGCGGGATTGAGTTCGCTGTTGTCGTTCCTTTTCGGAGCCGCCACCTCTGCAATTCTGATCAATTGGGGGCGTCGCCGGCAAATGCACAGCCTCTATGCGATGCCGTTGATGCTCGAGGCTACGCTGCTCCTCTGCTTTGGCTTGATCGGCACGCATCTCGAGACCCATCGCGTGCTCTTCGTGCCGGTGACCGTCTGTCTTCTGTGCTATGTGATGGGTCTGCAGAACGCCATGATCACAAAGATCTCAAAGGCGGAGATCCGCACGACGCACGTCACCGGTCTCGTGACCGATATCGGCATCGAGCTCGGCAAGTTCTTTTACTGGAACGTTGGTGACGTCGGAGCAACGACCCGGGGCGCAGTCCGTGCAGATCGCCAGAAACTGCGACTTCTCGGCTCGCTCTTATTGTCGTTCCTCGTAGGCGGCCTGACAGGCGCCATAGGCTTTAAGCACCTGGGGTTTATGGCGACCATTCCCCTTGCTATCGTGCTGCTTACTCTCGCCGCTGTTCCGGTCGTCGACGATATGCTCGCGCAGCGCCGATAGCGTATTTTTTCGCAATGCCGCTATTTCGCGCCGCATTGATCGATAGGGGACGCAGCCCGGTGGCCAGTCACTGGTCAACGCATATTCCCGGTGTGCCCAAGTGAATAACGCCCGGGCTGCGGCCAGACGGTGAGCCCGTGCGGTTCCGCGCCAACCGGAATGGATTTGACCGAGCCGGTCGTCGTATCGATCGCGTACACAACGTCATCGAAGCGACCGGACAGCCACAGCATCGTGCCATCCGCGCTGACATTACCCATGTCGGGACTGCCGCCGCCCGGAATCGGCCAGCTCGCAACGACCTTGCGCGTTGTGAAGTCGATCACCGACACGCTGCCCTTGCCATGTTTCGGTCCGTGCACGAGATTGGAGCCGCGATTGGACACATAGAGCCGGGTGCCGTCGCGGCTCGGGTACAGGCCGTGCGTACCGACGCCGGTCTTGATGAAGCCGACCTTCGTGAAGCTGTCGCCGTCGATCACGTAGACGCCGTCGGCCATCATGTCGGCGACATAGAACACCTTGCCGTCCGGCGCGATGCGGATGTCCTGTGGCATGCCCTTCCGGTCGAGTTCGAGGTAGCCCACGACCTTGCGGTTGACGAGATCGATCTTGGCCAGCTTGCTTACGAGTAAATTGCGCGTGAAATTCATGGTCGTTGTCCGTCGAGGAAAACTCCATGAAGCTGATCTACCCGCTACTGTTGAACGCCAAACCGCAAGGCAAGCCCTATAAGATCCGTGACCGCGACTCCATGTATCCGCGGGTGATCCCTGATGGATTCAGGCGGTTCGGGGTTACTGCACATTCCGGGGACCATCACAGGTGGCTCGCCGTCGACCTCGAGCGTGCGCCCGGTGACCTGCCCAAACATCCACGGCAAACCGTGGCGTACGACTCTCTGGCAATATGCGGCCTTTGTCGAACCGTCTCCATCCAGCGTCGCTAGCGATTGAAGCACCTCGCCATAGATCGTTACTGCGCGCGAAGGTTCTCCCGCCCGATAGATGGCTAGCGCCTCATCTGCGCGAAGGCCGATCGCCATTGGCCCGCCTTCGGCCAATCGATCAGATCGGTCATGCGCGCTGGAACAATCAGCCCGGCTCGCCTGCATCGACTATCAGTCCACCGCAGTGACCCCGTGACCTCTGCGGGCTTTCGACGTAGCGGTTGCATGATGCGAGTCAGGAACTCGGGCCTGCTTGGCAATTCCTCGCGCATCCACCAGACGATGTCCATCGCGCGGTCGAGCACATCCGTCAGCGAAACCGGGAAAACCCCTAGGCGACGCGGTTAAGCCCCCTGCCTAGTTCTGTCACGGTTTCAGCGTTCACGTCGAATGATCATTACTCTTGGGATAACAGACGCGTCCCAAGCGTCATTGAACCGGTGCACCTCGCTCCCTAGACTTGCCTCATGTCCTGAGCGAGAGTCCACATGTCCAGTCAAAGTCAGACCCCATCCCGCTGGGCCACGCGCCGTGCGGAAAAACATCGCCGCCTCGCGCGGGTTGCATCGATCGCGGATGGCATGGTGCTACCCACCGAGCGCATCGTCGATGTCCTGCAGGCGCTCGTCGCCCCGGGCGACCGCGTGGTCGTCGAGGGCAACAACCAGAAACAGGCGGATTTCCTGTCGCGCTCCCTCGCGAAGGTCGATCCGCAAGTCGTCCACGACCTGCATCTCATCATTCCGAGCGTGAGCCGCGCCGAGCATCTCGATCTCTTCGAGCGCGGCATCGCCAGAAAGCTCGACTTTGCGTATGCCGGCGCGCAGAGCCTGCGCATCTCGCAGTTCCTGCAGGACGGCATCCTCGAAATCGGCGCGATCCATACCTACATCGAACTCTATGCGCGGCTCTACGTGGACCTCACGCCGAACGTCGTGCTGTGCGCCGGCTACAAGGCGGATCGCGAGGGCAATCTCTACACGGGCCCGAGCACCGAAGACACGCCGTCGCTCGTCGAAGCCGCCGCGTTTCGCGACGGCATCGTGATCGCGCAGGTCAACGAGATCGTCGACGATCCGAAGGACCTGCCGCGCGTCGATATCCCCGGCTCGTGGATCGATTTCGTGGTGCAGGCCGACAAGCCGTTCTTTATCGAGCCGCTCTTCACGCGCGATCCGCGCCTCATCACGCCGATCCAGGTGCTGATGGCGATGATGGCGATTCGCGGCATCTACGAGAAGCATCAGGTGCAGTCGCTCAATCACGGCATCGGCTTCAACACGGCCGCGATCGAACTGATCCTGCCCACCTACGGCGAGAAGCTCGGTCTCAAGGGCAAGATCTGCCGCCACTGGACGCTCAACCCGCATCCGACGCTGATCCCCGCGATCGAAACCGGCTGGGTCGACAGCGTGCACTGCTTCGGCGGCGAACTCGGCATGGAAGCCTATGTCGCGCAACGGCCCGACATCTTCTTCACCGGCCACGACGGCTCGATGCGCTCCAATCGCACGATGTGCCAGCTCGCGGGGCAATACGCGGTGGACATGTTCATCGGCTCCACGCTGCAGATGGATGGAGAAGGCAACTCGTCGACGGTGACGCACGGGCGGCTCACCGGCTTCGGCGGCGCGCCCAACATGGGCCACGATCCGCACGGCCGGCGCCACGCGACGCCCGCGTGGCTCGATCTGCTGCAGACGGACAGCCCGCTGGAGCGCGGCCGCAAGCTCGTCGTGCAGATGGTCGAGACGTTCCAGGCGGGCGGCCAGCCGACCATCGTCGAATCGATCGATGCCGTCGAGGTCGGCCGCGAATCCGGCATGCCGCTCGCGCCCGTGATGATCTACGGCGACGACGTCACGCACGTGCTGACCGAGGAAGGCATCGCGTATCTCTACAAGGCGCGCTCGCTCGAACATCGCAAGGAGATGATCGCGACCGTCTCGGGCGTCACGCCGATCGGTCTCAAGAGCGACGCAGGCAAACTCGCGGCGCTGCGCCGCGATGGCTTCGTCGCGCTGCCCGAGGACCTCGGCATCCACCGCGGCGAAGCGAGCCGGTCGCTGCTCGCCGCGAAGAGCATGGCGGATATCGTCGACTGGTCGGACGGGCTGTACGAGCCGCCCGCACGCTTTCGGAGCTGGTAATGCGCGAGAACCTCGCTATGAACGCGGCGCGGCCGCTGCGCCACGCGCCGGACCTGGCCGACCGCTTCGGCACGCATGTGGTGCAAGCGCTGATCGACGAAGTCACGCTCGCGCCGAAGCCCGGCCTCGTCGACATGCGCAGCCGCGGCGCGCATCACGATCTCGACTGGAAACTGATGTGCGTCTCGGCGCTCGCGCTGCAGCCGACCTTTGTCGAACTGGCGCGCGCGGGCATCGAAACGCAACCGCTGCTCGCGCTGCGTGAACGCATCGGCGCAATCGGGCGCGACGGCGAAGCGCGGATGCTCGATGCGACCGGCGGCGTGAACACGCATCGCGGCGCGATCTGGGCGCTCGGACTGCTCGTGACCGGCGCGGCGCGCGAACCGTCGGATCTCGCGCCGCAAGCGGTCGCCGCGCGCGCCGGATCGATTGCGGGAGTGCGGGATCGCCACGCGCCTGCGATCACCGGCAACAAGGGCGAGCAGGCGTGCCTCGACTATAACGTCGGCGGCGCGCGCGGACAAGCGCAGGCCGGCTTTCCTCACGTCGTGGACGTCGCGCTGCCGGAACTCGTGCGCTCGCGCCTTCGCGGCGACAGCGAAACGGCCGCGCGCCTGAACGCGCTGCTCGCCGTGATGGCGACACTCGACGATACCTGCGTGCTCGCGCGCGGCGGACCCGGCGCGCTCGCCGAGATGCAGGACGGCGCGCGGCGCGTGCTCGAACAAGGCGGTGCCGCCGCGCTCGCGGGGCGCCGTCAACTGAAGGCATTGGACCGGCGCCTCGTCGAATTGCACGTATCGCCCGGTGGCGCCGCCGACCTGCTCGCCGCAGCCCTCTTTCTCGACCGGCTTGGTAGCGAAGCCCCTCAAACGTCGAACGCATAGGAACACACATGGAAACCATCGTCCTCGAATTCCCGGCGGGGCAGCCCGCACAAGGCCGCGCGCTCGCAGGCGTGGTCGCCTCGGGAGACCTCGAAGTTCTGCTCGAAGCGAACACGGCGTACCGCACCGTCGTGAATGTCACGACTTCCGTCGACGGCAAGGGCCGCCTCTGGCAGGCCGTGCTCGAACGCATCTTCGGCGACGGGTCGCTCCCCGCCGCGAAGCTCGAAATCAACGATTCGGGCGCGACGCCGGGCGTCGTGCAGATGCGCATCGGGCAGGTCTTCGAACAACTGAAATCAACCGGCGGAGCGTGACGATCATGGATACACAGCAACTGCTCGAACGCCAGAGCTTCATCGAACTCGATGCGCGCAGCCGCGCGAAGAAGCTGCTCGATGAAGGCACCTTCAGCGAACTGATCGATCCGTTCCAGCGCATCACGTCGCCGTGGCTCATGCGCCAAGGCATCGTGACGCAGGCCGACGACGGCATGGTGGTCGCGAAGGGAACCATCGACGGGCAGCCAGCCGTCGTGCTTGGCATCGATGGCGGATTCCAGGGCGGCAGCATGGGCGAGGTGTCGGCGGCGAAGATCGCGGGCAGCCTCGAACTCGCCGCCGAGGACAACCGCAAAGGCATCCCGACGCGCGCCGTCATCCTCTTCGAAACGGGCGGCGTGCGCTTACAGGAAGCCAATCTCGGGCTCGCGGCGATCGCGGAAATTCACGCGGGCATCGTCGACTTGCGGCGCTACCAGCCGGTGATCGGCATCACGGCCGGGCCGATCGGCTGCTATGGGGGCATGTCGATCGCGGCGGGACTGTGCAGCTATCTGATCGGCACCCGCGAAGCGCGCCTGGGCCTCAATGGTCCGGCGGTCATCGAACAGGAAGCGGGCATCGCCGAATTCGATTCGCGCGACCGTCCGATGATCTGGAGCTTCACCGGCTGCGAGCAACGGCATCGCACGGGACTCGTCGACGACTACGTCGCCGACGACGCCGACGCGATCCGCGCGGCCGTCATCGAACGCTTTCGCGCGGGGCGGCCCGAGGCATGCCGCAGCGAGCGCGTCGCGGGTTTTCTGACGCGGCTTTCCGAGGTCGATCCGGGCGTGCAGGCCACGCCGGAACAGGCGGCCGCCATCTACGGCAAGGGGTTTCAGTCATGAGCACACAGGAGCTTTCGAAGCGCGGCGCAGTCTGGCTCGACGCGCTCACTTACAGCGCGCCGTTGCAGGCCGGTTATCCGCCTTCGGTGCGGGTCGCGGATGCGCGGTTGGGCGACCATCCCGCGCGCTTCATCGCCGTGGTGCCCGATCCGGACAATCCGTTCCCGCGGGCGCGCGGCGGCGAGGTCGGTCTCGTCGAAGGATGGGAAGTGGCGCGCGCGGTGCGTGAGGTCGTCGATGCGGATAGCAAGCGTGAAGAGAAGCGCGCGATCGTCGCGGTGATTGACGTGGCGAGCCAGGCGTACGGCCGGCGCGAGGAAGCGTACGGCATCCACCAGGCGCTCGCCGCCGCCGCCGATGCCTACGCCAGCGCGCGTCTCGCGGGCCATCCGGTGATCGGGCTGATCGTCGGGCGCGCGATGTCGGGTGCGTTTCTCGCGCACGGCTATCAGGCCAACCGCCTCATCGCACTCGCCGATCCGAAGGTGATGGTCCACGCGATGGGCAAGGAATCGGCGGCGCGGGTCACGCTCCGCTCCGTCGCCGATCTCGAAGCGTTCACGGCGCGCGTCCCGCCGATGGCCTACGACATCGACAACTACGCATCGCTCGGGCTGCTCTGGAAACTCCTGAGCGTAACCAACGCCGATGCGCCGACCAGCGCCGATCAGACCACCGTCGAGAAGGCGCTGCAGGTCGCTTTCGACGACATCCGCAACGACCCGTCGCGCGGTCTGGAAAGTCGGCTCGGCAGCGAGCACCGCGCGGCCTCCGCGACGGTTCGCCGCAAGCTGCGGGAGCAATGGCGGTAGCGCTTCAGTTCTCGCACCGCCTCGTCAGAAGCCAATAAAGGTATTACAGGAGACATGAAATGATCATCTATGGAACTGCACTTCTCGCGTTCTGCCATCTCGCGGGACTCTTTCTCGGCGACCTGCTCGGCGTCGCGATCGGCGTGAAGACGAACGTCGGCGGCGTCGGCATCGCGATGCTGCTGCTGATTTTCCTGAAGCTCTATCTGCAAAAGAAGGGACTGCTGCCGAAGGAAACCGAATTCGGCGTCGGCTTCTGGGGCGCGATGTACATCCCCGTCGTGGTGGCGATGGCCGCCAACCAGAACGTCGTGGCCGCGCTCAAGGGCGGCCCCGTCGCACTGCTTTCGGCAATGGGCGCTGCGGCCGTCTGCGCATGCTGCATCGCCGTTCTTTCCCGCACCGGTCGCGACAGCACGTCGTTCGTGAACGCTCCGCATCTTGAAGAAATCTGAAGCAGGAGTCAGTCATGTTGCAAATTCTCGATAAAAATCTGATTCAGAACGGCCTCGTCACCGCGTTCGCGCTGGTGGGCCTCATCATGTGGGCGTCGTCGCTGATTTCGCGCAAGCTGACCTTCGGGCGCGTGCACGGCTCGGCAATCGCGATCGTGATCGGCCTCGCGCTCGCCTATGTCGGCGGCGCATTCACCGGCGGACAAAAGGGTATCGCCGACCTGCCGCTCTTCACCGGCATCGGCCTGATGGGCGGCGCGATGCTGCGTGATTTCGCCATTGTCGCGACCGCGTTCGAGGTGCAGGCGACCGAGGCGCGCAAGGCGGGAATGATCGGCGTGGTGTCGCTGCTGCTCGGCACCGTGCTGCCGTTCATCGTCGGCGCGAGCATTGCTTACGCGTTCGGCTATACCGACGCCGTCAGCATGACGACCATCGGCGCGGGCGCGGTCACGTATATCGTGGGGCCGGTGACGGGCGCGGCGATCGGCGCGAGCTCGGATGTGATCGCGCTCAGCATCGCGACGGGCCTCATCAAGGCGATCATCGTGATGATCGGCACGCCGCTCGCGGCCGGTTTCATGGGACTGAAGACGCCGCGCTCCGCAATGATCTTCGGCGGCCTGGCGGGCACGGTGAGCGGTGTGAGCGCGGGGCTCGCCGCGACCGATCGTCGGCTCGTGCCTTACGGGGCGCTGATCGCGACGTTCCATACGGGCGTCGGCTGCCTGCTCGGACCTTCGCTGTTGTTCTTTGCGACCAAAGCTTTGATGGGCGCTTGATGCGCCTGGGAGAATCCTCTTGTCTACCGCTCACGAACCGCTTCGCCCGCACGACCTCCTGTGGATCAGTGAGCGGGAGGACCTTCGTTCGACCTCGGCAGTACCTGGATGGGCTTCGCGCGAGTGGCTTTCGCACGCGCCGGTGGTCGTGCGGCGCGAAGCGGTCAGCGAGCAGGGCGTGGTGCCGGTCGGGCTTCGCGGTCGTGCACGCAGTGAGCGGTTCGCCGCTCACGTGGCGCGCGAGCGCATCCGTCTCAGCGTCACGCCCGAGGCGCTCGCTCAAGGCCGCGCCTGGCGGACGAAGCCCGCGCTCGCGCCCCTGCCCTGCGTGCGCGCACTGACTCGCATCGCGCCAGAACTCGACCGGCTTCGGTTGACGTGGGGCATCACCGGCAGCGTCGGCTTTGCGCTTGCGAGCGGCGTGAGCACGCTGCGGCAGGACAGCGACCTCGATCTGCTGCTGCGCGCATCGAAGCCGCTGCCGCGCGACGAAGCCCGTTCGCTTCTCGCGTTGCTGCAAGCGTCGCCCGCGCGCATCGACATGCAGGTCGACACAGGCCACGGCGGGTTCGCGCTCGCGGAGTGGGCCGGCAACGCGGATCGCATTCTGCTGAAGACGGGGCGTGGCCCCTTGCTCGTATCGGATCCCTGGGTTGACGACGCATCATGAGCGTACTGTTCACATTCCCCGGTCAGGGCTCGCAGCGCCCGGGCATGTTGCATGCGCTCCCGTCTCACGCCGAAGCCGCTCGAACACTGCAAGAAGCCAGCGACACGTTGGGCTACGACGCCACATCGCTCGACGATACCGATTCGCTGCGCTCCACCGTCGCGGTGCAACTTTGCGTCTTGATCGCGGGCGTCGCTCAGGCGCGTGTGATGAGCGCCCGCGGCTACGAACCCGACATGGTGGCGGGACTGTCGATCGGCGCGTATCCGGCCGCCGTGATCGCGGGCGCGCTTCAATACGCCGACGCCGTGAAGCTCGTCGAGCTACGCGGCCAGTTGATGGAACGCGCCTACCCGAGCGGCTACGGCATGACTGCGATCATCGGCATGACGCAGCGGGCGCTCGAACGACTGATCGCGCAAGTGAACAACGAGGCCACGCCCGTGTTCCTTGCGAACATTAACGCAGAAACGCAGATGGTCGTTGCAGGAAGCGATGCTGCCATGCACCGCCTTACGACGCTTGCGATCGAACACGGGGCGCAACGCTGCGAGCGTCTCGACGTGGCGGTTCCGTCGCATTGCGCTTTGCTCGACGCCCCCGCGGTGGCGCTCGCCGATGCCTTTGGCCAGATCACCGTGCGCGCGCCTCGTATGGTGTATCTGAGCAGCAACATTGCGCGCCCGCTTTTTGACGGCCCGCGCATCGCGGCCGATCTTGCGGGCAACATGGCGCGGCAGGTGCGCTGGCATGACACTGTGAGGCTTGCGTGGGAACGAGGCGCACGCCTCGCCGTCGAGATGCCGCCGGCCAACGCGCTGACCCGGTTGAGCAGCGCGATTTTCACAGAGGGGATCGCGGTGAGTTGCAGCGAGACGGCACTGCCTGATCTTGGCGCGCTGATCGAGCGGGAACGGATGCGCGAGTGAAGGCTGAAACCTCAGCCAGCCCTTCTCGTGCAAAGACGGCAGACGGCCATCAGCGCCAACAGGTTTGGGTCGCGCTCGCGTGCGTGCAGAAAGCTGACACCGATTGACTGGCGCATCAGATATTGCGGCTTGAGAGGAATGAACTGCACCTTGTCGCCGAACACGCCGCGCACGCGGCCTGGTAATAGCGTATACCCGACCCCGCCGCTCACAAGGTTCATCAGCGAAAAAATATCGCCGACTCTCATGGTCACATTCGGCGTGAAGTCCGCGACGCGAAACGCCTCCATAAAGCCTCGATATGTGACGAACCCCTCGCCGAGGGAAACGAAGGTCTCGTCGCGGCAGTCCCGCAAATCGACCGCCTCCTGGTTCGCGTATGGTGAACCGGCAGGCGCCGCGAAAAAGATGTCGTCTTCGAAAAGAGGAATGGATTCGACTTCGGGCTCGCCGTCCGGCAAGGCCATCAGGGCCGCATCGACGGTGCCCCGTTTCAGCTTGTCGAGCAGTTCGGCATTCGAACCGAGCACGAGTTCGACCTGGAGCGTCGGCCGCCGTACCTTGATGTCGACGACGATGTCCGGCACGGTCCTGATGGTCAGCGAGTACAGCGAGCCGATCTTCAGCCGATCCGACGAATACCCCGCCGCCTCACGGGTCGCGTGAATGCCGGCGGACATCAGAGTGAGCACCTCTTGCGCCACATCGGCGAGCATCTGCGCAGCTTCCGTCGACTTGAGGTTGCGGCCTTCATGCCGGAACAGCGCACATCGTACGCCCTGTTCGAGCGAGTGCAGCGCTCGATGCACGCTGACCGTGCTCACGTTCAGCGCCTCGGCTGCCTTCGACAGGTTTCCGGTCTCCATGAATGCGAGCAGGACTTCCAGCTTGCGAAAGGTGATCTCATCGTCGATTCGGTCGCGCATCTCGATGCAGGGAATGGTCGAAATTAAGGATTATCGGCGCATGAGACCGCTGGACAAGTAGCGATAACCCCGCATTCTTCGCGACAAGCGGGCGACGATCGTTCGATCATCCCGCTCGTCACGAAGAGGCGGAGGTCATTGGCCTCGCGCGAAGACTGTGCAACAGCTTCGTGGGGCGGACAGCATTCTCCTTGCCAGGACGGCGCTAGAACGCCTCGCCCAGTTGGTCGAGGACTGCTGGATTTTCGAGGGTCGAGACGTCCTGTGTGACCTGTTCGCCTTTAGCGAGGGAACGCAGTAGTCGCCGCATGATCTTCCCCGAGCGTGTCTTCGGCAGGTTGTCGCCGAACCGGATGTCTCTGGGTTTGGCGATGGGTCCGATCTGCTCGCCAACCCATCTACGCAGGTCGGCAGCGAGTTGCCGGGCTTCCTCGCCGGATGGGCACTCGCGCTTGAGCACCACGAAGGCGCAGATCGCCTCTCCGGTCACTTCGTCGGCGCGTCCCACCACGGCCGCCTCGGCCACCAGTGGGTGAGCGACCAATGCTGACTCGATTTCCATCGTCCCCATCCGGTGCCCGGAAACATTGAGCACGTCGTCGATGCGACCGGTGATCGTGAAGTAACCGCTGTCCTTGTCGCGGATCGCGCCATCGCCGGCAAGATACACGTCGCCTCCGAGTTCGGCGGGGAAGTAGCTCTGCCTGAAACGGTCGGGATCGCCCCAGATGGTACGAATCATCGATGGCCATGGGCGCTTTATTGCGAGAATACCGCCGCTGCCGTTGGGCAATGCTTGCCCTGTTTCATCGACAACCGCCGCCACGATGCCCGGCAGGGGAAGCGTGCACGAACCCGGCACGAGCGGAGTAGCGCCGGGCAAAGGCGCAATCATGTGGCCGCCCGTTTCGGTCTGCCAGAACGTGTCGACAATCGGACAGCGGTCGCCGCCGATATTGTGATGAAACCACTCCCACGTATCGGGGTTGATTGGTTCGCCAACCGTGCCGAGCAGCCGCAAGCTCGATAAGTCATAGCGACCAGGGTGGATCCGCGCATTTGCTTCGGCGGCCTTGATCAGTGACCGGATAGCCGTGGGCGCGGTGTAGAAAATGCTCACTCTATGGCGCGCAATCATTTCCCAGAAACGACCGGCGTTCGGGTAAGTCGGCACGCCTTCGAACATCACCTGTGTCGCACCCACCGCAAGCGGACCGTAGGCGATATAGGTATGCCCGGTGATCCAGCCGATATCCGCGGTGCACCAGAACACGTCGTCAGGTTTGATGTCGAACGTCCATTGCATCGTGAGCATGGCCCACAGCAGGTACCCGGCCGTGCTGTGTTGCACCCCTTTAGGCCGACCAGTAGAGCCGGAGGTGTACAACACAAAGAGCGGGTGCTCGGCGTCCACGGGTTCGGCCTCGCATGTCTCGGATTGGCCCGCCGAAATCTCGTGCATCCAGCGGTCGCGCTCCTCGATCCAGCCGATCTTGCCGCCCGTTCGCCGATAAACCACCACATGACGTACGGATTCGCAGCCTCCCATGGTGAGCGCTTCATCCACGATGGATTTGAGCGGAAGAGTTTTCCCGGCCCGCATTTGCTCGTCGGCCGTAATCAGCGTAATGGCGCCGAGATCGGTAATACGCTCCTGCAACGCCTTTGCGGAAAAGCCCCCGAACACCACTGAATGGGTCGCTCCGATACGCGCGCAAGCCTGCATCGCCACCACACCTTCGATCGACATCGGCAGATAGATGACGACACGGTCTCCTTTGGCAACTCCAAGGTTCTTGAGCGCGTTCGCGAATCGGCAGACCCTGGCATGCAACTCCCGGTATGTGACGCTGGTAAGTGTCCCGTCATCTGCCTCGAAAAGGATAGCCGACTTGTCGCCGTTCCCGTTTTGCACATTGCGGTCAAGGCAGTTGTATGACGCGTTCAGACGACCGTCACCGAACCATCGATAGAAAGGAGCATTGCTGTCGTCAAGAACCTCGGAAAATGGCTTAGACCAAAAAAGTTCGCTCCGGGCCAGGCGAGCCCAAAATCCCTCGTAATCCTCTTCAGCCTCGGCGCAAAGCGAGTCGTAGGCTTCCATGCTCGCGATCGTCGCCCGCTTTAAAAACGCGGCGGGTACTTCGAAAACGCGACTTTCTCGCTTCATTAATTCGATGTCGGGCATTGTGTCTCCTCCGAATGGCTTCATGAGTAATTCCCCGCACGGCTTCGCCGCATGTCTAGCCACGCGCTTCGATTCGGCTCGCGCGGTTGCTCTTCGTTATTCGTAACGTAACCCGCGCGCCATCAACAGATCAATTAACCTGGATAGCGGATAGTTAGCCTCGGTGAAAATTCAGGTCTTGCGCTTGACCCGGTGTGTTCAGACGCGGGACCCAACTTGAAATCGTAGCTGTCGGCTCCTGCCTCGCAGACGCCGTGACATAGCTACCCGGGAGCATTCTGCAACCCGCACAAGTCTGGTGGGGTGTGGCTGCCCTAGGCTGTATCTTATGGTGTACCTACATGATCCCGCCGCAGACGTAGAAAAACCGGTTGCACGGATGGTGGGATTCTTCGCAAGAACGTGATCTACCGCGCAGTGTGACCACAGGTACTCCCTGATTATTGACAGCACTGACTGACAATTGGCCGTTTGATCAAGTGGTCAGGACAGTTGCGTTGTGCCGCCGTGTGAAAGCCCGATTTGAGGCCACCGGAATGTCATCTGACGATGAGAGGAGTTCATCATGCTGCAGTGGATCGCCAGCTGGGTTGTACGCAACGCGCTTACACCGGAGAAGCAGGCCGAGAAAGCGTTGCGAGAATTGCGTCTGGAACTCTTCCAGGCCGAACAACGCATCCTTGACGCGCAGATGCACGCGGATTACTACCGAGCCCGCCTAGCGTTCTGTGAAGCGGTATTAAAAAGCGGCATCGAGCTAGTAAGCGATCAGCGAAAGGAACCGCAAACGAGCTGGCAGGCACTAAGGACCGCGCACAAACTCACAGCGGCCCAATAGCGCAAACCCTGCGCGGCGGGAGCCGCGACTTTTTAGCTGCCTCTCGCAAGCTAGAGCTTTTCAAGGCGGCTTCGCGCGGGCTTTTTTTTGGGGTATCGCCTGCGTCTCCCACACATTTCTCAAGTTACGGTTACGGTTTAGCGGTTCTTAAGTTTTCCTTCGGCACCATGCGGCAAAGTAGTCGAGCGCTGCAATGCGCGGCTGATTGCAATTCAGCCGCCCCGATAAGCTCGGCAGCAGGTGTGCCCCACATAGAAGTTTGAGAGAGCTGAGGCCACCGGGAAAAGCAGGCGGCGGCGTTATGGCGAATACTCGCGCGGCCTATGTGCCTGAGCTGGCACGAGGTTGTTCAAACACCAGTAGCCCACCATTACTAACGCATACCAGGTGTAGAGCGATGCCCCCGAAAGCCCCCTGTGCGCTGCGAAAAATACCGCCGACTGAGTGCTGCGGCGTGGGCGGCTCAGACGGTTAGTTTCGTTTCTCTACCCAAGTCGTGTCGCCGGATGCGCGCAATGCCGAGGAATAACCAATTAGTCGCGCCGGCGATCGGCAACCGACTTCCTTTACGGCGTTGTTCCGGCGTCGCGGAGCGACGTGATCTCCCGATGCTCCCTCACCGGCCGATTTATCCAACGGGACCTTCATGGTCGGTTCGAAGCTTAACGCGCGCGCTGCGGCGCGGACCCAGCGCCGGATAGGCCCGCCCATGGTGAGCCTGTCCGGCGCCGGCTTGCGGGCTCACATCAGTTGCGCCCCTGAACCGCGATCGACACATACCGGTCCGGTTGCAGGCACGCGATCAGCATGCGAGCATCGCCATCCGGACAGTGCGTTCGCGGCTCGCTCGATCCCACGCCTTTCGCGTGAATGATGCTGCCGTCCAGTCCGTGAGCAACCAGATAGGCCCGCACGGTGTTGGCGCGGGCAAGCGACAACGGTCCGTTGATGGACTCAGGACCGAGCCTGTCGGTATGACCGACGATCGTGATTGCGCTCACCTGCTCATGCTTGCGGATGCGTTCGGCGATCTGGTCAAGTTGGGCCCTTGCGTCCGGCAGCATCGACTCGGGCGCCGACTTGTCGAACGGGAACAGCGCATCGGCTTGCACCGTGAAGTCCTCGATCGTGGTTGCTTCCTCCGCGACGGGGCCTGCTTCGGCCGGCGTGTTACTGCCAACGTCCTGGCCGCATCTGAACAGCAGAACGCGAGGGTCGTTCCGGTTGTCGTCAGCGGCGCGAACCCGATCGATCCTGTCGATCGGCTGCACCGCCTTGTCGCCGCAGATGCGTTGCGCCACCTTCATGCAGGTCGACGCGCTCTCGAGCAGCCCGTGGCACTCGGCCCGGTATGTCCTGACGCCGTTGCTAGCGTCGACCGAATAGGCGTTGAAGGTTGGGCCACTTCCTGCCGTGCATCCGGTCACGGCAAGCACAGCAGTACAGAAAAGGCTTGCGAAAAAGAGTCGGTTCATCAGGTGCTCCATAGACTGTATGTGGCGGAGAATGCAGGACGCGCCGCTGCGGCCCCGCTCTCACGACTTACCATTGCATTGCCGCGCCGACGCCGACCGTCGTGCCACCCGGGCTCATGCCCACGCCGGCTTTCATCTTCACGTTCTCCGTCAGGCGCGCCGTACCGCCGATCGCGACTGCCTGATAACCCCGGAAGCCCGCAGTGCCGATACCGAGCGACAGCGTCTTGTCCTTGTCCACTTCCGGAATCATCGTTAGCGCGGTCGCGGCAGCGATGCCCGAATACGCGTTGCGCGCGGTCGAATTGATTCCGTTCTGCAGTTCATTTACGCGGGCATCGGTGTATGCGTTCGCCTGGGAAAGCGTGGCGTTCAACTGTTCGACGTTGACCGCGTCGGTAGGCGCCGTGCCGGCTGCAACATTGATGACCTGCCGGTTCGATGCGGCAGAGCCGACCGCCACGACATTCGTGCGGCCGCCGTCGTTACTGTCCGCGCCGAGCGCCGTCGACCCGCTGCCCGTCGAGGTTGCGCCGGCTCCCACCGCGGTCGAGCCGGTGCCCGACGCCGTCGAGCCGTTACCCACGGCCGAGCTGTTATTGCCGGAAGCCACGGCCCCCTGCCCGCCCGCCGACGAATTCGATCCGGAGGGCGTGGGCGGCGTCGGCGTGCCGGGCGAGGACGAGAAACTGCCGCCGTTGTTGGTGGTCTGCTGGTTGATCAGCGTCGTCAACCGGCTTGCCACCGCGTCGAGCTGCGAGACATTCACCGCGTCCGTGCCGGCCTTGCCGGCGGCCAGGCCGGTGATCTGCCGATTGCCGATGTTGACCTCGCCCGCCGACGACTGCGGACTGCTCAACCCGTACGCGATGTAATTGCTCAACGCGCCGACCGTCGTTACCGACCCGGCGCCCAGCGCAACACTGTTCGCAAACGACGCGCTCGCGCCAGCGCCCACCGCGAGCCCATCGATCGCACTGCTACGCGAACCCGAGCCGATCGCGATGGCCCCGGCGCTGGCCGCGCTTGCATTCGCACCCTGCGCGATCGACTGCGCGCCACTCGCGATGGCGCCGCTGCCCACCGCAATCGCGTCCGCCTGCGCCGAATTCGCGGCCTGGCCGATCGCGACACCCCCTGGCGCAGTCGCGTCGACAATCGCGCCGTTGCCCACGCCCACGCCGTTGTCGCCGTTGACGACCGTCGTCGGCCCGACGGCGATCGACTCGGCGCCCACCGCCAGCGAGTCCGCCGCCGTCGAGTTCGCATGGAAGTACATCTGGCCGGTCACTGCAAACGACGACAGCGCGCCGGCTAGCTGCCGGATGGTGACCGCGTCGTGCTGCTGCGTGCCGTCGGCGACGTTCGTCAGCTGACGATACGTGTTGCCGCTCGCACTGCCGAACGACACCGCGCCGAGCAGAGTCTGGTCCGCCGTGTTGAACGGGATCGCGTGCGTGCCGTTGGCGATCGAGCCGACGCCTGAAAGCACCACGCGGTCCGACACCGAACCGGCGCCGATCGCGACACCGCCCGCCACCGATGCGCTCGACAGAGCGCCCAGCGCCACCGCGTTGTCAGCCTGTGCGGAAGCGCCATTGCCGCCGGCGAAGCTGCTCGCGCCGGACGCCGTTGCCGCCACGCCCGCCGCCAACGCATTGAGGCCGGTCGCGCCATCGTTGGTGTAGTTGGCGCCCTGGGTGCCGCCGTCGTTGACGCTGTAGTAGTGCTTCTCGTTGGCCGTCACTGTATTGGCCAGGCTATCGACTGCCTGATTGGTGGCGTACAGCTGCGAGCCGTTCACCGCATCGGTACTGTTCCCGTCGACACGGCCCGCCGCGACGTTGGTCAGCGTGCGCTCGTGACCCGCGCTGCCGACACTGACCGTGCTCGTGGGCGCCGTACCGGCGTACGTGTAGGCAGTGCCGTTGATGGTACTGCCCGGGGTCGCCACGGCGGCGGCGGTCGTCGAGCCGCTGCCGAGCGCCACGTCGTTCGCGTTGCTCGCCGTCGCACCCTGGCCCAGAGCAGTGCTGCCCGTGCCGGCAGCGACCGTCCCCACTCCCGCCGCCAGCGCGTTCGTGCCGGTCGCGCCGTCGTTGTTGTAGTTGCCGCCCTGAGTGCCGCCATCGTTGACACTGAAGTAATGCGTCCTGTCGGCGGCGACGGTCGTCGCCAGGTCGTCGATCGCCTGATTGCTCTGGTACAACTGCGAGCCGTTCACGGCATCCGTGCTCGTCGCGCTCACGCTACCCGCCGCCACATTCTGGATCTGGCGCTCCGCGCCTGCCACGCCCACGCTGACCACGCTGGTCGGCGTGGTGCCGGCGAAGCTGTAGACCCTACCGTTGATCGTCGTGCTCAGGGTCGGCGTTGCGGTGCCAGTTTGCGAACCGGCTCCCAGCGCGACACTGTTCGCCGAGGACGCGCTCGCGCCGGCACCCAGCGCCAGCCCATCGATTGCGCTGCTGCGTGCGCCCGAGCCGACCGCGATGGCCCCGGCGTTGGCCGCGCTTGCATTCGCACCCTGCGCGATCGACTGCGCGCCGCTCGCGATGGCGCCGCTGCCCACCGCAATCGCGTCCGCCTGCGCCGAATTTGCCGCCTGGCCGATCGCGACGCCACCAGGCGCCGTCGCGTCGACCGTCGCGCCGTTGCCCACGCCCACACCGTTGTCGCCGTTGACCACCGTCGTCGGCCCGACGGCGATCGACTCGGCGCCCACCGCCAGCGAATCCGCCGCCGTCGAGTTCGCATGGAAGTACATTTGGCCGGTCACTGCAAACGACGACAGCGCGCCGGCTAGTTGCCGGATGGTGACCGCGTCGTGCTGCTGCGTGCCGTCGGCGACGTTCGTCAGTTGGCGATACGTGTTGCCGCTTGCGCTGCCAAACGACACGGCACCGAGCAGGGTCTGGTCCGCCGTGTTGAACGGAATGGCGTGCGTGCCGTTGGCAATCGAGCCGACACCGGAGAGCACCGCACGATCCGACACCGAGCCGGAACCGATCGCGACCCCGCCAGCAACCGATGCGCTCGACAGAGCGCCCAGCGCCACCGCATTGTCGGCCAGCGCGGAAGCGCCATTGCCACCGGCGAAGCTGCTCGCGCCGGACGCCGTTGCCGCCACACCCGCCGCCAACGCATTGAGGCCGGTCGCGCCGTCGTTGTTGTAGTTGCCGCCCTGCGTGCCGCCGTCGTTGACGCTGTAGTAGTGCGTCTTGTCGGCGGCGACGGTCGTCCCCAGACTATCGATCGCCTGGTTGGTCTGGTATAGCTGGGAACCGTTCACTGCATCGGTACTGCTCGCGCTGAGACGACCCGCCGCCACGTTCTGGATCTGACGCTCCGCACCTGTCGCGCCCACGCTCACCACACTCGTCGGATTGGTGCCGGCAAAGCCGTAGACCGTACCGTTGATCGTCGTGCTCGTGGTGGGCGTTGCGGTGCCGGTTTGCGAACCGGAGCCCAGCGCGATGTCGCCCGCGTTGTTGGCAACCGCGTTCGGGCCGATCGCAACGCTATCGCTCCCCACCGCCTGGCTGTCCGGTGCCGTCGAGTTCGCGTGGAAGTACTTGATGCCCGGCGCAGTGCCGCCGCCGGTGACGGCGTCGACGAGATTCTGCACGGACGAATACGTGTTGCCGCCGTAGTTGAGGCTGGTGGTGAGCGCGCCGGTGGTGCTGTTATAAGTGGTGCCGCCGCCAAGGCTCGAGGCCATGGTGTTACCCAGGTTCGTCACTTTTGAACCCACCGCCGTGATCGCGGTATCCGCGGCGAACAGTTGTGAGCCGTTGACGGCATCGGTGCTCGTCCCGCTCACGCGGCCGGCCGCCACGTTGGTGATCTGGCGCGACGCGGTCGCCGTGCCCACGCTGACCACGCCGGCGGGTGTGCCGCCCGCGTAGGTGAATGCGGTCCCGTTGATGGTGTCGCCGGTTGTCGGCACGGCGGCGGAGGTTACCGACGCGCCCTGGCCCAGCGCTACGTTCGAGCCGGTCACCCCGCTGGCGATTGTCGCGCCCTGGCCGAGCACCGTCGAATTGGCCACGCCGTTGTCCGTCGCCTGATTGCCAACCACCAGAGAGGCCGCGCCCGTCGCCGATGCGCCGAATCCGCCGGCCGCCGCGTTCGCACCGGAGGAGACCGGTTGTGTCGACGTCACCGAGCTGTTCGAAACGAACGGGCCGACGGTGCCGGTCGTCAGGCTGTCGACTGCCTGGTTGGTCGCATACAGTTCGCTGCCGTTCACCGCATCCGTGCTGGTTGCGGTCACGCGACCCGCGGCCAGGTTGGTCAGCGTGCGTTCATTGCCCGCTGAGCCCACGCTCACCGTGCTGCCCGGCGTCGTGCCTTCCACCGCGTGCGTGACGCCGCCCACCGTCACGCTGGGCGTGCCAATCGCTGCGGCGGTGGTGCTGCCCGCGCCCAGCGCCACTGCGTTCGCATTGGTGGCCGACGCGCCGGCGCCCAGCGCAATCGCGCCGGCCTGATTTGCCACTGCGGTATCGCCGAGTGCCAGCGCGCTCGCGCCACTCGCGTTGCTCGCGTTACCGAGTGCGACCGCGCCCTGGCCGTTCGCGGTGTTGCCGTTGCCCTGCGCTATCGCGCCGTTGCCCGTCGCCGTGTTGTTCGCGCCGACCGCGGTCGCACCATTGCCGTTCGCGCTATTGGGATCGCCGATCGCGACGGCGCCATTTCCGCTGGCTGTCTGCGCCTGACCCAGCGCCACTGCACCCGTCCCGCTGAGCACCTGGGAGTTGTGTCCGCCGGCTATCGAACCGGCGCTGGCCGCGGCTGCCACCTTGTTGCTGTCGCCGATGGCCACGGTCGACGCTGCGAGGGCTTGCGACGTAAAGCCAACAGCTGTCGCGTTCCCATTGCTCGCAACCGTCTGGCTACCCAACGCGATGGCGCTGCTTCCTGACGCCGTTGCATTGGTACCCATCGCGATGGCATTTGCATTGGTGCCCGTTCCAGCCGAATCGCCTATCGCAATTGACGAGGACCCTGCCGAGCTCGCGCCAGAGCCAATCGCAACCGCGCGAATGCCCGAGGCCGCGGCGCCCCCCACCGCCGCTGGTGCGGATGAACCACCTTCCGCGATGGAATCGGACGCACCCAACGCTATCGCGTTTGCGCCGCTGGCGCTGGAGCCGGCCATCATGCCGAGCGCGTTCACGCCGGTGGCGGCGGACCCCGCTCCCAGCGCCACGGCATTCTGCGCCGAGGCGACCGCGACTGTGCCCGCAGCTAGCGAAGACGGGCCGGTGGACTTGACATCCGTGCCAACGGCAATGGCCCCCGCCGCCGTCGCGCCCGTGCCCGCGGTGGTACGCGCCCCTAGGTACACGGCGTTGAGGCCGCTGGCGATGGACTGAAAGCCAACGGCGACGGCATGCGTCCCGGAGCCGTTGGCGATATAACCCATCGCGACGGCTGCAGCCCCACTCCCCACCGCCTGGAAGCCCAACGCGGTGGCATAGTCTCCGGTCGAGGTCACGTCGGTGCCAATGGCAATGGACGACGTCCCGGTCGAACCAGTGCCCGCGGCAGTGCGCGCTCCCAGATAAATGGCATTGGCGCCGGTGGCACTTGCTCCCGCACCAACGGCTACACCGTTGGTTTGCGAACCTGTGGCACCGCTGCCCAGTGCGACCGCGCCCGACGCGGCAGCGTTAGAGTTCGCACCCAATGCAACGCCGTTGTTTCCTGTCGCCTTCGCCGACGCGCCGGCGGCGGTGGACAGGTTGCCACTGGAAACCGCGTCAACGCCAATACCAATGGCCGCCGATCCGCTAGCGGCGACATCCGTACCGATGCCAATCGCCGACTCTGCCGTCGCGCCGGTACCGGGAGCAGTCCGCGCGCCCAGGTAAATGGCGTTTGTAGCGGCGGCGATGGCTTGAAAGCCGAAGGCCAGGGCATTAAGTCCCGTACTGTTGGCGCCATAACCCACCGCAGTGGCTCCGCCTCCAGAGGCTGTGGACGTAAAACCCACGCACGTCGTGCTGCCGCTATAGAAGTTGTAGGGTGCCGCAGAGCAGCTCACCTGCGCCTGCGCCAGCGCGGTCCATCCGCCCAGGCCCATCAACAACAGTACGGCAACGACACGCGGATTGGAACCGCGCAGCGCCGAAGCACCCCATTCACCGAGCTCACCGCTGCGCCCTTCGCACACGGAGGCAGCCGCCCCCGACTTCCCCTTGCCGCGCGACGTGTCCAATTCCGACGCAGCTACAAAGGCGCCCAGCGCCTTGTTCCAGATAGTCCGATACGCCTTGTTCATGTCGTTTCCCCAATATATGTAATTGACAATGCGAAATTCGTAAGCATGAGTGCGTGCATACATCCAAATTATTAAGGATGCCTATTTATCTGCCTGAAACCTCTCGCTGCGGCGCGTATTGCTTCAGCGTTGGCTACAGCACGTCTCCTGCGCCCTCGATGGATGACGAATCCTTAGCGCGAGCGAACTCCTCCTCCTGACGAAGGAGTTCAGATGGCTAAGTGATCGATGAGGGGCGGCTGGATAACCTGTTTTTCAGCGACCTGACCGTTCAGACAGTCTGCGGGCCGCTGGGTTATGAAGGTCCGAAGGGGCACGGCATAAGGATGGTCATTGCGCGGCAGAGCGCCAATTGCCTACCTGAATGATGTTCTTCTTTCGCCGAGTCGGTGTCCGACTCTGTCCTGCCTGGAATACTCATAGTTACCGCCCCTCAGTAGCCTGTCGCACCGTTCCTCGGCGCATGACATGACAAACAGTCTTTTATGCCCGGCGGTACGCGCCGCTTCTCTTTCTGGCAACACCTTGAGCACTATGTGAGACGATAGCCGTCAAACTATTCGCGTCGAACGCGATTTCGCCGGCCATCAAATCATGTAATGGAAAGAAAGTTAAGTACTCGCGGGGACTTTCTCATAGCTATTTTCATTTGTCTACAGAAAGACTATGCAATGTCGGAGTATTGCGAAATTTAACGATTGGAGCACCCGTATACTGTTACTAATTTGCCTTTGAACTGTCACTCATCCGCCGCAGCATGAGTGTTTGTGTTGCGCCAGAGATAGCAGAAATGGGCTGCCGAGCCTCGCCGAGAACCTCATCGATGAGTGGGATTCAAGGATGGACAACAGGTCCGGATGTCTCGGATAGTCGAAAAGCCCGCCATAGCTTCCTTACAGTTTCTTAAGGAATTCCATTGATTTTTTATCGGCATTTCCCACAAAATCCGCCCCGCACGCCAATGATTTTTTCCGAAACCAATGCAAGGCGGATAACGGAGACTTTCTATTTTCGGTATCACGTAGGGAACGGCAATACATAACAGAGAGTCTGTCACTAGTTTGACCTCAATCGAAGTCACATCGGTTCAATAAGGGATATTCGAAATACAGCTTTCCCGGGCTACGACATAAGTGAACGGCCACACGGTGAAGCAGTAGAGCAGAAACACGACGCCAAACGTTCTGGCTCCGTCGAAGACCCGCGGCCAGGCCAGAACGTGAGAGGCCGTGCGATCTTGTGATCCCTGTATCTCCAGTCTGTACGGGCTCCGAAATGGGTATTGCTGGCGAGCTGTACTCTTCCTATGCGACTGCGGCTCTGAAACGGCAGGTTTCACGGTCGCGCAAAGTAGAAAGACACGCCGCGGTGGTTTGCCAGCACCCGCGGCTCTGTTTCAAAAGTTTCCATCTGAGTCAACGGAAGAGAGCGTTCTGACGATTCTTGCGTGCGCTATCCGGTTGGGGAACGAACCGTCGCGGAGACGTTCGCTCGTCACAGCCTTCTCAGGGCAGAGTTCACGAAAAAATCGGATAGCCGAACGCAGCTTGATCAATCGAGATTCAGTGGATGTCTTCCGTTGTTTAACCGGTTTGATCGCGCCGACCCAATCCGAAGTTCCATCAAACAACACGGAAACGGCACGTCGATGAGCTTATATTGTTGATGATCCTGACAGTTTGCCCCCGCGTTCCATTGGGAGCTGCTGCCGATCCAGTATTTCTGTTCGCCGAGCAGCCGAGCGCAAAAACGCTTACGTGGACGGCTGACGCGTTTCTCGCATAGGTGGTAGCGGGCTTTATGGAAGCGTTTTCTTTTCATGCCACTTCGCACTTTTATTAACATGCTCTTCCTCTGCAAAATTCCCAGGCGCTGCTGCGCCCGCTGCCGCAACACAAACGCGACGGCAGCGGATACACACAACTTACTTACCAGCGATAGCCGACGCCCGCGCCTGCACCCACGGAGCCATGACCCGAAACAGCGGTGGTGATCGAGCCCTTGACTAACCATTTTTGCGTCGCGACCGACAGGCCCACTGCCATGGCCGACTGACCGCCATAGTTGCCCCCGCCAAGCGCAACAACCTTTTCACCCGGAAGGACAGCTTGCGGCAAGTTCGCCATAGCGATTGCACTCGCGGTTCCCGCTGCTGCATCCTTGCGGTTTTGAGACATTTCGCTGCGCACCGAATTGATCGCGCCGTCAAGCTGACGCTTGTTCACAGCGTCAGTGGGAGCCGTACCGTCTGCAACGTTGGTAATCTGACGCTCAGCACCCGGCGCTCCGACCGAAACCGTGTTGTCCCGGTCTGCAACTGAATTTGCACCCAGGGCAACCGAATTGTTCGCGGTGACCTGGGAATTCGCGCCGATCGCAGTTCCGTTCGCGCCGGTGACGTTCGAACCATCGCCGATTGCGGTTCCATTCGAGGCCGTGACTTTGGAATTCGTGCCAATGGAGGTTGCGCGCGCAGCCGTGACAGTCGTGTTGGTGCCGATTGCCGTACCGTCCTGGCCCGAAACATTCGAGCCGTTACCGACGGCGGTTCCGTTCGGCACGGACACGACCGAATTTTTGCCAACTGCCGTACTTGTTGGATCGGTAACCGTGCCATTCGACCCGCTTGTCGAAATCGTGTTGACGGTCGCGGTAACCGTATCGACTTTGGTCGACAGAGCCGAGACTTGCGAAGCAATCGAGAAGAGTTGCGAGCCGTTCACCGCGTCCGTGCTGGTGGCGCTGATTTGCCCCGCGGCGACATTTTGCAGCTGATGTTCCTGACCGACCGCGCCGATACTCACGACGCCGGTCGGCGTCGCGCCTGCGAAGCCACCGAAGGTGACCCCGTTCAGCGTGACGCTACTCACGTTCGTTGCCGCACGTGTGACCGCGCCGGAACCGAGCGCCGTCGATTCTGCGGTCGAAGCTGCGGCTGCGTTACCGATCGCGATTGAATTTGCGCCTGTCGCCTGTGTGAGCGTGCCCAGCGCAATCGCGTTGGCCGATGCGGCATTCGCATTAAATCCAATCGCGACAGAAGTAATTGCTGATGCGGTTGAAGACTGACCAATTGCAATAGCCGATCCCCCGCTCGCCAAGCTTGAGTTGCCGAGCGCCGTCGCGCTGCCGCCGCTTGCCGTCGCTAAGGGACCAACTGCCGTGGCGCTGTTGGTGGTTGCGTTCGACCCGGCCCCTACCGCTACGGAATTCACATTAACTGCCGAGGCATTCTCACCAATAGCGATTGCGTTCTGGGCAGTTGCCTGTGCGCGGGAAACTGCAACGCTACCGATACCAGATGCAACGGAATCGACACCGACTGCTGTAGCGTCACCCGCGTTCGCGCTCGCCTGAAAGCCTAGGGCCGTACCGCCGGCGGCCGAACTGTTAGTGCCGACCGCCGTTGAAAACTCCGCAGTAGTGTGTGCCTGAGCACCAATCGCAGTCGAGTTAAGATTGGCCGCACTCGACGCACCACCGAAAGCCACGGCGTTATTTCCGCTTGCGACCGAATTAGCGCCAACTGCCGTGGCATTCTGGCCGCTTGCAGTTACCGTATCACCCAATGCAGTTGCGGCTCCGCCATTAGCGGTGACATTGATCCCGACCGCCGTATTCTGACTCGTATTGCTCGCGTCACCCGCTACAGCGGGAAACGTCCCGCCTGTACTCGCGGACGGAGCCGTAGCACCCCCTATCGTTGCAGTCGTCCCACCAACCTCGCCGCCGACGGCAAGGTTATCTGCATGTGCATATCCAGCCGAGAGCGTGAGCGCCGTGAGTACGGTGAGTGCAACTTTCGACCTCAGGGGACTACCGCCCTGGCCCATTTCCGCCTGCCCTGCTTCGCCCTGCACGCCGCGCTGCGTCTCCGCTGCCGCGACCAGCGCGCCAAGCCGGCGATTCCAAACCAACCTATATCGGCTCTTGTTCATTGCGTTCCGTTCTCGCTCGTCTGATGGTCAATAAAAGGATTCATATCTGGTCTCCGTCACGCTCTATCTGAGTCTTTAGCTTGCCCATGCCGTCTGGCTTTTCTCGGCGTACCGTTCGATGGCGGCGGTCGCTACAAGGCATCGACCGCCGCAGCCAAGCCACTGATACCCACGGCTACAAATGTTTGAATTGGAAACTTGGTGTAAGGGCGCGAGGAATTATGGGCAGCGTTACTGCCACAATCGTTTTGCCGGAGGGACGAAATGCTTTGCCGGAGGGAATATTCTTTTGATATCCGTGCGGAAACCGCTCGATTTAAATTGAATTAACAATCTGGTACGCTTCGCGGCTTTATGCTGGCGACCGATCCCCGCGAGCCTCAAGCTGCGCAATCAGCCGCCGTTAACCAGGAACGTTACCCGTCAGCTTCTTTCGCCTACACGATGCCGCCCCGAAACACTGCCCTCACGGATGCCCATCTTCTTGTGGTAGACGACCAGCCGGACCAGCTTCGATTGTTGATTGACGTATTGCGCAATGCTGGATGCCGGATCAGCGTCGGATTCGATGGGTCACAGGCGTATCAACGAGCACTGGCGATTTCACCCGACCTGATCCTGATGGACGTACGGATGCCGCGGATGGATGGATTCGCCGCCTGCCGGCTTCTTGCCGCGGACCCCCGCACCTCTGCGATTCCCGTCATATTTCTCACTGTGGCTGGGGACCTCCACGAGCGCCTCAACGGCCTGGAAATCGGCGGCGTGGACTACGTGCTCAAACCATTCGAGGCGGACGAGGTACTTGCACGGATTCGCGTTCACCTCGCCCGGACACGCGGCAATCGGTATACCGAAGATGAGGCATCCGCTCCTGACTTCACGGGCAACAGCATCATTGTTCGCGCGGCCATTCGACATTTGTCGCAGAGGCTGAACGACGCTCCAACGGTCGAACAACTCGCGCGCCTGGTGGGGACCAATGAAAAACGACTGTCGCGTGCGTTTAGGGACAACCTTGGCCGGACAGTATTCGAGTATCTCCGGGACGAGCGCCTGCGGATTGCACAAAAGCTGTTGAGTAGCACGTCATTGAGTATCGCCAGCATCGCCGAAGAAATTGGCTTTTCCAGTGCAGCAAATTTCGCCACGGCGTTTCGTGAGCGATTTGGCATGCCCCCCTCAACCTATCGGGAGGAATATCGCAGCCGGGACCTGGCTGATACCGCGGAACCCACCCTCGAGGCAGGGTAACGACATCATGACTACAGCTCGGTGGCGCCGCTTACTATTGTTATGTCTGAGCTGGTGGGCCACGCACTCTTTTGCCGTCGGTCTCGACGCCACTGGGAAACAGACACAACGGGTTCCCACCTTGGACCAGGTGCAGGTATTCGAAGACGTCTCGGGCAAGATGAAGCTGGACGATATCCTCACACTGTCCGCGGGAGCCACGCCAGGCTTCCGTCCCATGCAGCGGAGTCGATTGACACCAGGTTTCACCCGCTCGGCATGGTGGCTACGCGTGTCGGTGGGCAACGGTGGCTCAACAGCCCTTCCCCTCGTGCTCGTATTCCAGGACGCGCGCCTCCAGAAAGTGGACTTTTACACTGGGCACAGCGGCCACTGGACAGATGCCGGCATCGATCCCGCCCGCTCCGTGTCCCAGTCCTTTTCGTCACGGTATCGGTTGATGGATTTCACGCTCGCTCCCGGTGAACAGCGCCTTTTTCTCATCCGGGCAGCCAGCGATACCGCGCTCACGCTCGAACCGAAACTCTATTCCGCAGCGGCATACGACGCGCTGGAAAAACGCGCAGCGCTCTGGGACGGCGGATTGATTGGCGGCACGCTCGCACTGGCGTGGTGCGCGCTGCTCATCGCCTATTTTTCCCGCAGTGTCTCGTTTCTCGTACTGGCCGCGCTGTGTGCCATGACGGCGCTGTTCGAAGCTGCGGATCGCGGCTATACGAAGCTATATCTGTGGCCTTTCGCAACCGAGTGGAGTGCGAGAAGTGTGACGGTGCTCGGATGTACTGCCGTGCTGTTGTTCATTGTCTTTATCTTGCGCATCTCGCGCAGCGAAAAGGCAAACCTGCCTGCTCGCTACATACTCTCCGGGTTTGCGTTGCTGGAGTGCATCGCAGCGATAGGCGCCGTATTCGGCAATCTGTTCGTGTTCGCGCAAGTCGGCGTGTATGTCAATGCGCTGTTCGGTGTCTTCACGGTGATTATCGCTACACGGCTCGTGCGTCAGTCGACGCCCACCGCGCGGATCATGCTGCTCGTCATGATTTTCTCTCTCTTCAGCTTTGCGTTGCGCATGCTCGAAACGCTCGGCTCCTTGCCGACCGCTCTCGCATGGTTGAAGTCCGACGTTCGTCCGAACCCGATCGTTGCAATCATTGGGTTGGCCACCAACCTTATCGTGCTTGCAGCGTGGATAAACCACGTCGGAAAGCAGCGAATCGCGGCAAGAACCGAACTTGCAGACTGGCAAAGAACCGAACACGATCGACTTCGCGAACAGGTTGCGCAGCGCACATTAGAACTGAACGATGCATTGCTTTACGCTGAGGAGAAAAACCAGCAACTGATCGAAACTTTGGGTTATGTCAGTCATGACCTCCGTGCGCCGCTTGCTACGATCACGGGTTATGCCAGACAGTTGCGGGAACTGGCGGATTCGAAGCAGGTTAGACCGATCCAGGCAATCGAACGCAGCGTGAACTATCAACTCGGCCTGATCGACGAACTGGTCGGGTACGCGAAAACCGAGTTGCAGCCGTTGGACATCGCCCCGATCGCAACCAACCTGCCCGCACTTCTCGATGACATTGCCGAATACGCGCTCGCGCTCTGCGCGCAGCTGAACAACCAGTTCAACTATCAGGCACTGACGTCGTTGCCCCGTCGACTGACGATCGACGGCCGCCGGTTGCAACAGGTATTGCTCAATCTGCTGTCGAACGCATCCAAGTTCACCCGCGACGGCTTCGTCACCATGACGGTGAGCGCGCGCCTGCAGGACGATCAATGGCACATGGGTTTTGAGGTCGCCGACACCGGTATCGGCATCGACATCGAAGCACAGTCGAAACTCTTTACGGCTTTTCGCCAGATACAGGCTGTGAACGGTAGCACGGGCCTTGGCCTTATTATTGCGCAGCGCATTGTCAACACCATGGGCGGCGACTTGCGCGTGTCAAGTGCGCCGCATAGCGGCACCTCGTTTACCTTCGAACTCATCGTTCCATTTGCGGAAGATGAGGATGCATTGCCGTCGAACGTCGTAGAACATTCTTCCGGCGGTTCTGCTCCTATTCGTTCACAACGCAAACACGGGTTCGCCGTTGCCGTTCCTCCAGAGAGCGATCGCCGGGAACTGGCCGTTCTTGCGAAGGATGGACGCCTGACTGACATAGAGCGATGGATAGAAAACATGATCAACGCTCACCCCGCCTGCATCGCGTTTCTGACTGACATCCGGCATTGCCTCGAAGCGTTGGATTTCGCAGGCATCGAGGCTCTTGCTCTCGCACCGCACGAAACATACGACGCCTCGCGTGCCTGCTAACGTGGCTTGGCTGTTTTCAAGCTAATGCAACTTTCGGCCGATATCCTCCAAACACTCGTGCGCAACGCAACGAAGAGAGACACGCCACTGAAGCGTGCGACGCTCACCGGCGAAAAATGACGCGGCGGCCGGACGGCTGTCGCTCTTTGACAAACGGGCCGGCCGAGCAGGCTGCCAGGAAAACGGAGCTGCAGAAAATGGTGTGGACAACGGGCGCGAGGCAGCGTGCGATCACGGTCACAGTGAAGGGGATGTTTTGCGCAGCGGCCGCCGGCCATGCACACGCGCAGGTGACACAACCAGCGAACGATACACACGCGAAGGGCGTCGCGGTACAGGTCGACGGGAAATCCGCCGTCACGCTGCCGGAGGTAAAAGTGAACGACGTGGCGAACGCGGCGTCAGTCGGGCTCGTCGGCAAACGCACCGCGACCGGCACGAAGACCGACACACCGATCACCGAGGTTCCTCAAACGATCAACGTCGTCACTGCGCAGCAGATCGAAATGACCGGCGCGACCGACCTCAACCAGGCTCTGCGCTACGTACCAGGCTTCGCATCGTTTGGATCCGACAGCCGCACAGACCTGTATGCGGTGCTGCGCGGCTTTACTCCCACCTTGTTCATCGACGGATTGCAAGCGCCGAATACAACGCCCATCGCGAGTTGGCGCGTCGACCCGTACATGATCGACAGTATCACTGTGCTACGCGGGCCAACGTCGGCTCTGTATGGGGCAGGCGATCCGGGCGCGATCGTCGACGTGCAAACCAGGCGGGCCGACGGCGAGCGGGTGCGCGAGGTGGACGTGCAGGTCGGCAACTACGCGCGCAAGCAGATAATGTTCGACATCGGCGACAGACTCGACGCCGACGGTCAGTACGCGTATCGCTTCGTTGGCGACGCGCGCGACGGCAACGCGGTGACCGGACCGAATGCGGACCAGCGCGTCGCGCTTGCGCCGTCGTTTCGCTGGCGACCGAATTCTGGTACTTTGCTGACGCTCACGGCGACCTACCTGCAGGACTGGAATGATATTTCGCACAACTTCCTGCCCGCGCAGGGCACCGTATTGCCAAACCCGAATGGGCAGTTGTCGCATGACGTCTACACCGGAGAACCAACATTCAACGACTACCGAAAGAAGCAGTGGTCGGTCGGCTACCAGTTCTCGCACGACCTCAATTCCATCTGGACGTTAAGCCAGAACCTGCGCTGGATGCACCTGTCGCTCAGCGACGCGTCGGTCTTTGGCGGTGGCCTTGCCGAGGGCAGCACGACCGATATCACGCGTTACGCAGGGCTGTTTCAGCCCAACTACAGTCGCTTCGACATCGACAACAACGCGCAGGCACGTTTTGGTACTGGGCAGTTCGAGCATATTGTGCTGCTCGGCTTTCAGTACAACCGGCAGACGACGACCAACAGCGTGTGGCTCGCGCTGGCGCCTGAGCTAAACCTCTACAACCCGGTCTACACGCCGGTCACGACCGCGATCTTCTCGGGCCCCACGTCACTCGGCCGCCAGGACCAATACACAACGATGAACACGTTCGGCGTGTACGCGCAGGACCAGGTCAAATGGAACCGCTGGACCCTGACGCTCGGCGGCCGCGAGGACTGGGTCAACACGCGCCTGGACGACTACGAGGCCCGTACGCAGACGAAACAGGATGTCAGCGCGTTCTCGGGTCGCGTCGGCCTCACGTACCAGGGCGACTACGGGCTGTCACCGTACGTCAGCTATTCAACATCGTTCAATCCGGTCATTGGTGTGGAGATGTTCGGCGGAGGATTGCCCGAGCCGACGCGCGGCAGGCAGATCGAGGCGGGCCTGCGCTGGCAGCCGGCCCGCAAGAACCTGATGTTGAGCGCCGCCGTCTATCAGATCAACCAGACGAACGTCGTGACACCGGCACCGACGAACCTCGATCCGACAGGAACGTCTTCCGTGCAGACTGGAGAGGTGCGTTCGCGCGGCATCGAGCTGAGCGCGGTCGGAAACGTGACGCGCGAACTCTCCATTATCGCGTCGTACATCCATCAGGACGTGAAGAACGTAAAGGCAAACGACGCGTCGCTGAACAACTGGCCGGTCGATATTCCTCGCCCTCGCCAGATGGCGTCGCTGTGGACCGACTGGACATGGCATACAGGAGCGCTTGCCGGCTTCGGGATTGGTGGTGGTATCCGCTACCAGAGCGCGTCCGCGGGTGCGCCGGACAACTCGCTGACGGTCGCAAGCTATACGCTGTACGACGCGGCACTCCACTATCAGATGCGCAACTGGCGTTTCATACTGAACGCGGCAAACCTGTTCGACCGTCACTACATCAGCGGCTGCCAATCGTACTCGGTCTGCGCATTCGGCAACGAGCGAACCGTGCTAGCCAACGCGAAATACACCTGGTAATAAGACGTTCCCGATTTTGGGGTGGCTTCAGCGGACGTTCAAGGTGCTCGCACCCACCGGCGTCTTTGAGCTTCGCTGAGCCGAAAGCAACGACGTGCCGTGGCGGTGGTCGAAAGCTGTTCCAGACCGGCATTGGCGGCCGCTCACGTCAGGTTCAACCAGCATCCGCGAGCAGCAGCACGTCTTCACCGAACGGCTTCTGACAGCGCGGATGGCTCTTGTAGGCTTTGTCACGTTGCCAAGGTGGTCGCGTAGAGTCGGGGAATGAATAATTCCCGATCCGCGATTGCTCTATCACGGCCATCGCTTTCCGGCGGTGGTGATCAGTTGTGCCGTTCGTTGGTACTTTCGATTTCAGTTGAGCTTGCGCGACATTGAAGAGTTGCTGTTCGAGCGTGGCATCGTGGTGAGTTACGAATCCGTGCGCCGCTGGTGCGATAAATTTGGCACAGGGTTCGCGCATCGCGTCAAGGCAGCCCGGGGCAAACCGGGCAGTACCAGGCATCTCGATGAGTTGTTCGTGATGCTGCGCGGTGAACCTTATGTGCTGTGGCGAGCCGTAGACGAGCACGGCGCCGAACTCGATATCCTGCTGCAGAAGCGGCGCGACACGTCCGCAGCCGAACGATTCTTCAAGCGCGTGCTTCGTTCGTGCCCGACGCCGCGCAAGATTGTCACCAACCAGCTGCGCAGCTATCCGGCCGCGAAGTCCCGGATCCCGGAGCTGGCAAATGTCAAACACGTGTTCATCAAAGGCTGCAGCCCACGTGAACAATCGGGCCGAAAATAGCCGTCAGCCTACGCGTGAACGTGAGAGGCGCTTTCGCGGGTTTCGCGACCCCAAGCGCACCCAGGCGTTTCTCGCGAACTTCGGACCGATCCGGCAGCACTTCGCGCTCAAGCGACATTTGCTGCGCGCGTCTCTCTACCGCAAACAACTCACTCAACGTTTTGATGCGTGGCATCGTTTCACCGAGCTTACCCGAAATCCGTCCTGCCTCTAGGGAAAGCTCCGTCCATCCTTGGCGATCCCACAGGCAAGGGGTTCAAAGCACGTCGCCAGCGAGTCTGCGTTAACCGCGACGGCGATCTTCGTTCGTCCATTGGTATCTGGCTTGATTTGATGGAGGATGTCTGCTTCCATCAGCGTGAGAGCCTGGATGTGCCGAAGGACTGCTACGCCCGCAGGTGTCGGTATATTCCCATCGCGCACAAGCAACGACTACCGCAGCGGCGCATCTATAGCAGTCAGCAGGGCGTCTCACCGCGAGAACTTCAGGACTGCGAGAAAAACAATCGCCACAACGATGACGATCACGGCCGGTGCCGCAAACCTCAACGCGGACGATTCGCGCACCGCGTCGTCGCGCTCTGCCCGCCTCGAAAAACCTGCGAGCATGCCATGCAACGCCGACAGGAACACGACCAAAGGCAGCTTCGCGGTCAGCCACGCGGCGCCAAACCAGTGCCCCATCAGCGCGATCGTCGGGCCGGTAATCCACACCAGTGCCAGCGCTGGCGTCGTCACCCGGCGGTCCCAACGGCGCATCACCCGAAGAATCACGAGGTTGTTCGCCGCCGCACAAATCGAAAGGACAAGAAGCCCAGCGACAAATGTTATTACTGACGCAACATGCAGTGCCTTGATTGACAGATAAATCATCGAGCAGTCCGTTTGCGTGCGAGCCACGCCACATTCAGGAAGCCCCCGAAGGGGACGATCGCAGCAACGGTCAGCCGGACGACTTCCAAGCGCTGCCACGAGGTACGGCCGGTGTGAACTGCACGGTCGACGAAATAGACAGGCGATCATTCGGCGGAAGACGTCGCCCCACTGTCGACCTTCATGTGCGAAAGGCTCCGGCGCAGCACGGCCACATTTTTTGGCCCATTCATGATGCTGAACTGATGCTGCGCTTCGAGCCACAGCGGCGCCGCCCGCTCAAAAAGATTCGCGCCCTCGGCGGTGAGTTCGATGATACGGATGCGACCGTCCGTGGGAGACGGTCGCATCTTCACAAAACCATCGCGCTCCAGAAAACCGATCATCTTTCCCATCGCAGTCCGCTCGATGTCGAGCCGTTCGGCGAGAGCATTAACCGAGGCGCTCTGCTGTTCATTCAGGGTCGCCAGGATGAGAAACTGCGTGATGCGAAGGCCGGACGGCTGGAGATACGCGTCGTAAAGACGCGATATCTGACGGGCGGCCTTCCTCACCGTAAAGCAGTTGCATTGATCGACCCCGATGGGTTGGTCTTCCGGCAGCATCTCGTGTCCTCCTCAACGTTGGTTAAATTGCCCGGACGCCTCGCGCGTTCGTCAGGCAAAAGCGCCCCGATACTTCTCGATGAACGCCGGGACAGAAAGCGCCGGCGTCCCGGTGATTTTCTCAACGGCATCGTTAGTACCCTGGAACACCCCTTCGCGATAGTGCTGCGCGACTTCGACGAGGTGCTGCACAACGAACGGAGGGAACTTGTACACCTGCTCCATCTGTTGCTTGAAATCGTCGATCGAAGTCGGGGCGTATTCGATCGTCACGCCGAGCACCTCACTCATGGCCGCAGCGATTTCCGTGTGATTCATCTCGACCGGGCCGTGGAGAGTGTAAGTCTTGCCGCCATGGTCTGCCGGATTCGCCAGAATGTGAGCGATGACCCTGCCCTGGTCGTCCGAGCTGATCGGAGCGTGGCGACCGTTTTCGAACGGAAAATCGATCTTCTTTCTGGCCCAGATTTGCTTTGCAAAATGCGGGTAGACAAGCCAATCGGCAAAGAATGTGGGGCGCAGATGCGTGGTAGGCACACCGGACCAGTCGAAGACCTGCTCGGAAATCCAGTGGTCCTGCGCCGCATGGCTGGTCGACTCGCGCCGCGCTGAAATCTGCGACATGTTGACGATCGCAGCGACGCCGGCCTCCTTCGCGGCCTGTGCGAAATAGGCCGCGGCCCCGAGAATCCCCGGTGCGATCGGGTACAGGAAGTAGGCGGAGCTGACGCCTTCCATCGCTGCGCGGATAGCGTCAATGTCGGTGAAATCCCCGACGGCGATGTCGACACCGCGTGCGCGCAGAGCCGCCGCCCGCTCGTCGTCCGAGCGCACATACGCGCGGACGCGCTTGCCCATCTGCAGCAGTTCGTCGATGGCTGCACCGCCGGTACGGCCGGTTGCGCCGCTTACAAGAATGGTCGATTCGTTCATGACTTTGATCCTCTGAATGGTTAAGAGCATATGCTCGTGTCAGGAAATATAGGAGCATATGCTCGTACATGCAAGTTTTTTTTGCGGATGGCTTCTGTTTGCCTTGAGCGAAACACCTCGCCTCTCGCGGGGTCTGGATGAACGCCGCGCTAAAAAGCTGCCATGCCGCGAACGACGCCGGGCCTCGCACTGATCCTTGCGTACCAGGCGCGAAGCAGAGGGAGCTCGGACCAATCGAGGTCCTGCCTCACAGCAAAGGCACTCGTATAGGCAGCGATGTCTGCGAGCGTAAAGCTATCGCCGGCGATATATGGGGCGTCGATCAGGAATCGTTCGGCCTGAACGAGCGCCTCGATGGAACGACCAGCAAGAAATTGAGCGCCCGGTTCGTTGCCTTGTTGCCTCAGCGCGAAAGCACTGCCGTTTGGCGCAATCACTTCGGTGATGAAATAGAACAGGCGATCGGAAAACAAGACTGCCTCCTGGCCCGGATCGGGCGTTAGCCTCTCCCGCGATCGACTCGCCGCATAGAACATGATCGCGTTCGATTGGGTAACGACGAGGTCTATCCCTGCCTCGCCTTCTTCGACCATGACCGGGACAAGGCCACGCGGATTAAGCGCCCGAAACGCAGCAGTCTTGTGCTCCCCGGCTCTCAAATCCACGCGGCTGGCGGAATACGAAATGCCAGCCTCTTCCAGGGCGATGGCCGCCCTTCGGCTGTTGCCTGTTTGTGCTCCGTAAAGACGGATTGCCATGAGCGCATCTCTCCTTAACCTTCAGGACAGGCCCTGATTCACGCGCGCCCTTCGAACATCATGCGATGCCGTGGACTACCGCCACGAGAGGAGCGCGCAAACCTGTCTGCAACGGCCCACGCAAAGAGCGCACTGGCGAGAGGGCTGCTTCAGGTCTATGGACGCACACAGACGGAGGCGCCGTGCGAACTATGGCAGGCCTTCACTCCGGGCCGCCGAGATGTTGGCCTGCCCGAGCAGCCAGACACCGGTGTTCTTTAAGCACCAGGGAGGAAAGGTCGTATCGCAGCGGCGGAGATGTCTGGCGGCGTCAGGCGGCGATTCGTCGTTGAGCCGCCTATGTAGCGCTCCGCGATCCGCCAACCGTTATCGGTCTCGCGAAGCCGGTCAAGCATTGGCGAATACATCCAGATCATCGGTAGGTAGTCACTCTCGGTCAGTTCGCCGTCGCTCATCTTCGAAGCGTCTTCCGGTACGGCATAGCGCACAAGAAGGTTGTGATATCGGACTGCAACGAGTCCGTTTCCTCTTCATCGACAATGCGGCCCGAGCCGCAACGACTGATTCCCGGAAGCAGATAGGGATAGATCTCAGTGAGGAAGTGGCGGATATTGGATTCACCGCTAACCTTCACCTTTGAAATGTATGACCTTTGCATCCGCCGCAAAGGAATGAACCATCTCTTCGAGATCCCATGTCTCGAACAGCCAGTTGACCCGGTTGACGAAGTCCACCGCACTCGCGCGCCTGTCGGGATCAATCTTGCGAGCAGCGACAACCTTAGGGAAGAAACGCATCTCTACCTCCTGCTCAAGAACAGTTAGCAATGACACGGCACAAAGCGAATACCCGGTCCGCTCGGCCAGTCTTACCGCGATTGAGGAAGCGTTCTCTATCGCGCGTCTGGCTGCCAATTCGTGCTGCACGCCTCGGCGGCAAACGGCCCGCCGATTAGCGCGATGAACCCCTCGGCCGGCAGGCGACGGTCAATTTTGCGGGACACCGTCGTTCGGGGGAGGGGTCTCGAAGTTATGTCTTCAGTTGCTGCACGAATTGGCGAATTACTGCTGCAACCGCAGCTGGATTCTCGAGAGGTGACAGGTGCCCCGTACCGGGCAGCACATGCATTTGGGAGCCCAGGATTCGCGGCAATAGCTCGCCGCGCAATGTCTCTGGCAGGTCCACCTGATCAAGTTCCCCAGCAATGACTACGACGGGTACATTGATGGACAAGACGTCAGCGGTAATGTCTTCGACCATTCCGCCAAGTGGCCATGCAATTTTGGCCTGCGGTGCGCCGCGCAGACTGTCGACGATAACCTGTTCGCGAAGCTCCGGTGACAACCTGTTCGCGGTGAGTACGTTGTCAAGCGCCCAGGTAATCGACTCCCGAGTGTCGTAGACTTTGGCCATCTCGGCTCGCTGGTCAGCGGAAAAGTTCATCGGCGACGGAGGCGATGGAGCCACGAGGACGACACCCTGGAGGCCCGACGGCCGACGCGACGCGAATAGCTGAGCGACCTTTCCGCTCATTGAGTGACCGACGACGACATATCGCTCAAGATTCAGTGCTTCAATTACGTCCCGCACGTCGTTTGCGAGATCGCCGATGCCATAACCCTGCTCGGGCGCGTCCGAATCACCCCAGCCGCGGTGATCCATGGCTACCGACCGATACTGGCCCGCCAGGTCACGGATCACGCCGTCCCAGGTTCGGCTTGACCCGCCGTAGTAGTGCAGAAACAGAAGCGCTGGTTCGCCGTCCCCGCGCTCGTCTACAGAAATTTGCGTTCCTCGAGTTTTGACATGCATTTCGGTTTTCCTGATATGTAGCTCACTTTCGGTGCCGGAGGGCGCCGTGCGAATTGCCGGTGCAAGTCGTTTCGCAAGCGGGAGAGAAGCGCCGAAACCAGCATCGCGCGCAACATGCGCGGCTGCCCTGGCGGAGTGCGCGCTAGCGGTGCGCTACCTCAGCTTTCAAACGGTGCATCATTGATCAGGTCGCACACGTTCGGAATATCGAAACCGTGTACGTGGCGACGGCCGATATCGGCGATTCCGGTGCCGACGGTCGTATGGGGTTTTTTTCTGGCGACTTCAGCCAGCGCTTCGGTAAACGCCGCTTTAAATCCAACTCGGGGATACAGCGCGAGCGTGTCATCGATCAGTGAGGGCGTGACTTCGTCCAGAAACAATCCGAAGACGTCGAGATGGGCGCCCATATAGACCAGCGCGATTTCTGGCTGCTTGCGGTCGGCGAGGCCGCCAGCGGAGTGAAGCGCGATGGCATCCCACACGAGCTGCGTTTTCACTTCCGGGTAGTCGTGGGCCAGCAAAAGGTGGCTGGCCGCGTCGGCACCATCCACCTCAAAGCGTTGGTCGGCAGAAAATTCATCCGTAAGGCCAAGGTCGTGAAGCAGCGATGCGAGATACACCACTTCCCGATCGTATTTAAGACCTCGCTTCCTGCCCAGGAATTCGGCGAACCACCATGTCCGATGCACGTGATGCATCATCGCTCCGGAATGGACGCGCTCGACGAGAGAAGCCGCTTTGGCAGCGATCTCCGAGTCTGGAGCACTCACTCCCCCCACAATCACAGTTTCACGCATTGCCTACCCTCCGGGTCATGCGAACTTACAGAGCGATCCAGTGTAGGCGGTTCGTCGATAGCTCAAATGACAGATCGCGGACGATTTCTGCCACAATCGTTCTCCCTATGCCCGCATACGCAGATCCTCTTTCAATGAGAAAACGGACGAAACCGGTCGCCCCGCCTGCAGACCCAAGACAGAAGCGCGTTGTCATATTGGGTCTGCCACCGGTGGACGCGCTCGACGTCATCGGCGCAGCGGAAGTCTTCGCGTGGGCGAATCAACTGGACGGTAGTGGAACTGCCCCGTACGTGCTCGAGCTGGTTTGCTCAGCTGATGATGTGCACCTGGACAGCGAAACAGGTATTGGCCTCAAAGGACATAGCACGCTCGAGCAGGAGCGTCATGCGAACAAGCCGATCGATACTTTGCTTGTGACTATGGGCTCCAGGACGTTCGAACAGATCGATCAGGCAGCCATAGAGTGGATCCGGACCCGCTCACAGACAGTGCGTCGCGTGTGCTCAATATGTGTTGGCGCGTTCGCCCTCGCTGCCGCAGGCCTACTGGACGGGCGCAGGGCGACGACGCATTGGGGCGTGGCACGGCGCCTGGCGGAGCGCTATCCCAAGGTACAGGTCGACCCGACGCCTATCTGGGTGAAAGACGGCAACGTGTACACGTCGGCCGGTATATCGTCTGGAATCGACCTCGCGCTCTCGCTGGTCAGCGAAGATCTGGGAAGTGACTTCGCCCTGGAAATTGCGAAGAATCTGGTTCTGTTTTTACGTCGTCCGGGCGGACAGGCGCAGTTCAGCTTCGCACTTCAGTCACAGCGCGCGTACAACTCAGGTCTGAGCGAGTTATGCCTCTGGATCGGTGAGCATCTGCATATGGACCTCACAGTCGAGGTCATGGTAGCCAGAGTTTCAACGAGCGTCAGAACGTTGATACGCATGTTTCAACGAGAATTGCAGACCACACCCGCAAGATACGTCGAAACGGTCCGGCTGGAATCCGTTTGCCGTTCGCTTGCGCTTGGCGAGAGATCGATGCAAGACATCTGTCGTCGGAATGGTTACGACAGCGTCGACGTGCTAAGAAAGGCATTTACACGCCGCTTCGGGGTGAGTCCCACAGAGTACGCTCGGCGTTTCAGCAAGAGCGCCGAGCCGACGCAGTACGGTTGAGATTTGCCGCTTATCCTGCACTGGCGATGCAATACCCGCGCGCGCTTCGCCTGCGCAGCTCGTTCCCTCCGCTGCTGAAATCGCACATCCAAGACCGGCATGTGCAAGCACGTAGCCCGCGCTCCCTATTGCCAGCCACGACTGGGTATCTCCCGACTTCGCCCCGATCGCACCAGCTCCGACTGCACCGGCATCGCTGATCACGCTGTATTTAAATGCGTTGCCAAAGCTGCCTCCGTACACGGCAGAGTCAATCCCGGCAGCCACAACCCCGCGTTCGACTATGAGTTGAAGTCCCTCCGCGACCTGGCTTGCAATGACCGTGCCTTGCCCAATGGCTGTGCCAATGACAGTGGTATTTCTCTGAAGCGGCCATTCGCAGCGAGGCGTGACATGCCGTATTCGGGCAGCACATTCGGCACTGGACTATTGCACTTTCTTGTCTTCGCGTTTCGCGTCCGCCATGGCCTCCGGCTCTAACTCTTCCGCGGACCGATTCAGGTGGACGAACAGCCCCCAGGAGGCAAGAAGCAAGGCTGTCGAAGCAATCAGCCCGGCCGCATACCGAAGCTGCGATGGATCCTGGTGCAGCGCCTTGAACGTTGCCACGAGCCCTTCGATGGCAAGCGCGACGACGACAACCACTAAGAATCGCGACATGAAACGTCGTACCCGCGTCGGCGCGCTCACGTCAGCCTCCCGTATGACCTCTTCCTCTACGATGGTCTCGGCGATCTGCAAGGCGACAACGGCCCCAGCCAGCAGCCCCAAAGCTTCAATGATGGATTGCGCGCTTGCCTGGTCCCATTGACTCGCAAATGCAATCGATCCGATGCGAGCAGCAATCGCAATCAACATCAGCGCCGCGCAGGTGAAGAGAACAGCCATCAGCCCATGGACGATCGTAAAGAAGCGCACAAGGAACTTCATTTTTGGGGCTCCCTTGAATTGCAAGTGGGTGATCCATGCCGTGTTCCATCAATTCCTGAAAGGCGCGGCGATGAGGGCTGATTTTAGAGGCGGACCGGATGGGCCTGACAATGGGGCCAAACCCGCGCTTGGCAAATTATCGTTCCGGGGCGCCAGCGCCGCCGCAATCCAGCGACCGGCGCCGAAATCCAGATCCCCGCGGCGAAAACGGTCAAGTTCACGGCGGGCAAGGCGTTCAAGGATGCCGTCAACGGTAAGTAACAGCTAGCGGCCGCCAGCAATCGTTGACTGTCCCGCGCCCCCCGACCGCGAGAACGTCGCGGCCGCGGCTGGCGCGCCGCGAGTAAATAGGTCGCCGGCGGGCGACGTGACAATTCAGATTTTTCCATTTTAATTCACATACTTATGTCAACCATTCGAGTCCTCTCCTGCGCCCCGCGCGACTAGTGGACGCCTGTTACCGTGCAGCGGGACCAGCTCGTACGGGGACTCAGTGCGATACCGAACTGTTCCTCGAAGATCCTCTTCGAATCTGGCCAATGGAGCCTGCTGCCCCCCAGATTAACCGCGCCCCCGGTGGCCCACAACTGACTCGCAGCGCTCGAAATCCTTAATCTGAGCGGCCCAGACCTTCAAGGCGTCGCGACAGACATCGGTAGCGACTTACGGGTAAATTGCGCGTGAAATTCATGGTCGTTGTCCGTCGAGGAAAACTCCATGAAGCTGATCTACCCGCTATTGTTGAACGCCAAACCGCAAGACAAGCGCTATAAGCTCCGTGACCGCGACTCCACGTATCTGCGAGTGTCAAATTTGCCACGACCCGGCGCACTTTCACCGGAGGCGATTCAGGCCGCGCCCCTTTCCTCCTTGAACAGATAGAGCGCCTCCTGTATGGGCCGGTCGGAAAAGGAGAACAAGACGCTATCCTCGTCAGCCTCGTGCTGAACGTGATGCCACGACGGGACGACAAAAATATCTCGCTTGCTCCACTCCACGGTGACTTCGTTTCCGATCCGACTGCGACCCCGCCCTTCGATAGGCACAAAGACCGTAGCGTCGGTTGAACGGTACGCCTCCGTCGAAAACCCCTTGGGCAGCAACTGTGTGAAGGTCGCCATCGTCGCCATCGCATAGTTCCCGTTGCTTGGGTTGACGTATCTCATCTTCAGCCCATGACAGGGATCCCAGGCGTTCGCGCGGCGCATGCGCTCCAGCGCTTCGCGTGTTCGCACATACGGATAGTTAAAGATCGGCGAGGTTCCGCCGGGAGGACGATGGTCTACCGGAAGCAGATTGGCTCCGTAGCGAACGTCACTGTCGCCGACGGGGCGCGTAATCGATTGCTCGTCCTCTCCAAGATGTTCGGCAAACGACGCGTTCACAAACTGCACCACCGGTATGTCCAGACCGTCCAGCCAGAAAATCGGCCTGTCGCTTTCATTGCCATGATCGTGCCACGCCATCGGCGGCGTGATAATGAAATCCCCTTCGTTCATCATTGTGCGTTCGCCATTCACCGATGTATGAGCGCCACCGCCTTCCATCACAAAACGCAGGGCTGTTTGCGCATGACGGTGTGCGGGCGCGATCTCGCCGGGAAGGACCAGCTGCACCCCCGCATACAAATCGGTCGTGATCTTCGATTCACCACGCAGGCCGGGGTTCTCTAGCACCAGCACGCGCCGCTCAGCCTCCTTTGCCGTAATGATGTCACCCGCCTCCATCATGGCCGCGCGGACGTCTGCGAAACGCCAGTGTGCCGGCACGCATTTGCTCCGCGGCTCGGGCGTAATCAGGTCATTCAGCGACGTCCAAAGCGGCGCGAGGTTCTTCTGACCGATCCGTTCGTAAAAAGCCTCACGTTCGGGCGTTTCCAGCACACGCACCTTGTCAGAGTTATCAGGCATCGTTTCCCTCGTTCTTTTCCGTCTCAATCCCGCGTTTATTGAAAATCCTCGCAGGAGCTGTTTCCTTCAACGCCGCGACTGCAATGGCTCCAGCGCAGATTGTCCAAAGCGGCATAGTCACCGCATGCTCGATGCCGAAATGCTTGGCCAGATAGCCTGCATACGCAGGTGCCACGCCACCACCAAAGACTTCGCCAATACCGATGATCATGCCCGATGCCGTGGACATCAGTTGGACCGGCACGGCTTCTGCTGCGACCGGACCAACGGTCAATGTGATCAGGCTATACAGACAACCCATGGCGATCATCAGGCAGATGAACAACGGAACCGGCGACGCCCCGGTCCGCAGGAAAATCCAAAGCGACAGAAATACGCCTGCTGTGGAAAACAGCATGACGGGTTTGCGGCCGACGCGATCTGAAAGCGCCGGCAGCACGAGAGCCCCGATCGCCCCACCAAAGCCTAACGAGGAAAGAACGAAACCCATCTGCTGCATATCCAGATGCAGATAGTCGACAAGATAGTTGGGAAACAACGCGGCAATGACGATCTGGCACGCGAGCCAGCACAGCATGCAAATGATGCCGAGCGGCACATTGCGATAACGAAACACCTCATACCAGCGATGCTGGGCAGCATCGTGTGTCATGGTGTGCTTCGCAATTTCCGTCGGTGACGGCCGGCGTAACACCCGTTGCGCGAGGAACGCCACGATCAGACCCGGAAATGCCACAAGCAGGAAAATCCAAGGCCAACTCATCACCTTGAGAAGTTGCGTCACCACGATCGGGGTGAGACCAAGCCCGAGCAGCGCTGGCATCATTTGCTGAATCCCGACATTGCGTCCGTGCCGGCTCGGTGGCGACGCATCCATCGTTGCAATTATGCTAGCAGGCGTGAAGGCACCCTCAGCTACCCCCATGAATGCCCGGATGGCAATCAGGCTGCCGACCCCCGTCGCGAGTCCGCCAAGACCGGCCAGCAACGAAAATCCGATCATCGCCGGTACGATGACTCTCTTGAAGCCGATCCGGTCTGAGAGATTGCCTGTCAGCAGTGCAGACAAGCCCCATGCGAGCGCCAATGCTCCCGTGATATGCCCAAGGTCCTGATAGTCGAGCTTCAAATCGCGCATCAGTACTGGCATCAACGGCACGATCAGGAAGCGATCTATGCCGACGAGCCCCATGCCGAGGGCCATCAAAGTGACAGCCTTCCATTCATAGCTTTTTGACGACTCAACGTGCGACGGCACTACCGTTGAGGGCGCCAGCGGAGGGGTGATGTTCATTCGAAGTCCTTCTGGTTGGATGGCATCGCACGTTCGAACGCCGGCATTGCAAGCGCCGCATTCGAAATTCGCTGCACGATTGGGAAAGGGGTCACGGCGAGATCGAAATTACGGGCGTTGGTCACTTGAGGAACGCTATCAAGGACTGGTACAACCGATGGACAGCGGATGGCTTTTGCAGCCCGGCAAAGCCTCTCGCGAATTTGGACCCGCTCTTGTGATTTGCGTAAGCGGCTACGCCCGTCGCCGGAAGTTCATCGATCATCCTCGTCTCCTGCTCGATTTGGTGTTGTTACTCACTATCGACGCCGTCGTGATCGCTGTCCAACGATAAAAATCGACTGCATGATCTCGATAAGTGATCACCCGGCAGACGGGTTCAACGTGCATTTTTCAAGTTAATTTTGCAACGCTAAGTATCTTTAAGACCCGTTGGACACAGAGGATTCGAATTGCCCTATCTGGCGTTCAATTTGAGTCGAACCCGCAACGATCTTTCCTGGCAAAACATGATGCGAAATAGTGGTATTCCCTATTACACTACGATCATTGGCTGCGGACACGGGCGTCTGTAGCGCGAAATCAACCCATCAAGGCTGCCTCCATGAAATCCCTTTTCAACACGCTAATCGTCGCCTCAGTTCTGGCTGTTCCGGTTCTGTCCTTTGCTCAGCAATCTTCGCCACCTGTCACGCGTGCTCAGGTGCGGGCAGAACTCGGCCAACTCGAGGCCGCTGGATTCAAGGGTGCTTCCACGGGGCCTTACTACCCCGCGAACCTTCAAGCCGCAGAGGCGCGTGTCGCCCGGCAAAATGTCGCCGGTCAAGCAACATCCGGTAACTATGGTCCGCCGACCAGCGGTTCATCGCAATCCGGCCAGCCGGGAGTTTCGGCAGGCGCACAATAAACGGACCACGACCATTCAAAGTCAGGGCCGTTGTACGCCAAGCAACGGCCGGTTCGCGATTACCGCTCTATCGCATATACGCTGAGCCGATTGTCGACTGAAGAGACTCCAGGCACACTCTTCGCGATCTCTCCAGCGCGATCCACCTGATCACTCTTCGGCACAGAACCAGACAACGTTATCGCGCCGCCCTTCGCGTAGACGAATAACTGCGTCATGTCGATCCCCTTTGCCTTCGCCATTGCAGTTCGCACATTTTTGGCGAGCTTACGATTAGCGGCCCTGATCGATTTTGCGCTCGGTGCGCTGCCCGCAGCCGCCGACGCGACCACCGCACCGCTATTTCCGTCCTGCGCAAATGCCGCCAACGGTGCAACGGCAACTGACAACGCCACCACCAATCCAATCTGTACGATTGCTCTCATTTTGCATTTCACTATGTTAGAGATGTTTGAGACCTGCTTGGATTCACGCAGCAACTCGCGAGTCAATGGCGGTATCTTCTGTCAGGTAGGCACCGCCACAGCAGCACCTTCCCCGACGCAGATCGCCTTTCGATAAGCGGCCGGTCTGACGTCTTTTAGCCTTAGAACGAATGCCGCACGCCAATCTGCACACCGGTCTGGCTACTGTCAGCAGACGCGGTCCGATAGGCAGCAGACGTGCCGTTGTACGAGTCGAAGTTAAGCGCCGAGTGACGCGAATAACCCACTACCACGTACAGATCGGTGCGCTTCGATAGCAGGTAATCGCCGATTGCCATGACCTGCTGGGGGCTGGCCGGCCTTGTCACCTCGCCATTAGCTCCCGTTGCTGTCTGAATGCGGTCGTAGTAGTAGGCAAGGGTCAGTATCTTGTCGACCGCAAACAGGTAGCGCGTGGCCACCCAGAAGTAATCGTCGCGTGCGGCGTACCCGGCGAGCGGATCATTCTTTCCATACCGGTACCCTCCCATGAACTTGAGCGCGGCGGTTGAATAGGTGATACCGATAGCCGCCTTTTCGAACCGCGCATAGTTGCTGCCAATACCCTCTGAGCGATGAAGGTTGTCGTATCCCAAGCTCACGGAGAGCGTGCCGTTATCGAATGAGGCAGCACCGCCGTATCCCGAACCATTCGAGAACTGCCCTGCAAGGTTGCTAAAGGAATAGTGCCCCGTCAGCGTCACCGGTCCGAAAGCGTTTTTGTATTTGACGACATTGCTCTCCCAAAGATTAGAACCGACTTCCGCAACGACCGGTTCGTATGTACCCGACAGATCCGTCGGCGACGACGGGTAAAGTGCATCCACGAGCGACGTGTACTGTCGGCCAAAGCGAAGCGTGCCAGCCTTCGGCGATGTCAGACCGACCCACGCGCTACGACCAAAAAATTCTTGCATCAAAGCGCCGTTAGGAACCAGAAACCCGCTCTCCACCTGGAATTCCGCCTTCAGCCCCCCGCCGAGGTCCTCATTGCCAGTCAAACCCCAACGTGAACCACCCGAACGAGCTCCGTCCGCCATTGACCAGCGATTGCCGGTTGTGCCAGGCTGGCCGGGATTAATTGGCCAATGATTGGTGAACTCGATTGCGGTATCGAGAATGCCATAGAGCGTTACGCTCGATTCGGCATGCCCACAAACCGCAAACGTCCCGGCCACCAGGCCGGCAAACATCTGCCTCTTCATCAAAAGTCCCCTCCGTTTAGAATTGCCATCTCGAAACTCTCTGTATCCCCACCTATTCGTGTTTTTCGTAGCGGGCTTTCTTTCCGTCGCGTGGAAGCTACGGGCAGCCTTGCTTTTCAGACGAAGGCGAACAGCAAAACGTGAATCCAGTCGCAAGTTAATCAATTGATGAAACGGTATATTTTTTACTTAGTATTACTACCCATAAAGATGTCGATTTTTTGTTCACATAAAAGATGGATTATCTGCGCTCCCTTTTTATGACTTCGGAATACCCTGCCACCTGTCATGCAGGCGGATTCTCCTGGACACTGAAAGATGCCGGTAGTTAAGGGCTTCTGATTTTTTTCGCTGATGGTTCAGATCAGAACCGATGCGTCAATCGCAGGAAGGCGTCAGAACTTTGTTGGCTCCACATTTGCGTTTCGCATTGCTGCCAACTATCGAGGTTCCGGTGATCGCTGTCTAACGATTAAAAATAACTACGCGATCTTGATACCTGATCACCGACATCGAAAATTCGGAGAAAGGATCCGATACGTTCTATCAGGCTTGCGGTTCCAGAAGCATCTGGCCGGTAGTCCCGGTTGCGATCTCACGGAAGTTCGCGACCGCCGGATTGTCCGTGCTGGAATTCCATGCGGCGATCAGCTCATAAGGCGTGAGCAGTTCGTCGAGCGGTATGTAGATGACGTCGAGTTGCTGGACGCGAGCAACCCACTGCGGTACCAGCGTAACGCCGAGGCCCGCGCTAACGAGCGCGAGGAGAGTGTGAAGCTGTTCGGCCTCCTGGACGATTCGAGGCGCGAACCCGGCCGAGGCACAGCACGCAACGATGATTTCCAGAATCCGGCTGTTCATTCTGCGCGGAAACAGAACAAACGGCTCGCTCGCCAGCTCGACGATTGAAAGCGTCGGCCGTACGGCAAGCGGATGGCCCTGCGGGATGGCCGCCACCAAAGGGCCTGCGGCAAGTTCTGCAGACTTGAGAGCATGACCGGGCGACGGCGAGGGCATGATCCCTATATCAATGGTTGATGTCCGAATCGCCTCGATCTGCGCGCTTCGATCGAGCGGATGCAGCGTCAATTCGACTTGCGGCCACCTCTGGCGAAAGTCCCGGAGTATCGGCGGCAAAATGGACCACAGTACGTTATCAACAAAGCCGATCGCCAGCCGCCCGACCGTACCATCTGCCGACGCACGCGCGCGACGCATCGCTTCATCTGCACGACGCAGCAGATCACGCGCTTCGGGTAAAAATATCTCGCCGGGGACCGTGAGCCGAACGTTGTGGCGTGAACGCTCCAGCAGCGAAAATCCGAGCTCTTCTTCAAGTAGCTTCACCTGATGGCTCACCGCTGACTGCACGACGTGCATACGCTGTGCGGCCCGGCCAAAATGCAGCTCTTCGGCGACTGCCGTGAAATACCGAAGTCTACGCAGGTCCATGATGAGAGAGCGCCATAAGGTTACGAAAGTCCCGTCGAAGTTCCGCACCTTCAGGCGCTTTCTTCACGAGGTGAACCTTGGCCAATCGACGGCGGTCCGCCAGGCAATTTACGGAAGCCGTGCCTCCGCAGACCGGCCAATCGGGATTATCGGGTCGCGTCGAGCACGAGCTTGCCGCGTGCATGGCCGGTCAGGTTTTTTTGCAAGGCATCGGCGGCACGCGACAGCGGAAAGACCGTCTCGAGTTCGACCATGATCTCACCCGAGTCAAACAGTGCCGCGATTGCGGCCAACTGCTTGCCGTCGGAGCGGGTGGCGAAATGCTTCCCTACCACACCACCCAACCTGGCGTGCTCGGCGTCTGGCGGGCTCACCGGCGACACCAGGACGCCGCCAGGCTTTAGCAACGACCAGGAGCGATCCTGCGTTTCGCCGCCAACCAGATCCAGGACGATGTCCACGGACGATATGCTCTGTTCGAAGCTCTCCCTCCGATAGTCGATGACCTGCATCGCACCAAGCTGTCTGACGTAGTCCAGATTGCCGGACGACGCCGTTCCGATTACCTCCGCGCCGGCGATTCTGGCCAACTGCACCGCCATACTGCCAACGCCACCCGCCGCCCCGTGAATCAGCACGCGCTGACCTGGCTTGATACCAGCGTGCTCGTGCAACGCCTGCCATGCGGTCAACGCTGCCGCTGGCACTCCTGCCGCTTCAAGCAGCGAGAGCTTTTTCGGCACTGAAGCCAGGCGTTCAGCCGAGGCCACCACCTTGGCGGCGTAGCCGCCGACGATACCGATGAAGCCGAAGACTTCGTCCCCCACAGCGAAGTCCGTGACTCCGACGCCCAGCGCCGAAATCTTTCCCGACACTTCGACGCCCGGCGAGTAAGGCAGTGACAGCGGCAGGAAGGCTTTCATCCTGCCCTCCAGGATTTTCCAATCGACCGGGTTGACGCCGCTCGCCGCGACGTCGATCAATACTTCGCCCTCGCCCGGGACGGGATCGGGGATTTCTTCAAGCGTCAAACGCTCGGGCCCGCCGTAGGCGTGGGCACGTATAGCTTTCATGGGTAACTCCTGATTGGACGACCGTACATATACAACCGCCTTGACGTATCAAATGACCGACAGCAGACCGCCATCGACGAGCAAGGCGATGCCGGTGACATAGCTCGACATGTCCGACCCGAGCCACGCAACGGCGTCGCCTATTTCTGACGGCTTCCCGAGACGGCGCAGTGGAGTGCGTTGCCGGAAGCCTTCCGAGGCTGCGGCAATGCCTGGATTCGTGCGCAGCAAATGCGTGTCGATCGTGCCGGGGCAGATCGCGTTGACGCGGATGTCGTCTGGGCCGAGCGCATCCGCCAGGGCCTTGGCCATCAGCACGACGCCCCCCTTGCTCGTGGAGTAAGCGACGGTCATTCCCGCGCCCGCGATGCCTCCCATGCTTGCCATCAGCACAATGCTGCCTGGCTTGCCACGCGCTTTCATCTGCCGCGCCGCGGCTTGGGCGCCGAAAAGCACGCCGTCAAGATTGACCGCCATCAACTTCCGGTAGTCGCTTTCGGCCACCTCGGGACCATCCTCGCGCAGCGTGATGCCGGCGTTGCACACCATCACGTCGACTCCGCCGAACTCTTCCGACGCATCGACCAGCGCGTCGACTTCCGCATGCTGCGTCACGTCGGTGCGCTGAAAGCGTGTGGGCACACCCAGTGCTTCAATCTCGCTGATGGTCGATGTACCGCCCTCGTGCGGAGTCTCCGTGACGTCTGAGACGATCACGGCCTTCGCTCCATGCCGCGCCGCACTAATCGCAATGGCTCGACCAATTCCGCTGGCTGCACCTGTGACCAGTACGACCTTGTCCTTGAGAACGTCGCTCACTTTGGTATCCTTATAAATATGTCAGATTAACTGCATGCACTGGCCCAGCGATCTACCGGTGCGTAGCGGGCATCACGGCATCGCTGCGCAGACGCAGGCTATTGTTCACGCCTTTGTCGCGCCTGCAGGAAAAGCACCGAGTTGCTGCATCAGCGAGAAGAGGTTAGCGACGCCCCAGTGTTCCACGATCTTGCCGCCGCGCACGCGCATCGCGTCGACCGTTTCAAAATGGATCTTTCGTCCGGTGGGCGGCACGCCAAGGAAGGTGCCTTCGTGCGTACCGTGATACGTCTTATAGGTCGTCACCAGATCCCCGTCGGCAACCTGCCAATGGATGTTCGCGTGGAAATCGGGGAACGCGGCACGCAGCACGTGGTAGAGCGCGCGTGCGCCGTCCTTGTCTGGAGTGCAATTCGGCTGCGGCGTATGGTCGACGAAATCATCCGCGAACAATTCCTCGAATACATCGAAGTTGCCGCCGCCTTGTACTTCTTCGGTATTGCGACGAACTACAGCCTTTGCTTCTTCGCTTGCGTTGCTATGGGTCATGTCATGCTCCAGAACAGTTGAAATGCGAGTTTTTCAGTTCACAACTCATACGGATCGGTCACGGCAACTCGAAGCCACCGATGGTCATCCCTCCGTCGACCACCAGCATCTGCCCGATCACGTAACTCGCCGCCGACGAGCAGAGCCAGACCGCCGCGGCAGCCACCTCGGCCGGTTGGGCACCACGTTTCGCCGGGATCGCGGTGCGGGCAAGTTCGGCGAAGGCCGGGTTCCGCACACTGTTCTCGACCACCATCGGCGTCTCGGTCCATCCGGGGGCCAATGCGTTGACGCGAATGCCGTGCCCAGCGTTTTCCATCGCCGCAACGCGGGTCAGACCATGCACGCCATGCTTCGATGCCGCGTAGGCGCTCATCCCACCAGGGCCAGTCAGCGCGGCAACGGACGCTGTATTGCAGATGGCGCCGCCACCGCTTCGCTTCATCAGCGGTAACTGGTACTTCATGCCGAGGAACACGCTGCGAAGATTGACCCTGAGTACCTTGTCAAAGTCGTCCGTGGGGTAATCCTCGATCCTGTAAGTTCCGCCCGTGATCCCGGCATTGTTGAACGCCGCATCAAGTCGACCCGCGTCCCTTTCTATACGTGCGAGGAACGCGCAAACGTCTTCCTCGCTTGCCACGTCGACCCGTGCGATGGCAGCCTTTCCGCCGGCCCTGACGATCAGATCCTCGGTTTCTTTAAGCCCCTGCTCATTGATGTCGGCTGCGTAGACGTATGCGCCGTGGCTGGAGAAGGCAAGTGCGGCATCTCGGCCGATACCGGAGCCGGCGCCCGTCACGAGCACGACTTTTCCGTTGAAATCTTCAGTCATGATGATCCCTCATACGGCGCCTTTAAACAGGCCGATAATTAGCATAGCGATATATTGGTTCGTTTCGCTGGGCGACAATGCCCAGCTCACTCGAAGACTTGCCAGGAAAAGCGTTATCCGAACAGCTTCGCCGCCGTCTTCGCCACCAGCTCACCCTGGTGGCGTGCGCCGGCCAGATCGATCTCGCTCGGCTGACGCGACCCGTCGCCGGAAGCGACAGTGGTTGCGCCATAAGGCGCGCCGCCGACGATCTCGCTCATGTTCATCTGCCCCTGATGGCTATAAGGCAGGCCAACGATGACCATGCCGAGATGCATCAGGTTCGTGATGATCGAAAAAAGCGTGGTTTCCTGCCCACCATGTTGCGTGGCAGTCGACGCGAACGCACCACCAACCTTGCCATTAAGTGCACCACGCATCCATAAACCGCCGGTCTGATCGAGGAACGCTGCCATCTGCGACGACATGCGACCATACCGGGTGCCAGTACCCACAACGATCGCGTCATAGTTCTCGAGGTCGGCGACCGTTGCGACTGAAGCCGCCTGGTCGAGCTTGAAATGCGCGGCCTTGGCAACCTCTTCAGGCACCGTTTCAGGTACACGTTTGACGTCGACCTGCGCGCCTGCGCTGCGGGCGCCTTGCGCGACGGCCTCAGCCATCTGCTCGATATGTCCGTACGTCGAATAGTAGAGAACAAGTACCTTGGCCATCGCAATCTCCATGGGGTGATGAAGCGGGCCGTCATGGCGCCGCAGGGGTGCAACAGTTGTATTGCCACGACGACCCGGGGCCGTCACCAGTGTCGTTACTGTGCGGCACTCGCGACCGGCAGCGCGCGGCGATTATCAAAACTGAATGCGCCTGCGCCATAAGCCACGACCTGGAGCAAGCCGCCGGCCATCGCGACATTCTTGAGAAAGTGGAACATTTGATTCTGGTCGCCGAGCGCGTGGTGGAAGATCAGCGCGGTAATAATCGCATACACTGCCAACAACACCGCAACGAGTCTCGTGCGATAGCCGACGATCAGCAGAACGCTGCCAACCAACTCAAGAACCATCGAGCCGAGATAACCGAGTAGCGGAACCGGCAATCCTAGCGATCCGATGTAGCCGATGGTCGCTCCCGGCGCTGTGAGTTTGCTAAAGCCGCTCACGAGAAAAATGGCGGCAATGAGAATGCGCCCAATCAACGGAAGAGTCTGGTAAGTATTTGCAGAGGTTGAGTTCATGACGAGTTCCTTAAGTTTTAGAAAAATAGGCCAAGGCCAAGAGGACTGCTTGAGTGATTATCGGATACGGCCGCGAAAACGAAGCAGTTCGCCCATTCGTGCGATCTGGGCTTCTCCCGCTTGCAGCGCGGCCTCCGACGTGTGAACCGAGTAGTAGCCGAGCACCAGGTCATGCGGGTGTTTTACTGCGGACGCGAAAATGAATTCGGCTTCGGTGTCTGCGGCGAAGTCGAGAGCGTCTTCGGACTCGTTGAAGACCGCGAGCTCGCTGCGCAGACGTTCACCTGCGACACAAAGCGTGCCTCGGTGCACATGGGTCCAGGCCACCGTATGTCCAACAGGTGGCACATAACGCCATCGCTCGCCCGCCTCGAGCCGTACATACAGATAGTTGATCCCGTCAGGACACGTCACCGGGCTGTGTGTGTTCCCGTAGCTGCCGAGAATTACGCGCGCGGGCCCCACATGCGGGATGGCCTGTGCGGGAAGATATTGGGTTTGCGGCTCGCCATTCTCGACTTCGCGAGGCAATGCCACCCACATCTGATAGCCATGAAAGCGCTCCAGGTCCGCGGGACTGGCGTCGTGCCAGATGCCGTTGCCCGCGTTCATCCATTCGACGCTGCCCGCGGACAACACGCCGGATGCACCCGTTGTATCTTCGTATCGCAGATTGCCAGAGAGCAGGACCGTGATCGTCGCGATACCCGAATGCGGGTGCATTGGAAACAGAGCGTCGCTCGACGGCGTGAAGTCGAAGTAGTCCAGGAACACGAACGGCTTGATCAGCTCGCCTAGTTCGCCGGGACTGACGATGCGCGTGACTGGCCCATGGGGGCGCCCCTGGCTACGCGCCACAATGGCGCGCGGGAGACGCGCCGGCCGGACGGCAGGATTGGCCGCCTCTAATAGATCAGACACCGTCGCCATGACAATTTCCGTTTGGGGATGACATGACCGAAGGTTAGATGCCGGCCGACCCCACGGGAAGCCTATATATTTTAATGGAATCCATCGCCTTGACTTATGGATCCCCTGCGACCGCCATCTTCGCGCGGCGGTTTGGAAATGCTCCTTCGGTTCGCTGTCTGCACGGCTAGTGACGAGGCCTGTTCCTTCAATGTGTCCCATCACAGACTCTCTGAAGCGCCGAAGACGTGCTGCCCGCAGCGTTCCGTACATGCAATGCCTCCACGGATTAGTAGTTCTGTTATCGGCTGCGGATATCAACGCTCCCGAATGGCCTCCGAATGCCCACGAGCTCAAATCACGTCATCACCATTGCGCGGCATACCCCTCGCCAGTACGTGGCGTGTCGACCGTGTCTTCAGTTCTCACCGCTGCCCGCTTGTAGCGGATTCCGGTACGGAATATGGGCAGTGGGACGCCCCATTTATCCTCTAGGCACTACCTCCTCGAACGGCGAAACTGGATTGTTCTTCCTGGTTCACGAGGGTTGTGGCGGAAAGCGTGAGACCAGCAATGACGACATGGCCTCACAAAACGAAATACAGACTGGTCACGATATTGAATCACAGTAACTGGTCAACACCGTCAGCATCAGTTCAAGCCGAACAGGCGATAAGGCTTGTGTCTCTTATTCTTAGACATCACGTCTGGCTCCTCGAGTTGTAGCCATCGTAGTGCCCTCAACACAGAACGGATCGGCCGTACGCGACAAGGGACTGGTTCTGCGTGCCACGCCCTCGCGACTTCATCTTCGGCCTGGCGACCGCTCGCTCACACTCATCGAAATCGCAAGGATCACCCGACAAGCACTGAATTTTCCCGCCGTCCAACTTACCTTCAGCACTATTGCAAACTATCGCTACAGGTGCGGTCGCCGTCCAATGATTAAAAATAACTACACAATCTATGAAGACCATCACCAGCGAGTCGCTTTCGATGCAAACTCCGATGGCGACCTACCCAACGAAGTGGGCCGTCACCCGCGTCTTACCCAGCCCACCTCAACTGAAGCCGGTCGCGGCAATTCGAAACGGGTGGAGTCGGCGGTACTCCTACGCTCGGCGCAACTCTCCATGGCGCATTCGCGCCGTCAATCACGAAGGGAACGAAGTGCGGAATTTTGTCTTCACGATCAGACTCAAGTTAATCCTGGCGTTCGGCACCTGGGCGGCACTGACGTTGACGCTCGGACTTGCGTGCACAGTCGAACTATCGCGCCTCGATGCGAACGTCGTTTCGCACTATCGCCTGCCCCTGACAAGTCTTGCTGTGGTGGCAGCTTTGGGATGCGCCGTCGCGATTTACTGTGGCCTCCATCTGCACCGTGTCGTGTGCGGTGGATTGAACCGCATGGGCATGAAATTCGAGGAGATTGCCACTACCCTTGATCTGTCAAAGCGGTCTTCAAGTCCGCGCATGGACGAATTCGGTCGGTCGGGCGTGTCATTCGACAAGCTGATGCGTCGCGTAGCTGAGGCGGTGTCCGCCGTGCGTTTATCGACTGATTCAGTGTCCACGTCTACACGTGAACTTGCTGCGGGAAACCTTGAGCTTTCATCACGCACGGAAGAACAAGCCGCCTCACTCGAGGAAACCGCGTCCAGCATGACGCAACTGACTGAAACGGTAAAGCAGAACGCGGACAATGCGCGACAGGCGAACGCGCTGGCGACGAGTGCCACAGACATCGCTGTTGCAGGCAACGATATTGTTCAATCCATGGTTGCTACGATTGAGAGAATCAATAGTAGCTCCAACAAGGTTTCCGAAATCACGGGGGTGATTGAAGGGATTGCGTTCCAGACGAACATTCTTGCGCTCAATGCCGCTGTCGAAGCGGCCAGGGCTGGCGAGCAAGGAAGAGGGTTCGCGGTTGTGGCCAGTGAGGTTCGAAGCCTGGCTCAGCGATCTGCATCTGCAGCAAAGGAAATCAAGGACCTGATTGCCTCGTCCGCAGCTACAATTCAGATGGGCTCACAACACGCGATGGAAGTTAGCGTGGCCATGGATGAAATAAAAAATGCCATCAGCCATGTTTCCGAAATTGTCGGCGAAATTGCTGGCGCATCGGAAGAGCAAAGTCGTGGCATAGAACAAATCAACCAGGCAGTCAATCAGATGGACCAGGTGACGCAGCAGAATGCAGCACTAGTCGAGGAAGCAGCCGCAGCCTCTCAATCGCTCGAGGAACAGGCAATCAAACTAAAAGGTGCAGTTTCGTCCTTCAAGCTCGCAATACAATGACAACAGGCCTCTCGTCAGCAATCGAGAATTACGCGCCTGGTGTCCTACGGGACGTACCGGGCCAAGGGCGCGAAGTGGCTGCACGGGTTCATGAATCGTTGACCCGACTCGCTCCAGCCGATCAGAGACAGGTGCCATAGCGACGTCCTTCTGGACACGAAATTAAAGGCTGATGAACCCGCGCTTGAATTCACATGCCCGAGAGTGGGATCCGTCGCCGGAACCGATGGCTCCGCATGCAAGTGACGCGATCGCGTGATGAAGGACTCGCTAGAACCTGAGGCGCCTAGTATGGGCTGGCAGTTAGCCGAACGACCAGCTCACTGACATCGACATCTTCCGGTTGTTCGATCGCGTACAGGGACTGGAAGCGGCGCTGGGCGAAACGCAGTGCCCGTTCGCTGTACTTCGAATATCGGTCGTGGATCGAAAAGCCTGACGTGACCGCGCAGCTCAACAGACTGCAATGCCCTACGCTTATTTTGCACGGCGCTGATGATCAGGGGATTGATCCGGAGCAGGCCCGCAATATGCAGAAAAACATTGCGGGGCAAAACTCTGCCTGATACCTGGTTGTGGCCACGCATGCACAGAGGAAGCGCCTGACAGCGTGAACGCGCTGCTTGTCGAGTTCCTGGATGGAATACAGCCGTGGTAAAGAAGCGTCACGTCGACCGTGAGCGTCAGTCTTCGTTTGAGGTTTGCTTTAGTCGACCGAGAAACCAACGGCCAGCAGGACCTGGCGGTGTATCTCTGCGATAGATCGCATACATTGCGATCGGTGGTGTTCGGGGTTGAAAGTTTTCGATTCGCAGCGGTACCAGTTCGCCTGAAACCAGATCGGGGTGTACCATCGCGGTGGGCATGTGTCCCCAGCCTAGGCCCGCTCGTAAAAACGCGTGCTTTGCGCCGAGATCCGATAATCGCCAGATCTGCGGAGAGAACACTCCAAACGACTTCCCGTCGGTCAGCGGCGTGCGATCAGTCAATACAAGCTGCACATGCTCTTCCAGCTCGCGCGATCGGATCACTCTTTTAAACGATGCCAGAGGATGCTTAGGAGCGGCAACGGTGACCATCGGCACATCGAGCAGCTTCTCGGCGTCAATCGTTTCGGGCACGGCCGGCATGGAACCACTGATACCAAGCCTGCACGCACGCTCCAGCACTCGCTGCACTACCGCACCCAATGCTTCGACATATAACCGCAATGGAGTATGAGGAAACGCGTCGCGGAATTCTCCAACTGCCACCGTGAGCGAGGCCATTGGATACATGACGTCCACCACCACGGAGAGCTCCGGTTCGAGTCCTTCTGCGATTGCTCGCGCCGTCGACTTGAAACCATCCATGCCGCCGACGACGAGACGCGCCTGCGAGAGTAATACGGCACCTTGCTCCGTCAAACGCGGATAGCGACCGCTCCGGTCGAACAATGACACATTGATCTGGCCTTCGAGATTGGCGAGCGTCTGGCTCACCACGGACTGTGTCCTGCGAAGCTTCCGCCCTGCCGCAGAGAAGCTTCCTTCATCAGCGGCAGCGATGAAGGTCCGCAGTTGGTCCATGGATACGCCGTCGAGCATATATCGATTTCCCGAATGGTATTTAACGAGGAATATAGCCTTCCGAGCGTGGTGTCAAGTACTTAGGCGCAGACTCGCTTGCCTCCGTTTCGGTTGAAAATGGCAACTGCCTCGCCCGCGTCGGCCAATGATCCGTATCGTGGACTGCGCGCCAGGGCCGCACTAACCGCAACTGTCGTGACACACGGATCACGATACGTGTGTCACACCGGCCGATGCACGCTCGAGAGGCCAATCAGCTCTTCAATAACGATTCGTTGGCTTGCCAGCGAGCCAGGGATAGCGTTCCGTGTCGGCTCCTGCGTAGTCGGGATCAAGATAGACGAAGCAGCGTTGAATCCTGAAGTCGCGAATTTCGAATACGTCGCACCATCGCCCGGCATGTGTAGTCCCTGCCCGCCACGCCGCGCCACTCTTCAGCTTCCCAGACGAGGTGGCTTCGACCACCACCCGGTCGCCTTGCTGAACAAAATTCGCATATGACATGTCGTGTGAAATTTCGGCGAGGATACTCGTCAGGTCTTCGAGAAATTGGGCAATCTCTCCACGACCATGGGCGACACCCCATTTCGGGAAATAGAATTCGGCCTTCTCGTCGAATAGTTCAAGAATGTCGCCCCCACGATCCACGCGCCTGAAAAACTCTATCGCAACAGCTTTGCGCTGCTCGTCCGTCATCGGTTGAATTTGCATGGCAGTCTCCGGAATGGGTTGCACGTCCAAGTTCCTTGCACGTGAATTGGACAAACTATCGGAGGAGTTGCGATCACTGTCTAATGATAAAAATTGGGCGCTTGATCCACATTCTTGATCGTCAATGTCTCAAGATGCAGCGGACCCACGTTCGCGCATGCTCTCTTCAAGCGGTTACGTGTGAGGGTTGCACTGCACAAAAAAACGCCAGGCAACCCGAAGTGAGGCGCGGTGATCTGACTTCGAGAACACGATGTCAGTATTCATCGTTGGACGCGGATCCAGCGCACAACCATACTTCCTGTCACTTGAGAACCGGGCACAACCGCGATCACTGGACTCTGACAGGCCAACATTACCGTTGCGTTCATGCCCGATCAGATCCGGCGGTACGACAGGAGCCATTGCGCCCTTGTCGCTTTACAACAGCGCCGGCCGACAACCCACCGGGATTTTGTTAATCGGGAGCCTCGAGTCGCGGCGCTCAGACAAACCCTCGGCCCGGGTTCGAAGAATTGCCGGCACAGGATCATCGACTAGCCGTTATTGAAAAAGGAGTTGCCTTCATGCGCATCGAGTTCACTTTACCCGCGCCGGCGGTGCCAATCCAGGGCGGCGACTCCGTCTTTCCGGTTCGGCGCATCTACTGCGTAGGCCGCAACTATGCCGCCCACGCTCGCGAGATGGGCTTCGACCCGAACCGTGAACCGCCGTTTTTCTTCTGCAAGCCGGCAGATGCCATAGTGAACGTGCCGACCGGAACGACCGTCGAAGTTCCGTATCCGTCAAAGACCAGTGAGTACCACCATGAAATCGAACTGGTCGTGGCGATTGGACGCGCAGGCAGTGACATCGCAGTAGAAGATGCGCTGAATTATGTCTTTGGATACGCGGTCGGTCTCGACATGACCCGGCGCGACCTGCAGTTAGCGCTGCGTGACAAGGGGCGACCCTGGGAACTTGGCAAAGCATTTGATCAATCGGCGCCCATCGCGCCGCTCTACAGAGCGAGCGAAATCGGCCACATCGACCGAGGCGCGCTCTGGGTACAGGTCAATGGCGAGGATCGGCAAAGGACAGACCTCAGCAAGCTCATCTGGTCCGTACCGGAAATCATCGCCAACCTGTCCACGTATTTCGAACTGCAGCCTGGCGATCTCATCTATACCGGCACTCCCGAAGGTGTAGGACCCGTCCACCGCGGGGACATCATGGTGGGTGGTATTACCGGCCTGGGAGAGTTGAGCGTGAAGGTGCGCTAATCATGTCTGCAACGGCGCAAGGTCGCCGGCTTTCGCGGGGCGCCTGTCTGAAGCAGCAGCGCAGACCTGCACGTTATCTGAATTCCATCCGCACAACCAGTAGGAGCTAGTCATGAAATATGCCAACCTGGCGGCGCCAGGCCGAGAAATGCCCACGACAGATGCGCTGACGTTGATGCACGTCCCCGCAAAGTTCGACGTAACCCAATGGCCCCGGGAAGTCGAAGCATTTCTCCACAAGACGACCAACCCTCATCACAGGGCCATGTTGAAGAACTACTTCCGCCATTTGCTGCTGGAAGTGGCGGGATACTGGGATCAGATCATCGTTCCCGAACTCACGGTCGATGAGCCCATGTACCGCGTCGGTGACCGGCGGCAGATGCACGTCCTGACGGGCAAGGTAGCCGTTGAGGGTTTCTATCGTGAAGCCGCTGAAACACGCCAGAACGTGATGGGCGCCCGAACCATGAACATGGGAGTCGACGACTACGGCGTCACGACGGAAGCCGTATGGACTCACGTCGTGCCCGGCGTATGCCTGAAAGACCACGGTATCGACGCTGACCCCGCGGCGCACTACCTGATGACGCATCACCTCTTCCAGATCTTTACGTACACGAACGAGCCCAAGCCGAAGCTCATCGCGGAGCGGATCTACGACGACCCGGAGAGCTACACCTATGAAAAACTGGCACCCGCCGACGTCGTGACGCCCGAGATCGCCCGGGAACTCCTCGCCCCATTTCTGGCTCGAGCCACGCTGGACTGACGCTCATTCGGGTCCAGGTTACAAGAGCGACGACGATCTTTAGAACCGCGTGGCCGCACTGCTTCAGTTAACTCGAGCAGGCGATCCACGCAAACGACGCGTTCCATTTCACTGCATCACGTAGTGGACCGCGCCCGTGTTCGGCCTCGCGCTGCGCCTTCGCTCTTCGCGGCCTTGTCGCTGGCGATGTCCTCGAGCACCAGTTCAGTCGTGGCGGCGAAGTGCTGGCGCGGTAGTTCGCACGCGCGGTCAGCGTCACGCGCGAGGATGTGCTCGACGGTATCGATCAAGCGCCGGACGCGATCGCCGGTCTTTATCGTGGAGACAACCTGGGTAAGCGCCTGATCCGACTCAGAACCGCTTGAGCGCTGTAGCTCTTGCAGGTCACCGCTGACAAGTTATCTCCGTCGAACTCGGCGATGCGCGTCCAAAACCAGTCCAGTGGAATAAGTTCGCGTATCTATTAACCCGAACGATGGATTCTATCGAAACATGAGGGCTTCCGCGATCTTCTGCCAGCCTCTAACCTGTAGTTGAACGCGCTCGCAGTAGCGAGCAACGCTTCTATCAGCGATAGGGATGATGTTTTCCGGCATTCACGGCTAAGCGTTTTGAGGACCACCAGCTCGATGTCCTTTGCGATGATGCATGGCATGTAGCCAGCCGAACCTGCAAGCACGAGTCGAATTGAGGCAGCACGGTTCGACGGCTCGCCGGGAACCGTCAATCCGCAGTCTTTGACTCCTCCATCGAGCGGATTGCATGCTCGGATTTCGGGGTTTTTCTCCAATGGCGAGATCCCCATAGTTTCATCAATAGCCCGAAATTATCCTCTCAAACGTTATAGCGGAGACACGGTCGTGCGGAACATCAACGAGGACACGATTACACAGGCAGTCATCGCCGCCATGTCCGATTGCGAGAACGATCGGCTCAGGACGGTGATGACCAGCCTGGTCCAGCATCTCCACGCATTCGCCCGCGAGGTCGCTCTCACGGAGGCCGAATGGTATGCAGGCATCAAGTTTCTGAAAGACACCGGCCACATCACCGACGACAAACGGCACGAATTCATCCTGCTATCCGACGTTCTTGGTTTATCCATGTTGGTGACGGCGCAAAACAATGCGAAACCCGAAGGCTGTACGGAATCCACTGTATTCGGCCCGTTCTTCGTCGACGGTGCTCCGGCGCTCAGGAACGGCTCTGATATTTCCAACGGCGCCAAGGGCACCCCATGCTACGTACGGGGACAGGTGCGAGGTTTGGACGGTGAGGCCGTGCCGGAGGCCGTGATCAATGTCTGGCAATCCGACGAGGAAGGCTTCTACGACGTACAGAGGCCGTCGGAATCGGGACAACACGAACATCGTGCACGCGCCCGATTGCTTAGCGACGCGCATGGCAATTTCAGCTTTCGTTCCATTCTCGCCATGCACTATCCGATTCCGCACGATGGTCCGGTCGGCGCCCTGCTTTGGGCTCTAGGCCGCCACCCATGGCGGCCCGCGCATCTGCATTTCATGATCGAGGCACCGGGATACGAGAGGCTGATCACGCACGTCTTCCGCAAGGATAGTCGATACCTCGACTCGGATGCCGTGTTCGGCGTGCGCTCAAGCCTTATCGCCGATTGGGTGTTCCATGAATCGTCGCCGGGTGCCGACGGAGAAGACGAGGAGTTTTACACGCTCGACTATGACTTCGTCCTGAATCCCAGCGGAGCTGCAAATTGATCGGACACGTTGCAACTCGCCCTGAGCACCTTCGTGTTCAGTTCGAACTCGATGGCATAAGGACGAGTCACCATCGGGTCGACTACCTGTTTGAGTGAGACATGCGAATACCTGATTTCATCTACCGGGCTAACCCCGGTCGTGTCCTGTTCGGCGCTGGCAGCGTGCAGCGCCTCGAAAACGAGGTGCAGGCACTTGGAGCGACTCGCGCGCTGGTCCTATGTTCGCCCGCACAACGCGAGCTAGGTGAGGCAATCGCATTTAAGGCAGGCAATCGCGCGATCGGCGTCTTCAGCGGAGCCGCCATGCACGTGCCGATCCAAGTCGTCACAGAAGCGCAGGCCGTCGCGAGGTCCCTGCACGCAGACTGCGCGATTGTGATTGGCGGCGGTTCTGCGATCGGACTCGGCAAGGCGATCGCGCTTAAATCGGATCTACCCATTATTGCCATTCCGACCACGTATGCGGGAAGCGAGATGACGCCAATCTATGGCATCACCGAAGCCGGAATCAAGAACACTGGAACCAGCCACAGAGTACTACCTCGCGCCGTCATCTACGATCCGGAACTAACGTTATCGTTACCCGTGGCGATGTCTGTTACCAGCGGCATCAATGCCCTCGCCCATGCGGCGGAAGGATTGTACGCGCCCGACGCGAATCCTGTAACGAGCCTTCTGGCCGAAGAGGCCATCGCGGCGCTTGCCAAAGGCATTCCTGCCGTGTGTGCCGACGGAAGCGATGTTCAAGCGCGTCAGCTCATGCTGTACGGCGCGTGGCTGGCGGGAACCGTGCTTGGCTCGGTAGGCATGGCGCTACATCATAAGCTGTGCCACACGCTCGGCGGCAGCTTTGGCCTTCCACATGCTGAGACTCACACCATCGTTCTTCCGCATGCATTGGCATACAACGCGCGCGCCGCACCTGAGGCAATGAATCGCATTGCTAACGCGCTCGGCACGGTAGACGCATCACGTGGTGCTTTTGATCTAGCTCAGACCGGCGGCACTCAACTCGCACTGCGTGACATCGGCATGTCGGAGTCAGATCTCGATCGGGCGGCAAAACTCGCGAGTTCCAGTCCGTACCCGAATCCGCGGCCCGTCGAACAGCGAGCGATTCGTGCGCTGCTTCAGGACGCATTCGAGGGGCGTGCGCCAAAACCGTAACGCACGTCACGGCCCGAAGCCAGAAGGCCAGGGACAGCGGTCACAGGCGTGCTCGACGACCGCTCGATGTCGACGGTTCTCCCACGCCACACAATGGAGAGGAAAGATGGACGCGAAGACAAATGCTCGCAATCTGCGTCAGTGCTTTGGCCGGTTCGCTACAGGTGTAACGGTAGTGACCTACCTGAGCGCCGATGGCGTTCGCGGAGCAACGTTGAACTCGTTCACGTCGGTGTCGCTTGACCCACCCCTGGTCCTGGTCTCGTTGTCGCGCACAACCAGGATCAGCACCGCGATCGATCGACTACCTTTCGCCATCAACGTGCTGCGCGCCGATCAGATGGACGTAGCGATGCATTTTGCCGGCCGCCCTCAGACCGGCAGCGCTATCGCGTGGGATGCCACGAGCGGCGATGATCCGCCGAGCCTGTCTGAGGCGATCGCCGTCTTCAGGTGTAAGCCCTGGCAACGCTATGACGGTGGCGATCACGTGTTGCAGATTGGCGAGGTGACAAGCAGTCTGACGCGCGAGGGTGCCCCGCTGCTATTCAGTGACGGTCGATTTACCAGCACTGGCCTGCCAATGCTCGATGGGCCGATGGTCCTGAGCCTCGATAACCCGCCTCTTCCCAGCTGGATAGGCGCCGCTCACCGACTGCATCAGCATACCGAGGCGGCTTGAATCCGTCGCTTCTACGACACCACGTGGTTTACGATACCTATGGAGGAGACATGAAAATCACTCTTTTCTCGCAAGCCCCCTATCGGGGCCTGCCTGATGATTTCGAGCGACAGCACGAATCCGTTTGCAGTACACCCTACTCGCTCACTACGCGCGACGGCGTTTATTCGTCGATGCGCGACTTCCTTGACGTACTGATGTTCGCCGGGCGCTCGGGTTTTGACGGACTCGCAGTGACCGAGCACAGCCAGTCGGCCTACGACATGGTCCCCAACCCCGATCTCATCGCCAGTGCGTTGGCGTATATGACCGAGGCGGAAGGGCTCGACGTGGCGATCGTCCCGATGGGTCGTTCGCTGGGCAAAGCACGAGAGCCGCTTCGCGTCGCCGAAGAATACGCCATGATTGACGTGATAAGCGGAGGACGCCTCGTTGCCGGTTTTCCGATCGGTCTCTCATACGATGCCGCGATCAACAATGGCGTTCCCCCAATTGAAATCCGACCGCGTTTCGACGAAGGTCTCGAACTGATCCTGCGTGCCTGGAAACAAACCGAACCGTTTGCCTTCAACGGACGGTTCGGTCAGTACCCACAGGTCAACATTTGGCCACGGCCTCTGCAACGCGACGTTCCCGTGTATATCACCGGCACCGGAAATCCGCGCACGATGCAGATGTGCCTGGAGCGGAACATGGCTTTCAACTACCTAAGCTGGTTTGGCGCGAAGCTCACCGGCAAGCGCATTTTTGATCGGTTTTGGGAAACAGCCGACCAGATTGGTGTGCCGCGCAATCCCTATCGCATGGGATTTGTGCAGACTATCGCGGTTGCCGAGACCGATGCGCAGGCCGAAGAGGACTACGCGAAGCATCTCGAATACAGCTTCCGTAAAGGTCTCGGCAGTATCCCGGTCGAAAAGCTTGGGCTGCCAGGCGGCATTGACATTCGTGGCGTCGAAGCGCTGGTCAAAGACCCTGGCGACTTTGGCATGGTGGACCGACTTCGAACGGCAACGTATCGCGAACTCGTCGATGCGGGCTGTGTGATCGCCGGTAGTCCCGCGACCGTACGCGAACAGCTCGCAGAATATCTCAAGCTCTACGGTATTGGAAATCTCCACGCCATGCTGACGTTTGGTTCGCTGCCCAGACATCTTGCGATGAAGAACGTGCAACTCTTCGCAGACGAAGTCGCGCCGTACCTTCGCAACATCTGGGCCGGCAGCGAGCATGTCCACCACTGGTGGCCAGAACGGCTTGGTGGAACTCCGAAGCCCGTCACCGCAGGCGCCTCTGCGACTGTGCACGCCTCGAACGGAGAGACTAAAAAGCCCAACGTCGAGCGCCCGGTTGCAGCTGCCAATCGCTAAAGGAGATCACCCATGCCTGCAGAGATTCATACACAGGGCCCTGCCATCAGCGAAAAAACGTTGCTGGTCTGGAATGGACGCCTCAAGATGCGCGTCAAGGTTGCCGGCAATGGCGCGCCACTACTCTACCTTCACCCGTCGGCTGGGCTCGCGTGGGATCCGTTCCTGTCCTACCTTGCGCAGCGCTATACCGTCTACGCTCCGGAGTTTCCCGGGACCAGCGCTGGCGATCCTTACGCGATCCACGCCATTCACAATCTTTCGGACGTCGTATTGGTCTACGAAGAGCTGGTTCGTTCGCTCGGACTTCACGATCCGGTTATCGTCGGCCAATCGTTTGGCGGGATGCTTGCGGCCGAACTTGCAGCCACGTTTCCTGATCTTTTTTCACGGGTGATCCTTCTGGATCCGATTGGCCTCTGGCGGGAAGACCTGCCGATCATCGACTGGATTTCGGCCCCAGCCGAACGGTTGCCCAGACTCCTGTTCAAGGACCCCGCCAGTCGCGCCGCCCAGTCTTTGCTTGCGCTCCCCGAGGACGCCAACATCGCCGCCTCTGCCATCGCGGCCAGGGTGTGGGCCTTCGGTTGTACCGGCAAGTTTGCGTGGCCGATTCCCGAACGTGGTCTGCGAACTCGACTACACCGGTTGAAGGCGCCGGTACTGCTCGTATGGGGCCGCGACGATGCAATCGTACCGGTTCGCTATACCGAAGAATGGCAGAAGGAAGTCGCCGATATTACGGTGGTGGTAATTGACGATTGCGGCCATATCCCGCAGGTTGAAAAGCTGAATGAGACCATCACGGCAGTGGATGAATTCCTGACGTTTGTCGAAGAGAGTTGATCTACATTGGAATGGCTGCGGCCGATCGGGGTCGGCCGCAGCCATTCCGCTGAGAGGCGGCCGCATTTCGTCTGAGTTTGCCAACGATCGCCGCGGGTGACACGCCACGCCGAATTGGTTCTGACGCGTCACTTCGTGACGCAAGATGCCGAAATCAAGTGCGCCGCGATTGTTGTTCGATGTGCAGGAACGCCCTGATGAAAAGGTATACGGAGATAAGAAGTGGGAACCCGCGACTACATAAGTGAGGCATTTATCGCCGAGGCAACCGGAAATCCCCCGCGTACTTTGCCCAATGAAAGCGCTATGGGCAATGTGTGTTTTTCCGAGCCTTACCCGCGCCACACCTCGACGGCCGTACGAGCCGAACGTCACTCATCCCCCAATCATGACAAGTCATTCGTTCGGGATGCTACTGGAATCGTTGAATTGAGTAACGTGTCGGGGAAATTCCCCTGATGCGCCTCTCCCGCAGGCTTGAAGTGAAAATCATGAAGTCTCTTATCGCATTGATTGCCGGTTTCCTGCTCGCAGTTCAAGCGAGCGCCGCGCCAGCGGCGAACGAACCGAAGCAAATCGCAACGCAATGGTATGAGGCTTTTGCAAGCCATGATGCCGAATTGCTTGAGAAGATTCTGGCGCCGAACTGGATTGACATCCCTTCGCCACCGGCCGTTCCGCATGGTCCCGAGGCCGCAAAAGCGGCAATGGCCATGCTGATAAGCGCATTTCCCGATTTCGACATCAAGATCGAGGATATCGTCCAGGAGGGAAACAAAGTCGTCGTTCGGTCGAACATAACCGGAACACAGCGCCAGGCTTTTGCCGGCCTGCCCGCCACTGGACGATCGATGAAGATACAGGCCGTCGACATCCACGAAATCAACAATGGCAAGATCGTTCGCACCTGGCACACCGAGGACTGGATGACCGGTCTGCGGGAATTGAACCACCTATCTCGATAGACAATCGGGATCACACCGGCAAACGCAATGTCTGCTGCAATCCGTACGCACCGCGCCGGGGATCCATCAGCTCTCGTCTCCAGCCCCACAACTGACTCGCAACGCTCGAAAATGCTTGATCTGAGCGGGCTGGACCTTCAAAGCATCACTACAGGCATCGATAGTGACCTGCGGGTAAATTGCGGGCAAATTCATGGTAGTCCGCCTGGGTTTTGAGGAAACGTTAGTCTGTCGAACTATTGCGATCCCGATGCTTCAATTTGACAACGCCCCCTCACCCATCCTTGCCTATTCCCTTCCGATACAGGCTGGGTGAATTTCAGTCCACTTCCTGAAAGACCGGTGAAAGCTCGCCGCATCAGAGAATCCAATGTGCTCGGCGACCTGATCAACTGGAAGCCTCGTATTTTCCAGAATTCGAAGGCGAGCGACCAGCGAACATCGTTCGCGGACCTGGCCTAGCTCGACTAATCGAAGTGCCGGCAAACTCAAGGGCCGGAGGCTGGTGCCTGGCCTGGCCGCAAAGCGACCACGCTCCCTGCGCGCGCCACGATATGCTAACTTAGGGTGGCCGCGCGTCAATCGCGTCGAACCATTGCTTACTCCAACGCTATAGTTTTTCCACCGTATGCCGTCCCCCACCAACGTGCCACGCCTTCCCCCTTTAAACGCACTGCGGGCATTCGAAGCCGCCGCGCGTCATCTCAACTTCCGTGTCGCCGCAGAGGAAATAGGCGTAACTCAAGGTGCCGTTGCTCAACAGGTGCGTAATCTCGAAGATGTTCTTGGACTTCAGCTGTTCGATCGGCTACCGCGCGGGCTCGCGCTAACTACCGATGGTTCGATTTACTTCTCATCAGTGCAGCGCGCGCTGACGATCATCGCGAACGCAACGGAAGCGCTCGCACACCGGGCATCGAGTTTGACGGTCAGCACGACGCCTTCATTTGCGTCGAAATGGCTCATCCCACGGCTGGCAACATTTACGGACGCTTATCCATCGATCGAAGTACGCGTGATCGCGGATCAGCAACTCTCGACTTTCAAGGGTGATGGTGTCGATATTGCGATCCGCCACGGCAAGCCGCCGTTCGGTAAAGGACTAGCTGCCGATCCGCTCTTTCCGGTCGACATCTATGCTGTCTGCAGCCCTTCATTGGCAGACTCAAGACGACCACTGAGGAAGCCGTCCGATCTGAAGCGCCACGTTTTGCTGCATGATTCACATGACCTATGGCCCGAATTTCTCGAAGCCCTGAACGAGGGGGGACATGTCGATCCGGGAAAAGGTCCTCGATTCAGCCAGTCTTCCCTTGCAATCGATGCTGCGATATCGGGCCAAGGCATCGCTCTGACTAGCGAGCAGCTCGTGGAACGGGATCTCGCTGCAGGCCGCCTGTGCCGCCTTTTCGATTTCGCACTGCATCTCTCGCTGGGCTATTACGTCGTCTATCCCGAGGACCGGCGCGACTCGGAGATTATTCGGGCAATGCGAGACTGGCTGATCACGCAGGCTCAATATGAACTAAAAAACAGCCACAAAGAAGCGATCCCGGCCAGGCAGTAGAAAAACTACTGCTAAGCTAGATAAATGATGATTCGACGGTGGCTGTCTATAAAATTAAAATATCGCTGCACGAAACCAGCCGCCTGAGATCGCCGCCATGCCTTGTCGAATCCGTCAAATCAGCATCGCAAGGACTTGCGCGCGACTCATGTGAATCGTTCCCACGGCATCGTAATTCGCACCGGAAATCCAATCAATGAATGCACCCTATTCGAATCGCCAATGGTTCTACGTAAAACGTCCCGCGGGTCGCGTTGGATCGGAACACTATGAGCTTCGTGAAAGCGAAATCTCGGGACCGTTGGCGGAGAACGAAGTCATCGTTCGCGCACGGTACATCAGCGTGGATCCGTATATTCGCATTCAGCAGCACGAGCGCAACACGTATGACGTGCCTCATCCCCTCGGCATCGTGCAACGCTCCGGTGTAGTGGGAGAAGTGGTCGAGTCGGCCAGCCCATTGTTCGCCAAAGGCGATTGGGTGTCGACTTATTCCGGTTGGCAGTTATATGCGCGGTGCCATCACAGCGAACTTACCAAACTCGACCCGGCCAGCGCACCGGTTTCCACGGCACTTGGTGTACTCGGCATGCCGGGACGTATCGCCTGGTTTGGCCTCACGGAAGCCGGCCGGCCGCGCCCCGGCGATACGCTGGTCGTTTCCGGTGCGGCCGGGGCCGTCGGCTCGCTGGTTGCACAGTTCGGGAAAAGGGCCGGGTGCAAGGTCGTCGGCATTGCCGGCGGTCCAGACAAATGCCGATTCCTGCTCGACGAACTGAAGCTGGATCGCGCGGTCGATTATCGGGAACACAAGACGCACGAAGACTTGTCAAGCGCGCTGCTCGAGGCTACAGGAGGGGTGGACGTTTATTTCGACAATGTCGGAGGCCCGATCACGGATGCGGTCATCCCTCTTATCAAGCGCCGCGCCCGGATCGTGATCTGCGGAGCAATCAGCCAATACGACGGTGGTTTGGACACGCCGGACGTGGGCCCACGATTTCTGCAGCACATGCTCTTTCAGCGCGCCACCATTCAGGGCGTGTTGGCAAGAGACTACATCAGTCGCATGGACGAAATGGTGGCGCAAGTGGCGCCTTGGGTTAAGAGCGGTGACATCGTCTTCAAGGAGACTTTCGTCGATGGATTCGACCAACTGCCTGCTGCGCTGAATAGCCTGTTCGAAGGCGGCAACATCGGCAAGTTGCTCGTGAGGGTTTAATCGCTAGAACAGGCGTCACCATTACGGAGCGCCGACACAATACCGCCGCCATGCATCACATGTCGCAAATCACATGTCGCAATGGGCAGCCCTTGTGCCAACTCATGCCCCCCGCCCGGCCCGCAGTCAGATCGAGGCACGCACCTGAATACGATTGACGACGCCCCCGATAGCATCCATGCACCAGGCGTCCTGTTCCGCCTGCCGGCTTTCGGCTTCGGTCGCCACCCAACCGGCTAGCGTGATCCGGTGGTTTTCCACGTTGATGGTGATCTGCCCGGCGCGCACGCGCGGGTCGGTTTCGAGCACCAGGTGCAGGACTTCGGACATTTCATCGTCGCCGTCCGCTTCGGCGGGCACCAACTCCAGCAGGTTCACCACGTCGCGGCAGCCGCCGACCCACCAGGCAGTCACACTCGCCAGGCGCCTGTGAGACTGGCTGATCACTTGCCCCGTCAAGGTCACCACACCGTCCTTGACCGTAATCTCGATGACGCCGCTGCCGTCGTTGCCTGCTTCGTCCATGGTGCCGCGCAGCACTTCGAGCTGGCCCTTCACGCGTGCACAGATCACACAGTTGCGGAAATCCATCGCTTGAGCCAGCCGTTCACCGATACGTGTGCGCAACTCGCCATCCGCGACCGGCGGGTTGGCGGTAACGCGCAACTGATCGACAAGGCGTTCGCCGTCGCTATGTACCCGGGTCAACTGCATAAGGTGCTTCTTGGATGCGACATCCGGCACCTCGCCTGCCACGATCAAGGCACCGTCGTCGAAACTCATATGAATCGGATGACTGTGAAGCTTCAGGTGTGATTCGCGTTCGAAGGCTGCCAGCACCTGCTTCAGGACCGTATCGCTGCGTTGCATGATCCGCCTCGCGCAAAGGTTGGGGACGCAGCGCGCTTTATGCGGCGCTGCGCAAACCAGGCCAGTCACATTGGCATACCCTGCATACGACGGGCGAAGCGGGTCCGCTCGGCGCGGTCCATCAGATCCAGAAATTGATCCGTGTCCATATGAATCAGTTCTTCATGATCGCCGGCCTCGAAATAAACGTCCGGCTGCAGCGCGAGGCTCTCGTCAAGATAGGTTTGCATGCCATAGGCTGTACAGACCGGCGGGAGCGCTCCCGCGTCGCAATCCTTGAACAACTCCCGCAAATCGGTCTCCTTGGCTAGCAGGAGATGGCGTCCGGTCTTTGCCCAAAGCTCGGACAGCCGCACGGCATAGGTCGATGGCAGCACCGTTGCCACGTAGCCGTGTTCGTCTTCAAAAAGCACGGTCTTGGCGAGGCGATCGCCGGGAATATGCGCGGCCGCCGCGGTTTCGACGCTGGAATGACTGTACGGATGATGCACGATTTCGTACCGCGAGCCCTTGCTGCGCAGGCAGTCCTGGAGCGTGGCTGAGATTGACATGACGCACCTCCGCTGGAAGCAGACAGGAAATTACTTCGCAAGATCCTTTAAGAATAGTTCGCTTTCGCCAGCGCGTGAAAAACATGCGGACGGCAGCGCCGTGACTGCGCGGGCGCCAAGTCACGAAGGTTGACCCGCTCCGGAACCTCCGGGTGCTGTCGCGGGTGCAGTCAGATCATCAGCCGCCGCATGGCTGGCCGGCATGCCGCCTGATTCGTTGATTTCAACCCGCAGACTTCCTTGATTATTCCAATACGCCCAACTGGCGTCGTTGGCGAAGCAATACAGGTAACCCGAGTAGGGAGCCTTGATCTCCACTTCTCTACCGATTCTGAAGTAGAAGGGTCGAGGTGGCACGCCTGTGTTGCCAGATTGCCCTGGATGTGAAATTGCACCGCAGAGTTCGAACCAGTTCGCCTCCTTGACGCGCCTGGACCAGGCAAACAGGTGTTGCATCCAGTTACCCGGCGTTCCTTCTGCGCCGGATGGAGTGCCCCCATTCAACCACGCTTGCCCTTCAGGCACCTGGAACCGGTAGCTCGTCCCCTCCTTCATGAAAATACCTGTCCAATTCCACAACGGGCTGGCGAAAACCCGCACCTGAACCGCCGTCGCAGGGTCTATGTTCGGTCGATAGGGAGCCTGAAAGATTGGCGGACTGGCCTGCCGTTCCAATGTCAGATCCGATATCGATTCAGAACATCTTCGTGAACCCTTCGCCAGATACGGAAAGGATCGAGGGCGAAAGCCGATTCTCCTGTAAAAACCGGTGAGCGAGTTGTGGAGGACGCCATGTATTGCCGATGGCGACAACTGGTCCGCATGTGCTATCTGCTTCAACATGTCCGACTCGAACACCGCACCGCACTGCGCGGCCTCGGAAATCATCCATTTGAGCGTGGCATCGGAAAGTCCGGTCTCTTTGTAGCCGCCCCCGACGTCTGCATGCACGCCAGGGAACCACACTTGCATCACACGTGACAGGTCGCAACCATCCGAGTCCATCCACAAGGTTGGAGAGAAGTTGTTCCGCTGCTCATCGATTGCAAGGGCATGCACCGCGCGCTCAACTTCCGGCGGGAGCCTCGTGTCATGAAATTCGTAGCGTTTTCTGCCGACGCCGAATAAGTCCACAATTCCCGGGATGCCGAGAGCGCCCACCGTCTCCCACACCCCCAGAAAGCGAATGGGCGGAGGCTGGCCATGTTCGATACGGAACCGTTCCTGCCGGCTGACGCTTTCAGGTATTTTTGGGTCGAGCCGGTAGAGGTTCCATGCCTGCCTTACCAGCGCCCAGGTTGCCTCGTGAGGAAGTCCGCAATGGTGAAGCATGCCGACCAGGCTTCGAGCCGTGAACGCGCCACGAGAGAAGCCGATGACAAAGATTTCCGAACCTTCTTCGTAGTGGTCGGACAGCCACTTGTACGCGGTTCGAATGTCGCGGGAGAGGCCGAGTCCTAGCGCACCATCCACGAGGCGACGCACGCGGCCTTCGTTGGCGCCGATGCCGACGTGGTAGTACCGGAGCTGCTCGACGCCATCGTCGCCGTGGTCGCTCAATGCGTTGAAAAAGCGAACGACATTGGTTGGAACGGGCACGCCCTGAAACTGGTCGCTCTCCGAGTTCCATGTGCCGTCACAGCAAACGAAAAGTCTCTTCATGTTTGCGGCCCTGCTCGTCCGGCGCGATTCCGATACGAAAGCATGACACGGTTTGTCTGGAAACGAACGGCGCGCCCCGTTTGCTTTTACGGCGATTCATGCGTGGTCCGGCCTTTCCGCCGGGCCCCGGTTGCCGACACCGATATGATATTGAACCACGTACCGGCTTGCTACGCGCCGGCCAGCCTGCGCGCGAGCGTATCCGCCACCGTTGCGAGGTTCGGCTCAACAACGAGATCGGTATGCGCGCCATCGATGTTCTTCACCAGCAAACCACTCCGCGCGACCCGCTGCCAGGCCGGCAGCGGATCGCCCTGCCCACCCTCCCTGACGGACGCGCGCACATAAACGATCGGGCTGCCGAGATAGCGGCGCGGACGATACGTCGCCATCGCGACGCGCATCGACTCGCGTACCTGCCGCAGTACCGGCGGCAGCCCCTGCGTATCGGCTGCTGGCCTCGCGGCCATCCTGCCGAGCCGCATGCGAATCCGGTCGGCGGCTCCGAACACCCTGTCCTTCAGATAGGCAAGGCGGCCGTGCGCGGAAAGCGCACGGAACGCTCGCACGCGCTTCGCCATGACCTCGCACTGGAAGCCGAACCACGCATGCCACGGCAAATAGCGTTCATCCACGTAGGTATCGAGCAGACACAGCAACTCGATCTTCTCACCCTCCGCGACAAGCTGCTGCGCTATCTCGAACGCGACTAGCCCGCCAAACGAATAGCCGACCAGCGCATACGGACCGCTCGGCTGCACAGCCCGCATCTGCTCGACATAGACGCTCGCCATCTCCTCGACGCGTCGCTGCGGCTCCTGGTCACCATCGAGACCGCGCGCCTGCAGGCCGTACACAGGCCGCTCGCTTTCCAGCGTGCCGGCCAGCGTGAGGCACTCCATCACCGAGCCCGTGATGCTATGAAGCATGAAAACAGGCCGCCCGCGGCCCGCACGCATCGGCACGACGTTGGGATGCGCGCGCTGCACGCTCTCTCCCGCGATGACGGCCGCGAGCCGCGCAATGGTCGGCGCGATGATGAGCGTCGCCAGCGGCAGGGTTCGACCGGTCGCCAGCCTTATTTCGGCGAGCATCTGCGCACCGAGCAGCGAATGGCCGCCGAGTTCAAAGAAGTTGTCGTCGAGACCGACCGGTGAGAAGCTGAAAAGCTGCTCCCAGAGCGCGCATAGATAGACTTCCACCTGCTCGGCCGATTCGCCGGGTTCCGGCAGCTCGCGACGTGTGCGGGCCAGCGCGGGATGCGCGCTGATCTTCTCGACGCATCCGGGGTTCGCCAGCGACGACAGGTTGCGCACCGGCAGGCCGTTCACGGCATCGCGCGCGGCCGCCTCCGATGCCTTGCCGTTATGCGTGACGGGCAGCGCGTCGACTTCGGCGATCACGTCCGGCACGAGCGCTGCCGAACCCTGCAGCATCAGTTCACGCCGCACGCGCGAAGCGAGTGCGGCGGTCATCTTCGCGCCCCGGCGCAACACGAGCAGCAGCACGACGCGCTGGCCTGATCCGCTCGCGTCATAGGCAGTCTGCGCGACGACCATCGATTGATGGATCTCGCCAATGCCGCTGACAATGCGATAGATCTCGCCGGGGCTGACGTTGATGCCGCGCACGTTCAGCACGCCGTCGCTGCGCCCATGCAGGCGCGCCGAGCCCTGGGCCGAAAACTCGATGATGTCGCCGTGCGTCCACACGCCCGGATTCGCCTTGAAATAGGCGGCGTGAAAGCGGGCGCCGTCCGCGTCGCCGAAGAAGCCAAGCGGGCGCGACGGAAACGGATTGACGCAAACCAGTTCGCCGGTCATGGAAGTGAGTGCGCCCTCGTTCCACGCCTGCACGTCGAAGCCGAGACTCTTGCACTGTGCTTCGCCTGCATAAACCGGCAGATTCGGGTTGCCGAGCACGAAGCAGCCGATGATATCGGTGCCGCCGGAAATCGACTGAAGCTGCAGCGGCTTGACGTAGGAGCGCACCCATTCGAACTGCGAGTCGTAGAGCACGGCGCCCGTCGACATCATCGCGCGCAGCGCATCCAGCCCGAACTGCTCGCCGGGTTTCAGGCCCGCGTCCTCGCACATCTTCAGATAGGCGGGACTCGTGCCGAACACGGTCACGCGCTCATCGGCGACCAGCCGCCAAAGTGTGTCGACTTCCGTCACCGGTCCGTCGTACGTGACGATCTCGGCGCCTGAAGCCAACACCGACAACTGCCAGTTCCACATCATCCACGAGCAACTCGTGTGAAAGTACAGCTTGTCACCCGGACCCAGGTCGCTGTGCAACTGATGCTCTTTCAGATGTTCGAGCAATGTGCCGCCGGCGCCATGCACGATGCACTTGGGCTTTCCCGTCGTGCCGGACGAGAACATGATGAAAAGCGGATGATTGAACGGAAAACGCCGCCATTCGAACCGAGCGGCGTCACCTTGCACGATGAGATCGCGCAGCGAATGCCGACGCTGGCTGACCGTGCTCGGCAGCGGCGTTTCATCCAGGCAGATGACGTCGGTGAGCGTCGGCAACGCCGCGGCCACCGCGGCGACGTGCGCAGCGATCGAGCCGGCCGTATCGAACGAGCGCTGGGTCGTGTGCGCAAACAGCATGCGCGGCTCGAGCGGCTCGAAGCGATCGAGGATCGCCTGCACGCCGGTTTCAGGCGCCGCAGTGGATAGCGTCGCGCCGACCGCCGTCACCGCGAGCGCCGTGATGATTGCCTCTGCGTCATTGCGCATCATCGCGACCACGCGGTCGCCCGGACGCAGACCGAGCTCGCTGAGCGAATAGGCAAGGCGCGCGACCCGCTCGCGCAGATCGCCGCGCGTCATCGTTTCGCGGCGGCCGTCGGCATAGCGGGCGGTGAGTGCCGGCGACTCGTCTGGCGCGATCTTTCGCCCAAGAACACTTTGAACGTAATTCAGCTCGACGTTCGGAAAGAAACGCGCGGTCTCGCATTCGTCGCCGACGCAGGCCGGCTCCATGCTGCCACTCCACTCCATTCCGCCGGTCCACTGCAGAAAGCACTGCCAGAACCGGCGGAATTCGCGCGTCGAGTAGGCATGCAGTTCCGGATAGTCCGCGAAACGCTCGCCGGCGGAGTTCTCCAGCGCCGCGCTGAAGCGTGACATGCGTGATTGAGCGACGCGCTCTGGCAAGTTCTGAAATATGGGTTCGCGCGCATACATGCGTATGCTCGCCCCGACGCCCCTCTCGTGATTCATCCGCGCACCCGTATTGGAACAAAGCTTTATTAGTATTTATCTGCCTGCCGGCAGGCGCCGGCGTTCAGTCGCATTCCGACAATGCCTCGCTTGACCATGACCACCGTTCTCTCGCAAACAGGTTACTGCGCGAGGCAACGATGCTATGTGCGACCTCACACAAAATTACATGCGTCGCAATGCAACGACTCGCGGCACGGTCCTTCATGCCAATTCGTTGCGAGCAGGTGAGATTAGATTCGCTCGCCGCTTCGCACTGTGTTATCTAGCGTACCGAACGCCTATGCAAAGAACGCTCCAATCGAGCGGAAACGACCAAACGAGAAAGAGGATCAGGCTTATGCGCTGCACGATACGAACATTGCGCGGTGCGGTTGCAAAAGAGATTGCAACATCCGTTCTTCGCCAGACGGCCGGCTTCGTGTCCCCTACGCGGCCTTTTACGAGGGGAAGAATGTGAAACGATGGATTCCGACGCTTCTGAAAGCGGTTTTAGTTATCTCCATCGTGCTGCCTGATACCACCAGCTATCGTGCGCAAGGCATCGGGGCGTCCGCCCCCTGGATAGGCACCTGGTCCGTTTCGCCATCCATCACGGACGATGACGGCTTCAATAATCAGACCTTGCGGCAGATCGTGCGCACCAGCATCGGCGGAACATCGGCGCGAATCCATCTGTCGAATCTTTTCGGCTCCGAGCCGCTAGTAATCGGTGACGCTCAAATCGCGCGGCGCGCGCAAGGTCAAAACGCGGTGGTCGGCAGCGAGCGCGCCGTCACATTCGACGGTCAGCGGAACGTGACGATTCCCGTGGGCGCTTCGGTCGTCAGCGACCCGATCGCGTTCGAGGTCCCACCGCTTGCCGATGTCGCCATCAGCCTCTATCTGCCCGTGCGGACCCCTCCGCGTTCGACAGGCCACGTCGACGGCCTGCAAGACCTCTATATCGCCGCTGGAGACGTTGTCGCCGACCCGGCCTTTCCCGGCGGCGCCACGATCTCCCCAGGCGGCCAGTCCTACTATTTCTTGACGAATCTCGACGTGCGGAACGAGGCGGCGACGGGCGCGATCGTCACGTTTGGCGCCTCCATAACCGACGGCCTCATGTCGAGCGTCAATGGAAACCGGCGCTGGCCCAATCGCCTCGCAATACGGCTGCAACAGGCCGGCATGACGGTCGGCGTGCTCAACCAGGGCATCAGCGGAAATGACTTCTTCACCAATAACGCCGGACAGGCTGGTCTCCGACGCTTCGATCGCGACGTGCTCCAGCAACCGGGCGCGAAATGGGTAGTCATCTCGGACGATGCGATCAACGATCTGAACACCGATAAACCATCCGCGGCCCCTCGGTTGATCAGCGCATTGCGACAGCTCATTGAGCGCGCGCATCGCGTCGACATCAAGGCGATCTGCTCCACGCTGACGCCGTTTGGCGCGACGGGCAGCATCGAAGCTGCGCGTCAGGACGTGAACGCATTCATCCTGAGTTCGACTAGCGGCTGCGATGCGGTACTCGATCAGGCGAAGGCAGTCAGCGACCCCGCCAATCCCGCTGTTTTACTGCCGGCCTATAACAGCGGCGATAACCTCCATCCGAACGAAGCGGGCTTGCAAGCAATCGCCAACGCATTGGATCTGGATGCGCTCACGGCTGGGTCGCCGATTCGGGCGCCGTAAGCACGCAGTCAGAGGTTGGCTTCGTGCGGGAACCACTTCACCGCAACATGCGAGCCGAGGGCGATGTGACGGTTGTGCAGGCGAACTCATTTACGCAACCATCTTCGACGTCCGTTCAGTTTTCGCGCTCTAGCACCGTTCTTCGAAATCTTCTTTTTATCGGACGTAGAAAACAGGACGTCCATCACCGCCAGCAACGAGAGCACGACAACCGCGACGAAAACAACCGTCCCGATGATGCCCAAAAGAGTCATATGACCTCCGTGAGTCAAGGGCAAGCGCGGATCGATGCAGGCTTTACCAATCCCAGGGTTTGCAATCTAATCACACGTGATTCTGCATGCGGACGTTTTTGGCACATCCGGGTGCACACCCGATTAGCTAGCTCAACCCTGCCTCTCCTATAACGCTCCATTAAGTTGTTAGCAAGACACGCGATACCCGCGCTGTACCCCTGAGCGGCTGGCAGGCAAAAGCGCCTGGAGCAGCTCAGAGGCGACGACGAGTTCTGCACTGTACCTCACATGCCCGCGTCCGTTAAGCCGCAGCAAGAATCCCATTGCTGGGAATATGCCCACGGCGGCGCTCATCGCGCCTGGATCATTGCCCGTTAGCTGTGTTGCTTATTGTCCGCGTATTCCCGCGCAGTTTGATTTGAGTGTGCGCAGCGCCGCAGAAAAGGCGCGCCTTTAGCTCCAACATCGGCATCAAATACATTAAAAGAAGGGAGACCAAAATGGCGGTCGGTAAATATACGGCACCAGGTTGAATCGCCTGGATTGAACGCTCCACAGTCGTTCGCGCCCATCAATCGATTCCAATAAGCAGGCTCGCCATGACCACATTAACCACAATTATTCTAATAGTTTCAGTATGGCTTTTCGTCGTACTCTTCCTTTGCGCGTTGGTTCACAACGGCGCAATACGGGAGCGAGAGGAATACGAAAGGCCGCTCGCAAGCAGGAAGAGGAAGGCTCAAGCACGACGTCCGGTTACCCGCGACGATGCCGATAGCGGTCACGCAGACGCACCCGAGATTCATGGGCCGTCCGGACGAAAGAGAACGCCGTGATATAGAACGATGTGAATTCTGACAGCCCCGGCGTCACGCGGGGCTGTTTGCTTCAATAGCCCCGCATGTAGGATTCGGCGAGTGCCGTCTACGACTCTGCTTGATGACTCGCCACCGCAAAGGCGGTGTACAGTCTGCCGAGATGCAGTATCGCCAGGGCGATTTAACGCGATGCGCCGGATACGGCAGTGAGTCACAATTTACCGCGCGTTTTCATCCCGTCGATGAGGGTCAATCTCCCCGCCCGATTGAACGTGTGCACGCGATCTATGCTTGCGTCCCAGTTTGCTTCTATCCGGCTGGCCGGCGTCTCTTTGTAGGCCGTCTCGTCGATTACGTCGATACGCTGAAACGACAATGCGCGCCCGTATTTACCGCTGCAATCCTGCGCGGGTCGGTACCACTGCCCCTGGTGCTCGAAGATGTTCCCTGCGGGGCGGGCAGTTCTGATATCCGACACGATCGGGTTGCACGGATGAGGATGCCAGTCCTGCGTCAACAGCGAATCGGACCAGAACAGAAACAACTCATCGGACAGCGGTGCGTGCTCGTTTTCCCGCATGCAGGCAAACAGCCAATATTTGCCGTCGTGACGCCAGATCGTCGTGTCGACGGCCATGACGCCATCCATCAGGTTCATGACATGTTCCCATTGATCCGGGAACCGCGTGCACCGATAAAGCTCGATGGCCTTGCTCTCGTTCGTCTCCGGAATCATGTAGAGCTCCCCGTCCTCCTCCAGCATGAAGGGATAAGACAGGTGATAAGGCCGCTCCAGTATCTTCACAGGAGGCAAGATCGGTTGATCGTTTGCATCGAAACGGATAACCGAGAGATGACCCCTGTTCTTCGAGTATTCGAGTTCTTCGATGAAGACCGCATACTCCCCATGCCTTTCGACGACAAACGGGTCTGCCCAGAAGCGGTCCCTGGGAGGTACCAACTGCTTGAACTCGAACAGACGGTCAGGGAGATGACCGTTCTCGCCGAAGTGATAAAGCAGCATCCACTGTTCGAACTTGCGCAGCCCGCTTGCCTTCTTTGCGACGGTTCGCGCCAACAACTGGCCGATGAACTTGCCATAGGCTCCGCTGGTCGGCTCGGCGATTTCTTCCCCGGAATAGAACGCCGGCGGAGTATCAGCCTTCGTATACTTCAGCCTGAAGTTTTCCTCGCCGATCTGCCTGAGCTCGCGCAACCTTCTCGGCGCGAATGAAAGCGTCTTCCAGTAGCAGTGACTGCGATTCCTGTGAATCGACACAGGGTATGTCATCGACCATGATCTTTGCAGCGTGTGCGGCTGGCCGCCCGCACGGGTCTGAAACTGCAAGGCGGACGCCGTCGTTGCCCGGTCGAGAAGAATGTCCCACACGCCGACGGGTCCATCACGTTCGATAACTTCATCACCATGCCGATAAGACCAGATGCCGCAAGAAGCCGTATCGAAGATCTCGCCGCACGGCCGCAGCGAGCCCAGCCGCAGGAATACGGTGATGCCATAGGCGGCGATGTTTGCCAGGTCGCGAGCATCCAGATGATCACCGCATTCCCTGCTCTCCACCTCGACATTCAAGGTCGGGATACCCGGCAGCGTCGCGGCCAGGGGCTCGGTCCTGAACGCGTCATGTCTAACCTTGACGAGCCGCTTGTCGAGCGCCATCCACAGCGACAACAGCCACGGACTGGCCTGCGCAGCGATCTTCCTTTCCGGCCGCCGTTTGTACGCGTATTTGACGACAAGGGCGAGTTCCATGCCCTCCTCGGTGGCAATCAGCCCGAGCATGTGATTCACCCACGCCGGCAACGCAATGTCGTCGACGAGAACCCCAACCTTTATCTTGTTCATCGCTGATTGTCTTCGTGGATCAATATGCAATGTGCCCGTGCGTCATTCCACCGTCACCGATTTCGCGAGATTGCGCGGCTTGTCGACGTCGGTCCCTCGCGTGCATGCCGTGTGATACGCGAGCAATTGCAACGGCAGCACGTGCAGGATCGGCGACAACGCCCCGTAGTACTCGGGCATCTGGATGACGCGCAGCCCTTCCTCGTTTGACAGATTCGCGTCGGCATCGGCGAAGACGTACACCTGGCCCCTGCGGGCGCGAACCTCCTGAATGTTCGACTTCAGTTTCTCCAGCAGACCGTCGTTCGGCGCGGTCACGACGACCGGCATCGAGTCGGTCACGAGCGCAAGCGGTCCGTGCTTCAGTTCGCCGGCGGGATACCCTTCGGCGTGAATGTACGAAATCTCCTTGAGCTTTAGTGCGCCTTCCAGAGCGATTGGGAAGTGCGAGCCGCGGCCGAGGAAGATCGCGCTGTCCGTGCGCGCGATCTCGTGCGCCCACGCAATGATCTGCGGTTCGCGCGCAAGCACGCCCTGCAGCGCCGTGGAGAGGCCCGAGAGCTGCGAACGATAGCTCGCTTCCTGCTGATCATCGACGTACCCGCGTGAGCGGCCGAGCGTCACCGCGAGAACGAACAGCGCCACGAGCTGTGTGGTGAACGCCTTGGTCGATGCGACGCCGATCTCAGGGCCGGCTTGCGTGATGAACGACCAGCGCGACTGTCGCACGATCGCGCTCGTCGCCACGTTGCAGATCGCGAGCGTGTGTTCCTGACCCAGCGATTGCGCATGGATCAGCGCGCCCAGTGTGTCGGCGGTTTCGCCCGATTGCGAAACGGGCACCACGAGCGTGTTCTTGCCCGCGATCGTCTCGCCGTACCGGTATTCACTGGATATCTCGACCTGGGTCGGAATCTTCGCGATCGATTCGAACCACGCCTTGGCGGTCATCGCGGAATAGTGACTCGTGCCGCAGCCGAGCAGCAGGATGCGGTCGATCTCTGCGAACGCATTCGGGTCGGTTGCGCCGAAGAGCGTGGCGTCGAACGCGCTGTTGCGGGGGAACGTTTTGGACACAGCGAGCGGCTGCTCGAAGATTTCCTTTTGCATGAAGTGACGGTACGGCCCGAGCGCTGCCTCGGTGGGCGGGTGGCGCAACGTGCGCGCCTCGCGCACGACCGGCTCGCCGTCGCGGTTCATGATGCGAGTGCCGCTGCGGGAAAGATCGGCGATGTCGCCGTCCTGCAGGAAGACGAACCGGTCGGTTACGTCGGACAGCGCAAGCGGGTCCGACGCAAGAAACGATTCCTTGCCGTTAATCCCGATCACGAGCGGCGAGCCATACCGCGCACCCACCACGCGATCCGGTTCGGCTTTGCAGAAGACCGCGATTGCATAGGCGCCGCGCAGTTCGCTTACAGCGCGACGCACCGCATCCGCCAGATCGCCCTGGTAGCAACTGTGAATCAGGTGAGCGATCACCTCCGTGTCCGTCTGGCTCGCGAATTCATAGCCCGCGCGGCTCAGTTTGATCTTCAGCGCCTCGAAGTTCTCGATGATGCCGTTGTGAACGATCGCGACCTCGTTCTTCGAGAAGATTGGGTGCGCGTTCTGGGTCGCCGGCGCGCCGTGCGTCGCCCATCGCGTGTGCGCGATGCCCGTCCAGCCTTCGAGGCCCATCTCACGGACCTCGGCATCCAGAGAGCGAACCCGCGTCAGACTGCGCACGCGGTGCGGCGCGCCGTCCCGAAGCACTGCCACTCCGCAGGAGTCATAGCCACGGTATTCCAGCCGCCGCAAGCCTTCGAGCAATACCGGAACGACATTGCGTTCCGCGATCCCCGCCACGATTCCACACATATTCCCCTCCGATGGTTTAGCCCGTTTCGCGACTCAACAGTGTTGGAATATCGCGTGGACTTCATAAAGCATGCTGTGATGCGCTAAAGCAGTCCGTTGCTTCGCGCATACTTCTTCTCGATAGGCATCCGAACTAAATCACCCGTTTCCACGCAACGACGGCGCCCGACACCCAGATCAAACCGTTTCCCCAAGCAATTGGTCCGCGCCATGGCTGATGAGTTGCATCATCGCCGCCTTCGCGCCCCCTGCATCTCCACCTTCGATCGCGCGCACGACTTTCCCGTAGTCGGCGACCCGCGTATCGTACGCGAGCGCTTGCATGCCGGAGATCGCCCGCATGGCCCTCAACCCCATCCGCACGATACTGCCCATCTGGCTGAGCAACGCGTCGCCGCTTGCATCGATGATGGCCGCCTGCAACGCGTCTTCGGCGGCTTTCTCCGCGACGCTATCCCCACTCGCACGCTGGAGATTCTGATACATGGCGGTGATAGCAATGCGCTGATGCCGGGTCGCGCGAGTGGCCGCGAACGCAGCCGCTCGGGGGTCGACGACCTTGCGGAACTCGATCAGCCCAAGCAGATACTCCGGATCCGGCGTGGCGCGAAGCCGCCACTCGGCGACTTCATGATCGATGATCAGCCAGTCTTTCGCAGGCGTGATGCGAGTACCCGTCTTGGTCCTGACATCGAGCATCCGGCGCGAAACCAGGATGCTGATCGCTTCGCGCATGATGGCCCGGCTCACGCCATGCTTCTTCGAGAGGATCACCTGCGGAGGAAGCACGTCGCCGTCGTAATCCCCGTTGATGATGCCGGTCACCAGTTGATTGACCACTCGCTTGACGAGCGAGGCTTCGAATCCGTGGTTCATTTTATTTTCTCGTCACACTGTGAAGTGTTATGTGCAAGATCCGCCTTTTCTCGAATCTTCGCCGTGGTGTACAAGGCTTTCCCCCGTGCCTTTGTATATCCACATGGTGCATCGGGTTTGGCTCCCGCAACGTACGTCCTCACACACTGACCGTCTAAAGAGATTCAAATATGGGTTACCCCACTCCCCCCGCCCGAACGTCAGTGGCGCGGCCGCTCCGCCCCACGCGGCGCGACCACCGGGGCGTGCCGCGTGATCATCAGCCAGCGCGGCGTCCTGATGCGCACGATCGACACATAGAGGTGAACGTAAACCAGGACGAATGCGATGGTTGCGCCGGCAAGCGCGATCGGGCTGTCCCAGAAGAACGTGGCCGGAACAATGCCGATCAGGCTCAGCACCCACAGATAAATCGAGGTGCGTGAATTGCGCAGCGCGCGCTGGCGTAGATTGCCCGCGTCGAGCCCCTTTCGCACGACACGCCGATACACGAGCGTATGCAGATGAAGTCCGTCGGGGGCGCCGGCCGGTCGCCCGCGCACGATCCTGCGGCGATAGATGGAAAAGAGCGTCTCGAAGGTCGGATAGATGGCGACGGCCATTGCGTACCACGCCGACACGCCCGGGTTGCGCACGATCAGGAGTATGAGCAGCTCCGCCATGATGAAACCGACGAAATAAGCGCCGCCGTCTCCGAGGAAGACGGAAGGCACCGGAAAGTTCCAGAGCACGAAGCCGCCAATCGCTCCGATCATCGTCAGTGCCATGCTCATGATGAGCCAATCGTTGACGCTGTGTGCGACATAGCCGATCGAGGCGAAGATCAGCATGGTCACAACCGACGCGAGCCCGTTGAAGCCATCGATGATGTTGACCGCGTTCGTCAGCCCGGCGACGCCGAGCATCGTGAAGCCGATGCCGATCGGCACGATGCGCAGCCACTGATCGACGAGGGGCAAGTCCACCCGCGTGAGCGTCGCGTGCATCAGCAGGCAGGCCGCGAGCGCCGAAGCGAGTGCGCACAGGAGCCGCACTCGCGGGCTCACGCGCTTGGTCATGTCCTCGATCACGCCTCCTGCGAACGCCGGCACGGCGCACAAAAGGAGCAGCAGTTGACTCGTCCCCGGGTTGGTCGCCCACAGCGGCTGTATGAGAGGAATGACGGTGGCGGCGCATGCAATCCCAATTCCGCCGATTCTCGGCACCGCGTAGGCGTGGTTCTTCTGGATGCCGCGCAAGTCGTGGTCCATCGTCAGCGACCCGTGCAGACCCGAACTTCGCACGATAAAAAAGATAACCAGGAATGAGACAACAAAGCCAAGCGCAAGATTCAACATCTCGGTCTCCAATATTAACGGAGGAATTTTTATTTTCTTGTCGCTTGAACGTCTTTTTAGGACAAGGTTAGTAATGCACACCGTCTCTTATTTCGAGTCTTTCCTCTGTGGTATTCCCAACACAACCCCGCCACGATCATTTTATGAACCGACAAATCGGTGTAAATGCGGCGTGCCGCAATACGCCGATTCAGTTATTGACGGATCGGGGCGTGTCTATGAAATGACCATTGCTCAGTCTTGCGTCCGGCTCGCAAAGGAGGCGCGCTGCGCATTGGCGAGCGCTCCTTCACGGCTATCGGACATCTGCTCAGAGAAAGTACCTGTACGTGCCCAGCAGATAGTTCTTGATAACGTCGTAAGTCAAAATACCTAAGACAAAAGCGACGGTCCACAGGACCAGCGAGTTCTTGAGACGGATCTCCGGCAGCAGGAAGGCCAGCAGCAGCGGCCCATAGTAGACAATGCGCTGGGTCCCGAACGGATAGACGAAGAAGGAAATGATCAGGAACATGAGCAGGCCAATATGCATGATCGCGATCTTATGGACGACCATTTCGCGCACCGTGTCCTCGATATTTTTTCGACGGAGCAAGAGCACGAGCGCCGGCACGATCAGATACAGGACGAGCGATATCAGGAAGTTCACCGTGAACGCTTCCTGCTGGCTGTATTCTTCGAGCCGGCGGCCACCGAACGTGTTGAAAAGCCACGCTGACGCCAGCGACATCGCGAGCGCCGCGCCTATCACGCCCACGATTGCCACCGCCTTGCTTCGCCTCATGAGCACGTGCGCGAGAATCAGGAACAAGGCCGGATACGCGAATGTGGTGTGAACAATGCTGGCGAGAAGCGCGCCTCGAATGGGCTGCTGCCGGCACATCGCGAAATACATGGCAATCGACAGAGCAAATCCCTGGCGGATCTGGAATAGCCCGACCGTCGCGAGGCCGGTGGGGATCAGCGCCCATAAAAGCAGGCCAAGAAGCGGCCGGCGCGTCCGGCTGAGGGCAAGCGCCATGAGCACGTTTAGCACGACAACCGTCAGCCGCACCGCGGTATCCGGTGAGAAGCCCAGTGAATCGATGCCTAGCACCCAGAGCCGCCAGCCGAGCTCATCCGTGATCGTCTTCACGATGAAGAGCACCGTCGAATGGCTATTGGCCCAGAGATGAACGATCCAAAGCGGATCGGCATCCCTGAAGTACGCAACGTAATTGTCCTGATCGAGCAACTGGCTCCGATCGCCGAAGGCGATCATGCACAGAATGAACGCCGCCAATGCCAGGAATGCAAGCATGGAAGGGCGCATCCATCGGTAGCCGATTGAATGGATCTGGAACTTCGAGTTGAGTTGTTCTGCCACTTTCGTCTCCCTCTTGCCCGTCAGCTTGCCAGCTCTGCGCAAACCGGAGGAGGTGTGTTGATTTTTATGCCGCTCAAGTGTGCTGTCGGTCATCGCCGTTTAGCGGACCGGGCCCGTCGATCGGTGATGCTATTGGGCCATTGGATGGCCTTGAAACTCACATCGCCTTACGCCCCTGCACGCTATCAGGCTTTTGTTCGACATTACGAGCGGAATGGCACACAAGTTTTGAATCGACTCCGGAACGCTGGTCCGTCAATTCGTATCAACAATAAATCGCATCCGCAATTGCCGCGGACAATTGTCCCGGTCTGTGTTCGATGCCGAACGGTAAGGCGACTGCACGATCACTTAGCCTTTCACCAGTCTTACCGTGACTATGGATATCAACTCCGTTAAAACGACGCGACAGAAAAAAGGCGGCCGTCCGCAAGGCATGAATGGTTTTTGTGGAATTGAGTGCCGTCTGCAAATGAAACTTGTTTGCCTAATCGAAAAAGATACGGGTTTACATCAACGAATGCCGCACCGTGCGAACGAAATGAAAATCGTCCATATAATCTCGGGCCTCGGTTTGGGCGGCGCCGAAACGCTGCTGCTGAACCTCGTTTCGGAGTCGCGCAGCGCCGGCGGCACGCACGTCATCATTTCCCTGTCGTCGCTGGATATCATGGCGGAGCGTCTGCGCGCCGCGGGCGCCGAGGTCAGGGTGCTGGGAATGCGGCCCGGTATTCCGAATCCGCTGCTCCTGATTCGACTGGCCAGGTGGATCGTCAAGGCCAACCCCGATGTCGTCCAGACATGGATGTATCACGCGGATATTTTCGGCGGCGTGGCGGCGCTGCTGGCGCGGCTGATGTTTCGGCTCAGAGGGCATCGCCACCGGTTCGTGCTCGTCTGGGGCATCCATCGAACCGAAGTGCCTACGGTCAAGGTCGGGCGCGTTCTGAATACGCTTGCGCGAATCGGCGCAATGACTTCCAATCAGTTGCCGGACTCGGTCGTTTGCTGCGCCAACGCGTCCTACAAGACTCACGCCGAGTACGGTTACGATCGCGCCAGGATGCGCGTGATCCATAACGGCTTCGACGTTCGCAAGTTCGCGCCGGACGCCACCGCAAGGGCTACGCTCCTGAACTCGCTGGGCTTGCCGCCACGCTCGATACTGATTGGCATCGTGGGACGCTCCAATCCCGCCAAGGATTACGATAACTTCCTGCGTGCGGCCGCGCTGCTTCATCAGCGCGTGCCGGAGTGCCATTTCGTCATGGTCGGCAAGGATGTCGATGCCAACAATAAGGCGCTCGGACGCACGATGAACGAACTTGGCTTGACCAGCGTATGCCACTTGCTGGGCGCCCGCAATGACTTGCATCGAATCATGCCGGCGTTCGACATGCTGTGCCTCTCGTCCCGCACAGAAGGCTTGCCGACGGTCGTCGGCGAAGCGATGGCCTGCAGCGTTCCGTGCGTGGTCACGGACGTCGGCGATACCGGCCAGCTCGTCGGCGACACCGGGCTGGTTGTGCCGCCGCGCGATCCCGTCAGTTTGTCGGATGCGCTTGAAGAGATGGCGACGTTGAGTCTTGAGCAGCGTGAGAAACTTGGCAAGCTGGCGCGCGAGCGGATTGTCGAATGCTTTTCTATTACGGTTTGCTGGCAGAAGTATCGGGACATGTACGCGACATTGCTGCGTGCGAAAGGCGTAACGCGTTGAGCGTCACGCTATTGAACGCCGCTACCGGACGATCGTGGGGTTCGTGATATCGATCTTCGGTCCCGCTCGGTCATAGTCGGTGCTGACAAAGGCGTCTCTCCTCGGACGAATCCACGTCGGCGAATTGCTCGTGATATAGCCGGTGACAATGCGGCCTTTCGTCTCCAATCCGGATACGCTGTAGGCCGCTTCCCTGCTGTCTTCATCCTTGTGTCCACTGATCACGACGCTGACGTACTTTTCCTGGCTTCCCGGCAGTGCCTCCAGATAGACGAGAATGCCGAACTGGCAGTGTCGTGTCGTCGGATTGACGATCCGGATGTTTTCGATAACGTCCGTGTTTCCGTTCGGCTCGATGTCGAGTCCGGCGGAAGGAAGCGTACCGGCGATGTTTTCCCACACGGGATGATCGAACAGGATATTCCTGCCGCTGATGATCGACACCCCTTGCCGACGGCAGCCGGAGGCATAGTGATTCATCACCCGGACGTCGCTCGAGTAAGCCAGGCCTTTGCCGAAGCTGTTCGCGATATAGATGCCGTCTCCCCAACAGTTGGTCGTGCTGGGGGAAAGTATCGTCACATCGGTGCTCCCTGCAATGGATATGCCCATGCCCCACTCCCCGCCTGTCACGGTGTTCAGTTCTTTACTGCCGTCGACGCGAGGATTTTCCAGGCGCACGTGCCGCACGTCCCAGATACGGATGACCTCATAGTTTTGCGTGTCATGAGGCAGCAGTTTGAGCGACGCGCCGGGAGCGAAGCGCACGCGGCTGTTACTGCGCATATGCAGCCCTTGCGCATCGATCCTGCATGGGCCCGTGATGACCAGTGTCTTGCCGATTGAACTGTCGACTGCCTTTTGAAGCGCGGCACGGTCATTGGTCTTGCCGTCCGCGCTAACGCCGAACCATCGATCGACGACCTCGTCGCCCGAGGCGCGCTGATTGGTCACGACGTCGGCCACCGCAGCGAGCGGGCGGGTGATCGCACCCACCATGCTGCTGAGGAGAAAGGCATTCACCGCTCTTCGGCTATTTCGCACCGTACACCCCCATAAGAAGTTCAGCCCCTCATGCGGCGCATGGCACGCAATGGGGTAGATGTTAAAAAGCGCATCGCCATCGCGACGCCTGGGACGGGGGCTTCAACGCTCGCGGCCTCTTCAAAGGAGATGAAGCGCGAGCGGTTTTTCTTCACGAAGCCGATGATTCCATCGATCTCCGCCTCGCTTAGCGTATTCACATGCAGGCAGATGGAATACACGCCAAAGCCGAAATGCAGCGGCGTTGCGAACAACTGCGGCACCGCGGTCAGAGCGCCGAATTTGTACGGATAGACGCCGCTTCCGTCCGTCAGGTACTTGAAGTCCAGATCGGCCAGTGCGCGGAGCGTCGCTTCATCGAACGAGTGGGAAGGCGCCATGAATACCGGCTGCCAGACGCCTTGTTCCTGGAGGATCGTCTTTCCCGCCTGCAGCTTGGAAAACTGCTCCTCGTATGAAAGGCCGGCCAGTTCCGATTTGCTGCCAAGACGCAAAAGCCCGGGATGCTGGGTGACGTACTGATGGGTGTATCCGTGCTGCGCGATGCTCCAGCCGCGATCGACCCAGCCGCGGACCGCATCCCAGAACGCGTCTCTCGCCGGCTCGACGACGAGCGTCTGATCGAGGCAGTTCGGCACGACGCCGACGAGCAACGGCAGATCCTGATCCATGGAAAGCTCATCGAAGGGATCGAATCGCGACCAGGCCATTTCCGGGGTGACGTCATCGAAGCGCAGTATGAATTTTGGAGCGACCATAGCCACTCAATCTCCTTCACGATATTTCTTTAAGTCTGTCTCGGAGCAAGCCTCGTGATTACGCATCGATGCGAGACTTGCCCTGCCGTCCGACGGATATCCGCAGGGAAACGCCAGCCGGGTTCAAATCTGCCGCTCGCGCTGACTCGCCATGCCGACTTCGTGAGGCACGGGGTCCAGCAATTCGCTATAGACCCGCAGCGTCTTGCTGATCACGATCGATTCGTCGAATTCGCTCAGGGCTTTTTCCCGCGCCGCCAGACCGAGTTTGCGGCAGAGCCCCCGGTCGTCGTCCAGGCGGCGGATCGCGTCGGCCAGCGCGGCGCTGTCGCGCACGGGAATGAGCAAGCCGTCTTCTCCCGTGCTGCTCACGACCTCACGGCAGCCCGGCGCATCGGTCGTGATCAGCGGCAACGCGCACGCGGCCGCCTCGATCAGCGTCTTGGGCAAGCCTTCGCGGTAGCTCGGAAGCACGACGACGTCCACTTCGGACAGCAGCTTCGGCATATCGCTGACATGCCCGAGCCACGTGAGAAGGCCTTCGTTGACCCACCCTTCGACGAGTTCGCGGGAGACAGAGGCGGGATTGCCGTCGTCGGGGGAGCCGGCAAGAAAAAACCTCACCGAGCGGTTTTCATTTCTCAGGGCCCGGGCCGCCTCGACGTACTCGGCAATTCCTTTGTCCCACAACAGGCGGGCAGCCAGCACGACCCGCAATGGAGCCCGGGTTTGCTCATTGGTCTCCTGCCGGGCGGAGAACCGCGAACAGTTCACTCCGGATCCCTTGATGAGCCGTATCGACCGGTCATCGACAATTCTCGCCCGTTTGAAAACCGCGACGTCGTCCGGATTCTGCAGTATCAGCGCATTTCGCCGGCCATTCAGCGCGGAGCGCATCAACTGGCGCACGATAGGCCGCAGCACGCGGGCTTTCAGATCCCGGCTCGTGAAGACGTAACCCATGCCGGCGACGGCATTGATTCGCGCGGGCACGCCGGCAAGCTTGCTCGCCAGCGATCCGTACACCGCGCTCTTGATCGTGAAACCGTGCACGAGGTCGGGCTTTTCACGCTGAAGAAACCGCACGAGCCACGCGAGCACCCCGAGTTCGCGCAACGGATTGAGGCTTCGACGATTCATCGGCATGGCATGCCAGCTGAACCCCAGTGCTTGCAGCTTCGGCCCGAACTCGCCCGGCGGCGATAGCAACACCACTTCATAGCCGTCTTGCCGCAGCTTCTGCGCCAGCGAGAGGCGGAAGTTGTAGAGATACCAGTCGGTGTTGGCAAAGAGAACAACTTTACGTCCGTTCATGTCCGCTCCTGAATCTCTGAGCTTTTTGTGGATGCGGCAGGTCAAGACCGCAACGATGCTATCGGTTCATTTCAATGCGTTGATTCAACAGGCCTGGCGCGCGCGCCGACCCGCTCGAACAACTCGTCCCAGATCTTTAATACCGCTTTCAGCGAATAGCGCTCCCGTACCGACATGGCGGCCTTCCTGCCCAACTCGGCGCGCAGCGGGTCGTCCGAAATCAGTAGGCGTAACGCGGCAGCCATGGAATGCGCGTCGCCTGGCGGGATGAGCAGCCCGTCCTCGCCGTTTCGCGTCAACTGCCGCGGTCCGCTAGGACAGTCGAATGACACGACAGGCAGTCCAATCGCCATCCCTTCCATCAGCGCCATGGGCAAGCCTTCATGACTCGACGACATCGCAAAGACCTGGCCTCTCGCCAGCTCGCTCCAAGGGGTCAGCGTCCGTCCAGGCAGGAAGATCCGTTGCCCCATGTGCAGTTGCTCGATCTGAGCCTCCAGTGCGGCGCGCTCCGGTCCTTCTCCCCAGATCCACAAGTCCCAATCAGGGCAATCGTCCGCCAGCAGTGAAAAGGCGCGAATCAGCAAATCGAACTGCTTTGTCCTGTTCAGCCGCCCCAGCGAAATGACGCGCTTGCGTGCCGTGGCTTGTTGCCGTTGCTGCACGAACAGTTCATCGGGCAGTGGATTGGGCATCACCGCGATATCCTTCATTCCCGGCACGACTTTTCTGAACGGCGCGACTACGTCGTCGGTCAGCAGGGTCAGGAGATCTGCCTTCGGATAGATAAACCGGCATAGCAGTCGCCATAACAACGATCGGCGATCGGCAAGCGGATTGGTGTGCTCGCTCACGATTATCGGAATGCCGAGCCCTCGTGATGCGAGAATCGTCGCGACATTCACATTCGTCAGAAACGACACGATCACATCCGCCCTGCTCTCGCGCATCAGCGCGCGCAACGCACTCATGCGCTCGATAAAGGCGACGGGCCCCCGGCCTCGCCGCGTCACCAGGTCAGCCAGGTAGACGAACTTCACGCGCTCTGACACGGGGTAATTGCAGGTGCTCCGCCCGGAATACGTGGCGACAAGCGTGACCGAGTCGCCCCGCTCGACCCAGGCATTGACCAGAGTCGCCGCGACACTCTCGGCACCCCCATCCTGCATCGCGCTAATGAACAAAACGATATTCATGGAATGTCAGGTCTCCGCCCGCTTGACGATTGGAAGCAGCGTGGGGTTCACTCCGTCACCCGCACGGAAGGACGATCGATGATTCCCGCAGGTCTCACGCCGGTTTGCGTGAACACGTCACGCCACATCGAGAAGACCCTGGCCACCGAAAACCGGTCGACGACAGCACGCGCGCGCGATGCCATGAGTGCCCGGGTCTCGTCATCGCTCATCAAGGTCGACAACGCATTGGCGAGCTCTTGCGGGTCACCGACCTCACGAACCAGCAGACCGTCATGGCCGTGCGTGATGATGTCTCCGGGACCCGCGTCGCAGTCGAAGCTCACCACCGCGCAGCCGCTGGCCATCGCCTCGACGATCGTCATCGAGAAGCCTTCGAATCGCGAACTCAGCACGTAGAGGTCCGCACGCTCGTACCAGTCAGGCATATTGCCGACCTGGCCCGGCAGCAGCACGCGCTCATTCAATCCCGCGGCCGCGACCTGTTCGACGAGCGAGCGCCGGTCATCGCCATCTCCGAGAATGACGAGATCCCACGCCGGAAAATTGCTCGCGATCCGGTCGAAGGAATCGATCAGAATATCGAAGCCCTTCTGCTCGGCCATGCGCCCCGCCGCAAGCAATACGCGACGCCCGGCGCCGACCACCTGCTGCGGCGGCACGACCGGCTCCACGACAGGAATCGGCAGCGAGATCGAATTCGGAATCACGGTGACGGCCTTGCAATTGCAGTTGTCCTGCAACCACACCTTGCTTTTCTGCGTCAGCGCGACGACTTTGTCCGCGAGGGGGTACGTCCAGCGGCGCAGGCACTCCCAGAGCTTTCCTTCGAAGAGCATCGGCGGATGAATGTGCTCTGTCGCTATCACCTTGCAGGGCAGGCCGAGGCCGGCCAGGATGGCGAGGATCGACGGCCGCGTCTCGATGCCGAGCACGACATCCGGTTTCACCTGTCTGAGCACGCGGCGCAGAGCCAGCATCCGGCGCGCATTCGCGAATATCGCGCCCGCCAAACCGTCGCTGCCCCCCGCGAGGTCGAGGGTAATGCGTTCGACCGAGTCGTGTAGCGCATAGAAGTCGCTTGCCGTGGATGTCAGCGTCACGACACTGACATTCAGGCCTTGCGCGACCCATTCGCTCGACAGGTTCATTGCCACGCGCTCCGCACCGCCGTAATGCAAGGAATGGATGAACAGCAGAATCTTCATAGCGGACCCGTCTTGTTCTTTAATGACCCGTTTGACAACGTGAGAGACAGATAGCATACGAACGAACTGGCGCCCATCACGCCGGTTGCAAGAACGACCCCCGTGATGCCGACCCATCGAATCAGGAAGTAATTCGCGACGGCCTTTACAGCGAAGTTCACGACCGCGATGCCGGCCATTGCTTTAAAGCGACCTTGGCTTGCAAAGAGCTGAACCAGCACCAGTACCGAGAAGTAGAACGGTATCTGAATCAATCCCCAGCGAAACAGGCTGGACACCGCCACGGTGTCCGCAGCGCTAAAGGCGCCGCGCTGAAACAGCAGCTTCACCGCCATCGGCGCGAGAAGCCACGCCACCACCACCACCACGCCGCTGATCGCCAACATGAACAGCGACCACTTTAGCGCGATGCTTCGGGCACGAACGTTGTCTCCTGCACTCAACAGCTCCGATAAAACCGGCAAGGTCGCCCTGCTGATCGCCACGGCGCCAATGCTGACGAGCAGGCCGAGCACGCGGCTGGCATAGCCGAGCGTCGCGATGTTGCCGTCGCCGAGACCCGCCACGAAATACTGGTCCAGCGGCGTAGCCAGACTCATGATGAACTGGCCGATCATGAACACGCCGACCGCGCGGTACATGTACGGCCACTGCGGCGAGCTGAGAGAGAAGCTGAGTCGCGCGCGGATATTGTCGGCACGCCCGGAAAGCACGCCCAATATCACCGCCTGGAGGAGGAAGCCGAGCGTGCTGCCCCAGATCAACGGCGCGGGGGAGCTTGCATCGTGCCAAGCCAGCACGAAGCCCAGCAACACGACCGCCGGCACGCACTCCAGCAGCGTGTTGACATGTTTTTCGCGTGCCTGGAGCCGTGCCGCATAGACACAGATCGTCAGCATGACGACGCCGACCGGCGCCATGCCGAGCATCATCCGGCGCGACATCACGCGGGTCTCTTCCGACAGGTTGCGCGCCATCAGGTCGAGTGCATAGGGCCAGGAGAAATAGAGCATGACCGCGAACACCAGGCCGACGAAAATCGCCATCACGTCGAGTTCGCCGAGAAACTTCGCTTGCTCCTGCCTGGGCCTCCCGCGCAGCTCGACGAAAGCCGGCACGAGCACGACGCTCAGGACAGCGACGAATGTAGCCGGCAGCCAGGTGATCAGCGTGAGCGTGAGCTGATAGGCATCGACGACATTGCTGATGCCGTAGCGATACGCGATCGCCATTTCCTTGAACGCACCCGCCGACTTGCCGATGAGCGCGAACATCGAAACCCAGACCGCACTGCGTGCGATCCGCGAATGATCAGGATGAATCTGCAGCAGACGGCTTCGCCAACCTGCGATCTGAGACATTGACGTTACTGCCTTAAAAAGATCAACGCGTTGCGCATCCGTCATGCCGAAGCACGCCCGTGAGACCGGGCGTCTGAAGACATCACCTTTGCGATACGAACTCGATGTACCAGGGCATCGCTTTGGACAAGCCTTCTACCAGGGGAATCGTGTTCTCATAGCCCAGCAGCCGTTCCGCCTTTTCGACATTCGCCTGTGAATGCCGGACATCGCCGGCGCGAAAAGGCCCGAACACCGGGCGCTTGTCGCAGGAAACACCGTTGTCGGTGAGCACGGACCGCAAGCCGTCGTAGAGCTGGATCAACGTTGTGCGATCGCCGACGGCGACGTTGTACACCTCGTTCCTTGCCGCCTCATCCGCCGTCGCCGCCAGGATGTTCGCCTTCACCACGTTGTCGACAAAGCAGAAGTCCCGGCTGGTTTCGCCGTCGCCATTGATCACGACGTCGTCGCCGGCAATGAGCGCCGCCGTCCATCTGGGAATGACCGCGGCGTAAGCGCCGTCCGGATCCTGGCGCTTACCGAACGCATTGAAGTAACGCAGGCCGATCGTCTTGAAGCCGTAGGCACGAGCAAACACCGATGCGTACAGTTCATTGGCGTACTTCGTGACGGCGTACGGTGAAAGCGGCTGCCCGATCTGGTCTTCGACTTTCGGCAAGCCGGGATGGTCGCCATACGTCGCGCTCGATGCGGCATACGTGAAGCTCGACACTTGCGCGTCGCGCGCGGCCACAAGCATATTGAGGAAGCCGCTGACGTTCACTTCGTGGGTCGCGATCGGGTCGACCACCGAACGCGGCACCGAACCCAGCGCCGCCTCATGCAGCACGTGATCGACGCCATTGACGGCGCTCACGCAATCTTCCAGACGCCGGATATCGCCTTCAATGAATCTGAAGCGCTGCCATTGCTCCGGCGAAACGACGGAGCGTACTTCGTCGAGGTTGCGCTGATAGCCGGTGGAAAAGTTGTCGAGTCCGACCACGGTCTGGTCGAGCTTGAGCAGCGCTTCCAGCAGATTCGAACCGATAAAGCCGGCCACGCCGGTAATCAACCACTTCTGCGGATGCCCGGCGAGTTGCCGCCGTATTGTGTCGTAGCGATCAGGCATCGATGCCTCCGGATAAGATGAGGAGGCCATCACGTCGTGATGGCGTAGCGTGCGATGGGCTCAGGGGTCTGCTAGAGACGCAGATCACTGGCCTCTACAGGCAGCAAGTACTTCAGGTCGTACAGTACATGCCCGGGCTTGCCGAAGACACGAATGGCTTGCGCGCCCAATTCCAGGAACCGGCTGTGCGCGACGGCCAGAATCGTCGCGTCGTAGACGCCGTCGGCGGGATGCTCGATGGGGTCCAGGTTGTGTTCGCGCCGGGCCTCCTCTTTCGAGACCCATGGATCGTAGACATCGACTTCGACGCCGTACTCCCGCAACTCGGCAACGATGTCGACCACCCGGGTGTTGCGCAGATCCGGACAATTTTCCTTGAATGTCAGACCCATGATCAACACGCGGGCACCGGCGACGCCGATCTGCCGCTTGGTCAACGCCTTCACCAGTTGCGACGCAACGTAACCGCCCATGCTGTCGTTCAGGCGCCGGCCGGCGAGGATGATCTCCGGGTGGTATCCAATTGCCTGCGCCTTGTGCGTCAGATAATACGGATCGACGCCGATGCAATGCCCGCCCACCAGACCCGGTCTGAAGGGCAGAAAGTTCCATTTGGTTCCGGCTGCCTGCAAGACCGACTCCGTGTCGATTCCCATCTTGTTGAAGATGATCGACAGCTCGTTGATCAGCGCGATGTTGACGTCGCGCTGCGTGTTCTCGATGACCTTGGCCGCCTCGGCGACGCGAATGCTGCTCGCCTTGTGCGTGCCCGCGACGATGATTTCGCGGTACAGCTCATCGACGAGGTCGGCGGTCTCCGGCGTCGATCCCGATGTGACCTTTCTGATATCGGTCACGCGGTGCGCCTTGTCGCCAGGATTGATCCGCTCGGGACTGTAGCCGACAAAGAAATCCACGTTGAATTTCAGCCCCGACGTCCGCTCGAGAACCGGCACGCATTCCTCTTCCGTCGCACCCGGATAGACGGTCGATTCATAGATCACCACGTCATTCTTTTTCAGCACGCTGCCGATGGTCTCGCTGGCGCCGATCAAGGGCCTGAGGTCAGGACGCTTGTAGTCGTCGATCGGCGTCGGAACGGTTGCGATGTACACGTTGCAGGCATTGAGGTCCTCCACGTCTGACGTGAATTTCATGCCCGTGGCCGCGGCCAGTTCTTCGTCGCTGACTTCGAGCGTGATGTCGCGTCCTTCACGTAACGCCGAGATGCGCACGCCGTTGATGTCAAACCCCACCACCGGACGACGCTTGCTGAATTCCACCGCAAGTGGCAATCCAACATAGCCAAGACCGACCACGGCGAGTTTCAGCTCGTTTAACGAATGCATGATTGTTGCTCCCCTTTATTATGGATACGCGTCTTCTTCAAAACCCCGGGCAAGGTCCAGCAGCACTGGACCCTTGCACGGGGCTACGCGCGCTATTTCATTGCCGAATCGGAGTAGTAGGCGTCGTATGCGTAGCCGCCGTAGCGGCGCGACTGGGCGTAATTGCCGCGACTGACCTTAAATCCGTTCAGCAGAATCCCCTCCACTTTCGAACCCGTTTGCGCCAGACGCTTGACCGATTCCGAGATCTCGCCGGCGCGCGTATCGGCGAAACGCGCGACCATGAATATCGAGTCGGCGACGGGCGCCATGGTCACCGTATCCGACACGGCAAGGATGGCGGGCGCGTCGAGCAGCACAATGTCGTAGCGCTCTGAAGCGGCACGAATGGTTGCCCTGAAATTGCTGCTCAACAACAGTTCGGCCGGGTCGTGCGGATACTCTCCGCACTGCAGGACATCGAGATTCGGCAGCACTTCCTTATGCACGGTGTCTTCGAGCGAACCAGTGCCGGCGATCAGATCGGCAAGTCCCGCAGCGCGTGGCAAGCCGAAGTACTGGTTCAGATGGCCGCGGCGCAAGTCACCGTCCACCAGCAGCACGCGCTTGCCGCCTGAGGCGAGCAAGGTGCCGAGATTGGCTGACAGGAACGACTTGCCGATACCCGGCAACGGCCCCGCGAGCATCACCACGTTGTTGCGATCGCCGTTCATCGCGTATTGCAGCGACGCGCGCATCGTGCGCAGCGCTTCTACCGCCGGGTCCATCGGGTAGCGGAAAGCCAGAGCCAGCTGTTCTTCGCCCCTGGTGGACATTTTCTGCGTCAGTTGGAGTTGCTGATCGCTGACCGGGATCGTCGCGTACACGGTCAGGCCGGTGCGCGATTCCAGCGCTTCCGGATCGGCCTCGCCCTTGAACAGATAATCGCGCAGGAAGGCCAGCCCGACAGCGACGAACAGCCCCAGCACTGCCGCGATCAGCAGCACGAGCGATTTCGCGGGCTTGACCGGCCGCTCCGGCACATCCGCGGTATCCAGCAGCTGCACGGATGCGGACTGACCGGCCTTGACCAGCCGCAGGGTGTCGATGTTGCTACGCAACGCCGCGTACATGTCGGATGTCATGCGCATGTCCCGCATCAGGCGCAGCGCACCTTGCTCCGCCGTCGGCATGGCCTTGACGCGGCTCGCGAGACTCTCGACGTACTTGTTGGTGCTGGCGATCTGCTGGTCTATCGCCACCACACTCGGGTGCTCGGCCGTCAAGTGAGCGGTCAGGTCCTGGCGCTGACGCTTGAGGTCGTAGAGGCGCGAGTCCGCTTCAGTGGCCTGTCGCAGGATGAGACGGCTTTCCTCGTCCGCATCCAGAAGTCCGTGACTGTTGCGATAGGTGTTATAGGCTTCTTCCGCCTGCTCCATCTGGCGCTTCGCTCCCGGCAGCTGCTGCTCGAGGTAGTTCAGCGACTTCTCGGCGTTGGCACCCTTCTGGTTCACGTTCTGGCGCACATACACCGCGCCGATATCGTTGAGGATGTTGGTCACGAGAACCGGGTCGCGGCCTTCCAGAATGACGCCCAGCACATTCGACTTGTTGCCTTGCTCGTCGATCTGGAGGCCCTTTTGCAGCTGTTCGAGGGCCTGCTGACGCGAGTGGCGCGTGAGGTTAAACACGGCGCCGCTCTCGCCGTCGATCTTGCTCACGAGCAGATTGATCGGCCCGTGGCTGCTTTCGAATTGCTCGTCGACGCCGACTCGTCCGGTGACCGGCTGTTCCAGTCCCGGCCCGCGCAACTGATACTGGCCGCCGGACAATGCGGTGACGGTGTACGCGTTGCCTTCCTGTTTCCTCGGCACTTCGAACGTCGCCACGCTGATCGATTCGTCACCCCAGACGAAGCCGCCCCAGCCGAAGAGTCCGGGCGTCATCCGTGTGTCGGTGTGCCGCGCGATCAGCCCGCCGAGCACCGGCAAGCGCTTCGGCTCGGCATCGATGTAGAGCTTGAGGTAATCCACCGTCTGCATGGCGATGGCTTTCGACCTCAGGATCTGCATTTCGCTTTCGGCCGAGGACTTCTCCTGGAACAGCGACGACGCATTGCGCACCAGATCCTTCGAATCCGGCAGCGCGGTTGGCGAATTGTCCTCGACCCTGATCGAGATACTTGCTCGATAGATCGGCGTCGCGCAGAACGCGTACAAGGCGCCCATCAAAATGAACGCCATTGTTATCGCGGCGATCATTACGCGGTGATTAATCAACGTATCGATGATCGATCCAGGATCGAATTCATCATTACGTTCGGATAATCCCTCTAACGCTAGATTTTTGTGTTTCATGGGCACGTCTCGTCACGTAGTTTTATTTGACCGCTTATGCAAGCGGATTCGAACGAGGGAAATGCGCGATTTAGCAGTAATGGTCCTTTTCCCTGACGCCACAATACGGCACCGTGCTGCACCAAGTATGCGCGGTAGTGCACACAATCATCCCGGTGCTTATTCGCTATAAGTGGCTTACCGAACTCTTCGGGAAGTGGAAATCGGATTTTTTTAAATGAGGGAAAACCACAAAATGTCCGACCAGACAGATTCGAGTTTTCACGGTGCTCTGCTGCCGCGCGCAGGCAGAGTCTCCCGGCGTTTTCAGGGAGGTCAGGAAACCGCAGGTCCGCAGCCGGGCGGCAACCAATTTTTGGATTGTGTGATGGACACGTCAGGCGATGCTTCCGAACATCACCTGACAGACAGCGACTATAAGAAGGCTGGTGAGCTTGCCACGTTCTAGACGCGGCTTGCCCTTTCCAGAAGACGATGACGCCTTCGCGGACGAGCTACTGCATCAGGTATTTCACACCGCAGTGCTGCGACGCTGCGCGGCTAGTTCGCGACCGACGCGGCGTATCTCGGCCTCGCCCTGCGCAAGCGCGTCTGAATTCGTATGCACCGAGTAGTGGCCGAGCACCAGTGGATACGGGTGCTTGATAGCGGAGCCGATGACGAACGACGTCGCCTCCTCGGCGTGCAACTCAATGGGCGCCCTGTCGGATTCCTCAAACACGGCGAGCTGCCCTGCCTCGATCGGCTCGGACGCGTTCAGGCGGCCCTTGTCGATCGCCAGCCACGCGACGTTGTGCCCGGCAGGCGGCACATATCGCCAGGTCTCTCCCGCGCTCAGTTGAACGTGGAAGTAGTTGATGCCTTCCGGCGCGCGAATGTCGCTCGCCGCGGATCCGTGGCGGCCGAGGATCACGCGGACCGGCCCATCGCGCTGGACCTGGGCCGGCGAAATGTACTGGCTTTCCGGCGGCGAATTCTCCATCGAAGGCGGTAGCGCGACCCAGAGTTGAAAGAGGCGTACGGTTTCGCCCGGCAATACGTTGCCGTCGTGCCAGACACCATTGCCGGCCTTCATCCATTCGAGGCCGCCGGCTGGAAGCTCGCCATGCTTGCCGGTCGTGTCCGCATAGGAGATGCCGCCACTCAGCACGGTCGTGAGTGTTGCAATGCCCGAGTGCGGGTGGAACCCGAACATCGGCTTGCCGGTCGGCACGACCACGGCGTGATCGAGGAACACAAAAGGCTTGATCCATTCTCCGATATCGGAGGGACTGGCCAGACGAGTAATGCCGCCGTGCGCGCTGCCGCCGGTGCGAAAAGCGATCCGGCGCGGCGCCAGCGTTGTTTCCTGAATCGGGTTGAGTACGGCTGTGTCGATGTTCATGGCTCTGCCTCTAGAAAATAGCGATACCCGTAAGGTAAGAGCTTGCACTCCATCTTAAAAGCCTATATTTTTAGATTTCACCTATCGTCAGGAGCGATGGACATGCTTGACGGCCTTACCCTGGACCAGCTTCGGACCTTCATCGCGGCGGTCGATGAAGGCAGCTTCTCAGCGGCCGGACGCAAGCTCCGGCGTGCGCAATCGGTGGTTAGCCAGACCCTCTCTAATCTCGAAGCACAGCTCGGGGTCAAACTGTTCGATCGCACGGCCCGATACCCGCAGCTCACCGACGCCGGCAAGAGCTTGCTGCTGGACGCCCGTTCCGTGGCTGACACGATCGATGGCTTCAAGGCGCGTGCGCGCGCGATGCGCGAGGGTCTGGAGCCCGAGCTCTCCGTGGCAATGGACGTGATGTACCCCATGGACAGCTTGACGAGCGCGGCGGCTCAATCGCAAAAGGATTATCCGCACACGCCGCTGCGGCTCTATGTCGAGGCGCTGGGTGGTGTGATGAAGCTGGTGCTCGACCGGACTTGCAACATTGGCGTGATCGGCACTCTGCCGATCGTTACGGACGAACTGCAGGTCGAGCTGTTGCGCGAGCTCGAGCTGGTTACCGTCGTGAGCCCTGCTCATCCGCTTGCGAATCGCCGCGGCCTCGTATCGGCGGCCGCCATCAAAAAGCACGTGCAACTCGTCCTCAGCGACCGAACCGCACTGTCCCAAGGAAGCGAATTCGGTGTCCTGTCGCCATCGACGTGGAGGCTCGGCGATCTGGGGGCCAAGCATGCGTTTCTGAAGGCGGGACTGGGCTGGGGCCATATGCCGCTGCACATGGTCAAGGAGGACCTGGAAAGTCGCACCCTGGTGACGATTCGCATTGAAGGCCTGCCGCGCGAAGTCGCGATGCCGATGAAGGTTGTTTACCGCAAGGACGCGCCGCCGGGGCCGGCCGCCCGTGCCTTCATCGCACAACTCGGAAAGTAGGCGAATTACCGCGATTAGGTCTGAACTGGAGCTGCGTAGAGGGAGCGCAAAACAGGGAATCAGCCCGCGTCCACCATCACCAGTTCGGAATCTTCGAGGGCGGAGATCTGCACCGCGGCGACCTGCGTGATCGCCACGCCATCTAGCGTCCCAACGGGCTCGCCATTTACTTCGATGCGTCCCGAGGCCACGACGAGATAGGCGCGACACGCCGGACCCATTTCGTGTCGAACGCTTTCGCCTGCTTTTAGCATCGCGCCAAGCACACGCGCATCGGCGCGAATGGGAAGCGCACCTTCATCGCGGGCGAACCCGCTGGCCAAGGCTACGAAACGCCCTGACCGGTCACTTCTGGGAAACGGCCGGGTATCCCATGCGGGTTCACCACCGGCTTCACGAGGCAGCAGCCAGATCTGGTAAAGCTTGAGCGGAACCCCGCCCTGGTTGAACTCGGCGTGGCGTATGCCGGTGCCGGCGCTCATGACCTGGACATCGCCTGCGTGGATCGTTCCCTCGGAACCCAAGGTGTCTCGATGCCCGAGCAGGCCTTGGCGTACATACGTGATGATCTCCATGTCACGGTGACCGTGCAGGGGGAAACCGCTGCCGACCGCGATCTCGTCGTCGTTCCAGACAATCAGCGGACCCAAGGCGGCGTGCGCGGGATTGCCGTCGGCGCTGACCACGAAATGGTGTTTCGCGCGCAGCCAGCCGCGTTCCGCCCCGTCCAATGATTTCCAACGTCTGTGTGTGAGCATGTTCTCCTCTGTTTCGAGCCACCGCCAATGCGGCGCGCGTCGCCTGTGCGATCGGCCGGATTGAGCGCCGCTGCAGGTGATGAGCGTGGTGTTTCGGGTGAATTCCGCCGTGGTTTCAGCGTCTGGTATGAGGGCCGGCGCCTGCCAGCAGCTTCTCAGTGACAAGCATGCCGAGGGCGATTCGATACCCAGACCGGTGCCGGCCAGGTGGGAATCCCCTGGCCGTCTCGTTCACGCGTAGGCGGTGCGAATTTGAATGACGTTCAGCCAAACAGCTTGTTTGCCGTCCGGGCGATCAGTTCGCCCTGGTGGCGAGCACCGGCGAGCTCGATAGCGCTCGGCTGGCGCTGACCTTGTGCGCCTGCGATGGTCGTGGCGCCATACGGAGAGCCGCCGACAATTTCGTCCAGCGTCATCTGCCCCTGGTGGCTATACGGCAGACCTACGATGGTCATGCCGAAGTGCAGGAGGTTGGTGATAATCGAAAACAGCGTCGCCTCCTGTCCGCCGTGCTGGCTGGCGGTCGAAGTGAAGGCACCGCCGACCTTGCCGTTCAATGCACCGCTCATCCAAAGACCGCCGGCTTGATCCAGAAACGTCGCCATCTGCGACGAGATGCGCCCGAAGCGGGTCGGCGTGCCGACGACGATCGCGTCATAGTTGGCGAGTTCGGCGACCGTCGCAACCGGTGCTTGCTGATCGAGCTTGAAGTGGGCGCCCTTCGCCACTTCCTCCGGCGCGGTCTCAGGCACCCGCTTGACGTCGACCGTCGCGCCCGCCGAGCGCGCACCTTCGGCGACGGCTTCCGCCAGCGCTTCGACATGGCCATACGAGGAATAATATAGAACCAGAACTTTCGACATTTCGACCTCCTTCCTATATCTGCGGTGATGCCACTGTGGGAAATGATGTGCGCCCGACAACACGCACCGTGGTGCTACAAGGGCCGATCCAGGTGAGACGATCCGGACGATCGGGCGGTCGTCTCATCGGAGCCGTCTTCCTAGCTCGCGGTCAGAGGTGAAACGCCCGACGCTGTCCGCCCGGAGCGCGCATCGAGGCTGAACGCGCCGGCACCGAAGTAGGTGATCTGCAGAAGACCACCGGCCATCATCACGTTCTTGAGAAAGTGAATCATCTGGTTCTGATCGGCGAAGTTGTGATGAAAGAACAATGCAGTGACCACGCAGAATACCGCCATTGCCAGCGATACGGCGCGAGCCCTGTAGCCCGACAGCAGCAGCAAGCCGCCGCCCAGTTCGGTCAGCACGGCAACAACGAACGCGAGCGGCGGCACGGGCAGACCCATGGCGGCAATATAACCAACCGTCGCAGCATACGCTCCGAGCTTGCCCAGCCCACTCATGACAAACGGCGCCCCGATCAAGATGCGGCCCAACAACGGAAGAAACTTATAACGATCCATGACAATCTCCTGAGATAAATTGACGACTGCGATGAATGCTACTTCCGCAATGTTGGTGTGCATATCTCCGTGGCGGCAATGTATCGTTGCTTTTGGCAGAACGATAAGAATCAATCAGGGCAGCGCAGTGGACCAGATCACATCTGGACGATCTTTGGCGCTTCGCAGAGGTATGGGGCATGGAAACTATATGGCGGCCAGGCACGAGCCGGCATACAGACGTCGAAGCTCGACCGTCGCATTCGCGCCCGGCCTGCAATTCGGAAGGAGTCCGTCAATGCGCGAACAGCGGTGCGACGTCGATGTAGATACGGTAGTCGTCGATTAGCCTATCGCGTACCCGCCAGATCGTCACGGCCGGCACAGTCAGTGTCGATCCGTCCTTGCGCGTGTAGGTCACTTCGATCCGCGAGATCACTACGTCGTCGAATGCCCGGACTTCAAACAGTTGATGCTTGATGCCGGCAATCAACGCCATGAAGTTCTTCGAATGCTCGGCAACGTTTGCGCGTCCGATGACGGGGTCGTTGTTGGCATAGACAAACGTGCAGTTTTCCGTCAAGAAGCGCGCTAACCGACGCTCGTCCTTCGAATCAACCGCCTCGTACACCTCCGATGCATATTCGAATGCCGCTGTACACGCCTCACTGAACATTTTCAAATGGTGATTGAGTACGACGTCGTAGATAACCGGCATCGCGAGACAGTTACTACCGGCCGGTCAATGACTCAGCGATCCGACGCCGTCGGGCGCCGTTCTGAAAACGTGCGGCGGTGCAAACTGCTTGACTAGCAAAGCGATACAGGAAAGAGCTCCGGCGACGGCGATCGTCGCGAAGACACCTTCAAGCGTAAAGTGCCAGCGTACGAGTTGGGCTACGAGAAACGAGCCTGCAATGCCGCCAAAACGGCCCATGCCAAGCATCCACGCGACGCCGGTGCCACGCCCTTCGGTCGGATAAAAGGCGGCCGCAAGGGCATTTATTGAGGCTTGCGCGGTATTCATCAGCACGCCGGACACAAGCACCATCGGCACGAGTAGACCTACGTGTCCCGCCGTCTCGCCAATACCAAAGAGACTGATCGCAGCGAGCAGGTAGCACGCGGCAATCACGAGATTGGCATTGAAGCGATCCATCAGCACGCCGCACAGCACCGCGCCGACACCGCCGAGCGGGAACAATGCGGAAATCAACGTTGCGCTCTTCTGGCTCAGGCCTGCATCTTTCAGCAGAATTGGCATCCAGTTGATCAACGCGTAAAAAATCAGGAGGCCCATGAAGGCCGCGAGCCAGAGCATCAATGAACCGACGATGTATGAACGCGACAGCACCAGGCCGAGCCCTTTGTCGCCCGTTCCCGGCGCGGTCTCGGTCAGTGCGAACCCGCGCGCATGAATTGTTTCAACGGAGATGCGCGCGAGCGTTGCGCGAATGCGCGCTACGGGCTTGCCGTTTGCAACCATGAAGCGTACCGATTCTGGCATCTTGCCCCATAGCAGGACACCGTGAAGTATCGGCGCGACCCCGCCCAGCATCAGAACACTTCGCCAGCCGGCATGGGGAATCAACCATGCCGCGAGCAATCCGCCCAAAGCCGCGCCGAGTGGAAATCCGCAGCACATCAGACTGGTCACGGTCGCGCGGCGTCGGGTCGGGCAGAACTCGTCCATCATGGTCACCGCATTAGCCATGGCTGCGCCGAGGCCGACGCCCGTGATGAAGCGCAGCACGGTCAGTTGACCAATGTTCGTCGAGAACGCGGACACGAGACAGGCAACACCGAAGAGGAACACGGACGCGATCATCAGGGACCGTCGTCCAACACGGTCGGACAAAGGGCCGGACACGAGCGCGCCGAACGCGAGGCCGAACAGCGCGGCACTCAGGACTGGTGCGAGATCGGGCTTGGCCAGATGCCACTGAGTCAGTAACGACGGCGCGATGAAGCCGATTGCCGCGGTGTCGAAACCATCCAGCACGACAATCACGAAGCACATGAAAAATATGAGCCGTTGAAAGCGGCCGAACGGGTGCTTGTTGATGAAGCCCTGGACGTCGACGACTGAAGCACGTTCCATCGTTTGTCTCCTGTGTCGACCAGAGTTAGCGCTTTAGCGCTTACTCTGGTCCCATGCAAAGCACGTCGATCGGAGTTAGCGCTTTAGCGCTTACTCCGATCCCATGCAGCGCACGTCGACCAGAGTTGGCGCTTTAGCAAAGTCTCATGTCATCCCGCCAACTATAATTCGACGCAAATTCGATTCACATAGAATGATTGCAAATAGAATAACCAAAGTCAATGGGTTCCGCGCGGCAAGCATCGCGAACGCAATCGGCTAGCCGGCCATGAAGCGACGCTGACCGCGCCACACGCAGGCGACAATCATCATTGGAAGCCTTCCAGCACGGTTTTTCCGATGGCCCTTCCCGTCTCAATCCGTTCGTGGGCCTTGCGCAGATTCGCTGCCGTCAAGGGCCCCTCCACGTGCGTGAGCGTCGTCCGCAGCACGCCGGCATCGACCATTGCCGACACTTCTTTCAGCAGACAATGCTGGGCATCCATGTCGGCTGTCTGGAACAGCGACCGGGTAAACATCATTTCCCACGACACAGTGATGCTCTTCGGCTTGAACGGCGCAATGCTGTCGTCGAAGTTGTCAATCAGCGCTATATGACCCTGGGGGTTCAACGCGCGCGAGAGACTGTGAGCACTGCCGGGCGTCGAAGTGATCGCCCCGATATAGTCCACGCCACTAAAGCCGATTGCCTGCAGCGCTTCGTCGATGGGCTTGCTGTGGTCGGCAACGTGCTTCGCGCCCAGCGCGCGCACCCACTCGACACTTTCGGGCCGGGATGCAGTAGCGATGACAGTAAGGCCCGTGAGGCGGTTCGCTAGCTGGATCAACATGGAGCCGACGCCACCTGCTCCGTTCAGGACGAGCAGCGTGCCGCAGGGTGCGCGCAAGCCGCGCGGCACCTTCATGCGGTCGAAGAGCATTTCCCATGCGGTTATCGAAGTGAGCGGCAAGGCCGCCGCCTCGGCGAACGACAATGAGGTCGGCTTGGGCCCGACGATCCGTTCGTCGACGAGATGAAACTCCGAGTTTGTCCCGGGGCGGTCCATCGCGCCCGCATAGAAGACCTCGTCACCCGGGCTGAAGAGCGTGACGTCGCTTCCAACCGCGTCGACAACGCCCGCCGCGTCGTAGCCCAGCACTCTGGGAAGCGGACTCTCCGAAGGATCTTCATACCGACGACGCTTCACATCGACAGGATTCACCGACACGGCCTTGACGGCGACCCGCAAATCGCGCGGGCCAGGCTCCGGCATCGGAAGCTCGAGGTCCGTCAAAACCTCGACGCCCCCCTTCGCTGTATAACCAATCGCCTTCATTACATTCTCCTGTGCCGCCTATGCAGAACTTTCCCGGCTAGCCAATACGGAGTGCAAGTCCGCCCTGCGCGAGTTCAAATCGTGCCATCCAGTTGTTCGAGCGCGTTGGCCGGGAGTGCGAGCGAGCCAGCCGCCAGGTTTTCGCGCAGATGGCCGAGCGACGACGTACCGGGGATCAGCAGGAGGTTGGACGAGCGCTGCAGTAGCCACGCCAGCGCCACCTGCATCGGCGTGGCGTCCAGCGACAACGCCACTTCGGTCAACGTCGCGGACTGCAAAGGCGTGAAGCCGCCCAGCGGGAAGAACGGCACATAGGCGATGCCCTGCTGCGCGAGCGCATCGACTAACGGGCCGTCATGGCGTTGCATCACATTGAACATGTTTTGCACGCAGACGACCGGGGCAATTGACTGGGCTTCCTTGACCTGCGCGGCGGTCACATTGCTAAGACCCAGATGCCGTATCAGGCCCCGCTGCCGCAACTCGGCAAGGACCGTAAACTGCTCGGCGATCGATCCTTCGACCGGACGTCTGTCGTCCATCATGGTGCGCAGATTGACGACATCGAGGACATCGACATGCAGATTGCGCAGGTTGTCGTGCACGGCGGCGGTGAGTGCTGCCGGACTCTGCGCCGGGATCCATGAGGCATCGCTACCGCGCACGGCGCCGACCTTGGTCACGATCGTGAGGTCGTCACGATACGGATGCAGCGCCTCGCGAATGATCTGGTTCGTTACATGGGGACCGTAGTAGTCGCTGGTATCGATATGGTTGACGCCGCTCGCCACCGCCTCACGCAGGACGGCAATCGCCGTGTCGCGATCCTTTGGCGGCCCGAACACGCGAGGGCCGGCGAGTTGCATGGCTCCGTAGCCCATACGGCTCACGTGGCGGTCCCCGAGCATGAACGACCCGGGAGCGTGTGTCTTCGTCATGATGAAATTCCTGTGTTGCACTGGTTTGCTTCTGCCTGCGAGCCGATGGTTGACCCGTCAGGAATGCTATATCCACAACGATATTTCGCCTATGTCCCGAATTGCAAAGCAACATTGCGAGTGGTAGAACGTTAAAGGCCCAACTCAGAGCCACCGATGAACCCAATCACCGACCTCAATGATCTTCGACTCTTCGCGGAAGTCGTCGAGCACGGAAGCTTCACGGCAGCGGCCCGCAGCCTCGGCGTACAGACGTCGAAACTCAGCCGGCGTGTTCGCGCACTGGAGGAGGAGCTTGGCGTTCGTCTGCTCAATCGCACCAGCAGAAGCCTGTCCCTGACGGAAACCGGGCGGCGGTTCCACCAGCATTGCCTCGCCCTGGTAGCGGAATCGAAGGCCGCCAGGGATTTTGTGGACCAGACGCGCTCAAAGCCGCAGGGCACCATACGGATAAGCTGCCCCGTGGGCCTGCTGACCTCCGGCATCTCCGCGATCATTGCGCAGTATGTCCAGGACAACCCGCAAGTGCAGGTCCTCGTCGATGCAACCAACCGGCGCGTGGATGTGGTCGAGGAAGGTCTGGACTTCGCCATCCGCGTCAGGCTTCCTCCTTTGGAAGACACCGATCTCGCGGTCAGGCAACTCGGCTTATCCGCTCAGATTCTCGTCGCCAGTCCGGATCTGGCGGCGCGCCATCCGGTGCCCACGTCCCTTGAATCGCTCAAGGAATGGCCCACTCTTGCCATGTCCAGCAGCAGCGAGCGGTTTGCGTGGAATCTGGTGGACGCAGAGGGTCGCACGACGTCATGGGCGCATCGGCCTCGTCTGGCGACAGACGACCTGGCGAGCTTGCGGGTTGCCGCCTTGCGAGGCGTCGGCGTGGCCATGCTGCCCCGTGAACTGGTCGACGCCGATATTCAGGCCGGCCGGTTGCAGCATCTGCTGGCGGGCCTGGCCACGGCGCCAGGCCTCGTTCACGCGATCTTCCCCACGCGACGCGGCATGGTTCCGGCCGTCCGGCAGCTACTGGACGCCCTGGTTGCGGGATTCGAAGATCTGAACCGCAAGTGATAGTGCGCGCGTACTTGCCCGTGGCATGGCGAATGGCCTCACGTCGATAAATCCTGCTCAATATGTATAGCCTGTGACGATGGGTCGCATCGAAACATATAGGCTTCTTTCCCGACACGCCAACGCTTACTCTTCCTTCCACCCTGATCGGAGGCACCTCTCACGATTCAACGCACAGGATTCCTACGTGCGACCTTCGAACGAATTCTTCCGTCTCATCTTCCTTGGCACTTAGTCAATAAGGAATAGTTCATGCAAAACGTCCGTGCCGGTAACGCGCTCATTCCGGCCATAGGCTTTGGCACCTACGGGATGAATGGCGACGACATCTATCGAATGATCCCTGCAGCCCTTCGCGCTGGCTTCCGCCATATCGACACCGCGCAGATCTACCGTAACGAGGCCGAAATCGGCGAGTGCGTCGCCGAATCCGGCATCCCAAGAAGCGAAATATTTCTGACGACCAAGGTCTGGGTTAGCAACTACTCCGCAAGACACTTCGATGCGTCCGTGAACGAGAGCCTGCGCAAGCTCAAGACGGACTATATCGATCTGCTCCTGCTGCACTGGCCGGGTTCGGATGTGCCCCTGGCCGAACCGATCGCGCAGCTCAATGCGGTCGTGCGCGCCGGCAAGGTCCGGCACATAGGCGTCAGCAATTTCAACCGTGCATTGATGGCGGAAGCTATCCGGCTTTCGGCGGCTCCGCTGGTCACGAATCAGTTCGAATACCATCCGTACCTGAACCAGTCCTTGCTCATAGAAAGCACGCGCCAGGCTGGGCTTGCCGTGACAGGATATTGCGGCATGGCGATTGGCCGCGTGTTCCCGGACCCGACGCTCAAGGAGATCGCGGCCCGTCATGACAAGACCATCGCCCAGATCGTCTTACGGTGGCTAGTTCAACAGCCCGGCGTGGTGGCGCTTTCGAGAACCACGCGGATCGATCGACTGGCACAAAACCTGGCGGTATTCGACTTCGAGTTAGACGGTGCGGACATGGCAGCCATACGCGCATTGGCGGCGGCAAACAGCCGAATCGTAGATCCGACCGGTCTTGCCCCACTGTGGGATAGTACGGACGCTTGACGGCCTGGTCTCCGGCGCGATACCGGCAACGCCGATCTCGAACACAGCGGGTGTTTGCTGGTAAGAGGATTTAAGGAATGGATGGCGAACCATGCACTGACATCGGTCAGTCGCTGGCAGCCACTCGAACCGTCAGCGATACCGGCTGATCTCCAGACCGGAACCGACCGGCAACGTTAAGCTCCTCATGCCCGGCTTCGCGCGAACCGCGCGGATATAACGCAAAGCGTTCTCGCCGCCCGGCCGGATCATATTGTCGGCGACGATGATCGCCCCCGGATTGAGCTTCGGGTAGAACGCGTCGAGACACGGCACGTACAGATCTTTCCAGAGATCGATGAAGACGAAATCCGGCTTGATCGGCATATCCTCGATTAGCGTGATCGCATTGCCGACCTTGAAATCGACATAAGCGGCAAGGCCGGCGCGTGCCGCCATCGCGCGTGCGTAGGCCGATTTGTCGTCGTGCAATTCCATGGTGGTCAAGCGGCCGCCCGCCGCTCGCGCGGCTTGCGCGAGCCAGAGCGTCGCATAGCCATCCGACGTGCCGAGTTCGAGAATGTGCGGCGCGTGCAGGCTTGCCGCGAGGATGTTGATGAAACGCGCGGTCTCCACGCCCGCCGCGCGAACATGGCGACTTTTCGTTTCCTTCTGCTTGCGTCGCGGGCGCGGCCTGCGTTCTTTCGTCTGCTCTTCTTCGGCGCGCTCCTGATAGGCGTCGAGCACGGCCAGAAAGTCCGGGTCCATCCGTTAGCGGCAACCGATCGCGCAGCCGAGCAGACTGAACGCGCCGACAATCCCGACACCCGCGCCGAGCCCGAACGTTTCGAGCGATGTGGCGCAGCCCTGCAGCCCGCAGGCGCACGCCAGCGCGGTTATCATGAGAAGTTGCCGCGTGCGGCTGCGCGCAAGCCCGCTGTATCGACTGCTATGGATCATTGTTCCCCCTTCCGTGTTGATTGGCCTGAGCCAACGCGAAATCGCTGAAACGAGTGTAGCCAGCGAGTTCCACCGCAGAACGGTCGAATACCGGGGACAAAGACGGCGCCGATTACAAAAGCTTCCGCAGACTATTCAGCTTCTGCTCGGCGCAGCCAATGAGGTCGTGGCCATTTCACCGAAAATGCCGGTTTTCCCACATACCGCCAGCTTACGACTTGTCATCCTGATGGCTCAGGCGTGTGTGTGTGGCGGGAGATGGCTATGTCGGTCTATGTCGATGAAGGGTTCAGGCCCTGTGTGACGGAATGCGCGACGGTCGCGTTCCGGGTGTGCTGCGATGATCGGGCGCAAATCTTCGAGGTCAGTGCCGAGGCACTCGTGACCTATTGTGGCGCGGCGAGCAAGCGCAAGGAAGATCTGCTCGTCGCCTTCGAGGATGCGCAGTTCGAGATCCTGTCGGTCGCGGCGCAGAAATGGGCATTCAGACCGACAGAGCCGGTGCGTCTCGGCCTCGACGAATTCCGAATGGTCAGACATTAAACAGCAGGTATGCCAGAATCGCATCATGACCTGGATCGCCGCCCTGCCGATGTATAACGTCACGCCCGCGCTCGACCTCGAGTGGCGCGAGTGGCTTGCCCACGTACTGCGCATGGTCAAGCCCGCGTGCCGCATCGTCGAACCGGACGAGGAATTGCACGGCTTCTGGCGGCGCCCCAATCTGCTGATCTCGCAGACCTGCGGTTATCCGTTGATGCACGGCTTGCACGAACAGGTTCAACTGATCGCGACGCCGCGCTTCGACGCGCCGGGCTGCGAGGGCGCGCATTATTCGAGCGTGCTGGTGACACGCGCGGACGCGCGGTTCGATACGCTCGCGGCCTGCCGCGGCGCACGCGCCGCCTACAACCAGGACGATTCGAATAGCGGCATGAACGTGTTTCGCCACGCCGTGGCGCCTCTCTCGAGCGGCGGCATGTTCTTTAGCTCAGTGTTGCGAACCGGCTCGCATCTCGGCTCGTTGCGCGCGGTGGCGGAAAATCGCGCGGATGTCGCCGCGATCGATTGCGTGACCTTCGCTTTCGTGTGCGACGAAATGCCGGAACTGGCCCGCCAGGTTCGCCGGATCGGCACGACGGCGCCGTCGCCGGGCTTGCCTTTGATCGCCTCCGACACGGTGCCCTCGGCGACGATCGAGGCATTGCGCGAAGCGCTGAACGAGGCGCTCGTCAACCAGCCCGAGCGCGCGAAACGCCTGCGTTTGCAGGGCTTTTCCGTGTTGCCGCCGTCGGACTACGAACGCATCGAGCAGCTCGAAAACGAGGCGCGCGCCGTCGGCTATACGCGCCTCGCCTGAGCCGCGAATTTACTGCTGCTTCACGTCCAGCACCAGAAGCTGCGCGCCGTCGGTAACCTGGTCGCCGACTGCATACAGCACCTCCGACACCGTGCCGGCCGCTGGCGCACCGATCGTGTGCTCCATCTTCATCGCTTCCATCACGATCAGCGGCGTGCCCTTCTCCACCACGGTGCCTGGCTCGACCAGCACCGCGATCACCTTGCCCGGCATCGGCGCGGTCAAACGGCCTTCGCCGCCTTCGGCGTCCGCGGCATGCGCGAGCAGGTTCTGCCACTCGAACGACAGCGCTTCGCCGAGGCAGAACACATGGAACGTATCGCCGTCGACGAACACGCGGCCCGTTGCGCGCGCGTCGCCGATCGTCGCGCGGAATTCATGCGGACCGTTGCCGCCCGACCAGCTGAAATCCCGGCGCACGCCGTCGTGTTCGAGCGTTTGCGTGCCGCCGTCGCGCGCGAACGTGACGGTGAAGGTGCTTTCGCTGTCGTTACCCGCACTGCCGCTGTCCAGATCGCGCCAGCCGAGCGTCTGCGTATAACCGCCGTTCAGGCGCCAGTGCGACAGCGCATCCCACGGCGACGCGCCGTGCGCCGTGCCGCCCTCGCGCTTGAGCAACGCCGCGCAAGCCAGCGCCAACGCTTCCTTGAACGGCTTCTTGCGCGGTGCGAATAAGGCGTCGTGATGACGTTCGATCAGGCCCGTGTCGAGATCGCCCGTTGCAAACGGCTCGCTCGCGACGATGCTTTGCAGGAACTCGACGTTGGTATGCGGGCCGACCACTTCGCATGCATGCAGCGCGCGGCTCAGACGCGCGAGCGCCTCCTCGCGCGTGGCGCCGTGCACGATCAGCTTGGCGATCATCGGGTCGTAGAACGGCGTGATGGTGTCGCCTTCACGCACGCCGCTGTCGATACGCACCGGCGCCTTGCGTCCGGACTCGCCGAGGCCCGCCGCGTCGAGGGTGAACTCCACGCCTTCCGGCATGCGCAGATGCTTGAGCGTGCCCGTCGACGGCAGGAAGCCGCGCGCCGGATGTTCGGCATAGATACGCGCCTCGATCGCGTGACCGTCGATCTTCAACTGAGCCTGCGTGAGCGGCAGCGGTTCGTCGGCGGCGACGCGCAATTGCCATTCCACCAGGTCCTGGCCGGTCACCATCTCCGTGACCGGATGCTCGACCTGCAGGCGCGTGTTCATTTCCATGAAGTAGAAGTCGCCCGTGCCGGTCATGATGAACTCGACCGTGCCCGCGCCGACGTAATTCACGGCACGCGCGGCCGCTACCGCCGCCTCGCCCATTTCACGCTTGATTTCACCGGACAATCCGGGCGCCGGCGCTTCTTCCAGAACTTTCTGATGACGCCGCTGCACCGAGCAATCGCGATCGAACAGATAGACCGCGCCGCCGTGACGATCCGCGAACACCTGCACTTCCACGTGACGCGGCCGCGTCAGGTACTTTTCGATCAGCACGCGATCGTTGCCGAAGCTGCTTGCCGCTTCCCGCTTGCACGAAGCCAGCGCCGCCGCGAAATCCTCGCTGCGTTCGACCACGCGCATGCCCTTGCCGCCGCCACCGGCGCTGGCTTTGAGCAACACCGGATAACCGATCGCATCCGCCTCGCGGTGCAGCAGTGGCGGGTCCTGATCGTCGCCGTGATAGCCCGGCACGAGCGGCACGGCCGCTGCATGCATCAGCGCCTTCGCGGCGGCTTTCGAACCCATCGCGGCAATCGCTTCAACCGGCGGTCCGATGAAGACGATGCCGGCCGCCTCGCACGCATGCGCGAAGTCCTCGTTTTCCGACAGAAAGCCGTAACCCGGATGCACCGCCTGCGCGCCGGTGGCGCGCGCGGCTTCGATAATGCGTTCGACGCGCAGATAACTCTCCGCTGCTGTCGAGCCGCCGATGTGCACCGCCTCATCGCACGCGGCCACGTGTTTCGCGTTGGCGTCCGCATCGGAATAGACGGCCACGCTCGCGATGCCGAGCCGCTTGCAGGTCGCGGCGACGCGGCACGCAATCTCGCCCCGGTTGGCAATCAGGATCTTGTTGAACATGAAGTGTCTCGATGAAGTGTGCCGCTTGTTCGGGGCTGTTGTTCTGGTCAAGGCGCGGCGAGCGCCCTGGAATGTGTGCTTCAGTTGCGCCAGACCGGCGTGCGTTTTTCAAGGAACGACGCGACGCCTTCGCGGCCTTCCGCGCCGGCACGCGTACGCGCGATGCGCGCCGCCGTATCCTCGATCATCGCGTCGTTCAACTCGTGGCCCGCGATGTCCTGCACGAGCTGCTTGCACGCGCGCACCGCTTGCGGACCGTTCGCGCAGAGCGTCTCGGCAATCTGCCGCACAGTGGCGTCGAGTTGCTCCACGCTCACCGCTTCGCTGACGAGCCCGAGGCGCAACGCCGTCGCGCAATCGAATTGCTCGGCGGTCGTGAAATAGCGGCGCGATGCCTGCTCACCCAGCGCGCGAATCACGTACGGCGCGATGGTGGCCGGAATCAGACCGAGCCGCGCCTCCGAGAGGCAGAAGCGCGCGCTTTCGACAGCCACCACGATATCGCACGCCGAGATCAAACCCATGCCGCCCGCGTACGCATCGCCGTTCACGCGCGCGATCACCGGCTTGTTGCAGCGATAGATCGACGACAGCATGTTCGCCAGCAGCATCGCGTCGGCGCGGTTCTCGTCGTCCGAGTAACCGGCCATCTTCTTCATCCAGTTCAGATCCGCGCCCGCGCAGAACGCCTTGCCGTTCGCGGCGAGCACGACCGCGCGCACGTCGTCGCGATCGTTGAGCGCCGTGAAGGCCGAGGTCACTTCGGCGATCATCGTTTCGTTGAACGCGTTGCGCACGTCCGGACGATTCAGCGTGACCGTGGCGACCTGTCCGGCGAATTCGACATTCAGTGTTTCGTATTGCATCGTCGCAGCTCCCGCGCTTCGTCGCGCATCGTCACATTCTGAACACGCCGAAACGCGTGTCTTCGATCGGCGCATTCATCGCCGCCGACAAGCCGAGACCGAGCACGTCGCGCGTTTGCGCCGGATCGATCACGCCGTCGTCCCACAGACGCGCGCTCGCGTAGTACGGGTGGCCCTGATGTTCGTATTGGTCGCGGATCGGCTGCTTGAACGCCTCTTCTTCTTCAGCGCTCCACGAGCCGCCCTTGCCTTCGATGCCGTCGCGCTTGACCGTGGCCAGCACCGATGCCGCCTGCTCGCCGCCCATCACCGAGATGCGCGCGTTCGGCCACATCCACAGGAAGCGCGGCGAATACGCGCGGCCGCACATGCCGTAATTGCCCGCGCCGAACGAACCGCCGATGATCACCGTGAACTTCGGCACCTTGGCCGTGGCCACGGCCGTCACCATCTTCGCGCCGTTGCGCGCGATGCCTTCGTTTTCGTATTTGCGGCCCACCATGAAGCCGGTGATGTTCTGCAGGAACACCAGCGGAATCTTGCGCTGGCAGCACAGCTCGATGAAGTGCGCGCCCTTGAGCGCCGACTCGGAAAACAGAATGCCGTTGTTCGCGATGATGCCGACCGGATGCCCCCAGATATGCGCGAAGCCGGTGACGAGCGTGGTGCCGTAGCGCGCCTTGAATTCATCGAACGCCGAGTCGTCGACAATACGCGCGATCACCTCGCGGATATCGAACGGCTTGCGGGTATCCACGGGAATCACGCCGTACATGCTCTTGACGTCGTAGCGCGGCGGCTTCGGTTCCTGCAACGCGACCGGCACCTGCTTGCCGCGATTCAGATTGCCGACGATGCTGCGCGCGATCCCCAACGCATGCGCGTCGTTCTGCGCGAGATGATCGACCACGCCCGACAGACGCGTATGCACGTCGCCGCCGCCGAGGTCTTCCGCGCTCACCACTTCACCAGTCGCCGCTTTCACCAAAGGCGGACCGCCGAGAAAAATCGTCCCCTGATTCTTGACGATGATCGACTCGTCGCTCATGGCCGGCACATACGCGCCGCCCGCGGTACACGAACCCATCACGACGGCGATCTGCGGAATGCCCGCAGCGGACAGATTCGCCTGGTTGTAGAAGATGCGGCCGAAGTGATCGCGGTCTGGAAACACATCGTCCTGGTTCGGCAGATTCGCGCCGCCCGAGTCGACCAGATACACGCAGGGCAAGTGATTTTCAGCGGCGATTTCCTGCGCCCGCACGTGTTTTTTCACGGTGACCGGATAGTAGGTGCCGCCCTTGACCGTTGCATCGTTGCAGACGATCACGCATTCCTGGCCGGCGATCCGGCCAATGCCGGTGATCACGCCCGCGCCCGGCGCATCGTTGTGGTACATGCCGTAGGCTGCGAGTTGCGAGAACTCGAGAAACGGCGTGCCCGGATCGAGCAGCTTCTCGATGCGATCGCGCGGCAGCAGTTTGCCGCGTCCCGTGTGTTTGTCGCGGGCCGCCTGACCTCCGCCCAGCGCGAGCTTCTCGACCTTCGCGCGAAGGTCGGCGACCAGCGCTTCGAGCGCCGTCGCGTTGGCGCGGAAGTCGTCCGAGCGCGGATTCAACTTTGATTCGATGATCGGCATTACGTGGCTCTCCTGTTCGCCGCTTCTTATTCGCTTCGAGCCGTTGCGCTCATGCCGTTTCGGCAAACAACTCGCGACCGATCAGCATGCGGCGGATTTCGCTGGTACCGGCGCCGATTTCATAGAGCTTCGCGTCGCGCCACAAACGGCCAACCGGATATTCGTTGATATAGCCATTGCCGCCGAGAATCTGGATCGCCTCGCCCGCCATCCACGTGGCTTTTTCCGCCGTGTAGAGAATCACGCCCGCGCAGTCCTTGCGCACCTGGCGCACATGTTCCTTACCGAGCGTATCGAGTTGACGGCCCACCGCGTAGAGATACGCGCGGCACGCCTGCAACGTGGTGTAGAGATCGGCCACCTTGCCTTGAATGAGCTGGAATTCGCCGATCGGCTGACCGAACTGCTTACGGTCGTGGATATACGGCACGACCGCGTCCATGACCGCGACCATGATGCCGGTCGGGCCGCCCGCGAGCACCGCGCGCTCGTAGTCGAGGCCGCTCATCAGCACCTTCGCGCCGCCGTTCAACTGGCCGAGAATGTTTTCTTCCGGCACTTCCACGTCCTGGAATACCAGTTCGCCGGTGTGCGAGCCGCGCATGCCGAGCTTGTCGAGCTTCTGCGCAACGGAGAAACCCTTCATGCCCTTCTCGACGATAAACGCGGTGATGCCGCGCGAATTCGCTTCGGGATCGGTTTTGGCGTAGACAACCAGCGTGTCGCAATCCGGGCCGTTGGTGATCCACATCTTCGTGCCGTTGAGCACATAGTGGTCGCCCTTTTTCTCCGCGCGCAGCTTCATGCTGACCACATCCGAACCCGCGTTCGGCTCGCTCATGGCGAGTGCGCCGATATGTTCGCCCGACACGAGTTTGGGCAGATACTTCTGTTTTTGCGCTTCCGTGCCGTTGCGATGAATCTGGTTGACGCACAGGTTCGAATGCGCGCCGTACGAGAGACCGACCGAGGCCGACGCTCGCGAGATTTCCTCCATGGCGATCATGTGCGCCGTGTAGCCCATGTTCGCGCCGCCGTATTCCTCCGAGACCGTCATGCCGAGCACGCCCAGATCGCCGAACTTGCGCCACAGGTCCATGGGGAACTGATCCGTGCGATCGATTTCCGCGGCACGCGGGGCGATTTCTTTGGCAGCGAATCCCGCGATGCTGTCGCGCAGCATTTCGATTTCTTCGCCGAGCGGGAATTGCAAACCGGGCAGGTTGCTCATTGCTGTGTCTCCAGAGTTCATTGGCGGCCGGCCTTGGGTGGGCGCCGGCTGGTCCGGTTGCGGCTCGGCGGACGGCGGCGGCCTTGTGGGCCGCCCCTGTCGTCCCGCACGAGGCGCGAAACGTTCAAGGCGCATTTCACGCTAGATTTACGTAAGCGTCAATAGGTATTTTTGAGTGTTACTCAGAAAATGGTGCAACCGCCTACAAACCCGATAAGGCGTGATAGCATCGTCGTCCACAGGCTCATTCCGCGCTCCTGCGAGCCGAATTCGCTTCATAAATCTGAACTGGACTCATATGACGGTTGCCACGAAGGCCGAGTTACCCGCCTCGCGCCGCCAGCCGGCCGGGCGCAAGTCGCAGCAACGCGTGAAGGAAATCCTTCAGGCGGGGCGCGACGTGTTCTCCGAAAAGGGCTACGAGCGCGCGACGACCGCCGAGATCGCGCAGCGCCTCGGCATTTCCGAGGCGACTGTGTTCAGCTACTTCCGCGGCAAACGCGAGTTGTGCGCGCGAGTGATCGGCGACTGGTACGACGAGATCATCGAAGCGATCGAATCCGGCTTGCCGCGCGACGGCAATGTGCGCCAGCAGTTCGCGTTCATTGTGCGCACGCATTTGCGGTTGATGCTGGTGAACGGCACTGATCTGTGCGCGCTGGTGTTGTCCGAAGGTCGAGCGCGGCATCATGAACTAAGCGAGGCGCTCACCGAATTGCAGCGCCGCTATACCGCGCCGTTGATGCGCGTGCTGGCGCAAGGCCAGGAAAGCGGCCAGATTCGCGCCGACATGCCATTGCGCTTGTTGCGTTCGATGGTGTTCGGGCCGATGGAGCATGTGTTGTGGGACGCCACGCTCGCGAACCGGCACATCGATATCGATGCGACGGCGGATCAGCTCATCGACGTGTTGTGGGCCGCGCTGACGCCGCCGAATCTGGCGGTGAGCGCGTTGCAGCAGTTCCGGGTGGAAGTGGCTGAGGCGAACCGGCGGTTTGAAGAAGCGGCGCGTGGTGCAACGGATACGCCTGTTGGCGGCAGCGAATAGCGGCCGCAATTTCGTAGCTGCGCGCTCCAGTTCTTCGGCGAAAAAACGGCTAATCTACTGCTTCCCGGGCGAAGTCAGATGGAGAAGCCAAGTGCCGAAAGAACCAGCCGCAAAGACCGCCAAGCCAGCCAAAATCTCAAACATCCGCATCGGCATAGGCGGCTGGACCTACGCGCCCTGGCGCGGCACCTTCTACCCCTCCGACCTCACGCAAAGCCGCGAACTCGAATACGCGAGCCAGAACCTCACATCGATTGAAATCAACGGCACGTTTTACGGTTTGCAGAAACCGGCGAGCTACGAAAAGTGGTACCAGGAAACGCCGGACGATTTCGTCTTTTCGCTGAAGGCGCCGCGTTACGCGACCAACAGAAAAGTCCTCGCCGACGCGGGCGAAACGATCGAACGCTTCTTCGGCAGCGGTGTGCTGCTGCTCAAGCAGAAGCTCGGCCCGATCAACTGGCAATTCGCGCCCACCAAGAAATTCGACAAGGAAGACTTCGAAGCCTTTCTGAAGTTACTGCCGGCCAGTATCGAAGGCCAGAAGCTCAGACATGCGATCGAAGTCCGCAACGACACCTTCAAGACGCCCGACTTCATCGCGCTCGCCCGCAAATACAAAGTCGCCGTCGTCTTGGCTGGCGACGCCGAATACCCGCAGATCGCCGACATCACGGCGCCCTTCGTGTACGCGCGCATCATGGGCACGACGGACAAACAGGCCAAAGGCTATTCGACCAAAGCGCTCGACGCATGGGCCGAACGGGCGCGGCAATTGGCAGCAGGCACGACACCGGACGACCTGGAAACCTCCGCGGATGCACCCGCGAAAACGGCCTCACGCGACGTCTATCTCTACGTGATCAGTGGTTTCAAGGAACGCAATCCGGCGGCCGCCATGGCGCTGATCAAACGTCTCTGACACGCGCCTCCCGGCCGCATCGCGCGAGTGTCATAATCCCGGCAGCGAAGACAAGCACGATCGACGCACCCACACTCACGCAGTCAGGCCGCGAGGCCGCTTCATCACCAAGGTCCGGGAGAATATTTTGAGCGCCATCGACAATCCTTTGCACGATCAGGAAGTCGGCTCGGCCGACGCCACCCAGGACACCACGCGCATCGACGACGTTCGGATCGGCGCGGTACGTCCACTGATTTCCCCTGCGCTGTTGCAGGATGAGTTGCCCGTGCCGCCTTCGGTGCAGACGCTGGTCGAGAAAACCCGCGCGGAAATCGCCGACATTCTGCATGGCCGTGACGACCGGCTCGTGATGATCGTCGGACCGTGTTCGATTCACGACCACGACCAGGCGATCGAATACGCACACAAACTGAAGGTCGCCGCCGACACCTACAAGGACGATCTTCTGATCGTGATGCGGGTCTACTTCGAGAAGCCGCGCACCACGGTCGGCTGGAAAGGCTATATCAACGACCCGCGTCTGGACGGCAGTTTCCGCATCAACGAAGGCCTGCGTCTTGCACGGCAACTGCTGCTCGACATCAACGGTCTCGGCTTGTCCACGGCCACCGAGTTTCTCGACCTGCTGAGCCCGCAGTACATCGCCGACCTGATCGCGTGGGGCGCCATCGGCGCGCGCACGACGGAGAGCCAGAGCCATCGTCAACTGGCGTCAGGCCTGAGCTGCCCGATCGGTTTCAAGAACGGCACGGACGGCGGCGTGCAGATCGCCGCGGACGCAATCGTCGCCGCGCGCGCGAGCCACGCGTTCATGGGCATGACGAAAATGGGCATGGCCGCGATCTTCGAAACGCGCGGCAACGACGACGCGCATGTGATCCTGCGTGGTGGCAAGAAAGGGCCGAACTACGACAGCGCGTCGGTGGAAGCCACCTGCGTGGCGCTCAAATCAGCGGGTTTGCGCGAGCAGGTCATGGTCGACTGTTCGCATGCGAACTCGGGCAAGTCGCATCTGCGTCAACTGGAGGTGGTGCAGGATCTGGCGCAGCAACTGTCGCAGCGCGAGCGCCGCATCATCGGCGTCATGCTGGAAAGTCATCTGGAAGAAGGCCGTCAGGATCTGAAGCCTGGCGTGCCGTTGCGTCACGGCGTATCGATCACGGATGCCTGCGTCAGTTGGGCGCAGACCGAGCCGGCGCTCGAGACGCTCGCCGAGGCCACCCGCAAACGTCGCGCGGGCTGAGCGCGAGCCGGGCCGCAAGCGCTGCGTCGAGCACGCCCCCCAGGAAGCCCCTTGGGGGAGAGCACAAAAACACACGCGCCGCACCAGCCGCCGATCGATCCACCTTACCGGGGTTGGGCAGCGCGTGATTCCTCACGCCCGATGCATCGCTCGCCGCGCGCCGGGTTGGCGCGTGTGGATGCTCCGGCGTGAAGCGCGTTGCATTACGACGCGTTGACGGCTTCCTTGAACGCCTTGCCGGCGGTGAACTTCACCGTCTTGGCAGCCGCGATCTGGATCTCGGCACCCGTCGACGGATTGCGGCCCACGCGTGCTGCGCGCGCGCCAGTCGAGAAAGAACCGAAACCGACCAGTTGCACCGTATCACCACCCACCACGGCTTTGGTCACCGCTTCGACAATCGCGTCGATGGTTTGGCCGGTGGCCGCTTTGCTTTCGCCCGTCGCTGCGGCGACTGCATCAATCAGTTCCTGTTTGTTCATAGCACTTCCCGTATGGTAATCATGGAACCGGCGCCACATCTGTTGCGCCGGGACCGACACACTAACGCATAGGCGCGGGTTCGCGCAAACCTTGGGTGTAAGCCTTGTATCACCCGCCCACAGGGAATTTGACGATTTTTTGGTGCAAAGTGCCATAAGAATCGCGCGCTTAGACGTTTCCTGGGCTTGATGCGCGCTTTCGCGTTATCACAATCCGTTGCAATTTCAGTGCTTTAGCGCGTCGCAAGCCACTACCGGCGGGCTTTTTTCGTATGTTATGGTGGATCGCAGAGAGTCGGCATTTGTCAGCGCGGCGTCCGGTAAATAAAGAATCCGGGAGGAATAAAAAAATGAAATTTCGCCATATTGCAACATGTGCGCTGCTCGCCGCGACGTCCTGCGCGGCCTTCGCAGCCGACGACAAAGGCTGCGCCACGCTCGTCGGCACGGCAAATTCACCCGCGCCGCAGAGCTTTCGGATACGTGACGGCGAGCCGGTCGACCTCGTCAGCGGCGCTGGAACCGTGCACGGCAAGCTGCTGGTTTTTGGCGACAGCGGCGTTTTCCGGGCCTATTGGCAGCCCGAGAACAGCCCGGAAAAATATGTGCTGGCGAACGCCGGCGTGAATACCGTGCGACTCGTCTCCACCCCGCCGCAAGGCACGCCGGCACAAAACGGCCAACCCGGTACGACGCTCACGCCGCAACGCGTGCTCTCATGTCCGGTGCTCTGATGCGACGAGCTGTCACGTCGGCCGTCCGGACGCGGCACAAATGACACACGACGCCTTGCCGACCGGTCGTACTTACCGTTTATTCGCAGGCCGATTGATTTCTGTCTGACACGGCCTCAAGGTCTCACCCGCCCTGCCGATATACCAAGCTGCGTGCGCTGCGCAAACGTTTAAAGGGACGGGGATGGTTCTGCTAACCAAATTGAGGGATGCGCTGTCGGTCGCGGAACGCGACCCCGAGCTCGTGCGTTCGCAACTCGAAGCATTCGGCCACCAGGTCCCGCTCCTCTACTTCATCCTGCTCGTCAACACCGCAGCCGTCGCGGTCACGCACGTCAGCTGCGCGCCGGCATGGTTGTCGATCTACTTTCCCGCGACGCTGTGCACGCTGTGCATCATCCGGTGCATACGATGGTGGCACCTTCGGCACCGCGTCCTGACGCTCGACAAGGCGGTGCCCGAACTGCGCAAGCTGACCTGGCTTGCCGGCCTCTTCGCCGTCGCATTCAGCAGCTGGTCGTTGCTCCTCTTTCCCTACGGCACCGCGTACGAACAGACGCAGGTCGCGTTTTACATGGCGACCACGCTGGTCGGCTGCGTGTTCTGCCTGATGCACCTGCGCGCGGCCGCCATGCTGCTGCTGTCGATCGTCATCCTAAGCTTCTCGACGTTTCTGGTTTTCACCGGCTATCCGGTCTTCATTGCGATGGCCGTCGACATGACACTGGTCGGCGTCGCGCTCGCCTTCATCATTCAGTTGTATTGCCGGACCTTTGCCGACGTGGTGCACGCGCAGCGCGAGTTGCAGGCGAGCCAGCAAAAAACGCAACGCCTGAGCGACGACAACTTCCGGCTCGCGAGCATCGACAGTCTGACGGACCTGCCCAACCGGCGCAGTTTCTTCGCCTCGCTGCGCGCGCTGTCCGAGCAGGCGCTCGGCACCCATGGCGGCTTCAATGTCGGGCTGATCGATCTCGACGGCTTCAAACAGGTCAACGATATCTACGGCCACGCCAGCGGCGATCTGGTGCTGCAGGAAGTCGGCTCGCGTCTGCTGGCGCTCGCCGAGCCGGGCATTTTCTTCGCGCGACTCGGCGGCGACGAATTCGGCGTGCTCGCGCAGCACAAACTGGCAAACGAGACGCTCGTCGAGTTGGGCGAGCGCATCTGCGCGGCACTCGGTCAGCCCTATCGGGTCGCCGGCAACGTCGCCGAGTTGTCGGGCACGATCGGCTGGGCCGCGTTCCCCGAAGCCGGCACGACGGTGGCGCAAGTGTTCGAACGCGCCGACGCGGCGCTGTACGTCGGCAAGGAAAGCCGGCGCGGCACGCCGGTCATCTTCTCGACCGAACATGAAACGCGCATCCGGCGTTCGAGTCTCGTGACCCAGGAGCTCCGCCATGCCGACCTCGAATCGGAACTGTTTCTGGAGTTTCAGCCGATTTACGACGTGGCCACGCAATGCACCCTCGGTCTGGAAGCGCTCGGGCGTTGGCATAACGCGCGGCTCGGCGCGGTCAGGCCGGAAGAATTCATCCGGATCGCCGAGCGTACCGAACTGATTCTGCGCATCACGGAAGTACTGCTGCATAAAGCGCTCGACGAAGCGGCGCGCTGGCCGTCCGAGCTTTATCTCTCGTTCAATCTGTCGGCGATCGATATCTGCACGTCGGCGCGCGCCCGCCGGCTGATCGATATCGTCATCGCAAGCGGCGTGCCGCCGCATCGCGTGTCGTTCGAAATCACCGAGACCGCCGTGACGCGTGATTTCGAACAGGCCCGCTGTTCGCTCAACTTGATCAAGAAAGCCGGCTGCCGCGTGTCGCTCGACGACTTCGGCACCGGTTATTCGAGCCTCAGCTATGTGCACCGCCTGCCCTTCGATACGATCAAGATCGACCGCAGCTTCATGACAGACGTGGATACCAACAGCGCGTCGAAGAAGATCGTCAAGTCGGTGCTCGACCTGTGCCGCAACCTTGGGCTCGAATGCGTGGTGGAAGGACTCGAGACGGCATCGCAAGTCGAGGTCGTGAAGGCGCTCGGCGCACGCGCGGTGCAGGGTTATCTGTTCAGCCGGCCGATGCGGGCAAGCGCGATTGCCGCGTATTTGAAGACGGCGCGCGGGCGCGACTTTGCGCTCGAGGCGCCGCCTTAGCTCTATCGACCCGCCACGAAGCCTTCACAAGCGCCCTAACGGCCCGCAGTACCGTATTCCAGCTTCGGATACCAGTCCGTGCCACGGCCACCGGGCGTCATGTCGAGCACGGTCCAGATCGGCATCACATCCGGCGCGCCGCGCGGATCCTGCCCGGGGTCCGCAGTCGACGGCCCCATCTCCTCTGCCCAGAAGTGCCGCACCGTGCCGCCCGAGCGCGTGAATACGTTGAACGCGGGATTGTCATCCCCGGCCGGATCTTCCGCCGCGTAGTCACGATTGAAGGTGTTGCCGCCCGACGAATACAGCCGCAGATGCCGCCAGCCCCGCTCCTTCTTGAACGCAACCAGCTTCTCGATCGGCGAGCGGCCGATCACGGCGAACGCCACACGCTGCAGGATGTCGGGCATTTCGCCGTCGTACGCGCTCAGAAGCGACGTGCACATCGGACACGGCCGGGCGCGCTGCGGGCCGAACATCCAGTTGTAGGTGACGAGCGTGTCATGCTCGCCGAACATTTCCGATAACTTCACCGGGCCGGCTTCGCCCATGAACAGATAATCCTCGGGCACGACGCCGCCGGGCGGCAGCGCGCGGCGCTGGGCGGCGACCCGTTCGATATGGCGGCGCAACTCGATTTCCTCGGCGAGCAGGTCGTTGCGCGCGCGGCGATAGTCGGCGCTTTCGCCGGGAAAGCGGCTTGGCGTGTCGGCCGCTAGTTGCCGGGCCGGCTTCAACGTTGGTGCGGATGCGTGTACGTCAGTCATCAGCCATCTCCTCTTACGGAACAAGGATAAAGGGCGCAGCAGTGCACCGCGACCGCGGGCGCGTTCTCGTCCTCTATATAGCCACGACGAACCGTGCGGCGGCAAATCGACAGCATCGGTCGAAATTTTTTGCTGCAACGCTCGCACCCGCCGCAACGGCAACCAAAAGCGCCCGGCAAGGTATCCTTGAGCGCAACAGTACGCGCGCTGGGCGCGCCGTCCATGGGGATGCAACATGCCGCTTCGTCTGCCACCGCTGCCGGCGCTTCGTTTTTTTGAAGCGGCCGGCAGGCATCAGAGTTTCAAACTTGCCGCCGCGGAACTGAATGTCACGCCGAGCGCGATCAGCCACGGCATTGTCGGACTGGAACAGGCGCTCGGCGTCGAACTGTTCGTGCGCGAGCCGCGCGGCATCTCGCTCACGGCGAGCGGCGCGGACTATCTGTCGTATGTCGCCGAAGCGTTTTCGCTGATCGCCATCGGCACGCAGCGCCTGCCGAATCACCGCGCGGATCGCCCGATCGCATTGAGTTGCGCGCCGACCTTCGCGTCGCGCTGGCTGCTGCCGCGCCTCGCCGGTTTTCGCGCGCGTTGGCCGAACGTGAACGTGAGCGTCGACACCTCGCACCGTCAGGTCGGCTTTCCCGTCGACGGTTTCGACTTCGCGATCCGCATGAGCCGTGCGCCGGTTGCAGGCACCGCGTGGACGCGGCTGTTCGGCGAGCGCTTCGTGCCCGTGTGCAGCCCCGGTTATCTGGCGAGTCTGCGCGACGAGCATGGCAATGCGGACCTGCATCGCGCGACGCTCATTCATGTGAACGCCGCCAGCGAGGACTGGCAGGCGTGGCTGGACGCGACCGGCACCGAAGGCATCGACACCACCACGGGCCTGCGCGTCGACACGATCCAGCTCGCCTTCGAAGCCGCCGCGATGGGCCTCGGCGTCGCGCTCGGCAGACGGCCGCTCGTGGATCGAGATATCGACAGCGGCGTGCTCGCGCTGGCTCATCCGGCGACGATCGCTTCCACCACGGCCTACTGGCTCGTCAGCGCGGAAAACGCGGATCGCCGGCCGGAGCTTTTCGATTTCAAACGCTGGCTGGTGAGCGAGGCCGAGCAGTTCGACGCGCACTCCGATGCTGCCGACCAGGCACTGCAGAGCACCGCCAACTGACTCGCATGTCCCGTTCGCACAGGTGAGCCACGCTCACCTGTCGTCGAAAACTTATCTTTTGCCGCTTCTGACGCTCGCTGCGACCATGTGTCGAAGGAGATCAGAACCATGTCCACCGCCAACAACAGACGCTTCGCCCCCGCCTTCAATCAGACCACGCTCGTGATCCTCGCCGGCGCGCTCATTCTGAGCGCCGCGATGGGCATCCGGCAGACCTTCGGCCTCTTCATCGGACCGTTTTCGTTCGACCGCGGCTTGCCGGTCACACTGATCGCCTTCGCGATCGCGCTGCACAATCTCGTGTGGGGTTTCGCCCAGCCGTTCGCGGGCGCCGCCGCGGATCGCTACGGTTCGGCGCCGGTGGTCGCGTTCGGCGCGACGACGTTCGCGGCGGGGCTCGGCCTCGCGGCAGTCGCGCCCAGCGGCGCCATGTTGATCGTCGGCATGGGACTGCTGGTGGGCATCGGCGTGAGTTGCACGACCTTCGGCGTGGTGCTGCCAGCGGTCGGCCGCATCGCCTCGCCCGAAAAACGCAGCATGGCGATGGGTCTGGTCAGCGCCGGCGGCTCCGCGGGCCAGGTGCTGATGGTCCCGCTCGTGCAAGGCATCCGGCTCAGCTCCGGCATTGCCACGTCGCTCTTCGTACTGGCTTTCCTGATGCTGCTGATCGCCCCGCTCGGCATGGTGCTCGACCGGCGCGCGCGGGTCGGGACGCCCGTTACGGAAGAGCATGTCGCGCCGCTTCGCAAGGTGCTGGGTCAAGCGGCCGGGCATCGTGGCTACCGGCTGCTGACGCTCGGTTTCTTCACCTGCGGGTTCCAGCTTGCCTTTATCGCCACGCATCTGCCCGAATATCTGTCGCTTTGCCATATGCCGGTCGGGCTCGGCGCCACCGCGCTCGCGCTGATCGGCCTGTTCAACATGGCGGGCAGTTGGGCGTGCGGCTGGCTGGGCGGCCGCTTCCGGCAACATCATGTGCTCGGCTGGCTTTACCTGATTCGCAGCGTAACGATCGGCGCGTTCTTTCTGCTGCCGAAAAGCCCGGCGTCGGTGGTGATCTTCGCGGCCGTGATGGGTCTGACCTGGCTTGGCACCGTGCCGCTCACGAGCGGACTCGTCGCGAAGGTGTTCGGCACGCGCCACCTCGGCAGCCTGTTCGGAGTCTGCTTTTTGAGCCATCAGATTGGCTCGTTTCTCGGCGCATGGCTCGGCGGCCTGGTGTTCGACCTGACCGGTTCGTATTCGCTGTTGTGGGAAGCGACGGTGGTCGCCGGCCTCGTCGCCGCGATGCTGCACTTTCCGATCGACGACACCACGGTTAGCACGCCCGCGCTTCGGGCTGAACCAGCGGCGGCGTGAGTGCGCATGCCGGTGGTCGCCGCGGACGCAGCCACCGGCACTGAGTCAAAAGCAGCGGGAAAAGCCCTTTGCGCTGCTATTTTTTCGGCGTCTCCGCCGCGGCTTTCGGCACGCGTCCCATCAAAAAGAACTCGTCGTTCGGACGCATGGAAATGACGTTGGCCATGCGATTCGACAGCCCGAAAAATGCCGTAATCGCCGCGATATCCCAGATGTCTTCGTCGGAAAAGCCGTGTTCGCGCAGCGTCTGAAAATCGGCGTCGCCGACTGTGCCGGACTCGCTGCAAACTTTGACCGCGAAGTCGAGCATCGCCTTCTGACGCGGCGTGATGTCCGCCTTGCGATGATTGACGGCGACCTGATCGGCCACCAACGGCGCCTTTTCGTAGATGCGCAGAATCGCACCGTGCGCGACCACGCAATACAAGCATTGGTTGATCGCGCTGGTGGCGACCACGATCATCTCACGCTCGCCTTTGCTGAGGCCGCCCTCTTTCAGCATCAACGCGTCGTGATAGGCGAAGAACGCGCGGAACTCGTCCGGGCGGTGCGCCAGCGTCAGAAACACGTTCGGCACGAAACCGGCCTTTTCCTGCACTTCGAGAATGCGCGCGCGAATGTCGTCCGGCCATGCGTCCGGTTTGGGCACGGGGTAGCGGCTGATCGGATGATGCTTTGCCATGCTATGTCTCCGTCGTATCTGTTTGGGTATAAAGACGATTCTAGCAAGCCGCACAGCCGCGGCACGGCCACGCTCGACAAGGTCCGATATCGACGCCCATTTCGTCTAGACTTTCCACTCAAGGGAGCATGAGCCACGCCGCGACGACCGGCGCCGGCCAGATTTCAGCAGGAGCTGACCATGTCAGACGTTTTGCACGACGCGCGAGCGCCCGTCGTCAAGGTGCGCCCCGATCGGGAAATGGCGACGTCCCAGCGGCTGCCTTACTTTGTCGGTATTTCCGCCGGTACCGCGGGCACGAAGGGTTTGTCGATGTATATGGTCGTGGTGCCGCCGGGCGGCCATGCCGAGCCGCACTTTCACGCCGACTACGAAACCGCGATCTACCAGCTCGAAGGCAAGATCGAAACCCGCTACGGACCCGGCTTGCGCGAGTCCGTCATCACCGAACCGGGCGATTTCCTGTTCATTCCGCCCGGCGTGCCACATCAGCCGTTCAATCTGGACGCGACCACCGCGGCACGCGCGATCGTGGCGCGCAACCATGCGGACGAGCACGAACGCGTCGTGCCGTACGATCCGGCCTCGGACGCGTGATCAGCTGCAGACGCGTGATCCAGCAAATGAAGGCGGCGGGGCTAGTACCGGCTAACGGCCCGCCACCCAGGTCTCGCCGCCGACCGCGACCACGCGCATTCTCCTCCCCGCCCTCCTGCGTCGAGCGTCCCGGCATTCGGCCTTCACCGCAGCGCCGTTTTGCCACCTGTGCTTAAATCCGCTTTTCATATCCTTCTTGTACCATGGCGGCCGCCTGCCGACGCAGCACGGCGCTCGCCGTCGTGCGGGAACGGAACATGCGCGGACTGTTCGCCATGCGCCACCCGGGCGCGGACGTTTCAAATCCCAACATTCCATTCTCAGGAGCGCGGTTGTGTGGCATTTTCCGGTTGCTATTCCACCCTCGCTGGGCGTGTGGGCCGTCTTCATGAGCGTGCTCGTCACGCAACTCGGCGTGCCGATTCCGGCCGCGCCGATGCTGATTCTCGGTGGAACCATGGCCGCCATGGGGCAAACCTCCTATGCGAGCGTCGTGTGCGCCGCGGTCGCCGCCACGCTGATCGCCGACTCGCTGTGGTTCTTCACCGGACGGGTCCATGGCCGCCGTCTGCTGAACTATCTCGTACGCTTCTCCCTTTCGCTCGACACCACAGTGCGGCTCGCGCGCAATACCTATGAACGGTACGGCGCGCCGATTCTCACCGTCGCGAAGTTCCTGCCTGGACTCGGCCTGATTTCCGCGCCGCTGCTCGGCACGACGGCCATCAATGTCGGCGTGTTTCTGCTGTGGGATTTTGTCGGCGCGACGCTGTGGGCGAGCGTATGGGTGATCGGCGGCGCCGCGCTGCACGATGAGATCGTGCAACTGATGCTGCTCGTGCGCCACAACGGCGGCACGATTTTCGATGCGTTCGCGGCGATCTTCCTGGCCGTCCTACTGTATCGCTGGGTGCGCCGCTGGCAGTTCCGCCGCTGGCTCGCCCACACGCGCATTTCGCCGGACCAACTCGACGAGATGATGAAGTCGAACGAGCCGCCGCTCATTTTCGACGCGCGTCCACGCAGCATCCGCGAAAAGGAATCGCACCGGATTGCCGGTGCGCGTCGGCTGGATCTCGATTCGCCTGACCCGATCGATCCCGAGTTGCTGAAGCGGCCGATCGTCGTCTACTGCGTGTGTCCCAACGAAGCGACGGCGAAGCGGATCGTCGACCAGTTGCATCGCAAGAATATCCACCATATCCGCGCGCTCAAGGGCGGCCTCGACGCGTGGCAGAAACGCGGTTATCCGGTCGAACCGTTGCCGCCCGACTTCCACACGGCGAAGGCCCACATGATCGAGGACGAGGGCGAGGAAGGCGAATACACGGTGCGGGCGCGGCTGGCGAAGTAACGACGCCGCGCCTCGAAGGCCACGCAACGCTCATCAAAAACCGCTTGCGCTTCACGCCCGATGTGTGCAACATGCATATATGCACGTTGCACACATTGAGGCATCCCCATGACGCAGCGCACAGAAAATCTGCTCGGCGTGCTCGCCCTGCTGGTCACGGACGAAATGAACGCGCAACCCACGGTGGACGCGCTCGCCGGCCCCACCGCCCGCGCCATGCTCAACGCGGTCGGCCAATATCCCGATTCATCGATTGAAGTGCTGCGCGAGGCGGTGGATCTGTCGCATCCGGCCGCCGTGCGCGCCGTCGCGGGGCTGGTCGAGGCGGGCCTCGTCGAGAAAAAAGCGGGTTCGGACAAACGTGCGGTGGCGCTTGCCTTGACCGCATCTGGCAAGCGTGAGGCCAAACGCCTGCAGACGGCGCGCGACAAAACGCTGCAACGCATTGTCGGACGGCTCGAAGACAGCGAGCGCGATCTGCTGGAAAGCCTGCTGATCAAGATCTTGTGGAACGAAACCCGCGACCCCGCGCACGCGATGCAATTGTGCCGCCTGTGCGACGACGGTCCGTGCCTGAAAGCCGGCTGTCCGGTCGAATGCCGCGAACAGGGCCTGCCCATGCCCGCGCGGAGCAACACATGAAATCCGCCGCGCCGGTGCGCTGGCCGGCAATCGCGGCATTGACCGCGGTGTCGGCGCTCTCGCAGGTCGGCCAGTTCGGCATCGGCTTCATGGTGCTGCCGGTGTGGCTCGCCCATCGCGGGCTGGACGCGCCACGCGCCGGCCTCTTCTCCGCCGCGCAATGGACCGGCATGCTGGCCGGCTTGCTGATCGCGCCGTGGCTGATGGCGCGCATCGGCGCGAAACGTACCGTGTCGATGGGTCTACTGGCCACGCTCGTGGCGTTCGCGACCATGAATGCGCTGTCGTGGCCGCTGTGGCTCGTGCCCGGTCTGCTGACGGGGCTGGGTATCGGCTTGCGCTGGATCGCCAACGAAACCTGGCTCTATAGTCTGGTCCCCGCCGAATCGAGCGGACGTGTGGTGGGTGTGCACGAAGCGCTGATCGCCACGGCAGGTGTGATCGGCCCGGCGCTGGCAGTCTGGTGCGATGTCGATGGACGCATCACGTTCGCGGCCGGTGCGGCCTTTACGTTCGCCGCCGCGCTGCCGCTGTGGCTAACTGCATCGGACGAGAAACGGCCTGCCTTGCAAGAAGCAAGGCCCGTGCGAAGAGAACGCGCTCAACAACGCTTGGCCGTCGGCCCGCTGGTGAGCCTCGGCATGGTGGTCATCGCAGCGGGCGGTATCGGCGACGGCGCGCTTTACGGCCTCTTCCCGCTATTCGCCGACGCGCACGGCCTCAGCGCCACGCAAACCGCCACGCTGCTGACGCTGTTCGGCGTCGGCGGCATGGCGTTGCAATTTCCGGTCGGCTGGCTGGCGGATCGCGCGGGGCTGGCGGCCACAGTGATCGTGTGCGCCGCGCTCAGCACGCTGGCCATCTGCGGCTTCGCGCTGGCCGCGCCCGCATCGCCGCTTGCGGCCGCAAGCGCGCTCTTGCTCGGCGGCATGAACAGTTCGTTCATCACACTCGGCATGTATGCAGCGGCTTGCAGCGACAAGGCCGCGCTCACGCGCAACATGCGGCTGGTGTCGCTCACGTTCACCGCGAGTTCGATCGTGGGGCCGCTCGCCGCAGGCTTCGCCATGAACGCGCGCGGCAGCGACATGCTGATGTGGCAACTCGCACTCATGAGCGGCGCGCTGGTGGTCTACACGCTCGGCTTGCGCGAAGGCCGGCGCCAGCCCGAACATTCTTCGTCGATGGGCTGAGCCGGTTTTTTTGCATCGATTGGCAGGAAAGTTGGACGCGTCTAAGCCTCGCGTCCTGCAACCTTGCGCTGCCGCCACAAACACAGCAGATCGCACGCGATATGCGCGGCGGCGATTGCCGTGATCTCGCTCTGGTCGTAAGCCGGCGCGACTTCCACGACGTCCGCGCCCACCAGATTCAACGCGCCGAGCGCGCGCACGATCGCGAGTCCTTGCGCCGACGACAAACCGCCCGCCACCGGCGTCCCCGTACCCGGCGCGAACGCCGGATCGAGACAGTCGATATCGAAGGTCAAATACGCGGGACGTGCACCCACAATCGACACAATCCTCTCCACCGCCGCTCGCGTGCCATGCTCGTGCACCCAGGCGGCATCGAGAATATTGATGCCCATGAAATCATCGTTCCATGTGCGAATGCCGATCTGCACCGAGGTCTTCGGATCAATCAGACCATCCTTCACAGCCTTGTAGAACATCGAGCCGTGGTTCAGGCTGTCGGGACTGTCGTCGGCCCAGGTATCGCAATGGGCGTCGAAATGAATCAGCGAGAGCGGTTTGCCGTACTTCTCCGCGTGCGCGATCAACAGCGGGTAGGTGATGTAGTGATCGCCGCCGAGCGTTAGCATCCTGGCGTCCGAGCGCAGGATCGTGCGCGCATGCTCGACGATGGATTCCTTGATCGTGAGCGGATTGTGCGCGTCGAACCAGCAATCGCCATAGTCGGTCACGGCGAGGTCGTCGAACGGATTGAAACCCCACGGATACGGGTGCAACTCCGACAACTGCACGCTGGCCGCGCGCACCGCCGCGGGCCCGAGACGCGCGCCCGCGCGGAACGTGGTAGCCAGATCGAGCGGTACGCCGGAGACCACCACGTCGACGCCGTCGAGTTCACGCGTGTACTTGCGGCGCATGAACGACAGCACGCCCGCATAAGTGTTTTCGATCGATGAGCCATAAAGCGACGCACGGCGGATCGCGCCGTCGCCGTAGACGAGTTCAGTCATGGATGAGCTGATACCTGATAGACAATCCAGCGTCACGCGCGAGGACTCCAAGGGGACACGCGTTATGCCGGCTTCGGATTCATTGGGAACGCGACGGCGCGCATCACACGCGCCGCCGCGCTGGCTGCGCGAATCCTTTAGCGCAGCCGCACCAGCGTGGACTTCAGCTCGGTGTATTTTTCCAAAGCATGCAGCGACTTGTCGCGGCCGTTGCCCGATTGCTTGTAGCCGCCGAACGGGAAGTTCATGTCGCCGCCTTCGTCGTAACAATTGACCCACACCGTGCCGGCGCGGAGTTTGCGTGACACCTCATGCGCGGTGGTCAGGTTCGAGGTCCAGACCGCGGCGGCGAGACCATATTCGCTGTCATTAGCGATCCTGATCGCCTCCTCCACCGTGTCGAACGTGATCACCGACAACACCGGCCCGAAGATTTCCTCGCGCGCGACCTTCGCGCCGGAAGCCGGTATTTCGAAGATGGTCGGCTCGATATAGAAGCCGCCCGTTTCTTCTTTCACGCGCGCGCCGCCGAGCAGCAGTTTGGCTTCGGCGCGGCCCGCTTCGATATAGCCGAGCACGCGTTCGAGCTGAACCTTATCGACGATCGCGCCCATCGACGTCTTCGGGTCGAGCGGATTGCCCGGCGTATAGCTGCGCGCCGCGGCGATCAGCTTGTCGAGGAACGCGTCCTTGATGTCTCGATGCACGAGCAGGCGCGAACCCGCGGTACACATTTCACCCATGTTGTAGAAGATCGCACCCGCCGCCGCATTCGCCGCGCGATCCATATCCGGGCAATCCGGCATCACGATGTTCGGCGACTTGCCGCCGAGTTCGAGCCACACGCGTTTCAGGTTCGATTGCCCGGCGTACTGCATGATCAGCTTGCCGACGTTGGTCGAGCCGGTGAAGGCAAGGCAGTCCACGTCCTGATGCAGCGCCAGCAGCTTGCCCGGCTCGCCCGCGCCCGGCACGACGTTGAACACGCCGGCGGGAATGCCGGCGTCGAGTGCGAGCTGCGCGAGGCGGATCGCGGTGAGCGGCGACTTCTCCGAGGGTTTGAGCACCACGCTATTGCCCGCCGCCAACGCCGGGCCGAATTTCCACGATGCCATCAGGATCGGGAAATTCCACGGCACGACCGCGGCCACCACGCCGATCGGCTCGCGCGTGACGAGTCCGACCAGATGATGATCGGCCGGCGCGACTTCGCCGCCGATTTTGTCGATGGCTTCAGCGAACCATTCGACGCAATAGGCCGCACCCGGCACGTCCACGCTGGTGGTGTCGGCGATCGGCTTGCCCGCGTCGAGCGTTTCGAGCAGCGCGAGTTCGTCCATGTGCTCGCGAATCGACGCGGCCCAGCGCAGCAGAATGGCTTTACGCTGGCGCGGATTGAGGCCCGACCACACGCCGGAGTCGAACGCGCGGCGCGCGGCGGCCACGGCGGCGTCGACGTCGGCCGCGCCGCTGTCGGCGACCTTGGCGAGCAACTTGCCGTCGATCGGGCTCAGGCAGTCGAACGTGCGGCCGCCTTCGGCATCACGGTATTCGCCGTCGATAAACGCGCGGCCTTCGATCGATAGCTTAGCGGCCTTGTCCTGCCAGAAAGCGAGAGATTTATTGTCCATCAGGATGCCTCATTGTTATGCGCTCGACGCAAACCTGCATCGACTTCATGCGGCACTGAACTGCGGCACTGAGTTGAGTCGAGGCGCGTTGGCGCGGAGTCTTCAGAAGGTGGGCGGCGAGTTGGCCGACACGATCTCGCAGAGATGCTCCGCGCTGGGATTGCGAAAACGGTGCGGAAGACGGCTTTCGAAGTAGTAGCTGTCACCGGGGTCGAGCAGCCACGTGGTGCCGTCCACCGTCAGTTCGATCTGACCGCTGACCACCACCCCGCCCTCGTGCCCTTCGTGCTCCAGCATTTCCGGCCCCGTGTCCGACAACGGCTGATAGACCTCGCGCAGAATGCCCATATTGCGGTCTCTCACGCTCGAACCCGCGAGATAGAACTCGATCGACTCATTGCCGAGGTTCGGCATGTCGGCACGGCGCGACACCACCGAGCGCTCCGCTTCCACTTCGAAGGTGAAGAATTCGGCGAGACTCATGGGTATGCATTCGAGCAGTTTCTTCAGCGAGCCGACCGAGGGGCTCACACGATTCTGTTCGATCAGCGAGATCGTGCCATTTGTCACTCCCGCCCGTTTCGCCAGTTCACGCTGGGACAAGCCGTTCTTCTTGCGGATGTATTGCAGACGGGTCGCTACTTCTATGGACATCGCTAGGTTCTCTGACATTGAAGACAATCGGGGCGCTAAGTGACCAGATGAATGGAACACATGACTCGGGCAATGAGGTGCCCGCGAGTGTTGAATATTCTAATCACTTTGATTATTGCGCCGCTGGGGAAAACCCTGAAAGCTTTCCGAAATATGAATTGCGCAACGAACGTTCCCAGCGGGCCGGATTCTAGTCGAACCCTCGGGAAAGCCCTGATAAATGTTTTATCAAAAAGGGTTTGACGGCTTTATTGGCTCGTATATGCTGGTTCCCAGGCGATCGTCATGCCGACGTCACGAGGCACCCAAGTGTGTTTCGCGGCGCAGCGAATTTACTTCGCGTCGGCTCAAGGCGATCATCCCAGCGTCCTGTTTCTTTAAACGCCCCGTGCGGATTTCGAGCAGGCCGTTCAATACTTTCAACGTCGCTAGTCGAGTGTAATCGTGAGAGTCCGAGGCCCTTTGGTGAGATGGAATCGTAGTCAGGCGAGTTGTCCTCGCGCTGACGGCGCCATCGCCGACGGCAGCAGCGGCAGCCTTGCGTTCCGCCGCTTTCTGTCCGTCTTCACGATCCTGTCCCGCCGTTCAGTTCGACGTCACAACTCCATCTCCGCGCGCGCCTTCATTGCCGTGCGCACGGACGAAGTCGCCTCGCTGCTGCCGTAGCGCCTCCCTCTTTTCGCCGTTCGATTCATCCGTTTGCGTGAGCGCGCTCTTTCGAGCCGTGCGTTCCTGCATGTGCGGTGCCGTCCGCCGCCTGCGTGTTTCACGCCCATCGGATCAGTTGCGCACCGCAGCGGATCGAATCGAACAGCCCATCTGACTATCACGCGCGGCGCGTTTCAGTTGACGACGACCGCCTGCACCACCCCGGTGGCCTCGCGCCTTGCGCACGGCTACGGAATTGTGCCGCGCTGTGTTTAACGTTGTTCATGCCGCGTCCCGCGGGGAACACACACGTCTATTCGTTATGCGAAATAAACCTCTGGTCGGCATCAGCGCTGACAGAACAATGATGGGAGTCCACGCGTCGCACGTGGTCGGCGAGAAATACATCGCCGCGATCGTGGACGGTTCACAGGCGCTGGCCATGCTGCTGCCGGCGCTCGGCGAGCGTCAGTCCGCCGAAGACGTGCTGGCGACAGTCGACGGCCTGTTGTTTACAGGCAGCTATTCGAACGTCGAGCCACACCGCTACGGCGGCCATCCCAGCACGCCGGGCACGCTGCACGACGCCGCACGCGATGCGACGACGCTACCGCTGATGCGTGCGGCGATCGCCGCCGGCGTGCCGGTGCTAGCCGTATGCCGGGGCTTCCAGGAAATGAACGTGGTTTTCGGTGGGACGTTGCATCAAAGCGTTCACGCGGTGGACGGTCTGAACGACCATCGCGAGAACAAGGAAGACGACCTCGACGTGCAATACGCACCGTCGCATTCGATCACGCTGACGCAGGGCGGCTTGTTGCAGCGCCTCGCGGGCGGCACGAATGAAGCGCGTGTGAATTCATTGCACGGCCAGGGCGTCGAGCGGCTGGGCGTGGGCCTCACGGCCGAAGCCACCGCGCCGGACGGATTGATCGAAGCGGTGAGCGTGAAAGATGCGCGCGCCTTCGCGCTGGGTGTGCAGTGGCACCCGGAGTGGAAGCATGCCAACGACGCACTATCTACCGCGATCTTTCGGGCGTTCGGCGACGCCTGCCGCGATCGAATGCGCACCAAGGCCGGCTATGGCGCGGCATCCGCCGCTGCCACGCATGCCTGAGCCGGTCGCGCACCAAAACAGAGAGAATAGACATGCATGACATCGACGATTTTCTGAAGAAGAACCGTGTCACCGAAATCGAAGCGATCATTCCGGATATGGCCGGGATCGCGCGCGGCAAGATCATTCCGCGCAGCAAGTTCGAGTCCGGCGAGTCCATGCGCTTGCCGCAGGCGGTGATGATCCAGACCGTCACAGGAGACTATCCGGAAGACGGCACGCTCACCGGCGTCACCGATCCGGACATGGTGTGCGTGCCCGACGCCAGCACTATCCGCATGATTCCGTGGGCCGTCGATCCGACCGCTCAGGTGATCCATGATTGCGTTCACTTCGACGGCACGCCCGTCGCGATCTCGCCGCGCCGCGTGCTGCGCCGCGTGCTCGAACTGTACAAGGCCAAAGGCTGGAAGCCGGTCATCGCACCCGAGCTCGAGTTCTATCTGGTCGATATGAACAAGGACCCGGATCTGCCGCTGCAACCGCCGATCGGCCGTACGGGTCGTCCGGAGACCGGCCGTCAGGCTTACTCGATCGAAGCCGTCAATGAGTTCGATCCGCTTTTCGAAGATATCTACGAATACTGCGAGGTGCAGGAACTGGAAGTCGACACGCTGATTCACGAAGTCGGCGCCGCGCAGATGGAAATCAACTTCATGCACGGCGATCCGCTCAAGCTCGCCGACAGCGTGTTCCTCTTCAAGCGCACGGTGCGGGAAGCCGCGCTGCGTCACAAGATGTACGCGACCTTCATGGCCAAGCCGATGGAAGGTGAACCGGGCTCGGCGATGCACATGCATCAAAGCCTCGTGGACGAAGAAACCGGTCACAACCTGTTCACCGGCCCCGACGGCAAACCCACTTCTTTGTTTACGGGTTATATCGCCGGTCTGCAGAAATACACGCCGGCACTGATGCCGATTTTCGCGCCGTATATCAACTCGTATCGCCGTCTGTCGCGTTTCATGGCCGCGCCGATCAACGTGGCATGGGGTTACGACAACCGCACAGTGGGCTTCCGCATTCCGCATTCGGGGCCGGCCGCGCGCCGCATCGAAAACCGAATTCCCGGCGTGGACTGCAACCCGTATCTGGCGATTGCCGCGACGCTCGCCGCCGGCTATCTCGGCATGACGCAGAAACTCGAAGCCACCGAGCCGCTGCTCAGCGACGGTTACGAATTGCCGTACCAGTTGCCGCGCAATCTCGAAGAGGGTTTGACGTTGATGGGCGCGTGCGAGCCGATCGCCGAAGTGCTCGGCGAAAAATTCGTGAAAGCCTACCTCGCTCTGAAAGAAACCGAATATGAAGCGTTCTTCCGCGTGATCAGTTCGTGGGAACGCCGGCATTTGCTGCTGCACGTGTAAGGCAAACGCAAAAAAATTGGAGGCAGTATGAGCTACAGAACAGAAGAAATCGCTTACGTGCAACCGGCTCAGCCGGCCGCAAGCGCGCAAGCCGTGCAACAACAACGCAGCACCGCAGAATACCGCGCGCTCGACGCGGCGCACCACATCCATCCGTTCTCGGATATGGGCTCGCTCAATCGCAGCGGCAGCCGCGTGATCGTCAAGGCGCAAGGCGTGTATCTGTGGGACTCGGAAGGCAACAAGGTGATCGACGGCATGGCCGGCCTGTGGTGCGTGAACGTGGGTTATGGCCGCAAGGAACTGGCCGACGCCGCGTACAAGCAGATGCAGGAACTGCCGTACTACAACACCTTCTTCAAGACGACGCACCCGCCGGTGATCGAACTGTCGGCCTTGCTTGCGGAGTTGGCGCCGGAGCCGTTCAATCATTTCTTCTACTGCAACAGTGGTTCGGAAGGCAACGACACGGTGCTGCGGATCGTCCACCAGTACTGGGCGACGCAAGGCAAGCACTCGAAGAAGTTCGTCATCTCGCGCAAGAACGGCTATCACGGTTCGACGATCGCGGGCGGCACGCTCGGCGGCATGGGCTACATGCATGAACAGATGCCTTCGAAGGTCGAGAACATCGTGCATATCGACCAACCGTATTTCTTCGGCGAAGCGCAAGGCAACCTGACGCCGGAAGAATTCGCGCTGGCCCGTGCGCAGCAACTGGAAGCGAAGATTCTCGAAATCGGCGCGGACAACGTCGCCGCGTTCATCGGTGAGCCTTTCCAGGGAGCGGGCGGCGTGATCTTCCCGGCTTCGACGTATTGGCCGGAAATCCAGCGCATCTGCCGCAAGTACGACATTCTGCTCGTCGCGGACGAAGTTATCGGTGGTTTCGGCCGCACCGGCGAATGGTTCGCGCATCAGCACTTCGGTTTCGAACCGGATCTGATCACGCTAGCCAAGGGCTTGACGAGCGGCTACGTGCCGATGGGCGCGGTCGGCCTGCATGACCGCGTCGCCAAGGCGATCATCGAAAACGGCGACTTCAATCACGGTCTCACGTATTCGGGTCACCCGGTCGCGGCCGCCGTCGCGGTCGCCAACCTCAAGCTGCTGCGCGACGAGAAGATCGTCGATCGTGTGAAGAACGACACCGGTCCGTATTTCCAGAAGAAGTTGCGCGAAACCTTCGCCAATCACCCGATCATCGGCGAAATCTCCGGTGCGGGTCTGGTGGCCGGTCTGCAACTCGCGCAAGACCCGAAGGCACGCAAGCGTTTCGCTAATGGCGGCGACGTCGGCACGATCTGCCGCGACTTCTGCTTCAACGGCAACCTCATCATGCGCGCCACCGGCGATCGCATGCTGCTATCGCCACCGCTCGTGATCACTAAGCTGGAAATCGACGAAATCGTTTCGAAGGCCAAGAAAGCCATCGATGCGACAGCACAACAACTCGGCATTTCGTAACGGCAGTCCGTTCCGGCATGGGCACACCCACAAATCACGCTCATGCCGGTTCTTCACATCAAGGGAAAAAACCATGAGCGTTAGTCATCTTCGTCATGCGGTCGCGGGGGCCGCGCTTCTCGCCTTCACGGGTTTTGCGGCGCTGTCGGTTACGCCGGCCCTTGCGGCCGACACGGAACTGAATGTGTATAACTGGTCGGACTACATCGCGAAGGACACGATTCCGAACTTTGAGAAGCAGGACGGCATCAAGGTCAAATACGACAACTACGATAGCGACGACACCTTGCAGGCCAAGCTGCTCGCCGGCAGCTCGGGCTACGACATCGTGGTGCCGACCTCGAACTACATGGCCAAGCAGATTCAGGCCGGCGTGTACCAGAAGCTCGACAAATCGAAGCTGCCGAACCTCGCGAACCTCGACCCCGTGCTGATGAAGATGATTGCCGACGCGGACCCGGGCAACCAGTACGGCGTGCCTTGGGCATACGGTACGGACGGCATCGGTTACAACGTGCAAGCCGTGCAGAAAGCGCTCGGCGCCAATGCACCCGTGGATAGCTGGGCACTGATTTTCGATCCGGCCAATCTCTCCAAGCTGAAAGGCTGCGGCGTTTCGATCCTCGACCAGGCCGTCGACGTGTTTGCCGCCACGCTGCAATACATGCACAAGGATCCGAATAGCACGAACCCCGCCGACTATCAGGCCGCGTTCGAAGTGCTGAAAAAGATCCGCCCGTATATCACTCAATTCAATTCGTCCGGCTACATCAACGACCTCGCCAATAACGACGTGTGCGTCGCGCTGGGCTGGTCGGGCGACGTCGGCATTGCCAGCCGCCGCACCGAAGAAGCCAAACGCTCGTACCAGATCAAGTTCTCGAACGTGAAGGAAGGAGGCCTGCTATGGTTCGACGTGATGGTGATCCCGAAAGACGCGCCGCATCCGGAAGCCGCGTTGAAGTGGATCAACTACATCTCGGACCCGAAGGTCAACGCCGCGATCACCAACGAAGTGTTCTACCCGACTGCGAACAAGGCCGCGCGCCAGTTCGTGACGCCAGCTGTCGCACAGGACAAGACCGTTTATCCGGGCGATGAAGTGTTGAGCAAGATGACGCTGATGAAGCCGATGCCGACCGACATTCTGCGCCTTGAAAACCGTCTTTGGGCGCAGCTTAAAACCGGCCATTAATCCAGCCACTCAAAATCGATTATTGATCCCACGCTCAGGGATCGCTCGAACCCTGAGCGCATGAATCGCAGTAACGGTAGTCAGCCTGCGCGCTTTTTTTAAAGTCCCACCCGCGCGCAGTCCCATGTTTTCCGATCGCAGCGCACGTTCCGAGACGCTTCCCGCGCCTCGTATGGAGACACTTGCGCCCGCGATCCGCAAGGAACGGTTACATCATGAACTCGACGACCTCAAAAAGCGCAGCCGGCGCCACCCAGATGGCCCGCCCCGCAGTGACGACAAAATCGAAATCGGACGAATTCGTTCGGATTGAAAATGTCGTGAAGAAATTCGGCGACAGCACCGCTGTCGACAACGTCAATCTGAGCATCGCCAAGAACGAGTTGTTCGCGCTGCTCGGCAGCTCCGGCTGCGGCAAGTCCACGCTCCTGCGCATGCTCGCGGGGCTCGAGACGGTGACCTCCGGGCGTATTTTCGTCGACGGCGAAGATCTCGCCGCGATGCCGCCGTACAAGCGGCCGGTCAACATGATGTTCCAGTCGTACGCCCTCTTCCCGCACATGAGCGTGGAGGCGAATATCGCTTTCGGCCTGAAGCAGGAAGGCACGCCGAAGAACGAGATCAAGGAACGCGTGGCCGATGCGCTCAATCTCGTGCAGATGAGCAAATACGCGCAGCGTAAGCCGCATCAACTGTCAGGCGGCCAGCAGCAGCGTGTGGCGCTCGCGCGTTCGCTCGTCAAGCGCCCCAAGCTGCTGCTGCTCGACGAGCCGATGTCGGCGCTCGATAAAAAGATTCGCCAGAAGACCCAGCTCGAACTCGTGAACATCATCGAGAAGGTCGACGTGACCTGCGTGATGGTTACGCACGATCAGGAAGAAGCGATGACGATGGCCGGGCGCCTCGCCGTGATGAGCGAAGGCCGCATCGTGCAGATCGGCTCGCCGAGCCAGGTCTATGAGTTTCCGAATAGCCGCTTCTCCGCCGAATTCATCGGCTCGACCAATCTGTTCGAAGGCACCGTGGTCGCGGATGAACCGGACCATATCTTCGTCGAAAGCGAAGAGCTCGAATCGCGTATCTACGTGAGCCACGGCATTACCGGGCCGCTCGGCATGCCGGTGGGTATCTCGGTGCGTCCGGAGCGCATCAAGGTCTCGCTCGACAAACCGTCGACGCCGCACAACTGGGCACGCGGCGTGGTCTCGGATGTGGCGTACATGGGCAGCTATTCGCTGTATCACGTGCGTCTGCCGAGCGGCAAGACCGTCGTGTCGAATCTCTCCAGCTCGCACCTGATGAGCGAAGGTGCGCCTTCCTATAACGACGACGTGTTCGTCTACTGGTCGCCCGCTAGCGGCGTGGTGCTGACGCAATGAGCAATCCCACTACCTCCTCCCCTGCGGCGCTCGGCGCGCCGTCCGGCAGCCGCCTGCTCGGCTCGCTGAAAAAACGCCTGTCGATGCTGCTGCCGTCGGGCCGCACGACCGTGATCGGCGTGCCGTTCCTCTGGCTCACGGTGTTCTTCGCGTTGCCGTTCGTGCTGGTGCTGAAGATCAGTTTCGCCGATCTGCGTCTCGGCATTCCGCCGTACACGGATCTCGTGACGATCAAGGACGGCATGGTGCATTTCGCCATGCAGCTCAGCCACTACGCGTTCCTGCTGCAGGACGACCTATACGTCGCCACGTATCTCAGCTCACTGAAGATGGCCGCGGTCTCGACCTTCTTTTGTCTGCTGATCGGCTATCCAATTGCGTACTACATCGCCCGCTCGGAACCGACGAAACGCAACCTGCTGATGATGGGCGTGATGCTGCCGTTCTGGACGTCGTTCCTGATTCGCGTCTACGCATGGATCGGCATTCTGAAGGACGACGGCCTGCTCAATCACACGCTGATGGCGGTCGGCATGATTCATTCGCCGTTGCGCCTCTACCACACGGATATTGGCGTCTATATCGGCATGGTCTATTCGTACCTGCCTTTCATGGTGATGCCGCTGTATGCGCACCTCGTGAAGATGGACTTGACACTGCTCGAGGCGGCCTACGACCTCGGCTGCAAGCCGTGGACCGCGTTCACTCGCATCACGTTGCCGCTGTCGAAGAACGGCGTCATCGCCGGCAGTCTACTGGTGTTCATTCCGGCGGTCGGCGAATACGTGATTCCGGAACTGCTCGGCGGCGCCGACACGTTGATGATCGGCCGCGTGATGTGGGATGAATTCTTCAACGATATGGACTGGCCGATGGCATCCGCCGTCACCGTCGCGATGGTGCTACTGCTGCTCGTGCCGATGGCCGTGTTCCAGTACTACCAGGTCAAGGAACTGGAGGGCGCGAAATGATCAAGCCTAATAAGACGCTGTCCAATAGCGTGCTGACGTTCGGATTTCTGTTTCTCTACATTCCGATCATCAGCCTGGTAGTGTATTCATTCAACGAGTCGAAGCTCGTCACGGTGTGGTCGGGCTTCTCGCTCAAATGGTATGGCGCGCTGTTGCAGGACGGCGAACTGCTCAACGCCGCATGGCTCTCGCTGAAGATCGGTCTGCTGACCGCGTGCGCCTCGGTCGTGATCGGCACGTGGGCCGGTTTCGTGCTCGCGCGCTTCGGACGCTTTCGCGGCTTCACGCTGTTCGCCGGCATGATCAACGCGCCGCTCGTGATTCCTGAAGTGATTCAGGGCATCTCGCTGCTGCTGCTGTTCGTCGCGCTCGAACAGATGCTCGGCTGGCCGAAGGGCCGCGGTCTCTTCACGATCTGGATCGGCCACGTGATGCTGTGCGTGTCGTATGTGGCGATCATCGTGCAATCGCGTGTCAAAGAGCTGAACAAGTCGCTCGAAGAAGCCGCGCTCGATCTCGGCGCCACACCCTTCAAGGTCTTCTTCCTGATCACCCTGCCGCTGATCTCGCAGGCGCTGATGTCGGGCTGGCTGCTGTCGTTCACGCTGTCCTTCGACGACCTCGTGCTCTCCGCGTTCCTCTCCGGTCCCGGCTCGACCACGCTACCGCTCGTCGTCTTCTCGCGGGTGCGTCTCGGCCTGAATCCGGAAATGAATGCGCTCGCCACGATCTTCATCACCACGGTGACGATCGGCGTGATTGCCGTGAATCGCTGGATGCAGTTGCGCGAACGCAAGCGCAACCGCGACATGCAGATGGCTTTCGCACTCGCCGAAGCCGCCGACCCCTTGCCCGCGGCACCACAACAAGCCGCCGTACGAAAGTCGCTCGATACGGCACGCGCATAAGAAGTCCTTTTTGCAATACGACCAATAAGGAGAATTTGAATGAGAAAGAAGCTTATCTGTCTGTTGGTGGCGGGGAGTCTGCCTGGCATGGCCATGGCGGACGCCACCAGCGACCAGATCAAGGCGCTGCAGGCCCAACTCAATGCGCTGCAAAAGGAGGTCAAGCAGTTGCGGGCAGAAGTCGCCACCAAGCCTAAGGCAGCCACCGCGGCGACAGCGGCCCCTGCTCCGGCGGTAGTAGCCGCGCCGGTGGATGTCTCGTCGCCTGATTACGGCAAGGCTCAGGCGACGTTGACCAACGACGACGTGACGGCGATGAAGCAACAGATCGCCAATCAGCAGTTGAAGGTCGATTCGCTCGAAGACGCGGCGCAGACCGGGCCGATCGCCGGTTTGTCGGTAACGGGTTATATCGACCCGACCTACCTCTATAACCGCGCGCAGAGCAGCTCGTCGTTCCTGTTCGCGAACCACGAAAGCAGCTACAACTACTTTAACAGCACGTTCGGCGATCTGTACCTCGACATCAAGAAGACCTTCGGTGTCGGCCCGATGGCGCCGTCGGCCGAGATCACCTTGATGCCGAACCGCGGCAACGGCATTACGCTGCTGCAGAATTCGCACGGCGATATCGGCAACAACATCCTGAATACCGCGGTGGTCAACGTGCCGTTGACGGCGACCACGACACTCGTGGCCGGTTTGATTCCGAGCTTCGGCGGCTATGAAGTGCAGCAGTCGAATCAGATGCTCACGCTCACCCACAACCTGCTGTACGACTTCTCGGATCCGGGCAGCTATGTCGGGATCGGCGCGAACTACACGGCAGGCAACTGGGCGTGGAAGTTCTTCCTCGGCAACGAACAGTACCGCACGTACGGTGCGACGACGCAGATCGGCACCAATGCGTTGGGCGATCCGATCACGACCAGCAACAAGATCCCGACCTTCACCGCACGTACCGACTACACGTGGTCGAGCGCACTGGATATCGGCGGTTCGTTCAACATCGGCCGTCAGACCTTGCCTAGCTCGATCGACGCGAACGGCGCAGTCAGCTACGGCGTAGGCGGCCAGGCACCGAGCTCGGGCGGCACGTTCTTCTTCACCGAAGCCGATCTGACCTACACGCTCGCCGACGTGCAGTACAACGCCGAGCTGGACTACGGTCAGCAGCAGAATGCCGCGTACAACGGCGGCCAGGCGCAATGGTACGGCCTGTCGCTGCTCGCGCACCGCAAGTTCAATCTGCCGGTGGTGGGCCGTATGGGCGCGACCTTGCGTTACGACCTGCTGGTCGACAGCAAGAACGGCGGCGGCGGTGGTGGCATCGCGTTGAACGGCAACGGCATGGACACGGCCAACGGCTTCGGTATCGGCGCGGACTGTCTCGCCAATTCGCAGGCGAACGGTGGCCTCGGTTTCGAATGCAAGGGCGCGACCCGCCAGGACGTATCGCTCGACCTGCTGTTCTATCCGACCCAGCAGATCACGGTCAAGGTGGAATACCGCCACGACTGGGCCAACAAGCAGGTGTTCCTGAAGAACGACGGTTCGTATGGCAAGTCCAACGACCTGCTCGCGACACAGTTCATCTACTCGTTCTAATCCGACTTGCCGGCGCGTGGCCTTGTTGTCTAAATAGGCCACGCGCACAGGCTCTTTCCGCATGCTCTGCCTATGCTCCGATTCTCGAACCAGCCTCACGTCGCCTCGTATTACGCCGCCACCGCCAACGACACCACGCGCCATCCCGCGCTCGACGAAACCATCAGCGCCGACGTGTGCGTGATCGGCGCGGGACTGACCGGCATTTCCGCAGCACTGAATCTCGCCGAACGCGGCCATTCGGTCGTGGTGCTCGAAGCATCGAAAGTCGGATGGGCGGCGAGCGGCCGCAACGGCGGCCAGTTGATCGGCGGCTTTGCCTGCGATATCGATACGTTCGCGAAGTACCTGCCCGCGGACGACGTGAAGCGTGTTTGGGACATGGGGATCGAAACCCTCGACATCGTCAAGGAACGCGTCGCGAAGCATCAGATCGACTGCGATCTGACCATTGGTTATCTGACCGCGGCGAACAAGCCGCGCGATACCGACGCGCTGCAAAAATGGCGTGACGAAGCACAACGGCGCTTCGGCTACGACCGCTTCAGTTATGTCGACGCCGACGGCGTCGGCAACTATGTTCAGTCGCAGCGCTACCTGGGCGGCCTGTTCGACGCCGACAGCGGCCATCTGCATCCGTTGAATTACACGCTGGGCCTGGCGCGCGCGGCGCGCGAGGCCGGCGCGCGGATTTTCGAGGACAGTTGCGTCACGGCCTTGCGCGAAGAAAACGGCCGACATGTCGTCGAAACCGCGCACGGCCAGGTGCAAGCACGCTTCGTCGTGCTTGCCTGCAACGCCTATCTCGGCCAGCTTGCGCCGGGCGTGGCGAACAAGATCATGCCGGTCGGCACCTATGTGATCGCCACCGAACCGCTCGACCCCGATCGCGCCGAAGCGCTAATGCCCGCCAAAGCCGCCGTGTGCGATAGTCGCTTCGTGCTCGACTACTTCCGTCCCGCGCCCGATCACCGCTTGCTGTGGGGCGGCAAGGTGAGTTATTCGAAGCTCGCGCCGCGCAACCTGGGCGAAGCGATGCGCCGCGACATGTTGAAGACTTTCCCGCAACTCGACGATGTCAAAATCGACTATGCGTGGGGCGGTTTCGTCGATATCACCATGAACCGCGCGCCGCATTTCGGGCGCCTCTCGCCGACCGTGTATTTCGCGCAAGGTTTCTCGGGGCACGGCGTGAATACCACCGGTCTCGCGGGTAAACTGATCGCCGAGGCGATCGACGGCCAGGCGTCGCGCTTCGATCTGTTCGGCAAGATTCGTCACCGCGACTTTCCCGGCGGCGCTACACTGCGCACCCCTGCCCTCGTACTCGCGATGGCCTGGTATCGAATGAAGGACCTGCTTTGATGAATGCTCCGACTCCCGGCCTCAACACGCTTAATACGCTCGACCGCCGCGCCGATGCGCTGATCGCCAACTCCTACTACGAAGCGAGCGCCGTGCGTCCGCTCGCCGACGACCCCGCGCTCGACGGCACGCTGGAAGCCGACGTGTGCGTGATCGGCGCGGGCTTCGCCGGTTTGTCGGTGGCGCTGGAGTGCCGGGCGCGCGGCTTGTCGGTGGTCGTGCTCGACGCGCATCGTCCCGGTTGGGGCGCGTCGGGCCGCAATGGCGGCCAGACGCTGGTGGGTTTCGCGAAAGACGAGGTCATGGAGCGCCAACTCGGTCTCGACGGCGCGCGCGCCGCGTGGGCGATGTCGGTGGAAGGCGTGGCGCTGGTTCGCGAGCGCATCGAGCGTTATCGCATCGAATGCGATTTCACGTCGGGCTATCTGACGGTCGCCACCAAACCGAAACGTGTGCCCGATTTGCGCTCGTGGATGGAATCGGCTTCGCAACGCTGGGGTTATACGAAGCTCTCGTGGCTCGATACCGACGAGGTCCGTTCGCGCGTCGCTTCGAAGCGCTATCTGGCCGGTGTCTACGATCCGTTTTCCGGCCATCTTCATCCGCTCAAATACTGCCTCGGTCTCGCGGATGCCGCACGCCGCGAGGGCGCGCAACTGTTCGCGCATTCGCCGGTGATCGAGGTCGTGCGGGGTGCCCGGCCTGTCGTGCGGACCGCTCGCGGCGAAGTGCGCTGCCGTTTCGTCGCGGCGTGCGGCAACGCCACGATCGGCGACGTGCTGCCCGCGCCGGTGGCCGCGCGGATCGCGCCGATTGCGTCGTATATCGTCGCCACGGAACCGCTCGGCAAGGATCGCGCGGATGCGTTGATCAAAGGGCGCGAGGCGGTTTGCGACAACAACTTCTTCCTCGACTATTTCCGTTTGTCAGCTGACCATCGCGTGCTGTTCGGCGGGCGGGCGAGTTCGACCGGGGCTTCACCGGTGCAACTTGGCGAAGAGATTCGGCAGCGCATGATCGGCGTGTTCCCGCAACTCGGCGATGTGAGAATCGACTATGCGTGGGGCGGTTTTGTCGACGTGACGCGTAATCGCGCGCCCGATTTTGGGTCGATCGATCCGAATTACTTCTATGTGCAGGGGTTTTCGGGGCACGGCGTCGCGTTGACCGGCATTGCCGGGCGCGTGGTTGCCAAAGCGATGGCGGGCGAGACAGCGGCCTTCGATCTGTTCGCGCAGTTGCGGCATGCGCGCTTTCCAGGCGGGCCGGCGTTGCGGGGGCCCGCGCTAGAACTCGGGATGATGTATCACCGGATTCTGGAATTGTTTTAGGCATCGTCGCATGGTGGCGGCACTCCGCCGCCCCATGCAAACAGCTGCTACGCAACCGTATCGATGTTAGTACCCGTATGGTCAAAGCGGAACGGTGCAGATCCGTTTTGCGCCGGCGAGTCAGACGCGGAAGCCATGATCACCGCCTGACTATTCGCCGCTTGAGTCGAGTCACCGGCCGCAGCGCCGGATTCCACAGCACTCGACTGTTTGGCAGTGGCTTCAGCCGCGGCAACCGTTCGAAGCATCTCCGCATGCGCCGTGGCCGCGGACGCCGAGGAGGCGCCCGTATTCGTGATCTGCGTGATGTCCCGCTGCAAAGCGGTAATCTGGCTGGTGAGCATCATGACTCGCGCATGAGTCTCGGGCGACTGCCCCGCCGTTTTCCACGCCTCTTGCAGTTGCTTGCTGAGCGCTTCCATCTGCTTCTTCAGGCTTTCGACGTCGGGCGTGCTCTCAGCGCTATTCTTTTTCGGGTCCCATGGATACGGAACGGGGGTATCGGTAGCCGTTGAAGTAGAGCTGACTCGCATGGAAACCTCGTTTATAACCTCGAACACGCATGAAGGCCCGCTCAGGGTATCTATTGAGTATCTGGGGTAGAAAGCCGGCCGTCAGATTACCAGAAAACCACTGTTTTCAAGTATTTACCATTCAAGCTCGCCTGAATCAGGCGCTCTGCTATCGTGCCGTTTGCGCTGCTGAAGCTCAAAAAATCAGAACCGCATAATCAAGGCACAATAGCCCACCGCTTTACTATTGTTGATCATCAACACCATACTGTCATATCTGTTCGTATTCCGCTTTTGAGGAGGCGCCGATGACTATTCAACTCACTCGCCAATTCGCATCAAAATTCGCCAACCTCGCGCTTGCCCATCTCACGCGCGAATACCCGAACAAGCTGACGCATTCGCTCGCCGGGCCACAAGACGTGCAAGGTCCGCGTGCGCTGCATCCGATTTTTTACGGCAGCTACGACTGGCATTCGTGCGTGCACGGCTACTGGTTGATTCTGCATCTACTCGAGCGCTTTCCCGATCTGCCTGAAGCGGCGCGCATCGTCGCGGTAGTCGATGAGCATTTCACCGCGGCGAATGTAGCCGGAGAAATTGCCTATCTCGAGCTGCCGCACAACCGTGGTTTCGAGCGTCCATATGGTTGGGCCTGGCTGCTCGCGCTTAGCGCGCAGCTCAGTTCGCTGAAGCTCTCGGAAGCCGCGCGCTGGTCGAAGACCTTTGCGCCGCTCACCAAGGTGTTTGTGGAACGCTTCGAGGACTTTCTTCCGAAAGCGACCTACCCGCTGCGCGTGGGCACACACTTCAACATGGCCTTCGCGTTAGCGCTGACGCTGGATTTCGCGCGGCAAACGTCGCGTGAATCGTTGGAAGCGCTAGTCGTGAATACCGCGGAACGCTGGTTTATGAACGACGTCGCGTGTCAGGCATGGGAGCCTGCCGGCGACGAATTCCTCTCGCCATCGCTCATGGAAGCCGAGTTGATGCGCCGCATCTTGCCGCCCGCGCAATTCGTCGACTGGTTCGGCCGCTTTCTGCCGGATCTCGGCGTGAAAAAGCCCGCTACGCTGTTCGAGCCCGTCACCGTGACGGATCGCACTGACGGCAAGATCGCTCATCTCGACGGCCTGAATCTCAGCCGCGCATGGTGCCAACGTTCGCTGGCGCGCGCACTGCCCGCAGGCGATATTCGCCGGACGATACTGTTCGATGCAGCCGAGCGGCATCTGCAAACCGCACTGCCGCACGTGGCCGGCGATTATATGGGCGAGCACTGGCTGGGCACATTCGCCACGCTTGCATTGGAAGCCTGAACGAAGGCCTGATTCAAGGCTTCGAATCGAACCCAACCCAGCGGCATGGTCCGCTGAAAATACGAAAGCGGCGCCGCACGCGCGAAACGGTTTCTCCCACCAACCGGTTCACGCCGCGAGCACCGCTTTTCCATGATTGCGTCAATCCAGAGCCGCTTCCTGCGGCTCAGCCGGCGAGCGCGCCGGCCTCCTGCATTTACTGCCCCGTCAGCTTTTTAGGCTTCGGCGGCGCCTGAACCTTGTTGTACTGGAACTCGGGCGTCGCCTTCAGCGCGTCCTTGGTGGCGCCGGCCAGATAGAAATTCCCCTGCCGGATGTCCAGCGCTGCGATCGGCACCGCCACGTCGTGCGACGCCACACCGAGGAAGCCGCCAGCGGAGACGATGGCTGCGGACAACGAACCGTCCGGTGCAATCACCAGATCACGGACCGTGCCGATTTTCGCGTTCTGGTCGTTGTACACCGATTTGCCGAGAATGCTCTTCTTCACACTCCAGCCGCTCAGCAGCGCATTCGACTGCTCGACCGTGACGCTCAGCGGTTGCGTGCCGGCGACTTGCGCCTGTGCACCGAGGCTGGTTGCAGCTACTGCGACGACAACAACAAGTTTGCCCAATGTCATATCGTTCACTCCACTCTTAGTAGACTTGACCGGCGCATGGCGTGCGCCGGAAGGAATCGCTGCACCACGATCATACAGACTGCGCGGCGCGGTTGCATCCAGCGTGCCGGAAGGCCGCACGCGGGCACCGCAACGAGCCTGAGCGACAACGCTCGGGGATGGCGTCACGGCCCACGGCGCATGGCGGTAAAATCGCGCAAGGCGATCACGCCGGTTTTAGAGGTGGCAGTTTGACTGAGCTTGAACAGGGTTTCATTTTGACCCGACATTGGCGGGACACGCCCGCCGGCACGGAAGTCGATTTCTGGCTGGCAACGGACAGCGGGCCGCGGCACGTGCGCTTGCGCCCTCAGCCTTCGGTGGCGTTCATTCCCGCCGAACATCGCGAGCGCGCCGAAACGATCCTGCGCCGCGAAGCGCCACTCGATCTGCGTACGCTCGATCTGTGCGACTTTCAGCATCGGCCGGTCATGGGACTTTATTGCCCGCAGTACCGGCAATTGACGGGCTTCGAAAAACGCCTCAAACAAGGCGGCGTCGACGTCTACGAAGCCGATATTTTTCCGCCCGAGCGCTACATGATGGAGCGCTTCATCACGGCGCCGGTATGGTTCGGCGGCGACGCGCAGAACACCGGAAAGAGCGGCCCGCTCCTGAACAGCGAACTCAAGCCGGTCACCGGCTATCGTCCGCCCTTGAAGCTGGTCTCGCTCGATATCGAAACCAGCGCTCACGCCGAGTTGTATTCGATCGCGCTGGAAGGTTGCGGACAGCGCCAGGTGTATATGCTGGGGGCGCCCAACGGCGACGCGAGCACGCTCGACTTCGACCTCGAATACTGCGAATCGCGCGCACAGTTGCTGGAAAAACTGAACGCGTGGATGGAGCGGCACGATCCCGATGCGATCATCGGCTGGAATCTGGTGCAGTTCGATCTGCGTGTGCTGCAGCAGCATGCCGAACAATATCGCGTACCGCTGCGGCTCGGGCGCGGCGGTGCGGTGATGGAATGGCGCGAGCACGGACTCAAGCAGAACCATTTTTTTGCCGGCGCCGCGGGACGCTTGATCATCGACGGCATCGAGGCGCTGCGCTCCGCGACGTGGAGTTTCCCTTCGTTCAGTCTCGAACATGTCGCGCGCTCAGTGCTAGGCGAAGGCAAGGCGATCGACAATCCGTATCAGCGCATGGACGAAATCCAGCGCCGCTTCGACGAGGACAAGCCCGCGCTCGCGCGCTACAACCTGAAAGACTGCGAACTGGTCACACGCATCTTCGCCAAAACGGAGTTGCTGCCGTTCCTGCTGGAACGCGCGAGCGTCACCGGTTTGCCGGCGGATCGCAGCGGCGGATCGGTGGCCGCGTTCACGCATCTGTATATGCCGCGCATGCATCGGCAAGGCTATGTCGCGCCCAATCTCGGCGACGTGGCCGGCGCCGCGAGCCCCGGCGGCTTCGTGATGGATTCGCGCCCCGGTCTCTACGATTCCGTGCTCGTGCTGGACTACAAGAGCCTGTATCCGTCCATCATTCGCACCTTTCTGATCGATCCGGTCGGCCTCGTCGAAGGCATGCTGAATCCGGCCGACGATCAGTCGGTGCCCGGCTTTCTCGGCGCGCGCTTCTCACGCACGCGCCATTGTTTGCCGTCGATCGTCGGGCAAGTATGGCAAGGCCGCGAAACGGCGAAACGCGAGAACAACAAGCCGCTTTCGCAGGCATTGAAGATCATCATGAACGCCTTTTACGGCGTATTGGGATCGACCGGTTGCCGCTTCTTCGATCCGCGCCTCGCGTCGTCGATCACCATGCGCGGCCACGAAATCATGCATGCGACGCGCGAACTGATTCAGGGCGAAGGCTACGAGGTCATTTACGGCGACACGGATTCGACCTTCGTGTGGTTGAAGCACGCGCACAGCGAGGAAGACGCGAGCCGCATCGGCCGCGCGCTGGTCGAGCATATCAATGCATGGTGGCGGCAGAATCTGCAGGAACGGTTCGGGCTCGACAGTGCGCTCGAACTGCAATTCGAGCGGCACTATCGGCGCTTCTTCATGCCGACGATTCGCGGCGCCGAGGAAGGCAGCAAAAAACGTTATGCCGGCCTCACCGTTTTGCCTGACGGCAGCGAAGACATCGTCTACAAAGGACTCGAAACGGTACGCACCGACTGGACGCCGCTTGCGCAGCAGTTTCAGCAGGAACTCTATCGGCGCATTTTCACGCAGCAGCCGTATCAGGACTATGTGCGCGACTATGTGCGTGACACGCTCGAAGGCAAGCTCGACGATCAACTCGTGTATCGCAAGCGCCTGCGCCGGCCGCTCGAAGAATACGAGCGCAATGTGCCGCCGCATGTGCGCGCGGCGCGTGTGGCGGACGAGTTCAATCGGCGGCAAGGGCGCCCGCTGCAATACCAGAACGGCGGCTGGATCAGCTATGTGATGACGGTTGCCGGACCCGAGCCGTTGGAAACGCTGCGCTCGGCCATCGATTACGAACACTATCTGACGCGGCAATTGCAGCCCGTCGCCGACGCTATTCTGCCGCTGCTGCGCGACGACTTCACGACCTTGATGTCAGGGCAAAAGCAGTTGTTCTGAGGCGGTGCTAGCATCGAGCGTATCGAGTCAAAGGCCGCGTGCGCGAAGGGGAGTCGAATTTGAAAACGGCAGGCGAGCTACAACATCAGGCGCAAACCGCCGCGAACCGCGTGTTTTCAGACGGTGCGCTCAGCCTCGGACTCACCCTGCCGATGCAGCGCACCGGCACCATCGTGGCCGATTTCGACGAGCAGCTGGCGCTCGCGCGTCTTGCCGACGAACGCGGCTTTCGCGCGCTCTGGATACGCGACGTCCCGTTGAACAGCGCGGACTACCCGGACCCTGTCGGCCACCTCGACCCGTGGGTGTTGCTCGGCGCGCTCGCCGCGAACACGCGGCGTATCGCGCTCGTGAGCGGCGCCATTGTGCTCACGCTGCGTCATCCGCTGCATATCGCCAAAGCAGCGCTCTCCGTCGATACGCTCAGTCACGGACGCTTCATTCTGGGTCTGGGTTCCGGCGACCGTCCGCCGGAATATGCCGCATTCGGACGAGATTCCGAGGAGCGGCGCGAACTGTATCGCAGTCACTGGGAGACGGTTGCCGCCGCGCTCGGTGAACCGTCTCGCGTGATTCCCGATCGCACGCCTGAAGGTGCGCCGACCTTTCAGCTGTTGCCCGAGAATTCGCACGCGGTGCCGCTGCTTGCAGTGGGTTCGGGCGGTCAGAGCGTCGACTGGATCGCGCGCCATTCGCTGGGGTGGATGACCTATCATCGCGAACCCGACGCACAGCGTGCCCGTTACAGCATGTGGCGCGCCGCCGTCGAACGCGTGGCGCCCGAGGCCTTTCGTGCGTTCGGTGTCGCGATGCGGCTCGAACTCAGCAGCGATCCGCATGAGCCGGCTCAGGCCGTGTCGCTTGGCTATCGGACCGGCCGGCATGCGTTGATCGACATACTCAAAGCGCTACGCGCGGACGGGACACATCATGTGACGTTCAATCTGTCGTCGGAGCGTCCCGTCGCCGAGATCGTCAATGAACTCGCCGACGAGGTGTTGCCGCAGTTTCATCAAGAGAAATAGAAAGCGCGTTGTGCACCTGCTTCGACTCACGGTGTGGACGGACGATCCGTGTCGTACAGGCGGTCCGGGATGAACAGCGCGGTCACGCCGCTCAGGAAGAACACCGCGCCGACCACGAGGAAGCCCAGACCGATGGAGAACTGCGTGGCCAGGAAGCCGATGACGATAGGCGCCGCGCCCGAGCAGAAGCGGCCCAGATTGTAGGAGCCGCCCACAGCAGTGCCGCGGATGGAAGTGGCGAAACTCTCGGACATGAACGTGCCAATCGTGCCCAGTGGTACGCCGTACAGAAAACCGAAGAAAAGCATGAGCACAGCAATGTTCTCCCGCGTATGCGAGAAGATGATCACCGGCAGAAAAATCGCGGCGCCCACGCAGCCGAGGACATACACGCCACGCCGGCTCCAGCGGTCGCCCAGCCAGCCGGCGAAAATCTTGCCGACGAAGGCGACGACGTAAGTGCCGATCATGTACCCAGTCAGCGCGCTGAACTTGATATGCAGTTCTTTTTCGAGGTACGTCGGTAGCCAGTTATTCAATCCATAGAACCCGGAAAGAATGAAAACCGAAGCCAGGGTCCACAGGATAAACAGGGTTCGTGTCTGTCGATTGCTGAAAATCACGTGGTAGCGGCTATCGCGCCATCGACGTTGGCTCGTGCGCTCGACGGCGTGGCTCGCCCGCCAGCTAGCCGGCTCGGGCACCGCGAACTTGATCGCCAAAGCAAACACCACAGGCAGCGCCGACACGTAGTACAGGGTGCGCCAACCGTAGTGCGGCAATATCCAGCTGCTCAGCGCAATGACGACGATGTAGCCGGCCGAAATGCCGGTCTGCAATGCACCCAGAATCAGCGAGCGCCGTTCCGTGGGGACGTATTCGGCAACGAGCGTAGTGACCAGCACCATGGAGCCGATGCCCAACGAACTGATAAAGCGGACGATCGCGAATTCCAGAAAGCTGTGCGTGAGCCCAAGCAGCCCCGCGCCGAGCGAAAAAAGCGCCAGCGCCCAGACCACCACCCTCACCCGCCCTATGCGATCGCTCGCCCAGCCGCCGAAAATCCCCCCGACCGCCATGCCTAACAACGTCAGGCTGCCCAATGCGCCGGCCTGGACATTGCTCAATCCAAAGTCGTCCTTGATGCGCGTCAGCGTGAGGCCGTACATCATGACATCGGCGCCATCCGCCATGAGCGCAAGATAGCCGAGAATGAAAACAAGCAGCCAGCGTCCCTGCGATTCGGAGGTTTGGCTCACCGATGACGCGGTTGCAACACGATGGGTAGTGGTCATGTCAGAGAGGCGTCAAGCTGTTGGCGGATATCGTCTGGCGCGAAATGAGAGCGGGAGCCAGGAAGGAACCGATCAGCAATCCCAACTCTTCATGTCTCGTCGTGTACCACCTCTCCTGATGCGTCAGGTTCATCGTGCCGATGCACACGCCGTCGTACGCGATCGGGATATTCAGTATCGATCCGAGACCCATCTCGGTCATCACGGTGTGATCGTCGAACGCTTCGCGAATGCCTTGCGGCGTCTCCGCGCGAAATGGCTTGAGATCGTGCAGTATCTGTCGGGCCCACGGGGTGCCGTGCTTTTTCTTGCGCCCGCCGACCGGATAGACATCGGGCATGTTCGTATAGACGCGCTCCACCTCCTGGTTTTGCGCGTCGTAGGACATGATCGTGAACAGGCTGAAGCCGATTGCGCTTGCCGCCACCTCATGCACCGCACGGAAAATCGCCATCGGCTGCCCCGTGAGCCGCATGGCCTTCGCGAGATGCTCAAGGTTCGATATGTCCAGCGCTTGCGGGGTTGGCGGCGCAGTTTCGATCCGGTTGCCTTGCATCGTCTGTATGGGAAAGTTGGCAAATCACGGCATTCAGCCGTGTATTTCAGTGGAATTGAGCGGGCCTCGAACATCCTGCGTGCGTCCGAGCTCCTCGGCCTCGATGTCTTCGAGCGAGCGGTTGCGAGTCTCGATACCCAGGAAGAAAACCACGCAGGCCCCGATGAGCAGAACTGTCGTGGTCATCGCGAACACGCCCAGGAATCCGAGCACGGGATAGACGAGCCCGACCAGAATCGGCGCGCTCACCGAGCCGATGCGGCCGAACGATGAAGACGATCCGGTGCCAGTCGTGCGCACCGCAGTCGGGAATACTTCGGGGGTGTACGCATACACGCCTGCGAACGCGCCATTCATGAAGAACGACAGGCATATGCCCGCGACCATGATCCCGATTCCCGTGTGAGAGAACGCAAGCGCAATCGCCGCGATGCCCCCCAGCAGCATGTAGGATGCGACCACGGCCTTCCGGCCGATCCGTTCATTGAGCCATGCGGCCGAGAAATACCCCGGAATCTGCGCCCCATAGATCGCGATGGAATAGCCGAAGCTCTTCGTCATGGTGAGCCCCTCTTTGAGGAGCAAGCTCGGAATCCAGGAGAAGAACGAGTAGTACGCGAATGCAACCGAGAACCACATCAGCCAACTGACTGCCGTGGTGCGCGCGAGTCGCGGCGACCACAACGTCAGCACGTTCTGCAATGCGCTACCGCTTGCACGTGGCGATGCGGAAAGCATGCCGACGGAGGCGACAGGCGGAAGATGAATGCCTTTGTCGGCAAACCATGACTCGATCGTGCTCACGATGCGGTTCGCTTCATCCGTTCGCCCCTGGCTCTCGAGCCATCGTGGCGACTCAGGCAGCGTCCTGCGCCACCACAGCAGCATGACGACGGGCAACGACGTCACCACGGCCAGATAGCGCCAGCCATCGACAAAATTTCGCACCACGACGAAGCCGAGGATAGACGAACTCAGATAACCGAACGACATGAAGCCGACCAGCGCGCCGCAAAACATGCCCCTGTAACGACGCGGCACGAATTCCGCAAGGAACGGCGCGATCACCACGGTCTCCGCGCCAGAACCAAATCCCGCGACGATGCGCAACGCGAAGAACGTGTGCCAGTCCGTAGCGGCGGCACTCGCGAGCGACGCGACACAGTAGATTGCCAGCGCCGTCATCATGATGCGGCGACGGCCGATCAGATCGGCGAATACGCCCGACAGGAAAGCCCCGAAGAAGTAACCGATATAGGTGCTGCTCGCAACGAGGCCGGTCTCGGCGCTCGTCAGGTGCCACAGCTTGCTCACGACCGGCAACAGGAATGCGAGTGACGATGAATCGAGTCCATCGAACAGATATCCCAAACCACCAATGAGCAGGAGTTTGCGATGAAAGCCCGATAACGGAAGTCTTTCAAGACGAGCGGCTACGGCAGACACGGTAACTTTCTCCTTGAAGGAATGGACACGATCTCCGCCATGCCGACGTTATCGCCCGACCGCATAGGCCTGCATCTGGCGCGGCGTCGCTGCGCCACGCATCAGACCGTTTCTGATCCCGACCGCGCAGACCCGCCCCAGCGCCCACGGTTCGGCCACGGTCAGGTCGTGCCCACGCGCGCGTAACTCGGCGATGGTGCTTTCCGGGAAACGGGACTCGGCGGACATCTTGCCGAGATGCATTGCGCGCGGGTAGAACGAACCTGGAAAGTGAGCAGTCTGGAACGAGGGCGAATCCGCGGCTGCCTGAAAATTCATGCCGGCGTGCACGTGTTTGAGGAATAGCTGGAGCGACCATTGATCCTGCTGGTCGCCACCGGGCGTGCCGAACGCCGCATAGGGTTTGCCCGCGCGGGTGACGAGCGTCGGCGACAGTGTCGTGCGCGGACGGCGCGCCGGTCCGAGCGATGAGGGCAAGCCTTCTTCCATCCAGAACATCTGCGCGCGCGTGGTGACGTTGAAGCCGAGACCGGGCACCGCCGGCGATGCCTGCAGCCAGCCGCCCGACGGCGTGGCCGACACCATGTTGCCCCAGCGGTCGACGACATCGAGATGAACCGTATCGCCTCGCAGTTCGGGCAACGGGGCGAAGGTCGGCTCGCCCTGGCCAAAGCCGCCGGATTGTTCCTTGCCAGCCAATGCCATGATGCGCGCGGCGCGCTGCTCGCTGTCGCCCAGCCTGCCGGGACGGAATTCAAGTGACGCCCGGTGCGGATCGATCAGCCGGCGACGTTCGTTGTTGTACGCGTCGCTCAGCAGCACATCCATTGGCACATGGGCGAACGCAGGGTCGCCGTAAAACACCTCGCGATCGGCGAACGCGAGCTTCGAGCATTCGATGATCGTATGGACGAAGTCCGGTCCCATCGGGTCCATGGCCGCGAGATCGAAGCCCTTGAGCAGCGCGAGCTGCTGCAGGAACATCGGCCCCTGGCCCCACGGACCGGTCTTGTGGACACGGAGATCCCCATAGTCGTACGACACGGGGTCTTCATAGGACGGTTCCCAGCGAGCGAGGTCGCCAGCATCGAGCAGGCCGCGGTTGCGCTGGCCCGACGTGTCGAGAACGGCCGTCGAACCAAAATACTGGTCGATGGCGTCAGCCACGAAGCCGCGATAAAAGACCTCGCGGGCGCGTTCGCACTGTTCGCCGCGGTCACGCCGGGTATTCGCTTCTCGCAGAATGCGCTTGTAGGTGTTGGCAATGGCCGGATTGGCGAATAGCTGGTTCGGCATTGGTGCATCGCCGTCGCGCAGCCATTGCTCGGCCGAAGTCGGCCATTCGGTCCGGAAGAAATCCTTGATGGCGAGGATCGATGACGTCATGCGAGGCAGCACCGGATAGCCGTTTTCCGCATACCCGATCGCATAACTCAGCACGTCCTCGAGCGGCAACTGGCCGTAATCGCGCAGCATGGCCATCCATGCGCCGAATGCACCGGGCACCACGGCAGGCAACAATCCCGTACCCGGAACGACTTCCAACCCTAACTTCCGCATGCGCTCGATGGTCATGGCCGCGGGCGTCACGCCCTGCCCGCAAAGCACACGCACGCGGTCTTCGCGCGCGCTGTAGAACACGACCGGCAGTTCACCGCCCGGACCGTTCAGATGCGGCTCGACGATCTGCAGAACAAAACCGGCGGCGGCCGCCGCATCGAATGCGTTACCGCCTTTCTCGAGCACGGCCATGGCCGATGCGCTGGCGAGCCAGTGCGTGGAAGCCACCATGCCGAATGTGCCGATCAGTTCCGGGCGGGTTGTGAACGACATGCGCTGCTCCTTTGCGATCGCGGGTGACTGGTAACTGTTGGGTGAACCAATCACCATAGGTACGGGTTAAACAAACGACAAAGATACTGCTGAAACCAATCAGTTTCACTTGATGCTAACCCGAAATCTCCTTGCAATATACCGAGTCAAAAAGTTTTCTGTAAACTGCGCGTCACGGCGTGCTAATTCTGCTATGGTTTGAACCAATGATCATTGGTTCTAGCGAAGAAATTGGAAAAAACCGTACTGGAAGGGTTACTCGGCTATATCGCCGACCATCAACTCAAGGACGGCGACGCGTTGCCGCCTGAAAGAAAGCTGGCCGAAGACCTTGGCGTCAGTCGAAGGGAACTGCGCTCGGTGCTGGCTTCGCTGGAGGCGTCAGGCCGGGTCTGGCGCGGTGTCGGGCGCGGCACCTATCTGGGCGCGCGGCCGCTGAAGTTCGGTCCCACGCTGCGTGGACTGCGCGCGGGGACCAGTCCGGCGGATATCGCCGAAATGCGGCTGCTGTTCGAGCCCGCTCTCGCGGAACTCGCCGCTACGAAAGCCAGTTGGGACGATCTGCTGGAACTGGAAAAGTGCGCACGCAAAAACGCTGCGGCGAAAAACGACGAAGAGTGGCAACAATGGGATCATCGCTTTCACTTGCTGATCGGCCAGGCCACCCGCAATCCCGCACTCATCGCGCTGATGGAAGTCATCAACGGCATGCGCGTAAAACCGGACGTGCGTGAGAAGACGGTCGCCCAGGAGACCCGGCAGTATTTCGCCCAGCAGCATCAGGCTATCGTCAATGCCATGAAGGCCCGTGATGGAGAGACGGCGGCCCGGTGCATGCGCGAGCATCTGCTGAGTGTTCAGGGGCGCGCATCGGGTAACGTGAACTGATTTTCGCGAAGGCCAGGTTATTGGGAGATCTTCTCCAACTCAATCCCCTTCGTGCGCGGCCCCATCAATCCAATCGCCAGCATCACGATCAGCATCGCCCCGGCGATGAACACGAACACGCCGCTAGTGCCGAAGTGCTTCAACACCGCTGCAATCAGAAAGGCCGTGAAGATCGCCGAGAAGCGACTCCACGAATAGACGAAGCCCACCGCGCGCGCCCGAATGCTGGTCGGAAAAAGCTCCGTCTGATACGCGTGGAAGCTGTACGAAATGATGTTGCCCGCGAGCGTCAGGCAGACGCCGAGACTCACCAGCAACACCGGACCCGCGCGCGCGGATACTGACGCGATCGCGCTGTCGTTGGGCTGGTAAAGATCCTCACGATCAGATCTGGTTGCTGCGCTTCGTCCGCTCAAGCGCACCGGTGCGCTTCTCACCGCCGATTAAAACTGTTTTTTCCCATGACCCGCTTATCGCACTGCCGGGACGAAGATAGTCTCAGTCGACTCGCAACCTAGCAACAGGACTTTTCGTGGAACGACAGGCAACTCACTGGATAAACGGAGAATGGCTGGAAACCGGCACACCCCGGGAAAGCATCGACCCGGCAACCGGCCAGGCATTCGCATCGTATTTTGACGGCGGACTCGACGAAGCGAAGCGCGCCGTCGCGGCCGCCCGTAGGACCTTTCTCGAGACCGACTGGAAAGTCGATCCGATGAAGCGCGCGACCGCGCTGAGCCATCTCGCCGATGCCTACGAGCAACGTGCCCAGGACATCATCGACTGCCTCTCGACCGAAAACGGCAAGCCCAAAGTCGAAGCCGGTTTTGAAGCCATGCAGATCGTGCGCGCGCTGCGGTTTGCGTCCGGCCTCGCGTTGCATACATACGGGCGCGTGTCGGAGCCGCGCCCCGGAACACAGTCGATGGTGCTCCGCCAGCCGGTGGGCGTGGCGGGGCTGATCGTGCCATGGAATTCGCCGGCCTATCTGCTGATCCGCGCGCTGGCGCCCGCGCTCGCGGCAGGCTGCACCGCAGTCGTCAAGCTGCCGGCCCAGGCGGCGCAGACCGCGCGGCTTTCGGCCGAGATACTCGCGAGCGTGCCGGAAATTCCCCGCGGGACAATCAATCTGTTCGTCGAAAGCGGTGCGGACGGCGCGAAGTTTCTCGTTGAATCACTCGATGTCCCGGTCATCAGCTTCACGGGCAGCACCTCAACCGGACGTGCAATCGCCACGGCAGCTGCCGCCCGTTTCAAGCGGGTCGGGCTCGAACTTGGCGGAAAGACGCCGCATCTGGTTTTCGACGACGCGGATCTCGCACAGGCGGTGCCGACCATCGCGGCATCGTCCACCGTGTTCGCAGGTCAGTTCTGTGTGACGGGCAGCCGCATTCTGGTTCAGAGCGGAATCGCGGAGCAGTTCAAGGACCTGCTGGCGGAACGACTCGCCGCTGTGCAGCCCGGTGCATCCGCCGATGCATCAAGCCAGATGGGCCCGCTCATCGACCGCGCGTCGGTTGAGCGGGTCGACCGGATGGTCGTGGCCGCGCTGGCGGAAGGCGCGACAGCCATCGTGCGAGGCGGCCCGATTGTCGAAGGGCCACTCGCAGCAGGCGCCTTTTACCGCCCCACGCTGCTGGAAGTGCCCGCGTCGGGTCTTGCCATCTCGCGCGACGAAGTGTTCGGTCCGGTGCAGACGCTTCAGGTGTTCGACACGGAAGACGAAGCCATCGCACTAGCCAACGATAGCGAGTATGGCCTGAGCGCTTGCATCTGGACGCGAGACGCGGACCGGCCGATCCGCGTGGCGCGTCAGCTCGACGCCGGCCATATTTGCATCAACGAGTGGGCGGGCATGCAGGTCGAATTCGAGGAGGGCGGCCTCAAGAACAGCGGCCAGGGCCGGCTCGGCGGCCTCGCCGGCATCGACGACTTCCTCGAGTACAAGCAGATCCTTCAGGTCTTCCACCGCGCGTGACAGAAACGGCGACACCGGCAACGGAAAGACCGCCACTCCTCATTACCTAACGCATCCGGAGATTTCCCCCATGGCGTCCACCGCTTCGTCACTCTTCACGCCGACCGTTGTTTCACAGTTCCAACTCCCGCACCGCGTCGTCATGGCGCCGATGACACGCTCGCGCAGCACACAGCCGGGCGACGTGCCCAACGCGATGATGGCGCGCTACTATGCGCAGCGCGCATCGGCCGCATTGATCGTCACCGAGGCCACGCAGATTTCTCCGCAGGGCAAGGGCTATTCGTTCACGCCGGGGATTTACAGCGCCGCGCAGGTCGCGGGATGGCGTCTCGTCACCGATGCGGTTCACGCCGCCGGCGGCCGGATATTCCTGCAACTGTGGCACGTGGGGCGTATGTCGCATCCGGACTTCCATGACGGCGAACTGCCTGTCGCGCCGTCCGCCATTCCCTTTGACGGCCAGATCTGGAAGGTGGATCCGACGACGGGCGTAGGCGCAATGGTCGCGTGTCCGACGCCGCGCGCGTTGTCCATCGATGAAATCCGGGATGTCGTGGCCGACTTCCGTCGCGCAGCGCGTAACGCGATAGACGCAGGTTTCGACGGTGTGGAAATTCACGGCGCGAACGGCTATCTCGTCGACCAGTTCCTGCGGACGACCTCCAACACACGCACCGACGAATACGGTGGTTCGCGTGAAAACCGGCTGCGCTTTCTGAAGGACGTGGTCAACGCCGTGGCCGACGAAGTTGGCGCGGAGCGCACTGCCATCCGTCTCGCGCCGTTCCTGACCGCCCGCGGCATGGACTGTCCGGACATCCTGCCGACGATTCTCGAAGCGACCGAGTTTCTGCAAGCGCGCGGCATCGCCTATCTGCATCTCGTCGAAGCCGACTGGGACGACGCTCCTCAGTTTTCCGAAACATTCCGCAAGGCCATCCGCGAACGTTTTACGCGCCCAGTCATTGTTGCCGGTAAGTACGACTCGACCCGCGCCGAGTGGGTTCTGTCGCACGGCTATGCGGACCTGATCGCCTTCGGCCGCCCGTTCGTCGCGAACCCCGACTTTCCTCGCCGCCTGGCCGAGGGCTTGCCGCTTGCCGGCTTCGACGGCAGTACGTTGTTTGGCGGCACCGAACGCGGATACGGCGATTACCCGAACTGGAGCGGCGCCGCGACAACGGCGAAAGAAGGTGCGCTTGCGCCGTAAGCGACCATTCACCAGCAAAGCACGCCATGTTAAATTCTCACACTGCGACTCACACACCATCTTCATCGCGCTCCCGGCGCATCGCCTTCGTAGAGGCATGCTGGCATAAAGACATCGTCGATCGTTGTCGAACCTCGTTCATCGCGGAACTTGCTCAGGCTGGCTATGCCGAATCGGACTGCGATTTCTTCGAAGTTGCCGGAGCATTCGAAATTCCACTGCAGGCTAAAATTCTTGCGAAGAGCGGCAAGTATGCGGCGGTGGTCTGCGCCGGGCTCGTCGTTGACGGCGGGATCTATCGCCACGAATTCGTGGGTCAGGCAGTCATCTCCGGACTGATGCAGGTGCAACTGGAAACCGGAACACCGGTCCTGTCCGCCGTGTTGACACCGCATCACTTCCACAGCTCGGAGGAGCACATGAATTTCTTCCTCGCACACTTCGAAGTGAAAGGCGCCGAGGTCGCTCGCGCCTGCATCCAGACAGTGGAAACGATCGCTGCATTGCGCAACTCGCACGAGTGCGCGCCGGCAGCACAAGCGGGCTGAGGGAGGAAGGAAACGGCGACCGCACGCGAGCGGCCGCCGCATTTGTCAGTCAGAACGTTTCCCAGCCTTCTGTCCGCGAGTGAGCAGTGCTGGCACCGGAGTGGCCGCCCTCGCTGCAGAGGTTTGGGGCTCTTGTGCCCTTACGACCGGAGCCTTGGGTAGCGGGGCAGATCGAACCTGCAGCTTGGGCCGTTCGACACGTTCAAGTCCGCCAAGGCCGGCACCCGACTGGAATTGATAGGCGCCTGCAGAAATAAATCCGATGCGTTTGATGAACAAGACACCTTTTCCTATCAGGTTTCCCAGCACACCAACATAAAAGGAACCGAACTGTACGGCACTATTTCGCAAAACCAACAATCGCACCTGGCAGCGTGCAGCTACTGCCGGAAGCCTCTCCGCGGCCGCCCGGCAACTCGGCCTGTCGCCCGCCATGGCGACAAAGCATCTTGACGCGGTGGAGCAACGGCTGGGTGTGCGTCTGTTTCACCGCAGCACGCGCAAGCTCACA